>NZ_AP028679.1:1544730-3011960 GCF_037076455.1 Desulfoferula mesophila | reverse complement strand
CTACCCCGGCGCGGCGTCCGACACCCTGAGCCGGGTGAGCCTCAAGGCCCCGGCCGGACAGCTTACCGCGGTGGTGGGGCCCATCGGCAGCGGCAAGTCCACCTTGCTGCGCCTGTTGGGCCGCCTGTACGAACCGCCCGGAGGCGCGGTGTTCGTGGAAGGGACCGACGTGTTGGAGCTGGCCCAGGAGGACCTGCGCTCCCACGTGGTGCAGGTGCCCCAGGAGGCCTTTTTGTTCTCGGCCACGTTGGCCCACAACCTGGCCCTGGGCGATCCCTCGGCCGACGAGGCGCGCCTGTGGGCCGCCCTGGAGGCGGCGGAGTTGGCCCAAGAGGTGCGGGAGCTGCCCCAGGGCCTGGAAACCGAACTGGGCGAGCGGGCCCACACCCTGAGCGGGGGCCAGCGCCAGCGCCTGTGCCTGGCCCGGGCCCTGCTGTTGGACCCGGCGGTGCTGGTGTTGGACGACCCGCTGTCGGCCGTGGACACCGGCACCGAGACCCGCATCCTGGCCAACCTGGCCCGCCTGCGGGCCGGGCGCACCACCCTGGTGGTGAGCCACCGCCTGGGCAGCGTGGCCTTTGCCCGGCACATCTATGTCTTGGACCAGGGCCTCCTGGTGGAGGAGGGCGATCACGCCTCGCTCATGGCCCTGCAGGGGCTTTACCATGATCTGTTCGCCGAGCAGGCCATCCTGGCCGAGCTGGAGGAAGGCTAGCCATGGCTCCGCCGGGAGATTTCGGCTACATGGAAGGCGACCAGCTGGGCAAGCCCTACGACTTCCGGCTGCTCAAGCGCCTGGCCTCCTATGGGCGGCCCCATTTGGCGGTGATTCTGTTCGCCTCGCTGCTCACCCTGTTGGCCACGGGCCTGGACCTGAGCCTGCCCTACATCACCCGCCTGGCCATTGACAACTACATGGTGCGCCAGGCCCTGGAGGTGCGGCCCGGCGACGCCCCGCCAGAGCTGGCGGCACGGTTGCGCCAGGGAGCGGGCGCCTCTTTCCTGCCCGGTCGGAGCGGGGCGGTGTTCGTGCCCGAAACCGCTTGGCGCAAGCTGGACCCCCGCCTTACCGCCAAGCTGCGCCAGGCCGGCGCGGTGAGCAAGGACCCCTTTTACCTGGCGCCCCAAACCAAAGAGGCCGAGCGCCTGGCCGGGGAACACCCCCGGGTGTTCATCAAGGCGGGGGAGCGTTGGGTGATCGCCACCCCGGACCTGGCCCGGCTGCCCGAGGCCCAGGTGCGGGCCCTGCGCGCTCCGGACGCCTGGGGTCTGGCCCGCTTGGCCCTGGTGTTCTTGCTGGCCGCCGCCGGGGTGTTCATCTTGGGCTATTTCCAGACCATGCTCCTGGAGCGCACCGGCCAGGAGATGATGCTGGCCATGCGCCAGCAGCTCTACCGCCACCTGCTGGGGCGCAACGAGTTTTTCTACGGCCGCAACCCGGTGGGCAAGCTGGTCACCCGCCTGACCAACGACATCCAGAACCTCAACGAAATGTTCACCAGCGCCCTGGTCTCGCTGTTTCAGGACTTTTTCGTCATCGTGGGCATCGTGCTGGTGTTGTTGTGGCTGGACTTTTACCTGGCCCTGGTCTGCCTGGCCCTCACCCCGGTGGTGGGGGCCCTGGCCTGGGCCTTCTCCCGCCTGGCCCGCGACGCCTTCCGCCGCCTGCAAGGCCATCTGGGGCGCATCAATAGCTGGCTCAGCGAGACCCTGGACGGCATGGCGGTGATCAAGCTCTTCCGGGCCGAGCGGGCGGGGGAAGAAAAGTTCCGCGAGCTCAACGATGGCTACTTCGCCGCGGGCATGCGCCAGGTCAAGGTCTTCACCGTTTTCCTGCCCATCACCGAGCTACTCAGCTCGGTGGCCATGGCTCTCATCATCTACTACGGCGGCGGGCGGGTGATCCAGGACCAGCTCAGCCTGGGCACCCTGGTGGCCTTTATCGCCTATATGCAGATGTTCTTCCGCCCGGTGCGCGACCTGGCCGAGAAGTACAACATCATGCAGGCGGCCATGGCCTCCGGCGAGCGCATCTTCCATCTACTGGACAACGACCAGGCCCTGCCCGCGCCGCGCACCGCCGCGCCGGCCCAGCCGGGGCCGGGCCAGGTGGAGTTTCGCGGGGTCACCTTTGGCTACGAGCCGGGGCGGCCGGTGGTGCACGAGCTTGACCTGACCATCCCGCCCGGCCAGAGTTGGGCCGTGGTTGGCCCCACCGGGGCGGGCAAGACCAGCCTGGTCAACCTGCTCCTGCGCCTCTACGACCCGGACCAGGGGTCCGTCGCCATCGACGGAGTGGATCTCAGGGACATGGACCGCAAGGACCTGGCCAAGCGGGTGGCCCTGGTTTCCCAGGAGGTGTTTCTGCTCTCGGGCACGGTGAAGGACAACATCACCCTGCATCGCCCGGAGGTGGACCAGGAGCACCTGGAGCGGGCCTTGGAAGTCAGCGGGGCGGCCGAGTTCGTGGGGCGCCTGGAGGCGGGCCTGGACACCCAGTTGGGCGAGGGGGCGCGGCGCCTCAGCGCGGGGCAGCGCCAGCTCTTGGCCCTGGCCCGGGCGGTGGCCGGGGAGCCCCGGGTGCTGGTGTTGGACGAGGCCACCAGCAGCGTGGACCCGGTGAGCGAGCGGCTCATTCAAAAGGCCCTGCCCCGGGTCATGGCCGGGCGCACCAGCCTGGTGGTGGCCCACCGTTTGTCCACCATTCGCCGGGCGGACAACATCCTGGTGATGCACCAGGGGCGGGTGGTGGAGCAGGGGCGGCATCAGGAGCTTATGGACCTGGACGGGCTCTACGCGCGCCTGGTGCGCTTGCAACGGCTCAAGAACAAGGAGGATCACCATGGAAATGGGGATTAAAGGCAAGGTCGCCCTGGTGGGCGGGGCCAGCCGGGGGTTGGGTTTTGCCGTGGCCAAGGGCCTGGCCGCCGAGGGATGCCATCTGGCCCTGTGCGCCCGCGGCGAGGAGAAGCTCACCGAGGCGGCCGGGAAGATCGCGGACGAGTACGGGGTGCAGGTCATGGCCCAGCCGGTGGACCTGGTCGCTCAGGGCGCGGCGGCGGCTTTCGCCGGGGCCGCCCTGGAGCGCTTCGGCCGGGTGGATATCCTGGTGAACAACGCGGGCGGGCCGCCCACCGGCGCCTTCCTGGACCTGGACGAGACAGCCTGGCGCCGGGCGGTGGAGCTGACCCTGCTCTCGGCCCAGGCCATGACCCGCGCGCTCCTGCCGGCCATGATGCAGGCGGGCTGGGGCCGGGTGATCAACATGACCAGCGTTTCGGTGAAGCAGCCCCTGGCCGGGCTGATTTTAAGCAACAGCATCCGCGCGGCGGTGGTGGGCTGGGCCAAGACCCTGGCCGACGAGGTGGCCGCCTCGGGAGTCACGGTTAACAACATCTTGCCCGGCTGGATGCACACCGAGCGGGTGGAGCAGCTTCTCAAGCACCGGGCCGAGACCGAGGGCATCAGCCGGGACCAGGCCCTGGCCGAAACGGTGGCGGCCATTCCCCTGAAGCGCCTGGGCAAGCCCGAGGAGTTCGCCGCTCTGGTGGTGTTTTTGGCCGGCCAGCCGGCGGACTACATCACCGGGGCCAGCTACCTCATCGACGGCGGCCTGTATAGAGGGCTCACCTAAAAATCAGCGGCCCGGCTCGCCGGGGGGCGGCGCCGGGCCATCGGCCGCGGGGTGGGCCGGATTTACTGCAGGGTGTGGTCGTAGAGGGAGCCGAACTGGTTGTGGTTGAAAAGTATGCCCAGTTCGCGCAGGAGTTGGTTGGTGGAGACCTCGATGCGGTAGAGGTCGTTTTCATTGACCAGACGGTGATCCAAAAAGGCCAGCAGCTCGCGCAGGCGCTCCAACTGGTCCACGATGCGGGGGTTGATGTCTTCGGCGGACAGGCGGCGGCTGATGTGGTCGATGACTTCCTGGCAGGAGTCCACCCTTAGCTGCAACGACCTTTGATGCGTCTCCACGGCCTAGTCCCTCCGCTCCCAGCGACCATGCGCGTCGCGGCGCATGTCGATCACCTCGATGTTGCCTCGCTCCCCCACCAGGGAGTTGGCCGCCAGGCTGATGACGCTGAGCACCAGGGCTCCCCCTACCGCCGTCCAGAAACCGTGCACCTGGAAACCGGCCAGCAGGGTGCCGGTGAGCCAGAGCATCAGGGCGTTGATCACCAGGATGAACAGGCCCATGGTGACCACGGTGATGGGCAGGGTGAGCAGGATCAGGACCGGGCGGACCAGGGCGTTGAAGATGCCCAAAAACAGGGCGGCCACGAAAGCCCAGCCCACCCCGTTCACCTGGATGCCGTCAAACAGCCAGGATACGAAGAGCAGGCCCAGGGCGTTGACCACCCATCTGAACAGTAACCCCTTGTGCATGGGGAAAAGCTATCACAGGCCGGTGCGGGCCGCAAGCGGACCCGCCAAGCAAAAAAAAACGGGAGCCCCGGAGGGCTCCCGCCGTGCTTTCGGGCCGCTGGGGGCGCTAGCCGCCCATCTTCTCTATGACCCGGGCCATGGCCAGGGTGCGCAGTTTTTCAGCCTGGGTGAACAGGCGGGCCTTCTCGGCCAACACGTCCCTGACGAAGTCCTGGTCCTTGATGCTGGGCACGTTGATGTCCACGCTGAGCATGCACGAGCGCAGGGCCGCCTCGGCCACCATGGCTCCCACGCCCACGTCGCTGATGGCCATGAGGTTGCCGTACTTGGACAGGGCGTCGGCCTCGTCCACGATGTCCAGGCAGGTCTTGCATATCTCCAGGGGCACCAGGGTGGCTTGCTTGGCCGCGTCTTCCATGGCTTGCTTGCGTGCCGCTTTCTCCTCGTCGGTGTCCTTGGGCATCTTGAACACGCCCATGTAGGCGTCAAAGGCCTCCATGTCCTTGACCGTCAGGTCCTTGAGCTTGGCGATCATGCCCATTACCCGGTCCACGCAGCCCTGGGCCTGGTCCTTGTGCTCTTCGTACTTCTTGTTGGCCAGGGTCAGGTTGCCCACCATGGCCACCATGGAGGCACCCAGGGTGGCCACCACCGCCGACACGTTGCCGCCGCCGGGGGTGTGGCTCTTGGAAGCCGCGATCTCTATAAAGTCGTTCAGGGTCATCTCATAGACTTGCTGGGCCATCTTGGCTCCTCCTTACTTGTCCGCGCCCTGGAGCTTGAGGGCCTTGAGCACGTTGCCCATGATGATGGTGGTGGTCAGGCTGCCCACGCCACCGGGAACCGGGCTCAGGGCCGCGGCCACGTCGGCCACGTCGGGCTCGCAGTCGCCCACGTACTTGCTCTCGCCGGTGGCCTCGTCCTTGATCTCGTTGACGCCCGCGTCGATGACCACCGTGCCGGGGCTGATCATGTCCTTCTTGACCAGGCCCGCGAAACCGGCGGCGGCCACCACGATCTCGCCCCGCTGGCACTCGGCGGGCAGATCCTTGGTCTTGGTGTGGCAGACGGTGATGGTGGCATCGCGCTTGATCAGCAGACTGGCCAGGGGGCGTCCCACGGTGTCGCCACGGCCGACCAGGGTGACCCGCTTGCCTTTGAAGTCGATGCCCGCCCGCTCGGCCAGGGCGATGCAGCTAAGCGGAGTGGCCGGCACCAGGGCCAGATGCTCCTGGCCGCCCAAGAGGTAGCCGCGGTTCACCGGGTGCACGCCGTCCACGTCCTTCTTGGGGTCGATGGACTCCATGACCTTTTCCTTGGAAATACCCTTGGGCAGGGGCAGCTCCACCAGGATGCCGTGCACGGACGAGTCCATGTTCCAGCCCTGGATCTGCTCCAGGATGGTCTCTTCGCTGGTGTCCGGAGCCATGGTGTGCAGGTCCACCACGATGCCCAGCTTTTCGCCCACGCCCACCTTGGACTTGGCGTACCAGACGCTGCCGGGATCGTCGCCCACCAACAGGACGGCCAGCTTGGGCTGCACGCCCTTGGCCTTGAGTCCGTTGACTTCCTCGATAATCTCCTCGCGGATCGCTTTGGCGATAGGCAAGCCCTTGATCAACTCAGCCGCCATGGCCTACTCCTTTCTTGAGACAATGCCGTGTGTTAGGCAATTAAGTTTGCTTGGCTTTTCAGGTGTGCCGCGCCGGAGGCGCCAGCGCCACCAAACACAACACACAGCGCAAATAGTGTCAATCTTTTTCTGCGTCCAGAGCGGCGGCCGACGCGCTTGACAGGCCCCCATATGTCCGTTACCAATGGAGCTACAATCTGCGGCAAAGGCTTCGGCTCAGGTTGCTGTTAGCCCCTCGGGGACCCAGACTACCGCACAGGCCCGGCCTTGGCCCGTCAGCCATCCACGGCTTCTACCTAATGTGAGGAGGAGAGGACTATGGACCGCAAGCCTATCACCGTTCCGGACCTGGTACAGAAAAAGCAAAACCAAGAAAAAATCGTCATGCTTACGGCCTACGACTATCCCACCGCCCTGGCCATGGAGCGGGCGGGGGTGGATTCGGTCTTGGTGGGCGACAGCCTGGGCAACGTGGTCCTGGGCTATGAGTCCACCGTGCCGGTGACCATGGACGAGATGATCCACCATATCAAGGCGGTGCGCCGGGGCCTCAAGACCCCTCTGCTCATCGGCGACATGCCCTTTTTGTCCTACCAGGTCAGCGTGAGCCAGGCGGTGGCCAACGCCGGGCGCATGATGAAGGAAGGCGGCGTGGGCTGCGTCAAGCTGGAGGGCGGGGCGGAGATGGCACCCCAGGTCAAGGCCATCACCGAGGCGGGCATTCCCGTGTGCGCCCACATCGGCCTGACCCCCCAGAGCGTGGCCTCCCTGGGCGGCTACAAGGTGCAGGGCAAGGACCTGGCCGGGGCCCAGAAGATGATCGACGACACGGCGGCCCTGTACGAGGCCGGAGCCAAGCTCATCGTCTTCGAGTGCATCCCCTCGGCCCTGGCCGCGGCCATCACCGCCAACTCGCCCATCGTGACCATCGGCATCGGGGCGGGTCCCGATTGCGACGGGCAGGTCTTGGTGGTGCACGACATCATCGGCCTGGCCGAGCGCAAGCCGCCCAAGATGGCCCGCCAGTACGTGAACCTCTTCCCACAGCTGGAGCAGGCGGTGACCTCCTACACCCAAGAGGTGCGCTCCAGCGACTTCCCCGCCCCGGAACACGGTTTCGTCATGGACCAGGCCGTGGTGGATCAACTCAAGTTTTAGGGGGCCCAGATGAAGATTGTAATCGTGGGCCCGGGCGCCATGGGCCTCATGCTGGCCGCCCGCCTGGCCATGGCCGGGGCCCAGGTCAGCCTGCTGGACCACCGCGCCCAGCGGGCCCGGACCATCAACGAGCAGGGGGTGCTCCTGGAGCACTCTCAGGGCCAGGAGCGCCTGGCCATACCCGCCGGGGCCGATTCGGCCGCGCTGGCCGATGCGGACCTGGCGGTGATCTGCACCAAGGCCTATCACACCCAGGAGGTGGCCCGCACCCTGAGGTCCCACCTGAACCCCCAGGCCAGGGCTCTTACCCTGCAGAACGGGGCCGAGAACGTGGAGACCCTGGTGGACGCCCTGGGCCCGGAGCGCGTCTTGGGCGGCATCACCAGCGAAGGGGCCACCCTGCTGGGGCCGGGCAAGGTGCGTCACGCCGGGCGAGGGGTCACTCACATCGGCCCGGCCCGCGGCCTGTTGGACGACTACACCTGCCAGGTGCGCGACCTGTTGATCAAGGCCGGCTTCGAGACCGAGGCCAACGAAGGGGTGCAAAACCTCATCTGGACCAAGGTGGTGATCAACGCGGGCATCAACCCGCTCACCGCCATCCTGGACGTGCTCAACGGCCAGCTCCTGGAACTGGCGCCCGCCCGCGAGGTCATGGCCGAGGCGGTGGCCGAGGCGGTGGCCGTGGGCAAGGCCCTGGGCGTGCGCTTCTTGCACCAGGACATGCTGGCCGCGGTGCAGCAGGTGGCCCGGCGCACCGGGACCAACATCAGCTCCATGCGCCAGGACGTGCTCTCCAAGCGGCGCACCGAAGTGGCCTACATCAACGGCGCGGTGGTGCGCCAGGGCGAGCAGGTGGGCCTGCCCACCCCGGTCAACCGCACCCTGACCCAGCTGGTGCAGGCCAAGGAGGCCGAATACCTGGGCGAGGCCAACAAGGACTAGTCCGAGCTTTCACTGAAAACCAGCGGCATGGCGATGATGAGTCGTCATGCCGTTTTTTTGTGGGGCGCGACCGCTAGCGAAAATGGCAGGCGCAGAGGTGTTCGGGTTCGATCTGCTTGAGCAGGGGCTCCTCGCGGGAGCATACGTCTTGGGCCTCGGGGCAGCGGGGATGGAAACGGCAGCCCGCGGGCGGGTTCACCGGGCTGGCCACGTCGCCCTTGACCGGCGGCGGGGCCATGACCTTGTGAGGATCGGCCACCGGCGCGGCGGCCAAGAGGGCCTCGGTATAGGGATGGCGGGGCGGGGAGTCGAACACCGCCGCCGGGCCCACCTCTACTACCTTGCCCAGATACATCACCGCCACCCGGGTGGAGACGTGGCGCACCACCGACAGGTCGTGGGCCACGAACATGTAGGTCAGACCGAAGCTCTCCTTGAGCTCCATGAGCAGATTGAGCACCTGGGCCTGGATGGACACGTCCAGGGCGCTCACCGGCTCGTCGGCCACCACCAGCTTGGGCCGAAGGGCCAGGGCCCGGGCGATGCCGATACGCTGGCGCTGGCCGCCGCTGAACTGGTGGGGATAGCGCCGGGCGTGCTCGGGCCTGAGCCCCACCTCGCTCAAAAGCTCGGCCACCCGCGCCTTGGCCTCCTGGCGGGTGGCCAGGCCGTGGATCAAAAGAGGCTCGGCCAGGATGGAGCCCACGTTGAGACGGGGGTTCAGGGAGGTGGCCGGGTCCTGGAAGATAACCTGCATTTGGCGGCGCAGGGCCTTCCACCCGGCCCGGTCCAGAGTGGTTATGTCCCGGCCCTCGAACATCACCCGGCCGCTGGTGGGCCCCAGCAGGCCCAGGGCCAGGCGGCCCAGGGTGGACTTGCCGCAGCCGCTTTCGCCCACCAGGCCCAGCACCTCGTGGGGCCGCACCGTTAGGTCTACCCCGTCCACCGCGTGCACCGTCTGGCGCTGGACGCCCATGAACCCGGCGCCCACCTTGAAATACTTGGTGAGGCCTTCCAGGGCCATCAACGGCGCGGCCTGGTTCATGCGGCCAGCCTCCGGGCCCGCCGGGCCTGATCGTGGTGCAAATAACAGCGCACCGCATGTCCGGGAGCCACCTCCACCAGGGCCGGTTCGGCCTGGCGGCATTTGTCAAAGGCCTCGGGGCAGCGATCGCTGAAGGCGCAGCCGGGCGGCAGGTCGCCCAGGGGAGGCACGATGCCCCCGATGGTGGGCAGCTTCTGTCCCGGCCGGGGCGAGCGGGCGGGCAGGCAGGCCAGCAGGCCCCTGGTGTAGGGGTGCAGGGGATGGTCGAAAAGCTCCACCACCGGCGCGTCTTCTACCAGGCGGCCGGTGTACATGACCATCACCCGGGAGCAGGTCTGGGCCACCACGGCCAGGTTGTGGGTGATGAGCAAAATGGCCGCCCCGGTCTCGCCCTGCAAATGGCGCATCAGGGAAAGTATCTGGGCCTGGATGGTCACGTCCAGGGCGGTGGTGGGCTCGTCGGCAATGAGCAGCCGGGGGTCCAGGGCCAGGGCCATGGCGATCATCACCCGCTGGCGCATGCCCCCGCTGAGCTGGTGGGGATAGGCCCGGGCCCGGGTGGCGGCCTCGGGGATGCCCACCTTCTCAAGCATCCGCACGGCCCGTTGCCAGGCCTCCTTGGGGGAGGCCTTCTCGTGCACCGTGATTTCCTCGGCGATCTGGCGGCCCACGGTGAACACCGGGTTCAGCGAGGTCATGGGCTCCTGGAAGATCATGGAGATCTCCCGCCCGCGCAGGGCGCGCATCTCGGCTTGGCTCAACGCCAGCAGGTCGCGGCCTTGGAAGCGGATTTTGCCCCCGGCCACCCGGCCTGGCGGGGGCAGCAGGCCCATGACGCTCAGCGCGGTAAGCGACTTGCCGCAGCCGCTCTCGCCCACCAGCCCCGCGATCTCGCCGGGTGCCACGGACAGGCTCAGGCCGTCCACGGCCACCACGGCCCCGGACTCGGAGTCGAACACCGTGCTCAGGTCGTCGATGGCCAGCAGGGGCTCGCTCAAAAGGCCTACTCCTGTGGGCCGCGCACCAGCACCAGCCGGAGATCCATGACGTTGGTGCGGGTGGGACCGGTTACGATCAAATCGCCCAGGGGCTGGAAATAGTTGTAGGCGTCGTGACGCTCCAAAAAGCGCCGCGCCTTGAGGCCCTGGGCCGCGCCCCGGGCCACGCTCTCGCCGTCGGCCCAAGCCCCGGCCGCCTCGGTGGGGCCGTCGGTGCCGTCGGTGCCCACGCTGACCGCCAGCACACCCGATAGTCCCTCCAAATCCAGCGCCGCGGCCAGGGCGAACTCCATGTTGCGCCCGCCGACCCCCGGATCATCGCCCAGGGTCACGGTGGTCTCGCCGCCGCTGAGCAGGCAGCAGGGGGCGGGCAGGGGGTTGCCGCTGGCCAAAACCTCGCGGGCCATGGCCGCGTGCATGCGGGCCACGTCCTTGGTCTCGCCCTCGATGGTGGTGCTGAGTAGCAGGGGGGCGTAGCCCAGCTCGCGGGCCTGGCCCAGGGCCTGGTCCACGGCCATGCGGTTGCTGCTCACGATGAGGTTGGTCACGCCGGCCAAGGCGCTGTCGCCGGGCTTGGGGGTGTCGGGGACGACCCCGTCCAGGCCCTGCTGGATGCGCTCGCGCACCGGGTCGGGCACCTGGTCCCAGATGCCGTAGCGGGTCAGGATGTCGCGGCACTGTTCCCAGGTGGAGCGGTCGGCCACGGTGGGACCCGAGGCGATGACGTCCAGGCGGTCGCCCACCACGTCGCTGATGATCAGGCTGATCAGGCGGCCCGGCGCGGCCAGGCGGGCCAGGTTGCCGCCCTTGAGCTGACTGAGGTGCTTGCGGATGGCGTTGATCTCGCCGATGTCGGCCCCGCTGGCCAACAGCAGGCGGGTGGTCTGCTGCTTGTCGGCCAGGGACACTCCGTCGGCCGGGGCCACCAACAGGGCGCTGCCCCCGCCGGAGAGCAGGCACAAAAACAGGGTGTCCGGCGCGGCCTCTTGGCGCACCAGTTCGGCGATGCTGCGCCCGGCCTCCACCCCGCGGTCGTCGGGCACCGGGTGGCTGGCCTCCATTATCTCGATGGCCTCGGTGGGCGCGCCGTGGCCGTCCTTGACCACCACCCGGCCCGCGCCGATGCGCCGGCCCAGCACCTCTTCCACCGCCTGGGCCATGGGGGCGCCGGCCTTGCCCGCGCCCACCACGATGATGCGCTGGTAGCGTTTCAGGTCGATGGCCTGATCGCCCACGGTGAGTTGGTCGCCCTCAAGGCTCAGCGCCTCCTTGACCGCGCGCGAGGGGTCCACCGAGGCCAAGGCCGCTTTGATGATCAGGTCAGCGTCGTTTCTAAGGTCTGTTGGGGACATGCTGTTCACTCCGAAATGATCTTGGGCCAAGGCTACCACACAAGGGCCGGTTTTTGCTCGGCTGCCGGGGATAAAAAAGGGGAGCCGCCGCGAGGCGGCCCCCCTGGGGCGCTAATTGCTCAGACGGCGCTTACTTGAGGACCTTGAGGCCGCACTTTTCGCCGCGCTGGCCGCTGAACTCGCGGATGTAGTTGCCGCAGTTACGCTCGGACCAGGAACCCTGCTTCATGTACTGGGTAATCTTCATCTGGCCGTAGAAGTAGTTGACGAAGGGGTAACCCATGGCGGCCCAACCCACCACGCCACCGGTGACCGTGGCGCCGTCCTTGGTCTTCATCTTGTCCACGTAGTAGACGTTCTTGTAGCCGTACTTGTACAGCATGCCCGCCACGTAGCTGGCCCTATGCTGGGTGCGGCAATAGACCCAGATTTCGGCGTTGGGGTCTTTGATCTTGCCGGGGATGGTGTACATGTGGCCGGCGTGAATGTGGCTGGAGCCCTCAATGTGGAAGGCGTCAAACTCGGGATGGGTGCGCACGTCCAACAGGATAGCCTTGGACTTGCCGGCCAGAACCTCCTGCCACTTGGCGTGCAGCTGGACGATGGTCACGTGCTTGTCCTTGGGAATCCAGCTTACCACTTCGCTGTGGAAGGCTTTTTCGCCGGCCTTCAGGGGGTTGTCAGCGGCAAAGGCCACCATGGCGGTCATGGCCACAAAGGCCACTGCCATAAAGATCACCACAAACTTCTTCATCTCGCCTACCTCCGTGATAGATGATGCGGTTAAGTATGATCTAGGGGCGGGGAAATTAGTCTTTCCCCGCCTCGAAAATCCGTGAATTCAAACCACCCGGGAACAATGAATTAGCAGCCTTCGTCTTGTATGACTATGGCCGGTTTGGGAGAAGATTTAGGCGCGGGTGGAGCGGCAGAGGGAGCGGCGGCGCTGGGAGTTGCCTGGGGCGCGGCACCCGGCACCGGGGCGCCGGAAACCTTGACCTGGCCCGCTTTTTGTACTTGCAGGGCCACATCGTACATGACGGTGAGGTCGTAGTAGGCCCAAGCGGCGGTTGAAGTGGGGTCGGCGACTACAGCCTGCTTGAAATAAGCCTTGGCGGTCCCGTAGGCGCCGCGCTCAAAGGCCTGCTTGCCAAAGCGCAGCTTTTCGGCGCAGAGTTTCTTGTCCAGGCACCCGTTGGGCTTGGCCGTCTCGGCCGGCACGGCCAGGGCCAGACCCAGGGCCAGGGCGGCCACCAATCCAAAGACCATCACCAGACGCTTGCTTTTCATAGTTGGTTTCTCCCACCATCCACACGGTCCCGTAAGCATCATTGAACCATGGCATGGGTATGAATTGCTAGGCTGTTGACTCCACAGTATAACAAGTCGTTTTTACAATCTCAAGGGCGGGCCATGTCTATGAAAGTAAAAAGAATCCTGACTTTAGGCAATGGGCGTACCGCTTTTAGGGGCAATTAAAACCAAGAGGCGGCCGGGCTTGACAGGCTGGGGGCGGGCAATCACTATTAGCCTAGAGTTTTGAGCCGATACCTGCATAACGGGATTGGAAGAATGATATTTTTTCTAAAGATACTTCAGTTCATTAGCTGGCTTTTGGGCGCCTACATGTGGGTAATCGTGGCCGCCGCGGTGATAACCTGGGTGCGCCCGGACCCCAACAATCCCATCGTGCGCTTTTTGTTCGCGGTAACCGAACCGGTGCTGTGGCGGGTGCGGCGTATTATCCCCACTAATTTCGGCGGCTTTGATATCGCGCCGGTGATATTGATCCTGGCCATTATTTTTCTGCAAAACGTGATCATTTCCGGCCTGATGAGCCTCATCGTCGGCTCGGCCATGAATATCCAATAGCTCGGCCCGCCGCCCGGCCGCGTCCGGCGCCGTGAAAGGCAGGCAGCATCTTGTCCGGCTGGAAGATCCTCGACAGCGAAAGCATGCTGGAACACCCGGTGCTCAGCGTGCGGCGCAGCACGCGCCGCCTGGGCACGCACACCGGCACCTTCATAACCCTGCACTCCTGCGATTGGGTCAACATCGTGCCCGTCACTCCCCAGGGCGAGGTGGTGCTCATCAAGCAGTGGCGCCACGGCTCGGAGGACTGGGCCGTGGAAATCCCCGGCGGCCTGGTGGACCCCGGCGAAAAGCCCATCGATGCCGCGGCCCGGGAGCTCAGGGAAGAAACCGGCTACACCGCCCGGGAACTGACCTATCTGGGCAAGGTGAACCCCAACCCGGCCCTGTTCGACAACACCTGCCACACCTATCTGGCCTTGGTGGACCCCGTGCCCGGCGAACCGGAGCCCGACGACGGTGAGAGCATCCAGGTTTTTCGGGTGAAACAGGACGATCTGCCGGCCATGGTGGCCTCGGGGGAAATCGACCACTGCATCGTCATCACCGCCCTGACCTTTTTCTGGCTGCGCCAGGGGCGGGTTCTTGCCTCTGGGCGCGATTTGTAATAGTAGTAAAAGACCCTTATCCCTAGGAGAGCCCATGGCGGAACAAAAGCGGTTGGCGCGGTTGCCCAAGGTGGACCAGCTCTTGGAGCACCCGTCCCTGCAACAGTTGCGCCCGGAGGTGGCTCGTCCCCTGATCTTGAGCGCGGCCCGCCAGACCTTGGACGGGCTGCGCGCCCGTTTGCTGGACGGCCAGGAAGTAACGGACGAGGAGCTTGGCGGCGAGGCGGTGGCCCTGGCCGCCGCCTCCCTGGCCCGGCGCTTGGCCGCGCCCAGCCTCCAGCGGGTGGTCAACGCCACCGGGGTGGTGGTGCACACCAACCTGGGGCGTTCCCTGCTGGCCCGGCGGGCCCTGGAGCGCTTGATCGAGATCAACTGCACCTACAGCAATCTGGAGTACGACCTGGCGGCCGGGGCGCGAGGCAGCCGCTACGTGCACGTGGACCGCATCCTCTGCGAACTGACCGGGGCCGAGGCCTCGCTGGTGGTCAACAACAACGCCGCCGCAGTGCTCTTGTCCCTGCAGACCCTGGCCGCCGGCCGCGAGGTGGTGGTCAGCCGGGGCCAGTTGGTGGAGATCGGGGGCTCTTTCCGCATTCCGGACGTGATGGCCCGCTCCGGGGCCATCCTGCGCGAGGTGGGGGCCACCAACAAGACCCATCTGCACGACTATGAGGGAGCCATCACCTCCAACACGGCCCTGCTGCTCAAGGTGCACACCAGCAACTTCGCGGTGGTGGGCTTCCACAAGGAGGTGCCGCTACAAGAGCTGCGCGAGCTGGGCGACCGCTACCATCTGCCGGTGATGGAGGACCTGGGCTCGGGCAGCCTGGTGGACTACTCGCGCTACGGCCTGCCCAAGGAGCCCACGGTGCAGGAGGCCCTGGCCGATGGTGCGGACCTGGTCACCTTCTCCGGGGACAAGCTCTTGGGCGGGCCCCAGGCGGGCATCATCCTGGGCAAGGCCGAGTTCGTGGAGCGCTGCCGCAAGAACCCCACCAACCGGGCGCTCAGGGTGGACAAGCTGACCCTGGGGGCCCTGGAAGCCACCCTGGAGCTTTACCGTGATCCGGCCAAGGCCCTGGCCGAGATCCCCACCCTGGCCATGATCACCGTGCCCTACGAGCGCCTGCGCGAGCGGGCCAACCGCCTGGCCGCCCGCCTGAAGAAGCTGGGCCTGGAGCGGCTGGAGGTTTCCACCGTGGAAGGCGTGAGCCGGGTGGGCGGCGGGGCCATGCCCCTGGCCGCGCCCCGCACCCGCCTACTCAGGCTGGCCGTCAAGGGCCTGAGCGCCACCCGCCTGGAGCAGGCGCTCAGGGCGGGCGATCCCCCCATAATCTGCCGCCTGGAAGACGGCCACCTGCTCATGGACGTGCGCACCCTGGTGGCCGACGACGCGGCGGTCATCGCCAAGGCCCTGGCCGCCTTGGCCGCCTGAGGCTGATATCTTGCCGCCCGCCGCGCGCCGCCCGCTCAGCTTCCAAGACCTGATTCGTTTTCAGGAGCTCGTCAAGCCGCCCCTGCGCAAGGCCCTGGGCTGCGCCCGCATAGACCTGTTGCCTCCCCCCGGCCCGGGCGAGCCCAACCAGGAGCTGTTGCACAACGCCCTGCAAAACGGCCGCGCGGTGTTGGACCTGGGAGGCGGTCGCTTGCTCATCCCCCTGCTGGACGGCGCCCGGCCCCTGGGCCTGCTGGCGGCTCACGGGGTGAGCGAGGCGCAACTCCCCGACGCGGTGCGCCCCTTCCTGGCCGCCCTGGTGGAGACCAGCCTGACCCTGGTGCGCTCCCGGCTGGCCGCCCAGCGCGACGCACTCACCGGCCTGGGCAACGAGGCCGCCCTGGACGAGGCATTGACCAGCGCGGCCGCTCGCCTTACCCAGGCTCCGCCCACCGGCCGCTTGGCCCTGGACGGCGAGGGGCAGGGCGAGGGCCTGACCCTGGTGGCCATTCGGGCCCAAGGCCTGGCCGGCTGGCAGGAGCGCCACGGACGCAATCTCAGCGACCAGGTGCTGGGCGAGTTGGCTCGCCTCATCGGCGAGGCCGCGCCCCAGGCCCTGGTGACGGCCCGGGTGGGCCAGACCTTTTTCATGCTGCTGCCCGGCTCGGTGCAGGCGGCCCGGCGCGCCGCCGAGGCCCTGCAACGCTCGGCCTCCAAGCTGCGCCTGGAGGGGGCCAGGCGCGATCCCTGGCCGGTGAGCCTGAGCCTGGGAGCCTCCCACCTGGGCCACCGGGGGGCCGGGCCGGCGTGCGACACCGCCGCCCTGTTGAAGCTGCGCGCGGGCCGGGCCCTGCTGGCCGCCGAGCGAACGGGGCAGGAGGAACTGCTTTTTTTCCAGGAGATCGCCGAAAAGGCCGGGCAGGTGCAAGAGGTGATGCCCCTGGACCGGGTGCTCATCAACCTGGGGCGCATGCACGGGCTCACCGAGGGCGACCGCCTGGCGGTGCGCGAACCGGGCAGCCCGCCCCAGGTGAGCAAGGCCGAGGTGGCGGTGAGCAAGCTGGGGGCCGAGGAGTCCCTGGCCGAGGTGGTGAGCCTGGCCAGCCCGGCCAGTCCCCTGCGGCCCGGCGACGTCCTGCGCCGCCTGCCGCCCCAGGACGCCAGTGCCGAAGAGCCGGGCCACCGCCAGAGCCTGAGTCTGCCCGGCGGCGAGGTGGCGGTGACCCTGGAGCAGGCCACGGGAGCCCTGGAACGGCGCTCGCTCATGGCCGTGTACGCGGCGTTGTGCGCGGCCGGGGAGCCCCTGGCCGCCGTGGTGCTGGGGGTGGAAGATTTGGAGAGCGTGGCTGAGGTGACCGGTCGCCTGGGGGCCGAGGCCCTCTTGGCCGGGCTTACCGAGGCGGCCCGGGAGAGCTTTGGACCCGCAGCTCTGCTGGGCCGCTACTCGCCCGAGGCCCTGGCCGCGCTGCTGCCAGGAGTGGAGGCCGAGCAGGCGGCCCAGGCCGCCGGAGCCACTCTGGACAAGATGCGCGAGCAAGGCGGACGTCCGGTGCGGGCCGGGGTGGCCGCCCATCCCCGCCAGGGCTTCACGGTGGAACAGACCCTTTACGACGCGGCCAAGGCCCTGGTGCACGCCGGGTTCCTGGAGCCCTACAGCGTGGTGGCCTGTGACGCGGTGAGCCTGAACATCAGCGGCGACGCGGCCTATGGCCAGGGCCGCCTGGCAGAGGCGGTGGCCGAGTATGAAAAGGCCCTCCTGCTCAAAGCCGACGAAAACAACGTGCTCAACTCCCTGGGGGTGTGCCACGGCCGCCTGGGCCAGATGGAGCAGGCGGCGGAGTGCTTCCGCCGGGCCCGGGAGGTGGCGCCGCAGGACTACATGGCCCACTACAACCTGGGCCTGGCCCTACTCCGCCTGGGGCGGCGCGACGAGGCCCGGACCTGTCTGGAGCGCGGCCTGGAGCTGGAGCCCGAGCACGCCGACACCCTGTTTCAACTGGGCTGCCTGGCCCAGGAGCGGGGCCGTACCAACCAGGCCCTCAATTATCTGCAACGGGCCGCGGCCCGGGCCGACTGCAAAAAGGCGGTGCATTGCCGTCTGGGCCTGTCGCTGGCCGCCGCGGGGCAGGGGGCCCAGGCCGAGGCCGCCTTCAAGGAGGCGCTCAAGCACAACCCCCGCGACGCCGCCGCCCTGAGCGGCCTGGCCGGGCTTTACCTGGAGCGGGAGGCCAACCTGGACATCGCCCTGTCCCTGGCCCGGCGGGCCATGCAACAGGAGCCGGGCGCGGTGCAGCACCCGCTGACCGCCGGGCGAATTTTGCTCAAGCTGGGCCGGGCCCGGCAGGCCCTGGACCTCATCGACGACGCCTTGGAGCGCCATCCCCGGGAGCGCCGCCTGCAAGAGCTGGCCGAGCTGGCCCAAGAGGCGGCCCAAGCCTAGGGCGCGGCCTCGGCCTTTGGTTGACGGCCCCTGGGCGGGCTCGTATAGTCGAAGGCAGTGAACGAACCCAACAAGGAGGCGCCCCATGCTCAGAGCCAGGGTTTGGCTCACCTGCGCGGCCATGCTCGATCCGGTCAGCCCGGTCCTCACCCAGCCCTGCCGCATCGGCTGGGAAGCCCAAAGACGCCAAGTTGATTTGGAGATAGAACGCCCCCTCAAGGGGCCGGAGCTGCTGGCCCGCATGAAGGGCTGGGTCACGGTGGACGTGGCCAAGGCCAACGAGATCTTCGCCAAGTTCGGCCGCCTCAAGCTGTTGGACGACCGCGAGCTGGTGGTGGAGTGTGAGGGGCCCCGCGAGCTGGTGGATTTGGAAGCCGCCCTGGCCCAGGCCTTCGGCGATCAGGTGAGCTTGGAATACGACAGATAAGAAATGCCCTCCCCAGCGGGAGGGCGCTTTCATTTCAGTCCGAGAAGGCTACAGGCTCTCGCGGGCCTTTTTGACCTCGCCCTCCACCAGGGCCCGGATCTCCTCCAGGCGCTTTTCGCTCTGGGCCTCGAAGCGCAGCACCAGGGCGGGCTGGGTGTTGCTGGCCCGCACCAGACCCCAGCCGTCCGGGAAGTTCACCCGCACCCCGTCCACGTCGATGACCTCGTAGTCGCCGGACATGGCCTTTTTCACGTGCTCCACCACCTGGAACTTGATGTCGTCGGCGCACTCCACCCGGATCTCCGGGGTGGAGACCACCGGGGGCATGTCCGCCAACCAGGTGGACAGGGGCGCTTGGCTGGCGGCCAGCAGCTCGCAGAAGCGCAGGGCGGCGTAGATGCCGTCGTCAAAGCCGAACCAGCGGTGCTTGAAGAACATGTGGCCGCTCATTTCGCCGGCCAAAAGCGCCCCGGTCTCGGCCATCTTCTGCTTGATCAGGCTGTGGCCGGTGCGCCACATCAGGGCCTTGCCCCCGTGCTTTTCGATGTCGTCGTAGAGGTTCTTGGAGCACTTGACCTCGCCGATGAACAGGGCGCCGGGATGCTCCTTGACGATGCTGCGGGCGAAGATGGCCAGGAGCATGTCGCCGAAGATGATCTGGCCCTTTTCGTCCACCACGCCCACCCGGTCGCAGTCGCCGTCAAAGGCCACCCCGGCCATGAGGCCCTTGTCCTTTACCGTGGCGATTAGGTCGGTGAGGTTGGCCGGCACGGTGGGGTCGGGCTCGTGGTTGGGGAAGGTGCCGTCCATCTCGCAATACAGGGGAGTCACCTCGATGCCCAGGCGCTGCATGATGGGCAGCACCACCGGGCCGGCGGTGCCGTTGCCCGAGTCCACCGCGATCTTGAGCTTTTTGGGGATGTCGATGTGTTCCACCAGGTAGTCGGAGTAGGGTGTGGTCACGTCCACCTCTTCCCTGGAGCCCTCTCCCTGGGTGAACCGGCCGGCCTCGGCGATCTGGTAGAGCTTTTGAATCTCCTCGCCGTAGATGGTGCTCTTGCCGATCATCACCTTGAAGCCGTTGTAATTGCCCGGGTTGTGGCTGGCGGTGATCATCACCCCGCCGTCGGTCTCGAAATGAAACACCGAGAAATACAGCATGGGAGTGGTTACCACGCCGATTTCCTTGATGTGGCGGCCGGTGGACAGCAGGCCTTCGCAGAGCAGGTCGCGGTAGCGGTCGGCGCTCAGGCGGCAATCGCGGCCCAAGGTTATGGTCTTGACCGCCTTGCCTTCCATGTAGGTGCCGATGGCCTTGCCCAGGGTCACCACGTCGGCGTCGTGAATGTCCTGGTCCACCACGCCCCGGATGTCGTATTCGCGGAAAATATTGGGGTTCATTACTCGGGTTCTCCTCTCTAGGCCGACTCGCCGGGGCCGGGGGCCCAGGCTTGATAAAAAATCATGTCTTCGGCGGGCTCCACCATGGCCGGCGCCAATCCGGCGGGCAACAGCCAGCACTGACCCGGACGGAGCTGCTCTTGGGGATGCTCGCCGCCGGGGAAGCCCAGCTTGCCCCGGCCCCGTTCCACCCACAGCAGGCCGGGTCCGCCGCCGGGGCGCTCCAGGGCGCCCTTACCCATAATGGCATATTTGAGCAGCCCGAATGAAGCGGTGGTGACCAGGGATTGCACCTGCCAGGGCGGCGGCGACAGGGTTCGGGAGGGCGTGGGTTCGCCCGGCCCGCTGGGCTTGAGCGCCTCCAGGGCCCGCTGCAGGTGCAGGGGCCGGGGCTTGCCGTCCGGGCCGGGGCGGTCCCAGTCGTAGAGGCGGTAGGTGAGGTCCGAGGCCTGCTGCACCTCCAGGATCAACAGGCCCGGCCCGGTGGTGTGCAGGGTGCCCGCGGGCACGTCGAAGGTGTCGCCGGAGTTGGCCGGGACCTTGGCCAGGATCTCGGGCAGCCGGTTTTCGGCCGCGGCTTGGGCCACCTGCCGGGCGTCGGCGCCCGCGCTCAGGCCGTGCACCAGTTGGGCCCCGGTTTGGGCGTGCAGGATGTGCCAGGCCTCGCCCTTGCCCCAGGGCTCGTTTTCCAGCCGCGCGGCGGTGGGATCGTCGGGGTGCACCTGCACCGAGAGCCACTGGCCCACGTTTAATAGCTTGAGCAGCAGGGGGAAGCCGGGGGCCGCGCCCGGCCCCAGGATGTAGTCCGGCCACTGGGCCACCACCCGGTCCAGGCCCTGGCCCACTAGGGGACCGGCGGCCACCTTGGTCACGTGCAAACGGTCCGAGGCCAGCCAGACCTCGCCGATGCCCAGGGGAACCCCCAGGCGGGAGGCCCAAGGCTCGGGAAAGTGGGGCTCGGCCCAGACCTTGGGCAAGAACACGGGGATGAGCCTGAGCGGTCCGAAGGGAAGGCTCACAGGCTCTCTCCGCTCTTGGCCGCCTTGCTGCCCAGGTGTTTTACCACCCAGAAGCCGCCCACCAGCAGCACGAAGAAGCTGACCGCGATCCAGCCGAAGTACTCCTTGACCCAGGCCTGGATGGCCGGCCCGAAGTACCAGAAGATGAGTCCCAGGGCGTAGAAGCGGGCCCCCCGGCTGATTATCGAGGCCACCACGAAGCGGGGGAAGCTCAGGTCGAATACCCCGGCGGTGATGGTGAACAGCTTGTAGGGCAGGGGGGTCAGCCCGGCCGCGCCCACGGCCCACACGTCGTAGCGTTGGTAATAACCCTCCACCAGCTTGATCTTGTCGGCGGAGAACCAGCGGAACATCAGGGGGCGTCCGCCCTTGATGCCGATGAAATAGCCGAACATGCCCCCCAGCACCGAGGCCACGGTGCAGATGGTGGCGAACCACAGGCTGTACTCCGGCTTGACCGCGCACAGGGCCATGAGCAGCACGTCCGGGGGGATGGGGAAAAACGAGCTTTCGGCAAAGGCCAGGGCGAACAGGGCCCAGCCGCCGTAGGGGGTCTGGGCGAAGTGGGCCACCCACGCGGCCATTTCCTTGATCCATTCCATGCGCTAGTTAGTCCCCTTTCGGCTCACAGATATTCCTCCCGGCCCTTCACCTTCAGCTCGTCCAACAAGCGGCCCACCTCCTGACACTTGCTGCGCGGGGCCACCAGCACCACGTCGTCGGTGACCACCACCACCAGGTCCTTGACTCCCAACAGGGCGGCGAGCCGCCCCCCGGCGGAGACCACGTTGCCGTGGGAATCCACCGCGTGGATCTGCTGCTTTCCCTCCCGGCAGGCGTTGCCCAGGTGGTCCAGCTCCCACAGCTCGCTCATGGCCTCCCAGGAGCCCACGTCGGACCAGCCGAAGTCGGCCTTGACCACCCTGAGTCGGGAGCTTTTCTCCAGCACCCCGTGGTCTATGCTGATGGCGGGCAGGTCCGGATAGACGCATTGCATGGTGTCGTCCTGGTCCGCCTGGCCCAGGCAGGGGCCCAGTTCGCCCAGCCCCTTGGCCAAATCAGGCAGATGCCGGGACAGCTCGTCCAGGAGCACCCCGGCCCGCCAGGCGAACATGCCCGAATTCCACAAATGCCGTCCGCTGCCCAGATATTCCTCGGCCGTGGCCAGGTCGGGCTTTTCGTGGAAAGCGGCCACGTGGCTGATGGCCGGCGGCTGGGGATCGGCCACCTGGCCGGTCTCGATGTAGCCGAAGCCGGTGGCCGCAAAACGGGGGGTGAGCCCCAGGGTGACCAGCACCTGCTGGGCGGCGGCCAACTCGGCGGCGCGCCGCAGGGTGGTCAGGAACAACATCTCGTCGATGATCAGATGGTCGGCGGGCAGCACCAGGCACACCGCCTGGGGATCGCGCCGGGCCACCCAGGCGGCGGCCAGGCCGCAGGCGGCGGCGGTGTTGCGGCCCATGGGTTCGGCCAGCACGTTCTCGGGGGGCAGATCGGGAAGCTGCTCCAGCACCTCGTCCGCGTGCAGGCTGCCCGTGACCACCAGCACCCGCTCCAGGGGGGTCAGGGGGCCCAGGCGGTCCACCGTCTGCTGCAAGAGGCTGCGCTCCCCGGTGAGGGTGAGCAGCTGCTTGGGTCTCTTTTGGCGGCTGGCGGGCCAAAATCGGGTGCCCGAGCCTCCGGCCATGATCACCGCGTACAAATTCATCGACTATCCCCAAAAATTCCAGGCCAGGGCGAAGATACCCACCGCGAAGCAATAGGGCGCGAACCAATGGAAGGCCCCAGCCTGCACGATTTTAAGCAGCAGGCGCAAGGCAAAGTAGCCGCTAACCGCCGCGGCGACGAAGCCAACGATCATGGGCGCCGTGCGCACCGCCTCCGGCACGCCCAACTCGTGCAGCTGCAACACCAGGGCTCCCAGGATGGCCGGGATGGACAGCACGAAGGAGTAGTGGGCGGCCACTTTGCGGTTGACCCCCAAGAGCAGGGCCACGGAGATGGTGCTGCCCGAGCGGCTGATGCCCGGGGTTATGGCCAGGCCCTGGGCCAAGCCGATGATTAACGCCCGGCCCGCGCCCATCTTTTCCAGAGGGCGACCCGGGCGGCGCACCAGGGCGGTGGATAGGAGCAGCCAACCGGTGACTATCAGGGCCAGGCCCACGATGAGCAGCGAGGAGAACATGGACTCGAACAGGTCCTTGAAGGCGAAACCGATTATGGCCGTGGGGATGCTGCCCAGCACCACCAGCCACAACAGGAGACGCCCCTGGCGGCCATCCTGGTCGTCATACACGAACAGGCCGCGCAGAATTCCCCACAGGTCTTGCCAAAACACCGATACCACCGCCACCAGGGTGCCCACGTGGACCGCCACGTCGAACATCAGCTCCGGTTCGGTGAAGCCCAACAGGCGCTGCCCCAGGACCAGATGCCCCGAGGAACTGATGGGCAGAAACTCGGTGAGCCCCTGCACTACTCCCAGTACCGCCGCTTGCCAAAGCTCCATGAACGCTCCAAGGTGCGATTGAATGGGAATATAGCCCGCTGGGGCAATAGATGCAATCAAGTCGCGGGTTTTTGCGCGCGCTCCTTGCCGGGCCCGGGCCAAGCCGGAACCGACGGACCGGGCGAGGGCGGGCAGCCAAGGCGCGGGTTCCGGGCGATTGTCCACCGGGATGCCGGCCATTTGCCGGCAATCAGGGCTCTGCCGTCGCCGCGGGAAACATGGCGCCTGGCCTGCCGCGGCGGCCTACGGCGCTTAAAGTAAGCTTTATTAATAGCATGAGTGGGAGGGCTTGCCCCAAATTCCAGCGGGCCGGGATGCGCCGCTCAAGGGAACGTTCTCCGGTTTTTCGAGGCTCAGGCGAGACGAAAGTTAGACTAATGCCTAGAAAAATTTAAAAAAATAGCTTGACAGGCCGGGGGTGGGTCAACTAGGCATGATAGACGAAGAAGCGTCACTGGGGAGTGGCTAAGGGCATTTTGCTTAAGCCGCTTGACAGAAGCAAGCCAACTGCATACAATCGTTAGCTAAAGCCTTATAGCCTTATTACCGGCAAGGAGTGCCCGTTAATGAACAAGTCTCAGCTAATAGAGGCGCTGGCTAAAGCCGAGGGCCTTACCATCAAAAAAGCGGAGATGGTGATAAACACCATTTTCGGATCGGTAGAGGATGCCCTCATTCTCGGTGATCGGGTGGAGATTCGCGGGTTTGGCAGTTTCAAAGTCAAGGACTACGACGGTTATCAGGGCCGCAACCCCAAGACGGGCGAGATCATCGACGTCGGCCAGAAGAAGCTGCCCTTTTTCAAAGTGGGCAAAGAGCTCAAAGAGCGCGTGGATTCCATGGACTAGACCCACATCCGGCCCAGCGGCCGGTGTCGCGGCGCTTCTGATATAATTGAAATCGGCCCCGCCCTGATTGTGCGGCGGGGCTGTTTTTTGCGACGGAGCCGGAAGATCATTTTGACCCCGGCCGTGCTAGGCGGGGAGCTAGCGGTGCCCTTTTCCCGAAATCCGCTTTCGCGGGGCTGAAGGCCCGCCTAGGGTTGTTCGTCGAGGAGTTTTGTAAGCACTGGGTTTGTTCCGGACACCGCGCGACGTACGGTCGTGAACCTCGTCAGGTCCGGAAGGAAGCAGCGATAAGCGATGCGGTGCGTGTCGCGGAGCGCTCTGGAGCCAAATCCCGTGTTTTGCATGCCCTTTGGCGAAGAATTCAAAGTGGGATGCGCGGCTGGGGTCATCTAAAAGGCAAGTTTTAACCTTGTCTCTCACCATCCGACAGACAATGTCCCAGATGTTGACCCAGGGGCCTTGGAGCGCCCTGGAGCTGGCCTCCGCCTTGCTGCTAACCCGCCGGGAGGTGGAGGAGCATCTGGTGCATCTGCGGCGTTCCCTGGGCAAGGGCCTGATAATCCAGCCGGCCCAGTGCCGGGCCTGCGGCTATGTGTTCGTGGATCGCCGCCGTCTGGACGCGCCGGGCCGCTGCCCCGTCTGCCGGGGCCAGCGCATAGACGGTCCTTGGTTTGAAGTAAAGGCTTGAACGCCCGGCCGGGCTATTGCAGATCACTACGGATGGCGCGGGCGCTGGCCATGGTTTCGCGCACCACCTCGTCCAGGTGGCCCGGCTTCAAGGAGGAGGTGAAGCCCACCACGTAAAGGGCCGAGGCCAGCCCTCCCGCGCTGCCCACCGGCACCGCCACCCCCCAGATGCCCACCAGGTATTCATCGTGTTCCACGGCATAGCCCTGTTCGCGCACTTGGTCCAACTGTTCGCGGTACTCATCCAGGTCGGTCACCGAGTTGGGGGTGTGGCGGGGCAGCCCCTGGGCCAGAATCTTGTCCACCACCGCCGGAGGCTGGCCGGCCAGAAAAACCTTGCCCACCGCCCCGGCCAAAAGGGGCAGGCGGGTGCCCGGCCCGGCGGAGATGCGGATCTGCTCCGGCGGCTGGCGGGCCTCCACCACCATGACCTCCCGGCGTCCCATGACCCCCAGAAACACCGATTCGTCCAAGCGGCCGCAAAGGCGGGTCATTTCCGGCCCGGCCGCGTCGCGCAGGCTGGCCTGGGCAAAGCCGCGGCGGGCCAGGGTGGCCACCAGGGGGCCCAGGCCGTAACGCTTGGTTTCCGGGTCCCGGTTCAAGGCCCCCCCGGCCTCCAGCTGCTTGCACAGGCCAAAGACCGTGCCCTTGCTTATGCCCAGATGGCGGGCCAACTCGCTGATTCCGATGCCGCCGCGGCTCTGGGCCACCAGTTCCAGGATTTTGAGGGCCCGGCCCACGGATGGGGCGCGGTAGCCGGCTTGGGGGGGCATGCGTTCTCCTCGCTGAACAGATCGGCTCCCATAATGAGCGCGCCCCGGCGGCTTGTCAAGCGAGCGGAACGTGGCGTCAACCCCAGCCGGGCCTTGTAAACCAGGGGTGGTAGTGCTAGCGTAAACCCACCGTTGCGCCTTTTACGGTGGGGTTATGTCTGCACTTATCCTGTTGGTTTCGCTCCTGGGCGGCGTGTGGTGCCTGGGTAGCGCCCTGCTGCGTTTGTATCGCTGCCTCGCCTCCCGGCGGGTGAGCCCCGCCGAGCCTCGTCTGTGGCGGGACCAGCGGCGGCGTTTCCTGTGGTCGGCCGCCCTGGGGGTGGCCTTTTTCGTCGCTTTCGGGGTCGTGGCCTGGTGGTCCGGGAGCGGCACGTCGGAGGTTCCATTGGCGCGCCCTGTCGCTTCGCCGCCTCCCATGGTGGCGAGCGGCCAAGTCGGGACTATGCCCATCCCGTTACCGGCCGCCGAACCTGCGGCCCCCCAAGCGCCGGAAAGCCCGCGCGAGGCTCCAGTAGCCTCCGCTCCGGCGGGTTCGGGCGAGAACCCGGCCACCCCGGAGGTCAAGCCCGAGGCCGGCCGCAACCAGGCCAGCGGCGGCGAAAAGACCACGGGGGAAACTACCGTAGAAAAGACCGCCGGCCAGCCGGAAGTGGCAGGCGGCTCCCCGAAGGGCCCGGCCGACTCCGTCCCCGATTCCCAAAGCGAGGCTGGCCAAGCTCCGGCGCAGGCCGCCACCACCCCGGCCGCCGAAAAGCCGAGCCAGGCCGCCGCCGTCCCGGCCACGCATAAGGCTTCGGAAGAAGGCGCTGCGTCATCCGAGGCCAACGCGGGCCCGCAGGATGCGAGCGCCCCGGCCCAGGCCGGTGAGACCCCGGCCGCCGAGAAGCCGAGCCAAACGGCCATGGGACAGGCCACGGAGCAAGCTCCTAGAGGCGAAGCCGCGGCTCCAACCGGCGGTGAAAGCCCGCAGGCCGCCGGCGGCCCGGCGCAAGCCAGTGAGGCTCAGGTCCAACCGGGTGCTACCAAAACGACCCCGGCAGCTGCCCCGGCCCCTACGCCCGCCGCCCAGCCTCAGGAGGCCGAGGCGGCCAAGCGGGACGCCTGGACGGTATGCGCCGCTTCTTTCCGGCGCGAGTCCATGGCCCAAAACTATGCCCAGCGCCTGGCGGGGCAGGGCCTGGCCGCCCGGGTGAGCCGGGCCGACCTGGGAGACAAGGGCGTCTGGTATAGGGTGTGCCTGGGCGGCTTCGCCAGCCTGGCCGAGGCCAAGCGCCAATATCAGGCCTGGGAAGAGCAGGGGCTGATCAGCGACGCCTTTTTGCTGCCCCTGCGCTGAGGCGGATCATGGATGACAAGCGCCTGTGGTTTCTGCTCAACGAGGTGGCCCAGGGCCTGGGGGTGGAAGTGCGCTTGGAGAGCCTGGACGGGGGTGACGACCCCCCGGCCCACAGCGGCCTCTGCCGCTTGCGGGGAAAACCGGTAATATTCATCGAGCGGCGGCAAGACACCTCCGGGCGCTGCCGCCGCTTGGGCCTGGGACTGCTGGGCCTGGAGCTGGACGGGGTTTATCTGCGGCCGGTGGTGCGCGGCTATCTGGAAGAGTTGGGCGGCTTCGGCGGCCAAGGAGACGAGTGGGATGACTGAGGCGGGGCTCAAGTGAGCGCGGCGAGACGGGGCAAGGAGCGCTTGGCCGAGCTGGAGCGCGAGGTGCGGGGCAAGGGGGTGCAGCTGGCCTATGAAAAGCTGCAATTCGCCGGGCTGCACCTCAAGAGCGGCCTGTGCTGGTTCAAGGGCCGCTACTATCTGTTCGTGGACCGGCTCAAGCCGGTGGGCGACCGGGTGGATCTTTTGGAGCAGGCCCTGGAAGACCTGGCCATATTGCCCGATCCCTCCCTGGGTCCGCCCGACGCCTTCCAGCCGGGGGTCAACGACGCGGCCCAAACGGAAGATGAGCAAGACGAATCCGGGGAGCAAGCGCCCCAAGGGGCGGCCCCGGCGGAGAAAGCCGATGCCTGAGCTTCCCTTGGCCCGGCGAATCGAGGTGGTCAGGCTGCCTTTTACCAGCGAGTTCGCCACGGAAAAGCGCTTTGCCGACACCCGGGGCGAAGGCCATTTGATCCTCAACGGCCCCACTGTGCGGCGGGCCGGGTTGTTCACCCTGGAGCCCGGCGCGGGCTATCGGGGCGGCCACCTGCACCACGGCAAGAGCGAGTACATCTACATCGCCGCCGGGCGCGGCCAGGCCGAGTTCTTTTGCCCGGCCACGGGCGAGCGTCTGGAAATGGAACTCAAGGCCGGGGACCGGCTGTTCATCACCCCTGGGGTAGCCCATCGTTTCCGCGCCCAGGAGACCCTAACCTTTGTGGAACTGTGCGACCGGCCCTATGAGGCCGAGGACGACCAGACCGTGGATTTCGACCGGGAGTAAGCCATGTTGGAGGACATGCTGGCCTTGGTTCGAGGGAACCACCTTTGCGTGTTGGCCACCGTTCACCAGGGAGAGCCCCACACCTCGCTGATGGCCTATCTGAGCGGGGAGGGGGGACGCCGCGTCTACCTGATAACCAGCAGCCAAACCCAAAAGTACCGCAACGTGCTGGCCGAGCCCCGGGTGAGCCTGCTCATCGACGACCGCCGGGAAGCCGCCCAAGTGGGAGCCGTCAAGGCCCTGAGCCTGAGCGGCGCCTGCGCCCCCGCGCCGCCCGAGGAGCAGGAAGAGCTCAAGGCGCGCTTTGCCCGCGAACTGTCCCACCTGGCGGGCATCGTGGCCGACCCGGCGGCCGTGGTGCTGGCGGTGCAGGTTCGCGCCATGCAGCTTTTGGCCGGGCCCACACAATCCAGCTATGTGGAGTTGGATTAGGGAAGCCCCGACCTTGACAGCCTCGCGGAGCGCGGGGTAAGTTTTGCCTCGTTTTTCAGCTAGGCCACGCAGTTAGGCCATGTTTAAGGAGCATCCAGTGAGTAAGCGTAATCTACCGCCCGTACCGCCCGAGATCGAGGCTTTGGTGCCCTACAAGCCGGGCAAGCCCATCGAGGAGCTGGAGCGGGAGTTGGGTATAAGCGGGGCCATCAAACTGGCCAGCAACGAAAACCCCCTGGGCACCTCGCCCAAGGCCCAAGAGGCCATGGCCAAGGCCCTGCCCGGCCTGAACCGCTACCCCGACGGGGCGGGCTTCGAGCTGCGCCAGGCCTTGGCCGCCCGCTACGGCTTGGCCCAGGAGCAGATCGTGTTGGGCAACGGCTCCAACGAGATCATCGAGCTCTTGTGCCGCGCCTTTTTGCGCCCCGGCGACCTGGCCCTGGCCGCCTCGCCGTCCTTTCTCATGTACTCCAAGCTGGTGCAGGTGGCCGGCGGCCGACTCAAGGAGGTGCCGCTCAAGGACTACCGCCTGGACCTCGCCGCCCTGGCCGAGGCCATCGAGCCGAGCACCAAGTTGGTGTTCGTGAACAACCCCGACAACCCGGCGGGCACCGCCTTCAGCAAGGCCGAGTTCAGCGAGTTTTTGACCAAGGTGCCCGAGGGGGTGATCGTGGTCCTGGACGAGGCCTACATCGAGTTCGCCAGCGACCCCGAGGTGGCCCAGGGCACCGATTTTCTGGACCACCAGGTGCCGGTGGTGGTGATGCGCACCTTCTCCAAGGCCTACGGCCTGGCCGGGCTCAGGATAGGCTTCGGTCTGGGGCCGGTGGAGGTCATGGACATCCTGCACCGGGTGCGCCAGCCCTTCAACACCTCCATCCTGGCCCAGGCGGCCGGGACCGCTGCGTTGGCCGACGAGGAATTCTTTCGCAAGACTATGGAGGTCACCTGGCAGGGGCTCAAGGACTTCTACGCCTGTTTCGAGCGACTGGGCCTGACCTACGTACCCAGCCAGGCCAACTTCGTGCTGGTCCAGATCGGGCCCCGGGCCTCGGCCGTGGCCGACGAGCTGCTCAGGCGCGGGGTGATCGTGCGCAAGATGGCCTCCTACGATCTGCCCGAGTTCCTGCGGGTCAGCGTGGGCCTGCCCCAGGAAAACCGGCGTTTCATGGATGAGCTCCAGGCCATCATTGGGGAGGGATAGCCCCGGTGGTGGTAACGGTGGACGGGCCGGCGGGGACGGGCAAGTCCTCGGCCAGCCGCCTCTTGGCCCGCGAGTTGGGCTTCGCCTATTTGGACACCGGGGCCCTGTACCGGGCCATCGCCCTGGCCGCCCGGCGCGACGGGGTCGAGGAGGCCGCTGAAAGCGAACTGGCCGCCTGGCTGGCCAAGGTGCCCCTGGAGGCCAAGCCCACGGACGGCCGCTTTCTGGTCTTGCTGGACGGCCAAGACGTGGAGCCCTTTATCCGCAACGAGGCCATAAGCCAACTGGCCAGCCGCCTGTCGGCCCTGGCCCCGGTGCGCGAGCATCTTTTGGGCCTGCAACGCTCGGCCGGGGAGCGCGGCGACCTGGTGGCCGAGGGGCGGGACATGGGCACGGTGGTCTTTCCCCGGGCCGAGGCCAAGTTTTTCCTCACCGCCAGCGAACAGGAGCGGGCCCGCCGCCGCTGGTTGCAACTGGGTCAGAGCGGCCAACACGTTGATCCGGCGGAGATCCTGGCCGACCTGCGCCGCCGGGACCAGCGCGACTCGGGGCGCAGCCTGAGCCCCCTGCGCCCGGCCGGGGACGCCACGGTCTTGGACACCACTCCCCTCAGCCTTTCCCAGGTGGTGGCCACCATGGCCCGTCAGGTGCGCACCCGGATTTCAGGAACCCAACGATAGGCTAATGAAACCTTGTAAAATACAGTACTTTCTGGTAGGAAGACTTAATTTTACAAGTTGCGGAGTATGGGCCGAGTTGTCGGCCTAGGCTGCCGCGTGGCTAAACCATTAGGAGCTAAAGCGAATTAACCATGGCCGATAACGATCTTACCAAGGACTTGGTGGTGGAAGACGCCCCCGAGGCCGCCGAGGAAACCGTCGCCACCGCCGGTTCCGCTTCCGAGAACACCGCCCCTGAAAGCCCCGCCCCTGAGGATCCCGCCCCTGAAAGCCCCGCCATGCATGAAGGAGACCTGACTCCCGAGGAGCTTGAACAGGCTTACGAACAGTCGATGAAGGAGATCCAGGAAGGCGAGGTGGCCAAGGGCACCATCGTGGCCGTGGAAAACGACTACGTGGTGGTGGATATCGGATACAAGTCCGAAGGTCAGATCAACATACACGAGTTCCGCGACGCCGACGGCGTGATCAAGGCCGAGGTCGGCCAGCAGGTGGACGTCTTGCTGGAGCGGGCCGAGGACGAGGACGGCACCATCATCCTGTCCAAGGAGAAGGCCGCCAAGATCAAGGTGTGGGACGAGATCAGCCGGGTGTACAACGACGACGGCATGATCCACGGCACCATCGTGGGCCGCGTCAAGGGCGGCATGAGCGTGGACATCGGGGTCAACGCCTTCCTGCCCGGCAGCCAGGTGGACCTCAGGCCCGTGCGCAACCTGGATTCGCTCATCGGCCAGGACTTTGATTTCAAGATCCTCAAGTTCAACAAGAAGCGCGCCAACATCGTGCTGTCGCGCCGGGTGCTTCTGGAAGAAGAGCGCGAGGAAAAGAAGAAGAAGACCCTCACGGTGCTGGAAGAGGGCCAGGTCATGCAGGGCGTGGTCAAGAACATCACCGACTACGGCGTGTTCGTGGACCTGGGCGGCATCGACGGCCTGCTGCATATCACCGACATGAGCTGGGGCCGGGTAGGCCACCCCTCGGAGATGTTCAACATCGGCGACGAGATCACCGTCAAGGTGCTCAACTTCGACCGCGACCGCGAGCGGGTCAGCCTGGGCCTCAAGCAGCTCAAGGAAGACCCCTGGCTCAACGCCTCCGAGCGCTACCCCGTGGGCACCCGCATCAACGGCCGCGTGGTGAGCCTGGCCGACTACGGCGCATTCGTGGAGGTGGAAGAGGGCATCGAGGGCCTGATTCACGTCAGCGAAATGTCCTGGACCCGCAAGGTGCGTCATCCTTCCAAGATCGTCAACGTGGGCGACATGGTCGAGGCGGTGGTGCTGTCCATCAGCCCCGAGCAGAAGCGCATCAGCCTGGGCATGAAGCAGGTGGAGCCCAACCCCTGGGACGTCATCGCCGAGAAGTACCCCGTGGGCACCACCATCGAGGGCCGCATCAAGAACATCACCGACTTCGGCCTGTTCATCGGCATCGACGAGGGCATCGACGGATTGGTGCACATCTCCGACATCTCCTGGACCAAGCGCATCAAGCACCCCGGCGAGATCTACAAGAAGGGTGACGAGGTCCGGGCCATCGTGCTCAACATCGACCGCGAAAACGAGCGCTTCTCCCTGGGCATCAAGCAGCTCGAGGGCGATCCCTGGGAGGAGATCCCCAACAAGTACCGCGTGGGCACCCGGGTCAACGGCGTGGTCACCAACGTCACCGACTTCGGCCTGTTCGTGGAGCTGGAAGAGGGCGTCGAGGGCCTGGTCCACGTGTCCGAGATCGCCGAGGACAAGATCAAGACCCCCGTGGGCATGTTCAACGTGGACGACGTGATCGAGGCCAAGGTGGTCAGCGTGAACCGCCGCGAGCGCAAGATCGGCCTGTCCATGCGCCGCCTGGACGAAGAAGCCGAGCGCCAGGTCTACAGCGAGTACGTGAACTCCACCCAGGCCGCCACCAGCAACCTGGGCGCCCTGCTCAAGGAGGGCCTGGCCCAGAAGGAAGACGTGGAGAACGGAAACGAGTCCGACGAGGACAAGTAACCGTCTCCCGAAAGTAGCTATATGAAAAAACATCCCCTGGCCCTGGCCATTGGGGTATGTGCCCTGATCGTGGCCTTGTTCGGCGGAGCCCTGGTGTTTATCAAACCGGGGCTCCGCCCCGAGGCCCTTTTCGGCGGCAAGATCGCCGTGCTTCCCGTCACCGGCCTCATCAGCTCGTCCAAGGAATTCAACAAATATTTGATCCGCCTCAGGCGCGACGACTCGGTAAAGGCCATCATCATCCGGCTGAACTCCGGGGGCGGCGGCGCGGCCGCGTCCCAGGAGATGTACATGGAGGTGGCCCGCACCGCCAAGGTCAAGCCGGTGGTGGCCTCCATGGGCGGGGTGGCCGCCAGCGGGGCCTATTATTTGGCCGCCGCCTGCACCAAGATCGTGGCCGCCCCGGCCACCATCACCGGCTCCATCGGGGTCATCTCCACCATTCCCGACTTGCACCAGTTGCTGGAAAAGGTGGGGGTCAAGGTGCAGGTCTTGCGCTCCGGCGAGCTCAAGGGCGGGGGCATGCTTTCGCGCCCGCTCAGCCCGGCCGAGCGGGCCAACTTCCAGGAACTCATCGATCAGACCTATCAGCAGTTCGTGAGCGACGTGGCCAAGGGCCGCCGCATGCCCTACGACAAGGTCAAGGCCCTGGCCAACGGCGGAATCTACACCGGCGCCAAGGCCAAGCAACTGGGCCTGGTAGACCAACTGGGCAACTTCCAGGACGCGGTCAATCTGGCCGCCCGCCTGGGCGGCATCAAGGGCCAGCCCACCGTGGTGTGGCCCGAAAAGAAGGGCGGCTTCTGGGCCGAGCTGCTGCGCGACCAGGCCAGGGTGCTCCTCAAGGACCTGGCTACCGATCTGGGCCTGCGGCCCGGTTTGGACTACCGCTGGCCCGCCTCGCCCCTTAATCCATGAGGGCGTCGGCCAATCCCCTGACTTTTCTGCGCGCCTTTTGGTCTCCTCTGCGAGGCCTGCGCTTGTTGTGGGACCACAAGCGCCTGTGGCCCCTGGCCGCGGCGCCCTTTTTGCTCAACCTGATCCTCTTCGGCCTGGCCTTCTGGCTAAGCTACGCCTACCTGGGCGACTGGGTGCGGGGGCTTTTGCCCGGCGGAGAGGGCTGGTGGTGGGCGGCGCTGTTGTACGTGGCGCTGGTGCTGCTGGTCCTGGCCCTGTTGGGGGCGCAGATATATCTGTTCGCCGTGGTGGGCCGGGTGGTGGCCGAACCCTTTCTGGAAATCCTCACCCGCCGCACCGAGGCCCTGGCCCAGGGCATGCCCGCCGGCGCGCCCTGGAGCGATGCCGGACTGCTGCGCGACATGCTCAGGGTGCTGCGCCAGAGCCTTAAGCGCCTGGTCATCTACCTGGGGGTGATGCTGCCCCTGCTGCTGGTCAACTTGGTCCCCGGGGTGGGGGCCATACTCTACGCGGTGCTGGCCTGGCTGTTCACCGCCTATTTCCTGGCCCTGGAGTTCATGGACTATCCCCTGGACCGCCGGGGCCTGAGCCTCCAGCAAAAGTCGCGCTACGTGCGCGGCATGGGCCTGGGCTGGTTGGGCTTCGGCAGCGCGGTACTGGTCATAGGCCTGGTGCCGGTGGTCAACTTCGCCCTGTTGCCCCTGGCGGCCATGGGCGGCACTCTGCTCTACCTGGAGCGCCCGCTCTCCGCCGCCTGAGGCGCCCGGCCCCAGGAGGCCGCTTCGGACCCGCCCTAGACTGTTCGATCATTGCTGGTAAAATTTCTGTTTTGCCTGATTTGTTACTCATGCGGCGGACGAGCATGCCTCCAGCCCTGGAAATAGACCCGGCCCAGGGGCACCCCGACTTCCGGCGCGGCCTGGCCCTGCTGGGCATCGGGCTCAGCGTGTTCATGGGTACCATGGACATCAGCATCGTGGTCATCGCCCTGCCCACCCTCATGCACGACCTGGGGGCCTCCCTGGCCAGCGTGGAGTGGGTGGTGGTGAGCTACGCCCTGGTCATCACCTCGCTGATGCTGGGAGTGGGCCGCCTGGGCGACATGTTCGGCAAGAAGCTGGTCTACCTGGTGGGTATCGCGGTGTTCGGAGCGGGCTCGGCCCTGTGCGGCCTGGCCACCAGCGTCTGGACCCTCATCGCCTTCCGGGGGGTGCAGGCCCTCGGCGCGGTGATGATGCAGGCCCTGGGCATGGGCATCGTCACCGAGATATTTCCGGCCGGCCAGCGGGGCAGGGTGATGGGCATCATCGGCACGGCGGTGTCCCTGGGCCTGGCGGTGGGCCATCCTCTGGGCGGGCTCTTGGTGGGCACCGTGGGCTGGCGGGCCATCTTCTGGGTCAACCTGCCGGTGTGCCTCATCTCCTGGTACATGGTCCTGCGCTACGTGCCCGGCGACCACCACAGCGGCAAGGGCGAGCGCTTCGACCTGGCCGGGGCCCTGCTATTGTTCAGCGCCCTTATCTGCTACGCCCTGGCCATGACCCTGGGCCAGCACCACGGCTTCTCCTCCGGCGCCTCGCCCCTGTTGTTTTTGGCGGCGGCGGTGGGGGTGGCCCTGTTTTTGTGGGTGGAGGCACGCAGCGCCCAGCCCATGATGCCCCTGTCCCTGTTTCGGGATCCGGAGTACGCCCTGGGCCTGGTCATGAGCTGGAACAGTTTTTTGATCCTGGGGGGGATGTTCATCCTGCCCATCTACCTGCAGGCGGCGGAGGGCTATTCCCCCCAACAGGCGGGTTTCCTCATGTTGGTGGTGCCGGTGTGCATGGGCATCGTCTCCCACCCCGCCGGCTGGTGCGCCGACCGTTTCGGGCCGCGTCTGGTCAGCCTGGCCGGGCTGGTGCTCCTGGTGCTCGGCTGCCTGACCATCAGCGGAATCACCCTGCACCTCTCGGTTACGGAATACGTCTTGCGGACGCTGCCCCTGGGCCTGGGCCTGGGGCTGTTCCAGGTGCCCAACAACAGCTCCATCATGGGCCGCTCCCCCCGCAACCGGCTGGGGGTGTCTTCCGGCCTGGTGTCTCTGTCGCGCACCCTGGGCAACACCTCCGGGGTGCCGCTCATGGGTGCGGTCTTCAGCGTGTACCTGTTGGCGGCGGCTCCGGGTCTGGACCCGGACAAGCTGATGACCGCCCCGCCCCAAGCCCTGGTGGCCGGGCTGGACGGGGTGTTCGGCATGGCTGCCTGGCTGGGCAGCAGCAGTATCGCCGTGGGCATGGCGGCCTGGTGGCTGGAGCGCCGCCGCCGGGGCGAGGCCCCCACCGCCCGCACGGGCCGCTAGGCTTCAGACGCGGAACACGTCCTTAGGCCAAGCCACAATCAGGCGCGGCAGTACTCCACTATGGCCGCCACATGGATGGCCGCGGTGTTTAAAAAAGGCAGGCCCAACTCGTCGCCTCCCAGGATGAGCGGCAACTCCGTGCAGCCCAGGATGACCGAATCGATGCCTTGCTCGCGTCGCATACGCGAGACGATGCGCAACAGCTCTCCCCGGGTGGCGTCCTTGAAAATACCCATCTCGATCTCGGTGTCCAGGCGCTTTTGGATGAGCTCGCGTTCCTCGGGCAGGGGCACTGCAACCGCCATACCCTCGGGTTCGAAACGGTCCTGGTATAGCCGCGAGTCCATGGTGAGGCGGGTGCCCAGCATCCCCGGTCTCTTGAGGCCCATGACCACGGCGCGGTGCAGGGTGGCCTCCACGATGCTGACCAGGGGCAGGGGGGAGCGCGAGCTCACCGCCTCAAAGACCAGATGGGGCGTGTTGGAGGCGATGGCCGCGAAGTCGGCTCCGGCGCGGCCGAGGGCCTCCACGCTTTCCAAGAGCATTTCGGCCACTTGGGCCCACTCACCCGCGTTGGCCAGGCGCATGAACCGGGCCAGACTGACGCTGTGGATGAAAATCTCGGGATAGTCGTAATTCGCCCCGGCGGCGGCGAAGGAGCTGATGATGCCCTTGTAGTAGTCAAGGGTGGATTCAGGCCCCAGGCCTCCGATCAAGCCGATTTTTCGCATGATCCCCTCTGGGCTTTTGGGGGAGCGGCAACGCCCCCTTACAGGCGGAACTCCTCCACCGGCCCGGCCCCCTCGCGGATGATTTCGGGCTGGTCGTCCACCAGGCTGATGACGCTGGAGGGTTGGCCCGGAACCGGCCCACCGTCGATCACCAGGTCGAGCTGCTTGCCCATGGCTTCGTCGATCTCCCAGGCGTGCAAATACTCATGCCCGTCGGGATCGGTGGCGGTGGCGCTGGCCAGGGGCCGCCCCAGGGCCTGCACGATGGCCAGGGGTATGGGATGGCCCGGCACCCTGATGCCCGCGGTCTTGCGCCGGGTGAGCATCATGCCCGGCACCTCCCGGCTGCCGGTGAGCACGAAGGTGTAGGGGCCGGGCAGCAGGCGTTTGAGGGTTTTGTAGGCGTAGTTGGTAACCAGGGCGTAGCGGCTGAGGTCGCTGAGGTCGGGGCAAATGAAGGAGAAAGGCTTGGACTCGGGCTGGCCTTTAATCTGGTGCAGCCGTTTGAGGGCTTTTTTGTTGTGGATGTCGCAGCCCAGGCCGTAGAGCGTGTCGGTGGGGTAGGCCACAACCCCGCCGCTTTCCAACACCTCCACCACCCTGGCGATCAGGCGCGGTTGGGGGTTCTGGGGGTTGATCTCTAACAGCACGGGTTCATCTCCAAGCCGGGGCGGCGGACCTCTCCCTTTGGGGCTGGGCGGCCGACGCGCGCCGAGCGGACCTAGGTGCGGACGAACTTCCTATACGAATAATACAGCAACATCTTGTATGGCGACATGTTTTGCCAGGGAAACACGGCGGACAGGGGCGGGCGGAATATCCTGGCCAGGCAGGCCAGGCCCCGGCGCGGGGGCAGGGACAGGCACAAGAGCAGACAGTAGTTCCACAAGGCGGCGCGGACCTTGTCCGGGCTATGGCCGCCAACGTCGGTCAGGGCGCTGTAGAGCTTGGCCAGCCACCGCTCCGCCTCGTCCACCCGCCCGCCCAACTCCGTGAAATGGTGGACGGCCAGCAGGTTATGCACCTCCAACTCCTGGGGAGTGAACTCTAGGCCCAACTCCTTCAGCAGGCGGGCCCGGATGTGGCGGGAGGTCCGCCCCTGCTCCACCTGGCGCTTGACCGTGGCTTGGTCCGCATACCGGCGATAACGGTAAAGTATTTCCTCCACCGCCCCCAGGTCGCCCACCCGGGCCAGGCGGCTGATGAAGTCATAGTCCTGGGCGACCACGCACCGGGGATCGTATTGGATGCCGTGGCGGCGCAGCGGGGACCTGCGAAACATCAGGCTGCCGTGAATCAGGGGAGAATGAAAAAACAGGTCCACCTTCAGGCGCTCCGGGTCGTTGCGCATCGGCCAGGAGCGGTCCAGGGGCTCATCGGAAAAAAACTCCAGGCCGGTGCCGCAGGCCACGGTCTGGGGATTGCCCTCCATAAACTCGTATTGGCGCTCCAGCCTAGAGGGCAGGCTGAGGTCGTCGGCGTCCATTCTGGCGATGTAGGCGCCGCGCGCCCGCCCCATGCCTATATTGGAGGAATTGGCCGCCCCCAGATTTCGCCCGTTGTCCAAAAAACGGATCCTGGGGTCCTGGAAGGAGAGGATCACCTCACGGGTGTCGTCGGTGGACCCGTCGTTGATTATGAGCAATTCGAAGTCCCGGAAGGTCTGCCCAAGGATGCTCTCGATGGCCTCGCCCACGTAGGGGCCGCAATTGTAAGCCGGCATGAGTACGGTGATGGCGGGATTTGAGTTCATGGCCGGCTCCTGGTTGTGAAACCGACCCTGACTGCGTGGTGGGGAAGGCCGGGAACGAAAGGCGCCGCCGGGCGCGGCGTGGCCCAGGCCGCCACCCGCCATACGTCAAAAAATGAGTAGTGGAGAGCGGCCGGTTGCGGCCGCTTTCCACTATGTGACAATGAAAACGCTCCCCCCGGACCGAGGATTTTAGAAGGGGATATCGTCGTCCGTGGAAGGCGGACCGCCGAAGTCGTTGCCGCCGCCTCCATAATTGCCTCCCCCACCACCACCGCCGTAACCGCCGCCGCCCTGGCCGCCGCCTTGGCCGCCGCCCTGGCCGCCCAGGAACTGGATGTCGCGGGCCACGATTTCGGTCATGTACTTACGCTCGCCGCTTTGGTCTTCCCAGGAACGGGTCCGGATGGAACCCTCGACGTAGACCTGGCGGCCTTTGGACAGGTATTGCGCCGCGATCTCGCCGAGCTTGGTCCAGGCCACTATGCGATGCCACTCGGTGCGCTCCTGCATATTGCCGTCGCGGTCCTTGAAAGACTCGCTGGTGGCCAAGCGGAAGGTGCACACGGCCGTGCCGCTTGGGGTATACTTCAGTTCCGGGTCTGCGCCCAGGTTGCCGATGAGAATGACTTTATTGACGCCACGGGCCATTGGACAACTCCTTTGGATTTTAGACGTTGACTGTAGCACAAGGTGAAAAGGGGCCGCAACCGACGGCGGCCGGTAAAGATGAAAAGAGCCGCTGGTGGCTGCCGGTACGCTACCTTTGGTCCGCCTGGGGAATATCTTTGATGGTGTTGTTGACCATTCCTTTTTCCCTGGCGGCCATAATCGGCGGAGCGCTGGGCGTCAATCCCCACAAGCTGCAATGGGCTCCGCGGGGCTGGGCCCGGCTGCTCATGCGGGGCATCCTGTGCCGGGTGCGCCTGGTGGGGGGGCAAGACCTGGACCCGGAGGAAGCCTACGTGTTCGCGGGCAACCATGCCTCGGCCCTGGATATCCCCTCCCTACAATCGGTGATGCCCAAAAACTTCCGCTGGGTGGCCAAAAAGGAGCTGTTTTCCATACCCTTGTTCGGCCCGGCCCTGAGCGCCCTTAACAATATACCCGTGGACCGCTCGGAAAGCCGCCAGGCCATGCAAAGCCTGATTTTGGCCTCCCGCCGGGTGAGCGACGGGGCCAGCGTGGTGATCTTTCCCGAGGGAACCCGCTCCGAAGACGGCAGGCTTTTGCCCTTTAAGAGCGGAGGGTTCCTGCTGGCCATCAAGTCGGGCAAGCCGGTGGTGCCTTTTTACCTGCACGGCACCCGCCAGGCCCTGGCCAACGACCGCCTGCTGTTGGACCCCGGCCCCATAGAGGTTATCCTGGGCGAGCCCATAAAGACCGAGGGGCTGAAGGCCGGGGATCGCGAAGATCTGTCGGAGCTGGTGCGGGAGCGCATCCTCGAGTTGCAGAGAAATGCCGGGGATGAACCTCCGGTTGACAGCCCCCCTAGCGCCCCCTAGATTGTATGGCCATAGCCTGTGCAAGTCTTGAAAGAGGAAGCTATTTGTCCGCCAAACGCCCCCAAAAGAAAACCAAGCCCCCCAAGGCCCGGGCCCCCAAGCCTCGCAAGGCCAAGGCGCCCAAGCCGCGCAGGGCCTCCAAAGGCCTGAACGACCGGGCGTTGGCCGCCCTGGCCCAGGTGGGGCGCACCCTGGGGGCGGCTCTGTTGGTGCTGGTCGCCCTGGGGGTGGGGCTGGCCCTGGCTTCTTATAGCGCGGCCGACCCTTCGCCCCTGAACCAAGCCAAGGGCCCGGCTGGCAATCTGCTGGGCGCGCCGGGCGCGGCCCTGGCCGGGGCGGCCTACGGCATCTTCGGGCTGGGGGCTTGGTGGCTGGTGATCCTGCCTTTGCCCGCCGCCTGGCTCTTGTGGTCGGGCCGGGCCGCCGGGCGCACGCTGCCTTATTGGGCCGCCGGTCTGGGCCTGCTGGTGTCCTCGGCCGCCTTCTTGGGCGCGGTCCGGGCCAGCGTGGGCCTGGGCGGGGCGCCTCTGCCGCTGGGCGGCGGCGCGGGCCGGGCGGCCGCCCTGGGCCTGGGGCAGGTGGGCAGTTGGCTGGCTTGGGGGTTGCCCCTTTTGGTGGTTTTAGCCTCTCTGGGCATGCTGGCCTGGTCCCTGTGGCCCCTGCTGGGGCCCTTGTGGCGCGCCTCCCGGGTAGACGGCCCCCTGGCCCAGCAGGCGGTATCGCCGCTCAGCCTGCGCCCGGACGAACCTGGCCGGACGTTCGCCGAGCCGGAGCTAGAGCCGGAGCCCAGGGTTGACATAATCATCTCCCGCCCCGAGCCGGCTCCGGAGCCGGTTCCCGAACCGGTTGCCCCGGCGGAGCCCGACCCCGACCCGGTGCCGGCCGCCCGGAACGGCGGCGAGGGCCCGGTGATCAAGCCCCGCCTGGCCGGGGGAGCCTCGGCCTCCGGGGTGGTGGCCCCCACGCCCAAAAAGGGCCGCTTCAAGCTGCCCGACCTGGATCTCCTGGACCCCGGCCCCGGCCCGGCCCCGCCGGAGCAGGCCGAGGCGCTCCGGGCCACCAGCAAGGTGCTGGAGGAGAAGCTGGCCGACTTCGGGGTGCAGGGCGCGGTGCGCGAGGTGGCCCCCGGTCCGGTGGTCACCCGCTTCGAGTTCAAGCCCGCGCCGGGGGTGAAGATCAGCAAGGTGGCCGGGCTGGCCGACGACCTGGCCATGGTCATGCGGGCCAAGTCCATCCGCATCGTGGCCCCCATTCCGGGCAAGGCGGTGATCGGCATCGAGATACCCAACCCCACCCGGGAGATGGTGGCCCTGCGCGAGCTCCTGTCGGCCCAGGTCTACCAAAAGGACAACGCGCGGCTCACCGTGGCCGTGGGCAAGGACATCCTGGGCCACCCGGTGGTGACCAACCTGGCCCGCATGCCCCACCTGCTCATCGCCGGGGCCACCGGCGCGGGCAAGAGCGTGTTCATCAACTGCCTGGTGCTGTCCATCCTCTACCGCTGCACCCCGGAGCAGGTGCGCATCCTCATGGTGGACCCCAAGCGCATCGAACTCTCCGCTTACAGCGACATCCCTCACTTGCTCTACCCCATCATCACCAGCCCCAAGGAGGCCACCGCCGGGCTGCGCTGGGCGGTGCGCGAGATGGAGCGGCGCTACGAGCTGTTGGCCGAGCTGGGGGTGAAGAACATCGAATCGTTCAACCGCCGCCTGGCCGATCGGGGTCCCATCGCCGCGCCCGAGGGGGTGGACAACAACGGCCGGGAATACCTGGAGCCCTTGCCCTATATCCTGGTGTTCATCGACGAGTTGGCCGACCTGATGATGGTCAGCTCCAAGGAGGTGGAGGGGCTCATCACCCGCCTGGCCCAGATGGCCCGGGCGGCGGGCATCCACCTGATCCTGGCCACCCAGCGGCCCAGCGTGGACGTGATCACCGGGCTGATCAAGGCCAACTTCCCGGCCCGCATCTCCTTCAAGGTGGCCAGCCGGGTGGACAGCCGCACCATCCTGGACCAGCAGGGGGCCGAGCACCTTTTGGGCCGGGGCGACATGCTCTTCGTGCCGCCGGACACCTCCGGGGTCAGCCGCCTGCACGGGGCCTTTGTCAGCGAGGAGGAGATCGACCGGGTCACCGCCTTTTGGAAAGGCCAGGCCCCGCCCGAGTACGACGATAGCGTGGTTGCCGCCACCGAGGAAGGCAACGGCGGCGAGGGTGGCGCGGCCGACGACGAGCTGTACCCCGAGGCGGTGGCCCTGGTGCGCGAGAGCGGCCAGGCCTCCATCAGCTACGTGCAGCGCCGCCTCAAGGTGGGCTACAACCGGGCGGCCAACCTCATCGAGCAGATGGAGCGCGACGGAATCGTGGGCCCCAGCGAGGGCTCCAAACCCCGCCAGGTGTTGATGCGGGATTAAATCGGATTAAGGGGGGGAGCAATGGCTAGTAAGGAAGATTTGGCTGATTGGCTAGTCGAAGCATTGAGAGACCTCGGAGGCAGCGCTAAAATCGTACCCATCTGCGAATATGTTTGGAAGCACCACGAATACGATCTTAAAGAATCCCCCAAGGGCCTATTTTTTACCTGGCAATACGACATCAGGTGGGCTGCAAAAAACCTGCGAGACAGGGGAGTGATGAAACCCGCCCATATCTCGCCCAACGGTGTTTGGGAGCTGACGTGAAAAACTTTTTTTTCAAAACATCTTCCTGCGGCCTTCTGCTATTTTTTGTATCGCTCTACCTGCTCGCTGTCGCTTCGTTAGCCCTGGCCACCAGCAGCGCCCAACCCGAATCCCCGGCCCTGCTGGCCCAGCGGGTGCAGGAGCGCTATCGGAACGTGCAGAGCATGGCCGCCGACTACCAGCGCTCCAGCAGCTTCGTATCCCTGGGGGCCCAAAGCGGCGGGCGCGAGGTGGTCGGCTCCGGCCACCTGATATGGGCCCGGCCCCTGAAGCTGCGCCTGGATCAAGAGAAGCCGCGCCGGGAGATGATCATCACCGGCGGAGGCGAGGCCTGGTGGGTGCGGCCGGGGCGCAAGCAGGCGGATCTCTACCCCTTTAGCCAATTCACCAGCGGGCTCACCTCGCTCCTGGACGCCCTGGGCGGCCTGTCCGGCCTGGAGCGGGACTACAAGGTGGGCGAGGCCTCGGTAAAGGAAAGGGACGCCGCTCCCGCGGGCAGCGCGCTGCTCTCCCTGGAGCCCCGCCAACAGCGGGCCGACCTCAAGGAACTGGTGCTGATTTTCGCGGGGAACGACCTGACCCTGAGAGGCTTTGTCATCTACAACCTGGTGGGCGACCGCACCGCCTACAGTTTCTCCACGCTGCAAATCAACCCCGCCGTCAATCCGGCGCTGTTCGACTACGAGCCCCCGGCCGATTACCGGCTGGTGGACCACCGGCCCATAATGGGCACCAAGGACCCCCAGGCCAAATGAGCCCCGCGCCTCACAGCGTCTTGATCCTGGGCGGGGCCAAGAGCGGCAAGAGCTCTTACGCCCAGGCCCTGGCCGAGTCCTGGGGCGGGCGGCTGGTCTACGTGGCCACGGCTCAAGCCCATGACGCGGAGATGACCCGGCGCATCGCCCGCCACCAGGCCGACCGGGGCGAGGCCTGGTCCACCCTGGAGGAGCCCCTGGCGCTGGAGGCGGCCCTTGAGGAGGCCGACGGGCCGGGCGCCGTCTTTTTGGTGGATTGCCTCACCCTGTGGCTGAGCAACCTGGTGTTGGCCGCCGAGCTGGACGACGACCAGGTGGTGGAGCGGGGCGAGGCCCTGGCCCGCCTGCTGCCCTCCCTGGAGGCCCGAATAATCCTGGTGGCCAACGAGGTGGGCCTGGGCATCGTGCCTGAAAACGCCTTGGCCCGGCGCTGGCGCGACCTGGCCGGTTCCCTGAACCAGCGCCTGGCCCGCGCCTGCGACGCGGTTTTACTGATTACCGCCGGCCTGCCTCTGGCCCTCAAGGGCGGGCCGCTGCCCCTGTCATGATTTTGGAGAAGCAATGAGCACCCTGGAAGAAATCATCGCGCGCATCAAACCCCTGGACCGTAGCGCCGGAGAGGCGGCCCAGGCCCGTCTGGACAACCTGACCAAGCCCCTGGGCGCCTTGGGCGACCTGGAGCGGCTGGCCCGCCATTTGGCCGAGATTCGCGGCAGCGCCGACATCGCCCAGCCCCGGGCGGCGGTGGCCGTGTTCGCGGCCGACCACGGGGTGGCCCAGGCCGGGGTGAGTCCCTATCCCGCCGAGGTGACCCCCCAGATGGTGTTCAACATCCTGGCCGGCGGCGCGGGCATCAACGTGCTGTCCCGCCGGGCCGAGGCCGAGGTCACGGTGGTGGACGTGGGGGTGAACTACGACTTCGGCGACACCCCCGGCCTGGTGCAGGCCAAGGTGGCCATGGGTACCAAGAATCTGGCCGAGGAAGCGGCCATGACCCTGGATGAGGCCCGCCAGGCCATCGGCGTGGGGGCCCAGGTGGCCAACAAGCTCATCGCCGACGGCGCGGACCTGCTCATCGCCGGGGAAATGGGCATCGGCAACACCACCCCCTGCGCGGCGCTCACCGCCTTGTTCAGCGGCCGCCCGGTGGCCGAGGTGACCGGCCGGGGCGCGGGCCTGGACGAAAAGGGCCTGGCCCAGAAGATCCGGATAATCGAAAAAGCCCTGGCCCTGCACCGGCCTTCGCCAGAGAGGCCCCTGGAGGCCCTGGCCGCGCTGGGCGGCCTGGAGATCGCGGCCATCTGCGGCTACATGCTCGAGGCGGCGGCCCAGGGCGTGCCGGTGATCGTGGACGGCTTCATCGCCGGTTGCGGGGCCCTGGTGGCCACCCGCCTGGCCCCGGCCGTGGCCGACTACCTCATGGCCGGGCACAACTCGGTGGAGATCGGCCACCAGGTGCAGCTCAAGGCCATGGGGCTCACCCCCATCCTCAGCCTGGACCTGCGCCTGGGCGAGGGCACCGGCGCGGCCCTGGCCCTGCAGATCGTGCGCGCGGCCGTGGCCATCTACAACGAGATGGCCACCTTCGCCGACGCCGGGGTCACCGGGCACCAGGGTTAAGCCGTGAAGAGCTTCCTCCTGGCCCTACAGTTCCTCACCGTGGTCACGGTGAACTCCGGGCTGAGGGCCGATTCCCGGGACCTGTCCCGCTCCCGGGCCTGGTACGCGCTGGTGGGCGGCCTGCTGGGCTTGTTCCTGGCCGGGGCCGCCTGGCTCTTGGGCCACAAGCTGCCGCCCCTGGCCCTGGCCGCGCTGCTGGTGGTCCTGTGGGGGGCGCTGACCCGTTTTCTGCACTACGACGGGGTGGCCGACACCGCCGACGCCCTGGTGCACACCACCAGCCGGGAGCGCGCCCTGGAGATCATGAAGGACACCCGCCTGGGCTCCTTTGGGGTGGCCGCCCTGGCCGGGGTCATGCTGCTCAAGTTCGGGGCCTTGGCTTCCTTGTCCGGGGCCTCGCTGTGGGGCGCCCTGGTGGCCGCTCCGGCCCTGGGGCGGGCCCTGGCCGGCATCCTGGCGGGGCTCATGCCCCCGGCCCGACCCGGACAGGGCCTGGGCGCGGCCGTGGCCCAGGAAAGCGCCCTGTGGCCCGACGCCCTGTGCGGGGCCTGCGCCCTGGGCATAGCCATGTTGGCCGGCGGCCTGGCCGGGGCGGTGGCCTCTCTGGCGGTGCTCGTTTTGGGTCTGGTGTTGGCCTGGTGGTATTGGCGGCGCATAGGCGGGGTCACCGGCGACACCCTGGGGGCGGCCATCGAGTTGGGCGAAACGGTTGCCTTGCTGGCCTGGTGCGTGGCGGGATAAAAACCTTGCCTGTCCCCAAAGCCTGTGCTATTGCAATAAAGTCCGGCCACTTGCCGGAGCAAAGACATAACATTCCGTTATTATTGACTTGTACATATGCCCAAGGAGTAGGCCATGAGCCTGGCCCACGATCTGACCCCAGTGAGCATGCCCGAGGACGTCACCCCGGAGATGCTCGCCGGCATCGATGAGATTTGCGCGGCCAACCGGGGCAAGCCCGGCGCCCTGATTCCCGTGTTGCAAAAATGCCAAGAACTGGTGGGCTACCTGCCGGTGCCGGTGCAGGAGCACATCGCCGACAAGCTGGGCGTGCCCGGCCAGGAGGTTTTCGGGGTCACCACCTTCTACTCCTTCTTTTCCATGAAGCCTCGGGGGCGCCACACCATCCGGGTGTGCATGGGCACCGCCTGCTACGTGCGCGGCGGCAAGGAAGTCTTGGAGCGTCTGGAGCGCCACTTGAACATCCCGGTGGACACCACCACCGAGGACCGCCGCTTCACCTTGGAGCAGGTGCGCTGTTTGGGCGCCTGCGGCGTGGCCCCGGTGGTGGTGGCCGATCAGGACACCCACCGCAAGGTCATGGCCGACAAGATCGTGGATTTGGTGGAAAGCTACGAATAACCCCAGCCGCTTCGGGGGAAGCCGCATGTCGCACATCAGCATTAGTGATCTAGGCGAAATTCAACAAAGGTCCGAACGTGCCCAGGCCCTGCGCCATGGTCAGCCCGGGGTGGGCTCCCAGCGCATGCACCTGTTGATCTGCGGGGGCACCGGTTGCCAGGCCGCGGGCAGCCTGGCGGTGATGAATGCCCTCCGGGCCGAGATCGCCAAGCAGGGGCTGGAGGAGGAGATCGCCGTGGTGGAGACCGGGTGCAACGGCTTTTGCGCCTTGGGCCCGGTGATGGTCACCTATCCCGAGGGGATCTTCTACGTGAACCTGGAGGAGAGCGACGTCGCCGAGCTGGTGGAGTCCCACTGCAAAAACGGCGAGCCGGTGGAGCGCCTGCTCTACAAGGACCCCTCCACCAAAAAGCGCATCCCCCACATGCGCGACATCCCCTTCTTCGCCTTGCAAAGACTCATCGCCCTCAAGAACCGCAGCATGCTCGACGCCGAGAGCATCGACGAATACATCGGCCGGGGCGGCTACCAGGGCATGGCCAAGGCCCTCAAGGAGATGAGCCCCGAGGATATCGTGGCCGAGGTGAAAAAGTCGGGCCTCAGGGGCCGGGGAGGGGCGGGCTTCCCCACCGGCCTCAAGTGGGAGTTCTGCCAAAAGGCCGTGGGCGACACCAAGTACGTGTTGTGCAACGCCGACGAGGGCGACCCCGGCGCGTTCATGGACCGCTCCATTCTGGAGGCCGATCCCCACTCGGTGGTGGAGGGCATGGTCATCGCGGCCAAGGCCATCGGCAGCCACCACGGCTACGTCTACTGCCGGGCCGAGTATCCCCTGGCGGTGCACCGCCTGCAGCTGGCCATAGACCAGGCCAAACAATACGGCCTGTTGGGCGAGAACATCCTGGACACTGGCTTTGACTTCGACCTGCGGATCTACCAGGGCGCGGGGGCCTTTGTCTGCGGCGAGGAGACCGCGCTGATGCGCTCCATCGAGGGCAAGCGGGGCATGCCCCGGCCGCGGCCCCCCTTCCCGGCCCAGGCGGGTCTGTGGAACAAACCCACCATCTTGAACAACGTGGAGACCTGGGCCAACATCGCCCAGATCATCACCAACGGCGGCGACTGGTACGCCTCCATCGGCACCGAGGGCTCCAAGGGCACCAAGGTCTTCGCCCTCACCGGCCACGTCAACAACATAGGCCTGGTGGAGGTGCCCATGGGCACCCCGCTCAGGACCATCATCTACGAGATCGGCGAGGGCATCCCCAAGAAGCACCGCAAGTTCAAGGCGGTGCAGCTGGGCGGCCCCTCGGGCGGCTGCATCCCCGAGGAGCACCTGGACACCCTGTGCGACTACGAGGACATCGCCAAGGCCGGGGCCATCATGGGCAGCGGCGGCATGATCGTCATGGACGACAGCACCTGCATGGTGGACATGGCCCGCTTCTTCATGGAGTTCGTGCAGGACGAATCCTGCGGCAAGTGCACCCCCTGCCGCGAGGGCACCCGGCGCATGCTGCAGATCCTGGAAAAGATCACCGAGGGCAAGGGCGTGCCCGAGGACATCGACACCCTGGAAGAGCTGGCCGAGATGATCCAGCAGGGCAGCCTCTGCGGCCTGGGCCAGACCGGCCCCAACCCGGTGCTCAGCACCCTGCGCTATTTCCGCGACGAGTACATGGCCCACGTGGTGGACAAGAAGTGTCCGGCCCGTTCCTGCGTGGCCCTGTTGGAGTTCAAGGTGGACGTGGACAAGTGCAAGCAGTGCGGCCTGTGCTTCAAGAACTGCCCGGTGGACGCCATCTCCTGGAAGAAGAAGGAGCCCGCGTCCATCGACCTGGACAAGTGCATCAAGTGCAAGACCTGTCTGGACAACTGTAAGTACGACGCGATTTATTAGTGTGTTTTGTTGTAGTATCGACGGGCCGGCCTCTTAGGGCCGGCCCGTTTGTTTGAGTTGAACTTATGGCAGCATACCAAAGAATTACATCAAAGGATATCAGGGCGACCCTTCCAACGAGGCATCTTAGATTTGTATTTGATATTGAAAGCTTTTTTGCTTTGGGTGAGCTAAAGGCTTCTTTACTAGAGACATTTTTCGAAAGTGTAAAGAGTAGTTGGTACAATTTGGATATAGAAATACTTGCACCTTCATATCCTCCTGGTTATGTTGGAGCGTCAATAGATATTCCAGCCTATAAATGGCTTAATATAGTTCCTGAAGATTGGAAACCAAAGCCGAACGAGAGTCATGAAAAATTATTTCAAAAAAATCATACTGAAAATAACAGTGAAACCGCTTACTCTTTATATTTGATGGCGATGGCAGATTATTGCCAAGCAGATGGGGTAATCACGGACAAAAAAATATTAGTTAAACATCGTTATAGTGTAACCCTCCCTTAAAATAGGGCCAGTTTGAGGTAGAGACTTCTGGCAGATGAGGTGCTACCCGTTTCGGGTCCAGGTGAGATGAGAGATTCCCAGGTTTGCTTCTTTGGAGATGGAGCCCTGGGGGAGGCCACGCAGGGGGCAGGTCCCACCTGCTTGGCATAGGCCTCCGGGGTCATGTTACCCAGGGAGCTGTGTGGCCGATGTTGGTTGTAATCCAGCCGCCAGGTGTCCAGCTTGTCCTGGGCGTCCACCACCGACACAAACCAGTTTTCGTTTAAGCACTCCTCCCGAAGACGTCCGTTGAATGACTCGATAAATGGGTTGTCCGTGGGCTTGCCTGGGCGGCTGAAATCAAGCTCCACCTTGTTCCAGTACGCCCACTGATCAAGGACTTTAGAGGTGAATTCGCTCCCGTTGTCCACTTTGATGGATTTGGGGGCTCCACGTTCAGCGACCAGCTGGTTGAGCACTGCCACTACATCATCGCCCCGTAGGCTCTGACCAGCCTTCAAAGCAAGGCTCTCACGACTAAAGTTGTCCACTATCGTCAGCACCCGGAGCTGATGCCCAGAATAAAGCTGATCGGACACAAAGTCCATAGACCAGCTCTCGTTGCTCCTCTTGGGCTTTGGCTGGCTGACCACCCGGCGGGTCGCGCTCACCCGGCGCCGGGGGCGCTTGCGGCGCATGGTCAGCCCCTCCTCGGTATAAAGGCGATAAACCCGCTTGGCGTTGACCAGCCAGCCCTCCCGCCTCAGGAGCACATGCAGGCGCCGGTAGCCATAGCTGACCCGGACCGCGGCCAGGTCCCTCAGCCGCATGCGCAATTCGTCCTGCCTGTCCGCAATACTCTGGTAGCGATGGCTGGAGCGGGCAAACTTGAGCACCTGGCAGGCCCGCCGCTCACTGACCTTGAATACCTTCTCCAAATAGCCGGCCAGAGCACGCTTGCGGACAGGCTTCATAGTTTTCTTTTTATGACGTCCTGCAGCATGGCCTTGTCCAGGCTCAAGTCAGCCACCAGCTGCTTGAGCTTACGGTTTTCTTCCTCAAGCTGCTTCAGGCGCCTGATCTCCGCCACGCCCATGCCCGCGAATTTTTTCTTCCAGCGGTAAAAGGTGGCCTCGCTCACCCCCATCTTGCGCACGATCTCCGCCACCGGGGTGCCGCTGTCAGCCTGCTGCAGGGCAAAAACGATCTGGGGCTCGGTGTACCTCCTGCGCTTCATCCAGTCCTCCTGGTCAAATGAGAATTATGACGATTTTCTCATCCGATATGGACCAGAATTCGGGAAGCAGGTCACAGACTGAGGTCTGCAAGGAGGACTCTTCACGATGCGCAGGACCAGATTCAGCGAAACTCAGATCGTCAAAATTCTGAAAGAGGTGGAAGGGGGCAGGACCGCCAAGGAGGTCTGCCGGGAATACGGTGTCAGCAGCGCCACCTACTACAAATGGAAGTCCAAGTACGGGGGCATGGAGGCCTCGGACATCGTCCGGCTCAAGGAGCTTGAAGAAGAAAACAGGCGTCTAAAGCAGATGTACGCCGACTTGAGCCTTGAGAATCGGGCTCTGAAGGACGTCATCGAAAGAAAAATATAAGGCCAGCGGGTCGGCGCGATCTGGCTAAGTTCATGTGCAAAGAGCACGGTCTGAGCATTCGCCGGGCCTGCCGCGCCCTGAGGCTGAGCCGGTCGGTTTATGCCTACCGACCCAAGCCCCGCGACGATGGTCCGATCATCGAGGCGCTGACTTCGCTGGCAGACAAATATCCCAGATACGGCTTTGCCAAACTGTTTCAAGTAATTCGGCGGGATGGACATGGCTGGAATCACAAGCGGGTGTACCGAGTGTACTGCGCCCTGAAGCTAAACCTTCGCAGGAAGGGTAAGAAGCGCCTGCCTACTCGTGATCCCCAGCCGCTTGCAGTGCCGGATCTGGCCAATATCTGCTGGTCGGTGGACTTCATGAGCGATGCCCTGTATGGCGGCCAGCGATTCAGGACCTTTAATGTGGTGGATGATTTCAATCGAGAGGCCCTGGCCATAGAGGTGGACGTCAATCTCCCCGCCCAAAGGATAATCCGAGTGCTGGAGCGTATCGCTGCCTGGCGGGGCTACCCGTCCAGGCTGAGGCTGGACAACGGCCCGGAGCTGGTCAGTGTAGCTATGGCCCAATGGGCCGAGGAGCATAGTATCGATTTGGGTTTCACTCAGCCCGGCAAGCCCACCCAGAATTCATACATTGAACGCTTCAACCGGACCTATCGGGAAGAGGTGCTGGACCTTTACATATTTTCCCGTCTAAGCGAGGTGCGGGAAATCACGGATCGCTGGCTCAAGGAGTACAACGAGGAACGCCCTCATGAGTCCCTCGGCAACCTGACACCAGCCGAATACCTCGCTATAAATTCACCTGAAGTTTCTACTGTTGACTGGCACTAATCGGGGGAGGTTTACAATAGTATTTATTAAAAATTCCGAATAAGAATTGTCCCCGTTAATACTGTTTTTGATGTCCTTGAAGTTTTTTTTCATGGTCACTCACTTTTAATATCAGTTGATCATCCCTTCGATGATTCGAACGCCGACGTTTACTACCAAATTAGTCACTATAAGGCACGCCGGTTTTTTGATTGGTTTGAAAAAGCCAAACATACAATGGCAGATGATGAATTGCGGACGAACGTTCAAGGTGCACTACTGCAAAGGTACCCTTATATAATTCTTTCAAGAGATATGATTAAATTCTATGAAATTCAAGAAGACTATTATTATAGAAGGGGGATTGAGCGAAGTTATTCATTAACTCTTGGTTACTATTTAAACTACTATATGCTGTTGATTTGGGGTATGCTCGACCATTTGTCTGTTATTATTAACTTGCGTTTTAATTTGCAATATCCTGAAAAAAATTGTTCAATAACTAATAATAAATTGTGGAGAGACATAAGTAAACAAAGTTTGGCCTTACATTCTTTTATATACTCAAAACCGATTCAACAATGGATAAATACCATAGCCGATATGCGCCACCACGCAGCCCATAAGACTATTAAAGTTCCTACTGCTATATTAGAAAAAGGCTCAGAGCCTAATGTGTCTGATGAAGAAATAAGAAAGATATTGCGTGCAGAGCATAAAGAAGCTTATGAAATTTTTCCTGAACGCATGAAAAGCATGGAGGAGCAAAATATAGCCCTGTGGAAAATGAGTAAAATGAAAATGCTTGCTTCAAGGATGATATATATTAAAAGAAATGATGGGACTGCGTATCTGATTGACCCCGTTATGGCTGTAGACCATAACCTGGAGCGGCTTAACGCTATTATTGACGCCGTGTTGTGTGCACTATTCAACACAGATAGTTAAAGATCATGGACCCCCGAATAACTAGACTCACCGACGAGCTGTTTTTCATCCAGCGCGGCTGGCTCAACGGCAACCACCTGGTGTTCACCGGTGGTCCCCGCACCCTGATCGACACCGGCTACATCCGCGACGCGGCCGAGACCGAGTCGCTCATCGCCCAGTGCGGCCTCGAGATCGAGCAGGTGGAGCTGATCGTCAACACCCATGCCCACTGCGACCACATCGGGGGCAACGCCGAGTTCCAGCGCCGCTCGGGCTGCAAGGTGGCCCTGCATATGATTGAGCGCTATTTCGTGGACCAGCGCAACGACTGGGCCACCTGGTGGGGCTATTACCGGCAGGACGCCGCCTTCTTTCCCACCCACTACTCGCTCACCGACGGCGAGGTGCTCACCCTGGGCGAGATGAACTGGCTGGTGCTGCACACCCCGGGCCACGCCATGGGCCAGATCGCCCTCTACTGCCTGGACACCGGCTGGCTGGTCAGCGCCGACACCCTGTGGGGCGGGGACTTCGGGGTCTTGACCACCCGCGTGGAGGGCCTGGACGCGCCCTTTAGGCTGCGCGAGAGCCTGGAGCGCCTGTCGCGCCTCAAGGTGCAAAAGATCCTGCCCGGCCACGGCCCCATCCTGGATGACGCCCCGGCGGCCATCCAGGCCTGCCTGGCCCGGGTGGAGGCCTTTATCGAAGACCCCCGGCGCATGGCCCAGGACCAGGTGCGCAAGATCCTGCTCTACACCGTGCTCATGCGCGGTCCCCTGCACCGCGAGGGCCTGCGGGATTTGCTCATGGCCTCGCCCTGGTTCCCCGAGACGGCACAGATGTATTTCGGCGGCAAGATGGAGGCCGCCTTCCGGGAGAACCTGGACTACCTTTTGGAGCGGGAGCTGTTGAAGCTGGACGACGAGGAGCGTTTGCTCTGCACCTTGCCCGCCTGACCCCTCCCTAAATCTCCAGGCGGTGCGCCCCGTACTTGCGCTCCAACAACTCGGCTTGGTGCGGATGGCAGGTGAGCATGATCACCTGACGCTCGGCGGACAGGCGGCCCAGCATGTTCAGGGTGGCCGGCAGGCGGGCCGCGTCGAAGTTCACCAAGGGGTCGTCCAGGATCAAGGGCAGGGACTCTCCCTTTTCGGTGATTTCCTGGGCCAGGGCCAGGCGCAGACACAGGTAGAGCTGGTCCCTGGTGCCCCGGGACAGCGCGATTATCTCGCGTTCCGGCGCGCCGGGGCCGGACCGGGTGCTTATCTCGGGGTCTCCCTTGGTCGGCGCGTCGAAAAGATCGGTGCCCAGCCATTCGTAGGCTCCTACGGTGGCCATGGCCAAAAAACGCCCCGCTTTCTTCAGCAACCCCGGCTGGGCCTCCAAACGGAACTCCTCCATGGCCCGGGTCAGGATGGCCTCGGCCAGCAGCAGGGCGTCGTGCCTGCGGGCCAGCTCGACCCGCTCTTGTTGCAAGGAGTCCAGGCGGGCCTGGGCCTGGGCCGCCGACTCGCTTTTGCCCAGGTGCTCCAACTCCCCGGTCAACTCGCCGCGACGTATGGACAAGTCATGGGTCTTGCGGTCCAGGGCGGCAAAGTCTTCCCGGAGCTTTTCCAGGGTTTTTCCGGCCAGCTCCGGCGAGTGGGGCGTTAGAAGGTCGCACGCTTGCAGGTTTTGCTCCAACTCCCAGACCGCGGCCCGCAGCTTGTCGATTTGGCGGCCGCGCTCCCGGGCCTGGGCCAGGGCTTCGATGTCGGTCAGTTTGAGGGAGGCGAGAAGCTGCTTGAGATCCTCCTGCAGGGATGCGGCCATCTCCTCGTCCCGCTGGGCCTGCTCGTCCAGGCGATCGGCATGGGCCAGCGCCTGCTGGGCCTGGCGGGCCCTTTTGCGCATCTCTTCCAGGGCCGATTCCATGGTCCCCGAAGCCATGGGGGCGGCCTGCTTGGCCTGGGCCAAAAGTTCCTCGCGCTTTTTCTCCAGCTCAGCGCGTTCCTTCGCCCGGGAGGCGCGTTCGCCCTCCAGCCGGCGGGCCTCGGCCAGGGCCTGGCTGACGTCCATGATTTCAGCCTCGCGCAAAGCCTGGGGAAGCTTTTCCTGGGCCTGGGCCAACTCCTTTTCGGTGACCGCGTGCTTGGCCTCGGCCTCCTCCGCGGCGGCCAGCGCCTGGGCCAGCTTTTCGTCGGCCAGTTTGTTGTAGTTGCGCCGCGCCCGCCATAGCAAGAGCAAGGCCCCACCGCCCATGATGGTGGCCGCGCCGATGAGCGAGCACCACCAAGGCAGATAGGTCAGAAAGGTCAGCACCAGGAGGGCGATTCCGCCCAGCCCCGCCATGAACGCCACCACTATCCACCATTTGGGCAGTTGCTTGGACTCGGGCAGGGAAGCCATCATGGTAACGCGCGCGGCCTCGTTGATCTTGGCGGATTCCCTGGCCTGGCCACGTAGCCGCTCCACCTCCTGGAAGGTGTGAGGGTCGATGGAAGCCAAGGCCGCGGTGTCCAGGCCCCAGCGGTCCTGCAAAGCCCGCGTTTGGCGGTTCAGGTCGTTTTCCGCCGCTTCTTGCATGCGGTGGGTCGCGTTGAGTTCGGAGCGCAACCCCTGCAGGCCCTGCAGGTGGGCCTCCAGGCGCTCCGGCTCCCCGCCGGGCGCCAGCTCCGCCGCCATTTCCCGTGCCTGCTGGGCCTGGGTTTTGGCGGACTCGGCCCGCTTGGCCGACGAATCGGCCCGGCCTTGCAAGTCTCGCGCCCTGGCCTCGTCGGCCTCGCCGGCCAGGCCTAGCGCGGCGAGCTGTTCTATCTTTTCCAGCAGCTGGTCGCGCCGCGCCAGGGTTTGGGCCTGTTCCAGGTGTTTGGTCGCCTCCCGCACCGCAAGAGCGGCGGCGTCGCGCTCACCGGTCAGCTCTTTGGTCTGCTTGGTCAGGTCTTCCAACTCGCGGCGCACCTGGCGGAGTTGGGCCTCGCGGCCCTGGGCCAGGGCCAAGGTTTCGCGAGCCTGGGCCGTGCGTTGGGCCAGCGCTTTGGTCTCGGCCCCTCTGCGGCGGTCTTCGGAGTAGAGCCTTTCGCGCTCGGCGGCCCAGCGTTGCAAAACGCTCACCGGGTTGGCCACTTCCCCTCGGGTGGCGGCTTCACCGAAAAAATAGCCGGACAGCCACTGGCGGGTGTTATCCAGCTCTTTACCCACGCCGCCGGCATACAGGGCCTGTTGCAAGTCGTCCAGCTCTATGCGGCTTACCGTCAAAAAGGCCCCCCGGCTCAGGCCCAGGTGGAGCTCGCCGGGCTGCTGCCTTTCCAGGGGCACATCCCGGCCCGCCTCGTCGCGCAGGGTCAGGATCTCGCGCTTGTCCAGGTGACGACCCAAGGTGAAGGACTGTCCCGAATCCAGGCTGTAGACCAGCTCGCCGCCGGTATCGCCGCCGCCCCAGGGCTCGTAGGGATGCCTTCCTCCCCTGCGCTGGCCGAAGCCGTAGAACAACCCCGTGATGAAATGACTCAAGGTGGTCTTGCCCCACTCGTTGGGGGCCAGCACCAGGTTGAGCCCGGGATCCAGACCCAACACCATCCCGGGGGACAAGCTTCCGAAGCCGCCGATGCTCAGCCGCTCAATTCGCATCGCCGTCCTCCGAACCGCCTTGCCACAGGTCGCGCAGGGTCAGGGAACGGGTTTCGTCCAACAGGCCCTTCATCCAATCCAGGCGCTCGTCGTCGGACAGGCGGCGCGTGTCCGGGTGCAGCAAACCGATAAACTCTTGCTCAAGATCGAGCAGGATCGCATCGTCATCATCCACCCTGGCCAACAGGGCCAGGGCGCGGCCCAGCACGTCGGGCCTGGTGGCCAGGGCCTGGGCATTCACCGGGGGGCACAGGCAGCTCAGATCGAGCACCAATCCGGCCAGACCCAGCTCCCGCTTCAACGAGGCGGCCAAAACTTCGGGATCTTCCCGTTCCAGCAGCCGCCACAAAGGCGAGGGGCCGGTCAGCTTCAAGCGCAGGCAGTGCTCCTGGGGCCAGGGCGAGGCGTCGCTCGCCAGCTTTTCCTTCAACCTGGCCACCAAGGCGGCCGGGTCTCCCAGCGGCATGAGATCGTCCAGGACCAGGTCGTGGAACACCAGCGGGGCCAGGTTCACCAACTCCGCGCTCAGGGCTCCTTCCGACAAGGTCAGCAACCAGGCCCCTCTGGGGCCGGTCTCGCCCAGGTGGGCGCCCTGCGGGGTGCCCGCGTAAATGACCTTGGGGTGCTGCCCCATCTCCTGGGGAATGTGAATGTGACCCAGGGCCCATAGGTCGAAGGTTGCCGAAAGCAGGTTCTGCAACACCGCCGGGGCGTAGGGCTCGTGCTTGCCCGGTTTGGGGGTTCCTGACAGATTGGCGTGCAGGACCGCCAAACCGGTGCGTCCCGGCGGGGGAGGGGGCAAGAGCCACGACAGGTCTTCGGTCTCCTGTTCCGAGGAGTGGGCCACGCCCGCCACCCACAGGCCCATCTCGGCCAGCTCGACCCCCTGGGACTCGGAACTGAAAATGGTCAGGCCCTCGGTCTCCGGCCAGCTCTCCCACAACCCCCCGGGCAGCCAGGGGTCGTGGTTGCCGGGGGAGATGAACACCTGGGCGCCCATATCGCGCCAGGCGGCCAGAGCCTTTTGCAGAGCCAATATGGCCCCCAGGGGAGGCTCAGGGGTGTGGAATACGTCGCCCGGCAAGAGCACCAAGGCCACCGAATGTTGGCGGGACAGCTCCACCATCCGTTCCAGGGATTGTTCCCGGGCGTTTCCCGCCGAGGCCTCCATCTCCGGATCGGGAGCGGCCACGGGGCCGCCCAGGTGCAGATCCGCGGCCAGAAGTATGCGCAGATCAGCCATGGCTCAGGAAATCAGGTATGCGGCGTTGCGGCCCATGACCATCTCCATCTGGCGGGCGCTGAGGCCAGCCGAGGGGTCGGACAGCTCGCGTCGGTAACGCGACACCGGCAAGAGTGGGTAATCACTGCCCATGAGCACCTTGTCGTCGCCCATCAGCTCCAAAGCTAGGGCATAGGCCCTGGGCCGGTAGAGGAAGGGCGCGGCCGCGGTATCCAGCCATACGTTGGCCAGGGCCTGGGACACTTCGCGCTTGAGGCAGGCGTAGAAAAACAACCCCGCGCCCATGTGGGCCAGGATCAGCTTGGTGTGGCAATGCTCGGTGACCAGCTTGTACAAGGCGACCAGGGTCATGGGCGCCTTGCCGGGATACTGGTGGCCCACCGGTTCGTTGGTGTGCAACAAGATGGGACGGTCGGCCTCGTAGCTCAGGCGGCACAGGGGGGCCAGGCTGGCCACGTCCAGGTCGCTGTCGTAAAAGGCCACCTCGCCCAGGCCGTGCAGCCCTCCGGCCAGGGCCCGCTCCGCCTCGCGCCGGGCCCAGCCCTGGGGCGGGTGCACCGCGGCCAGGCCCCGCAAACGCTGGGGAAAACGAGCTACCGCGTCCATGAGATAGTCGTTGTGCAGACGGGCATTTTCTTCCTTGAGCCAGGGAAAGCCCACCGCCCAGGAGACGTCCACCTGGTCTAAGTCCATGGCCTCCACCAGGCCCTCCGCCGTGACCATGGGAGCCGTGGGATCGGCGTATATGGCCGCAAAGGCCGGTTCGCCTTCGCAAAAACGTGCCCGGTCGGAGAGCATCTCGGGCGGGAAAATATGGGTGTGCACATCGATGATCATAACGGCACTATATCAATTACTCGCCGGGATGGTAAAGCGGCGCTTGCGGGGGTTGACAAGAATGCCTACGTTTGTATAGCATACTAGACGAACGTATATCAACAGGAGACGACTATGGCAGGCATAACTCTGGAGGATTTGGGCTTTTGCGAGATATCCCTGGACGAGGTGGAGGTGCCCCTGTTGGGAGTGGTGCAGGCGGGCGCGCCCATCGAGGCGGTGGCCGAGAGCCGCACCGTGTCCATCCCCCAGGACATGCTGGGGCGCTACCGCACCTTCGCCCTGGAGGTTAAGGGCGACTCCATGATCGAGGAGAACATCCGACCCGGTGACGTCATCGTGGTGGAAGAGCGCCATACCGCCGAGAACGGCCAGACCGTGGTGGCCCTGATCAACGAAAGCGACGTGACCCTCAAGAAATTCTACCTGGAGCCCGACCACATCCGCTTGGAGCCGGCCAACCCCGCCATGGACCCCATCGTCCTGCGCCATGAACAGGTTCGGGTGCTGGGGGTGGTGGCGGGCCTTATTCGTCACTACCGCCGTCATTAGCCCGCAGGCCGCTAGGCCTGTTCGCCGGGGATGAGGCCGGCCACCACCAGGATGGTCAGCTCCTCCTCGCCGTGGTTGGTCAGTTCGTGCCAGGAGCCGATGGGCAGGTGAATGGCGTCGCCGGGAAACACCTCGCGCTTCTCCTCATCCACCTGCATGATCCCCTTGCCGCTCTGGATGATGTAAATCTCCTCCATGGGATCGATGTGGCCCTCCAGCTTGTTGCCCGGCGGCACCGAGGCGTGGGCCAAAAACATCACGGTGTCCAGGTGGCGGCGCACGTCCAGGATCATGTGGGCCACCCCGCCGCCATGAGCCCGGTAGCGGGTGAGTTGGGTGTCGGGATGCTCCAGGTTGCGCACCAACATGCAGGCCACCTCCTAACCTAGTTCAAAAGTGGTGATGCCGAATACCTCCTCCGCCGGCCAGGCGGGGGCTCCGTTCTTGTACATGCGCGCCGTTTCGAACACCGGCTCCATGCCCAGTTCCCCGGCCAGTTCCACCGCCGCCGGGTTGTTGTGGGGCGCGTCCAGATAGACCGTGGCCCCCTCGGCCCGCGAGGCCAACGACAAGTACAGCGTGCGGGCCTGGTCCAGTCCCGCCGCGAACAGCGGCCCGACCTTGTAGCCCTCCTGGCAGGGCCGCAGCACCCCGTAGCCCGCCAGCTCGCCGCCCTCCATCAGGCCTAGGGCCGTGGCGCCGGGCATGGCCAGCCAGCCGCGCAAAAACTCGGGCCGGGGGGCCGGGAAGTGGGCCGTGTCATAGGCCAGCACCATCTCCCAGGGCAGGGCGGCCAGCTCCATGGCCCCCAGGGGCTCGGGCCCGCCGCCGGGGCGGGCATAGCGCACGCTCCTAAAGGCCGGCGCGAAACCGGCGGCGCGGTAGTTGGCCTGCTGGGCCACCACCCCGTCCAGGCCCATGATCCGCTCCCCGGCGTGGGCCAGGGCCGCCTGGCTCATGGCCCGGCCGATGCCCCGGCCGCGCATGGCTGGCTGGACCAGGAAAAAGCCCAGGAAGCTGTAGGCGGGGCCGTAATTCACCGCCGAAATGCAGCCCAGAGGTTCTCCCCCGGCCTCGGCCAGGAAAAAGCCCTGAGGGTCGGTGGCGAAAAACACCTCCGCGTCGTTCAGGCCGGGGTTCCAGCCCTCGGCCCCGGCCCAGGGCAGGGCCACCTCGCGCAGCTCCTCCAGGGTCATGGAGCGGACCCGCAGGCCCTCCACGGGATCGGGCACGGCCTAGCCCTGGGCGCGGGAGCGGCGCACGGTGAGGCTCTCGCCACCCACGCCCCAGTTGTCCGGGGAGTGTTCTTCGATGACCACGTAGGTGCTCTCGGGCTTTTTATTGAGCACCTTGTGGAGCACCTCGGTCATGCCGGCCATGATCTGGCGCTTTTCCTCGGTGGTGGCGGTGCCGGCGATCTTCACGTTTACGTAGGGCATGGTTTTCTCCAGAGAGGTTAGTGCAATCTGGGGTCCAGGGCGTCGCGGATGCCTTCGCCCAAAAGGTTGTAGCCCAAAACGGTGACCAGGATGGCCAGGCCGGGGAACAAGCTCAGCCACCAGGCGATTTCGATGTTGGCCTTGCCCTGGTTGAGGATGTTGCCCCAACTGGCCGCCGGGGGCTGCACCCCCAGGCCCAGGAAGGACAGACCGCTCTCCACCAGGATGGCCCCGGCCACCCCCAGGGTGGCGGCCACCAGCACGGGGGCCATGGCGTTGGGCAGCACGTGGCGGAAGATGATCCTCAGATCGCCCGCGCCCAGGCTCTTGGCCGCCACCACGTACTCGCGCTCCTTGAGGCTAAGGAACTCGGCCCGCACCAGGCGGGCCACCCCCATCCAGGAGGTCAGGCCGATCACCGCCATGATGTTGAGGATGGAGGGCTCCAGCAGGGCGATCACCGCCAGGATCAGGAAAAAGGTGGGGAAGCAGAGCATCATGTCGGTGAAGCGCATGATGGACGACTCCACCCAGCCGCCGTAGTAGCCGGCCAAGGCCCCCAGGATCACCCCGATGAGGGTGGCCAGCCCGGCGGAGATGAGCCCCACCTCCAGGCTGACCCGCGAGCCCATGATCATGCGCGAGAACACGTCGCGGCCCAGCTCGTCGGTGCCAAAGGGGTGGGACAGGCTGGGGGGCAGCAGGATGGCCTCCACGTCGATGTTGTTGGGCGGGTGCATGGTGATCCAGGGGGCCAGCACCGCCACCACCAGCAGGCCCAGCACCACCACCAGCCCCAGCAGGGCCAGGCGGTTGGCCGCCAGGTTGTGCACGAACTGGCCCCATAGGCCCCGGTATTCGCCTCCCGAGCTCATTTGCTGCGCACCCTGGGGTCCACCAGGGCGTAGCCCAGGTCGGCCAGGAGGTTGCCCACCAGGGTGAGCACCGCGCCGATGACCAGGCCGCCCATGACCACCGGATAGTCCCGGGCCATGACCGCGTCGTAGAACAGCTTACCCATGCCCGGTATGGCGAAGATGGACTCGAAGATCACCGAGCCGCCGATCAAGGCCGGCACCGACAGGCCCAGGATGGTGATCACCGGCATCATGGCGTTTCTGAGCGCGTGGCTGTAGATCACCAAACGCTCGGGCAGGCCCTTGGCCCGGGCGGTGGTCACGTAGTCCTGGCGGATCACCTCCAGCATGTTGCCGCGCATGTAACGGCTCATGCCCGCCAGGGAGGTGAAGGCGCTCAGGAGCACCGGCAGGGCCAGGTGGCGGGCGTAGTCCAGCAGCTGGCCCGCACAGGAGAGCTGGTCGTGGTTCAGGCTCTTGATGCCGCTGATGGGTAGCCAGCCCAACACCACCCCGAACAGAATCATGCACAACAGGGCCAGCCAGAAAGTGGGCGTGGCAAAGCCCAGGAAGACGAACACCGTGGTGGCCTGGTCGAACAGCGAGCCCCGGTGGGTGGCCGAATACACCCCTATGGGCACGGCGATGACCAGCACCAGAAGCAACGACAGCAGGTTGATGGTCACGGTGATGGGCAGGCGGTCGGCGATCTTGTTGAGCACCGGTTGGCCGTCCGGGGCGAAGGAGCGCCCGAAATCCAGCACCGCCAGGCGCTTGAGCCAGGTCCAGTACTGCACGGGCAGGGGCTTGTCCAGGCCGTAGAGCTTGGTCAGGCGTTCCTTGGCTATCTCGCTCATCTTGGGGTTCAGGTCCGTGGCCAGGTCGGTGGGGCTGCCCGGGGCCAGGTGCATGATGAGAAAGCTGATGAAGGTGATGCCGATCAAAAGCGGCACCATCATGGCCAGGCGTTTGGCGAGGTAGGTGAGCATCCGCCTTACCTCTTCATGGCCGGGTGCTGGAGGGCCTTGGGAACCCACCATTCGGTGAAGTTGTAACTGATGCCAGCCGGGGCGGGGGCGATGCCTTTGATGCGCGCGGCCAGGACGGGCAGGGCGTTGGCTACGTAGAGGAAGGTGTAGGGCTGATCCTCGGCCAGGATCTCCTGCAACTTGAAGATCAGGGCGCGGCGCTTTTCCCGGTCAAAGGTGCGGCGCTGCTCGGTGAGGATGCGGTCCACCTCGGGGTTCTTGTAATAGGTGAAGTTGAGCTGGCCGGGCTGGGCCTTGGAAGAGTGCCAGATGTCGAACTGGTCCGGGTCCGGGGTGATGGTCCAGCCCAGGAGCACCGCCTCGAAGCGGCCCTTGTTGATGAACTCTTTGATGAAGGCGGCCCATTCCACGGTCCTGAGCTTCACCCGCACCCCGATCTGGGACAGGCGCTGCTGGATGATCACCCCGGTGTTGGCCCGGTAGGAGTTGCCCTGGTTGGTCAGGATGGTGAACTCGAAGGGCCGCCCGTCCTTGTCCAGCAACCCGTCGCCGTCCGTGTCGCGCCAACCGGCGGCGGCCAAGAGCTCCTTGGCCTTGGCCGGGTCGTGGGGGTAGCGCTTCACCTGGGGGTTGTACCAATAGGTGCCCGGCTTGATGGGCCCGGTGCACACCCGGCCCAGGCCCAAGAGCACCCCCTTGATCAACTCTTCTTTATCGATGGCGTAGCTCAGGGCCTGGCGCACCCGCTTGTCGGCGAAACGCGGGTCCTTGAGGTTGTAGCCCAGGTAGGTGTAGCCGGAGGAAAGATAGCGGTATTTGACAAAGTTTTTCTTGAAAAAGGGCGTCTCGGTCTGGCGGCGGTATTGCAGGGCGGTGAGCCCCATCCAGTCCAGGCCGCCGGACTTGAGCTCCAGGAACATGGTGGCCATGTCGGGGATCACCCGGTAGGTCACCTGGGAGATATGGGCCCGGCCCTCGAAGTAATCGGGATAATAGCGCAGCACCACCCGCGCTCCCGGGTCCCAGCGCACGAACTCGTAGGGTCCGGTGCCGACGGGGTGGCGGTTCAGCTCCGAGGCGCGCACGTCCTGGCCCTCCAGCAGGTGCCGGGGCATCTGGGTCAAGGTCCAGGAGGCCAGCCCCGGCGCGAAGGGCTCGTCGTAGTGCACCACGAAGGTGTGCTCGTCCGGGGCCTCGGCCTTGGTCACCTTCATGTAGTCGCCGGAGTAGGCGGTGGGGGTCTTGGGGTCCACCATGAAGCGCCAGTTGAACAACGCATCTTTGGCGGTGTAGGGCTTGCCGTCCTGCCAGGTGACCCCCTCGCGGATCTTGAAGGTGATGGTCAGGCCGTCGGGGCTCACGGTCCATGACCGGGCCAGGTCGCCTATGAGATTGAGATCCTTGTCGTATTTTAAGAGGCCGTTGTAGACCAGGCCGCTCATCTCGTGGCTGGCAGAGTCGGAGGTTATCATGGGGATCATGCTGGTGGCGTCGCCGATGGTGCCCATGACCAGGGAGCCGCCGTCGTCCACCGCGCCCGCCCCGCCCGCAGACAGGGCCAAAAGGAGGCATAAAATCAGCGCGGCGGTTATCTTGGGCATGCGGCCTCCAGCAAAAAGGGGCACTGCGGCTAGGCCCCTGGGTGTCAGTCTAGCTGTGGGCGGCCAGGGGCGCAAGGGGGTTTTGTACGCCAGGCCGGGAGCTTGACGCCCCTGAGACGCCTTGTTACCATGCCCAGTAACACCCAAGAGAGGTTCAAATGCAAGACGGACAATTACTGGATTTCATCAAGTCCCGCCGCAGCACCCGCCGCTTCACCTCCGAGGACGTGAGCGACGACATGTTAAACACCATCATGGAGGCCGGGCGCTGGGCTCCCAGCGGCAACAACAACCAGCCCTGGCGCTTTTGCGTGGTGCGCGATGCCGAGCTGCGGGGCAAGATCGCCCAGTACACCAAGTTCGGCGCGGTGATCAAAAACGCCCCGGTGCTCATCTGCACCATGATCCACACTCCTTCCATGTACAATGACACCAAGGACCACCAGGCGGTGGGCGCCTGCCTTGAGAACATGCTGCTGATGATCCACGGCCTGGGCCTGGGCGCGGTGTGGCTGGGCGAGATACTCAAGAACGCCAAGGAGGTCCGCGAGACCATTGGCTTGCCCGAGGAGCTGGAGTTGATGGCCGTGGTGGCCCTGGGCCATCCCGACGGCGGCACCAGCAAGCCCACCCGCAAGGAAATGGACGAGCTGGTGGTGGGCCGTTTTTAATCGCCGGAATTCCTGACCCCAATCTTGCTAAGAGGGGAGTCGCCATATCATGAGAATAGGTAAAATCGCCCTGGTGGCGGTGTTGGGCTACAGCCTGCTGTGGCTCGGCGGATGTTCCATCTTCTCGGCCCAGCCGGTGGGCGCGGAGTCCGGCGCTGCCGGAACCCAGGCCACCAAGGACGGCAAGGGCACCACCGCGCCCGCGGCCATCGGGCGCTATTACGACTTTGACGACATCCAGGTGCCCAACGCCCTCAAGCTGGACAAGAAGCACTCGCTCATCTTCCGGGCGGGCAAGTTCAAGGCCGGGGTGCTGGCTTTCACCGGCAACGTGGAAGTGCAGAGCCTGATCAACTTCTTCATCGACTCCATGCAAAAGGACAACTGGGTCCTGCAAGGATCCTACAAGTACCCCCGGGTGGTGTTGTTTTTTGCCAAGAAGGGCAAGACCGCGATCATCAACATCGTGGAAGACACCTTCAGCACCAACATAAGCATCTGGGTGGCCCCCGCGGTGGATTGATGGAGCAGAACGACGACAAGGCGCGGGTGCTCCTGGGGATCACCGGGGGCATAGCCGCCTATAAGGCCGCCGAGCTGGCCAGCCGCCTGTGCCAGGCGGGCTGCGACGTGCGGGTGGTGATGACCGACCACGCCCGGCGCTTCGTGGGGCCGCTCACCTTCACCGCCCTCACCGGCCACCCGGTGCCCGGCGACTGGTTCGATCCGGACCAGGAGGCCACCATCAGCCACATCGACCTGGCCCGCTGGGCCCAGGTGGTGGTGGTGGCCCCGGCCACGGCTAACTTCATCGCCAAGGCGGCCCTGGGTCTGGCCGACGACCTGTTGTCCACCATCCTGCTGGCCACCACCGCCCCGCTGCTCATCGCCCCGGCCATGAATCCCCAGATGTACGCCCATCCCACGGTGGGCGAAAACCTGGACCGCCTGGCCCAGCGCGGGGCGCGCCTGGTGGGCCCGGCCGCCGGGCACACCGCCTGCGGCGAGGAGGGGGCCGGGCGCATGGTGGAGCCGGCGCTCATCGCCGAGCACGCCCTGGACCTCATGGCGGTCCGCGACCTGGAGGGGGTGCCCATCCTGGTCACTGCCGGGCCCACCCGGGAACACCTGGACCCGGTGCGCTATTTGTCCAATCCCAGCAGCGGGCGCATGGGCCTGGAGATCGCCCGCATGGCCCGCCGCCGGGGGGCCGAGGTCACCCTGGTCTTGGGTCCCACCCACCTGGAACCGCCCTTTGGCGTTAATGTGGTAGGCGTCACCTCGGCCCAGGATATGGCCGAGGCGGTGGCCCGCCTGGCCCCGGCCCAAAAGGTCGTGGTCAAGGCGGCGGCGGTGGGCGACTTCCGCCCGGAGAAATGCCATCCCACCAAGGTCAAGAAGACCGGCCAGGGAGAAGCCTGCCAGCTGGTGGCCACCACCGACATCCTGGCCGCCCTGGGCCGCGACAAGGGCGAGCGCATCCTGGTGGGCTTCGCCGCCGAAACCGACGAGGTGCTGGCCCACGCCGGGGCCAAGATGCAGGCCAAGAACCTGGACCTGATGGTGGCCAACGACGTGAGCGCCGCGGACGCCGGCTTTGCCGTGGAGACCAACCGGGTGCACTTCCTCACCCCGGACGGCGAGGTGGAGACTCTGCCGCTGATGAGCAAGCAGGAGGTGGCCCAGCGCCTGTTGGACCGGGTGGGCCGCCTGCTGGAAGGGGCCTGAGCTTGAACGATTCCCGCCGCCTGGCGGAGCTGGCCGACAACCTGGCCTGCCGTTCCCGCCTGGGTCTCAGCAAGGTGGCGGGCAGCCGGGAAGACCTGGCCCAGCTCATGGACGCGGTGATGCCCGCCGCCCCCACTCCCCGCTTCACCAGCCTTGCCCAGGTACGTCAATGGATGGGAGAATGTACTAGGTGCTCTCTTAGCCGGGGGCGCAACAAGATCGTGTTCGGCAGCGGCCCCGAGGACGCCCGCATCATGTTCATCGGCGAGGGGCCGGGGGCCCAGGAGGACCGCCAAGGGCTGCCCTTCGTGGGCCCGGCGGGCAAGCTCCTGGACGCCATGCTGGCCGCGGTGGGTCTCAGGCGGGAGCAGGTGTACATCGCCAACATCGTCAAGTGCCGGCCTCCGGGCAACCGCGATCCCCAGACCGAGGAGGTGGCCGCCTGCCGCCCCTTCCTGGAGGCCCAGGTTAAGGTCATCGCCCCGGCGGCCATCTGCACCCTGGGACGACCCGCGGCCCACGCCCTGCTAGGAAGCGACGCGCCCATGGGCCGCCTGCGGGGCCAATGGAGCCGGGCCCTGGGGGTGCCGGTGCTGCCCACCTATCACCCGGCCTACCTCCTGCGCACCCCGGAGGCCAAGGCCCTGGCCTACGCCGACTTGAAGGCCCTGGTAAAGGGCCCCACACCCTAACCCGCGGAGGGGCCATGCCCCGTTATCTCCTTGCGCCGCTGCTGTTGCTGCTCCTGGTGCTGGCCGCGCCCGCCTCGGCCTCGGCTTCGGCCCCGGCCCAGGTCGGCGGGGGCCAGGTGTGGGTCATCGAGCTGAGCGACACCATCAACCCCGGCAGCGCCGAGTATCTGGTGAACGGCCTGGACCAGGCGGCCGTGGCGGGGGCCTCCCTGGTGGTGATCCGCATGGACACCCCCGGCGGCCTGGTCACCTCCATGCGTGAGATGGTCAAGGCCATCCTGGCCTGCCCGGTGCCGGTGGTGGTCTACGTGGCCCCGGCCGGGGCGCGGGCCACCAGCGCGGGGGCATTCATCATACTGGCCGCGCCGGTGGCGGCCATGGCCCCGGCCACCCACGTGGGCGCGGCCCATCCGGTGGGGGGCCAGGGCCAGGACATCAAGGGCACCATGGGCGAAAAGGCGGTGAGCGACCTCAAGGCCCTGGCCGTGAGCCTGGCCAAGCGCCGGGGACGCGACCCCAAGCTGGCCGAGGAGATGGTGGTCAAGTCCACCAGCTTCGACGCCATAAAGGCCAAGGAACTGGGCCTGGCCGACATCGTGGCGCGGGACCTGGGCCAGCTGCTCCAGTCCCTGCAGGGCCGCAAGGTGCCCACCGCCGACGGCGAAAAGGTCATCGACACCAAGGGCAAGACCATCCGCTTTTATCAGCCCGGCTGGCGGGACAAGCTCTTGAGCCTGTTGGCCAGCCCCAACCTGGCCTACATCCTGCTGATGATCGGCCTGGCCGGCATCTATTTCGAGCTGAGCCATCCGGGGACGGTTTTCCCGGGGGTGGTGGGCGGCCTGGCCCTGATCCTGGCCTTTTTCGCCATGAGCACCCTGCCGGTGAGCTACGCCGGGTTGGCGCTGATCGGGCTGGCCGTGGTGCTATTTTTCGCCGAGATCAAGATCACCAGCTACGGCCTGCTGTCGGCGGGCGGGGCGGTCTCGCTGATCCTGGGTTCGGTGATGCTGTTCAAGTCCGGGGAGACGGTGGTGGCCGTGTCCCTTACCGTGCTGGTGCCCACCGCCTTGGCCATGATCCTGTTTTTCGGCGGGGTGGCCTATCTGGCCGGCAAGGCCCAAATGGCCAAGTCGGTCACCGGCAAGGAGGGCCTGTTGGGAGCCCACGGGGTGGTGGTGGACGCGCGGCGGGTGCGCGTGCTGGGTGAGCTTTGGAGCTTCACTAGCGACCAGTCCCTGGAGCCGGGGCAAAAGGTGGAAGTAGTTTCGGTCAACGGCCTGGAGGTCGAGGTACGGCCTTCGGCGCCCCAGGAACCACACGATTAAAGGGAGGCCGGGTCAATGGGCATCATATCGACCATAATATCTCTGCTGGGCGGCCTGCTGCCGGTGGTGATCTTGTTCATCCTGTTCCTGGCGGTGTCGCTCCGGGTGCTCAAGGAGTACGAGCGGGGGGTCATCTTCCGCCTGGGCCGGGTAATCGCCGCCAAGGGCCCGGGATTGATCATCCTCATTCCCATCATCGACCGCATGACCAAGGTGAGCCTGCGGACCGTGGCCATGGACGTGCCGCCCCAGGACGTGATCACCCGGGACAACGTGTCGGTCAAGGTAAACGCGGTGATCTATTTCCGGGTCATGGACCCCACCAACGCCATCGTGCAGGTGGAGGACTATTTGTTCGCCACCAGCCAGTTGGCCCAGACCACCCTGCGTAGCGTGTGCGGCCAGGTGGAGATGGACGAGCTGCTCTCGGAGCGGGAGAAGATCAACGGCGAGTTGCAGCAGATCCTGGACCAGCACACCGACGCCTGGGGCATCAAGATCAGCACCGTGGAGGTAAAGCACATCGACCTGCCCCAGGAGATGCAGCGGGCCATGGCCCGCCAGGCCGAGGCCGAGCGCGAGCGGCGGGCCAAGGTGATCAACGCCGAGGGCGAGTTCCAGGCAGCCGAGAAGCTGGCCCAGGCGGCGGAGATAATCAGCACCCATCCCCAGGCCCTGCAATTGCGCTATTTGCAGACGCTAAGGGAGATCGCCAGCGAAAACAACAGCACCACCTTGTTCCCCTTGCCCCTGGACCTGTTCAAGCCGTTTCTTAAAATGGTTGAAAAGAACGGCTCCAGCGAGTAAACTCCCCCATTCAACGGTGGGGGCCGCACGCCCCCTTCGGCAAGCAATATCAGGAGAGTAGACGAACCATGGCTGACGAGGAAACCCTGCAAGACCAGACCAGCGAAGAGCCCGCCGCCGAGGCCGCCCAAGACGACGTAATCATCGTCGAGGTGCCCGATCCCCCCAAGCCCTTGGAGAAGATGACCGCCAAGGAGCTGAGGGAATACGCCCTGCAGATCGGCAACATCGTTGGCGTGCACAGCATGAACAAGGAAGAGCTGCTCAAGGCCATCAAAGAGGCCATCGGCATCGACGACGCCTCGGGCGCCAAGCTCTTCGCCAAGGAAATCGCCAAGGTCAAGGTCGAGATCCGGGCGCTCAAGAGCGACCGCGACAAGGCCCGCGAAGAGGGCAACAGCAAGCAGGTCGATATTTTGCGCAAGCGCATCGGCCGCCTGAAGAAGAAGACCCGGCGACTGTCCGCGGCAGGCTAGTCATGGACTACGCCGCCGGCCTGGAACTTCTCAAGAGTCAGGTTGACGACGAACGCATACGCATGCACAGCCTGGCTTCGGCCGTGGTTCTGCGCGCCCTGGCTCGCCGTTTGGGCCAGGACGAGGAGACCTGGGCCTTGGCCGGGCTGTTGCACGATCTGGACTACGGCCAAACCGCCGATCAGATGCACCGCCACGGCCTGGTGACCGCCGAGCTGTTGGCGGACACCGACCTGCCCCCCGAGGTGGTGGAGGCCATCAAGGCCCACAACGCCGAGAACCTGGGGCTCAAGCGCAGCACCCCCCTGGACCTGGCCCTCACCGCCGGGGAGACCATCACCGGCCTGGTGATGGCCACCACCATGGTGTACCCGGACAAGAAGCTGGCCAGCGTAAAGCCCAAGAGCGTGACCAAGCGGATGAAGGAAAAGGCCTTCGCCGCCAGCGTCAACCGCGACCACATCCGGCTCTGCGAAGAGCTGGGCATCCCCCTGCCCGAGTTCGCCGCCCTGGCCGTGGAAGCCATGCGCGAAATCAGCGACGATTTAGGCCTTTAATTTTCACACAACCCGGCTTCGCCAGGAAGCGCCATGCGGCGTTGGCGGCGTCGCTTAGACCTCGGCGTATTAACAATACGCCTGCGGTCTACGCTCACCGCCGCCTTGCCTGACACTCCCTGGCCGTGCCGGGGGTTATTCGCAGCTGTCCGGTGTTGGATGAAGGGGTAGAAGTCATGTTTAATAGTTTTGTATTGCGCAATGTTACACTTAAACTTAATAAAATATATTAAGAAATAATTTGGCCAGAATCATCTCGCTTTTTGGCCCATCAAACCTCTAAAAAGGCAGCTCCAGCACCATCTCGCCGGGTTGGCGCTCAACCCAAAGCCGCCGGGCTATAGGGTCAAGGCGGTAGGTGAGGTAGCAGTGATGGCGGGGGTCGCTCAAGACCTCTGGCCGAAAAGCCGCCAGGTTGGTGCCTCCCCGGTGCCGGGCCGAAGGAGCCAGCAGGCCGGGGTGCCCTTCGCCCTGCAAGCGGGCGCCGACACCTTGGGTGAAAGCGTAATCATCGGCCAACAGGGCCGGGTGCTCGCCTCCCTTGCGGCTCAGATCAACCAAGACCGCCCGGCAGTGCACCAGATACACCGCCCGCTCCCGCACTACGGTTTCGTCCAGGCCCTCAATATTAAGCTCGCTTCTAATCATGTGATAAGTGGTCTCGTGGATGCTCGTTTCCAGGCTTAGGGAGCCGTACCACACACCGTAGGAGCCGTTGCCGTAGCGGGAGTGGAGGTAGGGTTCACTTTCAAATGGGTAGAGGATGGCCGTGGTGTAGTGAAACCCCCGGTGGATCATACCGGGAGGAATGTCCTTTTTGGCGCGCATTTCCAATTCAACGGCTAGCCGCGACAGACTTTCGTCGCCCCCGCTCAGATCGGCGAAAAGGTTCTGGGACTCGCGCAAAGAGACAATGTTGCGAAAGACGTCGTCGTCAAAATCGCGGGATTGGTCGAACACGCCCTGCAAGCTCTAGACGCCCCGCACGTAATCAAGGTAGCGAGCCACCCTGGCCAGGCCGGCGATGCCTTGCTCGATCATCGTCTCTAAGGGGGTGCGATTGTCAAAGGCCTGATTGCGCCGCTTTACCCAGCCGTACTTGAGATTCGGGTTGTGTGGGTAGAGCAGGCCCAGGGCCTTGTGTACGGCCAACAGCAGACCCACGCGGTCCCGCAGGTCTCGGCTGTCGGGAAGCGGGCGGCCCTGGCGGTAGCGCCCCAAAGCTGCCCGGCTGCTGGGGCTCATGCCCAGCAGTTGCAACTGCTGCGCCGTGTCCAGTCCCCACCGGTCGAACAGGTTGGTGACCAGCTTGGCCATGCCCTCACGGGCCTGGGGTGAGGCCAGGTCCGGTCGGGTTGCTTCCTGAATTTGCGCCAACGGCATGTCCACATCCTCCAATCAACTGCTATGTGTATACTTATAAACATAGTTTGTTTATAAAGCAACAATAATTGTCACCCAAAAAGAAACCGGAGGGTCCTTGCGGACCCTCCGGTTATAGCCGAAAGCAGAAGTAGGCTTAGTAGCCCAACTCGCCCAGCAACTTGACCAGGCCGCGCACCGCGTCGGCGCTCTTGTCCAGGGCGGCCTTCTCGTCGGCGGTCAGCTTGATTTCGATGACCTGCTCGGCTCCGCCCACGCCCAGCTTCACCGGCACGCCGATGTACAGGTCGTTGTAGCCGTACTGGCCGTTCAGGTACACCGCGCAGGGCAGGATTTTCTTCTTGTCCTTCAAGATGGCCTCGGCCATCTCCACGGCGGAGGAGGCGGGCGCATAGTAGGCGCTGCCGGTTTTCAAGAGGCTCACGATCTCCGCGCCGCCCTGGGCGGTGCGCTGGCACATGGCCGCGATCTTGTCGGCGGGCAACAGCTCGGTGATGGGGATGCCCGACACGGTGGAGAAGCGGGGCAGGGGCACCATGGTGTCGCCGTGGCCGCCCAGCACGAAGGCGTGGGTGTTTTCCACGGACACGTTCAGGGCCTCGGCGATGAAGAAACGGAAGCGGGCAGAGTCCAAAACCCCGGCCATGCCGATCACCCGCTCGCTGGGGAAGCCGGAGGCCTTCAGGGCCACGTGGCACATGGCGTCCAGGGGGTTGCTCACGATGATCATCACCGCCTTGGGGGAGCGCTTGGCCGCTTCCTTGCACACCGTGTTCACGATGCCCGCGTTGGTTTTGATCAGATCGTCGCGGCTCATGCCGGGCTTGCGGGCGATGCCCGCGGTGACGATAATAATGTCCGAGTCGGCGGTGGCGTCGTAGTCGTTGGTACCGGTGATCAAGGCGTCATGCTTTTCCACCGGAGAGGCCTCGCAAAGGTCCAGACCCTTGCCTTGGGGCATGCCTTCCACGACATCGACCAACACTACGTCGGCCAACTCTTTTTCGGCGGCGCGCTGGGCGCAGGTGGCCCCCACGTTGCCGGCGCCGATAACCGTAATCTTCTGGAGCATCTCGCTTTCTCCTTACTGAGCTTTGTGCTAGGTTTAAGGAACGAAAAAAACATACTACCGTAGTTCATCCGGAGTCAACGCCAGCGGCTCATATTTTCCATGAGCGGCCTTAATGAGGAGTGTTATGAGTACATTACCGGTGCATGAAACCAATCTGGAAGGGGTTGCCCTGAAGGCCAGGGGCAAGGTGCGCGATATTTACGACTTGGGCGATCACCTGCTCATCGTGGCCACCGACCGCCTCAGCGCCTTCGACGTCGTGCTGCCCGACCCCATTCCGGACAAGGGCAAGGTCCTCACCCAGATTTCCCTGTTCTGGTTTCAGCAGATGGCCGACATCACTCCCAACCACCTGGTGGCCTGGGAAGTTGCCGATTTCCCCCAGGAACTTCAGAAGTTCGGCGAGGTGCTCGAGGGACGCTCCATGCTGGTGAAAAAGGCCCAGCCCCTGGCCATCGAGGCCATCGTGCGCGGCTATCTTTCGGGCAGCGGATGGAAGGATTACCAGGCCAGCGGCAAGGTCTGCGGCTACAGCCTGCCCACCGGGCTCCGGGAGAGCGACAAGCTTCCCGAGCCCCTGTTCACTCCCAGCACCAAGGCCGAGCTGGGCGAGCACGACCTGAACATCGACCTGGCCCAGGCCGAGAAGATCGTGGGGGCCGAGCTGGCCCAGGCGGTGGCCCAGCGCGCCCTGGCCATCTATGGCCGGGCCCGCGACTTCGCCGCCACCAAGGGCATCATCATCGCGGACACCAAATTCGAGTTCGGCACTATCGACGGCGAGCTGATCCTCATCGACGAGGTGCTGACCCCGGATTCCAGCCGTTTCTGGCCCGAGGACAAGTACGCCCCCGGCCAGAGCCAACAGAGCTATGACAAGCAGTTCGTGCGGGACTATCTGGAGAGCATCGGCTTTGACAAGAAGCCCCCGGCTCCCAAGCTGCCCGCCGAGGTGATCGAGGGCACCCGTCAGCGCTATCTGGAGGCCCTGACCCGGCTTACCGGCCACGGTCTGGCCTAGTAGAGAGCGAGGCGGAACTCCGCCATCTCCGCAAAGGAGCAGGTAAATTGAAAGAAAAAGTTGAACAGGCCCTGGAGAAGATCCGCCCGGCCCTGCAACGCGACGGCGGCAACGTGGAGTTGGTGGACGTCACCGACGACGGCGTGGTCAAGGTCAAGCTGGTGGGCGCCTGCGGCGGCTGCCCCATGAGCCAGATGACCCTAAAGATGGGCATCGAAAAGGTGGTCAAACAGGCCATTCCCGAAGTCAAGAGCGTGGAATCGGTCTAGGCCCCGGCTATAGCGAAACAGCGCCCGCTCCCGGCCCAACCGCGGCCGGGAGCGGGTGTCCTGCCCATAAAACCATACTGCCAATTTGGCGCCGCCGGGGGGCGGGGCCGGGGGGAGCGGCGGCATGGAGCAATTCAGGGAAAAGTCCGTTTTCAAGGTGTTGCTGGCCTCCCGGCGGGAGCGGGACATGGCCGAGCTGGCCCGCTGCCTCACAGAGCTGGGCCACCAGGTGGCCGGCCTGGCCCGCGAGGGCCGCGCGGCCTGCCTGTTGCACCATGAGCTGCGCCCGGACCTGGCCATGTTGGATCAGGACCTGCCCAACCTGGACGGGGTGGAGGCGGCCCGGCGCATGAACGCCCGCCGTCCCTTGCCGGTGCTGATCATCAGCCGCAACGGCTGCGAGCGGCCCGGGCCGGGGGCCGATCCCGCCTCGGTCAGCGCCTACTGCGTCCCGCCCTGGGAGCCCAGCCTGGTCGGCCCGATTCTGGCCATGGCTTGGCGCAACCACCAACGCCTGTGTCATTTGGAAGGCCGGGTGCGGGAGCTGGACCAGGCCCTGAGCGAGCGCAAGGACATCGAGCGGGCCAAGGGGGTGTTGATGGAACGCCGGGGGCTGAGCCTGGATCAGGCGGAGCAAAGATTGCAAAGCGAGGCCCGGCGGCGGGGGGTGGGCTTGGCCCAAGTGGCTCGGGATCTGGTCTGCGCCCAGGCGGTATTGGCTAAGTAGGGGCTCGAACTAGGCCCGATGATAGGGCAGGCCCGCCAGGATGGTGCAGGCGCGGTAAAGCTGCTCCGCGGCCACCAGGGCGGCCAGCTCGTGGGCCAGGGTAGGGGGGCCGAAGCTCACCAGCTGATCGGCTCGCCGAGCCACCGCCGGGTCCAGGCCCAGCGCCCCGCCTATAACCAGCACCAGGCGGCTCCGGCCGCTCAGGCGGGCCTTTTCCAAGGCCTTGGCCCACTGCAGGCTGCTCCAGGCCTTGCCCTTTATCTCGAGAGCCCACACCAGATCGCGCTGGTCCAGCCGGGCCAGCAGGCGCTGACCCTCTTCGGCCTTGGCCGACTCGTCCGGGGTCTTGGGGCCCAGCTTGGCGGGCCGCACCCCCACCAGGGAGCCGCCGCCGTAGGGCTTGAGGCGCGCCAGGTAGTCGTCGATGCCCTGGGCCAGGTAGGTCTGCTTGGGCTTGCCCACGGTGAGCAGCAGGTGCTTCACTTCTGGGCGTCCAGCCAGGGCGTGCCGTCCAGGGGCTGGCCGTCCGGCCCCAGCTTGATGACCCAGCGGGCCGTGGCCTCGGCCAAGAGGGTGTCGTCCTCTTCCAGGTATATGCGCCCTTCGGCCACGGCCAGGCGGCCCCGGTGGGTGGTCACCCGCCCCATCGCCTTGAGGGGAACCCCCAGGGGCACCGCCTTGCGATAGGTGGTCTCCATGCGGGTGGTGAGCCCCTGGCCCACGTAGCCGATCACCGCGTAGGCCATGATCTCGTCCAAAACCGTGGATACGATGCCCCCGTGGGCGATATCGTCCCAGCCCTGGTACTGGCGGCCCAGGGTCAGGCGGCACACCGCCGCCCCGTCCTCGTAGCCCACCCGCATGCGCAGGCCGTAGACGTTGCGCGCCCCGCAGGCAAAGCAATGGCCGGTGTTGGTGAGATCGTTTTCCGTGAGGGCGCTCACTAACGCTTCTCCAGGCCTAGACGCGCGGCCACCTCCAGGGCGGTGGCCTTGACGAACTTGGCAAAGGCCTCGCCGCTCAGGGGACGCCCCGGACCGGGCATTTCCTGCTCGGCCAGGGCCAACACCTCTTCGGGCCGGTTGACCAACTCGGGACGGGGTTTGACCCCGTAGTCCGGCGGGAAGGTGTTTTCAAAATACATCTGCTGGAAGCCCACGAACTTCAGGTGGTGGGCCGTGGCGTCGCAGATGGCCTTCTCGCCGGCGCTCACGATGCCCGCCGCCTGGGCCCGCAACAGCCCGGCCAGGGACTCGCCGCCCTGGGTGCATACCACGTGGCCGTGGCGGTTGGCCAGGATCATGTGGTCCATGATCTCCTGCTCGCTCACCTGCACCACGTACACCCTGGGGCCGCCCGCCTGGGCCTCGTAGCGCCGGGCCAGCTCCACCACCCGGGGCATGGACACCGGGTTGCCGATCATGGCCGCCTGGGCCACCGAGGGCTGCACGGTCACCGGCCGCCATACCCGCTTGCCGGGGTCGTTCTCCTGGTAATAGCGGAACACCGGGTCGGCATGCTCGCTCTGCACCCCGATGACCTTGGGCAGCTCGTCGATGATGCCCAGCTGGTGCAGCTTCATGAAGCCGCTCATGATGGCGCTGATGTTGCCCGCGTTGCCGATGGGCACCAGGATCACCCGGCCGGTGAGGTCCCAGTCCAGGTCCTGGGCCACCTCGTAGGCGTAGGACTCCTGGCCCAGGATGCGCCAGGCGTTCTTGGAATTGAGCAGGGCCACCTGGTAATTATCGGCCAGATGCTCCACCACCTTCATGCAGTCGTCGAACACGCCTGGGATCTCCAAGACCCGCGCCCCGGCTCCCAAGGGCTGGCTGAGCTGGGCCGGGGTCACCTTGCCCTGGGGCAAGAGCACCGCGCTCTTTACCTCCGGGGCCAGGTAGGAGGCGTAGAGCGCCGCGGCGGCCGAGGTGTCGCCGGTGGAGGCGCACACGCTCAGAATCTCCCCGGCCCCCTGGTGCTTGACCAGGTAGTTGATGTAGCTCAGGGCCACGGCCATGCCCCGGTCCTTGAAGGAGGCCGAGGGGTTCTGGCCGTCGTTCTTGAAGCAGAAGTCCGCGCCCAACTCGCCCTTGAGCAGATCGCTGGCCTCCACCAGGGGAGTGTGCCCCTCGCCCAGGTAGAGCACGCTGTCCAGGGGGATCACCGGGGCCAGCAACTCGGCGTAGCGGAAGATGCCCTTGAGGGCGGGGATGTTGAGCATGCGCCTGAGGTCGAACACCCGCCGCCACTGGGCTCCGCTGAGCTTTTTGAGCTGGTCGAAGCCCTTGTCTTCGATGAGCAGCACCTCCCCGCAGGAGGGGCAGGTGTAGAGCAACTCGGAGATGGAGTGCTCGGAGCCGCAGTCCAGGCAGCGGTAGACCAAGTCCCCCCCGGGCTGGGGCAACAGGTGTTTCTGGTCCTCGGGCGCGAATTGATCGGGGCGCATTTATCTAGCCTCCCTGGGTGATTATGGGGCCAAGCTTAAGCCAGGGGGCGGGTGGTGTCAAACGCGCGCGAAGCCCGGGCTCAGCGGGGTATGCGTACCAGGTCTTCGCTATAGCAGCCCTGGTTGGCCGTGGTGTGGCAGGCCAGGCAGTTGCCCCGCGATCCCACCGCCTTGCGGGCAAAGGCTCCGGCGGGGATGTCGTCATATTCGTGTTTGTGGAGGATGTAGGGCACCTGGCTGATGCGTAGGATCGTATCACCCCTCAGGCTTTTGATTATCTTGCGGGATATCTTGCAATCACAGTATTCAGCCGCGCTGGAGCGCAAGTAGGCAGCGACGGCGGCGCGGTCCTGAGAGGAGAGATTCACCTGATCGTCGAAGTGCTCCGGCAGCTTGGCCAGGATGGCCTCCCAAGAGGCGGCGGGCAGCAAGGCCGGCTGGTAGGCCATGTGGCACTCACCGCACTGTTGCCGGTACAGGGGGTTGTTCACCGGAGGTACCCGGTGCTCCCCCAAGCCCCGTCCCTCCTGATAACGCTGACGCTGGCGGCCGTTTTCGCCGTGGTCCGAAAAGGCCGCCCCCGCCCCGAGGCAGATGATGAGCGGCAGGGTAAGAAGCAAGATGACTCGTTGCATAGTTGGACCTCCCTGGGCATGAACCGACAAATTCCTGAGCCAAAACCTGGGACCCAAAGTCGCCCGAGCAGCAGTTTATTAATATGCCTACGCGATAGCTAGTGTTTCGACGGCTTCACCTCGGCGGCCCGGCCCAGCCAGTCGTCTATCTGCCCGGCCGAGGGAATGGAGCCCACCGCTTTTACCTCGCCGTTGACGACCAGGGCCGGGGTGCCCCTAAGGCCCAGGGCTGCTATCTCCAGGGCGTCGCTCACCCGCTCCACCTCGCCGCTAAGGCCCAGGCGGGACAGGGCGTCGTACACCGCTTGGAGCAGTTGGTCGCCCCCCGCGCAGCCCCCACAGGCCACCTGGATGCTCAGACCGCCGCTGGAGGCGCTCAAGGGCTCCAGCCCCACCGCCCGGCGCAGCTGGTCGCGCAGGGCCTGGGCATAGGCCTGGCGGGCCGAGTCGGGGATGTAGTTTTCGTGGCGCAGGCGCTCCATAAGCTGGGCGGCCAGTTCCTCCTCGCGCTCCGGGGCATAGGCCGGGGCCAGCTCTTCCAGCACCCGGTCCAGTCCCCGGATGCCCACCTGGTGTCCGTTAACCTTGATCTGCCGCACATCCTTCATGGCCGCGCCTCCCTTACTTGGGCTATAGCCCGGCGGGAAAAATTTGGCAACCAGGCTTGCGCATAAAATACCTAATGATATATTTGAACATATGTTCAAGTATGGAGGCGCGGCGTGGTAGCCAAGAAGAGCAAGCTCATAGAAGAAGAGGGCTGCCGGGTAAAGATGGTGCACCTGGATCGGGTGCGCCGGGCCCGCGAGCAGGCCCCATCGGACCCGGAGTTGGGCCGCCTGGCCGAGCTGTACAAGGCCATGGGCGATCCCAACCGGCTGCGCATCCTCCTGGCCCTCCGGGGAGGGGAGATGTGCGTGTGCGACCTGGCCGCCCTCACCGGGGTCAGCGATTCGGCGGTTAGCCACGCCCTGCGCCGCCTCAAGGACCTGGCCTTGGTCAACAACCGCCGCGATGGCCAGATGCTCTACTACTCCCTGGACGACGAGCACGTGGATCAGCTCCTGGCCGCCAGCCTGGAGCACCTGCACCACGACTAGACTGCGAGGCGTTACGTGCACATCATCGTGGACATCCTGGCCGAGTGCTGGCGCCTGCTGGCCGAGGCCTCCATCTACATAGTCTTCGGGCTGCTGGTGGCCGGGCTCTTGAAGGCCTTCCTGAGCCCCGACTTCGTCAGCCGCAACCTGGGCCAAGGCAAGGTGGGGCCGGTGTTCAAGGCCGCCCTGCTGGGTCTGCCCCTGCCCCTGTGCTCCTGCGGGGTGCTGCCCGCCGCCGCCGGTCTCAAGCGTCAGGGCGCGGGCCGGGGGGCGGTGGCCTCCTTTTTGGTCTCCACCCCGGAGACCGGCGTGGACTCTATCGCCCTTACCTACGCCCTCTTGGGCCCGGTGATGGCCGTGGCCCGGCCCCTGGCCGCCGTGGTCACCGCCTTGTTGACCGGCCTGGGCATGGGGCTCCTGCCGGAAAAGCGCGAGCAGCCCGCCGCGCCGCCGGACCTCACCTGCCCGGTGGACGCCTGCTGCGACGGTGTGGACTGCGCCCCAAAGGACCACGCTCATCACCACACCTTCTGGCAGCGGACCCGGGCCGGCATGGCCTTTGCCCGGGGCGAGCTGTGGGAAGACCTGGCCGCCTGGTTCTGGCTGGGCATCCTCCTGGCGGGCGTCATCGCCGCCCTGGTCCCGGCAGAGTTCCTCACTCGCTATCTGGGCGGGGGCATGGGCTCCATGCTCATCATGCTGGCCGTGGGCATACCGCTGTACATCTGCGCCAGCGCCTCCACCCCCATCGCCGCGGCCCTGATCCTCAAGGGGGTCAGCCCCGGCGCGGCCTTGGTGTTCCTGTTGGCCGGACCGGCCACCAACGTCACCTCCCTCACCGTGCTGGTGGGGGTGTTGGGCAAGCGGGGAACCGCCCTGTATCTGGCGGGCATCGCCCTGGGCGCGGTGGCCTCGGGCCTCTTGTTGGACCAGGTCTTCGCCCTCAGCGGCCTCAGCCCCCTGGCCGTGGCCGGCGCGGCGGGCGAGATTCTGCCCGATTGGCTGCGCCAGGCCGGGGCGGGCTTCTTGGTGCTGCTGTCCATCGCCCCGCTGTGGCGTTTGGCCAGGCGCAAGCTGGGCCGCCAGCGGGGCGGCTTGCAGAGCCTGGACAGCCTGGCTCCGGTGTCTTCCTGCGGGTCCAGCTCCTGCGGCTGCGGCCACCAGCATTAGTTGGCCGGCTTCGCCAGACGACGGCATACCGCGTTGCCGGCCTCTCTCCAGCCTCGCTGTAGGCGTGGCTATAGCTCCGGCTGTCGTTCGCCGGTCGCCCTGTCCGCCGCCGCCTGGCTGTGCCGGTTGGCGGTTGATGTAAAGCGAAGACAAGATTGCCGGGCGCTGCCCTGGGCGCGAGGCGAAAAAATGGCGGCCCCATCTAGCAGATGAGGCCGCCATTTTTTATACGTAACGGCGTGCGAGGCCTTCGGCGAGCGAGATCTGCAGGCGTATGGCTAATACGCCGAGGAAGCGAGCTATGCCGGCAACGCCGTATGCCGCTGTCTGGCGCAGCCGCCTACCCCGCTAATGCGAATGCTCTCCATGCCCGTGCTCCCGGCCGGGCGTATGCCCCCCGGCGGCCACGTAGCGGGCCTCGTACTCGCCCTCGCAATAGGCCTCCCAGGTCTCCACGCCCTTGAGGTACACCGCCTGGCCGGGGCGCAGCAACACCTCGTTGCCGCCGCCCTTGAGGCGTATGGTGCCGCCCGTGGCCAGGATGATCTCCTCGTGGCCGTCGCCCGGCTTGAGTATGCGGGCCGGTCCGCCGGGGTCCAGCACCCCGTAAATCAGGTAGCAGGCGTGGGTGTCAAGATCCTTAAGCCCCAGGATGGTTTCGCCGCCTTCCCGGCGCACCCGTCCTTCCAGGTCGTATACTTCTTTCATGCCTCCTCCTTTGGCTCCATGCCGTACGCGGCGCACATCACCAGGTCCGGCCCTCGGGGGTCCAGGGCCCGGAAGCGGCAGCCGCCGCCACAGTCGTCGGCCACCGCGCAGTCCCGGCAGCCGGATAAATCCTTGATGGCCAGCGCCCGGCGCCGGGCCCAGCAGGTCCACAGCCCTTCCTCGGCCCTGCCCAGGGGCTGGTCCAGGTAGAAGCCGCACTGGGCCACCTTGCCGTCGGCGGCCACGGTGGCCAGGTGCAGGCCGCAGGCCATGCCGCCGCCTCCGCCGTGAAAGGCCCCGCCATAGGCGCGGGACATGGCCTCCACCGCCTGGGCCGGGGTAACGGCCAGCTCGGGGTGCTCCCCCAGGCGTCCGACGAGGCAGGGGGCGTCGATGCCCCATTCGCCGGCCCCCAGCTCGCGCACCAACTCCTCCAGGCCGGCCATCTCCTCCAGGTTGTAGGCGTGCACCATGGTGGCGATGGACAAGTCGCGCCCCGACTCCCGCACCGCCCGGGCCGCGGCCACGGCCTGAGCAAAGTTGCCTTTGCCCCGTAGGCGCTCATGGCCCGCTTGCAACCCGTCCAGGCTGACCTGCACCTCGTCGCAGTTGAGCTTTTCCAGGGCCTGGGGCAGGAGCAGGCCGTTGGACAAGAGCACCCGCCTCAGCGGCAGGGCGGCCAGCAGGGCGTTGATCTCGTCCCACCGGGGGTGCATCAGGGGTTCGCCGCCCGAGAGCATCACCCTGAGCCCGCCCATGGCCTCGAACTCGCGCAAAATGGCGGCCACCCGCTCCACCGGCAGGTCCACCTTTTGGGCCGCGCCCAAATAGCAGTGGGCGCAGGCCAGGTTGCAGCGCCAGGTAACCTGCAGCTCCAGATAGCGCAGGGAAGGCGAGGGGCCGGGCCCCAGGGCCAGGGGCATGGGCCAGGGGTCGGGATTAAGCTCCAGCAGCCCCTCCTCCAGGCACACCTGGGCGAACTCGGGCTCCAGGCCCGCCTGCTCCATGGTCAGGTGGCCCCGGCATTTTTGCAAGGCCTCCAGGCCCTCCTGGTTCAGTTCGTAGAGTTCGTCGGCCCGGCGATCGTAGAGATAAGGCTCTTCCAACTGGCGCAGGCACACGTGGGGGGCCAGGCGCAGGTAATGCGCCGGGTTGGGGGGGCTCACAGCTTCAGCTCCGGGTTCTCGTCCAGCAGCCAGGCCACGGCCCGCAGGCCGCCGCAAGGCGAGCACTGGTCGCGAGCCACCGCCGGATCGCGGAAATCGCAGCCGTCGATGCGAAATTCGCAGGCCCCGCACACCGCCAGCAGGCGGGGATCGTCCTCGGCCAGGGCGAACAGGCCGTCGTCCGGGGGCGAGGGCAGGGCCTCCAAAAGGGGGGCCAGGTCCGGGCGGCGCTTGAGCAGTTCCACTCCGCCGCAGCCAGGATCTTCGCGCTTGTGGGGCTTGTAATAGCGGCACAGCCCGGCGCAGGCGGTGCGCCGCAGCAGGTCGGCCTGGCTTTCAAGGGAGGTCATGTCCGGTTGTTTCCTATGACTTTGGCCAGGGATTCGGGCAACTGCCCGCTTACGAGGTCGACCCTCACCTCCTGGCCCACGTACACCCCATGCTCCTGGGCCCAGCCGGAGGGCACCTCCAACACCATCTGGGCCGGAACCTTGGCTCGCACCGTGACCCGTTCGCCCCCGGCGGGCACGTTGGGGTCGATCTGGCACACTTTGCCTTGGTCCAGCCAGACGAAATCCAGGGGGAATTTCATGTCGCGCATGCACATGCCCAGGGCCCGGCCGGCAAAGATGAACAGCATGCCCTGGCCCGGCGCCAGGTTCTGGCGGCCGCCCAATCCCTTGAGACGCTGGGCCGGGCTCACCGGCGCTTCGGCCAACACCTGGTGTTGGCCGAAGGAGACCCTGACCATAGGCATGCCCCCCGCGGGCGGCGAATCCCAGGCCACGGCTAGGGTGAGCAGGACCAGCCCCAAAACGACCAGGACGATCTTGCGCGTTAGTCTCGCGATGGTCAAAAACGGCTCCTATAGGCAAAGAAAAAGGGGAGGCCCTCGTGGTGCCTCCCCTTTATAGCTAGCTTAAGCTAGCAGGAGCTCTTGCACTTGCAGAGCCCGCGCTGCGTGCGCACTACTTTTTGGATCTTCATGATCTGTCCTCCAGTTGGTCCCTTCATGGGACGAGTTATTAGATAAATTATTGGAGCTTCGGAGGGCTTTGTCAAGGCCGGGGTGCGCTGAGGGTCACTCGGGGCCTGCCCCGGCTGGGTTCGCGGTCCACCAACACCTCCACCCCATAGGCCTGGGCCAGCAGATCGGGGGTGAGCACCTCCTGGGGCGGGCCCCAGGCCAGGGACTGCCCTTGGCTGATCAAAAGCAGGCGGTGGCAAAACAGGGCCGCCAGATTGAGATCGTGGCTCACCAGGCACACGGCCAGGCGGTCGCGGGCGCAGGCGAGTTCCAAGAGGCTCATCATGCCCAACTGATGCTTGAGGTCCAGGGCGCTGGTGGGTTCGTCCAAAAGCAGCACCCGGGGCTCGGCGACCAGGGCCCTGGCCAGGGCCAGACGCTGGCGCTCGCCGCCGGACAGCTCACCGGTCTGGCGCTGGGCCAGACCGCTCATGCCGGTGTCGTCGAGGGCCTTTTGGGCGGCGGCCAGGTCTTCGTGGTTCTCAAACATCCGCCCCCCTTGCAGGGCGAAGCGGCCGGTGAGCACCGTCTGGCGCACGGTGAAGCCCGGAGCCAGTTCGGCGTCTTGGGGCACCAGGCCCAGAAGGCGGGCCACCTCCACCCTGGTGTAGGAGCCGATTTTGCGGCCCAACAGCTCCACCCCGCCCGAGCTGGGGGGCAAAAGGCCGCAGAGCAGGCCCAGCAGGGTGGATTTGCCGCTGCCGTTGGGCCCGATTATGCCCAGGAGTTCGCCCCGCTTCAGGCTCAGGTCCACCTCGCGGATCACCTGGGCGTTGCCGTAGCCGAAGCTCAGGCCCTGGCCGCGCAAGGCTATCTGACCGTGCTCTACCACCAGCGGCTCCCTCGTTTGGCCATGAGCAACACGAAAAACGGCGCGCCCAAAAAGGCGGTGACCACCCCCACCGGCAGGGCCGAGGGGCTGATGATGATGCGGGCCACGGTGTCGGCCAGCATGAGGAAGCAGGCTCCGAACAGGGCCGAGGCGGGCAACAGCAGACGGTGATCGTGGCCCAGGGTCATGCGCACCAGGTGGGGCACCATGAGCCCCACGAAGCCGATGAGCCCGGACAGGCTGACCGTGACCCCCACCAGCAGGCTCACCACCAGGAACATGATCATCTTCACCCGCTCCACGGCCACCCCCATGGAAGCGGCGGCTATCGATCCGGCGGTGAGCAGGTTGAGGTGGCGGGCGTAGGCGAAAATCACCCCGGCGCCCACCAGGGTCACCGGCAACAACAGGCCCACCTTGGTCAGGTTGGCCGCGGCCAGATCGCCGTAGAGCCAAAACAGAATGGCGTGCAGCTTCTGGTCGGTGGTGGTGGAGATCACGAACATGATCAGGGCGGTGAAAAAGGCGTTGATCATCACCCCGGTGAGGATCAGGGTGCTGGTCTCCATGGAGCCCCGGCGGCGTGCGATGGCCAGGACCAGGCCCACGGTGCCCAGGGCTCCGCCAAAGGCCAGGGCGGACTGCCCCCACAGGCCGGTGAGCCCCACCAGCACCGAAGCCACCGCTCCGCAGGCCGCCCCGCCGGAAACCCCCAGGATGAAGGGCTCGGCCAGGGGATTGCGCAAAATGGCCTGGAACACCGCCCCGCACAGACCCAGGCAGGCCCCCACCAGGGCGGCCAGCAGCAGACGGGGCAGGCGCAGCTGCCCCAGGATTATCGCCGAGGGGCCTTGCAGTTCGCCGCTCAGCCATTGCCAGAACTGCCGCGGGCCGATGCTCACCGTGCCCAGCCACAGACCGACCAGCAAAGACAGCACCAGCAGGAGCCCCAGGCCCAGGCAAACCGCCAAAAGCCGGCTGGGCGTGGCCCTCATGGCTTGGCCTCCGGGGTGAAGCGTTCGGGATGCACCAGCCGGGCCAGTTCCTCCAGCCCCTGGCCCATCCTGGGTCCGGGCCGGTCGATGAGGTCCGAGGATATCCATTCCACCCGCACCCCGGGACGGTCGCCCACGCCGGGCAGGGTGCGCCAATAGGTCAGGTCGCGCTCCAGGTTCTGGCCCCGCTCCATGGTGGAGAGGATGATCACCTGGGGCTTGGCCTCAGTGATGTACTCCAGGTTCAGGCGCGGCCAGCGCTGGTTGATCCCGGCGGCGATGTTCTTGGCCCCGGCCATGGTCAGCAAGTGGCCGTTCATGGTCTCCGGCCCCACCGATACCAGGGGGTGGCTGCCTATGACCATCAGGGTGGGACGGGGCTTGACCCCGCGCAGCCTCGCGGCAACCTGTTCCATTTCCCGGCGCAGCTTGTCGGCCAGGCGCCGACCCGCCTGGGGCGCGCCCAACAGGTCGCCCAGGCGCTCCAGGCCGGCGGGCAGGTCTTGGGGGACCGTGGGCACCGTGACGTACACCGGCACCCCCAGCTCGCCCAGGCGATCCACCAGCCAGGGCGGGTTGCCGTCCTTGTTGATCAGCACCAGGTCTGGCTTCAGGGCCAAGATGCGCTCCAGGTTGGGCGACACGTAGGGCCCCACCCTGGTCAGCTTGCGCGCCGCCGGGGGATAGTCGGCCCAGGTGGTGGCCCCCACCGCCCTCTCGCCCAGGCCCAGGGCGAAGACCACCTCGGTGAGCGAAGGGGTCAGGCCGATGATCCGCTGGGGCTGCGCTGGCACCTTAACCTGGCGGCCCATCTCGTCGGTGACCAGGCGGGCCCAGGCGGAGGAGGCCGCCAAGGTCAGGACCAAGACCAGCAACAGTCCTATGGGGCGGGCGTAGTTCATATCAGGAGCCGCACTCCCCCCCGGACACCGGGATCATCGGTTGGGGCTGGGAGGCCAGGCCGCGCATGACGGCCCCCAGGGCCAGGGCCAGCGGCTCGGGCAGCCCCTGGCCGCGCAAATCGGGAGCCGGGGCCAGGGGGTGCTGGCCGGCGATGCTCCGGGCCCGCGCGTCGCACATCTGGCGGAAAGGCCCCAGGCCGCTGAGCTGGCTCCGGGCCTGGGCGTCGCTGAGGGCCAGGGCGGTCTCCACCAGGGCGGCGTTGTCCGGCTCCAGCAGGGCCGCCTCCAAGCGCCCCAGGGACACGGAAGGGCAGGCCGCCGCCCGGCCCCCGGCCAGGGCGTAGAGGCTCACTCCCCGCTCCTTTAGGCGCAACAGGACGGGGCGCTTCTGGTGCAGACGGTTCTGCTTGGCTAGGGCCTCCAGCACCCCGGCATACACCGCCTGGGCCATCAGGGCCCCCAAGCGGCTGTGCCCGCCGGTAAGCTCGGCCCGCGGGCCCGCGCCCTGGGCCACGATGATGTTGTCGGTGCCGGTGCCCGTGGCCTGGTAGGCCAAAGGCTGCTCGCTGCTGCGCAGGTCCAGGTCTTGCAGCGCGGCGGTCTTGGCCTCGGTAATGGTGATCATCGCCCGAGCCATGGCCCGGGGGGTGAGGCTGCGGTTGGTGAGCACCAGGATGTTGATGGTGCCCGGCTCCACGTAGGCCCCGCCCTCTTGGGCGATGCGCAGGGCGTTGTGCATGGCCCCGGCGGTGACCAGGGCGTAGACCGCCAGGCCCTGGCCCTCCCGGCGCTGCACGGAGAGGTGGTTCATGTCCGCCCCGGTGAACAGCAGGCTGGAGGTGCGGGCATCGATTTGCAGGGCCTGGACCACCCGCAGGCGCAGCTCCTCCAGGCCTCCGCCGTGGCCCAGCCCCCAGGCGGGCGGCGGCATGTAGTGATTACCGATCAGGGTCACGCCGTCCAGCTGGCCCTCCAAGGTACTCAGCACCGTCATGGGCGCTTTGAAAGCGATGAGCAGGGTGCGATGGGCGAAGTCCTGGATGCGTACCTGATCCACCTGCGCCCGGCGCACGTAGGCCAGGTCGATCTCCAGCGGCTGGCGGCTCAGCACCTCCGAGGGATAAAGCTGGTACTTCTTTTGGGCGAAAAAATCGCCGTAGACCCTGGCGGCCAGAGATTGCGCGAAAAGCCCCGAGTCCAACGACAGACGGCAGGTGAGGTCGCAGGGCAGGGCGATCACCCGGTGCTTCTTGACCGCCTCCACCTGGTTCCAGCCCTCACGCTCCAGGAACTTGCGGGCCGCCTTGGCGTCGCCGCAGGCATAGACCACCTGGGGATCAAAGGCCCGCCACTGGTCCAGGCTCATCTTCACCGAGCCCCCTTTGGCCCCCAACTGGGGAGGGATGCCCCCGGCGGCGCGGATAAGCTCGTTCTGAAAGGAGTCGTCGCCAGGGGCGTAGACAAAGCCGCCCTGGGGGTCCACGGCCATCAGGCGCATCACCCGCCGCCGCTCGCCCTGGGGCACCAGGGCCACCTTGCGGGCCACCAGGTCGAAATCCGCTCGTAGCTGATCGTTGAGTCGGCGGGCCTGGGCGGGGCGTTCGTATATCAGCCCCAAAATTTCCTGGCGGGCGTAGAGGTCCTTCAGGTCGCGGGCGTGCAAACGCACCACCATGATTCCCCGGGCGGCCAACTTCTTCTCCAGCCCGGCCTGCACCCGGCTGGTGAACACCACCTGGGGCTTGAGGCTGAGGATGGCCTCTTCGCTGGGCGCGAAGAAGCCGCCCACCAGGGCGGCCGGCGGCTCCCCGGCCGGAGTGCGGGTGTACATGGTGTGGCCCTTGAGCGTGCCGCCCACCCCCAGGGCATACAGGGCGTCGCTGACCTCGGGCACCAGGGACACCACCCGCTGGGGCGGGGCGTCCAGATGGTGAGGTTGTCCGGCGAAGTCGATGAAATCGGCCGAGGCCCAGGCCGGGTGGGCCGGGCTCCAAAGCAAAAGCGCGGCCAAAAGGCACAACGCAAACCAGCGGCGGGACATAGTCTCCTCTTTCCCCGGGGGGCCGAAACAAGGAACAAAAAAACCCAAGCCCAACGGACTCGGGGATGCTCCCTTGCTTCCATACCCCCAAGCACGACCGTGCGAACGGTCGTTGGCGCCTCACCGTCTTTCGCAGCGTTGGGGGGCGCCGGGGAGCGGGCAGGTTTTCTGGCTTCCGGCTCAAGCCTACCGGCCGCGCCTTCCCAACCTTGGGTCAGTGGCATCGCGGCTTTCGTAACCGGTTACAGCGGCGGGACCGCGACGGATTCGCACCGTCTTCCCTTTGGGGCCCTTATGGCCACCCGCTCCTATGATGGCGAAATTCTTACACGGGCGAGGGGGGCTGTCAATAAGCGCGCCTTGCCGCGCCGCTGGGGCGGCGAGGCAAGCACCGCAACGGCTTCGGCGGCCTGGAGAGCCGGTTGCTGGACGCGCTGTGTTGCTTATCCTGGGCCTGGCCCGGCTCAGGCCTCCACCGCGTGATGGCTCAGGGACCAGCCTCCGTCAGCCCCGGCCTCCAGGCGGCTGTTGACCAACCAGGCGGCGTCGTCGGTCTGGGGATGGTCGGAGCGAAGCAGCGCCCCGCGGGTTTCCCGGCGGGCCCGGCTGGCGGTAAGTACCGCGCTCAGGAAGCGCCCGCCGCATTCCAGGTCCCAGCGCAGCCAATCCGGCCGCGCCCCGCCCACCGGCGTGGCGGCAAGCTCCTGGTGCCAGGCGGTCAGCTCGCTGTGGCCCAGGGCCAGGTCCTCTTCCCGGCGTTCTATGCCCGCCCGTTGCCAGGCGATGTCCCGCAGCTTTTGGCGCAAGGCGCGCAATTCGGTCATGCCCTTCTCGGCTTCCGGGGCGCCGTCGTCGGCCGGGGCCTCCGGCACGGCGGGAGGCGCATCCTGGGTCAGGGCATAGGCCGCCGCGCCCAGGCCGGTGAGGCGGCCGGAGACCACGCACTCGGTCAGGGCGTTGCCTCCCCGGCGGTTGGCCCCGTGCATGCCCCAGAGCATCTCCCCGCAGGCGAACAGGCCGGGCAGGGCCGTGGCGCCGTCCGGCTTGGCCTTTACCCCGCCCATGCAAAAGTGGGCTCCGGGCATCACCGCCACCGGTTTGCGGCGGAAATCAAAGCGCATCTTGCCCAGCATGGCCAGGGGATAACGCGACCAGTGCTCCTCGGCCACGCCGGTGAAATCAACCCGCACCGGCCCGGACGCCGCTTCCCGGGCCATGGCCGCGGACAGGCGGTCGCGCAACTCCATGATGCCCTGGTTCACGTCGACAATGCCCGAGCGGGCCAGGAGGTCTTGGCCGGCCGCGTTGATCAGGCGGGTGCCCTGGGGATAGCGGGGATAGAGCATCACCCGGGGCAGGCCCGGCTCCACCAGCACCAAGGGGTAGAACTGCACGAACTCCATGTCCCACAGGGGCAACCCGGCTTGGGCGGCCAGGGCGTAGCCTTGACCCATGATGGCCTTCATGTTGTCGTTGACCGCGTACACCGCCCCGGCGCCTCCGGCGGCCAGCACCACCGCCGAGGCCGCCACCCGCACCAGGCGCCCCTGGGCGTCGCGGCCCTCCAGGCCCACCGCCCGGCCGTCTCGGGTCAGGATGCGCCGCACCTGGAACTTTGCCAGGCGCTCCAGGTTTTTTTCGTCCCGCAGGCGCGCGGCCAGGGTGGCCATGAACCAGGCCCCCCGAAATCCGTCCTGCTTGTGGGTGGGGGAAAGGTAGGAGTCGCCATGGTCGCTGAGCTCCACCCCCAGCTCCCCCATGAAGGCGAAGGAGGCGGGAAGCTCTTGCCCCACCCGCCGCACCCAGGAGGCGCGGCACAGGCCCCTCCCCGCGCGCAGGGTGTCCTCCACGTAGTTGTCCAAGGCGTATTGCGCGGTGGGGCCGCCGAAGTTGCCGTTGCTCATGGCCGAGTTGCTGCCCAGGCCCATGCCGCCCCGGTCTATGAGCAAAACCCGGGCTCCAGCCCGGGAGGCCGCCACGGCGGCCAGGATTCCGGCCAGCCCGGCTCCGATTATCGCAACTTGGGTGCGCGGCATGTCAGGCCTCCAGTGTCTCGGGGTGGGCTCTCGCCTCGGCCTTCAAGGCTGTGGGACACCTTGCGAACGACAGGCCTATAAACTACCCAATTCATTTGGCCGGGACAAGACGCCTTTCGTCTCCGGCCCGCCGAGCAGGGAGCAAAGCGGGCGGGACGCTCCCCCCGGCGAATATCCTGCTCCCCCGCTGCGGCAAAAGGGTTAAAATTATATTTAGGTATTCTGGGAGTTCACTCATGCAAGGGACTAGGTGAAATGATCAAGGCCAAAGACATCATGACTCGCGAGGTGCTCACTCTCACCCCGGATACCGAGGTGACCAAGGCGGCCAAGCTGCTTTTGCAAAAGGGCTTCAACGCCCTGCCCGTGGTGGACAAGGCCGGCCGCCTGAAAGGCATCCTGTGCCAGAGCGACCTGATCTCCCAACAGGAGGCCCTGCCGGTGCCTTCCTATTTCACCCTGCTGGATTCCTTCATTCCCCTGACCTCGCTCAAAAAGATCGAGCGCGAGGTGCAAAAGATAGCGGCCACCAGCGTGGAGCAGGCCATGACCCCCGATCCGGTCACCGTGGGACCGGATACCCCCATCGAGGAGATAGCCTCCCTGATGGTGGAAAAGGGCTTTCACACCCTGCCGGTTCTGGACGAGGGCAAACTGGTGGGCGTGGTGGGTAAGGAAGATATTCTGCGCACCCTGGTAGGCCAAGGCGACTAGACCGGCGTTTGCCAACGGACGCAAACGGCCCCGGCCGGCGCTCCCCGGGGGAGGCCGGGCCGGGGCCGAATCATGTCGAGGGTCAGCGCAGCATATCGCTGGTGTCGGCGATGGCGGCGGGCGGGGTCTCCAGGGGCATGGACACGACCTTGGCTCCCGGCTTCAGGTCTAGCTTGCCCAGATGCACCGCCCTGAGCACCTGGTTGTCATAGGAGCGGTAGTAATACACCCGGCGCTTCAGGTCCTTGATCACCACCCACATGGTGCGGTCGTACAGGGTCTGTTTTTCCGACTTTTCCCGGCTTAAGCCCTTGGGGATGTCCAGGGACATGAGGATGTGGTTGGCCAGGTTCACCGCCTGGGAGGCGTCGGCGGGCTTCAGGGAGAACTGGGTCATCAGCACCGCCCGGACAAAGCGCGAGGGCGGGGTGACGTCGCCGGGCAGGCCCAGCATGCCGCTGCCTTGGCCGGTGGGGCTCACCTTCAGGCCCCAATAATCGACAGGCGCCGCGTTGTAGGGCGACAGATTCAGGTAGTTGCTCAGGTTGGACAGCTGCCAGCCGAAGTCCGGGGCGTTGGTCATCACCCCGGTGGGGTTGTCGTGCACCTGGCACTGATGGTTCAGGAACTCGATGACGATGCTGTTGCCCTGGGCGTCGTGCACGGCGGTGTGGGCGGTGAACTGCATGCCCATGCTGGGAAGGAACTCGCTCCAGACTATCACCGAGGGCAAGGCCTTTTTCACCTCGGCCACGGTGCTGAAGTTGCTCAAGAGCCAGTGGCCGAATTGCAACACGAACAAGGAGCGGGAGGCCTCCTCCGGTTTAAGCTGGGGGAACTGGGAGGTGGGCAGGAACAGGGCTCCCACGGACAGGCCCTTTTCGTTCATGCCGTCCACCACCACGTCCACGTCGTACATGTTCACGTTGACGAAGGCGTATTTGCCGGTCCAGGCCAGTCCGGATTTTCCGCCCGGAGCCTGGCTGACGTATTTGTGGCCGCGCGGGTGCACGATGATCCGAGACTTGGTGGGTATCGCCCACTCCAGGGAACGGCCGTCCACCACGGTGCCGTCAGCCGCTTTGAGGATGAAATCGGTGCAGGAATTAGGATGCGGCGGGCAGCAGGACCGCCGTTCCCAAGAGCAAAAGTAACCAGGCGACTGGTTTTAGTTTCATGGTGGTGCCTTTCGGATACCGGGTTTTTCATGGGCCGCTCGGGCAGGAACATAGGGCGGGCGTTTAAAATTTATCCCTTCCAGACATGGGACACAAGCCCGCATTGGGGCGGGCGAGGAACTTTGGGCTGAATCGACGGCCAGGAGGAAGGCAAAGCTTACTAATTTGTTGGGGGACGTTTGGGGCCGGGGGAGAGTATGCGGTAGTGGCGCAGCAAGCCTTGCGGCGCGGCTATTTCCCTTATCAGGTTTTCCCGGCCCAGGAACCGCTCGCAGAACGCCTCCTCCACTTCACGCTCGCAGTCGTGGACGAACACGTCGCCGCCCGGTTTAACCAGCTGGTGGGCCAGGTAGATGCTTTTCATGCGGCCGGGGGCGTTGTCGCACCATCCCGCCGGCCCGTCCACCAAGATCAGATCCCATGGCCGCTCCGTGACCGGCAAGGGCAGGTCCATGACCAGCAGGGCGGGATTGCCCAGATATCGTTGCCAATCTTTTTGCTCGGTGTCGTAGCCCACCGCGTAGGCCTGCAGGTTTTTCACCTTGGCCGTTACTTTCCTCAGCCAGCCCTCGTCGTCTTCCAGGAACACCGTGCGGCCGTTGCGGTTGAGCCGGTGCCAAAACAAGCTGTCATGGCCCACGCCGAAGATCAGCACCCGGCAAGGCGCTTGCTCCTCGATCTTTTGGGCTATGGCCAGAAGCTGGGGCGCGGACAAGATGATGCGGTTGAGCCGGCGCATTACGCGGATGGAGCGGCGGCTGGGGAGCAGGGCGGCGACCACCGCGCTGGGCCGGGCCAGAAGACGAATGAGCGTTTGTTTGAGGGGCGTCATCTTGGATAGTTTGGAAAGCAAGTCCACAACTCCTGGCCAGGGGACGCCTCACCTTATCATCTCCGCAGTCGGGGTGTAACCCTCCCTTAAAATAGGGCCAGTTTGAGGTAGAGACTTCTGGCAGACTGAGGTCTGCAAGGAGGACTCTTCACGATGCGCAGGACCAGATTCAGCGAAACTCAGATCGTCAAAATTCTGAAAGAGGTGGAAGGGGGCAGGACCGCCAAGGAGGTCTGCCGGGAATACGGTGTCAGCAGCGCCACCTACTACAAATGGAAGTCCAAGTACGGGGGCATGGAGGCCTCGGACATCGTCCGGCTCAAGGAGCTTGAAGAAGAAAACAGGCGTCTAAAGCAGATGTACGCCGACTTGAGCCTTGAGAATCGGGCTCTGAAGGACGTCATCGAAAGAAAAATATAAGGCCAGCGGGTCGGCGCGATCTGGCTAAGTTCATGTGCAAAGAGCACGGTCTGAGCATTCGCCGGGCCTGCCGCGCCCTGAGGCTGAGCCGGTCGGTTTATGCCTACCGACCCAAGCCCCGCGACGATGGTCCGATCATCGAGGCGCTGACTTCGCTGGCAGACAAATATCCCAGATACGGCTTTGCCAAACTGTTTCAAGTAATTCGGCGGGATGGACATGGCTGGAATCACAAGCGGGTGTACCGAGTGTACTGCGCCCTGAAGCTAAACCTTCGCAGGAAGGGTAAGAAGCGCCTGCCTACTCGTGATCCCCAGCCGCTTGCAGTGCCGGATCTGGCCAATATCTGCTGGTCGGTGGACTTCATGAGCGATGCCCTGTATGGCGGCCAGCGATTCAGGACCTTTAATGTGGTGGATGATTTCAATCGAGAGGCCCTGGCCATAGAGGTGGACGTCAATCTCCCCGCCCAAAGGATAATCCGAGTGCTGGAGCGTATCGCTGCCTGGCGGGGCTACCCGTCCAGGCTGAGGCTGGACAACGGCCCGGAGCTGGTCAGTGTAGCTATGGCCCAATGGGCCGAGGAGCATAGTATCGATTTGGGTTTCACTCAGCCCGGCAAGCCCACCCAGAATTCATACATTGAACGCTTCAACCGGACCTATCGGGAAGAGGTGCTGGACCTTTACATATTTTCCCGTCTAAGCGAGGTGCGGGAAATCACGGATCGCTGGCTCAAGGAGTACAACGAGGAACGCCCTCATGAGTCCCTCGGCAACCTGACACCAGCCGAATACCTCGCTATAAATTCACCCGAAGTTTCTACTGTTGACTGGCACTAATCGGGGGAGGTTTACACTTGCTGGAGAGAGCTGAATTTGAGCCCTAAAGTCACTTTTTGGTCATTCGGCAAAAAAATAGGGGTTAGCCAGATTGGCTAACCCCTTGGTATTGTTTGGAGCGGGAGACGGGATTCGAACCCGCGACCCTCAGCTTGGAAGGCTGACGCTCTAGCCGGGCTGAGCTACTCCCGCGTTAGGTCGGCGATTATAGCATGGGAATAGCCGGGCGGCAATTTGGGCTTTGTCTCGTTGACAGCCAGCCTCGCCTCTAGTACGTTACTCGATGGCTTGACACCAATTATCTAAAATCTTTCCGGAGGCTTAAAGTGGCCTGTCTGGTGGTTATAGGCACCCAATGGGGTGATGAAGGCAAGGGCAAGCTTGTGGACTTGTTGGCGGAGGGCGCCCAGGCCGTAGCGCGGTTCCAGGGCGGCAACAACGCCGGCCATACCCTGGTGGTGGATGGCGACAAGTTCATCTTTCACCTGATCCCCTCCGGGGTCCTGCACGAGGACAAGACCTGCTACATAGGCAACGGCGTGGTGGTGGACCCGGAGGTGCTGCTCAGCGAGATGGAGCGCCTGGAAGCCCGCGGCGTCAAGGTGGGCCCGCAAAAGCTGCGCATCAGCGAGCGGGCCCAAGTCATCATGCCCTATCACCAGGCCCTGGACATGGCCCGGGAAAAGGCCAAGGGCAAAGAGGCCATCGGCACCACCGGCCGGGGCATCGGCCCCTGCTACGAGGACAAGGTTTCCCGGGTGGGGGTGCGCATGATCGACCTCCTGGAGACGGACACCCTGGCGGCCAAGGTGGAGGAGAACTGCGCGGCCAAGAACTACGTGCTCACCGGCTACCTGAACAGCGCCGGCCTGCCCGCCGAGCCCATCATCGCGCAATACCTGGAGTTCGGACGGCGCTTGGCGCCGTTCATCGGCGACGTGGCCGTGGAGCTAAACGACGTGCTGACCTCCGGCGGCAACGTGCTCATGGAAGGGGCCCAGGGCACCCACCTGGACATCGACCACGGCACCTACCCCTATGTGACCTCCTCCAACCCGGTGGCCGGTTCGGCCTGCACCGGGGCCGGGGTGGGAGTCACCCGCCTGAACCAGGTGTGGGGCGTGGTCAAGGCCTACACCACCCGGGTGGGCGGCGGTCCTTTCCTCACCGAGCTCACCGACGATACCGGCCAATGGCTCCAGAAAACGGGCGACGAGTACGGCGCCACCACCGGCCGCCCCCGCCGCTGCGGCTGGCTCGACGGAGTGGTGGTGCGCCATTCGGTGCGCCTGTCGGGAATTACCGGCCTGTGCGTTACCAAGCTGGACGTGCTCACCGGTCTGGACACCATCAAGTTCTGCGTGGGCTATCGTACCGCCGAGGGCCAGGAGATCCAGCGGGTGCCGGCCTCCTTGAAGCAACTGGGCGGCTGCACCCCGGTGTACGAGGAGCTTCCCGGCTGGAGCGAGGACATCACCGGCTGCCGCGCCTGGGATGAACTGCCCACCAACTGCCGCGCCTATTTGGAGCGCCTGTCCGAGTTCGTGGGCGCGCCCCTGGCCATCGTCTCGGTGGGCCCGGGCCGCGAGGAGACCATCGCCCTGATGGACCCCTGGGCCTAGACGCTCTCACCAGTAGCCAAGGCATAATACAGCCGGGACGGGAGACACCTCTTCCGTCCCGGCTTTTTTGGGCCATGAGCCGTCGAGGCGCGCCGTTGCGGGTCGCCATCGGCGCGCGAAGTTCGCTCCAGCCTTTACCAGAGATGCCTGGACATGGCGGCAGGTTGTTGTATGGTAAGCGGAAATGGCCGCCTTGCCTAAACACTCCGGGGATGTCCCCCGAGGCGGCAAGCGGGAGCCGGAGCCTTAAGGATGCCTGATAAATCCCCTGAAATGCGCTTGGAGCGGGTCTTGGACGCCGCGGCCACCGGGTTGGTGGTTCTGGACGCCCAGGGGGTGATAGAGGTCTACAACCAGGCGGCCGGGGAGCTTCTGGGCCGGGAGCCCGACACGATGTTGGGGCGCGCGGCGGCCGAGGTGCTGCCGGACAACTGGCCTGAGCTGCGCCGGGTGCTGCAAACCGGCGAGCCCCAGATCGGCCACAAGCTGGAAATTTCGGGCAACACCATCGTGGCCAACCGCCGCCCCATCATGCAAGAGGACCAGGTGGTGGGGGTGGTCTGCACCCTGCAAGACATCAGCGACTATGAAAAGCTGGTCACCGAACTGGATTGCTACAAACGGCTGGTGCGCCTGCCCAACGCCATCATCGAGTCCTCCTTCGACGGCCTGTGGATCTGCGACGCCGAAGGCAAGGTGATCCGGGTGAACCAGGCCTCCCAGCGCATCAACCGCATCAAGGCCGAGGAGGTGGTGGGCAAGTCCATGCAGGAGGTGGTGGCCTCCGGCGTGGTGGATCGTTCGGTAAGCCTCGAGGTGCTCAAGCGCCGCGAGCCGGTAACCATGACCCAGCGGCTTCCCCACGGCAAGGAAATCCTGGTCACGGGCAACCCGGTGATGGAGCCGGACGGCAGGTTGAGCATGGTGGTGGTCAACGAGCGCGACATCACCGAGCTAAACCGCCTGCAGCGCGAGCTGGAGGAGACCAAGGCCCTCAACTCGGCCTACCGCTCCCAGATCGAGTCCCTGTACCACGAGCGGGATTTCCTGCGTCAGGTGGTGATCCGCTCCGAGGCCATGCAGCGGGTGCTTTCCACCGCGGTGAAGGTGGCCGAGGTGGATTCCACGGTGCTAATCCGGGGCGAGTCCGGGGTGGGCAAGGGCATGTTCGCCCGCGTGATCCATAAGGCCTCGCGCACCAAGGATGGCGATTTCATCCGGGTGGACTGCGGGGCCATACCCGAAGCCCTGATCGAGAGCGAGCTGTTCGGTCATGAGCAAGGAGCCTTCACCGGGGCCCGCTCCAAGGGTAAGCCGGGCCTGTTCGAGTTGGCCGAGGGCGGCACCCTGCTTTTGGACGAGGTGGGCGAACTGCCCCTGAACGTGCAGGTAAAGGTGCTGCGCTTTTTGGAGGAGGGCGAGCTGGTGCGGGTGGGCGGCACCCAGGCCCGGCGCATCGAGACCCAGGTGGTGGCCGCCACCCACCGCGATTTGGAGGCCATGGTGGAGCAGGGCACCTTCCGGGGAGACCTGTTCTTTAGGCTCAACGTGGTGCCCATCACCATTCCCCCCCTCCGCCAAAGGGTGGAGGACATCCCCTCGTTGATCCGCTTTTTCCTGGGCGAGTTCAACCGCAAGTGCCGCACCAACAAGGTGCTCACCCCGGCGGCGGTGGACTGCCTTTGCAACTACCATTTTCCCGGCAACGTGCGCGAGTTGTCCAACATCCTGGAGCGCCTGGTGGTGCTCACCCCGGGCGAGCGCATCGACGTGCCGGACCTGCCCGCTCCGGTGCAGGCCCCGCCTGAAAGCCGCCCCCAAGGTGAGGAGGGCTGGTGCCTGTCCTCGGCCGTGGCCGAGGTGGAGCGGCGGCTCATCGCCCAGGCCCTCGATAACTTCGGCAGCCAGCGCAAGGCGGCCAGCCGCTTGGGGGTGAATCAGTCCACCCTGGCCCGCAAGGCCAAACGCTACGGCATTAAATCGATGCAATAAGGCATCGCGATGCTAATGCGCATCAATATCCGTAACTCCACTGAATTAAGCCAAAAATATAAAATATAAGTATTTTAACTGGCGTACTGATGCATTAGTGCATCGATACGCTAGACTGTGGTATCCGATTTTGCCTGTGATTACAGCATATTGCCCAAAATGGCCCATCTCTTGCTTGTAACAGCCACCCAGATTCGCTTGAGCGCTCATTCATGCTAATCACTAATATGTAGTCATTATGTATTAGCGATACTAATTATCGGGTGTCCGGCGAGGCAACTTACACGGGAGAAGGCCTTGACAGCAAAGACCATGCAACAGCGACCGGCAACGCGCCGGAATGGTGCCCCTGGGGCGGGGGAGTTCCACAAACCTTCCACCAGACGATGTCTTGGCGGTTCTGGCCGTTGTTTCGGCAGGCGGCAGTAAGGAAAGCGACGTGGAACTCCTGCAAGAGATCATCATATTCGGCACCATCAAGGGCTGCGTCTACGCCCTCATCGCCACCGGCTTCACCCTGATCTTCGCGGTGGCCGGCATCCTCAACCTGGCCCACGGCACTTTCTACATGCTGGGCGCTTACTTCACCTACACCCTGTTCTACAGCCTGGGCATCCCCCTGCCGCCGGCCATCCTTTTGGCCGCGGTGCTGGTGGGGGCCCTGGGCATGCTCCTGGACCGGGTGTTCCTCAAGCCCATGCGCTCCTCGCACACCTACGTGCTGGTCCTCACCGTGGCCATCGCCTTCGCCTCCCAGGAGGTCATCCTGCTCACCTACGGCTCCCAGGGCATGAACATCCCCAACCTGGTGGAAGGCAGCGTGGACCTCAATGGGGTGGTTGTGAGCTGGCACCAACTGCTCATCGTGGGCATCACCGCGGTGGTGCTGCTGGGCCTGTGGCTGACGCTCACCCGCACCCGCTACGGCGTGGCCGCCCTGGCCGTGTCCATGGACGAGGACGGGGCGCGCCTGGTGGGCATCGAGACCGAGAAGGTGTTCAACCTCTCCATGTTCGCCTCGGCCTTCTTGGCCGCGGTGGCCGGGGCCCTCATCTCGCCGATCATGTCCATGACCCCGGAGATGTGGAACATGCCCCTGATGAAGGCCTTCGTGGTGGTGGTGGTGGGCGGCATCGGCAGCCTCACCGGCAGCATCCTGGCCGCCTTTTTCCTGGGCTGGCTGGAAACCTTCACCGGCTTCGTGGTCTCGCCCAAGCTTACCGAGGTGGTTTCCCTGGTGCTGCTCACCGTGTTCCTGGTGTTCAGACCCTCGGGCATCCTGGGCAGGAGGTTGCACTGATGCTGTCCTATCTGAAAACTCCGGCCCAAAAGCGCACCGCCGTTTTCTACGGCCTGATTCTGTTCGGGTTCTATCTGGTGCCCCTGTTCTCCGACAACTTCTACCTGCTCTCGGTTTTCACCACGGCCTACTTCTACATCATCTTCGCCACCAGCTGGGACGTGTTCGCCGGCTATTCCCATCTGATGAATTTCGGGCACGCCCTGTTCATCGGCCTGGCCGGCTATCTCACCGCCTTCGTGGACCTGCACCTGGGCCTGCCGCCCTTGTTGGTGCTGCCCATGTGCGCCGTCCTTTGCGGTGTTTTGGGTATGTTCATCGGCTACCTCACCCTGCGCATGCAGGGGCCCTATTTCGCCATCATCACCATGGCCTTCGCGGCGGTGGCCTACGAGTCCTCCATCATGTTCAGCGAGTACACCGGCGGCGAGGAGGGTATCCCGGGCATCCACCCGCTCACCGACTCCCTGGTCGGCGACTACTACTTCGTGCTGATCGTCATGTCGCTGATCTTTCTCTTCCTCATCTGGTTCACCCGGGGGCGCTGGGGCCTGGTGCTCAAGGCCATCAGCCAGAACGAGGACTCGGTGCTGGCCAGCGGCATCAACACCGCCTGGGTCAAGATCCGCGCTTATTCCATCAGCGGCGCCCTGTGCGGCATCGGGGGCAGCGTCTACGCCTACTCGCTGACCCACGTGGGGCCCACCAGCATGGAGCAGGTGCTCTCCACCACCATCCTCATCATGGCCATGGTGGGCGGCATGGGCACCATCACCGGGCCCTTCCTGGGGGCCCTGATCCTGGTGCTGTTCAATGAGCTGTCCCGGGACATGGAGGAGTATCGCCTGCTCATCTACACCGTGATGGTGGTGGTGATCATCTTCTTCGCCCCCAAGGGCATCATCAGCTGGGGGCAGCCCATAGCCCGGGCCTTCAAGCTGGGCGGCAAGCGAGGTTAGGCCATGGCACAAGCGCGCGATTATTTGGTGGTGGACGAACTCACCAAGCACTTTGGAGGCCTGGCCGCGGTGGAGAAGTTGAGCTTCTCCCTGGACCGGGGCCAGATCCTGGGTTTGATCGGCCCCAACGGGGCGGGCAAGACCACGGTGTTCAACCTGATCACCGGCTTTTTGCCGGCCACCGCCGGCCGGGTTAGCTTCCGGGGCGAAAGCCTCTTGGGCAAGAAGCCTCATCAGATCGTCAACCAGGGACTGGCCCGCACCTTCCAGTTGGTCAAGCCCTTTCCCGAGCTTTCCCTGTTCGACAACATCCGGGTGGCCTGTTACGGCCCGCGTTTCCTGAGCCAGGGCCTGGACGAAGAGGCGGCCCGCCACCGCATCCTGGAAGTGGCCGAGCAGGTGGGCCTGCCCAAGGATCTGGAGCAGCCCGCCTCGGCCCTGGGCCACGGCGACCTGCGCCTGTTGGACATCGCCCGGGCCCTGATGGTGCAGCCGGAGCTCTTGCTTCTGGACGAGCCCCTGTCGGGCCTGTCCTCCATAGAGACCCAGGCCATCGTGGAGCTGATAAAGACGCTCAATCAGGAGGGCATAACCCTTTTGATCATCGAGCACAAGCTCAAGGAACTGATGAAGGTGGCCGATCGCATCGTGGCCATCGACTTTGGACAGAAGCTGGCCGCCGGCACCCCCCAGGAGGTGGTCAACCACCCCGCGGTGGTGGAGGCCTATCTGGGGACCAAGGATAGCTATGCCTCTGCTTGAGATTCAAAACCTGGTGGTGCGCTACGGCAGCGCCCTAGTCCTGGACCGGGTGAGCCTGGCCATCGAAAACGACGAGTGCGTGGCGGTGATCGGCCCCAACGGAGCGGGCAAGACCACCTTGCTGCGCTCCATCAGCGCCCTCAAGGACTGGGAGGGCAAGATGACCTTCCAGGGGCACGACCTGACCGGGGTCACCTCCAGCCAGACCGTGGCCCTGGGCATCGTACAGGCCCCCGAGGGACGCCACTTGTTCCCCCAGCTTTCGGTCCGCGAAAACCTGGAGCTGGGCGCCTTTTTGGCCAAGGACAAGGCGGAGAGGGACACCAACTACGAGTACGTGCTGGATTTGTTCCCCCGTCTGGGCGAGCGCCTGCGCCAGATGGCCGGCACTCTGTCCGGCGGCGAGCAGCAGATGCTGTGCGTGGGCCGGGCCCTGATGGCCAGCCCGCGCATCCTGCTTTTGGACGAGCCCTCCTTCGGCCTGGCTCCCTTGGTCAAGGAGGCCATCGCCACCGCGGTGCGCCAGATCATGGCCAAGGGCACCACCATCCTTCTGGTGGAGCAGGACGCCCACATGGCCTTCGAGCTGGCCCGGCGGGTCTACGTTCTGGAAGAGGGTCACATTACCATAAGCGGCACCAGCAAAGAGCTTAGCGAAGATCCAAGCATCAGGAGTTCATATCTGGGGCTTTAGGCTCCGAGGACTTTTAACTAAATAGCAGGGAGAGGATTCATGAAAAAATTTCTGGCAGTCATGCTGATTCTGGGCCTGGCGGTTGTGGCCGCGGGTCCGGCCTCGGCGGCCGACACCATTCGCATCGGCCTGTTGGCCCCCCTGAGCCACCAGGTGGGCGAGGGCGAGGTAAACGCGGCCAAGATGGCGGTGAAGCGCATCAACGACGCCGGCGGCATCGACGGCAAGAAGTTGGAGCTGTTCATCGAGGACACCGAGATCAAACCGGAAAAGGCCATCAACGGCTACAAGAAGCTGGTGATGGTGGACAAGGTCAAGGCGGTCATGGGCGCCTTCTCCTCGGGCGTGGTGCTCTCGCTCATGGACCACGTGGCCCGCTACAAGGTGCCCTTCATCTCCACCGCTTCCTCCTCCAACACCTTCGGCGAGAAGGTGGCCAAGGACTACGACCGCTATAAGTATTTCTTCCGCCTCATGCTCAACGAGACCGACCAGGTCAACGGCATGGTGGAGTTCGTGGACGGCTTCCTCAAGCCTAAACTCAAAATCAAGAAGATCGCGGTCATGGCCGAGGACGCCAAGTGGACCAAGCTCATGGGCTCTCAGTTCGTGGAGCAGATCAAGACCAAGGGCATCGAGGTAAGCGACTACATCCGCTTCCCCTTCAAGGAGACCGATTTCGCGCCCATCCTGAGCCGGGTCAAGAACGCCAACGTGCAGTTCCTGCTTGAGATCAGCGCCATCGCCGACGGCGCGGTGTACATCAACCAGTGGCACGACATGCAGGGCCCGCCCATCGGCGGCTGCGACACCAGCGCCGGCTCCGAGGACTTCTGGGACAAGACCAACGGCAAGTGCAAGAGCGAGACCGTGTTCATGTACGGCGCCTACGATGTGCCCTTGACCCCCAAGACCAAGCCTTTCTGGGCCGACTACATCAAGGAGTTCGGCAAGGAGCCCAAGTACGCCTCGGGCTTCACCTATGACGCGGTGTACGTGGTGGCGGGCGCGGTGAAGGCCGCGGGCAGCACCAAGCCCGACGCCCTGGTGGCGGCCATCGAGAAGACCGACTACGTCGGCGTCAGCGGTCGCATCCAGTTCAAGAAAAACCACAACACCATCTGCGGCAGCGACGGCCGCCCCATGATGATCTGGCACCAGTGGCAGGGCAAGGGCCAGCGTCTTCCGGTCTACCCCGCGAAGTACGCCACTGCCAAGTTAATCCTGCCCGCGTGGTGGAGCGTGAAATAAGTCCCCTCCCAAGACGGTGGCGGGGGTTCGCCCCCGCCGCCGCCATCCAGGACCCGACTCCGGGTGGGCCCGCCGCGCCGGCCATGGGCGGGCCCCTCCGGAAACGTGCCCTAGCCAACGGAGTAAGCATCATGCAAGAAGTAGTCATCGCCGGTTATCTGCGCACCGCCCAATCCCGTGCCCGTCCCAAGGATCCCTCCCGGGACTGGCTGGGTGGCTACCGGGCCGACGATTTGTTGGCCGCGGTGCTGCCGCCCGTATTGGAGCAGGCCAAGGCCAAGCCGGAAGAGGTTCAGGACTTTTTGGTGGGCTGCTCCTTTGGGGTCAGCGAAAACTGGACCTACGGCGGACGCTTGCCGCTTTTTTTGGCCAACATGTCCGAGCGCACCCCGGCCAAGTTCTTGGACCAGCAATGCGGCTCATCCATGGCCGGGCTGCACATCGGCTTCATGGAGGTAGCCACCGGCTTCGCCGACGTGGTGGTGGTGGGCGGCATGGAGCACATGACCCGGGTGCCCATGGGGCCGACGCTTTTCACTAACGGCACCATCAGCGTGAACCCCCGGCTCTACGAGGAAGAGGGTCTGGCCCACTGGGACATGGACACTACCATGTTCATGGGGCTGACCGCCGAAAAGCTGCACCGCCAGTGCGGCTTCACCCGTGAAGACCTGGACCGCTGGGCCCTGCGCTCCCATCAGCTGGCGGCCAAGGCCCAACAGGAAGGGTTTTTCGCGGGCGAGATTTTGCCCCTGCCCGCCAAGGATCCCGAGGGCAACCAGTTCATGGTGGACCGCGACCAAGCGGTGCGCCCCCAGACCACCCTGGAGGATTTGAGCAAGCTCAAGCCGGTGTTCAGCGAGGACGGGGTGATCACCGCGGGCAACTCCAGCCCGCTCAACGCCGGGGCCTCGGCCATGGTGCTCATGTCCCGCCAGGCGGCGGATGCCAGGGGAGTGAGGCCCTTGGCCGCCGTGCGCTCGGTGGGTTTCGTGGGCGTGGACCCCACCCTGATGGGCGAGGGGCCGGTGCCCGCTTCGAACATGGCCCTGGACAAGGTCGGCCTTGGGGCGGAGGATGTCGACTACTGGGAGATCAACGAGGCTTTTTGCATCGTGGCCCTCAACTGCATCAAGCAGCTGGGCCTGGACCCGGACAGGGTCAACGTAAAGGGCGGAGGCACCGCCCTGGGCCATCCCTTGGGAGCTACCGGCGTGCGTCTGGTGGGCACCCTGGCCCGCATACTTGAGGAGAAACAAGCGCGTTGGGGTGTGGCCAACGCTTGCGTGGGCGGTGGCCAGGGTGTGGCCACCCTTATCGAGCGTGTGAGCTAGGCCCGCGCGTCTGGGAGAAGTCGTAGGTTATGAACAAAGTTTGCAGCCTTGATGCGGCCTTGGGCCGGGTGAAGCCCGGCGACACGGTGATGGTGGGCGGCTTCGGCGTGCCGGGCACCCCCTTCACCTTGCTCAACGGCCTGCTGCAAGGCGGTGTCAACGAGTTGACCGTGGTCAAGAACGAGGCCAACGAAGATCACATGGGAATCTCCAAGCTGATCGAGGCCGGCTTGGTGCGCAAGATAATCACCACCCACCTGGGCCTCAACAAGACGGTCATCGGCATGATGAACCGGGGCGAGGTGGAGGTGGAGTTCTATCCCCAGGGCATCTTGGCCGAAAAGATCAGGGCCGGCGGCGCTGGGCTCTTCGGCCTGCTCACCGACATCGGCATGGACACCGAACTGCTCTCCAGCACCAAGCAGACCATGTGGTTCGAAGGGCGGGAGCTGATCGTGGAGTCGGCCATCAAGGCGGACGTGGCCCTGGTGCACGCGGCCAAGGCCGACCGTTTCGGCAACCTGGTCTATGCCAAGAGCGCCATGAACTTCAACCCCATCATGGCCACCGCCGCCACCACGGTCATCGCCGAGGTGGAAGAGCTGGTGGAGATAGGCGACCTGGAGCCCGAGCACGTCCATACGCCCGGCGCATTTGTGGACCACGTAGTTCTCTTGGAAGAGCTCAGCGAGGAGTATGGCATCCTTGAGCACCACATCATATAAAGAGAAAATCGCCACCCGGGCGGCCCGGGAGATCAGCGAAGGCAAGGTCGTCAACTTCGGCATCGGCATCCCCACCCTGATCGCCAAGTTCCTGCCGCCGGAGATACAGTTCTTCGTGCACGCGGAAAACGGGGTCTTGGGCATGGGCGGCCGTTGCCCCCGGGGCCAGGAGGACCGCAACCTCATCGACGCCGGCGGGGCCTATGTGGAGCTGGTGCCGGGCGCCTCCTTTTTCGACAGCGCGCTGTCCTTCGCCATGATCCGGGGAGGGCGTCTGGACGTGGCCTTCCTGGGGGCCCTGGAGGTGAGCGCCAAGGGCGATTTGGCCAACTGGATCATCCCCGGTAAGTACGCGCCGGGCATCGGCGGGGCCATGGAAGTGGCCCAGAAGGCCCGGCGCCTGATAGTGGTAACCAACCACAACGACCGGGCGGGCAATCCCAAGGTCGTGGAGGAGTGTTCGTTGCCCCTCACGGGCAAGGCCTGCGTGGACCTCATCATCACCGAGATCGCGGTGATGCAGCCCACCCGGCGCGGCCTGCTTTTGCTGGAGATCGCCGAAGAGGTGGAGTTGGAGGAGGTGCGCCAGCGCACCGGCGTCGAGCTTCTCCTGCCGCCCGAAGGGCCAGCCAGGTTCTAGGGCCAAGGCTCGCGACAATAAACGGGGCGGCCCCTCATGGGGGCCGCCCTTGCTGTTTGGCGTGGCTGGCTCAGCCCAGGTACTTGCTGACGGCCTCGTAGAAAACCTTGACCCCGGTGAAGAGAACCTCGTCGCTCACGTCGAAGCGGGGCGAGTGCAGGGCCGGTTCGCCGTGGCCGTCGCCGCAGCCCAGGCGCACGATGGCCCCTGGCACCAACTGGGTGAAAAAGGCGAAATCCTCCGAGCCGGTGACCGGCGGCGAGTGGTGCACCTTGTCCAGGCCCACCACCTGGGCGGCGCACTGCTCCATGAACTCCACCACCTGGGGATCGTTGAGGCAAGGGGGGAAAACCTCCTCCACCTCCAACTCGCACTCCACCCCAAAGGTTTCTGATATGCCCCGCACCGAGCGTTGCAAGTGCTGGTTCAGCTCCTTTTGCACCGCCGGGGTCATGGCCCTGATGGTGCCGCCCAGTTCAGCGGTCTCCGGGATGACGTTGAGGGCCGAGCCCGCGTGGAAGCTGCACACGCTTATCACCGCGGGCTCCAGGGGGTCCACCTTGCGCGACACGCCCACCTGCAGGGCGCTGATCAGATAGGCCCCGGCCACCACCGGGTCGTTGCCCTGGCTGGGTCTGGCCCCGTGGGTGCCCTTGCCCTTGATGCGCAGGCGGAAAAGGTCGTTGGAGGCGTGGCTCTGGCCGAAGTTGATGCCCATGTGGCCGATCGGCAAATCGCCGGCCACGTGGGCGGCGATGATGCGGTCCACGGCGGGATTTTCCAAGACCCCCCGCTCCACCATCATGCGGGCCCCCACGCCGGTCTCTTCGGCGGGCTGGAAGATCAGCTTCAGATTGCCCCGCAACTCACCCGCCAGGCCTGATTCCAATACCAGGCGCGCCGTGCCCAACAGAACGGCCGTGTGCACGTCGTGGCCGCAGGCGTGCATCATGCCGGGGTGAGTCGACTTGTAGGGCACCTGGTTCATCTCTTGGATGGGCAGGGCGTCGATGTCGGCCCGGATGGCCAGGGTGGGGCCTTCCTGGGCCCCGGGGATCAGCCCCACCACGCCGGTCATGCCGGACAGGCCGTGGGCCTCGATGCCCATCTGTTTCAGGTGGGCCAGGATTTGCCGGGTGGTGCGCTCCTCCTTGAGGGCCACTTCGGGATGTTGGTGCAGGTCGTGCCGGAGCCCGACCAGCCACTTCTTGAACTCGCCGGTCAGTTTCATGGTGCCCACCTCCCTGGCTAGGCAGCTACCGTGGTCTAGCCTCTCGCCAGCGCTGAAAAAATTGCCCTAGCCTCAGGGTACGCGTCAGAGGGCTCGCGGTCCACCGCTTCAGCCGTCATGGCCCCCTTTATGCGGCCCGTTCGGCTCTCAAAGGTTTACCGGATAGGGCGGCTTCTCGCCCTTGAGCACCGCCGCGATATTGCGGGCGCAGGTCCAGCCCACCTGGTTGAGGCTCTCCATGGTGTAACCGCCGATGTGGGGCACCACGATCACCTGGGGCAGCTCCAGCAGGGGATTGTCTTGGGGCGGCTCCTGGGCCAGCACGTCCAGGGCGGCTCCGGCCAGGCGGCCCTGGGTCAGGGCCTGGTACAGGGCGGCCTCGTCCACCACCCCGCCCCGGCCCAGGTTGAGCAAATAGGCCCCCGGCTTGGCCAAGGCCAGCTCGCGCTTTCCGATAAGGCCCATGGTCTCGGGCGTGCCCGGCAGGTGCAGGCTGATGAAATCCGCTTTGGCCAGCAGCTCGTCCAGGGGCACCAGGGCCAGGCCGAGCTGGGCGGCGAACTCCGGAAGCGGGGTGCGGTTGTAAGCCACCACCTCCATGCCCAGGGCCCGGGCCATGCGGGCCAACTCGCGGCCGATCTTGCCCAGGCCCAGGATGCCCAGGGTCTTGCCCTTTATCTCGCAACCTATGACCGGGGACCAGCCCCCCTCCAACACCTGTTGGCGGGCCTGGGGGATGCCGCGGGCCAGGCACAGGATCAGCCCCAGGGCCAGTTCGGCCACGGCCCGCTGGTTGCCGCCGGGCACGTTGCACACCACCACTCCGCGCTGCCTGGCGAACTCCAGGTCGATGTGGCCGGTGCCGGTGCCGTGCATGGAGACCACCTTGAGGCGCGGCGCGGCCAAGAGCATTTGCCGATCAATGGGGGTCATGCCGCAGACCAGGCCGTCACAGTCGCCGACTAGGTCCCTGGCCGTGGCTTGGTCCACGGGATGGTCCTGCGGGCAAAGCTCCACCTGCCACCCCTGGTCGCGCAGCCACTGGGCGGGTTCGGTGGCTATTTTGCCAAAGGTGGGGGAAAAAGAGCGGATCAACATGGTGCGGTCCCTTTGCTGACCTAGCGGGCCACGATCGCCGCGATGCCCTGGCCGCCGCCGCCGCAGATGGTCTCCATGCCCAAGGAAGCTCCCCGGCGTTTCATCTCTTGCAGCAGGGTTACCATGCGCATGGCTCCCGTGGCCCCGATGGGATGGCCCAGGGAAATGCCCGAACCGTTCACGTTGACCATGGGGTCCATGTCCTCGTAGGTCAGGCCCATGAGCTTGGCGTCGGCCAGCACCTGGGCGGCGAAGGCCTCCTGTATCTCGATGAGGTCTATCTGCTCCAAGGTCAGGCCGGCCTTGTCCAAGGCCTTGTTCACCGAGGCCGGCACGGCCGGGTAGGTGAGAGAGGGATCGGCGGCGGCCACCCCGAAGGAAACCAGGCTGCCCAGGGGAGTCACGCCCAGCTTGCTGGCGGTTTCCTCGCTCATCAACACCACGGCGGCCGCGCCGTCGTTTTCGGTGGACGAGTTGCCCGCCGTGCAAATGCCGTCCGGGTACACGGTGGGCAGCTTGGCCAGACGCTCCAGGGAGGAATCGCGCCGGGGCGGTTCGTCCTGGCTGACCAGATTGACCGCGCCTTTTTTGCCGGGCACCTCCACCGGCACGATTTCTTCATCGAACTTGCCCGCGTCGATGGCCGCGATGGCCCGTTGGTGGCTGCGCAGCGACCAGCGGTCGGCCTCCTCGCGGGTAACGCCTTCGGCCTTGGCCGCGGCCTCGGCCCAGGACATCATGGAGTTGAGCTCGCCATAGCGCTCCACGGGCTGGGACATCACCCGCGCCCTCTGGATGCGGTCGAACAAGGGGATACCCCACATGGGCAGGGCTCCGTGGCCCCGGGGCATTAAGCCCCACTTGGGGTCTTTGGCCCCGCCCACGCCCCATTTCATGAATTCGCCGGGAATGTAGAATTCGGCCCGGCTCATGCTGTCCACCCCGCCGGCCACCACGATGTCGGCGTAGCCGCTCATGATCTTCATGGCGCCCTGGCAAATGGCGTCCAGACCCGACAAACAACGGCGGTCGAGGGTCATCCCGGTCACGTGGTCGGGCCAGCCGGCGGCCAACAAAGACATGCGGGCGATGTTCACCGATTCGCCGTTTTGGTAGGACTGGCCCATGATCACGTCGTCCACCGTTGCCGGGTCCACTCCGGCCCGTTTGACGGCTTCGTTGAGGACCAGGGCGCCCAGTTTGTAGGCCGGGACATCGCGCAGGGAGCCAATGTAATTGCCGATGGGGGTGCGCACCGCGCCGCAAATCATAATTTTCATGGGATGCTTCTCCTGTAATGCAACTCAACTGGAAAGCCCGCCAATGCCCTTGGGCCAAGTCGTCCGGGGTCGCGCCGCTCTACTGCCGGGGCGCGGTTCGGGTCAGGCGATCCGCAAAATTATCTTGCCAACGTTGAGGTTGGCCTCGATCCGTTCATGGGCCGCCCTAACATCGCTCAAGGCAAGCACACTGTCAATAACCGGCTTCAACTCACTCGCGCTGAAGCGGGCCGCGTATTTGGCGATAAACTCCTGGCTCAAGCGCACCCGGTAGTCCAGGGAGCGACTGCGCAGGGTGGTGCCCTTTATCGTAAGGCGCTTGTTGAGCATGGGCCGCAGGTCCACCTGCTCCACCTGATGGCCGCCGATAAAGGCCAGCATCACCATGCGGCCGTCCACGGCCAGGGAAGACAGGTTGCGCTGGTAGTAGGGGGCCGCGATGAAGTCGATAAGCACGTCCGCGCCATGGCCCTCGGTGGCCTCCATCACCCTGGCGGGAAAATCTTCCAGCTTGTAGTTGATGCCCACATCGGCCCCCAGGGAGCGGCAAGCCTGAAGCTTCTCCGGAGAACTGGCGGTTACCAGGACCCTGGCTCCGGCCATTTTGGCCAACTGGATGGCCGAGGTGCCCACCCCGCTGGCTCCGGCGTGGATCAACACGTTCTCGCCGGCTTGCAGCTCGCCCAACCAAAACAGCGCCTGGTAAGCGGTGAGAAAAACCTCGGCCATGCCCGCCGCCTGCTCCAGGGCGATGCCCTCGGGGATGGGCATGGCCAGCCCCTCGTCCAGGGCCGCGTACTGGGCGTAGCCGCCGCCGGAGAGGATGCCGAACACCTTGTCGCCGGGCCGGCGCAGTTCGCAGCCGGGCCCGGTCTCCACCACCTCGCCGGCCATCTCCAGGCCCAGGATTTCGCTTTCGCCGGGGGGAGGGGGATACATGCCCCGGCGTTGCAGGGTGTCGGCCCGGTTTACCGCGGTGGCCGCCACCTTGACCAGCACTTGCCCCTCCTTGGGCGCGGGGTCCGGGGCCTCGCCCAGGTAGAGTTGTTCGGGGCCTCCGGGTTGTTTGACCAGTACCGCTTGCATGCTGCCTCCACTTTGCGTTTCAAGCCATACGGGCCAATTTTACCCCAGGCCGGCCGGGAGCGCCGGGAAACTGGGCTCTGGTTTGGCTATTCCACCCAGGGCATGCTCGGCAACTGCACCTTCAGGGCGTACTCGAACAGGAAGTCCACCGCCAGGGGGGCCAACACCGCCAGCGGCCCCACCACGGTCATTTTGCGCTCGCCCAGGAGGACGCAGAATCCCAGGATGCCCAGCACCGAACTGATCATGAAGCCCAGATACTCCAGCCCCAGCAGGTACAGGAGCATGCCGCCCACGTAGATGCATACCCTGAGCGCCGCGTGGTAATTCATCTTGCTGTAGCCGAAGGTTTTGCGCCGGCGAATCAGGTCCAGGGCCAGCAGGCCCGAGAACAGGCAGCCCAGTAACAGCAGAGAGTTGGGGAACAGGAGGGCCGAGACGCCGAAGCCGCCGGGGGTTTCCACTTGGGCCGGGAACAGGATCAGATAGCAAAACAGAAAGAAAGCTAAGAGAACCAGGGCGCCGACAAGTTGCAGGGCGAATTGCGACACGCGCAGGTAGCCGCCCCGGCCGTCCGTGGCGGCCTCGGCTGCCTGCTCCGGTTCCGTGGGATCCGGAGCATGGGGGGGCGCCAGCTTGGCCACCCTCTGGCGCTGCCGCCATTTGCTGTAGAGAATGGTGCTCACCGAAATGGCGGTGAATATCCACAGACCGATGGACAGGGGGCTGTCGAAAAGAATGGCGATGTCGCCCTGGCTGATCACCATGGCCCGGCGGAAGTTGTCCTCCAGCAAGGGGCCCAGGATAAAGCCGATGAGGAAGGTGGCGCGCGGGAAGTTGAGCTTGTTCAGGGCGTAGCCCAGCAGACCGAAGGTGAAGGTCACCCCCACGTCGAACAGGCTTTGGTTGAAGGCGTAGGAGCCCACCGCGCACAGCACCAGCATCACCGGGAAGATGATGGTGACCCTGAGCCCCGCCGCCTTGGTAAAGGCGGGCAGCAGGCCCCGGGCTATGCAGTAGAGCAGAAGGTTGGCGGTGAGCAGGCCCGCGTACAGGCCGTAGATAACTTCCGGCGCTTCCTGGAAAATCAGAGGGCCGGGGGTCAGGTCGTGGATCAGGAAGGCTCCCACCAGGATGGCCGCTTCCACGTCGCCCGGCACGCCCAGGCCCAACAGCGGCACCAGGTTGGCCCCGCTCACCGAGTTGTTGCCCGACTCGGCCCCGGCGATGCCCTCCACCGAGCCCCGGCCGAACTCCTCGCGGTGCTTGGATTGGCGCCAGGCGGCGTCGTAGCCCATGAAAGCTCCCAGGGTGGGCCCCAGGCCGGGGATGATCCCGATGGTGGTGCCCAGCAGGGAGCCGCTGATCATGGGGCGCACCATCTGCTTCCAGTCCTTGCGGGTGATGCGGGTGTCGTCCTTGCAAGAGGGTGGGGGGATGTGCGCCTTTACAGTCTTCACCCTCTCTTCGTACTGGGCCATGATTTCGGGAATGGTCAGCAGGCCGATGAGCATGGGCACCAGGGCGATGCCGTCCACAAGCTCGTTGAGGTCAAAGGTGAGCCTGGGCAGGGAGGTGCCTGGATCCAGGCCGATCAAGGCCACCAGCAGGCCGAGCAGTGCGGTGATGAGGCCCTTGAGCAGGGACTTGCCCGAGGCCGGGCCCACGATGGTCAGGGCCATGATGGCCACGGCGGTGAACTCGCCGGGGCCGAATTGCAGGGCCACCCGGGCCAGGTTCACGGCCAGGAAAATAAGCACGATGTCGCTGAAGGTGTCGCCGATCACCGAGGCGGTCAGGGATATCTTGAGCGCCTTGATGGCCTTGCCCGCCTTGGCCAGGGCATGGCCGTCGGCTACAGTGGCCGCGGCCGCCGAGGTTCCCGGCGCGCACAAAAGTATCGCCGAAATGGAGCCGCCGAAGATGCCGCCCTTATAGGCTCCCATGAGCATCATCAGGCTGGGTAGGGCGGGCAGGGTGAGGGTCAGGGGGATGACCATGGCGATGCCCATGGTGGCGGTCAAGCCTGGGATGGCCCCCAGGATGATGCCCACCATCACCCCGCCAAAAAGGTATATGAGGTTGCCCGGGGCCAGGATTTCAGCGAAGCCATTAAATAATAGATCCCACATGTGCTTTCCTCGAATGGTGGTATCGCGTCACTAGGCCCCTTGGTCGGATCTTGGTGATGGGCGGCCCCAGCCTGCTGAACAGGCTGAAGTGTGCCGCGGCGTTTGGCTTGCTTGCGGCCCCGCTATCCCTTCACACGGGCGCGGGTCCACAAAAATCAACGGCCGGGAGCCACCCATCGCTCGGTTTATCCCGAGCTACTTTTTCTTTTCCAGACCCACGGTCTTGAGGTCCTCGCCCATTTCCTTAAAGCCCTTCTCGCAGAACTTGGCGTAGTCAGGGCCGCTCATGAACATGGGGGCCATGCCCAGATCGATCATTTTCTTCTGGATGGCCTTGTCTTCCACGGCGGACTTGAAGGCGGCCTGCAGCTTGGCGCGGCGGTCTTCCTTTATGCCCGCCGGAGCGGCGAAGCCCAGCCAGGAGTCGATGTCCACCTTGTAGCCTAGGTCGTGCAGAGTGGGCACATCGGGCAGCAAGGGCCAACGCACCGGGCTGGCCGAGGCCAACATGCGCAGTTCGCCGGTCTTCACCTGGGGGGCGATGTCCATGGGGTTGCCCACGATCATATCCACGTGGCCGCCCAGCAGGGCCACGGTGGTCTCCTTGCCCGACTTGTAGCGGACCCAGACCACGTTATCCATCTTCTTGCCCGTGAACTTGGCCAGGCGGGGGAAGAGGATGGCCTGCACCGGGCTGGGGGTGGCCATGGTCAAACGCTTGCCGCTCTCGATGGCCTTCATCAGATCGGCCCAGGTCTTGTAGGGCGAGTCGGCCTTCACGGCCACGCCGTAGAGGTAACGGCACACACCGGCGATGAAGGCGAAGTCCTTGAGGGTGTAGTTGACCTTCATCATGTGCGGGGCCACGGCCATGGGCGAGAAGCTGGTTACGCCGATGGTGTAGCCGTCGGGTTTGCGGGTGGCCAGATAGGTGGGCTCCACCGTGCCGCCGCCGCCAGGCTTGTTGACCACGGTGATGGTCTGGCCCAGGGGCTTTTCGGCCACCGAGCAAAGCAAGCGGCTGGTAAGGTCGGTGGTGCCGCCCGCGCCGTAGTTGACGAGGAAGGTGATAGGTTTGTCGGGGTAGGCGGCCAGAGCCGTGCCGCCCAGCAACACCAGCGACAGGGCCGCGATGCCGGCCAAAATGGTTCCCAGTTTACGACGCCTCATGCGACTCTCCTTTTCCCTAGGTTTGACTTCGCTACCTTGCGATCAGGTAGAACTCCTCATGTCCTCTCGATCCCGACGCCGGTGGCCGGCTCAGGCCGCGCCCGAGGCGTTGCGCAGCACCGGCGTTTCGTACTGGTCCGTGGTCATGTCGATCATCACCGGACCCTGGGGCCGGCGTTCGGTTTCCAATACTTCGCCGAGTTCCTCCAAGGTGTTCACGCTATAGGCCCGGGCCCCAAAGCCCTTGGCCACGGTGGCAAAGTCGATGTGGCTGAAGTCGGTGGAAATGTGGTTGTCACCATAGCGGGCAAGCTGCACGTGCTTTATCCAGCCCAGCACGTCGTTGTTGAACAGGCAGGTGATCACCGGCAGCTTCAGGCGCACCATCACCTCCATCTCCTGCAAGGAAAAGGCGTAGCCGCCGTCGCCCGCGAACAAAAACACCCGCTCGGCCTGGGGGCGGGCCAGGGCCGCGCCCACCGCGGCCGGGGCGCCCCAGCCCAGGCCGGCCAGGCCCCGCGGGGCCAGGTAGTAGCGGCCGGCCTCCTTGAGGCGCAGGTAGGCCGCCGCCCAGCCCGAGGGCAGGCTGGCGTCGCACACCGCCAGGTCGCCGGGAGCCATGGCCTGGTCGATCAGGCGGGTGACCGCCTGGGCCTTGAGGGGATCGCCGGGAGCCTGGGGCCGCAGGGTGATGTCGTCGTACCATTTCTGGTTGATGGCACGCAGCTCCTCCAGGTTCCATTGGTAGGCGAAGCTGTCGCCTTCCAAGGCGCTCAGGAGATCGCCCAGGCCCAAGCGGGCGTCGCCCACCAGGGGGATGCTATCGGGGAAGTTGCGCCCGATCTCCTCGGCGTCGATGTCCAGGTGGATGGTGGTCACGCCGTAGGCCGGGCAGTCGTAGCCAAAGGTGGCCAGTTGCCCCGCCTTGCAGCCGATGAAAAACACCAGGTCCGCCTGGCGCACCACCTCGTTGGCCTTGGGGCTGCCCATGGAGCCGGTGACCCCGAACACCTGGGAATCGGTTTCGGCCATTACCCCCTTGCCGGTGATGGTGGTCACCACGGGGCATCCCAGCTTGCGGGCCAGGGCGGCCAGTTCGCCGAGGGCTCCGGAGGAGTGCACCCCGCCGCCGGCCAACAGTACCGGCTTCTTGGCCTGGAGCAATGCCTGGCGGGCCGCCAGGGTTTGGGCGGGGTCAAGGGCGCTGCGGTGGCGGGGGAAGGTGGCGTCGGGTTTGACCCGGCGCAGCCAGTCTATGTCCAAATCGCCCACGTCGTCGGGCATGGCCAGCACCACCGGGCCGGGGCGGCCGCTAACCGCCACCCGGATGGCCTGGTCCAGCACGTTTTCCAAGGAAGCGGGCTGGGTCAGGGTCACCTGCCACTTGCTCACCGGCTTGAACATCTCCAATTGCTGCATGGCCTGGGAGGCGTTGCCCCGTACCCGGCGGTGCTCCCAGGCGCGGGAGATGTCGGAGATGATGGCCAGCATGGGTATGGAGGAGCAATGGGCCTCGGCCAGGGGGGAGAGCAGGTTGGTGGCGCCGGGCCCCACCGTGGCGTCGCACACTCCCAGCTTGCCGGTGAGGCGGGCGTAGGCGTCCGCCGCGAAACCGGCGCTGCGCTCGTCGCGCATAAGTACGTGATTGATGGCCCCGCCGCTCTTGCGAATGCCTTCATACAGGGGCAGGGTTTGTCCGCCGGGCACGCCGAAAACGTGCTGCACGCCGCTTTCGGCCAGTAGTTGCGCCAGTCTGTCGCCAACGGTCATGATCTGAAATCCTTCCTCGATGTTTTGGCGGGGCCGCGAGCCCCATGCGGTTAAACCAGGCGATCCTTCTGGATGCAAAAGTCCAGGTTCTTGATGATGCGCATCAGGTAGCGGTCGCGGTCGCGCAGGATGTCGCTCAACTCCCGGCCGCGATAGTCGTAAAAGCCTTCCCCGCTTTTGACCCCCAGCTTGCCCTCCTCCACGCGGGAGAACAGCGGCGCGGGGTGATGGTCCAAAGGCGGGTCGAAAAATTCCTGGTCCTGCAGGTTGCGGGCGCTCAGCTCCAGGCCGGTGAAGTCGTAGCGCTGCACCAGGCCCAAGAGCATCATGCGCGGGGCGATGCTGGCCTTGACCGCCAGGTCCAGGTCCTCGGGGCTGATGTAGCCGTTTTCCAGCAGGAAGAATATTTCATAGCCCAGCAGGCGCTGGATGCGGTTGATGACGAAACCGGGCACGAACTTTTCGATGACGATGGCCTTTTTGCCCAACACCTCCAGCAGGGCCAGGGTGGTGTCCACGGTAGCCTGCTCCACCCTGGGGTCCTTGACCACCTCCACCAGGGGGATGATGTGGGGCGGGGCGAACCAATGGGAGATGATGGAGCGGGGGATCAAGGCTTCGGGCAGCAGATCGTAGATGTTCAGGGTGGAGGTGTTGCTCCACAGCAGGCTGCCCTGGGGCAGGTGCTCGGCGATCTGGGCGTAGACCTGGCGCTTGATGTCGCGCTTCTCGCTGACCGTTTCCACCACCAGGTCGGCCTTGCCCACCGCTTCGGCCAGGCTCTCCGCGAAATCCAGGCGCGTGCCCGCCGCCCGGGCCGCCTCGGCCTCCAGCTCCCCGAACTCCACCAAACTGTCCAGGTTGGCCTGGAATATCTTTTTGGCCTGGGCCGGCATCTGGGGATTGGCATCAAAGCCGGTGACCCGGAAACCGGCCAGGGCAAAGGCCTGGGCCAGGCCGGGTCCCATGGTGCCCAGCCCGATTACCGTGATGTTTTTGATCTGATCCAAGTGCATGTGTCTAACGTCCTCGTTGATGGGCTTAGGCCTGCTTGGCGGGCAGACCCAGGTATTGCCGGGCCTCGGCCGGGGTGGCGGGCTCTTTGCCCAGCTCGCGGGCGATGCGCACCACCCGGGCCACCAACTGGGCGTTGCTCTCGGCCAACTGGCCCTTGGCGTAGTAGATGTTGTCTTCCAGGCCCACCCGCACGCAGCCGCCCATGACCATGGCCATGGTGGCCAGGGGGAGCTGGGCCGAGCCCACCCCGGTGCAGTTGAAGATGCTGTCCGGCGGCAGGTTGTTCACCAGCGAGGTGAGGGTGGCGGGGCTGGCCGGTTCGGCCCCCTGGTAGCGCATGCCCAGCACGATGTTGACGTAGTAAGGCTTTTGCACCCGGCCTTCCCTTATGATCCGGTGCACCTCGTGCATCATGGAATGGCTGTAGACCTCCATCTCCGGTTTGATGCCTTGCTTGGTTATCTGCTCCACGAACCAGTCGATCTCTTCGGGCATGTTGGAAAAGGGCACCCCCTTGTAGGGGCCGGCCACCCGCATCAGGCTGCCCATGTTCAAGGAGGCCATGTCCGGGCCGGCCTTGATGCAGTTGATGCGCTGCTCCTGGGTCAGGTTGGGGCCGCCGCCGGTGCTGTCTTGGATGATGAGGTCGCATTTGTCGCGGATGCGGCCATGGATGTCCTCGAATACGGCCACCTCCGAGGTGTTCTCGCCCTGGGGATCGCGGGCGTGGATGTGCACGATGGCCGCCCCCTCGTTGTAGCACTGCAAGGCCGACTCGGCGATCTCCGCCGGCTGCTCGGGCACGTTGGGGTTGAGCGACTTTTTGGTGATGGCTCCGGTCTGGGCCACGGTGATGACCACGCGGTCGGCGGGGATGGCGTAATCCATGCCTGGGCACCCTTTCTCAGGCCTCCGCGGGGGAGGCGATGTTTTTCAGCTAAGATCGCAAACGTTTGCAGTAATCAGCAAAAAATTCCGGGCCTTTTAATCGGCTCCCCAGTTCCGGTCGCTTTCCGGCCGCCTCAGCGGCTGGGCCATACTCCGGTGGATTCCCGGACCACGAACGCGGAGGGGATGACGACATGCCGCTCCCGGCAATCGCCTGTTTCGATTAACTCGATAAGAACCCTGGCCGCCGCCCGACCCACCTGGATCACGGGGACCTTGATGGTGGTCAGCGGCGGGTCGGTCAAATCAACCAAGTCCGAGCAGCCAATGGCCACCACGGAAATGTCTTCGGGTATGCGCAGCCCGCGGCTGTTGATTTGATGCAAGACGCCGGGAGTGGTGGCGTCGTTGATGCTGATTACTGCGCTGGGCGGGTCGGGCAGGTCGAGCAATTCCCCCATCAGCCGAAAGGCGTCGGTCTTGGAGAAGTCGCTTTCTTTTAGGTATTTATCCTTATATTCCAGCCCCTTGTCACGGAAAGCCGCCTTGTAGGCCTCCAGGCGTACCAGGGAATATATGGAATTCATGCCACCCAAGATAAAGGCGATATCCCGGTGGCCCAAGTTGAGCAGGTAGGTGATGGCCCGGTAGACGTCCTGATAATTTTCCGAATTCGCGCTGGGCAGGTCGAACTCCCAGCTATCGGGAAAGCCGGGAACCACCACGGCGGGAACGCCGTCCTTGGCCAGTTCGGGAAGGTAGGGGTCGTCTATGCGGTTGGCCAACACCACGATGCCGTCCACCAGGTGGCTGTGATACAGCGAGGCATAGCTCTGCTGCTGGTTGATCACCAGCATCAGGTGGTAGCCCATGTCGTTGGCCACCGAGCTAAGGCCGAGCAACATGTGTGAAAAATAAGGATTCTGAAAGGCGAACTCGCTGGTGCGGGAGATGATCACTCCCAGAACCCCTATGCGGTTCTGCACCAGGGCCTTGGCCGAGGAATGGGGGTGATAATTGAGTTCCCGGGCGATTTCCAGGACTTTTTTGCGGACCTCGGGGCGCACCCCGCTTTGCTGGTTCAGGGCCCGCGAGACGGAGGAATAGGAAACACCGGCTTTCTTGGCGATTTCCTTGATGGTGGCCATGAACCCTCACCGCCTCCGTTAAGTAATGATTTGGGATATCGCAAACGTTTGCAGTTTGTCAAGCCCCTATTTCCCCGGCGCAGCCAAACAGCGGCAGCGCCCCCGCCCTAACCAGGGGCGCGCCAGCGGCATGGTTGGGCGCTTAATTCAGGCCAGAATCAGGGAGTGGGACCACGAGCGGGGCTCAGGAGCAATCGGAGGAAAGAAACGGGCGGCTGGGGCCATGGCCGGCTTATTAAAGCCAGGCTAGCCCCTCGCCGCCCTTAAGTCAGAGCGCCAATCGCAAGATTGGCAAAGGATGAAAACCGTGCTTGATGCCGCCAGCTAGGCGAAACAGCAGGCGACTTCGCCCAGGCGGTCCACCACCAGGTGGATGGAATCGCCCGGAGCCACGTCCACGGCCGCCGAAGCGGCGCCCGAGAGGATGATCTCGCCGGCTTTCACGCCCACGCCCATCTCGGCCATCTTGTTGATGAGCCAGGCCACCGACTGGATGGGGCTGCCCAAAACCGCGGCTCCGGCTCCGGTGCCGGCCAGGCGGCCGTTTTTGGTCAGCACGAAGCCCACGTGGCGCAGGTCCAACTCTCCCAAGGGGATCAGGCTGGCGCCGATCACAATGGCGGCGGACGAAGCGTTGTCGGCCACGGTGTCCTGGATCTTGATCTTCCAGTCCTTGATCCGGCTATCGATGATCTCCAGGGCGGGGGTGACTCCGGCCACGGCCAGGGCCACCTCGGCCGGGGTCACCGGACCCATGAGATCCTTGCCCATCACAAAAGCGATCTCGCCCTCGATGCGCGGCTGCAACAGGGTGCCGGTTTCAAAGGCCACCCCCTGGTAGACAAGCATGTCGTCCAGGAGCACGCCGTAGTCGGGTTCGTCCACGCCCAGCATCTGTTGCATGGCCGGGCTGGTTAGGCCGATCTTCTTGCCCACCACCCGGGCCCCCGCCTTGATCCGGGCGTCGACGTTGATGGTCTGAATCCGGTAGGCCTCCTCTACGGTGATGCCGGGGTAGGTCTCGGTCAGCGCGGCGATGGGCTTGCGGTCTTTGGCCGCCTGGGCCAGGCTCTTGGCGGCCTGGGCGATCTGCTTTTGGTTCATGCTCATGGTTTATTTCTCCCCGTCCAGCCCTATCTCAGTGGGCGTGATGCGGTTGACGATCCAGGAACTTTTGCCGCAGGGCGTCGGCCAAATGGGAAGCCAGGCGCTCCTTGGACCAGTTTTCGCTAAGCCCCCGGCTAAGCACCGGCCAGGTGAGGCGCACCTCGTCGTTGGGTCCGGGCAGGGTGACCATGGTGCTCTGGCCCAAGCGTCCCACGCCCAGGCGCACCCCGTCCTTGGCGTGGCGGCCCTGGCCCTTGGTGAACTTGAGTACGTAGGGCGTGGCCGCCTGGGGGTCCAGGGCCAACAGGGCCTCCACCGTCTGGTCCTTGCCCTCGGCCCCCACCCCGCCGGTGGTGACGATCAGGCCGTAGCCCTCTTCCACCGCGTCGCGCAAGGAGCCCGCGATGCGGTTCTGCTGGTCGGGCAGGGGAGGCGAGGTGGTCACGCTGAAGCCCATGTCCTCCAACCGGCCCTTGAGGAAAGGCGTGTTGGTGTCCTTGATCTGACCGTTGATCACCTCAGTGCCGGTGGGAAAGATTTTGGCCCGCCGGGCCAGGCGCTGCTTGATCTGATCGGCCAGCTTTTCGGTTCGCTCCAGAACCTCGCGGCCCTCGTCCGGCCCCAGGCTGATCATGCCCAGGATGCCGTCTGAGTGCACCTCGGTGTCCGGGCTGATCTGAACCCCCGCCACCCGCCCCAGGGCGTCCAGCAGGGCCTGTTTGCGGGCCACGATCTGGCCGGCCTCCACGGTGGGGGTGAGCACGTCGAACACCAGGTGATTGGTCTGGGCGTCGGTGACCATGATCTCCGGGGGGGTGAGCCCCAGCACCTTGCCCGCCGCCTCGGCGCAGGCCGCCAGGTCGGCATCGCGCAGGGAGATGGGGGTTATCCAGATTTCGGTTTTTTCCAAAAGGCGATACTGCATGATGTTCACTTATGCTTGGATCACGTCAAAGCGCATGGGCAGGCAGGGGGCGTCCACCACGCTGTAGCCGATATCAACCGCGTCGATGTCCAGGCCGGCCAGAGCTGGCAGGTCCCTTAGGCGCAGGTTGCCGGCAAAGGCCAGCTTGACCTTCTCCCGCAGGTTTTCGCGGCGCAAGGCGACGGAGGCGGCTTCCAGGTCGTCCAGGTTGCCGGTGTCCACCATCAGGGTGGCCGCGCCCATTCGCGCGGCGGCCAGGGCCTCTTGGGCGATGGGCTCCATTTCCCCGCGCAACTGGATCACCACCGGCATTTGCAAGGGAGCCACCGCCTCCATGGCTTGGGTCACGCCTCCCAGGATGCGAACGTAGTTTTTATCCACGTACACAAAGGGGTGGGGAGCCATGCGCATGCGCAACCCGCCGTGGGCCACGGCCTGGCGGACCTGGCCCTTGATGACGTGGGGCATCTTCTTGAAGGCCCCGCACACCACCAGAAAGCGGCCGCCGGCCAGGTCCAGGGCCCGCCGGGCCCCGGTGGCGATGCCCGAGGCCTTGGAGAGCTCGCCCAGGAGCAGCTCCTCGGCCCTGATGATATAAAAGGGAGTTCCGGTCAGGCTGGCCACCACCTGACCGGCGGACACCTCGCCGCCGTCGCTCAATGACGAGGCGAAGCTGACCCCGGTCTGGGCGGCCAACTCGGCGGCGCGGGTCAGGCCGCTGAGCACCCCGGCCTGTTCAGCGGTGATCTGCGCCCGCAGCAAACGGTGCTGGTGGCCGTCGAATATCCGTTGCCGAATATCCGGCGGCCACCAATGCACGGAGGTTGCGGGCGCATAAGGCGTCATCAGGCAACTTGATCCAACATCGACGGATCGACGTTGCGTTGGGCCAGCCATTTGGGCAGCAGCTTTTGCTCCACCCGCTCCATCACGCCCGGCGCCACCTTGTAAAGGTGTTCGGCCAGGGGGGCGCTCACGTTGAGCCCGCCCGGCGCGCCGTCGAACAGAATCACCTTGTCGGTGCCCGTGGTGTGATAGGCGTAGTCCATGGCCCCGTCCAGGTTGTCGGCCAATAGGGCGTGCTTCATGTAGTTGAGGTTCATGGGGTCTCGGTCAAACAGCTCGGCCTGCTGTTTGCCCACCACGATGGTGGGGCTCTTCTCGGCGAAGAACACCGAGGGGTAGCCGATCCAGGCGTAGTTGTGCACCACGGTCTTGATGGCCGGGTTCACCGGCGGCACCTCGGGAATCAGGGGCTTGCCCCGGTCGTCGTACATGGTCTCGGTGTACCAGGTGTAGGGCGGCAGGGGATAGTCCAGGTCGAAGACGTCCAGGTTGGCGCAGGTCATGTTGGCGTAGATGACCCCGCAGGCGAAGACGTAGGGCACCGGGCAAGGGAAGTCCAGGATCACGATGCACTCGTCGATGGCCCCGAACAGGGTCATGATCTTGCCGTAATCGCGCATGCCGGCCACGGTGACCCGGTCGTTGAGGGCGTAGAGGTCGGCGTCGGCGTCCACCCCGGTGGCCCCGGCGGGGGACATGGTGAGGAAGCAGGCAAAGGCGAACTTGCTCTGCACGAACTCGGACTCGAAGATGGAGCGGGCCACGAAGTTGGCCGCCCGGGGGCCCAGGTTCATGTGGTAGGTGGAACGGGTTTCGCAGCGGGCGTAGCTCATGCCGAAGGGCTTGACCGCCCGGTCCACCTGGCGGTGGAAGTGCACCTCGCGCACGTCGCTGTTGTGGGCGTGGATGATGAAGTCGGCGTCATAGGCCTTCTTGAGACCGAACAGGGTGCCCAACTCGGTTTCGATGGGAATGCCCGCGTCGATGGGGGCGATGCCCAGGGCCTTGCCGTTAAAGTACTCGTCCAGGCCGTGGGCTTTGATGTATTCCTCGGTCTCGCGGAAGCGCATGCCCAAACCGGCCCGCAAGCGGACCTCCTTGCACTCGGTACGCTGCTCCACCATGTCCTTGATGGTCCGGAGCATCTCCGCGTAGGGCTGGCCGCCGTAAAAGGTGAAGCCGTGGTGGGAGGCCAGGATGTTCACGGTGCTGCCCGGAGTGATCTTGGACATGTCCACCTTGGCCAGGGCGGCCTCGGTCTCCTTGCGGATCGTCGACACGTCGTTGCCGGCCTTGGGGAAGATCACCGGCGGCAGGCCGCTGACTAGGTCGGCTAGGGGAACGCCCACGATGTTTTTCAACTCGGCGCCCCGCTTGAGAACGTACTTGGGGTCCACGCCGTATTGGGAAACCCGGGTAGGGGCCGGGTCGATGGCCTTGTTGTACATGGCGTCCGCCTTTCCCTTAAGATTTCAGGTCGTGGACGGGGGCATCCACCACGCTGTCGAGCAGCTCCCGGTCGTTGTCGAACCTGAAGCCGGGGTGCTCCTTTTTCACCTTGTCGCTCACGTCCCATACGGTGGCGGTGCGGCCGTACCACTGGTAGCTCTGCTTGGGGCGCTCGAAGGTTTTGCCCGCCGCCTCCAGGAAGCGCAGGATGGGCTGGTTGCACTCGATGCCGCAACCGGAGCCGGCGCCGGTGGCCCGCACCAACTGGGCGGGGTCGGAGGCGCCGTCCAGAATGGCGGCGGCCAGCTCCTCGGCCCGGGTGGCGGTGCAGTAGCAGACGATCTGTTTGGGATGGAAATGGGCCTTGCGGCAAAGCGCGCGAATCTCGTCGTAGTCAAATCGGCTCACGTCGGTGGCCAGATCGAAGGGCTCGCAGGGAACCATGGAAATGGCGTGATCGGGACAGCGCTGTTCGCAGTTCCAGCAACCCACGCAAACATCGAAATTAATATTGACCTGTGGCTTGCCGTCCACCCGCGCCACCTCGATGGCGTAAACCGGGCAGACCATCTGGCAGTTTTTGCAGCCCCGGCATAGCTCCATATCCACTTGGGGCTGTACCCTAACCGTCTTCATTTTTTTCTCCTAACCCATGCGCCGGGCGGGACCAAGAATAAGCCGGGCCCCGCCTCAATCCGCCGAGGGTCTGAGGTTGGCTATGGATTCCTGCAACACTCCGCTCAACTCCTGGGCGGCACGCACCACCATGAGCCTTAGATCGCTCGGAGTTTTTTCAAAGCGTTCCTTGGGAACTGAAACGCTCAAGGCCGCGATAACCTGGTTGTCCAGGAAGACCGGCGCGGCAACGCATTTGAGCCCCATTTCAATTTCTTCGTCGTCCTGGGCGAAACCCTGCTCGCGCACCAGGTCCAACTCCTGCTTGAGCTGGTTCCAGGTGGTGATGGTGTTTTGGGTAAAAGAGGGCAGGCCGGTTTCTTCCACCGCCTCCTTGACGTCGTCTTCGGGCAGGTGGGCCAACAGAACCTTGCCCACCCCGGAGCAGTGGGCTGGAAGTTTTTGTCCGACCTGGGAAACGACCACCCTCACGGTGTGGTTGCTTTCGATCTTGTCCAGGTACAGGGCCTGGTTCTTGTGCAACACCGCCAGGTGCACCGTCTCCCCGGTCTGCTGGTTCAGGCTGCGCAAAAGGGGCTTGGCCGTGCTCTTGAGGTGGCGATAGGGCTTTACCAGGCTGCCCAGGAAAAAGAGCTTCATCCCCAGGCGGTACTTGCCCGTCTCGGGATTCTTTTCCAGGTAGCCTTCCTCTTCCAGGTTGGAAATGATGCGGAAGACCGTGGTCTTGTTGTATTGCAGCTTTTCGGTGATTTCAGTGGCTGAAAGCTCATCCACCTTGTCGTGGAACAACTCCAACAGCCGAAACGCTTTTTGCAGCACCTTGATCCGGTACTTGCCGTTATCACCGCCGCCGTTACTCTTCATAATATGAATTCCCCAATTCAAATATAACATATTCTTGCCCGGCCAGGCCTGTCAAGGGAAAAAACGGCGGCGGACCGACACCGATTGGCGTTGTGGGATGGGAAAACATGATGCCCCCCCTGGTTGAAGGTTTTCCTTTTACGCTGCATAGGCGAGTCATTTTTAGCTAACGGTCGGGCAAATTTTTCATACGGCGGTAACTCCGTTTGTTTAATGAGGGTTACAGGGAAAAGCACCGGTCACGTCATTCCCCGGGGCCAGGCCGACATTGCAATTATGCCCATTAAACAAGAGAACGCAGCGTTCTACCCTCAGCAAGGGCGTTTTAAATATTGTAACTCCTGTTTCACTTCTTGCCCAGTTGGGATTGGCCACCGCGCTTTTTTGCCGCTAAAAAACCTTGACAGAGGTCGTCGGGGCCTAGTAATTTATAAATTGCACCGCGTATTTCACAATGAGAAACCACAGCATGCATTGAAACAGATGCGCCGCCCGAGTGGTTTTGCAGATTTTTTGTATGCCTCGTCGCCCTGCATCCAAATACCTGGCGGGCTTCGCCCTGTTGGCAGTGGCTGTAGCCATCACCCGCAAGGGCAAGGAATTGGCGGCGGCCTAGAAACCAAACCAAGGGCCGGGCTCCGCGGGGGAGCCCGGTCCTGGCCGCGCTCCTTGAAAGGACGCGCGATTAATGCCTCAAGACCTGAGAGCCTACTTGGCGCAACTGGAACGGGACAAGCCAGAAACAATGCTGCGCGTGAAAAAGCCCCTGAAGGCCGCCGACGAGATCACCGCCTTGCGGCGCAAGCTCGACGCCATGAAAAAGTTCCCGGTGATCATCGTGGAAAGGCCCGTCCTGGATGACGGCACTGAGAGCGCATTTCCGGCAAGGACGTTTGGGGCGCCTGCCCGGAGTGCAGCCAGCTTTTTTGCATTGCCCTTTTTGCCACGCCGGGTTCGACAAAAAGGACTCGACGATGACCTGGGGGCAATGAAAACGGTCGGAACCCATCCTGCTCTCGGCATCGTCTACCAGGAGCGGACAACCAGAAATACGAGGAAGCAATGAGCGAGCAAAAAACCAAGACGGCGGAGACGCAAAAGGTCTTTCTGCTGGGCAACGAAGCCTTGGTGAGGGGCGCCCTGGAAGCCGGGGTGGACTACGCTTCGGCCTATCCCGGCACGCCATCCTCCGAGATCATCGAGCGCCTGTCCCATGAGGCCAAAAAGCGCGGCATCCACGTGGAATGGTCGTCCAACGAGAAGGTGGCCTGCGAAGGCGCCGGCGCGGCGGCGGTGGCTGGGTTGGGCAGTCTGGCGGCCATGAAAAACGCCGGGCTGGCCGTGGCCCTGGACTTTCTCACCCACTGCAGCCTCACCGGCCTGGGTGACCAGGGCGGTTCCATGGTGGTGGTGGTGTGCGACGACCCGGACGCCCACTCCAGCGGCGACGAAACCGACAGCCGCTGGCAGGCGCGCTTCGCCTACGCCCCCATGCTGGAGCCCACCAACGTGGCCGAGGCCCGGGAGATGATCCGCTATTGCTTTGACCTGTCCCGCGAGTACGACTGCTACGTGTTCCTGCGCAGCTATACCCGCCTGTCCCACGGGTCCAGCATCGTGGAGCTGGGCCCCTTGCCCGAGGCCAAGAAGGGCCAAGCCCACCCCGACTGCTCCGCCGCGGTCAACCCCTACCTGGGCAAGGTCCATCACGTGATGGCCCTGGAGCGCCTGGCCAAGATCAAGGAGGTGTTCGAGACCTCCAAGTTCAACGAGTATTTCGGTCCCGAGGACGCCGAGCTGCTGGTAATCGCCAGCGGCAACGGCGTTTCCTGCGGCCGGGAGGCCCTGGAGATGCTGGGCCTCGAGGATCAGGTGGGCCTGCTCAAGCTGGCCACCCTGTGGCCCTTCCCGACGGAGCTGGTGCGCGCGCGCGCCAAGCAGGCCAAGCAGATCCTGGTCCTGGAAGAGGTGGACCCGGTGGTGGAGGTGCTGGTCAAGGACGCCCTCAACGGCACCGAGGCCGCTTCGGTGCCGGTGCTGGGCAAAGAGTCGGGCCACGTGCCCATGGCCGGGGAGATCACGCCCGACCGCGCCCTGGACGCCCTGGGCAAGCTAACCGGCAAGACCCACCAGGGCCCCGGCGAGGCCTACCAGGCCAAGCTGAAGCAAATCACCGACGAGATGCTCATCAGCCGCGGCCTTACCTGGTGCCCCGGCTGTCCCCACCGGGCCAGTTTCTGGGCCCTGGACAAGGCCGTCAAGGCCGAGGGCGGCGAGGTCTACGTCACCGGCGACATCGGCTGCTACACCCTGGACGTGTTCCCCGAGGGCAAGTGCCAGATGAACATGCTGCACGCCATGGGCTCCAGCATCGGCTTGGCCTCCGGACTGGGCCAGATGCACAAGTTCGGCTGGGACAAGCCGGTGGTGAGCATCTGCGGCGACTCCACCTTCTACCACGCGGTGTTGCCCGGCCTGGTCAGCGCCATCTACAACCAGGCCAACCTGGTGCATGTGGTTTTGGACAACTCCGCCACGGCCATGACCGGTTTCCAGGCCCACGCGGGCGTGGGCTACAACGCCATGGGCGAGGCCGCTCCGAAGATCGACGTGGTCAAGCTGTGCGAGGCCCTGGGCGTGCCGGTCACGGTGGCCGATCCCTTTGACATTAGAGGCGCCACCAAGGCGCTGCGCGGCGTGATGGCCGAGGGTCAAGGCGTGCGCATTCTGGTGCTGCGGCGCGCCTGCGAGCTGGTGCGCATGAAGGCGGACAAAAACAAGCCTTACAAGGTGGTGGTCAATCAGGACAAATGCAAAGGTGAAGAGTGCGGCACCTGCTACAGCAAGTTCCGCTGCCCCGCCTTGCTCAAGGACCCGGTGACCGGCAAGGCGAGCATCCGCGAAGACGCTTGCCCCGGCTGCGGCGCCTGCGCCTCGGTCTGTCCCTTCAAGGCTATTGAGATTCAGGAGGTGGCCAAATGAGCCTTGCCACGGACCCCTACAATCTGATCGTTTGCGGCGTGGGCGGCCAGGGCAACATCCTCATCGCCCGGCTCATCGGACGCATTCTGGCTGAAAACGGCTATCACCTGGCCATCGGCGAGACCTTCGGCGCGGCCCAGCGCGGCGGCTCGGTGTTCTCCAGCCTGCGCATCTCCAAAAAGCACGCCTATGGTCCCCTGATCCCCAAGGGTGGCGCCAACCTGATCGTCAGCTTGGAGCCCCTGGAGACCCTGCGCCTTCTGAGCAATTTCGGCAACGAGAACGTGGTTACCTTAAGCAACACCCAGACCGCCATGCCGGTGGGGGTGTTGGCCGGACGGGCCGAGTATCCCGACGTGGACAAGCTGCGCCGGGCCATCCAAGAGCTCAGCGCCAAGGCCCTGTTCACCCCGGCCACCGATATCGCGGTGGAGCTGGGCGCGCCCATCGTTTCCAACATCGTGCTCTTGGGCGCCCTTTTGGGGGCCAAGCTGCTGCCCATCAGCGAGGAGGAGGTCAAGCAGGACATGGCCTCCACCTTCCCGCCCAGCAAGCTGGAGCTCAACTACCAGGCCTTGCAGCGGGGGATCGAGACCGTGGCCTAGCCCCGCATATTCCACTGGCCCACCCCCTGGTCCGCTCCGGGGGGCGGGGTTACAATAGAGGCCCGGCCGCCGGAGTTGTTGCCGTTGCGTCCGGGCCTTGCCATATTCTCATCCAAGCCTCCTGGCCTTTGGGGGCAAGCGGAGACCGTGTAATGCAATCAGCTATAGATCGCCTGCAACCTGAATTGGACGCCCTGGAGCTGGACGCCGCCTTCGTGCTCAAGCCCCACGATGTTTTCTATTTGGCCGGCTACGCCTCGGTTTGCTCGGGGGTGCTCGTCTCGGCCCGGCAAGAGCCCATATTCTGCACCCTATGGCTCGATGCGCCCGAGGCCAGGGAGCGTTGCAACCTGGACCGGGTGGGCACCTACGTCTTCCCCGAGCAGAGCCTTATGGGGCGCATGATCAAGATGCTCAAAAAGCAGGGCGGGCCAGCGCCCAAGCGCATCGGCATCGAGAAGGACTTCATGGTGGCCCGGCAGTACGAGATGCTGGTGGGCGAGTTTCCCCAGGCCGAGCTGGTGCACATCACCCCGCTGATCGACAAGCTGCGGGCCATCAAGACCCCCCAGGAGCTAGCGCACATCCGGGCCGCCGCGGCCCTGGCCGACCAGGCCATGGAGGTTGCCCTGGCCGCCGTGGCTCCCGGAGTCAGCGAGCTGGAGGTGGCCGCCGAGGCGGAATACGCGATGCGCAAGGCCGGTTCCCTGCGCCCCGCCTTCAGCACCTTCGTGGCCTCGGGAGAGCGCACTCTGTTGGCCCACCCCATCGCCTCGCCCAGGATCATGCAGCCCGGCGAGCCGGTGGTCATAGACCTGGGCGCGGTGGTGGCCGGCTATTCCTCGGACCTGTGCCGCACCACCTTCGTGGGCGAGCCCACCGAGAGGCAGCGCGACTACCTGCGCCTGGTGCATCAGGCCCAAGAGGCGGCGGCCGCGGCGCTGAGGCCCGGCGCGGCGGCCAAGGAGGTCTACGCGGCGGCCCGGGCGGTGTTCGCCTCCCAGGGCCTGGAGCGCCTGTTGCCCAGCGACCTGGGCTACGGGGTGGGGCTCAGGCAGTCGGAGTTTCACCCGGTGATCGAGCGGCACAGCGCCACCGAACTTCTGGAAAACATGGTGGTGGCCCTGATGCAGACCACGGCCTATGACCGCGAAGTGGGTGGCCTCAGGGTGGAAGACACTTTCTGGGTTTCCGCACAGGGGGCGGTGCGGCTTACCAGGCACCGCCAGAATCTGTATTGAGCGGGGCGCCGAGTATCGGCGAAGCGTAATTTTTAGTAGAATAGGCTCCGTCGGTGGCGCGCAAGCCCGCCACGGGCTTGGCCCGCAACGTTGCACCCAAGCCGGTTTCCATCCGGCGCGCCAAGGAGGATCGGTCCTTGCCAGCAAAAAGGTTCGGCCTGTTAATTTTGCTCTGTTGCTGCCTCGCGTCCATCCCGGCGCTGGCCCAAAATCCCAGCCCGGAGCAGATCAAGGACTACCTCGCCAAGCATCCCGAGGCGGTCATGGAGGTGCTCTCCCACCACAAGGTGGAGCTTTACGACCTGGTCATGCAGGGGCGCGAGATTCGCCAGCGCCTGATCTGGCGCGCCAACATCGAGCGGGGCCTGGCCAACCCCTTGGTCCCCACGGTGGACCCCCGGCGGCCCATACTGGGCGACCCCCAGGCCAAGGTGCTGGTGGTGGAGTATACCGACTTCATGTGCCCCGCCTGCCGCCAGGCCGCCCAAAACCTGGAGAACTTGCTGGCCAAGGACCCCCACCGCTTCAAGCTGCTGGTAAAGCATTCGCCCGGTTCGGATCTGGCCAAACAACTGGCGCTGTACTACGAGGCCATCGGCCGCCAAGACCCGGCCAAGGCCTGGAGGTTTTACCAGGAGGTCTTCAAGGACCAGGAGATCATAGCCAAAAAGGGGATCGGCTCGGTGCAGCCCTTGCTGAAAAAGCTGGGCGTCGATCAGGCCCGCCTGAGCCGGGACCTGGCCGACAAAAGCCTGGAGCAACTCCTCAATAAGGACCGGGAAGAGGCCAAGGCCTTCAAGATGGACGGCACTCCGGGCTTCGTGGTGGCTGGGGTGGTCATACGCGGACCGGCCCCGGTGGCCGCCTTTGAGGATGTGTATGCCATCAGCCAGAAGCAAAAGCTGGAGCCTTTGGAGTAAATGCCTGTGAGGGGAGGGGCCATGTCAGCCATGCCCGAAAGCCTGTCGGTCAGCACCGGTTCCGGCCGCCTGGACATCAGCGCCAGCGCCTTTTGGGTGGGACCGGATTTGGTGGTGTTGATTACCGGGGGAGAGCTGCCCCACGTGGGGGCGGTGGCCATGGCCGCGCCGCGCCCCTCGCTTGCAGACCCCGCGAGAACCAGCGCCACCGCCTCGGTGTTCACCTATCCCAGCCACAAGGAGGACCGCCTGGCCCAGGCGATCGCCGAGTTGCTCTCGGCCCGGCTGGAGACCAGGGTGGTGGTCACCGCGGGTTGCCATTGGGACGGCCTGGAGCCCGAGGGCATCAAGCAGGTGAGCGCCAACGGCCGCCGCCTGGGCGAGCTGCTATTGGAGGCCCTGGTTCGTCAATAGGGCTGATGGACCTCCCGGCTTGCCGGGAACAGCCCTTGTAGAATTCCAATCTAAACTCGGTCAACCTTTTGGGCCAGGGCCGGTCGCAGCGCCGCCAGCAGCCGTTGCTGCTCCTCGGTGGTGGTCACCGCTACCCTGAGATGGTGCTCGCCGCAGCCCACGAAAGAGGCGGCCGGGCGCACCAGCACTCCCTGCTGGGCGGTGTGAGCGGCCACTTGGGCGGCGGTGGGTCCGTCGCCCGGCAGGCGGCACAGCAGGTAGTTGGCCACGCCGCGCATGGGACCCAGCCCCAGCTCGTCCAAGGCGGCCGTCTGCTCCCGGCGCCAGCGGTCCATGGACTCGCGGGTCTTTTGGACGTACTCATCCTGGCCCAGACAGAACACGCCCGCGGCCTGGGCCAGGGTGTTGACCGACCAGGGCTGGCCCAGGGGAGCGAAATCGCTCAGGGTGTCGGCGTCGGCCATGGCATAGCCCAGGCGAAGCCCGGCGATGCAAAAGAACTTGGTGAGCGAGCGCAACACCAAAAGCCGCTTGTGTCGCTTCATGGCCTCGCAGGCCCAGGAGCGGGCCTGTTCGTCCGCGAAGTCGATGAAGGCCTCGTCCACCACCACCCACACCCGCCGGCGGGCGGCGCGCTCGATGATGCTGTCGAGGATATCGCGGGGGATGAGGGTGCCCGCCGGAGTGGTGGGGTTGCTGAAGATCACCGCCGAGGGCTCCATGTCCCACAGGTTTTCCAGGTCATGGAAGGTGGGCACGAAGCCGTCCTGCTCGCGGGTGAGCAAATAGTGGAAGTGACGCCCGGCGATGGCCAGGGAACGGGCCATCTCCCCAAAAGCGGGAGCCAGCAGCACGATGTTTTTCAGGTCCAGGGCGCGGGCGATCATGCGGATCAGCGCGGTGGAGCCGTTGCCCGGCAGAAGACAAGTGGCGCTGGTGCCCAGCTTGCCGGCCAGGGTCTCGCGGAACTCATAGGATAGGCGGTCGGGGTAGTGGCATATCCCGCTCATGGCCCTGGCTATTGCTTGGTCCAGGCCGGGAGGCGGCCCCAGGGGGTTCAGGGAGGCCGACAGGTCCAGTATTTCGTCCACCGGCTTGTTCAGTCGCCGCGACCAGCCCCATATGTCGCCCCCGTGCACGGCGTCGCCGCCGAACACCGCCAAAGCCCGCTCCTGCGATTTATCCAGGTCGTTATCAATCACGCTGCCGTCCCTCGCTCGCCAAAGACCCGGCCCGCTCCTCGCCGAGCAGCCGCCGCGGCCAATAATCAAAACGCAATCAGCGAATTATTACATGCCCCCCTGACGATTGCTAACCTTACCTCGGCTACTTTTCCTCGTCACCATCGTCGCGAAAGTCCTCCTTGCGCAGACCGTGACGCTGCATCTTCAAGTACAAGGTCTTGGGGTTCAGCCCCGCCGCTTGGGCGGTGCGGCTGATCCTGCCTCGGCTTTGACCCAGTTGGGCGGCCAAATAATCCCGCTCGTGCATGGCCAGGAAATCCGCCAGGGGGATGTCCAGGTTGATCCGGGGGCCGTGCTCAGGCTCATTGAGCGGTGCGGGCGGCGACAATGGCGTCAGGGAATCGGTGGCCAGGTCCAGGCGGTCGATGACGTCGCCGGGGCAGAGGATCACCGCGCGCTCCACGGCGTGCTCCATCTCGCGAACGTTGCCGGGCCAGGCGTGGTGCATCATCTGGCCGGTGGCCGCGGGAGAAAAGCCCAGCACCGGCTTGTCGTACTTGGCGCTGAAAATCTCCCGGAAGTGCTCGGCCAAGGGCAGGATGTCCTCGCGACGCTCGCGCAGGGCGGGCACCCTGAGCTCTATGACGTGCAACCGGTAAAACAGATCCTCCCGGAACAGGCCTTGGCGCACCGCCTGGCCCAGGTCGCGGTTGCTGGCCGCGATGACCCGCACCTCGGCCTTGAGCTTTTCGGTGCCCCCCACCCGTTCGAAGGTGAATTCCTGCAAAAAGCGCAGCATCTTGGCCTGCATGTCCAAGGGCATCTCGCCCACCTCGTCCAGGAACAGGGTGCCTTTGGCCGCCGCCTCCACCCGGCCGATCTTGCGGGCCACCGCCCCGGTGAAGGAACCCCGCTCGTGCCCGAACAGCTCGCTCTCGATCAAGGTGGCCGGAATGGCCGCGCAGTTTATCTCCACAAAGGGACCTTCCCGGCGCGGCGAGCTGTCGTGGATGGCCCGGGACAAGAGGCCCTTGCCGGTGCCGGTCTCTCCGCTGAGCAGCACGGTCACGTCGGTGCCGGCCACGGTTTCGGCCAGGTGGCACACCTCCTTCATCAGCGTGTCCCGGGCTATGACGGAGGCCAGGCTGCGGGCCGGGCCCGAGCGGATGATCTCCAACTCCCTGCGCAATCGCTGACGTTCCATGGCACGGCTCAGGGTGTGGCGCAGCTCTCCCATGGTAAAGGGCTTGCGCAAGTAGTCGGCTGCCCCCAAACCGATGGCGTCCAGGGCGTAATCCACCTCGCTGAGGCCGGTCAGCAGGATAACGGGGGCATGGGGGAAGCGGTTGGCCATTTCACCCAGCAGCTCGGGCAATTCCGCGTCCGCCAAGTGGGCTTCCACCAGCAGCAGGTCCACGGCCTGTTGGCGCAAGTATTCCTGCGCCTGCTGAAAACTGGAAACCAGTCTCAACTCAAAACTGCTTCGCAAACCTTGATTGATGCCATCAAGGGTGGGCTGATCTTGGGCCAGCACCAGGGCCGAAAGCTTCTTGGCCGTGGCCGTTGGTTTGGCGTAGGACGAACGGGCGGTCATCTCCGAGCTCCCTCGATTATAGCCTGGGGCAAGGCTATCCCATTATGCCGCCACGGCCCGGAGTTGGCCAGGGCTTTGCCTCGGTTGCATTGCGGCCCATCCTGGGGTATCGAAATATACAGGGCCATGAATGGAGGTAACAATGCTCTGCGAAAAATGCAACACCAGCATGGAACCGGACGAGATGCGCGAACACGGGGGGCTCAAACTGTGCGAAGATTGCTACATCGACGCCATCAGCCCGGCCAAGACCTGCGATCCCTGGGCCACCTACACAGCCAGCCGCCTGGACACCCAGGAGTTGAACGCGGCCCAGGAGACCATCCTCAAGCTGATCGGTGAACAGGGACACGCCAGCCTGGCGGATTTGATAAAGGCCACGGGCCTGGAGGAGGCCGCCCTCATGCGCGAGATCGCCTCCCTCCGGCACATGGAGCTGGTGCGGGGGGCCATGATGCCCGATGGCGGCAAGGCCTTCAAGCATTTCAAGGATCAGGACTGAGTTACGGCAACGCCAGGCCCCTCATGGCGGTTACGGAGCCTCGTCAAAATATGCCGGGCAATCCGTAACCAAACCCTGGCTCATATTCGCTTGATCTTGTCGGCGATGTCGAACTCCATCTCGGCCAGGGGCCGCCGCCGCAAGCGGTGGGGCAGGGCCAACAGGGCCGCGCGGTTCACGTCATCCAAGGTGGCCTCGCCGCGCTCCTCCCAGGCGGCCAGGGTCAGCGCGCCCTTGAGCAGGGTGAGGTCGCCCCGGTGGCCGTCGGTGCCCAGGCCCAGGCTCACCGCCACCACCCGCTCCAACACCCCCGGTCCGGCCTGCACCGAGGGCAGTAGCTCCCTGGCCTGGGCGATGGAGAGGCCTATGGCCTCGCCTTCCGTGGCCCAGGCGGCGGCAAAGGCGGCCGGATCGGCCTCCCAGGCCAACTGGCGCACGATCACCTCCTGGCGCAGGGCGGGGTCGGCCAGGCCCTTGACCTGCACGCACAGGCCGAAGCGGTCGGTGAGCTGAGGCCTGAGTTCGCCTTCCTCGGGGTTCATGGTGCCCACCAGGGTGAAGGCCGCCGGATGGCTCAGGCTCACCGACTCGCGCTCCACCGTGTTCACCCCCATGGCCGCCGCGTCCAACAGCACATCCACCAGGTGGTCGTCCAAGAGGTTCACCTCGTCCACGTAGAGAATCTGGCGGTTGGCCGCGGCCAGGATGCCCGGCGAGAAGCGGGCCTCGCCCTCGCTCAACGCCGCTTCCAGGTCCAGGGTGCCCAAGAGGCGGTCCTCGGTGGCTCCCACCGGCAGCTCCACCACCCGGACCCGCCGCTGCTCCACGGGCAAACTCTCGCCGGCGGCCAGGCGCTCCCGGCAGGCGGGGCAGGGGTTGGCCGGGTCGCAGTTGTAGGGGCAGTCGCTCACCGTGGGCTGGGCGGGCAGCAGGCGGGCCAGGGCTCGCACCGCGGTGGACTTGGCCGTGCCCTTTTCGCCGCGAATCAACACGCCGCCCACCTTGGGGTTGACCACGTTGAGAATCAGGGCCAGCTTCATGTCGTTCTGGCCCACGATGGCCGCGAAGGGGTAGGCGGGATTGGCCGATTTATCCGAAGTCTGTTTGTCCAAGGCTGCTTTTCCTTGCTCGCTCAATTAATCAGCACGAAGCCGTAGCGGTTCTGTTGTTCGTCTCGGCTCTGCAACACCCGGATGGGCAGGCCCGCCGCCCGGGCGGTGCGGTACACGTCTATGCCCATGGCCTGGTCGCAGGGGCGCACCTTGTCGGGCTGGATGCACTCCTTGCCCCGGTCCACCGCGCAGGAGGGACAGAGTTTACAATACCTAACCCCAAAGGCGAAGTAGTGGCCGTCATGGAAAGCCGCCGCTTCCAAGGCCAACACCGCCTTGCTCAAAACATGGGCGTCGTGGCCATGCAAGAGCAGGATATCCGAATAGCGGTTTATCATCTCCACGCACTCGGCCTGGCTCAGGCCGCGCGCTCCGCACTTGATGGTGGGCTGGTGGAAGTCCTCGCAGCCCCAGCGGCATTTGAGCCGCGCTCGGGGATCGAAGAACACCTGCTCCGGCCCCAGGGGCACCACGTGGCTGAGGCCCATCTCCAGGCCCAATTGGCGGTATTTTTCCACACCCCTCCTCATTCCCAGTGCCGCCGCACCAGATCCAGCACCCCCTCGGCGGTGAGGCGGCGCAGGGATACGCAATGGGCCCCCAGGTATTCGGCCATGGCCCGGCACAGGTTTATCTCGTGGTGATGGCCGGTGTCGGTGTCCACCACCACGAAGCGGGCCCGGAAGCTGGTGTGCAGGCGGCGGGCCAGGTTCAAGACCTCCCGGTCGGCGTAGCCGCCGTCGCCCCAGCCGTCGCCCCAGCCGCCGCCCTTGTTGCCCGCCTTGCCCGGATCATAGCCCAGGCCCTGGCCGGCGGCCAAGGGCACGTTGGGCCGCCCGTCGGTCATGATGATGGCCAGGGGGGTGAGCTTGGGATCGGCGGCCAGTTCCCGTTCCAGCACGGCGGCCAGGCTGACCAGACCGGCGGCCAGGGGGGTCTTGCCGCCGGTGGGCAACTCGGCCAGCATGCGCCGGGCCACCTCCACGCTGGAGGTGGGGGGCAACAGCTCCCGCGCTCCTGTGCCGCCAAAGGCCACCAGGCCCACCCGGTCGCGCTTCTGGTAGGCCTCGGTGAGCACCCCCAGCACCGCGGCCTTGGTGGTCTTCATGCGCGCGGCCGCGTTCATGGAGCCCGAGGCGTCCACGCAAAACACCAGTAGGCGGCCCCGCCGGGCGGCGCGCACCTTTTCCCGGATGTCCGGCTCCCTGACCACCAGGGCCGGGCCGCCGGGAGTGCGGCGGCTTATTTGATGGGGCGCGGCGGCCCGGAAGGTGGCGTCCAGGGCCAAACCCCGCCCCAGGCGCTGGGCCGAGGCCCGGATGTAGCGTCCCCGGGATCCGGTCACCTCGCGGCTGTCGCGGCGGCCCGCCTGCACCCGACTGGTGGATTCCCGGGCGGGCAGGCGGGTGGCCACCGGGCGCACCTCGCCGGGGCTCAGGATGCGCAGGCTTCGCTCCTGGCCGGGCTGGTCGCCGCTCTGGGCCATCTCCCGCTCCACCGGCTCGGCGCGGGCGGCTTGGGCCTCCTCGGGCGGCAACTCTTCGCGTAGCACCCGGGGCAGGGGAGGGGGCGTCGGGGCGTTGGCACGCCTGGCCCGGTGCAAGAGGGCCAGGGGGGCCACCTCGTCCACCAGCTCGGGGGCCACCTCCGCCAGGCCGCGCCAGGCGGCCAGGGCCCGCGCCGCGCGGATGCAGGCCAGCTCGCCCCGCTGCCCCTGGCTGTGGGCTCGGGCGGCCAGCAGGGCGGCTTGGCGGCGGGCCGGCGGGCTCACCAGCACCTCGGGCAGCAGGGCGCGGGCCCGCACCAGGCGGCGGCGCAGCTCGTCCTCGGCCGGGGCCCAGCGGGCGGCAAAGGCCGCGGGGTCGTTTTCAAAGGCCAGGCGGCGGCGCAGCACCTCAACCCTGAGGGTCGGGTCCGGCTCTCCGCTCACCTGCACGCACAGGCCGAAGCGGTCGGCCAGTTGGGGGCTCAGGGGTCCTTCTTCGGGGTTGTAGGAAGCCACCAGGGCGAAGCGGGCCGGGTGGCTCAGGCTGAGGCCTTCGCGCTCCAGATGGGCCACCCCGGAAGCCGCCGCGTCCAGCACCAGGTGGGCCAGATGAGGGGGCAGGAGGTTGACCTCGTCGATGTAGAGCACCCCCCGGTGGGCCCGGGCCAACAGCCCCAGGCGGGCGCGCAACTCCCCCCGGCGCACCGCGGCGGCCAGGTCGATGCTGCCCGCCAGGCAGTCCTCGCCGGCTCCCAGGGGAAGCTCCACAAAGGGCGTTGGCACTAGGCGCTTGGGCAGGGGAGCGGGGCGGGCGGCGCAGGCCGGGCAAAGGGGCCCGGCCGGATCGCAGCCCTGGGGACAGGCGTCCACCACCGCGATGGGAGGCAGCAGCGCGGCCAGGGCCCGGGCGGCGGTGGACTTGGCCGTACCCTTTTCCCCCCGCAGCAGCACCCCGCCCAGGCCCAGATCCACCCCCAAGAGCAAGAGGGCCCTTTTCAGACGGTCTTGCCCCACTATGGCCGCGAAGGGATAGCCTGCGTGGTCGGCCGGAGCGCTGCTTTGGAAAGCCATGGCCAAGTTAACTCTCTCTTTTACCGTAATGCTTGGAGTATATGTTGGCCGGAAGAAGGTGTAAAGCAAGGCGGAAATAGACCTGAAATGCAGGCCTACCCATGGCCATATAATTTATTAAAGTAATAACTATTAATAAGTAAAATCGACTTGACCGCGAAGCCGCTAAAAGTCCATGATGATAACACAAATGCGGTGTGGTGAGCACTTGAGCACAATCTCCGATTCTCGCTCCGACCTCTGCCCCGGGTCTGTTGCTATCCTACCGAACGCGCCGCTTATAAGCCCAAAAACACCGTTCCTTCTGCGGCATAGGCCGTAAGGGCGTAAGTCCGTAGGCCCGAGGGATAGGTGTGAGTCTTAGGCAACCAACTGTTATCAAGGTTGTTTCCCCACAACGCTAACGGGGGGAGCGAGAAGGGAAAGAGCGATGGAGCTAAAGGCAGAAGTGTTGAGCACGATAGACGCCAAGGGAGTAAACCGGCGTGATTTTATAAAATACGCCACGGTGGTCACCTCGGTGTTGGGCCTGGCCCCCAACATGATTCCCAAGGTGGCCGAGGCCATGGTGACCAAACAGCGCCCCACGGTCATCTGGTTGCATTTCGCCGAGTGCACCGGGTGCAGCGAGTCCTTTATCCGCAGCACCCGCCCTTGGATCGACCAGATTCTCCTGGACATCATCAACGTGGCCTATCACGAGACCATCATGGCTCCCTCGGGCCACAACGCTGAAAAGTCCCTTAGCGATGCCATGGCCAAATACGATGGCAAATACATCCTGGTGTGCGAGGGCGGCGTCCCCACCAAAAACGACGGCATCTACGGCCGGGTGGGCGGCCGCACCATGCTGGAGATCGCCAAGGAGACCACCAAGCATGCCCTGGCCACCATCTGTGTGGGCAACTGCGCCTGCTTCGGCGGGGTGCAGGCCGCGGCCCCCAACCCCACCAAGGCCATGAGCGTGAGCGAGGCCACCGGCATCAAGACGGTGAACGTGTCCGGCTGTCCGCCCAACGTGATCAACATGGTCTCCACGGTGGTGCACTTCCTGCTGCTGGGCAAGCTGCCCGCCCTGGATGACAACGGCCGTCCTTTGTTCGCCTATGGCCAGACCATCCACGAGAACTGCCCCCGCCGCTCCCACTACGAGAACGGGGAGTTCGTGAAGACCTTCGGCGACGACGGAGCCATGAAGGGCTATTGCCTGTTCGAGATGGGATGCAAAGGCCCCAACACCTACAACAACTGTCCTCTGATCAAGTTTAACGACGGCACCAACTGGCCGGTGGGGGCGGGGCACCCCTGCATCGGTTGCTCCGAGCCGAACTTCTGGGACGAGCAGTCCCCCTTCTATGTGTCCATCTAAACCGGACCGACGGAAGGTTTAGCTGAACCAAACCAGTTCCCTGAAGGAGGACGATTCAGATGGCCAAATACACCATCGATCCCATAACCCGCATTGAAGGGCACCTGCGCATCGATGTGGAGATTGAAGACGGCAAGGTAACCAACGCCTGGTCTTCGGCCCAGCTTTTTCGCGGTTTGGAAATAATTCTGCAAGGACGCGATCCCCGTGACGCTCCCTTGCTCACCCAGCGCGCCTGCGGGGTGTGCACCGAGGTGCACGCCTTGGCCTCCATCCGCACCCTGGACGACGCGGTGCGAGTGAAAATTCCGCCCCTGGCCCGCATCTGCCGCAACCTGGTGCACGGCGCCCAGTTCCTGCACGACCACATGGTCCACTTCTACGTGCTCAGCGCATTGGACTGGGTGGACGTGGTCAGCGCCATGAAGGCCGATCCCAAGAAGACCGCCGCCCTGGCCGACCAGTTGGGCAACTACCCCAACAGCGGCGCCGCGGATTTCAGGGCGGTCAAAGAAAAACTTCAGACCTTGGTGGCCAGCGGCCAGCTGGGGCCCTTTGCCAACGGCTATTGGGGCCACCCCGACTACCGCCTGCCCCCGGAGGCCAACCTGCTGGCCGTTACCCACTACCTAATGCTTCTGCGCATCCAGTCCCGGGCGGCGCGCATGATGGCCATTTTCGGCGCCAAGAACCCCCACGTGCAGGCCTACTGCACCGGCGGAGTCACCTGCGTGCGCGACATCAGCAACGTGGACCGCCTGGCCGAGTTCCTTTACTACCTCAAGGAGATGCAGGAGTTTATCGACAACGTCTACATCCCCGACGTGTTGGCCGTGGCCAGCTTCTACAAGGACTGGGGCGCCCGCAACATCGGCGGTTGCACCAACTTCCTGGCCTACGGCGGCTTCCCGCAAAACTCGGGCCGCTATTTGGAAGAGAAGTTCTTCATGCCCGGCGGGGTCATCATGAACCGCGACCTGGGGGGCATCTCCGCCGTGGACCCGGAGGCCATCACCGAAGAGGTGACCCGGGCCTGGTACAAGAACGGTCCGCCCCTGCCGCCGGCCAAGGGGGTCACCGAGCCGCTGGACAACGCCCGTTTCGACTATGACGGCAAATACTCCTGGTTCAAGGCCCCCCGCTATCATGGCAAGCCCATGGAGGTGGGGCCCCTGGCCCAGGTGTTGACCGCCTACGCCAAGGGCCAGCCCGGCGTGAAGACCATGGTGGAGGCCACCCTCAAGCACCTCAACGTGCCGGCCACGGCCCTGTTCAGCACCCTGGGACGCACCGCCGCCCGGGCCATCGAGACCAAGGTCATCGCCGACGAAATGGCCGCCTGGATCAACGAGGCCATCGAGCTGATCCGCGACGGCAAAGTGGAGACCGTGGCCGAGTGGAAATGGCCCGGCGAGACCATGGGCTACGGGCTCATAGACGTGCCGCGCGGCGCCCTGGGCCACTGGATTCACCAGGACAAGGAAGACAAGATCGCCAACTACCAGCTGGTGGTGCCCTCCACCTGGAATCTGGGGCCCCGCGACGCCCAGGGCCAGGTGGGCCCGGTGGAGGAGGCCCTTATCGGCACCCCGGTGGCCGATCCCAAGGCTCCCCTGGAGATCATCCGCACGGTGCACTCCTTTGACCCCTGCATCGCCTGTGGGGTGCACGTGATAGATCCGGACACCAACGAGGTGCGCAAGTTCAAGGTATGCTAGGCGCCTGATCACGGGCGGCGGGGCGGCGGGATCATCGCTGCCCCGCCGCCTTTCTGCTATATTTGAGGCCAAGATGAACGAGCCCGAGGCACAAGAAATTCTGGTGCTGGGAGTGGGCAACGTGCTGCTCACCGACGAAGGGGTGGGCGTGCGGGTGGTCCATGAGTTGATGGCCCGCTACGACTTTCCGCCCAACGTCAAGGTGGTGGACGGCGGCGTGCTGGGCCTGGCCCTGTCCGGGACCATGATGGAGGCCCAGCGGGTGATCGTGGTGGACGCGGTGCGCGGCGGCGAAGAGCCCGGCACGGTCTACCGCTTCCCCTGGGAGGCCCGGCCCGAGCACATCCAATACAAGGACAGCCTGCACCAGATAGACCTGATGGAGACCATGGCCCTGCTGCCCCTCATGGGCACCCCGCCCGAGGTGGTGGTCATAGGGGTGGAGTTCGACGACATCGACCACTACGGTCTGGAACTGACCCCCAGGGTGGAAAAGGCGGTGGAGCCCCTGGTGGAGCAGGTGCTCCTGGAACTGGAGCGCCTGGGCTCTCCGGCCCGCCCCGCCGCCCAACCCCGCGAGGTGACCAATGTGTTTGGCCATACCAGCCAAGGTAATTGAGCTGGCCCAGGACATGGCCACCGTGGAGGTGGGCGGGGTGCACCGGCGCATCTCTACCCTGATGGTGCCGGAGTTGGAATTGGGCGACTACGTGATAACCCACGCGGGCTTTGCCCTGCACAAGGTCCAGGAAGACGACGCCCTGGCCTCCCTGGAACTGCTCCGGGAGCTTACCGAAAAAGTCCCCCAGGAGGGGACGGGAGAATAGACATGTCCGATACGGCCCGCAAGGAAAAGGTTTGCCAGGAACAGGATTGCCAGGAACAGTGGCAGGATATGCCCTTGGAGGCGCGCGAGCAGTGCGGCTGCTTCCTCTACTGCCCCTTTTGCGCCAATGAGATGATCACTCGCTGCAGCGCCTGCGGCGAGGCCCTGCACGACACCGGCTTCAATTACTGCCCTTATTGCGGGGCCCAGTTCGGGGCTTAGCGCGGTCGGCCGGAAAGCGCCATGCCGCGCCGGCGGCCTCTGGTCAGGCGGCTGCAGGCGAAGGTGATGCCGGATGTTGGTCCGATGCGAGGAGGCTGTTCGCGATAGCGGGCGGCCTCGTTGCTTTGGGGCGGACGGCGCGGCCTAGTCTCTGAGGGCCTCCACCGGGGTGAGGCCCGCCGCCCGGCGGGCCGGGGCCAGGCCGAAGACCATGGATATGACCAGGCCCAAAAAGCCCGCGCCCACCGCCGGGGCCACGGGCAGGGCGAAATCCAGGGAGCCGAAGAGCCGCACCGCCAGGGCCGCCGCCAGGCCCAGCAAGGCCCCGCCGCCCCCCCCGGCCAGGCCCAGGATCACCGCCTCGGCCAAAAACTGCCAGAGGATATCGCGCCGCCTGGCCCCCACCGCCCGGCGCAGGCCTATCTCGGTGGTGCGCTCCTTTACCGAGATGAGCAGCACCGCCATGATGCCCACCCCGGCCACCAATAGGCTAACGGCGGCCACGCCGGTAATGGTGGCCGAAAAGATGCGGCTGGACTCCTCCCTGGTCTGGATGGCCTCCAGCTGGGTGTACAGGGAAAAATCGTCAGGCTGGCCGGGGCGCAGGTTGTGCCGTTGGCGCAGCAGCCGGGTGATCTCCTGGGTCAAGCCGCCGATAGCGTCCTCGCTTTCGGCCTTGGCCAGCAGAAGCCCCACGTAGCGCCTGCCGCCCATCAGGCGCGCCTGGCCGGTCTTGAGGGGAATGTAGAGCCGGTCGTCCAGGTCGTTGCCGTTGGCGTCCACGCCCTTGGGCAAGAGCTCCCCCACCACCAGGAAAGGCTGCTTCTTGAGCTCGATGGTGCGCCCCACCAGGGAGTTTTCCCCGGCCAGGTGCTCGCGCAGGGTCCGGCCGATCACCGCCACCCGCTTGCCGGAGCGCTCTTCCAAGGCGTTGAAAAAGCGGCCTTCGCTTAAGCCTTGGCCCTCCAACTCGAAGATGTTGGGCAGCGAGGAAACCACCTGGGCGTCGGTGGTGCCTTCCGGACCGGAAATGCGCACCAGTCGCGTATCCAGGGCCGTGGCGCCCTCGGCCCCTTCCAGGCGCCCGATGGCCTCGGCGTCGCTTGGTTCCAGGACGGAGACCGCGCTGGTGGTGCGCCCGCGCAGGCCGCTGAAGGCGCGCTTGGCCGAGTGCACCCAGATTGCGTTGGTGCCCAGGGCGGTGATGCGCTCCAACACCTGGTTGCGCGTGCCCTGACCCACGGCCACCATCACCACCACCGCGGCCACCCCCACCAAAAGCCCCCCCGCGGCCAGAGCGGCGCGCAGGCGGTGGCCCCACAACCCCTCCCAGGCGGCGGCCATGAGGCGGCGGGAGCGCATCAGGTTCATCGAAGGGCCTCCACCGGGTTGAGGCCGGCCGCTTTTTTGGCCGGGGCCACGCCGAAGAAAAGGCCCACCGCCGCGCTGAAACCCAGGGCCCACAAGAAGCCCATGGGGCTGAAGGCGGTGGGTATGGCCAACAGCCAGGTGGCCAGGTAGGACAAGAGCAGGCCAAAGAGCAGGCCGCACACCCCGCCCGCCGCCGCCACCATGAGCGACTCCACCAGGATCTGATAGAGGATGTCGCGCCGCCTGGCCCCCACCGCCCGGCGCACCCCGATCTCATAGGCCCGCTCGCTTACCGCCACCAGCATGATGTTCATGATCACCACCCCGGAGACGAACAGGCTCACCGCGCTGACAAAGGTGAGCATGACCACCAGGGAACGGCTCTGGCGGGTGATGAGCTTCATCAACTCGTCGGGAGTGATGATCAAGAAGTCGTCGGGCACCCCCGGTCCCAGGGTGTGGTTTTCCCGCAAAACGCGGGTCACCTCGGCCTTGACCTCTTCCACCCGCCGCGCGTCGTTCATGGTGACCCGCATGCCGCTGAGCTTGTCGTCGCGGCTCAGGCGTTTGGTGGCCGTGGACAGGGGCACCAGCACCATGTCGTCGCGGTCGTGCCAACTGCTGGCGCCCTTGGATTCCAGCACCCCCACCACGATGAAGGGAGTGCGGCCGATGCGGATGCGCTTGCCCACCGGGTTGGCCGTGCCGAAAAGCTCCCTGGCCACCGTGGTGCCCAGCACCGCCACCCTGGCGTTGCCCCCGATATCGGCCCGGCTGACGAAGCGCCCCGACAGCATGGGCCAGTTGCGCGCCGCGGCCCAGCCGGGGGTGGCCCCGCGCACCCGGGTGGTGGTGTTGTTGCCGCCGGCCGAAACCTGGGTACGGGCCACGTTTTTGTGGGGCAGCACGTGGGCCACCCCGTCCACCCGGGCAATGGCCTGGGCGTCCTCGGGGGTCAGGGTCATGACCCTTTTCATGCCCCGGCGCACTCCCAGGCGTCCGCCGCCGGAGGAGATGAAAAAGGAGTCGGCCCCAAAGCCCATGGAGGCCATGCGGGCGCTCACCGCCTGCTGGGCCCCCTGGCCGATCTGGTGAATCACGGTGAGGGAGGCGATGCCGATGATCAGGCCGATCATCATCAGCGCGGCATAGGAGCGGAAGGCCCACAGGGAGCCAAGGGCGGCATTTATCAAGCGCCAGCCCAGGTTCATTTGGCCGCGCCCTTGAGGACCTCCAGTTGCTGGAGGGCCATGGTGGGCTCGGCCACCGCCTCGTCGCTGGCCACCTTGCCGTAGACCACCCGGAGCAAGCGGTTGCACATGCAACCCACCGCCGAGTCGTGGGTGACCAGGACGATGGTGCGTCCCTCGGCGTGCAGCCCCTGCAGGATGCTGATTATCTCCAGGGAGGAGCGCTGGTCCAGGTTGCCGGTGGGCTCGTCGGCGAAAATCACTTCCGGGTCGTTGACCAGGGCCCGGGCGATGGCCACCCGCTGGCACTCCCCGCCGCTCATCTCGCCGGGACGGTGGTGCAGCCGGTGCTCCAGGCCCACCCGGCCCAAGGCCACGCGGGCCTTCTCCCGGGCGTCGGGGGGATAGTGACCGGCGTAGGTGAAGGGCAGCAGCACGTTGTCCAGGGCGGTGGATTTGGGCAGCAGGTGAAAGGCCTGGAACACGAAGCCCAGCTTGTCGTTGCGCAGCCGGGCCAGCTCGTCGTCGCTCAGGGTGGATACCTCCGCGCCATCCAGGAGGTAGGAGCCGCCGCTGGGGCGGTCCAGCAGGCCCAGGATGTGCAGCAAGGTGGACTTGCCAGAGCCCGAGGGGCCCATGATGGCCAGGAACTCGCCGGGGCGCACGTGCAGGTCGATGCCCAACAGCACCGGGGTCTCAACCTTGCCCCGGTAATAGGTCTTGGTGATGCCCTTTAGCTTGATCACCGGGGTATCAGTGCCCCGCGCCCGGTCTGGCGGAGGTCAGGGGGGCGCTGGTGGGAATAATTACGGTCTCGCCTTCCTGAAGGCCCTTGGTGATCTGGGCGCGCAACTCCTCGGTCCAGCCCACCTCCACCGGAACCAGGACCACCGTGCCCTCGCGCTTCACGTAGACCATGGTCTTGCCGGCCTTGCGGCGGATGGCCGGCGCCGGGATTAGCAGGGCGTCCCGGCGCACCCCGGCGATGATGTTCACCGTGGCGGTCATCTCCGGCTTGAGCTTGTCCTGGTAGTCGCCCAGGATCTTGACGGTCACCGGATAGTAGACCACGTCGTCCACGATCTTGGCCGAGGGCTGGATGGCCTCCACCTCGCCCCGGAACTTTTGCTCCGGATAAGCGTCCACCGTGAAAAAGGCCTTTTGCGCCAGCTTGACCAGGCCGATGTCGGTCTCGTCCACGAAATCGTCCACTTGCAGGCGGGCCAGATCCACGATGGTGATGAAGGTGGGCGCGCTCAGGCTGGCGGCCACGGTCTCGCCCTCCTGGGTGGACACGCTGGAGACCACGCCGTCGATGGGGGCCCGGATGGTGGCGTAGTCCAGGTTTACCTGGGCGGTGGCCAGCTTGGCCTGGGAAGCGGCCAGGTCGGCCTGGGCCACCTTGACGTCCTGCTCATAGGTGTGGCGGACCTGGTTGAGCTTGGCTTGGGCCGCCTTGAGGCGGGCCTGGGCCACCTGGTGCTTTTCCCGGGCCCGATCCAGGGCGTCCTGGGCCACCAGGTCGCTGGAGCGCATCTTCTCCTGACGGCCATAGTCCAGGGTGGTCAGGTCCAGGGTGGCCTTGGCCTCGGTCAGCTCGGCCTGAGCCCGGGCGATCTCCTTGGGGCCGGTGGTCTGCACCCGCACCAGGCGGGCCTGGTCGGCGTTGAGCTCGGCCTGGGCCTGGCGCAGCTTGGCCTCCAGGTCCTGGTGCTCGATCAAGGCCACCACCTGGCCCGCCTTGACCGTCTGGCCGATGCTGACCAATAGCTTTTCCACCCGGCCGCTGACCCGCGCGCCGACCTTGACCTCGGCCCCCACCTGGGGCTTCACCGTACCGGTGGACACCACCATGCGTCGGATGGTGCCGCGCTTGACCTGAAACTCTTTGCCGCTGACCTGCAAGCCCTGATCGCCCTGGGGCCACCAAGTCCACAGCCCCGCGGCCAGGGCCAAGATCACCAGCGCGGCCGCCGTCCATTTTAGCCCTTTGGCTTTTTTCAAGAAGCGCTCCCGATTATGAGGGTGCCGACTTGGGCAGATTTTATAACATGGCGGTTGGGGTTGCTAGCGGACGGCACCGGTGGACGGGGCTCCGCCTCCGGCGACGCCTTGGGAAGGCACGGTTACGGTCATGTTGCCGATGAGGCTCATCAGCAGCACCATGCCCACCACGGACAACAGCACGCAGGTGGCGGATTGCAAAAAGGTGAAGCCCGCCGCCGCCCGCAGCCCGAAGTACAGGGTTATGAAAAAGAAGACATAGACCAGCACCATCAAGGCGTCTTGATAGGCCGGCAAAAAGGGCAGGATCACCGCGATGAGCTTGATGCCCAGGCAATAGCACACCACGCGCAGAAAGCCGCCCGCGTTTAGCGGATTGCGCATTATGTGGTGCCCGATGGTGTAGACCAGGCCGACGAAAATGAGGTCCACCACCAGGCGGGTGGCCAAACCCCAGGCCACGGCACTCAGGGGGAAGCCGGCGACGAGCGCGGCCAGGGAGGCCAACAGATGGACCCACACCAAAAACATCAGCGGGGTGATAAGGTCGCCCCGGTTTTCCATCTGGGCGAAAAAGGCCCGAGGCTTGAAGGAGGCGGCCATGGCCACCGGTAAAAAGGTGCCTGGACGCCGCCAATCGAAATCCTTGACCATTTGTGTCATGGGAGCCTCCACCGCGAACAGGACCGCTGCTGGCACGCTAAGCCATGGGGCCTCTGGTGTCAAGCCAAGGCGGCGCGGCCGCTTGGTGGCGGGCTACTTGGTCCGCCCTCTGGGCGCCCCGAGGGCAAAAAAAAGGGCGAGCCCGGCAGGCCCGCCCCAACATACTCAAATACCGTTTATTTTTCGTAATGATCCTCTTTGAGGTAGGGATTGACCTGGCCGCATTTGGGGCACAGGTAGTAATTTTTTTTGTGCAAGGCGTCTTCCAACTTGTCAAAGGGGGTTTGAGCGTATTCCGGCGCCAGGATTTCGTTGCCGCAGTCCTCGGTTTTACACTTTACGTAGATGGCCATGTGCCCACTCCGGTTTGAGTTTGTATGCGCGCCCGGCTGGGCGTTCAGTAATAGTATATGCCTTGGTTGATAGCACGTGCCTATGGTTGTTTGTCCGGCCCGTTTCTGTCAAGCAAAAAGCCTCAAGTGCTTTGGATTAAAGCAGTTGTAGCTCCCGGCCTTCCTTGACAAGCGGGGTGCCTCACCGTAATATGCATAGTTCAACTGAATTGCTCCCCACGGGGGAGCTGCCCATCTAACCACTCAATATGCCGTGACTATTTTCGGCATGGCCTGACGGGACCAAAAGCGGGACTCATGGCGGAAACCCTCCCCCACAACAGCCAACCCCAAGACCTGCTGGCGCCCTACGCTTATGAGCTGCCCCCGGAGCTAATCGCCCAATCCCCGGCCCGCCGCCGGGTGCAGGCCCGGTTGCTTTGTTTGCCCCGCCGCCAGGGACCGTCCAGCCATCACAAGATAGCCCAACTCACCAAGCTGCTGCGTCCTGGAGACCTGTTGGTCCTCAACGACACCCGGGTGGTTCCGGCCCGTTTGCGGGCGGCCAAGCCCACCGGCGGCAAGGTGGAGATATTGCTCCTGTCTCCGGCCATGCCCCGAGAGCGCCTGGCCGATGGTCGCGAGCGTCACGAGTGCCTGCTGCGCTCCCACAAGACCTTGGCCCCCGGCGCCGATTTGCGCCTGGAGGGCGAACCGGAGACCTGGGCGCGGGTAATAGAGCGGGGCAAGCGGGGGCAAGCCCTGGTGGAGTTTTCCGGCTCGGCCCTGGAGTTGGCCGCGGCCCGGGGAGCCACCCCTCTGCCGCCCTACATCAAGCGACCCCGGGGGCCGGACCAGGCGGACGCCCGGCGCTACCAGACCGTGTATGCCGCCCACCCCGGCGCGGTGGCCGCCCCCACCGCCGGGCTGCACCTGAGCCGTGAATTGCTGGCCGCCCTGGCCCGCCGGGGAGTGGAGCACACCAGCCTGACCCTGCACGTGGGCTATGGCACCTTTGCCGAGCCCGACCCGGCCCGCCTGGCGGCCGGGCGCCTGCACGCGGAGTGGGTGGAGATTTCCGCCGCCGCGGCCGAAGCGGTGGCCATGGCCAAAAAGCGGGGAGGGCGGGTCATTGCCGTGGGCACCACCAGCCTGCGCTCCCTGGAGTGGCGGCCCGGCCCCGGCGGGGTGCCCCAGCCCGGCGCGGGATGGTGCGAGCTGCTCATCGCGCCTGGACACTCCTTCCGGGTGGCCGACGGCCTCATAACCAATTTTCACCTGCCCCGCACCACCCTGCTCATGCTGGTGGCCGCCCTGGCCGGCCGCGAGCGGGTCTTGGCCGCCTACGAACAGGCCGTTCAGCGGGGTTATCGTTTTTATAGCTACGGCGACGCCATGTTGATAATCTGATGGCGCGTTTGAGGCACGAAATAACCGCCGTCAGCGGCAAGGCCCGCGCCGGGCGGCTGCACACCCGGCGGGGGGTGGTGGATACCCCGGCCTTCATGCCGGTGGGTACCCAGGGCACGGTCAAGGGGCTCTTGCCTGAAGAGGTTTCCGGCCTGGGGGCCCAGATGATCCTGGGCAACACCTACCACCTCATGCTGCGGCCGGGGGTGGTGACCGTGGACAAGCTGGGGGGGCTGCACCGCTTCATGAACTGGCCCGGCCCAATCCTCACCGATAGCGGCGGGTTTCAGGTGTTTTCCTTGAGCGGCCTGCGCAGCCTGGACGAGGAGGGGGCCAGCTTCCGCTCCCACCTGGACGGCCAGCTGCTGCGCATGACCCCGGAGTCGGTGGTGCGGGCCCAGGAGTTGTTAGGCTCGGACTTGATGATGGTTTTGGACGAGTGCCCGCCGCCCGGTTCCCAGCGGGATTATCTGGCCGCTTCCCTGGAGCGCGACGCCCGTTGGGCGGCCCGCGCCCTGGCCGCGCGCGGCGATAAAGGGGGCGCTCTGCTGGGAATAGTGCAGGGCGGGGTGTATAGTGACCTGCGAGCGCGTAGCGTGGAATTGCTGGCAGAGCTTGATTTGGACGGCTACGCTCTGGGCGGCCTCAGCGTGGGCGAACCCAAGCCACGCATGATGGAGGTCATAGAGGGCACCACGCCCCAATTGCCGGAAGGCAAGCCTGTATACCTCATGGGGGTGGGCGAGCCGGCCGACCTGGTGCGCTGCGTGGGCCTGGGGGTGGACATGTTCGATTGCGTGTTGCCCACCCGCATGGCCCGCAACGGGACCCTGTTGACTTCCCGGGGTCGCCTTAACCTGCGCAACAGCCGGTTCAAGGACGATCCCGCGCCGGTGGAGGAGGGCTGCCAGTGCCCCACCTGCCGCCATTACAGCCGGGCCTACTTGCGCCATCTTATAATGGCCAAGGAATTGTTGGCTTATCGCTTGAACACAGTGCACAACTTGCACTACATTCTTCAGTTAATGGCCGGGCTGCGCCGGGCCATCGCCGAAAACAGATATGACAGCTACGCCCGCCAGGTGCTCGCTGGGCTGGAGTCCCCGGGCCAAGAGCGGGTAGCGTTAACCTAGGGAGGATACTAAATGTTTGACTTGTTGACCACGGGCACCGCCTGGGCCATGGGCGCTGGGCAAAAGAGCGCCACCGGTGGAGAAAGCGCGGGCGGCCTGGGCGGACTTCTCTCCGGCCCCATCCCCATGCTCGTCCTGATGTTCGTGATTTTCTACTTCCTGCTCATCAGGCCCCAACAGAAAAAGGCCAAAGCCCACAAGGCCATGCTGGGCAACATCAAAAAAGGCGACAAGATTCTGACCAACGGCGGCATCTTCGGCCGCGTGACCGGTATGGACGAGCAGACCCTGACCCTGGAGATCGCTCCCCAGGTTCGCATCAAGGTCAGCCGGGGACACGTAGCCGGCGTGGTCGGCGCCGAGGGAACGCCCCCCGCCCCGCCGGCCAAAAAGTAGCCGCTAGCTGGAATCCAAGTGCACCATCCCCCCATCGGGGCGGGATGGCCAACTGCTGCGTTAGGAGTTCATTTTGCCTAAGAACTTCTTTTTGAAGTCCACCTTGGTGGCTGTGGTCGTCATTTTGGCCCTGCTCTACCTGGTGCCCACCATAGGAGGCGGCAAGCTGCCCGCCTGGTGGACCAACACCCTGCCCAGCGACAAGATCCGGCTGGGTCTGGACCTGCAGGGCGGCATGCATCTCATCCTGGAGGTGGAGACTCAAAAAGCGGTTTCCGCCTCCGTGGAGCGCACCAGCCAAGAGCTGCAGCGCAAGATGCGCGAGGAAAACATCCGCGCCATCAGCCCCCAGACCGGAGCGGACAACACCATCAGCCTGGTGCTTTTGCACAACAGCGACCGGGCCAAGCTGGAAGACCTGGTGAAGCGGGAATACCCCGACTTCTCCGTGGCCTCCAGCCGCACCTTGGAGGACGGCAAGATCAAGGTGGTCTTGCAGCTGACCGCCAAGGCGGCCAAGCACATCGCCGACCAGGCCTCCACCCAGGCGCTGGAGACCATCCGCAACCGGGTGGACCAGTTCGGGGTGAGCGAGCCGGAGATCATGCCCCAGTCCGAGGGTCGCATCCTGATCCAACTCCCCGGCGTGAAAGACCCCCAGCGGGCGGTGGCCCTCATCGGCAAGACGGCCCAGTTGGAGTTCAAGCTGGTTGACGACTCGGTGAATGCCGCCACGGCGACCAAGGCCACCTTGCCCCCGGGCGACGAGATACTGACCATGTACCGGCGCGACCACGCCAGCGGCCGGGTGGACAAGGAGCCCATCGTGGTGCACCGCCGGGTGGCCATGACCGGGGCCACCATCACCGACGCTCGCGTGCAGATGGACTCCCAGTACAACCAGCCCTACGTTTCGGTGGCCTTCGACAGCGCCGGCGCGCGCCAGTTCGCCGACATAACCACCCGCAACGTGAAGAAGCGCCTGGCCATCATCCTGGACGGCAAGGTGCAGTCGGCTCCGGTGATCCAAGAACCCATCACCGGCGGCGAGGCCCGCATCTCCGGCGACTTCACCATGGAAGAGGCCAGGGACCTGGCCGTGGTGCTGCGCTCGGGCGCGCTGCCCGCTCCGGTGAAGATTTTGGAAGAGCGCACCGTGGGCCCCAGCCTGGGCCAGGACTCCATCGACCAGGGCATCTTGTCCATGGTGGTGGGCCTGCTCCTGGTGGTTGGCTTCATTCTGCTCTACTACCGCCTGGCGGGCGCATTCGCCGACCTGGCCCTGTTGCTGAACCTGGTGCTTATCACCGGGGCCCTGGCCGCCTTCCAGGCGACCCTGACCCTGCCGGGCATCGCGGGCATCATCTTGACCATCGGCATGGCGGTGGACGCCAACGTGCTGATCTTCGAGAGGGTGCGTGAAGAGGTCAGGATGGGCAAAACGCCTTTCGCGGCGGTGGAGGCCGGTTACGGCAAGGCGACCCTTACCATTTTGGACGCCAACATCACCACCCTGATCGCGGCCCTGGTGTTGTTCCAATTCGGCACCGGCCCCATCCGGGGATTCGCGGTGACCCTGTCCATTGGTATCGCCTCGTCGCTATTTACGGCCATCACCTTCACCAGGTTGCTGTTTGACCTTTACCTGCACCAGTTCAGGCCCCGGAAGCTTCTGATCTAGGGTGGAGCATCCATGGAATTTATAAAGCCGAACGTAAACATCAATTTTGTTGGCAGCCGCGGCAAGGCCTTCATCCTCAGCGGCCTGCTGATCTTGATGACCGTGGTGACCCTGTTCGCCCACGGCGGCCCCAACTACGGCATCGACTTCGCCGGCGGTATTTTGGTGCAGGTGCGCTTCAGCGAACCCACCGATGCCTCGGCCATTAAAAAGGCCCTGGCCCCCCTGGGCATGGACCAATCCTTGGTGCAGGGCTTTGGCGACAAGAAGAACAACGAGTTCCTCATCCGCAATGAGCGCGCCGGGCTCAAGCTGCAAGGCCTGAGCGACCGGGTCCGCCAAACCCTGGCCGAAAGCTACGGCAAGGGAAAGGTGGAAGTGCGCCGGGTGGAGATGGTGGGCCCCAAGGTGGGCCAGGATCTGCGGGAAAAGGCGCTTTTGGCCATCTTCTACGCCATCGTCATGATCGCGGTTTACATCTCCGGACGCTTTGAGCAGAAATGGGGATTGGCCGCGGTGATGGCCGGGGTGCTGGTGGGGGCCACCCTTTTGGTGCAGGCCCTCATCGCCGCCATGGGCGGAGAAGAGGGCATGGCCATGGTGCTGCTCATCCTCACCGCCTTGGTGGTGACGGTGGGCGCATGCTGGCTGCTCAAGCTGCGCTACGCCCTGGGGGCCATCGTGGCCCTGATTCACGACGTGGTCATCACCGTGGGCGTGTTCAGCTTGCTGGACAAGGAGTTCACCCTGGCCACGGTGGCCGCCTTGCTGACCATCATCGGTTACTCGCTCAACGACACCATCATCGTCTACGACCGTATCCGCGAGAACCTCAAGACGGCCGGCAAGCAGCCCCTGGGCCAGACCATCAACGAGTCCATCAACCAGACCTTGAGCCGCACCATTTTGACCTCGGGCACCACCTTGCTGGTGTTGCTGTGCCTGTTCGTCCTGGGCGGCGGGGTCATCGAAGACTTCGCCCTGGCCCTGTTGGTGGGCGTGGTGGTGGGAACCTATTCCTCCATCTTCGTGGCCAGCCCGGTGCTGTTGCTTTTGCCGGAAGGCAAGCCCATGAGCATGCGGAGTTCCGCCCCGGCCAAGGCCGCGGTGGCCCGTCCAGAGCCCGTGGAGGCCGTGGCCGCCCCGGCCCAGGTCAGCCCAGGCAAGGCGGCCGGCGCCGCCCGGCAAAAAAAGGCCAAGAAAAAGAGTGGGAAAAAGGGCAAACGGCATTAACCGGCCCTTTGGGGCTTGCTTGAGCCGGCCTGGCCCGGCTAAGTTGTAGGGCATGGGCCGAATCATAACCATAGCCAATCAGAAGGGTGGGGTGGGCAAGACCACCACGGCGGTCAACCTGGCCGCCTGCCTGGCCAGCGCCGGGCAAATCACCCTCCTGGTTGACTGCGACCCCCAGGGCAACGCCACCAGCGGCCTGGGGGTCGATTTGGAGCCCGGTGACCCCACCCTGTACCACGTCCTGATCGACCAGGTAGCGGCCCGGGACGCGGTTCGGGCCACCGAGGTTGAGCATCTCCACCTGTTGGGCTCGGACGTGAACCTCTTTGGAGCCGAGGTGGAGCTGGCTGGGTCGGCGGGGCGCGAACGCCTGCTGGCCGAGGTCCTGTCTCCCCTGAAGGATGACTACGGCTACATCCTACTGGATTGCCCCCCCTCCCTGGGCCTGCTGACCCTCAATGCCCTCACGGCCTGCGACGGAGTGTTGGTGCCCTTGCAGACCGAATACTACGCCCTGGAGGGGCTCACCCAGCTGTTGCACACCATCGCCAGGGTGCGCCGCACCCTGAATCCCGGGCTACGGATGGAAGGCATTCTGCTGACCATGTTCGACCAGCGCAACAATCTTTCCCATCAGGTGGCCGAGGACGTGCGGGGTCATTTCAAGGGCATGGTCTACGACACGGTGGTGCCGCGCAACGTGCGCCTTTCCGAGGCCCCCAGTCACGGCCTGCCGGTGATCCTCTATGATTCTCGCTGCGCCGGAGCCCAGAGCTATCAGGCCCTGGCCCAGGAAGTAATACAAGGCCCCCGGGGTAATTCGGGGGCGCCCCAGGAGGGCCGGGCGGCATGAGCGAGCGCAAGGAAAAAAAGAAGCCTCCGCGCCGCAAGGCGCCCGCCCTGGGAAGAGGCCTGGCCGCCCTTTTGGGTGATGACGACTACCCCGGCGGGGGCCTGGCCACCGAACCCGGACCCGGCGAGAGGGTGGTGGCCCTGCCCATCGAACGCCTGGAACCCAACCCCTACCAACCGCGCCGCATTTTCGACGGTGACGCCATCAAGGCCCTGGCCGAGTCCATTGCCGAGCACGGGGTGTTGCAGCCCCTGGTGGTGCGGCCGGTGGATCAGGGCTATCAGCTTATCGCCGGCGAGCGGCGCCTCAGGGCCAGCCAGATGGCCGGCCTCACCTCCGTGCCGGTGGTGGTGCGCCAGGCCACCGATCAGCAGGCCCTGCTCTTGGCCCTTTTGGAGAACCTGCAGCGCGAGGATCTCAATCCCCTGGAAGAGGCCCAGGCCTACCGCCGCCTGGGCGAGGAGTTTCAGCTCAACCAGGAGGATATCGCCAAGGGGGTGGGGCGCGACCGATCCACCGTGGCCAACAGCCTGCGCCTGCTCAAGCTGCCCGACGAGCTGCAAAGGGATCTGGCCGCCAGGCTGCTGACCGCCGGCCACGCCCGGGCTCTCCTGTCGCTGGGCAACGAGGCGGCCATGCGCGCCGCCCGGGACGAGATCGTGGCCAAGGGGCTTTCGGTGCGCGCCGCCGAGGCCCTGGTCAAAAAGCTATCCAGCGCCCCGGCCCCGCCCAAGGCCCCCACCCGGGAAGAGGTGCACCTGGCCAGCCTGGCCGAAGATCTGCGCTATCGCCTGGGCGCTCCGGTGGAGATTAAGCGCAAGGGCAAAAAGGGGGCCATCACCATCCGCTTTTCTTCCAACAAGGAGTTGGAGCGACTGCTGGAGCTCTTCAACGGCTAGCTTCTTTCCATGCGCCTGGTAATCGACGGATACAACCTCATCCACACCGTGCCCGAGCTGGCCTTTGCCTCGGAAAATGGCCAGGGCCGCGAGGCCCTCATGGAGGCCCTGCGCCTGTACCGCAAGAAACGTCCCCACAAGGTCAAGGTGGTGTTCGATGGCGGGATAGAGCCGGGCGGCGCCAAGGATCGCCTGGCCGGCACGCCGGTGAGCTTTTCCGGGGCCGAGCGCTCGGCCGACGACGTGATCGCCGCCCTGGCCGCCAAGGAGGGCAACGGCATCACCGTGGTGACCAGCGATCGTGAGCTGGCCGGGCGCTGCCGGGCGCACGGCGCGGTGGTCATCTCTTCCGAGGAGTTCGGCGGTCGTCTGTTGGAGGTGGCCTTGGGCCTACCCCCCACCGGAGAGGGCGGGGAAGATGGTTGGGACTTCACCACCAAAAAGAGAGGGCCCGCCAAGCGCCTGCCCAAGGCCCAGCGCAAGAAGGTCCGTCGCAAGGGACGCCTATAGCCGTCTCAGCGCCAGCCGTGCTCCTGGCCCGCCTTGAGGCGGCCGATATTTTCCCGGTGTTTGTACACGACGATCAGGCTCATCAGCGAAGCCATGACCATGAAGGCGACCGGCGCCCCGGCGACCCACAGCCAGCCCACCGAGCTGGTGCAGCCCACCATGGACCCCAGGGACATGTGCTTGCTTACAAAGGCCAGGAGGATGACCACCAGGCCGGTGGCCAGTCCGGCCCAGGGGGCCAGGCCGAACAGGACGCCCAAAAAGGTGGCCACGCCCTTGCCGCCCCGGAAGCGCAGATACACCGGCCAGCAGTGGCCCACAAAGGCGGCCAGACCCACCGCGCCGGCCCACCAGGGGGTGAGCCAGTAGTCGGCCAGCAGGGCCGGGCCCAAGCCCTTGCCGATATCCAGCAAAAGCGTGAGCGCCCCGGCGGCCTTGCCCGCCTGACGGGACACGTTGGTGGCTCCGATGTTGCCCGAGCCTCCTTGGCGGGGATCAGGTCCGCCCAAGGCGCGGCTTATCAGGAGCCCAAAGGGTACGGCGCCTAAAAGATAGCCTCCGACTATCAAGGCCAGGCCCACTAGGATCATGCGACCAATACTCTCCATTTCCGGCTTGCTTGAGCCCGAGCTCGGGCTTGTCAGCTATAGGGCATCAGTGTATTCTCTTTTAAATAAGGAGGCAAGCGTGCGCATCTGTGTAATAGACGGCCAGGGCGGAGGCATCGGCAGCGTCATCATTCGCCGCCTCAAGGATGAATATGGCGAGACGGTGGAAGTGCTGGCCCTGGGCAGCAACGCCATCGCCACCGCCCAGATGATGAAGGCCGGGGCCAACCGGGGAGCCACCGGCGAAAACGCCATCCTGGTCACCATCAAGGACGCCGACGTGGTTATCGGGCCCATCGGCATCGTGTTGGCCAACTCCATGATGGGCGAGATAACCCCGGCCGTGGCCGCCGCGGTGGCCTCCTGCCGCGCCCGCAAGTTCCTCCTGCCCCTTACCCAGGAAAACGTGGAAGTGGCCAGCGTCAACCGCGAGCCCCTACCCCACCAAGTGGACCATATCGTGCAGGTCAGACTTAAGGAGATGATTTCCCATGTGTGAAGCCACAGCTTATCTGCTCAATCAAAAGGGCCAGGAAGAGCTTTATCTGGCCGACGTGGATCTAATCGAGCCTCAAGAAGACGGAACCATTCGGCTGGTTTCCATATACGGCGAGCAAAAGACCCTGGCCGGGCGCATCAAGTCCATGTCCCTGGTCAACCATCGCGTGGTGCTGGCCGAAGCGTAAGCCATCCGACGAGACAAGGGAGGAACCATGGCCGACCAAGCTGCCATCGACAAGGTGGTGAGCAACCTGCATTGGCTGGGACATGACACCTTTCGCCTGGACCGGCCCCAGGGCGCCATCTACTTTGACCCTTATGAGATAACCGCGGGACCCCAGGCCGCCTTGATCCTGATCAGCCACGATCATTTCGACCACTGCGTGCCCGAGGACGTGGCCAAGATTCAGGGCGAGGATACGGTGATCCTCACCGAGTCCGACAGCGCGGGCAAGCTGAGCGGCAAGGTGAAAGCCCTGGAGCCCGGCCAGAAGGTGACCTTGGGCGACCTTACCGTGCAGACGGTGCCCGCCTACAACCTCAACAAGGACTTCCACCCCCGGGCCAACAACTGGCTGGGGTTCATCCTCACCGTGGACGGGGTGAGCATCTATCACGCCGGGGATACCGACTACATCCCGGAGATGGATCAGCTGCACGTGGACGTGGCCCTGCTGCCGGTCAGCGGCACCTACGTGATGACCGCCGAGGAGGCGGTGGCGGCGGCCCAGGCCATCGGGCCCAAGCTGGCCATCCCCATGCACTACGGGGCCATCGTGGGCGAGTTGAGCGACGCCGAGCGTTTTGCCAACTCCCTGGAAGGCCTGGTGCCGGTGCGCATCCTGCCCAAGGAAGGCTAACCACTTGCCCGGCGGCGGGCCCCTTCGTTTGCCCGCGGCCGGGCAGCGTCCCTGGGACGCCGTTTGCCTGGGGCTCAACGCCTCGGACCATCTCTGCCTCATCCCCCGCTATCCCCGGCGGGGGAGCAAGATTCGCATGCGCCGCATGGTCAACTCCGGCGGAGGCCAGGCGGCCACCGCCGCCTGCGCCCTGGCTCGCCTGGGCCATAGGGTGAGCTACGCCGGGGTGGTGGGCGACGACGAGGCCGGCGGACTGGCCGGGCCGCGCCTGGCCGGCTTCGGGGTGGATACCGGCTCACTGGTGGTCAAGCTCGGCCTGGGCAGCCAGGAGGCCTTCATTTTGGTGGAGGAGCAGGGAGGCGAGCGCACCATCGTCTGGACCAGGGACGAGGCCTGTCGCCTGGAGCCGGGCGACCTGGACCGGGAGCGCCTGGCCTCCTGCCGCCTGCTGCACCTGGACGGCCATTTCATGGCGGCCAGCCTGGAGGCCGCCCGCATCGCCCGCGCCGCTGGAGCGGTGCTCACCCTGGACGCCGAGCGCATCGAGCCCGGCACCGCCGAGTTGGTGAGCCTGTGCCACGTGGTGGTGGGCCAGCACGACTTTGCCCAGCGCCTGACCGGCAAGGACGACCCCCGCGAGGCCTTGGAGGCTCTGGCGGCCATGGGCCCGCTTTGGGCCGGGCGCACCCGGGGGGAGGGGGGTGCCCAGATGCTGGCCGAGGGAGAGCTGGCGAGCCATCCCGGCTTCGCGGTGGAGGCGGTGGACACCACCGGGGCGGGCGACGTGTTTCACGCGGGCCTGGCCCACGCCGTCTTGCTGGGCCAGGGGCCGCGCGAGGCCCTGGCCACGGCCTGCGCCCTGGCCGCCATCAGCGTCACCGCCCTGGGCGGGCGCACCGCTTTGCCCGACCGGCCCGGCCTGGAGTCCTTTCTGCGAGAACGAAGCGCGTGAGCTGGTTCTGGCTGGCTCTGGCCTCGGCATTTTGCATGGCCACGGCCGATTATCTCACCAAGCGTCATTTCAGCGACCTGCCGCTGGGACAGATGATCCTGGTGCGCCTGACCGGCCTGGTCCCGGTGTGTCTGGTATTGCTGGCCCTGACTCCGATGCCCCCCGTAGAGCCGGCCTTTTTTTGGGCCGTGTCCATGGCCCTGCCCGCCGAGGTGTTGGCCCTGTTCTGCTATCTGAAGGCCATCCAGGTGTCTCCCCTGGGCCTGACCATGCCTTTTTTGGCTTTTACGCCGCTGTTGGTCATAGGCACGGCCTGGCTGTTTCTGGGAGAAGTGCCCAACGCCGCGGGAGTGGGCGGGGTGCTTCTGGTGGTGGCCGGGGCCTATGCCCTCAACCTGCACCAAGTCCGCAGGGGCTGGGCCGCGCCTTTTCTGGCCATGACCAGGGAGAGGGGCTCCCTGTTGGCCCTGGCCGCCAGCGCCCTGTACGCCTACACCATTTCTTTGGGCAAGGTGGCCCTGGCCGCCTCCAGCCCCTGGTTCATGGCTTCGGCCTATCCCCTGGGAATGTCGGCGGTGATAGTGTCGGTTCTGGCCGCGCGGCGCCAGTTGGGCTGGGATTGGTTGCGTCGGCCCGGGGCCGCGCTGGGGGTGGGGGCGTGCATGACGGCCATGCTGGTGTGCCACTTCTGGGCGTTGTCCCTGGCCCCGGCCGCCTACATGGTGGCGATCAAGCGCCTGGGCATCATCATGGCCGTGCTTTACGGCGGGGTGTTTCTCAAGGAGGAGCGCCTGGCCCAACACTTCATGGCCAGCGGCCTGATGGTGGCCGGGGCGGTGGTGATATTGCTTATGGGTTGAGGGCCGCGGCCCCGAGCCCAGGCTAGACCTGCCTTCCGTCCAAGATCTTGGCCAGTTTGCTCATGGAAGAGCCCGGCCCCATGGCGATGAGGGTGTCGCCCACCTCCACCACCGTGTCCGCCGGCGGGTTGAAGTGCATGTTGCCGTCTGATTTCTTCACGGCCAGCACGATGAGGTCCAGGGTTTGGCGTATGCCGGAATCCTTGAGGCTCACTCCGGCCAACTGGGCTTGGGCGCCCACGGTCAACTCCTCCATGCGCAGGGGCTGATCGGTGGTGCTGTGAAAGGTGAGATCGATGAAGTCGGCTACCGAAGGGCGGATCACCGTCTGGGCGATGCGCCGGGCGCCGATGAAGTAAGGGCTCACCACCTTGTCGGCCCCGGCGTGCTTGAGCTTGCGCTCGCTGCCCGGCTCGGTGGCCCGGGCGATGGTGAAGATGTCCGGGCGCATGTCCTTGGCGGTGAGCACGATGTACACGTTGTCCGCGTCGGAGCTTACGGTGGCGATGAGTCCCTGGGCCCGCTCCACCCCCGCGGCCAGGAGGCTCTCATCCTCGGTGGCCGAACCCAACACGTAGTGGATGCCGTCGTTTTCCAGGCGGCGGGTCACTTCCTCGCTGTTGTCGATGACCACCACCTCGCGGCCCGCCTCGCGTATCATCTCCGCCACCAGGGCCCCGATGCGGCCGTAGCCGCAGACTATGTAATGGTCCTTCAAGGAGCGTATGGCGCGTTCCAAGCTTCTTCTCCCCATTATTTCCCGGAGCTTGCCCTCCACCACCAACTGGGTGAGGGTGGTGAGCAGGTACAGGATGGTGCCCACGCCCATGAGCATCAACACCATGGTGAAGATGCGGCCGGCGCTGCTGAGGGGGCGCACCTCGCCGAAGCCCACCGTGGTAACGGTGATGATGGTCATGTAAAGGGCTTCCAGCCAGGTGTAGTCCTCGATCAAACGGTAGCCGAAGGTGCCCATGAGCACCACGCCCAGGCTGCAAACCACGCCCCAAATTACGCGTTGAATCATGTTCATGTAAGCCGGTTGCCCCGGCCCCGCCCAAAAGGACTTGCGCTGTGCGCGCGGGTTCAGGGCCGCACCGGCCTTTCCTTTACCGGGTCCGAACCGATCACTGCCGCGGTGTACTCCAATGGCTGGTCGGGCAGGTCGCTCAACACGATCATAAAGGGCAGCGCTTGGCCCGCCGCCACCACATAAGGCTTGCCGTCCAGGCCCTCGGGGCTGGACAAGCGCTGTTTTATGGTTTCCAGGCCCAGGTCGCGCAGTTGATCGGGGTTGAAGACGCCGCCCGCGTAGGAGGTGGCCTGGCCCACGACCTTGCCCGTGGCGTCGCGCAACGTGCCCTGCACCAACACCAGGGAACGGGGGCCTGGGTTGTGGTTGACCACCTTGCCTAGGATAACGAAAATGCGGCCCGAGGCGTCGTTGATCCGGCTGAAGCTCTTCACCTCGGTCAGGCTGAAGGCCTCCGCCCCGGGGGGCACCTTGGGCGCTCCCGCCCCGGCGGGGCGGCCCAGCAAGGGGGCCAGACCAGGCAGACGGGCGGCGCGCTCCACCACCTCGTGGCCCACCCCCAGGCGCGACATCACCACCACGGCGCCCAGGGCGGTCAGGGCCACCAGCAGGAGCAGCCCGATGAGCCAGAAAACCAGCTTGAACAAAAGGCCCCTGGGTGGCCGCTCGGCGACGAGACGTTGCTGCCGCAGGCCGAAATCCGCCCGTTCGCGCAGCGACTCATCCTCGGGACGCGGCCGGTCGCTCAAGTCCAGGACGCCGTCCTCGCCGCTTTCCCAATGCCCCGCGTGCTTTGGTTCGGGGTGGATCTGGAAGACCTCGCCGCATTGCGAGCATTTCACCCAGGCGCCCTCCGCAGGAACCAGGGCTTCGTCCAGGCGAAAAGCGGTGCCGCAGCCTTGACATTGTACCTTCATGGCTACGCGCCGCCTCTTTGCGGGTTGAGTTCGTAAATCCCCGGCAGAAAACGAAACCGCTCGTCAAAATCAAGGCCGTAGCCCACAAGAAAGCCGTCGGGCACCTTGAAGCCCACGTAGTCCACCTCCACCTCCACCTCGCGGCGCTCAGCCTTGTCCACCAGCACGCACAGATTGACGGAGCTGGGCTGCATGCCCTCAAGGTATTCCACCAGCCACTTGAGGGTGTTGCCGGTGTCGATGATGTCTTCCACCACCAAAACCGGGCGGCCCTTGATGGAGATTTCAGGGGCCTTGACCAGCTGCACCCGGCCGCTGGAGGTGTCGGAGCTGCCGTAGGAGGCCAGGCGCACGAAGTCGATTTCAAGAGGCAGATCCACCTGGCGCACCAGGTCGCTTAAAAAGATGAAGCACCCCTTGAGCACCCCCAGCATGATAGGCTCCTGCCCGGCGAAGTCGCTGGTGATCTGCTCGGCCAACTCCCGCACCCGGCGCTGGATCTCCTCTGGTGAAAAAACGACCTTGATTTGCGAGTTGTCGCTCAAAAGAAGCTCCCGTGAAGCCGCGGATTGGCCTGGTGCTCCAACCGCCCAATTTCAATAATTAATCTCAGTTTATGCTAGACCAGAGCCCGGGGAAGTGTCAAACACAAACTCCCCCCGGCGGTCTGCCGCAAAGAAACGGGCCGCCCTGAGGGGCGGCCCGCCACAAAGTCGGCCAAGGGCGCTAGAAGCGCCGGTGATGGCCTTTCTCCTTGGGCTTGAAGATGTTCTTGAGCCCTTGGAAGGCCATTTTGCGCCTGAGGATGCCCAACTGATCCTGCAAGGGGATCTCGCGGGGGCAGACGTCTTCGCAGGCCAGCAGGCCCATGCAGCCGAAGATGCCCTGATCGGTGCCCACCACCTCGAAGTAGTCGGGATTACTACGCTTATCCCTGGGGTCCATGATGAAGCGTCCGATGCGGTTGAGGGCGAAGGCCCCCACGAAGTCCGGGCGCATGTTGGCCGTGCCGCAGGAAGCCACGCAGCAGCCGCACTCGATGCAGCGCTCCAGCTCGAAGATGGCGTTGGCCAGGTCGTTTTCCATGCGCTCTTCGACGGCCTCGGCATCGAACTCCTGGTCCGTGTGAATCCAGGACTCGATCTTGGTGTTGGTCTGGCGGAACCAGGTGCCGGTGTCCACCGACAGATCGCCCACCAGCTTGAATACCGGCAGGGGCATCAAGGTGATTTCCTGTGGCAATTCGGTGGTCAGGGTCTTGCAGGCCAGGCCGGGACGGCCGTTGATGACCATGCCGCAGGAGCCGCAGATGGCCATGCGGCAGGCGAAGTCAAACATCAACGACGGGTCCTGTTCCTCGCGGATCTTGTTGAGGGCGATGAACAGGGTCAGGCTGGGGGTCTCCTCCAGCACGAAGGTATCGGTATGAGGCTCCGATTTGGGATCCTCGGGGTTGAAACGGAATATATGGAATGTCAGTTGCCTGCTCATGGCTAGTCCTCTTTGGGGGCGTCCATGGGAATAATCTCGGTCTTGCCATAGCCGCGGTCGCCGGGCGGCAGGTACATGACCTGGGTGGACGGCTCGTACTCCAGCGTTGGCAGGTCCGCCTGGGTGTCGCGCCAATAGGCCAGGGTGCGGTTGAGCCAGTCACGGTCGTTGCGCGCCTTGTAGTCGTCGCGGGCGTGACAGCCCCGGCTCTCGGTGCGCATCAGTGCGCCGTAGGCCACGCAGATGGCCAGGCGCACCATGCCGGGCATCTTGAGCGCCAGGGCCAGCTCGGGGTTGGCCCCCACGCCGCTGCTGCGCAGGCCGATCTTCTGGGCCTGGGCATAGATTTCGCGCAGGGTGTCCACCGCGGACTGCAGGTCGTCGCCGTTGCGGAAAATGCCCACCTTGTCCATCATCACCTTTTGCATGGCGTCCCTGATGGCGTAGACGTTTTCCGCGCCGTCGGTCCGGTTCACCAGCCGCTTGACGCGCTCGTCCATCTTGGCCAGACCTTCGTCGGCCAGGGCGGAGCTAAGAGTGACCTGGGCCCCTTCAAGGAATTCAACCACCTTGGTGCCCACGTGACGCCCGGCCACGATGGTCTCGGCCAGGGAGTTGCCGCCCAGGCGGTTGAAGCCGTGCATGTCCCAACAGGCGGACTCGCCGCAGGAGAAAAGGCCCTTGAGGCCGTAGGCCGCGCCGTCGCTGTTGGTGCGCACCCCGCCCATGGAGTAGTGCTGGGCCGGGCGCACCGGGATGAGCTGGTGGATGGGGTCCACCCCCAGGAAGTTGCGGCACAGGTCGTAGACCTCGCGCAGCTTGGTGGTTATGTGCTTGGCCCCCAGGTGGCGGATGTCCAGCCACAGGTGGTCGCCGTAGGGGGAGGGCACGCCCTTGCCCTGGGCGATGTGATACATCATCCAGCGGCTGACCACGTCCCGCGAGGCCAGCTCGGCCTTGGCGGGCTCGTACTTGTCCATGAAGCGCTTCTCGTCCACGTCCAGCAGGGTGCCGCCGTCGCCGCGGCAGCCCTCGGTGACCAGGATGTTGGTGGGCACCACGCCGGTGGGGTGGAACTGCACGGCCTCGGGGTTGCCGAAGGGCACCAGGCCGGTGTCCAGGGCGATGATGTGGCCGCCGCCGTCGTTGATCACCGTGTTGGTGGTCTCGGAGTAGAGGCGCCCGTAGCCGCCGGTGGCGATGAGGGTGGCCTTGGCCAGGTAGACCCTCAGCTTGCCGGTCTTGAGGTCGCGGGCCACGCAGCCCATGCAGTTGGCGCCGTCGTGGATCAGGCTCACCGCCTCCACCCGGTCGTGCACGCTCACCCCCAGTTGGGTGATCTTGTTGTCCAGGGTGTAGAGCAGGGTGTGGCCGGTGCCGTCGGCGGTGTAGCAGGTGCGCCATTTGGCGGTGCCGCCAAAGGCGCGGGCGGTGATCAGGCCGTGCTTGTCCTTCTTTTCCTCGGCCTCGAACTCCTCGCCGCCCTTCCAGTACTTGGCCTTGCCGGCCACCACGCGGTTCCAGGGCATGCCCCAGTAGGCGGCCTCGCGCACCGCGGTGGGCGCGGTGTCGGCGAAGATGCGGGCGCATTCCTGGTCGCAGCCCCAGTCGGAGCCCTTCACCGTGTCGGCGAAGTGCACGTCCGGGCTGTCGCCCTCGCCCATGGCGCAGTTGCCCAGGGCCGCCTGCATGCCGCCCTCGGCCGCGCAGGAGTGGGAGCGCCGGGCGGGCACCAGGCTGAGGAGGATGGCGTCGAACCCGGCCGCCGCGGCGGAGATGGCGACCCGCTCGCCGGCCAGGCCGGCCCCCACGCACAGAAGATCAGTGTAGAAAGTCTCGTGTTCCATGGTGGCGTCCTCCTTAGTTGCCAGCAATCGGCAGGGTCCACAGCCGAATGATGGTGATTAGCCCGATCAGGATGAAGACGCCGGTCCAGATGTTCTCGAAGCGGTGGAAGCCCTTGCGGGTGTCCCTTTTGATGAAGCCCCACTTCACGGCGATGCGGTAGAAGCCGATGCCCACGTGCAACTCCACGCAGGGCAGCAGGATCAGGTAGAACACGCCCCAGAAGCCGCCCTGCACCCGCATGGCGCTCTTGGCCGCGGTGATGGGCAGGTTGGTCAATACGGTCCAGATGTGGATGGAGCCCATGATCAAGATGACCATGGCGGTGACGGCCTGGATGAGCCACAGCCAGGTGTCGGTGTGGCGCATCATGCGGGCGTGCCGCCAGATTATGCCCTGGGCGTCGGAGGTGTAGGGAATCTTGCGGGCCGCCAGCACGAAGTGCAGCAGCATGGTGGCCCCGATGATGGGTCCGCCCACCTGGGCCATGTAGGTGGCCTCGAAAAACCAGGCGATGGCGTTCATCACGTTAGGGCCCAGGTTAACGCTGGCCACCAGCACCATGTGGCTCCACATGAACAAGATAAGCCCCGCCCCGGTCAGCATCTGGAGCCAGTCCAGATAGGCCGACGCCCGGGTGGGGGGTTTGACAAAAATAGCGGTATCTACGCTACTACTCATGGTTGCCTTGCCTCGCTCTCCAGCTCCGCCGCCGGGCGGCGGAGGTTTTATGTTTATTGGCGCGCGTAGGCTTGGCGGCCCTGCTGGTAGAGGTCGCCGCCCTGCACGTCATTGACCACAAATAGGGGCATGTCTTGCACCACCAGGCGCCGCACCGCCTCGGGCCCCAATTCGGGGTAGGCGATGACCTCGGCCTCCTTGATGCAGCGGGCCATGAGGGCCCCGGCGCCGCCGATGGCCGCCAGGTAGACCGCCTTGTTCTTCTGCATGGCCTGCTTCACTTCATCGTTGCGCTTGCCCTTGCCGATCATGGCTTTGAGGCCATGCTCCATCAGCGTGGGCGCATAGGCATCCATGCGGTAGCTGGTGGTAGGGCCAGCCGCGCCGATGACCCGGCCGGGAGGGGCCGGGGAGGGCCCCACATAGAAGATAACCGCGCCTTCCAAGGGGAAGGGAGGCTCCTTGCCTTCGGCCAGGGCTTCTACGATACGCTTGTGGGCCGCGTCGCGTCCAGTATATATGGTGCCGCTGACCAAAACCTTGTCCCCGGCCTTGAGCGAGGAGACGTCGGAATCCACCAAGGGAGGGCTCAGAAGGATGATCTCGCTCATAGCACGGCCTCCTTGTGGCGCGCGGCGTGGCACTGCACGTTGACGGCCACCGGCAGGCTGGCGATGTGGCAAGGCTTGATGTCCACGAACACCTTGAGGCAGGTGGTGCCTCCGCCCAGGCCGGCCGGGCCGATGCCCAACTTGTTGACTTCCTCCAAAAGCTCCTTTTCCAAAACGGCCGCCTCGGGGTCGGGATTCACCGAGTCCAACTCCCTGAGCAGGGTGCGCTTGGCCCGCACCGCCGCCTGGTCAAAGGTGCCGCCCACGGCCACGCCCAGGATGATGGGAGGACAGGGGTTGGGGCCGGCCGCTTCCACCGTTTCCAGAATCGCCTTTTTGACCCCGGCGATGCCCACCGCCGGGGTGAGCAAAAAGACCTTGGACATGTTTTCGCTGCCCCCGCCCTTGGGCACCACCCACAGGTGGACCTTGTCGCCGGGGACGATGCTGTAGTTGATGATGGCCGGGGTGTTGTCGCCGGTGTTTTCTCGGCTGAAGGGGTGGCAAGAGCTCTTGCGCAGGTAATTGTCCTTGTAGCCCCGGCGCACGCCCTCGTTGATGGCCTCGGCCAGGTCGCCGCCGGATAGATGAACATCCTGGCCCACGTCGATAAAGATAACCGCCAGGCCGCAATCCTGGCAGATGGGCATCTTTTCCTCGGCCGCGATGTCCGCGTTTTCCAACAAGCGCGCCAGCACTTCCCGGCCCACCGGCGAGGGCTCGTCGGCTTGAGCCTGGGTAAAGGCGCGGCGCACGTCTTCAGGTAGATAGAGGTCGGCCTCGCCGCATAGGCGGGCCACGGTGTCGGCGATGGCCGACACCTCTACGGTGCGTGGGTTAGACAAGATTTTTCTCCCGCTGTTTTGCGGGCCGGGCCCGCGAGTCCTCATCGTGAATAACCATTAGTATCCGCGAGCAATGTTACTGTCAACCCGCTATATGATAGCTGAATGGATTTCATGAGGGACCCTTACGGGAGCCGGCGAGGGTCAAATACGGTCGTAGAGTCGGCGCAGGAGAGCGGGCGGGTATCCCAGGTAAAAGGCCACCACAACCAGGGAGTTAAAGAGGGTAGTGGCCACAAGGCCCTTGCGTTGCCAGCGGCGGGCCGAGGTCGTGGCCACGGCGGGCGAAACAATGATACTCCCGCGTTTTTTCAGCAGCCGCACAAGTTCGCAATCTTCCATGATGGGCAGGTCGGGATAGCCGCCAGCAGCCAGGAAATCTTCCCGGCGCACGAACAGCGCCTGGTCCCCATAGGGCATGGCCGCCAGGCGGCAACGCCAGGCCACACTCAGTTCGATGAAGCGCAGACCAGCGCCGCGCCGGTCCAGGCGAAAGGTGAAGGCCCCGGCCGCCGTCCGGGGCCGGGCCAGGATGCGGCGGACCTCCCCCTCCCAAGCGGGGGGGAGCAGGGTGTCGGCGTGCAGGAAAAGCAGGACGTCGCCTTGCGCGGTGGCGGCGCCCGCGTTCATTTGCCGGGCCCGGCCCCGGGGGGCATGGATGACCTTGGCCCCGGCCCGGCGGGCGGCGCTGATGGTGGCGTCGCGGCTGCCGCCGTCGGCCACGATGACCTCCACCCCGGTCGGGGAGCCCACGGCGGCCAGACAGGCGGCGATGCCCGCCTGCTCGTCAAGAGTGGGGATGACCACGCTTATGCCGGCGGGGCGCAGACTCCGTTGCTCCTGTTCCTGGGGCGCTGGGCCGGTTGGGCGTGATTCACGCAAGGCTTCTACGGTTCACCCTCAGTCGTCCTCGGGCGAGTCTCCGTTGGCATCCAGTTCCATGGGCTGGATACTGTTGTGCAGCCCCACCTGGAAGCCGAAAAGCACCGGGTGCTCGTCCTTGAGGTGCTCCAGATAGGCCACCCATAGGGTCGCCAGGTTGGTCAGGGCCTTACCCGCGTCCTGGGCCAAGTGCTTGAGCACTTCGGGGCGGAGCTTATCCATGGGCCCCCGGAAATGGTACTCCTCGATGAGGTGGAACAGGCTGAGCAGGCAATGATGCAGGCTCTCGAACTCCAGCATCAGGGGGTTGCGGGTCATGGCGATGATTTCCTGTTCCCGCGATACCAGAGTATCCATAAGGGCGGCCAACATTCTGGGGTTGGGCTCCATCTTTAACTTGAAGCCGTGCAGGTCCCGGCGGGCCTTGGCGAAACGCCTGGCGTTCCAACTCTTGTCCACCAGCATTTGCTCTTCCAACTCGTCCCGGTTGCTAACCAGGTTGAGCAGGTTGAGCATGATGTCGATGCCCATTTGCCGATAGAAAATGCCCAGGAACATGTTGAGGCGTTTGCGGCGCTCCATTTTCTCGCGCAGCTGGATCAACTCGTCCAGGATAAGGCCCAGCACCAGGGCGTGTATGGGCAGGAAAGCCAGATGGATGTAAAAATACTTGGAGATATAGGCCAAATCCCCGGTGGCGGCCCAGAAGCCCAGGAAGAATATTCCCGAGATGGCCAACAGACCCAGCGCAATGGCGAACTTGCTGAAATACTTTTTGTCCAAAGCGAAGTAGGGCAACGAAAGTGCTCCCACGGCCATGTTTGGCAAGCGTGCAAGAGGCGGCCCGGCCGAAGATTCACCGCCTCGTTAAAAAATGATATCTTAAATTCAAGGGAAAGGCCAAGGCCGCCGCGGGGAGAGCGCGATGATGTACAAGCTCAAGGTGTGCGAAATATTTCTCAGCCTGCAAGGCGAGAGCAGCTTTGTGGGGCTGCCCTGCGTCTTCGTGCGCACCAGCGGTTGCCCCTTGGAGTGCCGTTGGTGCGACACCACCTACGCCAAGACCGAAGGGCATGACATGATCCTGGAGGAGATATTGGGCAAGGTGGCCGGCCTGGGGGTGGAGTTGGTGGAGCTCACCGGTGGAGAGCCCCTGGCCCAAGAAGCGACGCCCCGCATGATGGAGCTGTTTCTTCAGGAGGGATATACGGTGCTCCTGGAGACCAGCGGGGCCTTCAGCCTGGCCCAGGTGCCCGAGGAGGTTCACGTGATCATGGACCTCAAATGCCCTTCCTCGGGCATGCATGAGCGCATGCATTGGCCCAATCTGGAAATGCTGCGGCCCCATCACGAGGTCAAGTTCGTGTTGGCCGACCGGGCCGACTACGACTATGCCCTCCGCATGATAGAGCAGCACCGCCTGGCGGAACGCGCGGGGGTGCTCATCTCTTGCGTTCATGGGGCCATCGCGTCCAGCCAGGTGGCCGATTGGATATTGCAAGACCGCCTGCCGGTGCGCTTCCAGCTTCCCCTGCACAAGGAGCTTTGGCCCGAGCATACCCGCGGGGTGTAGGCTCGGAGCCGAAAAAAACGCCCCGCCATCTCGGCGGGGCGTCGGCGTCGCTAGTTATGGCCCTAGGGCTTCTGGTGCACCTTGATCCAGTCTTCGAGGTGACGCACCGTTTTGTTCATGTCCCAGCGGCCGTTGTCGAACACCCCCATGTCCGCGCCCATCATGGCCGAGGCGAAGCGGGTGGAGTTGGCGTAGAACAGCCACTGCCTGGTCCACAGCATCTCCACGTATTCGTCAAAGGGGCTCGCCTTGGGCGGGCCCTGGGCCAAGCCCTTTTGCCAGGCCTCCATCATCAGACGGGTGGCGGCCAGGACCATGGCGTCGGAGTCCTTGACGGTCTGGTCCAGGCGGGCGAACTGGCCCTGCACCCAGCCCTGGGCGTGGCAGGCCCCGCACACCTTGGCCATGCGCTCTTGGCGCGCCTTCTGTTCATGGGCGTCAATGAGGAACTTGGCGGCCGGCTGGCCGGTGAGAGTGGTGGCCAGGGTTCGCCCGTTGGCGTTGGTTATCTTCCAGGTCTCGGGGCTCTTGGGCTGGGGGTGGGCGTAGATGAGCCCCAGCAGACGCACCCACAGCCGGTCGGTCATCTGATGGGTGCGCTGGGCGATGACGTTGCCCCCCGCGTCGCTCAAGAGGCTGACGTGGCAGGCCGCGCAGGTGGGAGCGGTGAAGTCCTTGCCCGGGGTCCAGGGCACCTTGGCCATGTCCCACTGCTTGTGCATGGCGTAGTAGATGTTGCCGTGCTTGCTCACCTGATACACCTTGTACACCGGCACGTCGGGGCCCTTGTGGCACTCGGAGCAGGTGTAGGGCGAACGGGCCATCTCTATGGCGAACTGGTGGCGGGTGTGGCAGGCGCTGCATGAGCCCAAGGTGCCGTCGGGATTCTTGCGGCCCACCCCCCGGTTGGGCCAGCCGCTCAGCTTGGGGAACTCCATTTCCCCGAAGTCCCCGGTGTCGCGGGTGAGCTTGCCCTCCACCTTGATCTCGGTTCCGTGGCAATAGAGGCAGGACTCGGCCTCGGCCAGGGCGCTGGGCGGCGTAAGCACGGCCTTGCCGCCCTCCACCTTGGGCACGCCGTTGACCTGCAAAGCCAGGTCCATGTAGATGGGGTTGTTGATCAGGTTGCCCCTGGCGTGGGCCATGAGGTTGTGGCTATACTGCTCCCGCTCCTGGGGATGGCAGCGGGCGCAGTCGGCCGGGGTGACCACCGGGTGCACCTGGTAGCCCCCGTGATCGAAGCTGTCGGCGTGGGCCTTGGCGTCGCCGGTGTGGCATTCGGCGCAGCCCACAGCCACCAGCATCAGATCGGCGGGAACCTTTTTGGCCGACACCCGGCGGGCCGCCTCGGGCTCCTGGAGGGCCTGGGCCGGGGTCTTCTGGGACATGCGGCCCCGCCGCCAGTCGGCCACGATGCCGGGGGTGGCGTCGTTGTGGCAGTCCAGACAGGCCTGGGTGGCTTCGCTGAGGGGGGCCTGGGGCGCGGCCAGGGCCGGGAGGGCCAGGGCCGCCACCAGGGCCAGCACGCAGGTCAGGGTTCGCAACAGGGGCATCACTCGCTCCGTGGGGCTGGGGGACGCGGCTTAGATGACCAACCACACCGGCGGGTTGAAGACGCGGGTGGCCAGATCCTTGTCCAGCATCAACAGGGCGCTGGGGTTGGCCTGGGCCAGTTTCATCTGTCCCACCACCTCGGCGGCGCTGGCTTCTTCTTCCACCTGCTCGTCCACGAACCACTTCAAGAAGCTGCTGGTGGCGTGGTCGCTGAGGCTGAGAGCCAGGTCCATGAGCCCGTTGATGAGCCCGGTGACCTTGGCCTCGTGCTCGGCCACGGCCTTGAACACGGCCAGGGCGTCGTCCCAGTCGGTGGGAGGTCCGTCGATGGCGCTGAGCTTCACCCGGCCGCCCCGGTCGTTGACATAATTGTAGAACTTGATGGCGTGGGTCCACTCCTCTTGGGCCTGTACCCGCATCCAGTGGGCCATGCCCGGCAGGGTTTGGGCGTCGAACCAGGTGGCCATGGACATGTACAGATAAGAGGAATAGATCTCGGCGTTGATTTGTCCGTTGATGGCCGCTTCCATTTTTTCGTTGAGCATTCTGCCAACTCCTCAATTGAGCTTAATCAAGGTCATCAAGGCCTCACGACGCCCCGGTCATGCGGGGACCGTGGGGCGGGTGGGGCCATGGATGAAGCGTTTTTTCTATAATAGCGCGTTGGAGGGAAAGGGGGGCAAGTTTCCTAAAGGGCCCCGCGCGGACGAAGGCTCAAAAGCCGCAGACCGGGCAGGGCTGGTCCGCGTCGCGGACGAAGCGCACCTCATGAAAACGGGGCGGCCACAGGCGGGCCACCAGCATGCCGCCGAGCAGGGCCTCCTCGCGGCCCAGGAGCAGCTTCAGGGCCTCGTTGGCCTGCAAGGAGGCCATGAGCGCGGCGGCCGGGCCCAGGATGCCGTCGCGGGCGCTGGTAAGGGCCGGTTCGCCGGGATCGGGCAACCAGCAGCGCAGGCAGGGGCCGCGGCCGGGGCGCAACACCAGCACCTGGCCCTGGGTGGCGGTAACTCCGGCGTGCACCCAGGGCAGGCCCAGCTCCAGGCACAAGCGGTTGAGCACCAGGCGTGGTTCGGGACGATCCAGGCAGTCCAGGACCAGGTCCGCACCGGCCAGCAGTTCCGCTCCGTTGTCCGGGCCAAACTCGGCCTGGACCGGTTCCAGGGCCACCTCTTGGTTGACGCGAGCCAGATGCCGGGCGGCAGCCTCGGCCTTGGGAGCGGCCTGGGCCGCGTCGGCCTCGTCGTAGAGCATTTGGCGGTGCAGGTTGTCCAGGGCCACCCGGTCCGGGTCCACCAGGCGCAAGCGGCCCACCCCGGCCCGGACCAGGAGCAGGGCCGCGGTGCCCCCCAAACCGCCCAGGCCCAGGATCACCACCGTGGCGGCCGCCAGGCGGGACTGTCCCTGGGTCCCCCACCCGGCCAGGCGCTCCTGCATGGTGTAGCGGGAGTCCAAGCCTAGCCCCCGAAGGCGGGGTGGATGAGTTCCACCCGGTCTCCTTGGGCGAAGCTTACCTGCTCATATTCTCGTGGATGCACGAACCGGCCGTTGATCTCCACGATCAGGTCTTTGTGCTGCGCCTGGTGCAAAAGGATAAGTTGGGGCAGGCTCGTGTCCTGGGGTACGGACTCGGCCAGGCCGTCCACGGTTATGGTGATGCTTGAGGGCATGATCGATCCCGCGCAAGAATTATTACTTGGTAACTAGGATAACCTTGACCCGCTTGCCGATCCAGGCCTGGGGCAAATAAACCCTGCCGCTGGTGCCGGTCTGGTGCACCTTCTTTTCCACCATCTCTTCGCCGTGGACCACGAACTTGACCGGCCGAGAGGAAAGGTCGGCGCCCGGCGGCGAACTTGCCGCCGGGCGCTTGCCTGGGGAGGGAGGGGCGCTCATGCCCCTTTCTGTTTCTTAAACGCCTGGTAGACGCGTTCGGGGGTCAGCGGGGTTTCATCGAGCACTAGGCCGGTGGCGTTGCGCACCGCGTTGAGGATGGCCGGGATGGTGGGCATGATGGCTCCCTCGCCCACCTCCTTGGCCCCGAAGGGCCCGTTGGGCTCGCCCGACTCCACCACGATGCACTTGGTCTCGGGCATGTCCATCACCGTGGGGATGTGGTACTCGCCCAGGCTGGGATTGATGATGCGCCCCTGGGAGTCGAATTTCACCTCCTCGAAAAGCGCTTCGCCCAGGCCCATGGACACCGAGCCCTGCATCTGGGCCTCCACGCTGGTCAGGTTCACCGCCTGGCCGCAGTCGTGGGCGTCCGTGATGCGCTCCACCTTGATCTGGCCCGTCTCGAAGTCCACGCTCACCTCGGCCACCTGGGCCGAGCAGCCGTAGGCCGGGCTGGTGCCCACCGCCGCGCCCTTGTACTTGCCGCCCAAGACCGGAGGCTTGTACTTGCCCGTGGCCACCACCGTGCCCCGGCGCAGGTAGGCCAGGCGCGCCGCCTCGCGGAAGGTCAGCTCGTCGCCCTCCGGCGGGTCCGGCCAGCCGCGGTGCTCCTTGATGTAGCCCGTGCGGATGGCGCTGAAGTCCACCGGATCGCCGCTGATCTTGATCCGGCCCTCCTTGATGTCCAGGCGGCTCTGCTCGATGCCCAGCTCCTGGGCCAGGGTCTCCAGAATCATGGCCTTGAGGTTTTCCCCCGCCTCCTTGGCGGCGTGGCCGGTCATCAGGGTGGTGCGCGAGGAATAGGCCCCCAGGTCGATGCCGAAGTCGGTGTCGCCGCTCTTGACCCGCACCTGCTCGTAGTCGATGCCCACCGCCTCGGCGGCGATCATGGCCATGGTGGTCTCAGAGCCCTGGCCGATCTCGGCCGAGGCGGTGTAGAGCAAAATGCCCCCGCCGTCCTCGTCGGCCTTGATGATGATGGTGCAGTGATAGGTGTCGCTGCGATAGATGGGATAACCCGCGCCGGAGACGAAGAAGCCGCAGGCCACGCCGATGCCCTTGCCCGGCGGCAGCTTGCCCTTTTTCTCCGCCCAGCCGGAGCCGGTTTTCACCGCCTCCAAACACTCGCGCATGCCCAGGCTGCTCATGGCCAGGTCGTTGCAAGTAACGTCCCCGGTCTCCATCATGTTCTTCAGGCGAAGCTCGATGGGGTCCATGCCCAGCTTCTCGGCCACCAGGTCCAGCTGCTGCTCGAAAAGACCCCGGGCGATAACCCCGCCGTGGCCCCGCTGGGCCCCGCAGGCGGGCTTGTTGGTGTAGATGCGCTGGCCCTGGTAGCGCATGTTGGGCAGCTTGTAGGGGCCGCCCAAGAGAGAGCCGGCGTAGTAAACCGTGGCGATGCCGAAGGAGGAGTAGGCCCCGCCCTCCAGCGTGGCCTGGTGGTCCAGGGCCATCAGGGTGCCGTCCTTCTTGGCCCCCAGCTTCATGTGGTGGGTGAAGCCGTGGCGGGCCCGGCTGAAAAGAAACACCTGCTCCCTGGTGTAGGCCATGCGCACCGGACGCCCGGTCTTGATGGCCAAAAAGCTCGAGGCCAGCTCGATGGGGGTGGCCGAGGCCTTGGGGCCGAAGCCGCCGCCCACGTAGGGCTTGGCCACCCGCACCCGGCTCATGCCCAGGCCGGTGACCATGGCCACGGTGCGCTGCACGTAGTGGGGCACCTGGGTGGAGCTGTGCAGGTTGAGCACCCCGTCAGAGTCCACCAGGGCCACGCACTGGTTGGGCTCGATAAAGGCCCCGTCCTGACGCTTGGAATAAAAACTGCCCTCCTGGATGATGTCGCACTCGGCGAAGGCCGCCTCCACGTCGCCAAACTCCTGCTCCACCTTGGCGCAGACGTTGTCGGGAAATTCGTCGTGGATCCAGGGAGCCCCCTCGGCCATGGCCTCCTCCACCGTGAGCAGCACCGGCAGGGGCTCGTACTCCACCTCGATCAGCTCCACCGCCTTGAGCGCGGTGGCCAGATCCTCGGCGGCCACCGCGGCGATCTCGTCGCCCACGTAGCGCACCCGGTCCTTGGCGAAAAGATTCTCGTCGTAGCGGGCCGGCGACACCCCGTACTTGATGTCCGGCACGTCCTGGGCGGTGATCACCGCCACCACCCCGGGCAAAGCCTGGGCTTTGGAAATGTCGATGCTCTTGATCTTGGCGTGGGCCTGGCTGGATTGCAGCATGGCCCCGGCCAGCTCGCCTACGAATTTGAGGTCCTCGATGTAGCGGGCCTTGCCCGTGGACTTGTCGGGGGCGTCCTTGCGGGCCGCCCGGCCTCCGATTACCGAGAAGTTGCCGCTCATGATCTACGCCTCGCTCATCTTGGCGGCGGCGTCACTCACCGCCTCCACGATCTTTTCATACCCGGTGCAGCGGCACAGGTTGCCTGAAAGGCCCTTGGTGATCTCCTCCCGGCTGGGCTGCGGGATAACGTCCAGCAGCGCCTTGGCCGAAAGGATCATGCCCGGGGTGCAAAAGCCGCACTGGATGGCCCCGGCGTCCACAAAGGCCCGCTGCAAGGGATGCAGCTCGCCGCCGCTGGCCAGCCCCTCGATGGTCAGCACCTCCCGGCCCTGGGCCTGCAGCGCCAGCACCAGGCAGGAATTGACCGTCTCGCCGTCCAGGATCACCGTGCAGCAGCCGCAGTCGCCCACCCCGCAGCCGTGCTTGGTGCCGGTGAGCCCCAGCTCGTCGCGCAGCAGGGAGGTGAGGGTCTGGTTGGGCTCCACCAACGCCTGGCGCACCACGCCGTTTACCGTAAGAGTGATGGCTTGCTTGCTCATGCTTGCGCCTCCTCGTTGCCTTGGGCCTGGGCCAGGGCCTGCTTCAGGGCCCGCTTGGTCAGGGTACGCACCATGTCCCGGCGGTAGGCCGCCGAGCCCCGGTGATCGTCGATGGGTTTGGCGTCGGCCGCCGCCGCCTCCGCCGCCGCCTCGATGGCCGCCTCGTCGGCCGACTGGCCGGCCAGCGCCTGGGCCGCGCCCGGAGAGAGCAGGGGAGTGGGAGCCACCGCCCCCAGGGCCACCCGGGCCTCCTTGATGGTGGACCCGTCGTCCTCCAGCATCACCACCGCCGCAACGTTCACCAGCGCAATCTCCATCGCCTGGCGAAGGCCAAGCTTCTGGTAGCCGCCGCCCACGCCGGGGCGGGGAGCCTCCAGGAGCACCTTGGTGAGGATTTCGCCCGGCTCCTTTACGGTGTAGCCGGGTCCCTTGAAATAGCCGTCCAGGGGAACCTCGCGGGTTCCGCCGGGCCCGGCCAAAACCGCCTGGGCCCCCAAGGCCAGCAGGGGAAGACAGATGTCCGCCGCCGGGCGCGCGGTTACCAGGTTGCCGCCCAGGGTGGCCCGGTTGCGCACCTGGGGCGAACCCAGGGCCCCGGCCCCCATCGACAGCACCCTGGGCACCTGGGGCGAGCCCACGGCCAGGCGGGAAGCGGTGTTCAAGGCGCCCAGGCTCACCTTGCCGTTTTCCTGGGCCAGGCCCTGGAGCTCCGCCAGACCGCTGAGGTCCAACAAGGCCTTGGGGGCCAGCTTCTTGAGCTTGAGGTTGACCAGAAGGTCGGTGCCTCCGGCCAGGGGCCGGGCCGCCTCGCCCATTTCACCCAGCAGGGTAATGGCCTCGGCCAGGCTTTGGGGGCGGTAGTATTCAAAAGCAGGCAGCAGCATCAGTATTCCCCTCGTCCTTCCTGCGCCATGCCCAGGTCGATGGCGATCATGGTCAAGCTGGCTTGGATGCGCGAGGTGTTGCGCGCCAGGGCCGGAAAATCGCCGGCCGCTTGCTGTAGTTCCCGCGTCTGGTCGCGCAGGGTCCGCAGACGCCGGCGCAGATCTTCGACTTTGTTCGGCTCCATGTTGCTATCTCCCAAATTAGTGCAAATGCCGCGTGTCCTTGAAGCGCCGGGCCTTGACCTCGTAGCGGGTCAGGCTGCCCAGGGGATGGACCTCGATCTGATACCCCAGGTTGGTCTTCAGGCGCAGTTGATCCTTGAGGCGGCCCAAAACTTCCTGCTCCGTCGCTTGGGCGCCGGGGTTGAACTCCACCTTGAGGGTGATCTTGTCATTGTCGCCGATGCGCTCCACCACCACCTCGTATTCATCGGCCAGCTCGTCGAAGCCCCGCACCACCTCCTCGATGGCCGAGGGCGACAGCAGCACGCCCTTGACCTTGGTGATGTCGTCGGCTCTTCCCTGGACCCCGCCCTTGATGATGCGGTAGGTGCGCCCGCAGGGGCAGGGCTCGGCGGCCCACTCGATGATGTCCTTGCTGTCAAAGCGCAGGCAGGGCTGGGCCAGGCGGTCCAGGGCGGTGATTATCATCTTGCCCTTGCGGCCTGGTTCCTCGATGATCTCGCCGGTCATCGGGTCCTCTATCTCCACCAGGAACATGCCCTCGTTGGCGTGGATGCCGCCGCACTGGGCGGTGCATTCGTAGCTCCAGGCCCCGATCTCGGTGGCTCCGGCGTGGTCGAAGACCTTGGCTCCCCAGGCCTCTTCCATGCGCTTTTTGGTGCTGGGCAGGCTGGCCCCCGGCTCCCCGGCGCAGGTGATGCGCTTGATGGCCAAGCCCGCCGGATCGATGCCCAGGCGGTTCTTGGCCACGTCGGCCATGTTGAGCATGTAGGTGGGGGTGCCCATGAGGGCGGTGGCCTGCAGCTCCTTTATTTTGAGCACCCTGGAGGCGGTGTCCAGCACCCCGCCGGGCACCACCTCGCAGCCCAGTTTCTCGGCCGCGTAGTGCCCGGCCCAAAAGGCCACGAAGATGTTGTAGCCAAAGGGGATGAACACCCGGTCGGTGGCGCGGTAGCCCTGGGCCCAGAGGATGTAGGACCAGCACTCGGACCACCACTCCCAGTCCTGCCAGGTGTCGGCCTGGTACACCGGGGTGCCGGTGGTGCCCGAGGTCTGGCGGAACTCCGCCACCTGCTCCAGGGGCACGCAGAGACGGCTGCCATAGGGGAAGGGCTGAGCCTCCTGGGCCGACTTGAGCATGCCCTTGTCCACCGTGGGCACCCGGCGCACGTCCTGCCAGGTCTTTATGTCCCCCGGTTCCAGGCCCGCCTGGGAGTAGAGCTCCCGGTAAAAGGGCGAGCGCTCATAGGCCCAGGCGATGATGCGTTGAAATTTCTCCAACTGCAGCCGCCGCAACTCCTCCGGGGCCATGGTTTCCAGGTAGGGGTTCCAATAGTTGCTTGCCAGGGTAGTCATCGGCAGCCTCTTAATACATCAGGGTGGGCAGTAAAAGGGCTATCTGGGGGAACATCACGATCAGGGCGGTGCCCACGATAAGGGCTAACAGGAAGGGCAGGGCGCCCTTGAAGATTTTCTCGAGCGGCACGTCGCCGGCGATTCCGTTGACCACGTAGACGTTGATGCCCACCGGCGGGGTGATCACCCCCATTTGGGTCACCAGGACGATGATGATCCCGAACCAGATGGGGTCGTAACCAAGGTCCAGGATGATGGGATAGAAGATGGGAATGGTCAGCATGATGAGGGCCAGCGCGTCGATAAAGCAGCCGCCGATGAGGTAGACCAGCACGATCATGGCCACCACCGCATACCCCGGCAGGTCCATGGCCGCGACCCAGTTGGCCACGTCGAAGGTGATGCGGGTCACGGCCAGGAAGTGGCCGAACACCGTGGCCCCGGCCACCAGCAAAAGGACCATGCAGGAGGTGCGGAGGGTTTCATAGAGGCTTTTCACGAAGCCGGCCCAGGTGAGCTGCCTTCTGATCAGCGCCACCAAGGTCACCGCCGCCGCGCCCACCCCGCCCGCCTCGGTGGGGGTGAACCAGCCCAGGAACAGCCCCAGCATCACCACCACGAACACCAGCATGATGTCCATGGTGTGCACCAGGGACTTGAGCCTCTGGCTCCAGGGGTAGAACTGACAGGCCGGCCCCTGTTTGGGGGAGATGAGGCAGTAGACGTAGACGGCCAGCGCGAAGAGCATGGTCATGAACACCGCCGGAACGATGCCCGCTACGAACAGGGCGCCGATGGACTGCTCGGTGAGGATGCCGTAGACGATGAGCACCACGCTGGGGGGCATGAGCATGCCCAGGGAGCCTCCGGCCGCCACCGAGCCGGTGGCCAGCTCGTCGGCGTAGCCGTAGCGCTTCATCTCCGGCAGGCCCACCGTGGCCATGGTGGCCGCCGTGGCCGGCGAGGAGCCGCACACCGCGCCAAAGGCGGTGCAGGCGCACACCGTGGCCGTGGCCAGGCCGCCCCGGTAGCAGCCCACCATCATGTGGGCCGAATCGTACAGGCGGTGGCTGATGCCCGCGTTGAAGGCGATCTGGCCCATGAGGATGAACAGGGGGATGATGGTCAAGCCGTAGGAAGAGTAGACGCTGTAGAAGTCGCGGGACAACAGCTTGAGGGCCGCCTCGGGGCTTACCTGGGCGGCGAAGCCCACGAAGCCCACCAGGGTCATCACGTAGGCCACCGGCATGCGGGTGAAAATGATCACCATCAAGGCCAGGATGCCGATTATGCCCAACAGGGTGGGACTCATCGCGCACCAGCCTTTCTCAGGTTTATGAGGCACTCGGTAAGGATGACCAGGCTCAAGACCCCGAAAGCCACCGACACTATGTAGATGAGGATGTAGTCGGGGAACTGCAGGCTCATGGAAACCTCCCCGGTTTCCTTTACCGTGTTGCCGTAGAGCCACATTTGCCAGCACACCAGGCCGAACAGGCTGCCGCTGAGCAGCTTGGTTACGGCGTCGAACCAGGCCTGGCCCCGAGGGCTGAGGTGGCGGATGAACAGGTCCACCCCAACATGGCCGTTTTCCATCTCGGTCAGCGGCATGGCGCAGGCCAGCACCAGGGTGGCCATGAAGCTGACCACCTCCACCGCCCCGAAGATGGGGCGGTTGAAGCCGCGGAAGATGACGTCCACGCAGGTGACCACCATCATGCCGACCATGGCCGCGCCACCCAGGCGCTTGAGTACGTTTATGAGCTTGGTAACCAGCGATACCCAGGAATCCAAGGGCTGCCTCCCGCTATCCCGGGAGCGGCGCCAGGGCCGCTCCCGGGTGGTGGTTCACTACTTGCTCAACTCGGCCAGCTTCTTTTGGGTGAACACGAGCGCCTCTTGGGCGGGCACGCCCTTGGGGGTGGTCTCCTTGACGTAGAAGGCCAAGACCGGATCGGTGGCCTTTTTCCAGCGCGCGGCCTCCTCCGGGGTGAGCGCGATGAACTTGCGCCCCTTCTTGAGCATGAACTCGCGGCCCTCCTTGTCCGACTCGTCCCAGGCGGCGCCGTGCTTGGGGATCCATTCCTTGTTGATCTGGATGATGATCTCCTGCACGTCCTTGGGCAGGGCGTTCCACTTGCCCTTGTTCATCACAATGTAGAAGGTGGAGGTGTAGGCGTTGGAATAGTTCTCGGTGCAATACTTGACCACGTCGGCCATGCGCCAGCCCTTGTTGGTCTCCACCGGGTACATGGCGCCGTCCACCACGCCGCGTTGCAGGGCCTGGTACAGCTCGGGCATGGGCATGGCCACCGGGGTGCCGCCCAGGGCCTCGACCACCTTGGCGGTGGTGCCGTGGGCCCGGATCTTCAGGCCCTTGATGTCTTCCATCTTATGGACGGCCTTGTCCTTGGTGTGCAGCAGGCCCGGCCCATGGGCATGCAGATACATCACCTGCACGTCATCCAGCTCCTTGGGCTTGAACTTCTCGTAGACCGCGTTGGCCACCAGGGTGGCGGTCATGCCGCTGGTGTAGCCCAGGGGCAGGTCCACCACCTCCATGAGAGGAAAGCGGCCCCGGTTGTAGGCGAACAGGCAGAAGCCCAGGTCGCTCATGCCCTGCACCGTGCCGTCATAGACCTGTTTGGCCTTGGTCAGGGTCTGGCCGGGGTAGTATTCGATCTTGACCTTGCCCTTGGTGCGCTTTTCCACTTCCTTGCACCAAGCCGCGGCCAGTTTGGATTGGACGTGGGTGGGCGGAAAGAAGCAGGAGTAGGTCAGTTTGACCACCTCCTCGGCCGATGCGGGCGCCGGGGCGACGGAGAAAAAGGCACCCAGGGCCACGAGCAAGGTCAACACCAAAAGTTTCTTCGACATAATTCCCTCCCTTGGGTTGCGACGGCTTGGTAGCCGTCACGGTTGCTTGGGAACAGATCACAGGCCCGCGGGGTGGGGCCGTGGAAAACGGCAAAACGCCACTAGTCGGGTGTTTGCGATTCCGGGAGGCCTGCTACGCGGCGGACCGCCCGTGCTTCGTTCTGGCCCAGCAAAGTTGTGTTGAAATTATGTCGTGCCTTGGGTGTGCATCGTATTGTAGGCGGCCAGAGGGCGGCTTTTGTATGACCGCCGTCATAGAAGCTACAAAATAACTGAATTGAAGCTATTATACCCAAAGGGGCAGGCGTTCGGGATTTTTCAGGGAGGTGGGGCGAATAATGGTTATCTGGCCCCGCTCCGATGAGATGATGCCCAAGCTGCGCAGGCGGGCCATGGTGCGCAGGGTGGTCTCCACCGTGGTCCCGGCCAGCTCGGCCAACTCCGTGCTGGTCAGCTTGATCTCCGAGCCGAATTTGTCCAGCAGGGTCAGTAGCACCCGGAGCAGGCGCTCTTCCACCTTCTTGTCCACCATGTCGATGAGCCGGCTGTTGGCGCTGTCCACCGCCTTGCTCAAAATGGCCATTATGTTGCTGAACAAGACGGGGTGTTCGGCCACGAAGCGCACGAAGTCCTGCCGGGGGATGTGGGCCACCTCGGTGGTCTGCATGGCCTCGGCGCACAAAAAGCGGGGGTCGCCGGTAAAGGGGCCGATGAGGTTCAGGGGCTCGCCCCGCCGGGCCAAGAGGTAGGTCATGCGGGAGCCGCTGGCCGAGCATATGTAGACCTTGACCAAGCCCGAGGCCACCAGATGAAAATGGTCGCAGGGCTGGTCTTGCTCGAAAACCATTTGCCCCTTGCAAAAGCGCCGCAGGCTGGCCAAGGCGGCCAGCTTGCGGAGGCCTTGGCGGGGGATGCCGCTGAAGCCCATGGCGTCTTGGAACAGCTCGATCCGAGCCTCCAGGGGGCTGTCCACCTGTTCGCCTTTGGGGTCGGCTGTGGGTACGCTGTCAGGCATAGATTCGTTTTCCGCCAGAGAGTCGGGCCACTTTGGGCCAAGGACCAAATTCCTACCAAATCATATTATGTTGACTCCTACGGGGTCAATCCACTATGCGGTTATGTTGTTTTGAGGGCGGCGGACGTGGGATCGTCCGCCACCCCGGGTAGGCGGGAGTGACTTACTTGAGGGGAGCCATGGCCTCCATGACCCGCTGGGGATTCTTTTCCGCGGCCTGTAACAGGGCGTTCACCTTGTCTTGGGGCAGCCAGCGCACCTTGCCGCTGGCTAGGTCGTATATGGCGCCCTTGACCAGGACCTTGCCCGAGCCCGCCATCTTGCGGGCGGTGGGGCTCATCACGAACAGGTCGCTGATGGCCTGACTGACGTTTTGCTCGATGGCAAAGGGGACCAACGCCGCGCCCTTGGCCTCGGGATGGTCGTGCATGGCCGTGCGCACCGCGGGAAAGATGGGCGACAGCAGGGGAGGAATGTTGCGTTCCAAGGTCAGGTCGGTTCCCTGAACCTGGGCGCTCACGGCGGAAACCGCGCCGCATTTGGTGTGCCCCATCACCACCAGGAGAGGGGTGTACACGTGGGCCAGGCCGTATTCAATGGTGCCGGCTTCGTCGGTCTTGACCACGTTGCCCGCCACCCGCACCACGAACAGATCCATGATCCCGGCATCGAAAACGATCTCCACCGGCACCCGGGCGTCGGAGCAGGAAAGCACCGTGGCATAGGCGTGATCCGCCTGATTGGAGGCGTCGGCCAACTGGATGCGGGCGGCGTCCTGATGGCCACGCAGGGGCTTGCCGGCGACAAAGCGCGCATTACTCGCCTTCAGCATTTCCCAGGCCTGCTGCGGAGTGGGGCCGGTCGCGGCCTTTTTGGCTTGGGCCAGGGCAGGGAACAAGAACAGCAGGCACAAGAGCCCCGCGCCAACCAGCCTGAGTGTAGAACGCAGCGTCATTTAGACCTCCATTGCGTGGCCGGGATCAATGCGCCGGCGCATTGCGGCAAAAAAGATTTTTAAGCAGGCTCACTCAGTTCAGTATAGTCGGTCCGGCCGGGCGGGTTTGCTTTATATGCGCGCGGGCGAGGGCGCAAAAAAAGCCCCGCCGCTCTTAGGAGCGGCGGGGCGGTAATTGCCGGCTGGAAACCTGAGCGCGGCTTATTTGCCTTGGGCGTCCTTGGGCTTCATGCTCTCGGGCATGGGCACCACGCCGTGCTTGATCTTGACGAACTCGGTGCCGGTCTGGTCGTAGATGGCCGCGGTCATCACGTCGAACTTGTCCACGCCGGGAATGTCCTTGACCCGTGCCTTGGCCGCGTCCATCTCCGGCTCCAGGATGTCGGCCGGGCGGGCGTCAAAGGGGTCCTTGCCGTACTTGTAGCCCTTGAGAATCTTGGCCCGCAGCTCCGGGTCCACCGGGGTGGGGGTCTTGCCGTAGAGGCCGTAGGCCAGGCCCTTGGTCTCGTTGGTGACCATCTTGTACTTGCCGAACAGGACGTTCAGCACCGCCTGTACGCCCACGATCTGGCTGGTGGGGGTGACCAGGGGCGGGGTGCCCAGTTCCTCGCGGGCGTGGGCCACTTCCGCGTACACCTCGTCGATGCGGTCCAGGGCGTTGGCCTCGCGGAGCTGACTGACCAGGTTGGAGATCATGCCGCCCGGCACCTGGTGCACCAGCACGCCGGTGTCGATGGTGGCCATCTTGTTGGGCTTCCAGAAGTCGTAGTACTTGGGGGCCACCTTTTCCAGCTCGTGGCCGATCTTGAGCATCAGGTTCAGGTCCAGGCCCGGGTCGCGGGGGGTGCCTTCCAGGGCCACCATGATGGGCTCCACCGCCGGGTGGCTGGTGCGCAGGGCAAAGGGGGCCAGGCAGCAGTCGATGATGTCCACGCCGGCCTCGGCCGCCTTGAGCATGCTCATGCAGGCCATGCCGCTGGTGTAGTGGCTGTGCAGATGGATGGGGGTCTTGGTGGCCTTTTTGAGGGCGCTGACCAGGGTATAGGCGTCGTAGGGAGCGATGAGCCCGGCCATGTCCTTGATGCAGATGCTGTCCGCGCCCATTTCGTCGAGCTGCCTGGCCTTGTCCAGGTAGTAGTCCAGGTTGAACACCGGGCCACCCATCTTGCGCTCGGTCAGGGAGTAGCAGATGGTCCCCTGGAAGTGCTCGCCGTTGGCCTTGACGCGCTCCACCACCGTCTCGAAGTTGCGGTAGTCGTTGAGGGCGTCAAACACGCGGAAAACGTTGATGCCCGCCTCGCAGGACAAATCCACGAATTCCTTAGCCACGTCGTCGGCGTAGTTGCGGTATCCCACCAGGTTTTGGCCCCTGAGCAGCATGCCGAAGGGGGTCTTGGGGGCGTATTTGCGCAGGGTGCGGGGACGCTCCCAGGGATCCTCGCCCAGGAAGCGGCTCATGGCGTCAAAGGTGGCGCCTCCCCATACCTCCAGGGCCCAGAAACCGGCTTCGTCCATCATCTCGATGGCCGGGATCATGTCCTCGGTGCGCATGCGCGTGGCGAATAGGGACTGGGTGCCGTCGCGCAGGGTCAGGTCCTCGATTTTCAGGGGAGTGGGGTTGCCGCCCCAATCCAATTCCTGGCTCATTTTCCCCTCCTTCTTGCGTGCTCGCCGTGGTGTGCACGGGGCCGCCAAAAAATTGTGCCGGGGTGGGTAAACCGCCGGCTACCGCCCAGGAGCGGCCTTTTTTCAAGTTTACTAATCTATGCGGGGATGCCGGTTACGTCAAGTATCACATTGTGAAGCGGGTCGGCGTCACCCTCTTGTTACGGTGAGCCGGTAATGCTATGGTTAATGAGCCCCACATCAGATCGATGAGGGGTTACGTGTTTAAAGAGGTCCGCCCCTATGGCCAAGGAAAAGAAGAAGTCGGCAGCCAGACCTGCCCGGCCCGCTGATTTGGTAAAGCGCCTGTTGGCCCGCTTTGGTCCGGAAGACCGGGTGCTGGTGCTCATAGCGGCCGATCCTGACGCCTTGGCCGCCGCCCTGGCCCTAAAACGGCTGCTGTGGCGCAAGGTGGCCAACGTCACCATCGCCAACGTGAACCAGATAAGCCGGCCCGACAACCTGGCCATGACCCGCTTGCTCAATATCCCCCTGACCCCCTTGGACAAGGTGGACGTGAGCGCCTTCAGCAAGAAGGTGATGCTCGACAGCCAGCCCCACCACAACGCCGCTTTTGAAGGCATCAAGGTGGACGTGGTCATCGACCACCATCCGGTGGGGGAGGTGACCGCCACCTGCGGCTTCTGCGACATCCGGCCGCGTTATGGGGCGGCGAGCAGCATTTTGACTGAATACATCCGGGGTGCGGGCATAAAACCCTCCAGCCGCCTGGCCACGGCCCTGGTCTACGGAATCAAGACCGACACCTACAGCTTCGGCCGTTCCTCCCAGCTGGAGGACGTGCAGGCCTTCCAATACCTGTTCCCCAAGGCCAATCACTCGGTTTTGCGCAAGATCGAGTTCAGCGAAATGCGCCTGAAGGATCTGGCCCTGTTGCACTTGGCCTTGGACCGTTTCGTGGTGCGCAAGCACTCCATGTACGTGCACCTGGGCGAGGTGTCCAGTCCCGACAACCTGGTACAGATCGCCGACTTTTTCCTGCGGGTGGATTCCGTGGACACCTGCGCGGTGAGCGGGGTGCACCAGGACCACTTGGTGGTGATCCTGCGCAACGCGGGCTACCGGATCAACGCCGGACGCCTGGCCGAAGAGGCCTTTGGCGAGTATGGCCCCGCCGGAGGGCACAAGGCCATGGCGCGGGCCGAGCTGTCGCTCAGCGCCATCAAAAAGGCATGCAAGGACTCCAGCGACGAGAGCCTGTCCCGCTTTGTGATGCGCCGCCTGGCCAAGGCGTACGGCCCCCACAAAAAAGCCGCCCCCAAAAAATAAATCTGATTCTCGGGCAAGAAACTCCGGCCCGCCGGGCAGGGGAGGGCCGTTTTTCGGCCTCCACAATAGTTAAAGTAAAATATTAATTAATTGTCTCAATACCTCGATAATAAATATTTATAACATGAGATAGCCTGGCGGGGAGCGGAAGAGGGGGCGGCGTTTGGCGCTCAGGAGCAATGGGGGCCTCCCCGGCCCGATGCCGGGGAGAATAGCGTAAATACTCAGAACTGGATCAGGACGCTGCCCCAGGTGAGCCCGCCGCCGAACACGGTGATGCACGCCAGGTCGCCTGGCTTGATGCGCCCGGAATGCACGGCTTCGGCCAGGGCGATGATGCTCGAGGCCGAGGAAATGTTGCCGTAGCGGTCCACGGTGATGACGAACTTGTCGAAGTCCACCCCCAGGCGCTTGGCCACCGATTGCAGCATGCGCAGGTTGGCCTGGTGGGGGATGAAGTGGTCCACGTCCTCCAGCTTGTAGCCGTTGCGTTCCAAGATGAGCAGCACCGACTCGGCGAAGTGTTTCACCGCCACCCTGACCGAGGCCGAGGCCTCGATCATCCTGAGGGTGTGGGCCTTGGCGTCCACCGATTCGTGACTGATGGGGGTGGTCTTGGAGCCGCCGCCGGGCATCAACAAGTTCTGGCCGTTGGCCCCGTCGGTGCCGATATAGGTGTCAATGATCTGGGGGGCGCCTTCGGCCGCGGTGAGCACCGCCGCTCCGGCGCCGTCTCCCCAGAGGATGCAATTGGTCCGGTCGGTCCAGTCCTGCACACGGCTCATGACCTCGCTGGCCGCCACCAGGACGGTTTTGGCCATGCCGCATTGGATGTAGCGGGTGGCCACGTCCAGGGCGAATACGAAGCCGCTGCAGGCGGCGGTGACGTCGAAGGATATGGCCTGAGGGGCGTCCATCTTGGCCTGGAGCCAGTTGGCCCCCGATGGACAATGGGTGTCCGGAGTTATGGTGGCCAGGATGATGAAATCCAGGTCCCGGTCGGTCACCCCGGCGGCTTCCATGGCCTGGCGCGACGCGTGCAGGGCCAGGTCGCTGGCCGCCTCGTCGGGGGCGGCTATGCGGCGCTCGCTCACCCCGGTGCGCTTGACCACCCACTCGTCGGTGGTGTCCAGGGTCTTTTGCAAGTCGAAGTTGGTCAGGACTTTTTGGGGTACGTACAGGCCCGTGCCCGCCAGGCGGATGGGAACCATCAAACTCTCCGCAACTGGTAAAGCGGGCCGCGCCCCCGAGGGAGCGCGGCCCTTGCAATGTGGTCAGCTATTTTTTCTTGCCGCCCTTGGCCTTCTTGGCCGCGGCCTTCTTCTTGGGGGCCGCCTTGGCCGGAGCCTGGTGACGGATGGCGGCCTGGGCCGCGCTCAAGCGGGCGATGGGCACCCGGTAGGGAGAGCAGCTCACGTAGTCCAGGCCAACCCGGTGGCAGAAGTCGATGCTGTCGGGATCGCCGCCGTGCTCGCCGCAGATGCCGCACTTGAGGCCCGCGCGGGTGGCGCGGCCCTTCTCGACGCCCATGGCCACCAGCTGGCCCACGCCCGCTTCGTCAATGCTGACGAAGGGATCCTTGGGCAGGATGCCCTCGTCGACGTAAAAGGCCAACAGCGCGCCGGTGTCGTCACGCGACATGCCGAAGGTGGTCTGGGTGAGGTCGTTGGTGCCGAAGGAGAAGAACTCGGCCTCTTCGGCGATCTGATCGGCGGTCAGAGCGGCGCGGGGCAGCTCGATCATGGTGCCTACCATGTACTTGATCTTCACGCCCTGTTTGCCCATGACCTCCTGGGCCACTTCTTCCACGATGGCCCGCTGCAGTTTGAGCTCGTTCACATGTCCCACCAGGGGGATCATGATCTCGGGCATCACCCGCTTGCCCTCGCGGGCCACCTTGCAGGCGGCCTCGAAGATGGCTCGGGCCTGCATCTCGGTGATCTCGGGGTAGCTGATGCCCAAGCGGCAGCCGCGGGTACCCAGCATGGGGTTGAACTCGGCCAGGGAGGCGATCTTCTTCTTGAGCTGAGCGGGCTTCACGCCCATTTCCTTGGCCAGCTCGTTGATCTCCTTGGTGTCGTTGTGCCCGGGCAGGAACTCGTGCAGGGGCGGGTCCAGGGTGCGGATGGTCACCGGCAGCCCTGCCATGGCCCGGAAGATGCCCACGAAGTCCTCGCGCTGCATGGGGAGGATCTTGGCCAGGGCCTTCTTGCGGCCCTCCACGTCCTCGGACAGGATCATCTGGCGCACCGCGCTGATGCGCTCGCCCTCGAAGAACATGTGCTCGGTGCGGGTCAGGCCGATGCCCTCGGCGCCGAAGGCGCGGGCCACCCCGGAGTCGTGGGGGGTGTCGGCGTTGGTGCGCACCTTGAGCACGCGGATCTCGTCGGCCCACTTCATGAAGGTGCCGAAGTCGCCGGTCAGCTTGGGCTCCACCTTGGGCACCTGGCCCAGGTAGACTTCGCCCTTGGTGCCGTCCATGGAGATCCAGGCGCCTTCCTTGACCACGGTCTTGCCTACGCTGAAGTTGCCCTTCTTGTAGTCCACCGAGATCTCGCCGACGCCGGCCACGCAGCACTTGCCCATGCCGCGGGCCACCACCGCCGCGTGGCTGGTCATGCCGCCGCGGGTGGTGAGGATGCCCTCGGCCACGTTCATGCCGCGAATGTCGTCTGGGCTGGTCTCGATGCGAACCAGGATGACCTTTTTGCCTTCATTGGCCCACTGCTCGGCCTCCTCGGCGGAGAACACCACCTGGCCCACCGCCGCGCCGGGGCTGGCGGGAAGGCCCTTGGCGATCTTTTCCCTGACGGCCTTGGGGTCCAGGGTGGGGTGCAGGAGCTGGTCGAGCTGGTCGGGGCTGACGCGCATGACCGCCTCGGGCTTGGTGATGCGGCGCTCCTTGACCATGTCCACCGCGATCTTCACGGCGGCGGCGGCGGTGCGCTTGCCGGTACGAGTCTGTAGCATCCACAGTTTGCCCTGCTGGATGGTGAACTCGATGTCCTGCATGTCGCGGTAGTGCTTTTCCAGGGTGGTGCGGATGCCCGCCAGTTGCTTGTACAGCGGCGGCATCTCGTCTTCCAGGGTGTTCATGCCCTTGGGCACCTTCTTGGCCCGGTTGATGGGCTGCGGGGTGCGGATGCCGGCCACCACGTCCTCGCCCTGGGCGTTGGTGAGGTACTCGCCGTAGAAGTAGTTTTCGCCGGTGGCGGGGTCGCGGGTGAAGGCCACGCCGGTGGCCGAGTCGTCACCCATGTTGCCGAAGACCATGGCTTGCACGTTGACCGCGGTGCCCCAGTCCTCGGGAATGCCGTGAATCTGGCGATAGCTGATGGCGCGGGGGATGTTCCAGGATTCGAACACCGCGCTGATGCCGCCCCAAAGCTGGTCCATGGGCTCCTCGGGGAAGGGCACGCCCAGGCGCTTTTTGATCAGGGCCTTGAACTCGCCCACCAACTCCTTGAGGTCCTGGGCGCTGAGCTCAAGGTCCATCTTGATGCCCCGCTTCTTTTTCTTGGCTTCCATGACCTCCTCAAAGGGGTCATGCTCCTTCTCGTTGCGGGGACGCACGCCCATGACCACGTCGCCGTACATGTTGACGAAGCGGCGGTAGGCGTCGTAGGCGAAGCGCTCGTTACCGGTCTTGTCGATCAGGCCCTGGATGGTGGTGTCGTTCAAGCCGATGTTGAGCACCGTGTCCATCATGCCGGGCATGGAAACGCGCGCGCCGGAGCGCACCGATACCAGCAGGGGGTTCTTGGGGTCGCCGAACTTGGCGCCCATGGATTTTTCCACCTTCTTCAGGGCCGCCGCTACGTCCTTCTTGAGGCCCAAGGGATATTTTTGTCCCTTGTCGTAGAAGTAGGTGCAAACCTCGGTGGTAATGGTGAAGCCGGCCGGAACCGGGATTCCGAGATTGGTCATCTCGGCGATATTGGCGCCCTTGCCACCCAGCAAGTTTTTCATATCGGCTTTGCCGTCGGCCTTACCATCTCCAAAGAAGTATACGTATTTCTGTTTGGCCACGATAGTCCTCCCTAGGCCAGTTGGTAACCAATTCCCGCATAACTGGGCGAACTCCTTAGTAAATACGCCCAATACGGGTGTTTGGGTCAATGGAATCAAAGAAGTATAGCATATGCCTTGGCCGCCCTACCAGACGGTAGGAGTCAATTTTCCAGATGAGGCTCCAACAGGGGGGCGACCCAGGCGGGGAATGGCTTGATCCTTCCTGAAAGGTCCACGCAGGCGTGCACCGTGAAGCCCGTGGCCAGCAGGGGAAGCTCCCCCCGGTCCTCCGGGCCCAAAACCTTATAGTTGAAGCGCAGGGAGGCCTTTTTGATCCAGGCCACCGAGGCTTCCACGGTGAGAAGTTGGTCGTAGAGGGCGGAGCGATGATAGCGCACCCCGGTCTCGGTCACCGCCAGGTGCATCCCCTCTTGGGCCAAGTCGCTGTAGGCCCGGCCGGTGGAGCGCATCAGCTCCGCCCGGCCCAGCTCGAAAAACCTGAGGTAGTTGCCGTAGTACACCACGTTCATGGCGTCCACGTCGCCGAACAGGGGCCGCACTTGGCTGCGGTGCATCAGAAGCCCTCCACCAGGCGCTCCACCAGCCGGTGCGCCTCGGGCTCCCGGCGCCCCTGGGCCGCGTCGGCCTCGTTGAAGCCGGCTTGGCCTTGGCGCGGGTTCTGGGAATCCCACAGAACGTAGGGCACCGGCTGGGTGCCGTGGGTGCGGGTGCTGATGGGGGTGAAGTGGTCGGTGGCCAACAACACCCGGTGGGGTCCCACCTGGGCCAGGCCCTTGAGCAGCGGCCCCACCGCCAGGCGATCGAAGTCTTCGATGGCCTGCATCTTGAGCTTGAGGTCGCCGCCGTGGCTGGCCTCGTCCGGGGCCTCCACGTGCACGTAGGCCACTTGGCCTTGATCCAGCCCGGCCAGGGCCGCGGCCACCTTGCCCTCGTAGTTGGTGTCCAGCCAGCCGGTGGCCCCGGGAACCTCCACGGGGTACAGGCCGGCCAGCACCCCCAGGCCCTTGATGAGGTCCACCGCGCTCACCGCCACCCCGCTCAGGCCGAAGCGCTCCTGATAGGTGGTGAAGCTGGGCTTGGTGCCCTGGCCCCACAGCCAGATGGAATTGGCCGCGGGCATGCCCTGGGCCAGGCGCTCGGCGTTGGCCGGGTGCCCCTTGAGCAGGGGCCAGGAGGCCCGGGTCAGCTCGGCCACCAGTTCCAGGCCGTCGCCTCCGCTCAGCACGTCGTCCACGCTCTGGCCGGAGCGGTCGTGGGGCGGCACGGTGGCCGCCCTCAGGGGGCCGTCCTTCCACACCAGCAGATGGCGGTAGCTGACCCCCGCGTAAAAGCGCAGGCCCTCGCTGCCCAGCTCCCGGTCCAGGGTCTCGATGAGCCGGGCGGCGGCCTCGCTGTCGATGTGGCCGGCGGAATAGTTGTCCATCACGGTCTTGCCGGCGGAGTGTTCCAGGGTGACCAGGTTGCAGCGGAAGGCTATTTCACCGGGAGCCAGGTCCACCCCCATGGACGCGGCTTCGATGGGCGAGCGGCCGGTGTGGTAGATGGCCGGGTCGTAGCCCAACAGGGACATGTTGGCCGTGTCGCTGCCCGGCTCCTTGCCGGGGGGCACGGTCCGGGTGAGGCCGAGGACTCCCTCGCGGGCCAGCCGGTCCATGTTGGGGGTGTTCGCCGCCTGCAAGGGGGTGCGCCCGTCCAGCTCGGCCAGGGGCAGGTCGCCCATGCCGTCGCCCACCAGGATCAGGTACTTCATGTTGCTGGTTCCTTTCGACCCGGGCTAGGCCATGCGGATGACCACGGTGGGCTCCACGATCTCCGGCAGCGCGTCTATCTTTTTGAGTGCCCCGCGCAGGTCGGCCTCGCGGGCCTCGTGGGTGAGCATGACGATGGGCACCGGCCCGGCTTCCTGGCGGCCTTTTTGGGTCACCTTCTCGATGCTGATGTTGAACGAGCCCAGCTCCCGGGCCACCGAAGCCAGCACGCCGGGTTGGTCCAGGGCCGCGAAGCGGCAGTAGTACTGGCACCTGGCGTCGTCCAGGGGGGCCAGGTCCAGGCGGCGGCCGCCGCTGGCCTGGGTGCCCAGGGGAGGCACCCGGCCGGGCACTCCGGCGGCCACGTCGCGGGCCAGCTCCAGCACGTCGCCCACCACCGCCGAGGCGGTGGGACGGCGTCCCGCCCCTTGGCCGTAGAGGAGCACCTGGCCCACCCAGTCGCCGTTCACGTGCAGGGCGTTGAAGGGGCCTTCCACCGAGGCCAGCAAATGGTCGTGGGGCACCAGGGCGGGATGCACCCTGGCCTCCACCTTGCCGCCCTGGTTGTTGAGCACCGCCAGGAGTTTGATCTTGAAGCCGAACTCCCCGGCGAACTGGATGTCCAGGGGGGTGATCTTGGTGATGCCCTCGGTGGGGATGTCGTCCAGGCGAGGCTGGGCCCCGGTAACCAGGCTGGCCACGATGGCCAGCTTGTGGGCGGTGTCGGTGCCCTCCACGTCAAAGGTGGGGTCGGCCTCGGCGTAGCCCTTTTCCTGGGCCTGGGCCAGCACCTGGTCGAAGGGCGCGCCCTCGGCGGTCATGCGGCTCAGGATGAAGTTGCAGGTTCCGTTGAGGATACCCAGGCAGGAGGTGACGCGGTTGGCCGCCAGGCTGTCGCGCAGCGAGCGCACCAGGGGAATGCCCCCGCCCACGGAGGCCTCGAAGGCGATGCCCACCCCCTGCTGGCGGGCGGTTTGGAAAATCTCCACCCCATGGCTGGCCAGCAGGGCCTTGTTGGCGGTGACCACCCCCTTGCCCTTGTTGAGCGCGGTGAGCACCATGGCCCTGGCCGGTTCCAGGCCGCCCACGGTCTCCACCACGATGTCGATGTCGCCGTCTTCCAAAATCGACCAGGAGTCGCTGGAAAACACGCCGGGGGCCAGGCCCAGTTCCTCGGCCCGGGCAGGCTCCAGGTCCACCGCCCGGGCCAATTGGAGATCCACGCCCAGATAGGCGGAAAGCTCGGCGCGTTTTTCCATGAGCAGGCGGGCCACCCCGCCGCCCACGGTGCCCAGGCCCAAGAGGCCGACTTTGACCGCTTTGTTGGCCATGGCCTCCTAGTCTCCGTTTTGGAAGAAGCGCCGCAGGCCGCGGATGGCCTGGTTGATGCGCTGTTCGTTCTCCACCAGGGCGAAGCGCACGTACTCATCGCCGTATTCGCCGAAGCCCAGGCCGGGGCTCACCGCCACCTTGGCCTCGTTGATCAACAGCTTGGCGAACTCCACCGAGCCCAGGTGGGCCCAGCGTTCGGGAATCTTGGCCCACAGGAACATGGTGCCCTTGGGGCTTTCCACGTCCCAGCCCACCCGGTTCAGGCCGTTTACCAGGGTGTCGCGCCGGGCCTTGTACACGTCCACGATTTCCTTGACGCAGGCCTGGTCCTCGTTGAGGGCGATGATGCCCGCGATCTGGATGGGCTGGAACACGCCGTAGTCCAGATAGCTCTTGATGCGGGTCAGGGCGTTGATCAACTCGGGATTGCCCACGCAGTAGCCCAGGCGCCAGCCGGCCATGGAATAGGACTTGGACATGGAGAACAGCTCCACGGCGATGTCCTTGGCCCCGGGCACCTGCAGGATGGAGGGGGCCACGTAGTCGTCGAAGGTCAGGTCGGCGTAGGCGAAGTCGTGGATGATCCAGATTTCGTGCTTGCGGCAGAAATCCACGATCTTTTGCATGAACTCCATGTCCACCACCATGCCGGTGGGGTTCTGGGGGAAGCTGATGATCAGCATCTTGGGCTGGGGCCAGGTCTGGCGGAAGGCCGTGAGCAGGTCTTCGAAAAAGTCGCGGCCGGGCAACAGCGGCACCGAGCGCAAGTCGCCGCCGGCGATCACCACGCTGTAGGGGTGGATGGGGTAGGTGGGGCTGGGGACCAGCACCACGTCGCCGGGGCTGATGGTGGCCAGGACCAGGTGGCTGAGGCCTTCCTTGGCCCCGATGGTGGCCACGGCCTCGGTGTCAGGGTCCAGAGTTACGCCGTAGCGGCGCTCGTACCATGCGCAGATGGCGTGGCGCAGCCGGGTGATGCCCTTGGAAGCCGAGTAGCGGTGGTTGGTGCCCTTGCGGGCCGCTTCCACCAATTTCTCCACTACATGGGGGGGAGTGGGCAGATCGGGGTTGCCCATCCCCAGGTCGATGATATCCTCGCCACGGCGGCGAGCTTCCATCTTGAGCTCATTGACTACCGCGAAAACGTAAGGCGGCAGTCGTTTCATCCGGCGAAACTCTTGCATACTCAGGTGTCCATGTGAAAAAGTGAAGGCCACTCTCGCCGTCAGGGGGCCCAAAAGGCCTAACTGCGGCTGAATTATGGAATTTATCCCAGGGGTGGCGGTGTGTCAAGCTGGCCTGGTGACGGTAAAAACTCCCTTCGGCCCCCTTTGGGAGAGGTAGAGCGGCCGGTTGAAGCCCTTGGCTCGGCTCAATACCATGGATAGTCCCAGGTGTTTGGGCTCCAGGCGTTGCCACGGGCAAGCCAAAACCGGCATTCGCTGCTAATATAATGGCTTGGAGCCTGGGCGTCCGTCGCTGATGCTCCAGGAAGGCGGGAGCGGAACCTTGAGCAAGATACTTTTGATAGCCCTGGCCGGTTCCCTGGGAACCCTGGCTCGTTACGGCCTGGGCGGCCTAGTGCATCGCCTGGTGCCATGGCCCTTTCCCTGGGGCACCTTGGCGGTCAACCTCCTGGGCAGCTTTCTCTTCGGGCTGGTGTTCGCCCTGGCCCAGGAGCGCACCATGATCAGCGCCGAGACCCGCATCATCGTGCTCACCGGCTTCATGGGCGCCTTTACCACCTTTTCCACCTTCATGTTCGAAACCGGGGAGTTGCTCCGGGATTCCCAGTGGGCGCTGGCCGCGGGTAATCTGCTATTGCAAAACGTGGTGGGCCTGGCCGCGGTGTTCGCGGGCTGGGCCTTGGCCAGGGCGCTTTAGAGAGGAGGGCCGCAATGAACCTGCCGCGCGAGGCGGAGCTGCTGCGCGTTTTCATCGGCGAGGGCGACAAGTACGACGGCCGCCTGCTCTACGAGCTGATCGTGGAAAAGGCCCGCGAACAGGGCCTGGCCGGAGCCACGGTGTACCGGGGCATTCTAGGCTTCGGGGCCAACAGTCGGGTGCACACCTCCAAGGTGCTCCGGCTCAGCGAGGGCCTGCCCGTGGTGGTGGAGATCGTGGACACCTCCGAGAAGATCCAGGCCTTGCTGCCCTGGCTGGACGAGGTCATCCGCGAGGGCCTAGTTACCCTGGAAAAGGCCACGGTGATCGTCTACCGTCACAACCACGGCGGCTAGTCTCCCCCACCTGCCATACGGTTACAAAACAGCTACACAAGGCTTGCGCGGTCCCGGTGTGCAAGGGTATGGTCATACGTGGTATTTGGCCCTTTCCATCCGGTTAACCCACAAGGAGCCATCGTGAGCCTTAACGTTGTCATCATCGGCGCGGTGGCGGCCGGTCCCAAGGCCGGTTGCCGCATCAAGCGCCTGTTGCCCGATTCCTCGGTCACCATGCTGGACCGGGACACCTATATCTCCTATGGCGGCTGCGGCATTCCCTTCTACGTCTCCGGCGACGTGGCCGACCTCCAGGGACTCACTTCCACCAGCTTTCACATGGAGCGCAACCCCGCCTTTTTCAAGGGCGCCAAGGGCATCGAGGTGCTGACCGGCACCGAGGCGACGGCCATCGACCGCGCCGACAAGATCGTGCGGGCCAAGAACCTGGCCACCGGCGAGGAGCGCGAGTTGCCCTACGACAAGCTGGTGATCGCCACCGGCAGCCAGCCTTTCGTGCCCCCCATTCCCGGGGTGGAGCTGGAGGGGGTGGTGCCGGTGGCCAACCTGCACCATGCCGAGGCCATCAAAAACGCGGTGGCCCAGGGGCAGGTGGGCTCCGCGGCGGTGATCGGGGCCGGGGCCACCGGCCTGGAGATGGCCGAGGCCTTGGCCGACCTGTGGGGCGTGGAGGTGCACATCTTCGAGATGGCCCCCCAGATTCTGCCCGGCCTGGGCGACGCGGAGATGGTGCGCATGATGGAGTGCCACCTGGCCGAGCAGGAGGGCATCAATCTGCACCTGGCCGCCAAGGTGGAGGCCATCCTGGGCGGCGAGGACGGCAAGGTGCGGGCCATCAAGGCCGACGGGGTGGAGTACGAGGTGGAGCAGGTGATCCTGGCCACCGGCTACCGCCCCAACAGCGCCCTGGCCCAGGAGGCGGGCCTGGAGCTGGAGGCCAACGGCGGCATCAAGGTGAACCGGTTCATGCAGACCAGCGACCCGGACGTCTTCGCCGGGGGCGACTGCGTGAGCCTGACCAACATCATCACCCACCAGCCCATGTACATTCCAGCCGGGTCCCTGGCCAACCGCATGGGCCGGGTAATCGCCACCAATGTGTGTGGCGGCCAGGCCACCTTCCCCGGCGCGGTGGGCAGCTTCTGCATCAAGCTCTTCGGCCTCAGCTTGGCCCGCACCGGCCTGAACCAGGCCCAGGCGGAGCAGGAGGGCCTAAATTGCGTGGCTCCTTTGGTGGTGCAGGCCGACCGGGCCCACTTCCACCCGGACAACAAGCTCATGTACTTGAAGCTGGTGGTGGAAGAGGGCACCCGCCGGGTGCTGGGCCTCACCGCCCTGGGCGAAAACGGCGACGCGGTGGTGGGCCGGGTCAACGCGGTGGCCGGGCTCTTGGCCCAGGGCGCGCTGCTGGAGGACGTGAGCAACTTGGAGCTGGCCTACAGCCCGCCCTTGGGCGCGGCGGTGGACGTGCTAAACGCGGCGGCCAACACCTGCGAGAACATGCTGGCCGGCAAGCTCAGGCCCATGTCTCCCCAGGAGTTCAGCCGCCGCCTGGCCGAGGGCGTGGGCGGCAACACCGTGGTGCTGGACATGCGGGCCATCGACAACGCCAAGCCCTTCCTGGAGTGCCTGGCGCCCCAATGGTGCCACCTGCCCCAGGAGACCCTGACCCAGCGCCTGGACGAGGTGCCCCGGGACAAGGACGTGGTGCTGGTGTGCAACTCCGGGGTGCGCTCCTACGAGGGCCAGGTGATGCTGGACGCCGCGGGCATCCACAACACCTACAACCTCTCGGGCGGCGTGGCCGCGGTAAAGAAATGGGGCGAGCCCATTCTGCCGGTCAAGGACGGGGAAGGGTAGGGCCGCAGTCATGAGCACCTACAAGATACATCCCATCGTGGTGGGGCTCAACGCCACGGACCAGGGGATCATGACCTACATGCGCGGCTATGGTCAGGCCATCCACATCCCCATCTACGTCTTTTATCTGGAGGGCGGAGATAAGAAGATCCTCATCGACACCGGCCTGGAGGATTTCATCATCCCCGAGGGCCTGGAAGAAAAGCTGGGGCTCAAGGCCGAATATTTCGAGGACGGCCTGGCCCGCCTGGGGGTGAGGCCCGAGGAGATCGACGTCATCATCCACACCCACTTGCACAACGACCACTGCGAGAACGACGCCCTGTGCCCCCGGGCCAAGGTCTATGCCCAGCGCGCCGAGATCGAGTTCATGAACTCTCCCCACCCCCTGGACCACCGCTACGACCCCGACTACCTGGAGGGCCGCGAGGTGGTGGCTCTGGAGGGCGAGGCCGAGATAGCGCCGGGCGTCAGGGTGATTCCCACCCCCGGCCACACGCCGGGCGGCCAGTCGGTCATCGTGGACACTGAGGGTAGCGGCAAGGTGCTCATCACCGGGTTCTGCTGCAACGAGAAAAACTTCCCCAGCGCCGGACCGGCGGTATGCCCCGGAGTGCACAGCGACGCCTACGCGGCCTGGGACACCGTGAATCGGGTCAAGCAAATGGCCGATTCCGGCGAGATCGATTTAATCGTCCCCTGCCACGCCTTGTGGCCGGGCCAACAAGGAACCATAGCCTGAGCGGGAAAAGGCCATTGCCGGAAGACAAGAGCCCAACAATAGAAACACAACTTGAAGAACGCGGCTCGGTTAAGTTCGAGGTGCACGGCTCCGAGGTATTGGAAAAACAGGTCAAGCAGAGCGGCAACTCCGGCCGCATCTACCTGCCGCCCACCTGGGTGGGCAAGCGCGTCAAGATCATCCGTTTGGATTAGGAGCGGCGGTGGCTACACAGGTGGTGGTGGTGGGAGCGGGTCCGGGGGGTTACGTGGCCGCGCTGAAGGCCGCCTCCCTGGGGGCCAAGGTTACCGTGGTGGAGCGGGCCCGAGTGGGCGGCACTTGCCTGCATTGGGGATGCATCCCCACCAAGGCCCTCCGGGCCAGCGCCATGGCCCTGGACACGGCCCGGCGTTTGAGCGAGTTCGGCCTGGCTCCCGGCGGTGATCCCGTGGTTGACCTGGCGGCGGTAATGACCCGCAAGCAGAAGGTGGTGGACACCCAGACCCAGGGCATCGAGCGCTTGTTCCAGGCCTGGGGGGTGGAGCTGGTGCAAGGTTCGGCCCGCCTGGACGGCGCGGGACGCCTGGAAGTTACCCCGCCGGAAGGCGGCCCCTTGGCCCTGGATTACGAGCGCCTCATCCTGGCCCCCGGCTCCGAGGCCGTGGACCTGCCCGGCCTGGAGCGCGACGGGCGGGTGGTCATCAACTCCGACGACGCCTTGAGCCTTAGCCAAATACCCGAATCGCTGCTCATCGTGGGCGGCGGGGTTGTGGGCTGCGAGCTGGCCTTCATCTTCCAGAGCTTCGGCTGCCGGGTAACTTTGGTGGAGGCCCTGGATCGCTTGCTGCCCATCCCTTCCCTGGACCCCGAATGCTCCAAGCTCTTGCTCCGGGAGATGAAGAAGCGGGGCATCACCGTGCACACCGGCCGGGTCTGCGCCGCGTTGGAGCGGGGGGAGCAGGGAGCCACGGCCACCCTGGAGCCCACCCCGGGCAGCGAGGCCAAGGGCAAGGCGGCCCAGCCGCTCACGCTGAGCGCGGCCCAGGTCTTGGTATCGGTGGGGCGCCGCCCGGCCGGGGAAGGCCTGGGCCTGGCCGAGGCGGGGCTGACGCTGGAGCGCGGGGCCCTCAAGGTGGATCGCCACCTGGCCGCCGGGGCTGGTATCTACGCGGTGGGCGACGTGCTGGGGCCCAAGCGGCCGCTGCTGGCCCACATGGCTTCGGCCGAGGCCAAGGCGGCGGCGGCCAACGCTTTGGGCGGGGCGGAGTTGGTCGATTACGCCGTGGTCCCGGCGGTGGCCTTCACCGCGCCGGAGGTGGCTTGGGTGGGGCTCAGCCTGGACCAGGCCGCCGAGCTGGGCCTGGAGGCCGAGACGTCTTCCTTCATGCCCCGCGGCTTGGGCATGGCCCAGGCGCTGGGCGAGCTAGCCGGGGTGGTCAAGCTGGTGCACGAGAAAGGCTCGGGCCGCCTGCTGGGCGCCCATCTGGTGGGGGCCCACGTCGGGGAGATGGTGCACGAATGCGCCCTGGCCCTCAGGCTGGGGGCCTCGGTGAGCGACATCGCCCACACCATCCACGCCCACCCCACCATGAGCGAGGCGCTGCCCGAGGCGGCCGAGGCCGCCCTGGGCCAATGCCTGCACCTGCCGCCGCTCAAGTAATTTTCGTTCGCAAGACAACGGGCCGTGGCGTCAAGCGCGCCACGGCCCGGGTTGTTCGGGTTGTCGGGGAGTGGGGGCCCTAGGGGCCCACGCCCGCCATGCGCTCCAGGCGCAGCAGGCGCACCTCGATGGACTTCAGGGTGAACTCCAGGTCTTCCATGCGATTGAGAATCTTGTCCATGCGCTTGACCAGATCCTCGGACACCACCACCTGGGTTCCGCCCGAAGCGGCGGCAGGAGCGCCGCTGGTGCTTTGCACCGCGCTGGCCGAGTAGGTGGGCGTGCTGGCCGGGGCCTTGGCCGCTTCGGTGGGTCCCTTGGTCATCTTGGCGTCCACGATGTCACCCCGGTAGAGGTTGACCAGAACCTTGTTGTTTTTGATCACCACCGTCTGGAAGGGCAGCCAGTCGTAGACCAGCTCTTGGTCGGAGGGGTTTTCTATGGTCCACTCGGAGCCGTCCATGAGCACCACCTTGGTGCCCACCTCCTTGACGGACTTTATCAGGACCTTTTTGGCTTCGGCCGAGTGGGCGGGCGGTGCGGCCGATAGGGTCAGAAGCAAAAACGCCGCCAGGGCGAGCCCGCCGAGCAGCCTGTGAGTCGAAATCATGTGTGCCAACTCCTTGTTGGATCCGTTTGAACAAGGTTTCATTTAATCATACGGCTAAAAGGCCGTCATGAGGATTTTATGTTACAAACTTGTATGTGGCACAGGTTGACACCCCGCAGGGCCTGTGCTACCGGTTTAAAGCAGTGGCCTCGATGGACCTGATCATATTTTATTAGTCTATTAAACCCCTTAGCGTGGTAGCCAATAATGATAGTTCGCTTCGAGCCGTTCGGTGTGGAGGTTGAAGCCAAGGCGGGCGACCGCCTTTTGGATTTGGCCCTGGAGGCAGGGGTTCACATCAACGCGTCGTGCGGCGGCGAGGGGGTCTGCGGCAAATGCCGGGTGCACATAGAACAGGGACAGGTGCAAGGCGGCCTCAGTGAAAAGATCAGCGCCGCCGACGCGGAGCAGGGGGTGCGCCTGGCCTGCCAAAGCGTCATCCAGGAAGACCTGGTGGTGCGCATCCCCGTGGATTCGGCCATGGACAAGGCTGGTCTGGCCGCGCTGGCCAGCGGGCCCGCCAAGATAGCCAAGCTGATCGGGGCCGAGGAGCTCAAGGAACAGGGCCGTTTCCAGCCTGCCTTGGTCAAGGTGTTGGTCAGCGCGCCGCCTCCCTCCCTGGAAGACAACCGCAACGACGTGGCCCGGCTGCTCACCGCCCTCAAGGCGGCGGGCGAGCACAGCTTCGTTTTCGATTTCGAGGCCATCCGCGATCTGCCCGACGCCTGGCGCGACGGCGACTGGACCGTGACCACCACCATCATGCGGCCGGTGGACCCGGCCAAGGGGCGCAACCACGTCATCCGGGTGGAGCCCGGAGACACCACGGCCCGCAACCTGGCCGTGGCTATCGACCTGGGCACCACCACAGTATGGGCCCAGCTCATCGACCTGGGCAGCGGCGAGATCATCGGCACCGAGGGCGATTTCAACGAGCAGATATCCTACGGCGAGGACGTGATCAGCCGTATCGTGTACGCGGGCAAGCCCGGCGGCCTGGAAAAGGTGCGCCAGGCGGCGGTGCGCTCCATCAACAAGGTGCTGCACCAGCTGTCCAAAAAGACCCAAAACGATCTCAGCGAGGTGAGCCTGGCCACCCTGGCCGGCAACACCACCATGACCCAGCTCTTCCTGGGGGTGCAGCCCAAGTACATCCGCCTGGAGCCCTACGTGCCCAGCGCGGCCTACTACCCGCCGATCAAGGCCAAGGAGTTCGGCCTGGAGCTGCCCGACCACGTATCCACCCTGGTCTTCCCCTCGGTGGCCTCCTACGTGGGCGGCGACGTGGTGGCCGGGGTCATGGGCGTGGGTATGCACCGCGACGAAGCCTTGACCCTGTTCATCGACCTGGGCACCAACGGCGAGGTGGTGGTGGGCAACAAGGACTGGATGGCCTGCGCCGCGGCCAGCGCCGGGCCCGCCTTCGAGGGCGGGGGCATCAAGTTCGGCATGCGCGCCTCCAAGGGGGCCATCGAAAACTTCTCGGTGGACCCCTTCACCGGCGAGCCCGCCCTGGTCACCGTGGGCCACGCCAAGCCCAAGGGCATCTGCGGCTCGGGCCTCATCGCCGTGGTGGCCGCCCTGCTCATGACCGGACTCATCGACGAGCGGGGTCACTTCCAGGTGGACCACCCCAGCGATCGCCTCAGGGTGGGCGACGACGGCCCCGAGTACGTGCTGGCCTGGGCCAAGGACACGGCCATCGGCCGGGACATCGCCCTCACCGAGCCGGACGTGGACAACCTTTTGCGGGCCAAGGCGGCCATGTATGCCGCCTACATGACCCTCTTGGAAGGGGTGGGCCTGTCCATCCAGGACCTGGAGCGGGTCATCCTGGCCGGCGGTTTCGGCCAGTCCATCAACCTGGAGCGGGCCACCATCATCGGCCTGCTGCCCGAGATGGAACCGGAGCGCTTCATGTTCGTGGGCAACGGCTCCCTTTTGGGCGCGCGCTTGGTGGCCATGAGCAACCCGCTCAGGGGCGATGTGGGCGGCATAGTGGAGCAGATGACCAACTTCGAGCTTTCGGTGGCTCCGGGCTACATGGACAACTACACCGGCAGCCAGTTCCTGCCCCACACCGAGGCCAAGACCCTGTTCCCCGAGGCCTACGCCAAGTTGGAGGAGACCAAGGCGGCCATCAAGGCGGCGGCCAAGTAGCGCGACTGCCTCGGCGGGCGCTCCGGCTAATCCTGAAAATCGGGTCCGGGCCGGACCATGTAAGGGAGGGGTTTATCCCCTCCCTTTTTTTTTGGGCGAGGTAATAATTCGTCCCGTCGTTGCGAGGAGCAGACGGGTCAAGAGTTTGGAAGGAATCGGCGGCGTTCCCGCCGCGCCGCTTACCAGTCTTGGGCCGGGCAGCCCTCGCAGCGGGGGTTGCTCTTTTTGCAGCGGTCCTTGCCCAGGTGCACCAGCATGGCGTGGAACTGGTTGAACATGGCGGGGTCGTGGGGCAGGGCGTCCATGAACAGCTCCTGCAACTCGAAGTAGCCCATGTCTTCCTCGGCCAGGCCGTGGCGGCCCAGGATGCGGAAGGTGTAGGCGTCGATGACGAACACCGGCTTGTCCGCCGCGTACAGGCAAATGCTGTCCGCCGTTTCCGGACCCACCCCCTTCACCTCCATGAGAGCCCGGCGCATCTCTTCCAGGGGACTGGCGAAAAGCCACTCCAGGTCGCCTTCGTAGCGCTGGTTGATCATGGCCAAAAGGTTGGCCAGGCGCTTGGCCTTGAGATTGTAGTAGCCCGCCGGGCGGATCAACCCGGCCAGGCGGGCGGGCTCCAGGCGGCTCATGGCGGCCAGGGAGAGCGCCCCGGCCTCCTTGAGATTGGCGATGGCCTTTTCCACGTTGCCCCAGTTGGTGTTCTGGGTGAGCACCGCCCCCACCATGACCTCGAAGGGGCTGTCCCCGGGCCACCAGTTCAGGGGGCCGTAGGCCTCTAACAGGCGCTCGTAAAGCTCGTTGAGGCGCTGGCTGGTGGACATGCGTAACTCCCCGTGAAGGCCGCTGGACGCCACTCGGCGGGTGGCCGGCAGATGCCGTCAGCTTGACAATCAGGCCCCGCAAGTATAACGTTTTCTGCAGCCGCCGGGATCCAGGCGGCCATTTTTTATTCGAGAACTTAGGAGCATCAATGGCAGGCGAAGGCCGCCTCAGAAAAACCCGCAACTTTGGCGTGGTGGCCCACATCGACGCGGGCAAGACCACCTTTACCGAGCGGGTGCTCTATTACACCGGCCGCACCCACAAGATCGGCGAGGTGCACGAAGGCACCGCGGTGATGGATTGGATGGCCGAGGAGCAGGAGCGGGGCATCACCATCACCAGCGCGGCCACCACCTGTGAATGGCAGGGGCACACCCTCAACATCATCGATACCCCCGGCCACGTGGATTTCACCATCGAGGTGGAGCGCAGCCTGCGGGTCTTGGACGGCGTCATCGCGGTGTTCTGCGCGGTGGGCGGGGTGGAGCCCCAGTCGGAGACGGTGTGGCACCAGGCCGACCGCTACCGGGTGCCCAAGATCGCCTTCATCAACAAGATGGACCGCATCGGCGCCGACTTCAAGGCCGTGCTGGTGCAGATGAAAGAGCGCCTGGGGGCCAACCCCCTGCCGCTGACCATACCCTGGGGGGCGGAGGACAACTTCCGGGGGGTGATCGATCTCATCTCCATGGAGGCCCTGGTCTGGGAAGACGAGGAATTGGGTGCCACCTACGTGCGCCAGCCCATACCGGAGGAAATGGCCGAAGACGCCGCCCAGGCCCGCGAGGCGCTGTTGGAGGCGGTGGCCGAGATCGACGACGCCATCATGGAGCTTTACCTGGGCGAGGAGGAAATCCCGTCCAAGGATATCAAGGCCGCCATCCGCAAGGCCTGTTGCGGCCTCAAGCTGGTGCCGGTGTTCGCGGGCAGCGCCCTGCGCAACAAGGGCGTGCAGCCGGTGTTGGACGCGGTGGTGGACTACCTGCCTTCGCCCCTGGACGTGCCTCCCGTGGAGGGCACCGATCCGGGCAACGGGGAACTGGAGCGCCGCCAGGCCGACGACGGGGCTCCCTTGTCCGCGTTGGCCTTCAAGGTGCAGATGGACCAGGGCCGCAAGCTGGTCTACGTGCGGGTATACTCCGGCACCCTCAAGGCGGGGGCCGAGGTATACAACGTGGCCAAGGGCGTGAACGAAAAGGTGGCCCGCATCCTGCGCATGCACGCCAACAAGCGCGAGCGTCTGGACGCGGCCAAGGCCGGCGAGATCGTGGGGGTGATGGGGCTTAAAAACACCAGCACCGGCGACACCCTGGCCACCAAGGACCGCCCCATCATGCTGGAGCCCATAGACACCTACGAGCCGGTGATCAGCGTGGCGGTGGAGCCCAAGACGGTGGGCGACCAGGACAAGGTGGCCGCCAGCCTGGACAAGCTGGCCGATGAAGACCCCACCTTCAAGGTGCGCATGGACGAAGACACCGGCCAGACCATCATCAGCGGCATGGGCGAGTTGCACCTGGAAGTGCTGGTGCACCGCATGAAGCGCGAGTTCAACCTGGACGTGAACGTGGGACGGCCCCAGGTGGTCTACCGCGAGACGGTGACCGTCCCGGCGGAGAGCTCCATGGGCTTCGACCGCGAGTTGGGCGGCGACCGCCAGGTTGGCGCAATAACCATGGAGATCAGGCCCAACCCTCGGGGCGGCGGCAATACCTTCCGGGTGGAAGCCGACCCGGAACAGGTGCCGCTGAATTATCACGAGGTCTTGGGAAGGGCCGTGGAAGAGGGGCTCACCTCCGGCGTGGTCATGGGCTACCCGGTGGTGGACACCGCCGTAACCATTACCGGCGGCACTTTCACCCCCGGCCTGTCCACCGAGCTGGGCTTCCGCCTGGCCTGCACCATGGCCCTGAAACAGGGCCTGGAAAAGGCCGCGGCGGTCCTGTTGGAGCCCATCATGAGGGTGGAGGTGATCGTGCCCGAGGAGTTCATGGGCGAGGTCATCGGCGACCTCAATGCCCGGGGCGGCTCGGTGGAGGCGGTGGAGCCCAAGGGCGGGGCCAACGTGGTCAAGGCCCTGGTGCCCCTTAGGGACATGTTCGGCTACAGCACCGACCTGCGCTCCGCCACCCAGGGCCGGGCCATCTTCACCATGCAGTTCGGCCATTACGACCGCACCGGCGACCGCAAGAAGTAGGGCCGGCGAAAAAAAATAGCACGGGCGCCCGGCCAAGCCGGGCGCCCGTTTCATTTGTGGCGCTGAACGGCTATTTCTTGGCGTCAGCGGGCTTGGCGTCCTTGGCGGGCGGGGTCTTGGCGGGCTTGGCGGCCGCCTCCTTCTTGGCCTTCTCTTGGGCTTCCTTGGCCAGACGGGTCTGCTCCTGCTTGATGAACCCGCTCAACTCACCCCCGATTACCTTGGTGTTGCCGTCCATGAGCTTGGGCATCTTGTCCCGGATGGCCATGCCCTCGGGCGATCCGTAGAACTTCACCATGGCCTTAAGCTCTTTGGCGGTGAACACCTCGGCGCACATGGCCACCCACTGTTTTTTGATGCCGGCGATGCGTTTTTCATCGAAATAGGCTTTGCCCTGGTCGATGAACTTTTGGCGCTGGTCCGGGGGCAGCTGGCCGGAGATGCGCTGGATGGTGTCCATGATCTGCTTTTGGACCTCGCTGAGTTTCCAATACTCCTGGGCCGACTGGAGGCGCTGGGCCGTGTCCTTGGCGCTGGGCTGGTCGGCGGACATGGCCACGGAGGGCAGGAGGAGGCAAAGGCACAACCCCAACAGCAATACTAACTTTCGCATTGAAACTCCCTTTTGCCGCTTTTAGCGGCCGGATGGGTGCGCCGGGATGAGAGGAAGGGTGTAGGGCCGGTCCAGATCGTAATTTACGAACGGGCTAGGGCGTTGCTCGTCTTCCTTTTTGGCCTGACGCTTTCGTTTGAGGCGGGCGTTAACATCCATCTGCTCCAGGGCCTGCTTGGCCTTGGCCTGAAGTTCCGGCTTATCCGCCAGGTTGTTGACCGCCCGGCTCAGATGGTACTGGGCCGAACGGTAATTGTGTCTCTGGACAAAGGAAAGGCCCAGGTAGAGGGAGGCTTCCCCCACCTGGCCCAAGCGCCCCAGGCTGATGCCCAATTCGTACAGGGCGGCTTGATTGGTTTCGTCCTGGGCCACCAGGCGGCGCAAGACCTTGACGGATTCGTTGAGCCGTCCCTGACGCTGATATGCTTGCCCCAGGGCCAAAAGCGTGTCCTGATCGTCGGGTCTCTTGGCCAGGGTGCGCTCCAAAAGCGCCTCGGCCTTGGCGTCTTGGCCCATCAGCAGGCGGCAGACCCCCTCGGCCCGGATCTGGTACACGTTGTCCGGCCACAGCTTGCCCAGGCGCTCCAGAAACTGCAGGGCCGATTCGTAGCGGTGCCGCCTCATGTTGAGCAGAGCCAAGCCATAAATGGGGTAGGGGCTGTTGGGGTCGCTCAGGCGGCGGTTGGTCAACAGCTTTTCCGCCTGAGGCTCGGGGTCGTACAAGGCGATCAGGCGGGTCTGGATGCGCAGGAACTCGCTGTTGTCATAGTGCAGGGGCTTGCCCTTCCAGGTCCGGGTCATGTCGGCCATGGCCTCCATGCGCTGGGGCCCGGTGGGGTGGGTGCGCAGGTAAACCGGCGTGTTGCCCCCCATGTAGTCTTCCGTCTTCCAGATGCGCTGGAAGCTGCGTTCCATTTCCCGGGGTGGGTAACCGGCGGAGGTCATGGTCTTGAAGGCCGCCCAGTCCGCCTCTTGCTCGTCTTCCCGGCTGAAGGCCAGCTGCTGTTGGACACCGCCGGCCACCGAACCCATGGTCAGGGCCTGGCCCAGGGCCGGGGAGACCATGCCTCCCAGAACCAGGCCGGCCAGCAGCCCGGCAATGCTGGCAAGGTTGGTGCTCTTGGATTTTTCGATGCGCTTGGCTATATGGCGGCGCCACACGTGGCCCATTTCGTGGGCCAGCACCCCGGCCAACTCGGCTTCGCTTTCCAGGGCGGTCATCATACCCCGGTACATGAAGATATATCCGCCGGGGATGGCGAAGGCGTTCATCTGCCCCACGTCGGCCACGTATACCGTAAAGGGAAACGGCTTGTCGGGGACGTAGGCTTCCAGGCGCTTGGCCAGGTTGCGCACGTAATCCACGATGTCCGGGTCGTCCACCAGGGGGATGGCGGCGATCACCTCGGCATAGGCCTCCTCGCCCATCTTGCGCTCTTCTTCCAGGCTGATCAGAGCGCTGGCCGGAGGCGGCAGCAAGCCGCCCAGGAGGACCAGGCAAAGCAGCAGGCAAAGCAGACGCTGGGCCATAAGTCTATTCTCCGGTATCGAGCAGACTCTTGCCGGTCATGGCCTTGGGCGGAACCAGGCCCATCAAGTCCAGGACCGTGGGGGCCACGTCGCGCAGGGCGCCGTCGGAGCGCAAGGAGGCGTCCTGGCGCGCGGGGTCTATAAGCACCAAGGGCACGGGGTTGCCCACGGTGTGCGCCGTGTAGGGACCCCCGGTGAGCGGATCGATCATCTGTTCGGCGTTGCCGTGGTCAGCGGTCAAGAGCACCCGGCCGCCGGCTATCAGCAGGGCGGGCACCACCCGGGCCAGGCAGCGGTCCAGGGTCTCCATGGCCGCGACGGCCGCGGCCAACACCCCGGTGTGGCCCACCATGTCGCCGTTGGCGTAGTTCATGACTATTAAATCATATCGGTCGGAGGCGATACGTTCCACCACCTCGTCGGTCACCTCCACCGCGCTCATGGCGGGCTTCTCGTCGTAGGTGGCCACTTCCTTGGGCGAGGGGATCAACACCCGGTCTTCGCCGGGGACCGGGTCTTCCACCCCCCCGTTGAAGAAGAAAGTGACGTGGGCGTACTTTTCGGTTTCGGCGATGTGCAACTGCTTTTTGCCCGCCCGTGAAACCACCTCGGCCAAGGTGTCTTCCAGTCGTTGGGGTCCAAAGGCCACCGGCACCTGGAGATGCTGGTCGTACTGGGTCATGCATACGTAGTAGCCCAGCTTGGGCCGATCGCGCACGTCGAAGCCGTCGAAGTCCGGCGCGTTGAAGGCCCAGGTCAGCTCCCGGGCCCGGTCGGCGCGGAAGTTGAAAAAGATGACCGCGTCGCCGTCCTTGATCGTGCCCACCGCCTGGCCGTCTTCGTTCATGCGCACCGTGGGCTTGATGAATTCGTCGAACTCCTGGTTGGAGTAGTCCTCTTCCACCGCGGTGACCAGATCGCCCACCAGGCGGCCCTTGCCCCGCACCAGGGCGTCGTAGGCCTTTTGAACCCGGTCCCAACGCTTGTCCCGGTCCATGGCCCAATAACGCCCGGTCACGCTGGCCAGCAGGGCGGGGGAGTTGTCGTTCAAAAAGTCCTCGAGTTGCTTGAGATAGCCAGCTCCGGAATCGGGTGGGGTGTCGCGGCCGTCCAAAAAGGCGTGGATGAAGATGCGCTTCACCCCGGCCTGGCCCGCGGCGCTAATCAGCGCCTCCAGGTGCGTGAGCAGCGAGTGCACCCCCCCGTCGCTGACCAGGCCCAGGAGGTGCAGGGCGTGGCCGTCTTTTTTGGCGGCGGCGAAGGCCTTTTGAAACTCGGCGTTTTGGCCCAACTCGCCGTTGGCCACGGCGTTGTTGATGCGGCTGATGTCCTGATAGACGACGCGGCCGGCGCCCAGGTTGAGGTGTCCCACCTCGGAGTTGCCCATCTGCCCGGCGGGTAGCCCCACGGCCTCGCCGCTGCACAGCAGGCTGGTGTGGGGGTAGTCCTTAAAAAGCGAATCCATGTAGGGCGTGTCGGCCAAGGCCACGGCATTGCCCTCTTTCGCGGGATTGATGCCCCAACCGTCCAGAATGATCAAAGCAACCGGGGCGTGGGCCGGCATGGCGTCCTCCTGTTTATTGCGTCGCGGGCTTGCCGGGCAGAGGAAGGGCGGCGGCCAACTCCGCCGCTTGGGGCTCCAGCCGGGGGGCGTCGCCCCACAGGGAGTCCAGGTCGTAGAATTTCCGCACCGGCTGGTGGAACACGTGCACCACCACCTCGCCGAAGTCCAGCAAGATCCAGCGACCTTCCTTGAGCCCCTCGATTCCCAGGGCCGGGCGTCCCGCCTTTTTGAGCACCCTGACGATGTTTTCGCCCACCGAGCTGGCCTGGCGGGTGGAGCGGCCGCTCACCAGGATGAAATAATCGGCATATCCCGTGAGCTGGTCCACCTCCAGGACCACCAGATCCTCGCCCTTTTTGTCCAGGGCGGCGGCGGCGCATAGCACGGCCAACTCCCTGGCGTTTTGCGGCTTGGGAGGCCTTATGCGGGTTTTGACGGGAGTTTCCACCTAGTCTTGGCCCGCGTTGGTGTAGAGTTTCATGCTTTTAATATAGTCTTCCACCGCCTGGGGTACAAGAAAGCTGATGGAGCGCCCCGAGGCCACCCGGTGCTTGATGTCGGTGCTGGAGATGTCCAGCAGGGTGGTGGCCACCTGACGCACCCCCTTGCCGCCCGGCAGGCGGAACCAGCCGTCTTCAGCCGGGGCAAAAGCCGGGTCCAGCTCGGTCTGCAAATAGTCCAAAAGATCCCAGCGCGGCGAAGAGGGCCGGTCCATGACCACGAAATCGGCCATGTCCAGCAGTAGCCGGGGCTCATGCCAGGTGTGCAGATAAAAAAACTGGTCGTTGCCCAAAAAGAAAAAGAGCTGGCGCTCGGGGTCTTCCTCGAGCAAGTGTCCCAAGGTGTCCAGGGTGCGGCTGGCTCCGCCCCGGACGATCTCCAGATCGCTCACCGCGAACTCGGGATGGCCCTGCACCGCCAGGCGCACCATCTCCAGGCGATGCTCCGCCGAGGCCTGCACCCGTTTTTTGTGGGGAGGCGAGGCGCAGGGCATGAAGACCACCTGGTCCAGCGCCAACTCCTCGGCCACCTCCTCGGAGGCCCGCAGGTGGGCCAGGTGTATGGGGTCGAAGGTTCCCCCGCAGATCCCCACGCGGCTGCCCACTAGGAACGCACCTGACCGTCGCCAAAGGCGATGAACTTGGTGGTGGTCAACTCGGTAAGCCCCATGGGCCCGAAGGCGTGCAGCTTGCTGGTGTTGATGCCGATCTCCGCGCCCAGGCCCAGCTCCCCGCCGTCGTTGAAACGGGTGGAGGCGTTGACCAACACCAGGGAGGAGTCCACGCTGTCGATGAAGCGCCGCCCCCTGGCGTAGTCGCTGGTGACGATGGCCTCGGTGTGCTGGCTGCCGTAGCGGGCGATGTGGTCCATGGCCTCGTCCATGCTCTCCACCACCTTCACCGCCAGGATCAAATCCAGGAACTCCGCGGGCCAATCTTCCTCTTGGGCCGCCACGGCCCCGGGCACCAACTCCAGGGTGCGGGGGCAGCCCCGAATCTCCACCCCCTGCGCCATGAGGGCCTGGGCCGCCTTGGGCAAAAACACGGTCGCCTCATCCGCGTGCACCAGCATGGTCTCCAGGGCGTTGCACACCCCGGGGCGCTGGCACTTGCCGTTGATGGCGATGGCCACGGCCATGTCGTGGTCCGCGCTCTGGTCCACATAGAGGTGGCACACCCCCTTGTAGTGCTTGAGCACCGGGATGGAGCTGTTTTCGGCCACGAAGCGGATGAGGCCCTCGCCACCCCGGGGGATGATCACGTCCACCAGCTCGTCCTGCTTGAGTAGGGCGGTGGTGGCGGCCCGGTCGGTGGTGGGGATGATGCTTACCGCGCCCTGGGGCACGCCGCCGGCCTCCAGCACCTGGTCGATGAGCTTGGCCAGGGCCAAGTTGGAGTTGATGGCCTCCTTGCCGCCCTTTAGGACCACCGCGTTGCCCGACTTGAGGCACAACCCGGCCGCGTCCACGGTGACGTTGGGCCGCGACTCGTAGATGAAGCCGATAACCCCCAGGGGAATGCGCTGGCGGCCCACCAATAGGCCGTTGGGGCGGCGGGCCATGCCGGTGATCTCTCCAACCGGATCAGGCAGGGCGGCCACGTCTCGGAGACCCTGGGCCATAGAGGCGATTACCTTGTCGGACAGGGTGAGGCGGTCGAGCATGGCGGCGCTAAGCCCGGCCTCGCGCCCGGCGGCCAGATCCAGGGCGTTGGCCTCTTGCAGGACGGGGGCGTTTTGCTCCAGGGCCTGGGCCAGATCCAAGAGGATTTGGTTCTTCACCCCGGTGGGCACCACGGACAGACGCCGGGCCGCCTGGCGGGCCTGGACGCAAATATCCTTGACTAGCTGCTCAACAGACATGCCACGCTCTCCCCATCTTCCAGATCGAACACCACCAGATTGTCGCGGTGAATCACCTCGTCATAGTCCTTATACCCCAAGCGGCTTTCTATTTCCTGGGAGCGCAGGCCCTTGATGGCCGCCAGCTCCTCGGCGGAATAGTTGGTGAGCCCCACCCCGAGGACCACCTCGCCGGGCCCCACCACGCGAACCGCCGCGCCGCCCAGGAAGTCGCCGCGCACCTGGCGGATGCCGGCGGCCAGCAGGCTCTTGCCGCCCTCGCACAGGGGGCGCACCGCGCCCTCGTCCACCACCAGCTCGCCCACCGCCTCGGAGTCAAAGGCGATCCAGGCCTTGCGCCGGGTGAGACGCTCGGAGCGGGGCAAAAACAGGGTGCCCAGGTCTTGCCCGGCGCACAGCTCGTCGATCACCCCCGCCCGCGTGCCGTCGGCCACGATGGTGTGGGCCCCGCAGCGTCCGGCCTTGTCGGCGGCCTTGACCTTGCTGAGCACCCCGCCGCGCCCTACCGAGCCGGGCAGGGAGCTGGCCGCCTTCAAAAGCTTAGGCGTGACCTTTTCCACCAGGGGTATGCGCTTGGCCAGAGGGTCCTTGCGGGGATCGGCGTCCATGACGCCGTTGACGTTGGTCAGGTTGATGAGCAGGTCCACGCCCAGCAGGTTGGTCAGGGTGGCGGCCAGGTTGTCGTTGTCGCCCAGCTTGATTTCGGCCACGGCCACGGTGTCGTTTTCGTTGATGATGGGCAGCACCCCCCAGCCCAACAGGGTGATGAGGGTGTTGCGGGCGTTGAGGTAGCGCTTGCGCCGCCTGAGGTCGCCGCCGGTCAAAAGCACCTGGGCCACCTTGACCCCGTGGGGGGCGAAGGCGTCCTCATAGGCCTGCATGAGGCGGGCTTGGCCCATGGCCGCGGCGGCCTGCTTTTCGGGTATGGAAGAGGGGGTGAAACCGGGGCGCAAGTGGGCCGCGCCCGTGGCGATGGCCCCGGAGGAGACCAGCACCACCTGGAGGCCGCGGGCGCGCAGGCGGGCTATCTGTCCGGCCAGGTCGGCCACCCGGGCGATGTCCAGGCCCTGGGGGCCGGTGAGCACCCCGGAGCCCACCTTGACCACCACTCGGCGGCTTTCCTCGATTATCTCAGCCCTGCTCACCTTGGTCTTCTCCCCGGCTCGCTTGAAGCTTGTCGGCCAGGGCCGACAGCAACTCCGGCACCCCCTGGCCGCTCATGGCGCTTATTGGCCAGACCTCCAGGCCCAGCTCCTCCACCATGCGGCGGAACCCGGCCAGGTTTTCCTGGGCCTGGCTTAGGTCCATCTTGTTGGCCGCCACCATGGCCGCTCGGGAGGCCAGCTGGGGGTCGTAGGCCAAGAGCTCCTCGCGCACGGTCCACAGGTCGGCCACCGGGTCCTCGGCTCCCAGGTCCACCACGTAGAGGAACAGGCTGGTGCGCTCCACGTGCTTGAGGAAGGTGAGCCCCAGCCCGGCGCCCTGGTGCGCCCCGGCCACCAGGCCGGGCACGTCGGCCATGGTAAAGGGCCGCCGGCCTTCCAACTGTACCACTCCCAGGTTGGGAGTGAGGGTGGTAAAGGGGTAGTCGGCCACCTTGGGCCGGGCGGCGCTGGCCGCGGTGATGAGGCTGGACTTGCCGGCGTTGGGCAGGCCCACTAGGCCCACCTCGGCCAAGAGCTTCAGCTCCAGGCGCAGGGTGAACTGCTGGCCCTCGCCGCCGGGCTGGGCCATGCGCGGGGCCTGGTTGGTGCTGGTAGCGAAGTGGGCGTTGCCCTTGCCCCCCCGGCCTCCCTGGGCCACGACCACTTCCTGGCCGTCGCTGGTCAGGTCGTAGAGAAGCTCGCCGGTCTCGTGGTCATAGACCTCGGTGCCCACCGGCACCCGCACCAGCTTGTCCTCGCCGGCCCGGCCGGCCTTGTTGGCCCCTTGGCCGTGGCCGCCGCGTTTGGCTCTGAAATGTCTGAGGTAGCTGTGGTCGGCCAGGGTGGTTACCCGGTTGGTGGCCTGGATGATTACGCTGCCGCCGCGGCCGCCGTCGCCGCCGTCGGGGCCGCCCTTGGGCCGGAAACGCTCACGCAGGAAGCTGACGCAGCCGTGGCCGCCGTCGCCCGCCGCCACCTCTATGATGGCTTCGTCTACGAAGCGCATGATTCACACCCCGGATCGGGGCCCATCCAAAACCTAGGGCGGCCCGGGTGCCCCCAAATCGGCACCGCCCGTGGCCGCCCGGCAAAAGCCCCTTTTAGAAGGGATATACGCTGACCTGCTTGCGGTCGCGTCCCAGCCGCTCGAACTTCACCGTGCCGTCGATGACGGCGAAGATGGTGTAGTCGCGTCCCATGCCCACGCCCTTGCCGGGATGGACCTGGGTGCCCCGCTGGCGCACGATGATGTTGCCGGCGCGGACGGCGGAACCTTCGCTGCTCTTGACGCCCAGTCGTTTACCGGCGGTGTCGCGTCCGTTGCGGGAGCTGCCGCCTGCTTTTTTGTGAGCCATGCCGTCGACTCCTTATCCGTGCGGCCTAAGCCGGAATCTCTTCTATGCGCACCGCGGTGTAAGGCTGGCGGTGGCCTCTTTTGACCTTGTAGCCCTTGCGGCGCTTCTTCTTGAAGACAACCACTTTTTTGGCTTTGCCTTGGTCGATGATGGTAGCGGTGACGCTGCTGCCCTCCACAAAGGGCTGGCCGATCTTGGGTTCGCCTTCGCCGCCGATCATCAACACCGGCTCGAGCTGGACCTTCTCGCCCACTTCGCCGGCCAGTTTCTCCAGACGGAGCACCTGGCCCGCTTCCACTTTATATTGTTTGCCGCCCGAGGCGATCACTGCGTACATGGTGGCTGCACCTCCAAAAATTTAGAAGGTGAAGTATAGCAAAAGTTTAAGCCCTGTCAAGGGATGCGCCGGACCATCCGGCGCGTGAACGTGCCCTTAGATACACCCCCCGAGGCGCAAACGCAACCCCGCCGGGCCATAGTATTTATATAAAACGGGCCGCCGCCATCGGCGGCGGCCCGGACAAGGCAAGGCGAAGCCTATTTGGGCGCCTTGAGGTACTTGTAGAAGTCGCTGTCCGTGGAAAGAATCAGGTCGCTTTTCTCCGTCCCGGCGCCACCGTAGCTCTCCAAGGTTTTGTACAAGGAGTAGAAGCCGGGGTTGCGTCCGTAAGCAGCGCCGTAGATACGCGTGGCATCGGCATCGCCCTGGCCCTTGATCTCCTCGGCCTTTTTGTAGGCCTCGGAGCGGACACGGGCCAGCTCTTTTTGCATCTGCCCGAGAATACGGCGTTTATCACCCTCTCCCTCGGAGCGGTACTGGCTGGCGATACGCTTGCGTTCGCTGATCATGCGCTGGAAGACCTGCTTCTGCACGCTTTCCACGTAGTTGATGCGCTTGATCTCGATGTCCACCACCTGGATGCCGTACTGGGGGGTCAGCTTGGCCGCCTCGGCCAGCATGGCCCGGGTGATGATCTGGCGGCCTCGTTTCACCTTTGTGTCGATGCGGGCTTGGTCGTCCTCGCCGCCGGAGGCAACAGAGGAGGTGGGCATGTATTTTTCATCACGCTGGAGGATCGTAACCGGTATCCAGTCGCTGGAGCGCACCAGCTCCACCAGGAGGTTGGAACTGACCTGGTCGCGCACCACCGAGTCGATAATGTCGTCCAGGCGGCTCAGGGCCCCGCGCTCGCTGGCCACGGTCTGCAAAAAGCGCAGGGGGTTGGTTATGCGCCAGCGCGCGGTGGTGTCCACCCAGATGTACTTTTTGTCCCGCGTGGGGATCTGGTTGGGCGAGCCGTCCCACTTAAGCAGACGCTCCTCAAAGGTGTGCACCTCCTGAATCAGGGGCACCTTGAAATAGAGGCCGGCCTGGGTGTAGGGGCCGCCCACCGGCTTGCCGAACTGGGTGACGATGGCCTGCTGGCCCTCGGTGACCGTGAAAAAGGCTCCCGAGGCCAACAAGACGGCGACCAGCAGGATGACTACCAGAGGGAAAGTTTTCTTACCCATCACTTCACCCCCTTTCCCTGAGGTTGGCCAAGGTCTTGGTTGGTGGCCCGTCCTTTGCCCGCGCCCAGGTTCAACAAGGGCAGCAAACCGCGCACCTGTTCGTCCACCACGTAGATCTTTTGAGTGTTGGCGAGCATGCGCTGCATGGCCTCCAGGTACAATCGCCTTCGCGTGACGTCCTCGGCGGTGAGGTAGCTGGCCAAAACGTCTTCAAAGCGTTTGGCCTGGCCCTGGGCCCGGTTCACCTTCTCGGTGGCATAGCCCTCGGCCTCGGTAACCACGCGCGACGCCTCGCCCAAGGCCTTGGGTATCTCGCGGTTGTAGGCTTCCTGGGCCTCGTTGATCATGCGCTCCTTTTGCTGGCGCGCCTCGTTGACCTCGTTGAAGGCGGGCTGCACCGGCGGGGGCGGGTTCACGTCCTGCAGCTTGACCGTGACCACCTGCACGCCGGTTTTGTAGCTGTCCAGCAATTTTTGCAATTCCACCTGGGCCTTGGCCGCGATCTCCACCCGCTGCAAGGTGAGCACCTGGTCGCTCAGGCGGTTGCCCACGATCTGGCGCATCACCGACTCCGACAGGTCGCGAATGGCCGCCACGGGATCACGCACCGCGAACAGCCACAGCTGGGGGTCGCGGATCTTGTATTGCACGATCCACTTGACCTCGATCACGTTGAGGTCGCCGGTAAGCATGAGCGACTCTTCGGCGTAGCCCTTTTCGCTGAAGCGGCTTCTCACCCCCGGGCTGATGACCCGGAAGCCGAACTCTTCCTTGAACACCCGGCCGGTTTTCACCTTGATGGCGTTTTCTATCCCCAAGGGGAGCTTGAAATGCAGGCCCGGACCCGATTCGCGCACGAAACGCCCGAAGCGCAGGATGATGCCGTTCTCCTCCGGCCCCACGGTGTAATAGGCGGTGGAGCCCAGAACGATGGCGGCCACGATGAGCACCACCACCCACAGGCCCTTGGCCTTTTTAAAACCAGGTATCTTGCTTTTGAAATCGTTGATGACCTTATTCAGGTCTGGCTCCCGGCCGGTCCCCCGGGGTGGGGGGGTCCAGTCCATGGGCATAATTGCACCTCGCAGGGGGAACTAAAAGTTAACTGTTGGTGTGCTAAGTTGACGATTCTTGTTGCCGAAAGCATATCAGCCCCATGCGCAGGGGGCAAGGTTAAGCGGCACACCGGGCGGGAGCGCGCCACCGGGGTTTCGGCCGGGCATGATCACTTGGGTCCGGCGGGGTCGCGCAGCGGGGCGTAGCGCAGGAGCAGGACCAGGCCGGGGATGGCCGCCAGGGTGCAAAAAACAAAGAAACCCTGCCAACCCATGACCTGGGCCATCCAGCCGGTGGGCGCGCTGGCCAACACCCGGGGCACTCCGATGAGGCTGGAGAGCAGGGCGTATTGGGTGGCGGTGAAACGCCGGTCGGTAAGGCTGGCCATGAAGGCCAGAAAAGCGGCGGTGCCCATGCCCGAGGTGAGGTTCTCAAAGGCGATTACCGCCGCCAGGCCCGTGAGATGGTGCCCCAGGCCGGCCAACACGGCGAAGCCCGCGGTGCTCAATGCCTGTAACACACCGAAAATCCACAAACAACGGCGTATGCCCTGCTTGAGGATGATGATGCCTCCCAGCAGGCCGCCGGCAATGGTGGCCCAGAAGCCGAAAAGCTTGACCACCGCCCCGATTTCGGTCTTGGAAAACCCAAGGTCCAGGTAGAAAGGCGTGGTCATGGTGGAGGCCATGGAATCGCCGATCTTGTAAAGCAGCACGAAGGCCAACAGGCCCAGGGCCCCGGAGCGCTGGAAGTACTCCACAAAGGGCTCCACCACCGCTTCCTTGAGGGTGCGGGGGGTGCCGCCGGGGTGGGGCGGCTCGTGGCAGAGCAGGGTGGTGAACACCCCCAGCAGCATGGTGCCGGCCATGACCATGTAGACCATGGTGAAGCTGATGTGGTCGGCCAGGATCATGCCCCCGCCACTGGCCAGGAGCATGCCCACCCGGTAGCCGTTTACGTACAAGGAGGAGCCCAGGCCCAGCTCCTCGTCGCTCAAATCTTCCCGGCGATAGGCGTCCACCAGGATGTCCTGGGTGGCGCTGAAAAAGGTGACCAGCAGGGCCACCAGGGCCACCATGGTGGGTTGTTGGGCGGGCTGGGTGAACCCCAGGCCCACGATGGCGGCCATGAGGCAGAGCTGGGCCACCAGCATCCAGCCCCGGCGGCGGCCCAAAAAGGGCAGGGTGTAGCGGTCCAGCAGCGGGGCCCACAGGAACTTGAGGGTATAGGGCAGGCCCACCAGGGCCATGAGCCCGATGGTGGCCAGGTCCACCCCCTCCTGGCGCATCCAGGCCTGCAACAGACTGATGGTGAGTAGCAGGGGCAGCCCGCAGGCAAAGCCCATGAGCAGCGACACCAGCATGCGGGTGTTGAATATCTGGCGGATCAGGCCGCTCATGGGTGAACCCACGCGGCGGGGGCCGAAGGGCCGGGTGCGTATGAAATGGATACGGGGGCTGTTTTGAGGCGGATTAGGGGCGCCGGGACCATCACTCTACTTCGACCAGCTCCACGCTGACCACTTCCAGGATGCGCATTCCACCGGGGGTCTTGACCTTGATCTCGTCGCCTTCTTCCTTGCCCAACAGGGCCTGGCCGATGGGCGAGGTCATGGAGATGCGGCCGCAGTTGGCGTCGCTTTCGGCGGATCCCACGATCTGGTAGCTGTGTTCCTCGTCGCCCTCAACGTCGTAGACCGTGGCCCGGCAGCCGAACACCACCCGGCCGTTGGGCTCGGGCAGGGGGTCCACCACCTCGGCGGTGGCCAGCAGGGTCTCCAGCTCCGATATCTTGGACATGATGATGGCGTTGCGTTCCTTGGCCGCGTGGTACTCGGCGTTTTCGCTCAAATCGCCGTGGGCCCGCGCTTCCTCGATGGCCCGAACGTTGGCCGGGAGCTCAATCTTGCGCAGGTTTACTAGCTGATCTTGCAGGTTTTGATAGCCTGGACGGCTTATGAGCGAACGCGACAACTGTCACTCCTCGATGGGCGCCAACGCGTGGCGCAAAAGGGGTAAACCAGCGGCGCGGACCGCGGGGTCCGCGCCATCGATGAAGAGTATAACACCATGGGACACGGGGCTCAACGCCCCTCATTAATTGAACCTGCCCACCTTGTTAAGCCCCAAGGCCGATGTTATACTACAAAACCCGTTCAAGGGACGAGGCTGACCGGGGAACTCCCTGAAAGCCCTTGAGCAATTAGCCCCGGCTGAGGCTTGACAGCCGGGGCGGTTTGCTATAGTCAACATCAGGCTCAGGGTGTGAGGCCATGAAGGTCGCGTTGACCGACATCCCCGCGGAAGGCATGGAGCTTTCCTTCAGCGATTCCGCGGCCGGGCCCAAGGATCTGGGCCCCCAGGTCGAGGCGGTGCAACAAGCGCCTTCGGCACGTTTGTGGCTGGAACGCGACGGCGACATGGTTACGGCCAGAGGCGCCTATAACGCGGATTTGGTCTTGTCGTGCAGCCGCTGCCTGGGTCCGGTGCCCTTGCGTCTGGAGGGCGAGCTGGATTGGGCCTTTCGCCCCTTGGTCCAGGAGGATCGCGAGGAGATCCAACTGGCCGAGGATGAGCTGGAGGTGTCCTTTTACGAGGACGGCCGGGTGGACCTTGGCCAGGCCTTGCGCGATGAAATCGGCTTGGCCCTGCCCATGGCCCCGTTGTGCCGTCCACAATGCGCGGGCCTGTGCCCGGTGTGCGGAAAGCCGGTGAAGCCGGGCGAAGCCTGCTGCCGCAAAGACAACGTTGATCCCCGCTGGGCCAAGCTGTCCCAGCTAAAGAAATAGTCCCGCAAACCCCGCGGCCCACGCGGCCGCTCTCGTGGAGAGTTAACAAAGATGGCTGTTCCCAAGAGACGTCATTCCACCACCCGGCGCGACAAACGCCGCTCCCATGACGCGATCACCCTGCCCAACCCGGTGGCCTGCCCCCAGTGCGGCGAGGCCAAGATGCCCCACAGGGTTTGTCCGTCTTGCGGCACCTACAAGGGCCGCCAGGTAGCCAAGGCCGAGGACTAGGCACCAGTAAATGCGCATTGCCCTGGACGGCATGGGCGGCGACAACGCCCCCGAGGCGGTGGTCAAGGGCGCCCTGCATGCCTTGGCTGAAACGCCGCCCGACGTGGAAATCGTCCTGGTGGGTCAGCCGGAGGTTCTGGAGCCCCTGCTGGAGCGGGAGAACGCGTCGTCGCCGCGCCTGAGCCTCCATCCGGCCGCCCAGGTGGTGGCCATGGACGAGTCGCCCAGCGTGGCCCTGCGGCGCATGCCCGGCTCCAGCATCCGGGTCTGCTACGACCTGCACAAATCCGGCGAGGCCGACGCGGTGGTGAGCGCGGGCAACTCCGGGGCCACCATGGCCCTGGGCGCGGTGGTCATGGGCCGTCTGGCCGAGGTGGACCGCCCGGCCCTGGCCTCGGCCTTCCCGGCGCTAAGGGGGCCCACTCTGCTCATAGACGTGGGGGCCAACGTTGATTGCAGCCCGCTCATGCTCATGCAGTTCGGCTACATGGGCTCGGTCTACGCCGAGCGGGTGATGGGGCTCAGCCGGCCCAAGGTCGGCATCCTCTCCATCGGCGAGGAGCCCGGCAAGGGCAACACGGCGGTAAAGCAGGCCGCCGAGCACCTGAAAAACAGCGGCCTCAACTTCATCGGCAACGTGGAAGGCCGCGACATGTTCGTGGGCGAGACCCAGGTCATCGTCTGCGACGGTTTCGTGGGCAACGTCTGCATCAAGCTGGTGGAAGGCTTTGCCGACACCTTTGAGTATTTTTTTCGGGAATACATGGCCCACAGCATCAAGGCCCGCTTGGGCGGCCTGCTTTTGCGGGAGCAATTCCGCGACGTGGCCAGCCGGCTCGATTATTCCAACTACGGGGGCGCGCCCCTTTTGGGCATCAACGGGGTCGGCCTGATCGCCCACGGCGCTTCCTCGCCCAAGGCAATCGCCACGGCGGTCAAAATGGCCTCCAACACGGTGCGCGCCGAAGTGACCCGCCACTTGGCCGAGGGCCTGGAACAGTACCGCGGACGGCTTCTGGGCGACATAGCCCACTCCTAAAGAATCCGGCACCTTCGTTGCCGAGCCGCAGAACCAGGGGAGAAAGAAAGATAGATGGACTATTTCTTCACCGAAGAACAGGAAATGATCCGCGACCTCTGCCGGCAGATCGCCGAAGAGCGCATCAAGCCGGTCCGGGCCGAGTTGGATGAAAAGGAAGAATTTCCCCACGAGATCATGAAAGCCCTGGCCCAGGCCGACCTGTTCCAGATCATCATTCCCGAGCAGTACGGCGGCCTGGGGGGCGGTTGCCTGGAAAACTGCATCGCGGTGGAAGAGCTCTCCCGCGCCTGCTGCGGCGTTTCCACCAGCTACGCGGCTTCCTTCCTGGGCGCCTATCCCATGCTCTTGTTCGGCAGCGAGGCCCAGAAGGAAAAGTATCTGCCCCTGATCGGCAGCGGCGAGCAACTCTGCGCCTTCGCCCTCACCGAGTCCTCCTCGGGCTCCGACGCGGGCAGCATCAAGACCGAGGCGGTCAAGGACGGCGATTCCTACGTGCTTAACGGCTCCAAACAGTGGATCACCAACGGCGGCGAGGCCGGGGTGTACACGGTGGTGGCCATCACCGACCGCAACAAGGGGGCCCGCGGGGCCACCGCCTTCATCGTCGAGGCCGACGATCCCGGCTTCAGCATCGGCAAAAAAGAAGTCAAGATGGGTATCCGGGCCAGCGCCACGGCGGAGCTGATCTTCAACGACTGCCGCATCCCGGCCGACCGCGTTCTGGGCAAGGAAGGCCTGGGCTTCGTGGTGGCCATGCGCACCTTTGACAAGTCACGCCCCGGCGTGGGCGCCCAGGCGGTGGGCGTGGCCCAGGGCGCCTTGGACGAGGCCGCGTCCTTCGCCAGGGTGCGCAAGCAGTTCGGCAAGCCCATCATCACCTTCCAGGCGGTTAGCCACATGCTGGCCGACATGGCCGTGGACGTGGAGGCCGCGCGGGCCCTGGTTTATGCCACCGCCCGCTACATCGACTCCGGGGCCAAGGACTTCTCCAAGGTCAGCGCCATGGCCAAGGTCTTCCCCACCGACATGGCCATGCGGGTGACCACCAACGCCGTGCAGGTGTTGGGCGGCCACGGCTACATGCGCGAGTATCCGGTGGAGAAGATGATGCGCGACGCCAAGATTCTCCAGATTTACGAAGGCACCAACCAAATTCAACGCAACGTCATCGGGCAGGAGTTGAACAAGGAGTACGGGCGCAGCAAGTAAGGCGTCTCGGAGCACGTTTTTAGATGAAGATCGCAGTTTGCATCAAGCAGGTTCCGGACACGGCCAACGTCAAGCTGGACCCCGAAACCCACACCCTCAAGCGCGAGGGGGTGGAGAGCATCGTCAACCCCTTTGACTTGTTCGCCCTGGAAGCGGCCCTGCGCATCAAAGAGGCCGCCGGCGGCGAGATCGTGGCCATCACCATGGGCCCGCCCCAGGCCGAGGCGGTCATCAAGGAGGCCATCGGCTTCGGCGTGGACGAGGGCCTGCTCCTGAGCGACCGGGCCTTTGCCGGGGCCGACACCTGGGCCACCACCGCCACCCTGGCGGGGGCCATCGAGGGCCTGGGCGGCGTGGATCTGGTGATCTGCGGCAAGCAGGCGGTGGACGGCGACACGGCCCAGGTGGGGCCGGGTATCGCCCAGCGCCTGGGCCTGCCCCACGTGGCCTTTGTCAAGGGCTTCCGCGAGATCACCGGCGAGCGCCTGGTGGTGGAACGCCAGATGGACGACGGCTACGACGTGGTTGAGTTGCCCCTGCCCGCGCTGATGACCGTGGTGCGCGAGGTGGGCGAACCCCGGCCGCCGTCGCTCAAGGGCAAGATGAGGGCCAAGAAATACGTAGTGCCCATGCGGGGCGCCGCCGAGTTGGGCCTCACGGCCGAACAGGTGGGCCTGGCCGGCAGCTTCACCCAGGTGGTCAAGGTCTTCGCTCCCACTCACAGCGGTGATCGTCGCAGGCTTCAGGGCAGCGACGATGAGATGGGAACTCAAGTGATAGACGCCCTGGTCGAAAACCAGGTCATCATGCTGGGGAGCTAGGACCGTGGGCGTGATCATCGACAAAGAACTTTGCATCGGCTGCGAACAGTGCGTGGACGCCTGCCCCTTTGACGCCGTGGAGATGAAGCGGGAGGTTCCCGAGGTAAGCGACGCCTGCACCCTGTGCGGCTCCTGCGCGGACGTCTGTCCCGAGGGAGCCATCACCGTGCCCGAGGTGGAGCGGGCCCAGGACGATCGGGCCGCCGAGGCCAAGGGCGTGTGGGTCTATGCCGAGGTGCGCGCCGGGCAGATGCCCGAGGTGGTGGCCGAGCTTTTGGGCCAGGGCCGCCGCTTGGCCGAGCAGCTGGACGTGGAACTGGGCGCGGTGGTGTTGGGCCACGGCCTGGACGGCGCGGCCGGCGAGTTGTTCGCCATGGGCGCCGACGTGGTCTACGCGGCCGACGACCCCCGCCTGGCCGATTTCAACGACGACATCTACTGCCAGGTGCTGGCCCGGCTCATCGCCGAATACAAGCCCGAGGTGCTCCTGGCCGGAGCCACTTCCATCGGCCGCTCCATGATTCCCCGGGTGGCCACCGCGGCGGCCACCGGCCTCACCGCCGATTGCACCGGGCTGGCCATCGATCCGGAAAAGCGGCTCTTGTTGCAGACCCGCCCCGCCTTTGGCGGCAACATCATGGCCACCATCGTCTGCCCCTCCGCCCGGCCCCAGATGGCCACGGTGCGGCCTCGGGTGATGAAGCGCGGCGAGCTGCGCCAAGGGGCCCAAGGCCGGCTGGTAACGGTCAGCCTGAGTGATGAGGAGAAATCCCTCACCAAGGTGCTGGAGGTGGTTCAGTCCCTGGAGGAGAACGTCAACCTGACCGGAGCCGACGTGGTGATAACCGGCGGGCGTGGCGTGGGCGGCCCCGAGGGCTTCCAGCTGGTGGGCCAGCTGGCCGAGGCCCTGGGCGGGGTGGTGGGCGCCACCCGGGGCGCGGTGGACTCGGAGTGGATCGGCCACGCTCATCAGGTGGGCCAGACCGGCCGCACCGTGGCCCCCAAGCTGTATGTAGCCCTCGGAGTGAGCGGCGCGGTACAACATCTTGTGGGTATGCAGGGTTCTGATACTATAGTGGCGGTCAACAAGGACCCCAACGCGCCCATTTTCGATGTGGCTCATTATGGTATAGTAGGGGACTTGTTTAAGGTGGCGCCGGCCATGCTGTCGCGCCTGAAACAGTTGCGCGGCCAGGGCTAGACCCCGGCCGGTTCGCTGATGGCTAGATAAGGGCCTTGGCCCTCGAAAGGTGTTAGGTTGGCGGAGCAAAGCAAGGTTCATCTGATTACCGGCGGTTCCCGCGGCATCGGCCGCTCCATCGCCCTGGCCCTGGCTTCGGCGGGCGACGTGGTCTATTTCAACCACTTCGACCCCGACGAGTCGGCGGCCCGGGAAACCGTGGGCCTGCTGGAGCAGGCCGGAGTGACGGCTTTTGGCGAGAAGTTCGATATCTGCGACCAGGAGCAGGTGAACGACTGGGTGGGCAAGGCCTTCGAGGCCCAGGGCCGCCTGGACAACCTGATCAACAACGCCGGCATCACCATGGACGGCCTGCTGGTGCGCATGAGCGCGGAGCAGTTCAACAAGGTCATTCAGGTGAACCTGGTGGGTTCGTTTTACTGCCTGCAGGCCGCGGCCAAGCTGATGATGAAGCAGCGTTTCGGCTCCATAGTCAATCTGGCCAGCGTGGCCGGCCAGATCGGCAATGCCGGCCAGGTCAACTACGCCGCCTCCAAGGCCGGGGTCATCGCCATGACCAAGACCGCGGCCAAGGAGCTGGCCCCCAGGGGCGTGCGGGTCAACGCCGTGGCCCCGGGCTTCATCGAGACCGAGATGACCAAGACCATCCCCGAAAAGGTGGCCGAGGTAATGAAGAGCATGATTCCCCTCGGCCGTCCCGGCCAGCCCGAGGACGTAGCCGACGTGGTGGCTTTCCTGTGTTCGCACGAGGCGCGCTACCTCACCGGGCAGGTGCTTTCCATCAACGGCGGGCTGTATATGTAAGGCCGCCCCCTGGGCGGATTTTATAAAATCGACAATGACGCTTGCGCTAGGCAGAGCGAATATGTCAAGGCGGGCCCAAGGGCCCGGGTAAATTTGGGAGAATAATTTCCATGGACGACATCAAGGCAAAAGTCAAAGAGATAATCTGCGAGCAGCTTTCCGTGGCCCCCGAGGACGTCGTGCCCGAGGCTTCCTTTGTCGACGACCTGGGCGCCGATTCTCTGGACCTGGTGGAAATGATTATGGCCATGGAAGAGGCCTTTGACGTGTCCATCGCCGACGAGGACGCCGAGAAGATCAAGACCGTCCAGGACGCTTGGAACTACATCGAGCAGCTTAAGCAATAGCGTCCGGTGGCGAGTTTTGGCCGCGCCCGGACCTGCCGGCTCAGGCGCGGTTATACGTTTGCCTCTGGGCGGTTAAGGAGAGGCCGTGCAGCGTAGGGTCGTGGTAACTGGATTGGGGCTGGTGACTCCCTTGGGCACCGGCGTGGAAAAGAGTTGGGAAGGGCTCAAGGCCGGCAAGAGCGGCATTGGTCCCATCACCCGCTTCGATGCGTCTTCTTTCAAGACCCAGATAGCCGGCGAAGTCCACGACTTCGACCCGGAAGAATGGGTGCCCAAGAAGAAGATACGTCGGCTCGATCCCTTCATCCATTTCGCCATCGGCGCCGCGCGCATGGCCTGGGCCATGGCCGGGATGCCCGAGGTCCTGGACGAGGAAAGGTCTCCCAGGGCGGGATGTGTCTTGGGAGTGGGGCTGGGAGGCCTGGTCACCCTGGAAGAAACCATCCGCATGACCGAGCACCAGGGCTTCAACCGGGTGAGCCCCTTCTTCATCCCCAAGCTCATCGGCAACATGGCCCCCGGCGAAGTGTCCATGATCCACAACCTCAAGGGACCCAACACCTGCGTGTGCACCGCCTGCGCCGCCGGAACCCACGCGGTGGGCGAGGCCATGAAGATGATCCAGCGGGGCGTGGCCGACATCATGGTCTGCGGTGGCGCAGAGGTGGTGTGCACCGCCACCACCCTGGCCGGTTTCGGGGCCGCCCGGGCGCTCAGCACCCGCAACAACGAGCCCACCAGGGCCAGCCGCCCCTTCGACGCCCAGCGCGACGGCTTCATCATGTCCGAGGGGTCGGGCGTGCTGGTATTGGAAGACCTGGAGAGCGCCAAGGCGCGTGGGGCCAACATCCTGGCCGAGCTGGTGGGGTACGGCCTCAGCGCCGACGCCTACCACATGACCGCTCCCGACCCCAGCGCCATGGGCTTCGTGCGCTGCATGAAGATGGCCCTGGACGACGCGGGAGTGGCTCCCGAGGACGTGGACTACATCAACGCCCACGGAACTTCCACCGATCTCAACGACGCCACCGAGACCAAGGCCATCAAGATTCTCTTCGGGGACTACGCCTACAAGGTGGCCATAAGCAGCACCAAGAGCATGCTGGGACACATGTTGGGCGCCACCGGCGGGGTGGAGGCGGCCATCGCCGTCCTGGCCCTGCGCGACCAGATCATGCCGCCCACGGTCAATTATGAGAACCCCGATCCCGAGTGCGACCTGGACTACGTGCCCAACCAGGCTCGGGAAGGCAAGATTAACACCGTACTGAGCAATTCCTTCGGCTTCGGCGGCACCAACGCCAGCGTGTTGTTCAAGACCTACCAGCCCTAGGCTGGAGGCGGGACGGCGATGGCGGCCCGGGCCGAGGCGTTTCGCCCCTGGAAGGCCGCTTCAGTTGAAAGCCAGACCTAGCAAAGACGCCTACTACCTGGAAATCGCCCGCGAAGTAAGCCGCCGGGGCACCTGCCTGCGGCGCAAGTACGGCGCGGTGATCGTCAAGGACGACCAGATCGTATCCACCGGCTACGCCGGGGCTCCCCGGGGGGTGGCCAACTGCGTGGATCTGGGCCGTTGCCTGCGCCAGGAGCTCAACATCCCCTCGGGCCAGCGCTACGAACTGTGCCGCTCGGTGCACGCCGAGATGAACGCGGTGATCCACGCCTCGCGCTCCCAGACCCTGGGGGCCACCTTGTATTTGTCCGGAGTGGAGATGGACGACGGACTGCCCACCGAGAATCCCGAGCCTTGTCTGCTGTGCCGCCGGGTCATAATCAACGCCGGCATCGACAAGGTGGTGGTGCATCCGCGGGATGCCGAAATCACCGCCCTGGATCCCCAGGACTGGATCGACGAAGAGAATCAAGCCGCCCGCATGGGCCTGGTGGCGCCCGTGGCCCTGGAGGGGGAATACGGCCTGTCGGGCCGCAAACAGGGAGAAAACTCATGAGGTGCCCGTTCTGCGGCAAGTTGGATAACAAGGTGGTGGATTCGAGGGTGAGCAAAGACGCCTCGGTGATCCGCCGCCGCCGCCAGTGTCTGGACTGCGACCAGCGCTTCACCACCTATGAGCGGGTGGAGGAGATGGAGACCTATGTCGTCAAGAAGGACGGCAGCCGTGAGGTCTTCGACCGGGCCAAGCTCAAGACGGGCGTCCTCAAAGCCCTGCACAAGCGTCCGGTGTCCATTGAAAAGGTCGATGCTTTCCTGGACAACCTGGAGACCAGCTTTCAGGAGCGCAATCTGCGCGAGATCCCGGTGCGCGAGCTGGGCGAAGCGGTAATGAACCTGCTCAAGGAGCTGGACGACGTGGCCTACGTGCGCTTTGCCAGCGTGTACCGCGAGTTCCGCGACGTGGACGAGCTGATGCGCGAGGTTAAGAAGCTGGTGGCCCAGCGCGAGGAAAACTGACCGGGCCGCCGATGGCTATCCGTCCCCCAGAACCCCAGGACATCCATTTCATGCGCCGGGCCCTGGCCCTGACCCGCCGGGGTCTGGGCCGCAGCTCGCCCAACCCGGCGGTGGGCGCGGTGGTGGTGGCCCGGGGCCGGGTGGTGGGCCAAGGCTGGCACGCCAAGGCCGGGGAGCCCCACGCCGAGGTGCACGCCCTCAAGCAAGCCGGGGAGCTGGCCCGGGGAGCCACCATCTACGTCACCCTGGAGCCCTGCCACCACGCCGGGCGCACCCCGCCCTGCACCCAGGGCATCCTGGCCGCGGGCATCGCGCGGGTGGTGTACGGGGCTTCCGACCCCAACCCCCGGGTGGCCGGAGGCGGGGGAAGTTTTTTGGCTGAACAGGGGTTGGACGTGACGCCGGGGGTGTTGGAGGCGGCCTGCGCCTGGGAGCACCGCTTTTTTATGACCCACGTCACCACCGGACGGCCCCACGTGATCCTCAAGACCGCGGCCACCATGGACGGCAAGACCGCCAGCGCCACCGGGCACAGCCGCTGGGTCACCGGGGGCGCCAGCCGCCGCTTCGTGCACCGGCTGCGGGGCTGGGTGGACGCCATCATGGTGGGCTCTGGCACCGCGCTGGCCGACGACCCCCAGCTGACCTGCCGCCTGGCGGGCCGGTCCAACCCCTTGCGGGTGGTGGTGGACAGCCGTTTGCGCCTGCCGGTAACGGCCCGGGTGCTGGACCCGGCCCAGGCGCCGGGCTGCCTGGTGGCCTGCCTGGACGGCGCGCCCCTGGAGAGGGCCCAGGCCCTGAGCGACGCCGGAGCCCAGGTTTTGCGCCTGCCCCCGGACGCCGCGGGACGGGTGGATCTGAGCGCGCTCCTGGGCGAGCTGGGAGGGCGGGGCATCACCAGCCTGCTGGCCGAGGGAGGGGCCGGTCTGGCCTGGTCCCTGCTGGAGGGCGGGCTGGTCAACGAGGTCATGTATTTTTACGCGCCCAAGCTGGTGGGCGGGGCCGCCGCTCCCTCCATGGTGGGCGGGCCCGGCCTGGAGCGCATGGATAAGGCCTGGCCTTTGAGCCGCCCCATGGTGCGGCGTTTCGGCGATGATGTTATGCTGTGGTCCATCATCCAAGCTTAGGCATCATTACAGAGAAATTTTTGTAAAGGAGCGTTGAAATGGGCAACCCTTTCCGCTGGGTGGAGTTGAACACCGACGACCTGGATGGCGCCAAGGAATTTTACAGCGAGATTTTCGATTGGAAGATGAAGTCTTTTGAGGAATCCAGCATTCCTTACTACTTCATCAATACCGGCGGAGATGCCGAAGGCGGCATGATGGCCAAGACCAATCCTCACACTCCCACCGCCTGGACCCCCTTTGTGGAGGTCAAGGAGCTATCGTCCGTGTGCGACAAGGTGGAGCGCCTGGGCGGCACCATCCTCAAACACAAGACCTCCGTTCCGGGCATGGGCTGGTTCGCCGTGATCAAGGATCCCCAGGGAGCGCTGTTTGGCCTGTGGCAGCCCCGGCGGGACTAGGCGCGAGCCGGAATAGCGAGTAGGAGCTTATGTTCACCGGACTGGTGGAAGGCCTGGGCCGGGTGGGGCGCATCACCCCCCAGGGCCCGGACAGCGTGCTGAGCATCAGCGCGCCCTGGCCAGCGGAGCAGACCGTGCTGGGTGAGTCCATCGCGGTAAACGGGGCCTGCCTCACGGTGACCCGCATCGGCGCCGACGGGTTCGCGGTGGACGTGTCGGCCGAGACGCTCTCGCGCACCACCCTGGGAGGCCTCCGGCTGGGCGACAGGGTGAATCTGGAACGGGCCATGCAGTTGGGCGATCGCCTGGGGGGCCATCTGGTCACCGGGCACGTGGATTGCGTGGGCACGTTGCAAAAGCTGGAACAGGTGGGCGGCTCCACCCGCATCGAGGTGGGCATCCCGCCCGAGCACCTGCGTTTTGTGGTGGAAAAGGGCTCGGTGGCCCTGAACGGCATCAGCCTCACGGTCAACCAGGTGGGGAGCGAAAGCTTCAGCCTGAATATTATTCCCCACACCATGACCGCCACCACCCTTCACCTTGCCAAGCAAGGCGATTCTGTTAATATTGAGACCGACCTCATAGGCAAGTACGTGGCAAGGCTACTTAATCGCGATGAGGACGGCCCCGGGGCCTCCAAGGGCCTGAGCATGGAAGACCTCAAGCGCATGGGCTGGTAGCCGGGGCGGGACGGCGGAGAAAGCGGTTGGAGCAGGGGACGGAGCTGGTTGGGTATTTCCCTGGTGCGATCGGCGAGGTAACCCGGCTGCACGCCACCTACTACGCCCGATACTGGAGCCTGGATCTATCGTTCGAGGCCCAGGTGGGCCGCGAATTGGCCGAGTTTATGGAGCGGGCCGATCCGGCCCGCGACTTGTTCCTGGCAGCCAAGGACGATGACCGCCTGGCCGGCTGCGTGGCCCTGGACGGCTCCTTTGATGAGGGGGCCAGGCTTCGCTGGTTCATCGTGGACCCGGGATGGCACGGCCGGGGCCTGGGGCGTAAGCTTTTAAGTCGCTGCCTGGAGTTCGCCCGCCAGGCGGGGCATCGCAAGGTCTTTTTGTGGACCTTCGCCGGGCTGGATGCGGCCCGGCGCCTGTATGAAGACGCTGGTTTCACCTTGGCCGAAGAGCACGAGGTGCAGCAATGGGGCGGACGCATCGTCGAGCAGAAATTCGAATTGCACCTTTAGGGCCCAGCCTGCGCCGCCGCCGGAGCCGGGCCCTCTTTGACAAGGCGGCGGCCGGAGAGAAGACATCATGCCCGTGGCCAGCATAGAAGAGGCCATCGAGGATATTCGCAACGGTAAGATGGTCATCCTGGTGGATGACGAGGACCGTGAGAACGAAGGCGACCTGACCATGGCCGCGGAGATGGTGACCCCCGAGGCCATCAACTTCATGGCCACCCATGGCCGGGGTCTCATCTGCCTAAGCCTCATCCCCGACCAGGCGGATCGCCTGGGCCTCACCCCCATGGTGCGCGACAACAAGTCTCCCTTTGAGACCGCCTTTACCGTATCCATCGAGGCCAGCAAGGGAGTGACCACCGGCATCAGCGCCCACGACCGCTCCCACACCATCCGCACGGCGGTGGACCCGTCCTCCGGTCCCGACGACCTGGTCAGCCCCGGCCACGTGTTTCCGCTCCGGGCCCGCCGGGGCGGGGTGTTGGTGCGCACCGGGCAGACCGAGGGCTCGGTGGACCTGGCCCGCCTGGCCGGGCTCACCCCGGCCGGGGTGATCTGCGAGATCATGAAAGACGACGGCACCATGGCCCGCATGCCCGACCTGGAGGTCTTCGCGGAGCAACACGGGCTCAAGATCGTGACCGTGGCCGACCTGGTTTCCTATCGCATGGGCCATGAGTCTTTCGTGCACCGCCAGGCCCAGGTGCGCCTGCCCACCGACTTTGGCGAGTTCACGGCCATGGGTTATACCAACGACGTGGACAACCTGGAGCACGTGGCCCTGGTCAAGGGCGAGATCGATCCGGAAAAACCGGTGCTGGTCCGGGTGCACTCCCAGTGCCTCACCGGCGACGTGTTCCATTCGCGCCGCTGCGACTGCGGCGACCAGTTGGCCGAGGCCTTGGGCAAGATCGAGGCCGAGGGCTCTGGCGTGCTCTTGTACATGAGCCAGGAGGGCCGGGGCATAGGCTTGGTAAACAAGCTGAGGGCCTACGAGCTGCAGGACCACGGGGCCGACACGGTGGAGGCCAACGAGCGCCTGGGCTTCCCGGCCGACCTGCGCGACTACGGCATCGGGGCTCAGATATTGGCCGACCTGGGGGTCCGCCAGATGCGTCTTATGACCAACAACCCCAAAAAAATGGTGGGTCTGGACGGCTACGGGCTTTCGGTGGTGGAGCGGGTTCCCTTGGAGATTCCGCCCTGCGCCGATAACGAAGTCTACCTGCGCACCAAGTGCACCAAAATGGGGCATCTGCTCAAACAGGCCGCCAAAGCGGCCGATAGGGGGTGATATGGCCAAGGTAATCGAGGGGTCCTTAAAGGCCCAAGGAATCAAGGTGGCCCTGGTGGCCGGCCGCTTCAACGACTTCATCACCTCAAAGCTGGTGGAGGGAGCCCTGGACACGCTCAAGCGCCACGGCGCGGCGGACCAGAACCTCACGGTGGTGTGGGTGCCCGGCTCCTTTGAAATTCCCCTGGTGGCCCGCAAGCTGGCGGCCGGCGGCAAATACGACGCGGTCATCACCCTGGGGGCGGTGATCCGGGGCGCCACGGCCCACTTCGACTACGTGGCCGCCGAGGTGTCCAAGGGCGTGGCCCAGGCCGGCCTGGAGACCGGGGTGCCGGTTATTTTCGGGGTGCTCACCACCGACAGCATCGAGCAGGCCATCGAGCGGGCCGGCACCAAGGCCGGCAACAAGGGCGCCGACGCCGCCATGGCCGCCATGGAAATGGTCGACCTGTTCAAGAATCTTTAGAGTGGGCGAACGCCGTAAAAGCCGCGAGCTGGCCCTCAAGGTGCTCTATCAAATGGAGCACGGTGACGCCACCGCCCAGGAGGCCCTGGACAGCTTCGCGGACAACTTTGCCGCGCCCAAACGGCTGTGGGTCTATGCCCAGGAACTGGTCAACGGCATCGCGGAGCACGCCGCCGCGATAGACCAGGCCCTGGCCGAGGCCAGCCGCAGTTGGCGGGTAGAGCGGATGTCGCGGGTGGACCGCAACATCCTGCGTCTGGCCTGCTACGAGATGCTCTTCAGCGGCGGCTCGGTACCGCCCAAGGTGGCCATCAACGAGGCGGTGGAGTTGGCCAAGCGCTACGGCGCGGAGGACTCGCCGGGATTCATCAACGCGGTGCTGGACTCCTTGCTGGCCGCCGCCAACTAGGCCAGGCCATGCCGCCCAGCAGCACCTTCAACAACCTGCCTTCCGACAAGCAAGAGCGCATCCTGGACGAAGCCCTGAGCGAGTTCGCGGCCAAGGGCTACGCCCGGGCCTCGCTCAACCGCCTGGTGAGCCGCCTGGGCATAGCCAAGGGCAGCATCTTCAAATACTTCCGCGACAAGCCCGGCTTGTTCTCCCAGGTGTTCGATTTTTCGGTGGAGCGGGTGAAGCGCCATTTGCGCCGGGTGCGCGAGGACACCAAGGGCCAGGACGTGTTCACCCGCCTGGAGATCAGCCTGCTGGCGGGCCTGGAGATGATCGCGGCCAACCCCCGCTTGTTCCAGTTTTACCTTCGGGTGATGTTCGAGGGCGACGTGCCCTTCCGGGGGCGCCTGCTGGCCTCCATCCGCCTGTTCAGCCACGACTACATCATGGACCTGCTGACCGACGGGGTAGCCGACGGCCAATTGCGGGCGGACCTGGATTTGGAAATGGCCGCTCTGGTGGTGGACGCCACCTTGGAGCGCTTTTTGATTGCTTCGGTGATGGAGCACATGGACACCGGCCTGTGCCTCAAGGACGCCGACGCGGCCCATGCGGCGCAGCTGGCCGCCGGTCTGGTGGACACGCTGCGCCGGGGATTGGGGGCTGAATCATGAGTTTGTGGTTGATAACCGTCGCCATGGCCCCGGAGGCCCGCCTGTTGACCACCCGCTGGCAAGTCGCCGGCGATATCGGCCGCCGCCCCTGTTGGCGCGGCTCGTTGGCCGGGCGCGATACCCTGTTGCTGCTCACCGGCATCGGCCAGGTGAACGCGGCCCAGGCCGTCACCGCGGCCCTGGAGGCCGAACCCGGCATCGAGGCGGTGTTCAACCTGGGCTGCGCCGGGGCCTTTGAGGGCAGCGGCCTGCGAATCGGCCAGGCGGCCCTGGCCAGCGAGGTGGTGCTGGCCGACATGGGGGTGCAAAGCGCCGGGGGCCTGGCGGGCCTGGACGAGGTGGACATCGCCCTGGCCGGGCGCAGCACGGGCTTGCCGGTCTACAACCGCATCCCCTGCGACCTCGGCCTGAACGAGCTTATCCGGCGGGCCAACCCCGGCATAGCCCAAGGCCCCATGGCCACGGTGGGGCGCATCAGCGGCGACGCGGCCACGGCCCTGGCGGTGGGACGGCGCTGGGGGGCCATCATGGAAGAGATGGAAGGCGCGGCGGTGGGCCTGGTGGCCCGCTGGTACGCCAAGCCCTTCGCGGCCCTGAGGGGAGTCAGCAACCCCGCCGGGCTGCGCGAACTGGACCTGGCCGCCGGGGCCGAGGCGGCCCAGCGGGCCCTGTTGGCCTTGGGGTAGAGCTCGTGAATCCCCGCGAGATCGGCTTCGGGCTTTCGCCGTGCCCCAACGACACCTTTGCCTTTCACGCGGCCCTGCACGGCCTGGTGGATACCCGCGGCTGGCGGCTTCGCCCGCACATGGCCGACGTGGAGGAGCTCAACCGCCTGGCCCTGGCCGGTGAGTTGGAGATGACCAAGCTCAGTTTCCCGGCCTTGGGGCGCTGCCTGGATCGCTACGGCCTGCTAACCGCCGGAGCCGCCCTGGGCCGGGGCTGCGGCCCCCTGGTGGTGTGCCGCCCGGGCTTCGACCTGGAGCGGCTGGCCGAGGCGACCGTGGCCGTGCCCGGCTTCAACACCACCGCCTTCATGCTGCTCAGCTTGTACCTGGGCCGGGCGCCACTGGCCGAGGCCCTGGTCTTCGACCAGATCATGCCTGCCGTGGCCGAGAGGCGCTTCGAAGCGGGCCTCATAATCCACGAGGGGCGCTTCACCTTCGAAGGCTACGGCCTGCTGGCCCCGCTGGATCTGGGGGCCTGGTGGGAAGAGATCAGCGGGCTGCCCATTCCCCTGGGCTGCATCGCCGCCCGCCGGGACCTGGGCCGCGAGGCGGCGCGGGAGTTACAGGATATACTGAGTGCCAGCGTGGCCCACGCTCAGGCACGGCCCCAAGCCTCTCAAGAGTTCATGCTGGCCCATGCTCAGGAGATGCTGCCCGAGGTGGTGAACGAGCACATTGGGCTGTATGTTAACGACTTCAGCCGGGAGCTGGGCCCCGAGGGCTTGGCCGCGGTGGAAGAGCTCTTGGCCCGCGGCCGCGAGATAGGCCTGTTGCCCCAGGGCGGGTACTCCTTGCTGGCGGGATAAAAAATTTTGACCCCATGGGTCTGGATGCGTTAAATTTATTTCAATCCGCAGTGGATCACTACGGCATCTTTGCCTGGATGGAAAAAGGTGGAACCCGAGCCGCGACGAAGCCTTCTCCAGCGAGTAAAACTTGCTTTGGGGGTGACCCCAACCAACACCTCCGAGGATCTGGAGCGCGAGATTCACGGGTTGGTGGATGAAGGCGAGGCCAAGGGCCTCATCACCGCCAATGAGGGCCGCATGATCGAGGCGGTCCTGGACCTGGACGAAACTACCACCGGTCAGATCATGGTGCCGCGCACCGAAATGGCCACCGTGTCCAGCACGGCCAGCCTGGAGGAGGTGGTGCAGGTGATCGTGGAGTCGGGCCACTCGCGCCTGCCCATCACCGGCGAGGACCTGGACAACATCGTGGGAGTGGTACATGCCAAGGATCTCTTGCCCCATTGGGGCAAGAACGGCCGGGACGTGGATGTGACCGCCATGTGCAGGCCTCCCTTCTTTGTCCCGGAGTCCAAGCCGGTGGACCAGCTGTTCAGCGACTTCAAGCGCAAGCGGGCGCACCTGGCCATCGTGGTGGACGAATACGGCGGCACCGCCGGCATCGTCACCATCGAGGACGTGCTGGAAGAGATCGTCGGCGAGATCATCGACGAGTACGACCAGGAAGAGCCGCAGATAATGGAGCAGGCCGACAGCTCCATACTGGTGGACGCCCGCCTGGAGGTGGAGAAGCTGGCCGAGTACCTGGACATGGAGCTACCCGAGGAGCTGCCCGAGGGGCGCTTCGAGACCGTGGGCGGTTTTATCACCACCCTGCTGGGCCGGGTGCCCCGCGCCCAGGAAGAAGTAACCTACGGCCCCCTGCGTATGGTCGTGGTGGGGGCCGACGAGCGCCGTGTCACCGAGGTTCAGATTTTCAGCGGCTCCCAGCCCGCCTCGCCCAATCACGGAGACTGAATCCAAGTGCCCCTTCTCGCCAGTTGGCGCCCCGGTTGGGGCGCCGCCCTCACGGCCTTTTTGGCGGGGGGGCTCTTGGCCCTGGCCTTTCCACCCCTGAACTGGTGGCCCCTTTGTCTGTTGGGGGTGGCTCCCTTCATCCTGCTGGCCCGGCGCCTGAGCCCCCGCCGCGCCCTGATCGCCGGATGGCTGGGCGGCATGGCCCTTTTCGCCGGGCTCATGTATTGGATCCTGGTGGTCATGACCCAATATGGCGGCCTCAATTGGGCCCTGGCCGGGGTCGCCCTTTTCTTTTTCGCCTTTTATCTGGGCTGCTACCTGGGCATCTTCTGCTGCGTGGTGAGCTTCCTGAACCGGGAGGGCATCAGGCCCCTGCTGGCGGCCCCCCTGGTCTGGGCCGGCCTGGAGTGGGTGCGCTCCTGGGCCGTCACCGGGGTGCCCTGGCTGCCTCTGGCCATGGGCCTGGACGGCAGCCTGCCCCTGATGCAGAGCGCCGAGCTGTGGAGCACCAACGGGCTGTGCCTGTTGGTGGTGCTGGTCAACGCCCTGGTGGCCGAGGCGGTCGTTTTTCCCCGTGAGGCCGCGCCGGCCTGGCGGCAGGGCTCGGCCCTGGCGGCGGCCCTGGTTTTGGTGGCGGGCGGCTGGTGGTGGGGCCAGGCGCGCCTGACCCAGGTGCGCGCCGCTTCCCAGGCCGCACCCACCCTGGCGGTTAGCGTGGTGCAGGGCGACGTGTCCCTGCCCATGCTCTGGCAGCGCGCGTTGCGCCCGGTGGTGATCGAGCGCCACGTAAAGGCCACCCAGCGCGCGGCGGCCACGGAGAAAAGGCGGCCCTGGCTGGTGGTCTGGCCCGAGTCGGCCGCGCCTTTTTATTTCATGCGCGACGCCCGGCCCAGCCAGCCGGTTTTGGAGCTGGCCAACCAGCTGGACGCCTACATCATGCTGGGCTCGTTGGGCGCGGTGGAGGTGGACGGTAAGTACAAGGTGAGTAACCGCGCCTGGCTGGTGAAGCCCACGGGGGACGCGGCGGAGTATTACGACAAGGTGCACCTGGTGCCCTTTGGCGAATACGTGCCTTGGAGCCAGATACTGTTTTTCGTGCGGGCCGTGGCCCAGATCGGCGACGATTTCGCGGTGGGCCGGCCGGGCAAGGTCCTGAACATGGGGCCGGTGGCGCTGGGGCCCCTGATTTGTTATGAATCCATATTCCCCGAGCTGGCTCGGGACATGCGCCTGGCCGGGGCTCGGTTGCTGGTGAACCAGACCAACGACGCCTGGTTCGGGCGCACCAGCGCGCCCTATGAGCACATGGCCCATCTGCGCTTCCGGGCCGTGGAAAACCGGCTGGCCTGCGCCCGGGCGGCCAACACCGGCGTCTCGGGTTTCGTGCTGCCCAGCGGTGAGATCATAAAGGCCACCGGCCTGTTCACCCCCGCGGTGGCCAGCGCCGATCTGCCACTTATGAACGAGGATACGTTTTACCTGCGCCACGGCGAAATCGTCGGGCCGGGAGCCCTGGGAGTCACCGTGCTCCTTATTTTCTGGGCGCTTTGGCGAGAGCGCAAACGAGAGGTATAGAAAATGTACGAGGAAATAAAGGAAAAGCTGGAGGAACTCAATTCCCGCCTGAATCTGCTCCGGGAGTATCTTTGACCCTGAGGCCAAAAAGACCCGCCTGGCCGAGCTGGACAAGCTCATGGCCAAGGACGGTTTTTGGGACGACCAGGAGGCGGCCAAGGAGGTGATGCAGGAGCGCTCCGGCTTGACCGAGAGCCTGGAGTCCCTGGAGGCCTTGACCGGCCAGGCAGAAGACGCCGAGGTGATGCTGGAGCTAAGCCAGGAGGAGCAGGACAAGGAGGCGGCCAAGGAAACGGCCGCCGGCCTGGAAGCTCTGGAGCGGGGGGTGGCCCGTCTGGAGGCCAAACGCCTGCTGGGCGAGCCCGACGACCACCGCTCGGCCATCCTGGCCATCAACGCCGGGGCCGGGGGCACCGACGCCCAGGATTGGGCCGACATGCTGCTTAGGCTCTACAGCCGCTTCGCCGAGCGCCAGGGCTTCGAAGTAAAGATGCTGGACTTGCAGGAGGGCGACGAGGCAGGCATCAAGAGCGTCACCCTGGAAGTCAACGGGCACCAGGCCTATGGCCTGATGAAGGGCGAGGCGGGCATTCATCGCCTGGTGCGCATCAGCCCCTTCGACGCCTCCCACCGCCGCCACACCGCTTTTGCCTCGGTGTCGGTTTCGCCCCAGGTGGACGACGACATCGAGATCGAGATCAACGAGAACGATCTGCGCATCGACACCTACCGGGCCTCCGGGGCGGGGGGGCAGCACGTCAACAAGACCTCCTCGGCGGTGCGCATCACCCACCTGCCCACCGGCACGGTGGTGCAGTGCCAAAACGAAAAAAGCCAGCACCGCAACCGCGACATGGCCATGAAGGTGCTGAGGGCCAGGCTATACGAACTGGAGTTGGCCAAACGCCAGGCCGAAAAGCAAGAGGCCTACGACAGCCAGCAGGAGATAGCCTGGGGCAGCCAGATCCGCTCCTACGTCTTGGCCCCTTACCGCCTGGTCAAGGACCACCGCACCGGGGTGGAAGTGGGCAACGTGGACGCGGTCTTGGACGGCGATCTGGAAGAATTCGTGCAGGGCTATCTGCTCTGGCGCTCCAGCTAGAACCTGGGCCACGAGGCTCGTCGCGCCGCTCCCTTCGGGGGGGGCGGCGTTTTTTATGCGTCGTATCTCAGCCTTCGGTGCGCTTGAGCTGCTTGGCGTAGTTGGCAATGCCCTCGGCGATGCCCTGGGCCAGCGCGTCGCGGTAGGAGTTGCGCTTGAGTAACTGGTATTCGGTGGGGTTGGTGATGAAGCCCACCTCCACCAGCACCGAGGGCATGCGCGCGCCGATGAGCACGTAGAAGGGGGCCTGTTTCACTTGCAGGTCATTTATCTTGGCCTGCTGCCTGGTTTCCTTGAGCAGCGAGCCGTGCACCGAGCGGGCCAGACGGTTGGACTCGTTGATCTTGGAGTTGAGCATCAGGTCGTTGAGGATGACCTGGAGATCGCTGATAGAGCGGGTGGTGGTGGCGTTTTCCCGCGCGGCCACCCGCATGGATTCCTCGTCCGAGGCCAGGTTCAGGAAATAGGTCTCCACTCCGTTGAGCCGGTGGCTGGCCGCCGCGTTGGCGTGAATGGACACGAAGATGTCCGCGTCCTTGGTGTTGGCAAAGGCGGTGCGTTCTTCCAGGGCCAAATAGGTGTCGTGGTCGCGGGTCAACAGCACCTCCACCCCCAGGAGCTTGTGCAGCTTTTGGGCCACCCGCTTGGCCACGTCCAGCACCAAATCCTTTTCCTGGATGCCCTTGTATTGGGCGCCGGGGTCCTTGCCGCCGTGCCCCGCGTCGATCACCACCCGCTTGACCCCCAGCCCCAGAGCCGTGGCCAGGCTAAGTTCCGGTGGTATGTCGTTGGCCTTGCCCCTGGGCACCCGCCGCTCCCGTTTTGCCTGGCGGGCGTGGGCCTTGGCTTGGGCCTGCTCTCCGAAACAGTCGACCACCACCCGGAAGGGGTCGTTCAGGGTGAAGACTTTGTAGCTGGCCAGGTGCTTGATATCCAGCACCAGGCGCACCGTGTCCGGGGTGTATTGACCGGCCCGGGCCGATTGCAACAGGCCGTCGCCGATGGGAACCCGGTCGTCGAATCCCTTGGGCAGGCGGGCCCCCTTGAGGTCCAGGTAGAGGCGGCGCGGCTTGTTGTGGTCCGGGTCGCGCTTGAGCAGGGCGCTGTTATAGGGCACCGGCCGCTCCAGGCCGATAACCACCCTGGTGTAGGAGGGGGTGGACCAGTGCTTCAGCCCATCCACCACGGCCAGAGCGGCGGAAGCCGAAGCGGCCGACGGCTTCTGAGCGGTGGTAACGGTCTTGGTCTCGGCCTTGGGCTCGGCCTGGGCCGGAGCCTTGGCGGCCGGAGCGCTTGAGGCTTGCTTCCCCTGCTGGCGGGCCAGCTGCTCCTCCAGGGTGTCCAGGCGCTTTTTGGCCCTGGGAGACATGTCCCCCTGGGGGTAGTTCATGGTGACCTTGAGGTATTCCAAGTAGGCCTGCTTGGGTTGGCCGGCTTCCTCGTAGAGCCCGGCCAGCATGATTTGGCCGTCATCGGCCAAGTTGGACTCCGGGAAGCGGTTGACCAGGCGGGTGAACAGGTCCACCGCCTGGTCGAAGTCCTCGCTACGCTTGAAGCGCCGCCAGGCCTGGGCGTGTACCCGGCCCATCCACAACAGGGCTCCCGCAGCCTGCGGGCCCCTGGGGTCGGCGGTGTAGACCCTGGCGAAGCGCTCGCCCAGGCTCTGCCAGTTCTGGTACACCCCCTGGGCCTTGGGATGCTCCATGAGCCAGCGGTAGTCGGCCCGCGCCTGGTCATAGACGGCCTGCGGGTCCTGGGCCACGGCATGACCCGCCGCCCCGGCCAACAGGGCCAGGCCCAAGAGCAGGGCGAAGAGCCTAGCCCAACTCATCTTGCATCTCGCTGAGCAGGTTGAGGGCCTGCAAGGGGGTGAGGCGCGAAAGGTCCAGCTCGGCCAGCTTCTTAAGGACCGGGTGGCCCTCGCCGCCAAACAGGGCCAGTTGGCCGCCCACGGCGGGCGGCGAGGGCGGGGCGGGCTCTTGTCGCGAGCCCTGCTCCAGGCGCTCCAATATCTGGCGGGCCCGCTCCAAGACCGGCTCGGGCAGCCCGGCCAGGCGGGCCACGGCCAGGCCGTAGGAGCGGCTCACCCCGCCGGGGGCCAGGCGGCGCAGGAACACGATGGAGCCCTGGTATTGTTTGACCGCCACGTTGAAGTTCTTGGCCCGGACATGGGTAGCGGCCAACTCGGTAAGCTCGTGGTAGTGGGTGGCGAACAGGGTCTTGACCCCCACGCCGTCCAGGTCGTGCAGGTGCTCGGCCACGGCCCAGGCCAGGGACAGGCCGTCAAAGGTGGAGGTGCCCCGGCCCACCTCGTCCAGAATTACCAGGGAGCGGGGGGTGGCCTGGGCCAGGATGTGGCTGGTCTCGGTCATCTCCACCATGAAGGTGGAACGCCCCCCGGCCAGGTCGTCCATGGCCCCCACCCGGGTGAACACGCGGTCCAGCAGGGGCAGCTGGGCCTGGGCGGCGGGCACGAAAGAGCCGGCCTGGGCCAACAGGCAGATCAGGGCCACCTGGCGCAGGATGGTGGACTTGCCGGCCATGTTGGGGCCGGTGATGATGAGCACCTGTTGGCTCTCGTCGTCCAGATGCACGTCGTTGGGCACGAACTCGCCCTCCTTGAGCATCTGCTCCACCACCGGATGGCGCCCCGCGCTGATGCTCAGCTCGCCGGCGGGGATCATGCGCGGCCGGGTGTAGTCGCGGCTCAAGGCCAGGCGGGCCAGCCCGGCCAGCACGTCTACCTCGGCCACGGCCCGGGCCGCCGCCACCAGGCGGTGTCCCTCGGCGGCCACCGCCGCGCGCAGCTCTTCGAACAGAAGCTTCTCCAGTTCCAGGGCCTTTTCCTCGGCCCCCAGCACGGCGGCTTCCTTTTCCTTGAGCTCCGGGGTGATGAAGCGCTCGGCGTTGGCCAGGGTCTGCTTGCGGATGAAGCTCTCGGGCACCTTTTCCAGGTGAGCCCTGGTCACCTCGATGTAATAGCCGAAGACCTTGTTGAAGCCCACCTTGAGCGAAGTGATGCCCGTGGAGACGCGCAACTCGGCCTGCAGGGCGGCGATCCAATCCTTGCCCGCGCCCTTGAGTTGGCGCAGCTCGTCCAGCTCCGGGCTGACCTCCGCGGCGATCACCCCGCCTTCGGCCAGGTTGACCGGCGGGCTGGGGGCCAAGGACTCGTAGAGCCGTTGGGCCAGGCCGCCCAGGCCGGACATCTGCTCCAGGCGCGAGGCCACCAGGGCCGACTGCAAGGGCTCCAGCATGCTCCGGAGGCCGGGCAGGGCCAACAGGGCCTCGCGCAGGGCGGCCAGGTCGCGCGGCGTGGCCTGGCCCAGGCTGGCCCGGCCCACCAGACGGGGCAGGTCGGGCAACTCGTTCAAGGAGGCGCGCAGGCTATCCAACAGCAGGGGGTCGTTTACGAACTCCTCCACCGCCTGGTGCCGGGCCTCGATGGCCTCCAGGGAGCGCAACGGAAAGGCCAGCCACTGCTTGAGCAAACGGCCCCCCATGGGCGTGGCGGTCTGGTCCACCGCGTGCAGCAGCGAGCCCTTGCGCCCGCCGCCGGCGATGGAACGGAACAGCTCCAGGTTGCGCTGGGCCGCCGCGTCCAGCACCAGGTGACTGGCCACCTGGTAAAGGCCCAGCCGCTCGATGTGCTCGGGGCTGGTGCGCTGGGTGCTAAGCACCGCCGACCAGGCCAGGGCCGCGGCTATCAGGGCCGGGTCGATGGCCTCGTCTTCTTCCTCGGGCAGGCGGCCCTCCAAGCTTTGGCGGGCCTGGGCCGGGGTGGGGGGGCGTCCGGCCACCAGGCTGCGGGGCAGCGAGGCTCCCCGAGCGCCCAGGTCGCCCAGGCCGGGGTGGGCTGCTTGGGTTTCGGCCAACACCAACTCGGCGGGCTCCAAGCGGGCCAGCTCGTCGGCCAGGGCCGGGCCGGGCAATAGGGTGGTGGCCAGAAACTCGCCGCTGGCCAGGTCCAGGCAGGCCAGGCCCAGGCTCTCGCGGGCAAAGTACAGGGCCGCCAGATAGCGGTGTTCCCTGGGCGGCAGGTGGTTGGGGTCGATGAACATGCCCGGGCTCACCACCCGGGTTATTTCGCGCTTGACCAGGCCCTTGGCCAGCTTGGGGTCCTCCACTTGGTCGCAGACGGCCACCTTGTAGCCCTCCTCGATCATCTTGGCCAGATAGGAGTCCACCGCCCGGTAGGGCACCCCGCACATGGGTATGGGGTCGGGATGGTTCTTGTCCCGGCTGGTCAGGGCGATGGAGAGCACCTTGGAGGCCACCGCCGCGTCCTCGAAGAACATCTCGTAGAAGTCGCCCATGCGGAAAAAGAGGATGCAGTCGGGGACCTGCTCCTTGAACTCGAAAAACTGTCGCAGCATGGGGGTGTCCCGGGGGGGACTGGTGGGCGCATTACTTTGGCGGCCAGGGCGGTTGCCGGAATCGGGCTGGGCGGCGCGGCTCATGGTTGGCGGAGAACCACTCCCTGTGGGGTTTACGAGGGCAAACTACCGTTTAACATAGCAGAAAAGCCTATCGTCCGCCAGGAAACCCTAGCGCGCCCGAGGGAGCATGCTGTCCCATTGGTGGCAGCGAGGGCATTTCCAGGTGAGTTGGTGGGATACGAAACCGCATTGGCCGCACTGGTAGCGGGCCCAATCCCCTTCGATCTCCGAGAGCAGCTCGCCGTAGGCCTCCAAGGCCCGTCCTCGATCGCCGTCCTTGATGAGCACCTGGCCGCGCATGCGGTGCACGTCCAGCAGATGGGGCGCGCGCTTCACGGCCTTGTCCAGTATTTCCAGGGCCTTTTCGGTCTCGTTATGCTGGTTGTAGTGCTGGGCCAAGGACATCAAGGTGGGCACCTCGGCGGTCTCCGGGTCGATCTCGGCATAGAAGCCATCCGCCGCCTTGGCTCCCAATTCCTCCTCGGCCGAGTTCACCCGGTTGATTACCAGGTGGGCGAACTGGGGGGAGAGCTTCACGGCCTTCTTCCACACGCCCAAGGCGCGGCGGGCCCGCCCCCGGGCCAACTCCAGGTCTCCCAGGTGCAGGTAGGCGTCCAAGCAGTTCTTGTACACGCTTATGGCCTGGCCAAAGGAGTCCTCGGCCCGTTCCAGTTGGCCGGAGGCCATCAGCTCCTTGCCCCGCTCGGTCTTGTAGTGGGCCAGCACCGGGCGGCTGTCGCTCTTGGTCAGCCGGTCTAGGCGCTTGCGGGCCTCAAACGCCGCTTCCCAATCGCGCATCTCTTCGTAGAGCGTGGCCGTCTGGCGCGCCGCCTCCACGTGGTGGGAGTCTTTGCTCAGCACCTCGTCAAAGGCCTCGGCCGCCCGGTTGAACAGACCGCCCTTCTTGTAGTCCAGGCCCAGGTCGTACACCGCCTGCAAGTGGGACTTCTGGTCCAGGTTGGGCCTGGCGATGATGGACTGGCGGATACGCACCGCCCGCTCGATCTCGCCCTTTTGCCGGAAGAGGTTGCCCAGCACCACGTAGGTCTCCACCGTGTCGGAGTTCAGGGTGACCGCCTTGGTGAACTCCTCGATGGCCTGGTCGGTGTGGTCGGCCATGAGGTGGCTGATGCCGCGCATGAAGGCGTCGTCGCTGGCGCTACGCTCCTGGCTCTTGACCTTGGCCGCCGCCGCCGAAGTCCGGCTGGAGCGCGCCAACAGCCAGCCCAACAGCCAGCCCAACAGCAACAGGATCACCCCGGCCAAGAGACCGGCCGTGGTCAGGGTGTGGCTCTGCCAACTGAGAATTACGGTGTCCATACCTTACCGCTTGTCCTTGTCGGCGCTCTGGCCGTTTCCCTGGGGAGCGTCCTCCAGCATTTCCAGGGAGGCCGGAGCGTCCCCCTCGCTGGCGGCCTCTCCCGCGCTGAAGGTTTCATTGGACAGGTCGGTGGTGCCCGCCACCATGGGTTCGCCGGTGACCGGCAGGTTGCGCAGGCTGCTCAGCTCCTTGCGCAGTTCCTCGGTTTTCTTGACTTGGGCCTTCACCTGGCGGCGCAGGCGCCAGCGCTCGTTGATGCCCACTAGGCTGGCGGCCAACAGCCCCACGAAGAAAGCCAACAGGATCACCAGATAGGTGGGGTAGGGAGTGGACTCCCAGTTGACGAACAGCAGGTTGAGTCGTATGCCCAGAGGGTGGCTCAGGGGGGTGATGTTTTGGATCATGAAGATGATGGAGAGCGCCACCACCGCCGAGATAACGATCACCTTGATATAGCCCATGGTCAACCTTTCACTGCAAGTCAACGAAGAAGGGTTTGAGCTTTTCGTAGGTAGCCTGGATGTGCTCGGGAATCACCCTGACCTCGCCGAAGAGAGTCATGAAGTTGGTATCGCCGCCCCAGCGGGGCACCACGTGAAAATGCATATGCTCTTCAATGCCCGCCCCGGCCACCCGGCCCAGGTTGAGCCCCACGTTGAAGCCCTCGGGGTTCATCACCTTTTTCAGCGCATGGGTGGCCCGGCGCACCGTGGCCAGCAGGTCGGCCATTTCCTCGCCGCTCAGTTGGTCCAGGTTGGGCAGGTGCCTTTTGGGGGCCACCAGCAGGTGGCCGTTGTTATAGGGGTACTTGTTCATCATGACCAGGCTGAGGCGACCCACTCCCAAAACCAAGCCGTCGGCCCCCTTGCCGTCCGTGGCCATGCAAAAAATGCAACCATCGGGCTTTTCTTCTTCCAGAATATAACTCATGCGCCAGGGGGCCCAGAGATTTTCCATTACTTGCTCCTATAACTTCAGCACTCGTCCGGTAATCTTGCGGCCCAATTCCAAGATACCCAAAGTGCCGCTCCCCAGGAACCCCTTGGCATAGGAACCTGGGTTAAATAATAGTATATCCTCTTTGACCAAGTTGGTGGGGCGGTGAGAATGTCCGAACACCACCGCGTCCACTCCCTCGAATTCCCTGGCCACCCTTCCGGCCAGGCCCATGGGCGGGCCCCAGCCGTGGATGAGGCCTATTTTGAAGCCTCCGGCGCTGACCAAGCGCTTGTCCGGCAGGTTGGCCCTTACCGCGGGTCCGTCCATGTTGCCGGCCACCGCGATCACCTCCGGGGCCTGAAGGGCGTCCAAGACCAGCAGGCTGGTCAGGTCTCCGGCGTGCAGGATGATATCCACCCCGGCGAAGGCCCGGGCCGCCTGCTCGGCCAGGCCCTGGTCGAAATCGTTCAGGTGCGTATCGGAGATGACGCCGATGCGTATCATCCTTGGGCTCCCTGCTCCAGGGGAACCAGCTCCATGTCGCCCCAGGCGGCCAGCTTGCGGCCCAGCACGATCAGCGCTCCCCGCACCCCGGGCACTGCGCCCACCCAATCCAAAGCCGCCTGCAAGTCGGCGGTGCTTTTCACCCGGTTGCCCAAGGCGGTGGCCACCGCGTCGGCCAGGGCGCCGTCCGTTGCCTTGACCGTGGCCGCGTCGGCCCGCCCCAGAGACAGCGAATGGCCCACCGTGCCAGAGCTGGTGCCTAGGCACAAGGGCATGTCCTGGGGCGCGATGCTGATGCCCAGGCGGCCGGAAATGGGCGAATCGCCCGCTTCCAGCCCCACGGTCACCTCGCGCGGCGATTCCAGGTAGATGTCCCCGCCGTTTTCCACCATCACCTCGCCGCCGGCCAGGGGGGAGAGGTCGCGGCCCACCGCCTGGGCGATGGCCCCGGCCACCGCCGCCATGGGCCCGGTGCCCGCCGCTTGGCCCGCGGCCAGCATGGCCTTGACCAGCGGCGGCGCCCAGGGATCGGCGGGCAGGGGCTTGAGCGAGGTGAGAAAGCCGGGATTACGGCTGACGTAGTCTTCCAGTCCCCGGCGGTGGGCGAGGATGGATTCCACGGCCTGAGCGCTCAGATTCTCAGGCGCGGTAATCCACAGGTCGGTTTCCTTGACTCTGGCGGTAAAGGAAATCAGCCCTCGTCCCCGGCACTTGAGCCGGTATCGTCTTTCCTGGTAAACGCCCACTCACCCAACCCTCGGCCCCACGGTTTCCCAAAGACGGTTTTTTGCTTATAGACCAGCCGGGAGCCGAAGTCAACGGAAGGGCCGGAGAGCCGCGCTGGGATTTAATCTTGATTCCGGCAAGGCCGCCCTGGACGCGTTTTCTTGACTTATTATGTATTGTTGGCTATGTAGAGATGGATCAGGCGCGAAAGGAAAGGCATGAACAGCCGCCGTTTGGCCCGGCTAATGGACATTATCTGCGACATCAAGGCCCACCCTCGCCGCAACCCGGACGAGATGTGCGAGCGTTTGCAGATATCCCGCCGCCAGTTTTACAAGGACCGGGACGAACTGTTGGCCATGGGTTTCGGCTTCCACTACTCCCGCGGCCGGGGCGGTTTCGTCCTGGACAAAGAGTTGACCTTCAACGTCAACGGGCTTAGCCTGGCGGAACTTTTTGCTCTGATCCTGGCGGTGCGCGAGCTCACCCGCCTGAGCGACTACTCCCTGGCCATGGGAGCCCTCAGCGGTTTGCGCACCCTGGTGGGCCAGTTGCCCTCCGCGGTGCGCCCCTGGTTTACCGAGGCGGTGGACGGGGTGGTGGTGGCCGATGGTTTTGGCTGCGACCCCCAGGCGCTGAGCGACCTGGAGGAGGCCATCACCGGGGAGTGGCCGGTGGTGCTGGTGGTGGACCAGGGCCAGAGCGAGGATAGATTGAACGTGGAGCCCAAACAGATCTATTTGCGCGAGGGTTCCCTGTTTTTAGAGGCGAGTGGGGACAAGTTGGGCGAATCCGGCCTGGTGGCCCTGTCCAGGGTGCACCGGGTAATTGCCACGCCCATATTCAAAAACCGCGGGCGGTGAGAGGGAGCCGGACGCAAACCTAAAAGATTGGACCGGCCAACCGGTCGCCGGCGGGGATAGCTCCCCGACCGGGGAGGGAATTCATGCGAGAGGTGGTAATCACCAGCGCGGTGCGCACGGCCGTAGGCTCTTTTCTTGGCGGGCTTTCCAGCCTGAGCGCCACCGAACTTGGCGCGGCGATCATAACCGAGGCCATGGTCCGCTGCGGCCTAGCGGGCGAGCAGGTGGACGAGGTGATCATGGGCTGCGTGCTGCCCGCCGGGCTGGGACAAAACCCGGCCCGCCAAGCGGCGCTCAAGGCGGGGCTGCCCTTTGAGGTGGGCTGCATCACCGTGAACAAGGTCTGCGGTTCGGGGCTCAAGGCGGTGATGCTGGCCGCCCAGGCGGTAGCCTGCGGCGACGCGGACGTGGTGGTGGCCGGAGGCATGGAGAGCATGTCCAACGCCCCCTACCTATTGCCCAAGGCCCGCACCGGCATGCGCATGGGCGACGCCAAGGCCGTTGACTCGATGGTGCATGACGGCCTTTGGGATCACATCAACGACTTCCACATGGGCATGAGCGCCGAGCTGTGCGCCGATAAATACGGGGTTAGTCGGGCCGACCAGGACCGGTTCGCCTTCGAGTCCTACACCAAGAGCCTCCAGGCGGCCGACGAGGGCCGCTTTGACAGCCAGATCATGCCGGTCAGCATACCCCAGCGCAAGGGCGAGCCCAAGGTGGTGGCCCGCGACGAGGGGCTCATGCCCCCCAACCTGGACAAGCTGGGCAGCCTCAGAGCGGTGTTCAAGAAAGACGGCAGCGTGACCGCGGGCAACGCCTCCAGCCTCAACGACGGCGCGGCGGCGGTGGTGGTCATGGCCGCCGACAAGGCCCGGGAGCTGGGCATCGCCCCCATGGTCCGGGTGGGGGCCCAGGGCGCGGCGGGCATCGACCCCAAGTACGTGTTGGTGGCGCCCATCTACTCCATCCCCAAGGTGGCGGCCAAGCAGGGCATCGACCCCAAGGACATCGAGTTGATGGAGGTCAACGAGGCCTTCGCCTCCAGCTCGCTGGCGGTGGAGCGCACCTTGGGCCTGGACCCCAAGCGCATCAACATCTACGGCGGGGCCCTGTCCATCGGCCACCCCATCGGAGCCTCGGGGGCGCGGGTGTTGACCACGCTGATCTACGCCATGAAGGACGTGGGTGCGGCCAACGGCATGGCCAGCCTGTGCCTGGGCGGCGGCGAGGCGGTCAGCCTCATAGTGGAGAACTTATAAGCAGCCCGTAGGGCATCGATTTTTCGCATCGATTTTTGGCAGCAACACAAGGAGTTTCTAGAAATGACTGAAGCGGTTATCGTAGGCGCGGCGCGCACGGCGGTTGGCAAATTCGGCGGTATGTACACCAACGTGTCGGCGGTGGATTTGGGTGTTACGGCGGCCAAGGCCACCCTGGAGCGCGCCGGGGTGGACCCCAGCCAGGTGGATGAAGTCATCCTGGGCAACGTGCTGGGCGCCGGCCTGGGCCAAAACGTGGCCCGTCAGGTGCAACTGGGCGCGGGCATGCCCGTGGAGTCCAACGCCTTCACCATCAACAAGGTCTGCGCCTCGGGCCTCAAGAGCGTCATGCTGGCCGCCCAGGCCGTCAAGTGCGGCGACAGCCGCGTGGTCTTGGCCGGTGGCACCGAGAACATGACCCAGGCCCCCTATCTTCTGCCCAAGGCCCGCTGGGGCATGCGCATGGGCGACGGCAAGGTCATCGATTCCATGGTGCACGACGGCCTGTTCGACATCTTCAACAAGTACCACATGGGCATCACCGCCGAAAACGTGGCCGAGCGCTACAACATCACCCGCGAAGAGCAGGACCAGTTGGCCGTGACCAGCCAGCAGCGGGCCGAGGCGGCCATCACCTCCGGGCGCTTCAAAAACGAGATCGTGCCGGTGCTGATTCCCCAGCGCAAGGGCGACCCCAAGGTGGCCGACACCGACGAGCACCCCCGTTTCGGCGCCACCATGGAGGCCATGGCCAAGCTGGCTCCGGCCTTCAAAAAGGACGGCACCGTGACCGCGGGCAACGCCTCGGGCATCAACGACAGCGCGGCCTGCGTGCTGGTGACCAGCAAAGAGACCGCCCAGGAGATGGGGCTCAACGTGCTGGCCACCATCAAGAGCTACGGCTGGGGCGGCGTGGACCCCGCCTACATGGGCATCGGCCCCATCGCCGCCACCCGGGCGGCCTTGGCCAAGTTCGACGGCAAGGTGGAGGACATCGAGCTCATCGAGGCCAACGAGGCTTTTGCCACCCAGGCCCTGGCGGTGATCAAGGATCTGGGCTTCGATCCGTCCATCGTCAACGTCAACGGCGGGGCCATCGCCCTGGGTCACCCCATCGGCGCTTCCGGCTGCCGCATCCTGGTGACCTTGCTCTACGAGATGATGAAGCGAGACAGCAAGCTGGGCCTGGCCACCCTTTGCATCGGCGGCGGCCAAGGTGCGGCACTGGTGCTCGAGAGGTAAACTTGCTCCATGTTGCAGGGTGATTAGGAGGGGAGACATCACAGATGGCATACGAAACGATACTGTTTGAGACCACAGGTTCCGTGGCGGTGATAACCATCAACCGGCCCAAGGCCATGAACGCCTTGAGCCCGGTGGTGATCGGCGAGATAGACCAGGCCATCGCGGCCGTCAAGGCCGACGACGCCATCGGCGCGGTGATCCTCACCGGCGCCGGCGACAAGGCCTTTGTGGCCGGCGCGGATATCGCGGCCATGAGCAAGATGAACCCCCTGGAGGGCCGGGCTTTTTCCCGCGCCGGCCAGGAGGTGCTGTTCAACATGGAGCAGCTGCCCAAACCCATCATCGCCGCGGTAAACGGCTTTGCCCTGGGTGGAGGCTGCGAGATAGCCATGGCCTGCGATTTCATCTACGCGGCCGAAAACGCCAAGTTCGGCCAGCCGGAGATCAACCTGGGTATCATCCCCGGCTTCGGCGGCACCCAGCGGCTCAGCCGCCTGGTGGGCAAAAACTGGGCCAAGGAGCTTTGCCTCACCGGCGCGCTGATCAGCGCCGAGGAGGCCAAGGCCATCGGCCTGGTGAATCGGGTCTTCCCGGCCGGCGAGCTGATGGACGCGGCCATGAAGACCGCCAAGGGCATGGCCGCCAAGGGCAAGGTCTCCACCAGGGCCATCAAGGAACTGATCAACAGCGGCTATGACATGCCGCTGGAGAGGGCCATTCCCATGGAGTCGGAGTGCTTCGCCACTTGTTTCGCCAGCCCCGACCAGGCCGAAGGCATGGGAGCGTTTCTGGAAAAGCGCAAGGCAGAGTTCAAGGGGGGACTGGACAAGTAGAGGTAAGTAGGAAACTAGGTGTTTGCTCTTTAAAAACTTCACGCGCCCGCACGCGCACTTTCGAGAGGAAGTGGACTGATGAACTTCGCACTGACCGAAGAGCAACAGATGGTAAAGGAAACCGCGGCCCGTTTTGCCGACGAGGTGCTCAAGCCTCAGGCCGCGCATTTTGACGAGACCCATGAACACCCCATGGAGTCCTGCCGCGCCTTGGGCGAGCTGGGCTTCATGGGCATCGCCATGCCCGAGGAGTACGGCGGAGCCGGGTTGGATTACATCTCCTACGTGTTGGCCCTGAGCGAGATAAGCCGGGGCGACGCCAGTGTGGGGGTGATCATGAGCGTCAACAACTCGCTCTATTGCTTCCCGGTTAACGCCTTTGGCACCGACGAGCAGAAAAAGGCCTTCCTCACTCCGGTGGCCAGCGGCCAGGTGGAGGGATGCTTCGGCCTGACCGAGGCCGGGGCGGGCAGCGACCCGGCGGCCATGCGCACCACCGCCGTCCTCGACGACGACGAGTGGGTGCTTAACGGTGAGAAGAAATTCATCACCAACGGCAACGTGGCCCGCTACGCGGTGATCGCGGCGGTTACCGACAAGGCCGCGGGCTACAAGGGCACCAGCAGCTTTGTGGTGGATCTCGAAAACACCAAGGGCTTCTCCGTGGGCCGGGTGGAGGACAAGCTGGGCATCTGCGCCAGCGGCACCGCCGAGATGGTCTTCGAGGACGCCCGCATTCCCAAGGGCAACCTCTTGGGCAACCCCGGCGACGGCCTCAAGCAGATGCTCACCACCCTGGACAGCGGACGCATCGGCATCGGCTCCCAGGCGTTGGGCATCGGCCGGGCGGTGTTGGAAGAGGCGGTGCAATACGCCGGCGAGCGCGAGCAGTTTGGCCGGCCCATCTCCGCCTTCCAGGCCATCCAGTGGAAGCTGGCCGACATGGCCGCGGCCCTGGACGCGGCCGAGCTTTTGCTGCTGCGCGCCGCCTGGATGGAAGACCAGCACAAGCACTTTGAGAAGCAGGCGGCCATGGCCAAGATGTTCGCCAGCGACGCGGCCATGAACGCCGCCATCGAGGGCGTGCAGATTCTGGGCGGCTACGGGTATTGCAAGGAATACCCCATGGAGCGCCACATGCGCGATGCCAAGATCACCCAGATCTACGAAGGCACCAACGAGATCATGCGCCTGGTGATCGCCAAGAACCTCATGAAAGGCAAGTAAAGTCTGAGCGACAAGGGCCCGGCCGCCGCCGGGCCCTTGTTTTTGCCTCGCCTGTTTTTGCCGCAGTTTTTTTGGGCGACGCTGGATGGTCGCCGAAACAGGGGGCCATTTCGCTTTGATGACGCCACAAGAAAGAGCCCAAAAGGTCATGGCGGGGGACATCCGGACCGTGGCCCGCCTGATGCGCGATATCGACGACAACGAGCCGGGCTGGCAGGATGTCCTGAAGCTGCTCTACGCCGAGGCCCGACGGGCCCGGGTCATAGGCCTCACCGGATCGCCGGGGGTGGGCAAGTCCACGCTCACCGACGCCCTGGTGGAGCGGCTGCGCGCCCGGGGCCTCACCGTGGGGGTGGTGGCGGTGGACCCCACCAGCCCCTTTTCCGGCGGAGCCATCCTGGGCGACCGCATCCGCATGCAGCGCCACGCCACCGACGAGGGCGTCTTCATCCGCTCGCTGGCCACCCGAGGGCACTTCGGTGGGCTCACCGCCTCGGCCCGCGGCGTGGTCACGGTGATGGAGGCCATGGGCCTGGACGTGGTGCTGGTGGAGACGGTGGGAGTGGGCCAGGACGAGGTGGAGATCGTGCGCATGGCCGACACCACCGTGGTGGTCACCGTGCCCGGCATGGGCGACGACATCCAGGCCATCAAGGCGGGCATCTTGGAGGCCGGGGATATCTTCGTGGTCAACAAGGCCGACCGCGAGGGGACGGCGCGCACCATCAACGAACTGAAGGGCATGCTCAACCTGAGCGGCGACCACAACCGCCGGGCCGGCTGGGAGCCGCCGGTGCTGGCCACCAGCGCGGTTGACGGCACCGGCCTGGACGAGTTGGTGGCCACCCTGGAGCAACACTACGGGCTGCTCACGGCCGAGGGCGGCAAGATGTTGGCCGAGCGGCGCCGGGAGGGCCTCAAGCGGGAGATATTGGAGCTGGTGCAGGCCGGCCTGATGCGGCGTCTGCTGGTGCGCCTGGAAGAGGGCGGGGGCTTGACCCCGGTGGTGGAAAAGGTGCTTGAGGGCCGTGAAGACCCCTACACCGCCAGCGAAAAACTATTGTCGTCGGTTCTGGGCGCCTAAGCCCGAATAAGGAGGAGCCATGGCACGCAAGGTGAAACCCCAGTCCCTGGGCCAGCGCATCAGGCGCCTGCGGGAGCGCCAGGAGATGAGCCTGGAGACCGTGGCCAACATGACCGGCCAGTCTCTGGAGAACCTGGCGCTGATCGAAAAAGACGAGATGATCCCCCCGGTGGCCCTGTTGCTCACCCTGTCGCGCGCCTTGGAGGTGGACAGCGGCGAGCTGCTCAAGGACGAGGACGAGGCCGAGGCCGCCGAGCGCCGGGTGGAGGCGGTAAAGAAACGCACCGACCATTACTCCTACCGGGTGCTCACCCCCGAGGCGGGCCACCGCCACCTCAAGGGCTTTTTGGTGACCATCGACCCCACCAGCGATCTGGAGGGGGCGGGTTATCAGCACGAAGGCGAGGAGTTCGTCTACGTGCTCAAGGGAGAGGCCGAGGTCAAGGTGGGCCAGAACCTCAACCAGCTGAAAACCGGCGACAGCCTGCATTTCAATTCCAACCTGGTGCACACCCTGCGCAACCCCGGAGAAGAGACCGCCGAGCTTTTGGTCGTTTTGTTTACGCCGTAAAATCCGGAGGGGGAGCATGGCCTTTGCGCTGACCGAAGAGCAGGTGATGATCCAGACCATGGCGCGGGACTTCGCCCGAGAGGTGCTTTTGCCCACCGCCTCGGAGCGCGACCGCACCCATGAGTTTCCCCGCGATAACCTGCTCCAAATGGGCGAGCTGGGCTTCATGGGCATGATGGTGCCCGATACCTACGGCGGGGCGGGGGTGGACACCGTGAGCTACGCCCTGGCCCTGAGCGAGATCGCCTATGCCTGCGCTTCCACCGCCGTGGTGATGAGCGTACACAACTCCATCTGCTGCGAGGCCCTGGTGCGCTTCGCCAGCGAGGAGCAAAAGCAGCACTGGCTACCCCGGATGACCACCGGGGAGTGCATCGGGGCCTTTGCCCTCACCGAACCGGGCGCGGGCTCCGACCCCTCCAGCCAGCGCACCACCGCCGTCTTGGACGGCGACGAGTGGGTGATCAACGGGGCCAAGCAGTTCATCACCACCGGCAAGAACGCCGGGGTGGTGATGGTCACCGCCGTGACCGACAAAAACAAGCGCCACCGGGGCATCAGCGCCTTTTTGGTGCCCCAGGGCACCCCGGGCATGATCGTGGGCAAGGTGGAGGAAAAGCTGGGGCTCAGGGCCAGCGACACGGTGCAGCTCATCTTCGAGGACTGCCGGGTGCCCATGGAGAGCATCCTGGGCAAGCCGGGGGACGGCTTCCGCATGGCCATGGTCTGCCTGGACAGCGGGCGCATCGGCATCGCCGCCCAGTCGGTGGGCGTGGCCATGGCTTGCCTGGACGAGGCCATGGAGTTCACCAAGGCCCGAGAGCAGTTCGGGCGGCCCATCAGCGATTTTCAGGGCATCCGCTGGAAACTGGCCGACATGGCCACCCAGATCGAGGCGGCGCGGCTTTTGTTCCTCAACGCGGCCAGCCTCAAGGACCTGGGCAAGCGCTACTCCATGGAGGCCTCCATGGCCAAGCTGTTCGCCAGCGAGATGGTGCAGCAGGTGGCGGGTCAGGCCATCCAGATGCACGGGGGCTACGGCTTCTGCTCCGAATACCCCGTGGAACGCCACTACCGCGACTGCCGGGTGTTCACCCTGTACGAGGGCACCAGCGAGATTCAGCGGGTGGTGATCAGCAACAACTTGTTGGGGCCGCAGATGGTGCGCTGAGGAGGGGTGAGATTTTCAATGAAGCGAGAGGGCGGGTTACATGCCCGCCCTCGTTTTTTGCGACCCGCCTTAGGTTTTATTCAAACGGCTTGCTGGTATAGCGGTAGGCTCTGAGGATTTTCTTCTCGTTGTCAAAGGTGAGGTAGAGCCGCTCCTTGACGATGCCGCCGGAGCGCTCCTTGATCCAATAGGCGGTGAACAGCTTGTCGCCGTGGGAGAGGCTGGTGGGCGGGCCCCAGCGGTCCACCGCCTCGTCGTAGGTGAGCACCCCCACCTCCTGGTGCAGGTTCTCCTCCACCGGGCCGAACGAGCTGGCCCCGCCGCAGGCCGCGGCCAATGCGGCCAGAAGCGCCAGAGCCACAATGATTGCCAGGCGAAAACGCATGCCCTCTAATCCCCCGACAACACCGGCTCCACCACCGGGTGGCCGAACAGCTCGTTGACCTGGTCGAACAGGGCCGGGGCCGCCTCCACCCGGTATTGGCCGGGCAGGGCCAACACCGCCTCGCCCTTGCCGGGTACGCTGAGATGCAGCGACACCCGGCAGGCGCCGGGGTGCTTGGCCAGGGCCTGGCGCAACAGCACCATCTTCTCGCGGGTGAGGCCGGTGGCCTCCAGGCGCAGGCGCAGGCGGCTGGTGCGGGCCTGGGCCGCCCCGGTTAGGGGCTCCACCGCGGTGGCCTTGATCTTGATGCCTCGCTCGTCCTTGTCCACCGTGCCCTTGACCAGCACCGGCTCGTCGCCGCTCAGGAGATCCGCGGCCTTGGCGTAGCAGTCCGGGAAGCAGATCACCTCCACGGTTCCCTTGAGGTCCTCCATGTCCACGAAGGCCATGCGATCGCCCTTTTTGGTGATCTTCTCTTTTATCTTGGCCGCCACCCCGGCCATGGTGATGCTCATGCCGTCGCTGGCCGCCTTGAGGCTCACCGTGTCCAGGGTGCCCAGACGCTTGATCTCGTCCTGATAGTCGCTGAGCGGGTGGCCGGTGATGTAAAAGCCGATGGCTTCCTTCTCGTAGGACAGGCGGTCGGACTCGCTCCACAGGGGTACGTTGGGTAGCTCCGGCGCGGCGGCCTCGGCCCCCCCGCTCATGAGCTCGAAGATGGAGGATTGGCCCGCGTCGCTGTCGCGGCGCATCTTCTGGCCATGCTCCAGGGCCTCGTCCAATACCGCCATCAGTTGGGCCCGGTGGGCTCCGGTGCTGTCAAAGGCCCCGCACTTGACCAGGCTCTCCAATACTCGGCGGTTGACCTTGCGCAAATCCACCCGCTCGCACAGGTCGTGCAGGCCGCTGAACTCGTCGCCTTGTTCCCGAGCGGCGATGATGGCCTCCACCGCGCCGCGCCCCACGTTCTTTACCGCGGCCAGGCCGAAGCGGATGGCGTTGTCGGCCACGGTGAAGTCGATGCCCGAGTGGTTGATGTCCGGTGGCAGCACGGTGAGGCCGCGCTCGCGGCACTCGCCGATATGGGCCATGACCTTGTCGGTGTCGTTGACCTCGCTGGTGAGCAGCGCGGCCATGAACTCCAGCGGGTAGTGGGCCTTGAGGAAGGCGGTCTGATAGGCGATGAGGGCATAGGCGGCGGAGTGGGACTTGTTGAAGCCGTAGCCCGCGAATTTTTCGATGAGGTCGAACAGAGCGCCCGACTTTTCGCGGGGTATGCCCTTTTCCAGGGCGCCCTCCAGAAAGCGCTCCTTTTGCTGGCTCATGACCTGGGGGTCTTTTTTGCCCATGGCCCGGCGCAGGATGTCGCCCTCGCCCAGGGAGTAGCCCGCCAGGCGCATGGCGATCTCCATGACCTGCTCCTGGTACACGATGACCCCGTAGGTCTCCTTGAGCACCGGCTCCAGCTGGGGCAGGTCGTAGGACACCTTTTTGGTGCCGTGCTTGCGGGCCACGAAGTCGTCCACCATGCCCGACTCCAGGGGGCCGGGCCGGTACAGGGCCACCAGGGCGATGACGTCCTCGAACACCTCGGGCCTGAGCTTGGCCAACAGCTCCTTCATGCCCGATGACTCCAACTGGAACACGCCGGTGGTGTCGCCCCGGGAAAGCAGCTCAAAGGTGGGCCGGTCCTCCAGGTCGATGTCCTCGATGGCGAAGTCGGGATCGTGGTTGGCCCGCACCATCTCCACGGCCAGGGCGATGACCGTCAGGGTCTTGAGGCCCAGAAAGTCGAACTTGATCAGCCCGGCCTTTTCCACGCACTTCATGTCGAACTGGGTGACGTTTTCCTCGCCGGTGCCGCGATAGAGGGGCACCACCTGATCCAGGGGCACGTCGCCGATGACCACCCCGGCGGCATGGGTGGAGGCGTGGCGGGGCAGGCCCTCCAACAGGCGGGCGATGTCCAGGAGCTTTTGCACCTGGGGGTCGGCCTTCATGCGCTCCACCAGGCGGGGCTCGGAGTCCAGGGCCTCGTCCAGGGAGATGCCCAGCTTGGCGGGCACCAACTTGGCGATCTGGTCCACCTCGTTGTAGGGGATGTTCATGGCCCGGCCCACGTCGCGCAGCACCGCCCGGGCCTGCATGGTCCCGTAGGTGATGATCTGGGAGACGTGGTCCGCCCCGTACTTCTGGGTGACGTACTCGATCACCTCGCCCCGGCGGTTGTAGCAAAAGTCCACGTCGATGTCGGGCATGGACTTGCGCTCGATGTTCAGGAAGCGCTCGAAGATCAGCTTGTAGCGGATGGGGTCCAGGTCGGTGATGCGCATGGAATAGGCCACCAGGCTGCCGGCCGCCGAACCGCGCCCCGGGCCCACGGGGATGCCGTGGTCCTTGGCCCAGTTGATGAAGTCGGCCACCACCAGGAAATAGCCGGGGAAGCCCATCTTGCACAGCACGTCCAGCTCGTATTCCAGGCGGTCCTTGTACTCCTGGCGGTCAAAGGCCAGGCCCCGCTGTTCGATCTCCTTGAGGCGCTTGTCCAGGCCCTCCCAGGAGACCTTGCGCAGCCGGTCCTCGGCGGTCTCCCCGTTGTCCAGGTGGAACACCGGGAAGCGGAGTTGGCCCAGGGGTATCTCCATGTTGCAGCGGGCGGCGATGTCCGCGCAGTTGGAGATGGTCTCGGGCAGCTCGGGGAACAGGTCGGCCATCTCCTCGGGCGACTTGAAGTAGATCTCGCCCGAGAGCTTCATGCGGTCGGCCGCGTCCACCGTCTTGCCGGTCTGGATGCACAGGAGCACGTCGTGGGCCTCGTGGTCTTCGCGCCTGAGGTAGTGGCAATCGTTGGTGGCCACCAGGCCCAGACCCAGGCGCCGGGCCAGGTCGATGAGGCCGGGGTTGACCTTCTTCTGCTCGGGCAGCCCGGCGTCCTGCAGCTCGATGAAAAAGTTGTTCTCGCCCATGATTTGGGCGAACTCGCGGGCCGCGGCCTCGGCCAGGTCGTCGCGCCCGGCCAGCATGAGCTGGGGCACCTTGCCCTGCAGGCAGGCGCTCATGGCGATGAGCCCCTCGTGGTGCTCGCGCAACAGCTCCATGTCGATGCGCGGCTTGTAGTAGAAGCCCTCGGTGAACCCGGCGCTGACCAGGCGCACCAGGTTCTGGTAGCCAATGAGGTCCTTGGCCAACAGCACCAGGTGGTTGGCGACGATCTGGCCGGGGCGGTGCTCCTTGTCCCTACGGTCGCCGGGGGCCACGTAGACCTCGCAGCCGATGATGGGCTTGAGCCCCGCGTCCTTGGCCTTTTGCTGGAAGTGGATGGCCCCGAACATGTTGCCGTGGTCGGTCATGGCCACGGTGTCCATGCCCAGTTCCTTGGCTCGCTTCATGAGGTCGGGCAGGCGGATGGCCCCGTCCAGCAGGCTGTATTGGGTGTGAGTGTGCAGATGGACGAAGGGCGGTGTCATTAATGATCCCTTAACCGCGAGGCATGCAGCCCTCGCTTATGTCCGAGTCGGGCCGGGTGCGGGAAAAGGCTAGGGCGCTACTCCCACTCGATGGTGCTGGGCGGCTTGGAGCTGATATCCAGCACCACCCGGTTGACCCCCTTGACCTCGTTGATGATGCGGCTGGACAGGCGCGCCAAGATCTCGTAGGGCACCCGGGACCAGTCGGCGGTCATGGCGTCCACGCTGTCCACGATTCTGAGAGCCACCACGTCCTCGTAGGTGCGCTCGTCGCCCATGACCCCCACGGTCTTGACCGGCACCAACACCGCGAAGCTCTGCCACACCTTGGTGTACAGATCGGAGGCGCGCATCTCCTCCTGCACGATGGCGTCGGCCTCGCGCAGGGTGGCCAGGCGGGGCCGGGTCACCTCGCCCATGATGCGGATGGCCAGGCCGGGGCCGGGAAAGGGCTGGCGGCTGACGATGGTCTCGGGCAGGCCCAGCTCGCGGCCCACCTCGCGGCACTCGTCCTTGAACAGCTCCCGGAGGGGCTCCACCAGCTTGAGCTTCATCTTTTCGGGCAGGCCGCCCACGTTGTGGTGGCTCTTGATCACCGCGCTGGGGCCCTTGAAGCTCACGCTTTCGATGACGTCGGGGTAGAGGGTGCCCTGGGCCAGGTACTGCACTTCGCCCGCGATCTTGGCGGCCTCGGCGTCGAACACCTCGATGAAGGTGTGGCCGATGATGCGCCGCTTCTCCTCAGGGTCGGTGATTCCCTTGAGGCGATCCAGGAACAGGTCGGCCGCGTCCACCACCACCAGGTTGAGGCCGAAGACGTCGCGGAACAGCCCCGCCACCTCGGCCACCTCTCCGGCGCGCAGCACCCCGTTGTCCACGAAGATGCTGGTCAGGTCCTTGCCGATGGCCTTGTGCAGCAACAGGGCCACCACCGAGGAGTCCACTCCGCCGCTCAGGGCGCAGATGACCTTCTGGCCGCCCAGGCGCTCTTTAAAATCGGCGATGGTGGCCTCGGCGAAGTTGTGCATGGTCCAGATGGGGTCGCAGCCGCAGTCGCCCAAGACGAAGGCGGCCAGCATGGCCGCGCCGCCGTGGGTGTGGGCCACCTCGGGGTGGAACTGCACCCCGTAGATGCGCCGCTCGGGGTCGCCCATGGCCGCCACCGGGGAGTTGGCGGTCACCGCCAGGGTCTCGAAGCCCTGGGGCATCTTTTCGATGCGGTCGCCGTGGCTCATCCACACCGGCTGGGGCTCATCGAGGCCGCATTCGCGGAAAGGGCCGGCCTGCCGTTGGATGTTGAGCTTGGCCGGTCCGTATTCGCGCTTGGCGCCCCGGGCCACCTTGCCGCCCAAAAGGTGGGTGAGGATCTGCATGCCGTAGCAGATGCCCAGCACCGGCACCCCCAGCTCGAAGATGGCCGGGTCCACGCTGGGCGCGCCTGGCTCGTAGCAGGAGGCCGGGCCGCCGCTGAGAATTATGCCCCTGGCCCCATAGGCCTTGATCTCGTCCGGGGGCATGGTGCAGGGGTGGATCTCGCAGTAGACCCTGGCCTCGCGCACCCGGCGGGCGATGAGCTGGGTGGTCTGGGAACCGAAGTCCAGGACCAGGATTTTCTGTTCGTGTATTTCGCTCACGATCACTCCACCCGGTAGTTGGGGGCTTCCTTGGTAATGGTCACGTCGTGCACGTGGCTCTCGCGCAGGCCTGCGGCGGTTATCTTCACGAAGCTGGCCTTGGCCCTGAGCTCTTCCAGGTTGGCCGCGCCCACGTAGCCCATGCCCGCCTTGAGCCCGCCCAAGAGCTGGTACACGCTGTCGGCCAGCTTGCCCCGGTAGGGCACCCGGCCCACGATGCCCTCGGGCACCATCTTGTTGGCCTCGACGGTCTGGTCCTGGCCGTAGCGGTCGGCGCTGCCTTGGCGCATGGCGTCGATGGAGCCCATGCCCCGGTAGACCTTGTAGCGGCGCCCCTGGAAGAGGATCGTCTCGCCGGGGCTCTCCTCGGTGCCCGCGAACAGCGAGCCGATCATCACCACCTGGGCCCCACCGGCCAGGGCCTTGGTGAGGTCGCCGGAGAACTTGACTCCGCCGTCGGCCACCAGGGGCACCCCGGCGGCGGTCGTGACCTCCGACACCTCGAAGATGGCGCTCATCTGGGGCACGCCCACGCCGGCCACCACCCGGGTGGTGCAGATGCTGCCCGGCCCCACGCCCACCTTGACCGCGTCGGCCCCGGCGTCGATGAGGGCCTTGGCCCCCTCGGCGGTGGCGATATTGCCCGCCACCAGCTGGGCATCGGGAAAGGCCCGCTTGATCTCGGCCACCGTGTCGATGACCCCTTGGGCGTGGCCGTGGGCCGAATCCACCACCAGGACGTCCACCCCGGCGTTGATCAGGGCCTCGGCCCGCTGGAGGCCCTCATCGCCGGCTCCCACCGCCGCCCCGGCCCTGAGGCGGCCCAGGGAATCCTTGGTCGAGAAGGGATACTTGCGCACCTTCTCGATGTCCTTGATGGTGATCAGGCCCTTGAGGTTGCCCTCGCCGTCGGTGACCAGCAGCTTTTCGATGCGGTGCTGGTGCAGGATGGCCTTGGATTCCTCCAGGGTGATGCCTTCCCGGGCGGTGACCAGGTGGTCCTTGGTCATCACCTGGCTCACCGGCTGGTCCAGGTTGGTCTCGAAACGCAGGTCCCGGTTGGTGATGATGCCGACGAGCTTCTTGCCTTCTACCACCACCGGCACCCCGCTGATGCGGTAGCGGCTCATCAACTCCAACACCTGGTGCAGGCTGGCCTCGGGCCCCACGGTGACCGGGTCCACGATCATGCCCGATTCGGACTTTTTGACCTTGATAACTTCCAAGGCCTGGTCCTCGATGGGCATGTTCTTGTGGATGAAGCCCAGGCCTCCCTGGCGGGCGATGCTGATGGCGGTCCTGGAATCGGTGACCGTGTCCATGGCCGCGGTGACGATGGGGGCGTTCAGGCTCACCGCGCGGGTGAGCTGGGTGGAGGTGTCCACCTCGCGGGGCAGGACTTGGCTATGGCCCGGCTTGAGCAACAGGTCGTCAAAAGTAAGGCCTTCAGTGGGATGGTGAGATGGCATACCCTAATACCTCTTTCAAAAATGCTAGGCCGTGGCCCACCGAAGGAGAATGCCTTCAAGCAGGCCCGCGTCCATAACCGTCATTTGTTCCAGGTGCAAAACCAGCAGAAGGCCGCGCAAGATGGCCATGCCTGCCAGTATTATATCAGCCCGCTCGGGCTCCAGGCCCGGTTGTAATTTGCGCTGGGCCAGGGGCAGGGCGGCCAGGCGCTCGAGTTGCTCTTCCAGTTGATTCCGGCTCACCGCCAGGTTGTTCACCCGCCCCGCCTCATAGGTGGCCATGCCCAAAAGCAAGGCCCCCACCGTGGCCGCCGTGCCCGCGGTGGCCACCAGGCGCTGGGCCTCGATCCGGGCCAGGGGCTCCAGAGTCTGGAGCGCGGCCTGGCTCAGGGCGGCCATTTCCCCGGCGGCCGGCGGATCGCCGGCGAGGTGGGCTTCGGTGAGGCTCACCGCGCCCAGGGGCAGGCTGTGGGCCCAGCCGCCCTCCAGGGCCGCCACCTCGGTGGAGCCGCCCCCCACGTCGGCCAGCACCGCCCCTTGGGGCGAGCCCTCCAGGCGGCTCAAGATGCCGGTCCGGGACAGCTCGGCCTCTTGCTCGCCCTCCAGGATGACGGCCACGTCCAGGCCCAGCTCCCGGCCCAACCCAGCCACGAACTCCTCGCCGTCCGCGGCCAAGCGGCAGGCCTGGGTGGCCCCCAGGGCGATGCGCCGGGCGCCCAGGGAACGAGCCCGTTCCACGAAAAGCCGGGCCTGCTCCCAAGCGGCCCGGCGGGCGGCGGGAGCCAGGGGAAAACCGGGGCGCAGGCCCCGGCCCAGGCGCGGAGTGGCCAGGCCTCGCTCCAGATCGCGGTAGTCGCCATTGCCAACTTCGGCCACCAACAGCCGCAGGGTATTGGACCCCAGGTCCAGGGCGGCGGCGATCATGCGCCATTCCCGGATATATTAGCCATGATAATGGAGGCTTAGCATTTAGGAACCCCGCCGGCCGCAACAAAAAGGTTGCCCCTTTTTCTAACAGAGTGGGCCCGGATTGGCAAGACGCGGCCCCATGTCCCAGGCGGCGGTTGAGCTATTCGCCTACTCTGTTATGGTTATGCCCCAGCCCCGGAGATTGCCGATGGGCATGGGCGGCCCGCTGGGGACCGCCGGGCAGGCGCCGCACATGCAAAAGGCTTGCGCCCTTGCGTACCCACGGATTATCCTTAGAATTCAAGTGGTAATAGTGGGGTGCTGGGCGGGACGTTGACCACCTTAGGCAAAGGAGTCGGTATACATGGCCGAAAAGCTTGGCATTTTCGTATCGTCCGATGAGCATTTGGATCATCTCATCGGCATAAGCAAGGCCGCCAAGAAGGCGGGCAAAGAGGTGAGCGTCTTCCTCACCAACCGGGGGGTGCTCCTGGCCAAGGATCCCCGCTTTCCTGAAATGGGCGAGTTGGCTCACGTTAGCCTGTGCAACGTCAACTTCGAGGCGTTCAAGATGGAAAAACCCATCCCGGTGGTGGCGGACAAGGATTTCGCCACCCAGATGCGCCACGCCGATATGATCGCCGAGTGCGATCGCTACATCGTGCTGTAGGGGAGGGGAACCATGGAAGGCATCGAAAGAGTATGCATTTTGGTCAACGAGCCCCAGGATTCCTGGGAGGGCCTGCGTTCCACCCTGGGCCTGCTGGTGGAGAACCTTTGGGGCGCCTGTTTTTTCATCGACACCACCATCGAGCTGCCGGCCGAAAAGAGCGAGGAGGAGTTCCAGGAGAACCTGGAGATGCTCGACGACCTGGAGGGCGAGTGCTACACCAACGTCAAAGCCAATGCCGACCGCTTTGAGTTCCTGGAGTACCTGTCCCTGGAGGAGATGGTCGAGAAGATCAAAACCTACCAGATCATCGTGCCGTTCTAGGAGGGTTCCATGAGCACGCTCTACATCGTAAAAACCCAGCCCACCCCCAGCACCGAGTTTCTCATCAAAGCCCTGGGCGAGGGAAAGGAAACCACTCGCTACGACCTCTATCAGGAGCAGGACTACGACAAGCTGGTGGAACTCATTTTCGCCAACGAGGAGATCATCTCCTGGTGGTAGGCCCGCTATTCGCCTGACCATGGGGCCGCCGCCGTCTCGGCGGTGGCTCTGTCATGAGGGGACCATGCCTTGCCCTAAGCCGCTTCGCTTGCCAGGCGCGATAGCCGTTCTGCTGGCCCTGCTTTTGGGCCCGAGCTGCATGCACCTGAAGCAGGTCAGCCCCGGGCCGGGGCCCCAGGAGCTGTACCGGGCCCAGGGCGGGCCGGACACGGCCCGGCGCCTGGCCCCGGCTTGGGTGATCCACGGCTGGGAGCAGGCCTACAACCGCATCGGCCAGCCCGTGGCCTCGCGGGACGCGCAGGGCCAGGAACAGATCGTCATGGACCCGGCCCGTCCGGCCATGTATTGGCGGGCCGTGCCTTTCCAGGCCGCCCACGGCTCCTACACCGCCTATATCTACCGGGTTCACTTCCCCTCCACCCCGGTGAGCCTGATTCCCTTTTTCATCGGCGCGGGCAGCAACATGGGCCTGTTCGTGGTTGTGATCATCGACCAGGCCAACCAGCCGGTGCTGGTGGTCACCCTGGGCACCTGTGGCTGCTACACCTCGCTCACCCCCACCAATTTCACCCCGGCGGCGGCCTATCCCCCCGGTTGGCGGGACCAGCCGGTGGAGCTCTATGGCGAGAGCTTCCCGGCTCGCCTGGACTACGGTGGCCAGGAGCGGCCCCGCCTGGTGGTTCAGGTGCGCCCCGGCGAACACCGGGTCATGGGCCTCGGCGTGCAGCCCGCCGCCCGCCTGGCCGAGCCCAACCTGTACCGGACCCACGCCACTCCCCTGCGGCCCGCCGACGAGCTGCGCCGCCTGCCCCTGGGCCAAGGCACCACCAGCCTGTTCTATGAGGACGGGGTCTTGGAGGGCCACGTGAAGGGGGCCTGGAAGCCCTGGGAGACCATGTTCATCGGATGGTGGTGCCTGGACGGCACGGTGGGCATGGACAAGGCCTATGGAGTGAAGGGCAACCCCCTTTACACCAGCCTGCAGCCCTGGTATCGCCAGAGTTCGGACCTCAGCGACCTGCCGGGTTTCCTGAAGTTCTGGGGCTGGAATTTCTGACGCTTTAGTCGATGTCCCTTATGGCTGGTTCGCGTAACGATTATCACGTCCAGCTGGTCGTAAAAAAATGCCCCCAGGCCCCTGCCGCCCCCTTAAAATGATAAGTAATTAACCGGTGATTGAAAGGGGGGTGTAATGGATCAGAGAACCCACGCCTGGATCGCCATCCGGGCCATCCGCTTACTAGAGGCGGAGAACCAGGTTCCCCGGATTGTCGAATTGCTGCGGCCGCACGTCAAGGAGGCGGCCATCGGTGCTTGGATACCCGACAAGCGCGACGCCAAGCTGGGCGGCTCCAAAACCCAGAACCACATTTTCAAGATGGGGCCCTACGACGGATTTTTGAAGTCGCGCTTCGTGGTCTCACAAAAAAAGCTGGCCCAAAAGCTCGGGCCTGAGCGCCAGGTGCTGGCCTTTCTGGCCGAACACGAGGACATCCTGGACAGCGATTGGTGGAAACAGCCCTACAAGGCCGATCCCCCGCCAGGGCAACACCTGCCCAACCGGGCCATGGCCCTGACCATCAACAACCTGGACATGCTCATCTTGGGCGATCAGCCGGTGCAGGAGATTCTGCCCGGCCGGGTCGCCTTCATCGAAAAGGTCAAACCGGCGCTACGCTGTTCCTCCGGCCAAATCGCCCTGTTTTTCTTCATGCTGAGCCATTTCGCAGCCGACGCCCTGATGCCCTGCCACTGTGACGAGCGGGACCTTTCCGATTACAACAACGGCCTGCACATGCAACTGGAGAAGCACTGGAGCAAGAAAGTCGGGACCTACTTTACCGAAAAGAAGCTGATGGAAAACGAGGCCGACGCCCAGGAAGTCCTCGACCAGGCGGAAAGCATCGATCAGAAATTCGCCTTGCAATTCGCAGACACGATTCCGGAGCTGGGCGCCAGGGACATCTGGGAAGAGATGGTCCTGGTCTGCCGCGCCTCCTTCGGGGTGGCCAGCGTAATCGCCCCGCCAGCCAAGTGGCCCTACAAGCCGGCCTCCCAGGAGCCGGCGCCCTTTGAGTCGCTGTTCGAACAAGACGAAGCGGGCGCGGCGCTCTTGGCCGAGGTCGATCGGGTGGCGCTGCACGACGCGGTGTTGAACGTGGCCATGGCCTGGAAGCACATCTGGCAAAAGTTTTCCTGAGCGGGTGGGGCTAGCCGGAGCGCTACGAAGGGAAGCTCGGCCTGGGGACTAAAGTAAAAGGGCGCGCCCTGATGGGCGCGCCCTTTTGTCTTCGTTCTCTACGGTAGGAGGGAAGTCTGATGTCTCATCATGCTGGGGTTACATGTTGTAGAGTTCAGAACCGTAGAGACGAATCCAGTCTTTTTTAAGACATTCAATTGCCTCTTTGGTCTGATCACCGACGCCGAGGATCAAGATCGTCGCTTCGCCGGTTTGGATGCAAGGGTAGATGTAATCCACGTTAACTTGAGCCCGCTTGAGAGGATTGAGCACTGCCAGGAGACCCCCGGCGTGGTGCGGCGTTTCAGCTGCCACCACATCCTCTTGCTTCACATCAAGCCCTTGTCCTGTTAGAACATTAACCCCTTTTTCCGGATTGTCCACCACAAAACGCATTATGCCGTCACCACTGGAGGTTGAGGTGGACACGAACAGCCCCAAGACGTTGACTCCGGCGTCTCCGAGCATCTCGCTGACCGAGGCCAGCTGGCCCGGTTGGTTGGGCATGGTTATGGTGAGCTGCTTGACGGTCATGCGCTCTTCTCCTTGGCCAGCGCCTGGCGGGCGGCATCGGCTCCCACTTCCAGGGCGCGCCGGTTTAGTTCCAGCACCTTGGGTTTCTTGCCCAGGCCGGTCTCGGCCAGGGCCTCTTTCAGGGCATCGATGGTCAACACGCCGGTGGCTTGGGCCAGGGCCCCCACCATGATCACGTTGGCCGAGCGATCCTCGCCCAGCTCGTGGGCCAACTCGTTCAGGGCGACCGGCACCACGGTGACGTCGTCGCGCTTGATCTCGCCGTGCACCAGCGAGGAGTTGATGAGCAGGATGCCCCCGGGCGCGATCATGTTGGCGAAACGCACCAGGCTGGGGTTGTTCATCACGATAACATAATCCGGGTTGCTGGCCACCGGCGAGGCGATCTCCTCGTCGCTGACCACCACGGTGCAGTTGGCGGTGCCGCCGCGCACCTCGGCGCCGTAGGCGGGCAAATAGGTCACGTTCTTGCCCTGACGCATGGCGGTGAGCGCGGTGAGGTAGCCCATGAGCAACACGCCTTGGCCGCCGAACCCCGCAAAGATCATTTTATTGGTCATGGCGGCCTCCTAATCCTTGTCGTATCCGGTGATGTCCTTGATCACCCCCAGGGGGAAGATCTTGGTCATCTCCTTGTCGGTCCACTCATAGGCGGCCACCGGGTCCATCTTCCAGTTGGTGGGGCAGGGGGAGAGCACCTCCACCAGGGCGAAGCCCAGGCCGTCCAACTGCACCTGGAAGGCCTTTTTGATGGCCTTCTTGGCCCGGCGGATGTGCTTGGGGGTGGCCACGCTCACCCGCTCCAAAAACACGCTGCCCTTGGCCTGGCCCAGCATCTGGGTGAGGTCCAGGGGCTGGCCGTCGCGCACCACGTCCCGGCCGCCGGGGGTGGTGGTGGAGCCCATGCCGGGCAGGGTGGTGGGGGCCATCTGGCCGCCGGTCATGCCGTAGGTGCCGTTGTTGACGAAGATGGCCGTTACCTTCTCGCCCCGGTTGGCGGCGTGGATGCTCTCGGCGGTGCCGATGGCCGCGATGTCGCCGTCGCCCTGGTAGGTGAAGACCACGTGGTCTTTGAGCACCCGCTTGAGGCCGGTGGCCACGGCCAGGGCCCTGCCGTGGGGCGCTTCGCCGGTGTCCACGTCGAAGTAGTTGTAGGCCAGCACCGCGCAGCCCGCCGGGGGAACCCCGATGGTGCGCTCCTGGATGCCCAGCTCGTCGATCACCTCGGCCACCAGGCGGTGGATGATGCTGTGTCCGCAGCCGGGGCAATAGTGGAACAGGTTTTCCTTGAGGCTCTTGGGCGCTTCGAATATCTTTTTCATGCCGCGCCTCCCAGCCGCTCGCCCTGCTGATCTCTGTCCATCAGCCCGGCTTGATAGTAGTAGTGGCTTATCTGGTGGGCCACCTCGTCCGGGGTGGGGATCACCCCGCCGGGGCGTCCGTAGAGGTGCACCTGGGCCTGGCCCTCCACGGCCATCTTCACGTCCTCCACCATCTGCCCGGCGCTCATCTCGAACACCAACAACTGGCGCACCACCCGGCTGAGCTCCTTAAGGGGCTTCTCCGGAAAGGGCCAGAGCGTCTTGGGCCTGAGCAGCCCCACCTTGAGGCCCATCTCGCGCACCCGCTTGATGGCCCCCTTGGCGATGCGCGCCGCGGTGCCGTAGGCCACCACCACCTGGCGGGCGTCTTCGAGCATGTACTCTTCCCAGTCGGTCTCGTTGCGCACCACCGCGTCGTATTTGCGCACCAGCTTGAAGTTGTGGTCCTCCAGCACCTTGGGGGCCAGCAGGAGCGAAAGGATCACCCGGCTGGGCCGCCCCTTGGCCCCGGTGAGGGTCCAGTCCTTGACCGGCAGGTCGGCCGGGTCGATGGGCTCGGGGAACTCCACCGGCTCCATCATCTGGCCCATCATGCCGTCGCCCATGATCATCACCGGGTTGCGGTATTTGTCGGCCAGGTCAAAGGCCTTGATGGTCAGGTCGCACAGCTCCTGGCAAGAGGCCGGAGCCAGCACGATGGTGCGGTAGTCGCCGTGGCCGCCGCCCCGGGTAGCCTGAAAATAGTCGCTCTGGGCCGGGGCGATGTTGCCCAGGCCCGGTCCGCCGCGCACCACGTTGGCGATCACCGCCGGCAGCTCCAGGCCCGCCAGATAGCTGAGCCCCTCCTGCATCAGGCTGATGCCCGGGCTGGAGGAGGTGGTCATAACCCGAGCCCCGGCCATGGCCGCGCCGATGACCATGTTGATGGAGGCCAGCTCGCTCTCGGCCTGCACGAAGGTGCCCCCCACCTGGATCAGGCGGCCGGACATGTACTCGGGCACTTCGTTCTGGGGGGTGATGGGATAGCCGAAGTAATAGCGGCAACCGGCCCGCACGGCGGCCTCGCCCAATACGTGGGATCCTCGCATCAATTGCTTAGGCACGGTACACCTCAATGGCAATGTCAGGGCAGGTGAGGGCGCAAAGGGTGCACGCGGTGCAGCAGTCGCCGTCCTCTCCCTGGCTGAACTCGGCGGGGTAATAGCCCTTGTCGTTGAGACCGGAACTGATGGCTATGCACTCTTTGGGGCAGACCGAGACGCATAACTTGCAGCCCTTGCACTTTTCCCGGTCAATAATGATTTTGCCTTTTGCCATGAGGCCTCCCGGTGAATGGTTGCCGGATTATGATATTCGGTGATGGGGGATCGCGGATGTGTAAATCTAGGAATGCAGTCTAATAGCAGGAAGAAATCGGCAAGTCAAGCAAATGAGCGCTTGTGCGCGGTTTGACACCCCCCCGCGCGCCCCATAGAATACAAAGGCGAACATTCCGAATTTAATGCCAAACTTCATGAGCAGCGAGGCCAGCCATGACCGAATGCACCTCCGAGATCCAGCGCCCCACCCCGGCCGAGCGCCGAGAGGCCCTCAGCAAGCTGGAAGAGCACCACGACTTCCCCTGCGTGTACATGTTCAAGGCGATCGGCTACAACTCCGGCGAATTCGCCCAGGAGGTGCGCCAGGCGGCCGAGTCGGTGCTGGGGCCCATAATGGGCAAGGACGAGGTGCGTTCGCGGCCCTCCTCCGGGGACAAGTACCTGGCGGTGACCATCGACACCCAGGTGGAGAGCTCGGCCCAGGTGCTGGACGTGTACGAGGCCCTGAAGGGTTTGGAGGGGCTGGTGATGCTGGCCTAGGGGGTGGGCCAGGAATTAGGCTGGCTTCCACTGGCTGGCGGGGTTCAAATGCCAGGCCCCGGCCGCGTCCTGCTGGGCGATGCCTCTTTGGGCCAATTCCGCGAATGACGGGCCCAAGGTCCGGGGATCGGCGTTCCAGATGGGCTCCACCCGCTCCACAATCAGGGGCACCCCCTGATCGGCCAGGGCGCTGAGCAGCAGATACAGGCTGGTGGCCTCCACGCTGAGACCCTGTTCAAAGATGCGTTGATCCATGTTCTCGCTTCCCCTTGCCCCCGCAGGCCGCTAAAGTGGACAATGACTAGCGACTAAATTACCACACCGGCCTTGCCGGGCCGAGCCCCGTGGTTCGGGCCGCCGGCCAAAGGGATATCTACCATGTCTTTAAGCGCTCTCATTTTCCCGGCCACCGCCCTGCGGCGCAGCGCCCTGACCGCCCTGTGCCCCTTGTTTGCACCTCTTCAGGTATTGGAGCCGCCCAGCCTGGGCGCGGAGGGACGGGCCACCCCGCCGGGGCTGGAGAGCCTGGCCCGCATGCTCAAACCCGCGGGCCAGCCCGGCGCGGCGGGCTCGGACAACCCCTCGGCCCGCCAAGCGGCCCAGCTTCTGGGCCAGTGGCAGCAGTGGCTGGCCCAACACCAGGGCTCCAGCTCGGTGGACGCCGTTAAGGCGGGCGTGGAGCCGCCCGCCCCGCCCGAGACCTTCCGCTCGGTGATGCGCGACATCAAGGGCTATCAGGGGCCGGACGGCAAACAGGACCCCGGCCTGCCCGGAGTAGAGGCCGACCTTTTGTTGCATTTGGCCCACATCCAGGACCAGGAAGCGGCCGAGCTGGAGCAGGCCCTGTCCCAGGCCCGCCAGGGAGAGAGCCGTTTGCGCCACTCCATGGGTCAGGACCAGGACGACTACCAGCCGGTGGACTATGACGCCCCGCTGCTGGACCATCTGGCCCCGGTGGACTACACCCTGCCTCAGGAGCACCTGCTGGAGAGCCGCCTCAAGGCCTGGGCCACCCTGGCCCAGGGGCTGGGGGAGGAGACCGGCTGGCTGGCCACCACCAGCGGGGCGGCGGCCCGCCTGCTTCTGGAGCGGGCCCACGAGTTGGTGCAGCCGCCGCTCAAGGAGTTCCGCACCCCGGCGGGGGCGGTGTCGCCCTTGGGCTTGGCCCCCATGTCCCCCCGGCCGGACAACCCCCTGGCCCAGGAGGCGGCCCGCCTGGTGCTGCCCGACCTGTCCGAGCTGGACGATCAGGCCTTTTTGGGCCTCGCCGCCAAGCTGGCGGGCAATGCGGATTTCGACCTGCTGCGCCAAAAGGTGGATCACCTGGCCCGCAGGGTGGACGGGGAGAAGTGGTGGCCCGGCCTGGCCCCGGAGTTGGCCCAGGAGGCCAAGGAACTCGCCGAAAGTTACGGCGATTTGGTGGAGCAGGCCGGGGTGCGCGCCGGAGGCAAGCCCCGGGGGCTGAGCCTGCTGGCCTTTCCCGGTCTGAGCCGGAGCCAGATCCTGGCTCTCATGGCCGGACAAAAGCCGGACGATGCGCCCAAGCTGGAGCAGTGGCCCGAAGAATGGCCCCAAGGCTCCACCGTGGTCTGGGCCTTATGGTAAGAAGGCGTCGTGAGCTTTTAGGCTAGTCATCTTTAGCGAACTTTTCATTGCTCCAGCAATCGTCGCGTTTGGAGCACATGTGGCAGATGCGTTCCACCCGGCCGGAGGTGTAACCGAAGCCCATCCCGATAAGGCTGGTAACGGACTTGAAGGGAATAAGCACTCCGTCCTGGTTCAGGGAGATTGGGCCGGGGTCGCGCAAGAGCAGTTGCGCCAAGACTTTCTGGTCGCGCAAATCCCAGCCGGGCAGGGAGCCCGGTGCCAGGCGGGGACCGACTCCCCATCCCCTCCGTAATGCCTCTTGCTCGGCCAGGTGGTCCACCGCCCTTCCCGCCTCCGCCAAAAAGGCCACGCCCAGGCAACCCAACACATAGGCGCCATAAAGGTCATTTTCCTGGTTCAGGCGCTTTACGGCGTCGTCCAACGCCTGGCCAATGGTGGCGGCTGCGGCAAGCGCCATTCGGGCGGGGGACAGCAGATCGGCGTGGGGGCCCACCGTTAGCGTGGCCGATCTGCCGTCGCTGGTTTTCACCCGTAACAGGTTAGGCCCCGTCTCAACCACCTCCCACAGCTCATAAACCGCCTGGGGCGCAACAAGCTCCCGGGCTCGGGGCAAACTCTCTTGCACGCTTTCCCGCAATGTTTCACTAAGACGGCCCCGGTTGATGGCCAAGGCCAATCGTTCGGGATCAATATCCGGCTTCGGGATTTCCAACAAAGTCATTAACGCGTCCCATGCCTGTTCAGGCCGGCCGGTGGGCCGTTTTGTTTCAGAGACAGAGATTAGCCATCAGAGGGAAAGGGCATGCTGTCCACGAAAAGCTCCTGGAACAAATTGTGGCCGGAAAGCTCCACGTATCCCATGTCCCGGGCCAGCTTCTCGGCCCGGCGACGTTGCCTGTCGCTGAGCAGAGCCATCACCGCTCCCACTCCGGCGGCGTTGCCTACCCCCTGTATGCGCTCCAAAGCCACCGGCGGGAACAGGCCGATTCGGGCGGCCTCGCCGGGGTCCAGGTAGTTGCCGAAGGCCCCGGCCAACAGCACCCGCTCAAGGCGCTCCACCCCCATCTCGGCCATGAGCACCTCGGCGCCGGCCCGGATGGCCGCCTTGGCCAGCTGCACCTCGGATACGTCCTTGCTGGTGAGCACCAGGTCTCGGCCATGGCCGGTGGCCCCGGAGGGTGCGGCCACGAACTCCAGGCCATGCTCGCCGGAACGCACCAGGCCCTTGCCTCGCTCGCGGTCAAAACCTCCGCCGGGCAACAGGATGCCCGCGTTCAGCAGGCAGCTGATCAGCGACACCAGGCCCGAGCCGCAGAAGCCCACCGCAGGCTCGCCACCAATGACACTTAGATTCGCTTTTGCCGCGCCTAGCTCCAAAGACGCCCTCTCCACCGCGCCCGGCGCGCCGCGCATGCCCTGTCCGATGTGCCCGCCTTCCAAGGCGGGTCCGGCGGCGGTGGAGCAGGCCAGCATGCGTCCGCCCGCGGCCAGGACCATCTCGCCGTTGGTGCCCAGGTCCAGGATCAGGGTGGGCTCCTCGATTTGGTCGGCGCCAACGGCCAGGGCCACGGCCACGATGTCCGCCCCCACGAATCCGGCCTTGAGCGGCAGCCAGTGCAGCCAAGCCTCCCGGCTCAGAGCCAGCCCCGCCTGGCGGGCCTTTACCTCCACCGGGCCGCGCACTACCGGGGCGTAAGGGGCCATGGCCAGCGAGGCCGGCTCCAGGGCCAGGAAGATGTGATGCATGGCGGAGTTGCCCACCATGACGCATTCCAGGATGCGGCCGGGGTCGCGCCCCGCCTGGGCGCAGGCGTCCATGGCCAGGGCGTTGACGCATTCCACCGCCGCCGCGCTGAGCCTGCCCAGGCCTTGGGGATCGCCGGCGCACAGGGACATGCGCGAGATGACGTCGTCGCCGTAGGGGACCTGGGGGTTCATCTCCGAACTGACCGCCAACAGTTGGCCGCTATTCAGGTCGCACAGGTAGGCGACCACCGTGGTAGTGCCCAGGTCTACGGCCAGGCCCAGGGGCGAGCCCTCGCCGACCGGGGTCAGGTCCACTATCTCCCGGTCGTGGCGCAGGGTAGCCTGGAGCTCGCCACCTTGCTTGAGCAGGCCGGGCAAAGCCCGCAAAAGGCCCAACGGGAGCTCCGGCGGGGCTTGCAGGTGGTTACCGGCGGCTTGGGAAAGGGCGGCCTGCAGGCGTTCCCGCGCCGCCTCGGGCTCCGGCGGTTGGGCCGGGGGCACGCTCAGCTCAAAGGCCCTTACCGCCGGGTCCAGCTCCAACTCGCCGCTTGGTCCGCTGGTGAGAATCACCTGGCGCTGGGCCCGGCTCTCGGGCGGCACCCACACCGTGCCTCCCTGGGGCAGGGCGGCCTGGCAGGCCAGGCGCAGTCCCTCTTGCGCGTCAGAGCCCAGCAGGGCCTTTTCCGCCGGGGTGAGGGGCGTGGCCGCACCCTCCGGGCGCACCCGGCACTTGCCGCACAGGCCCTTGCCGCCGCAGGGCGCCTCGATGCCCACTCCGGCGCTCTGGGCCAAATGCAAAAGACTTTGGCCCGGCTGGGGGTCGGCCCGGCGGCCCATGGGCTGGAAAGTTACTCGCTCTTGGTCGGCGCGGGGCATGTTCGCTCCCATAAAGGGGGCGGCGCGCGGGGCCATGGAGGGGGGGAAGGCCCCGCGCGCCTGGTTGGGAGGGAGGGGAGGGTCTAGTTGAGGCCCATGAGCTGTTTGATGGTCTTGACCGCGTCCACCGCGTCGGTGGCGTGGCCGTCGGCGCCGCACTGGTCCACCGCGAACTTGCGGGTCACCGCCGCGCCGCCGCAGACCACCTTGACCTTGTCGGCCAAATCGCTGGCCTTGACCGCCTCGATGGTGGCCTTCAAGTGGGGGTCGCCGGTGGTCAGCAGGCTGGAGAGGCCCACGATGTCGGCGCCATGCTCCTTGGCCTTTTCCACGAACTTCTCGGGCGGCACGTTCTCGCCGATGTTGAACACCTCGAAGCCCGAGCTTTCCAGCATCAGCACCACCAGGTTCTTGCCGATGTCGTGCAGGTCGCCGAACACCGTGCCGATGACCACGGTGCCCACGGTCTCCTTCTGGGAGCCCTGGGCCTCCAGCAAGGGCTTGATCACGTCCAGCCCGGTCTGCATGGTGCGGGCGGCGATCATCATTTCGGGCACGAAGATCTTCTTGGCCTCGAAGCGCGCGCCCACCTCTTTCATGGCCTCGATCATGTAGTTGTTGATGATGGTGTTGGGGTCCGCACCGTCGTCCAGGGCGGTCTGCACCAGCCCGGCGATGTCCTTGCGCTTGCCCTTGCTTACCGCTTCCTTGATTGCCTGCAAGTCAGCCACGATTCCTCCTCTTTGCTCTGCTCGCCCTAGTCTTCTTCCGGGAATTGTTCCCGGTAGGCGGTGATATAGTTCATGGCGTACTCGTCCTTGCCGGTCAGAAGGTCGCTGATCAACAGGGTCCGGCGGACGGGCCAAACGGTGGGGTCGGTGATGGGGCAGGTAAGCCCGGACATGACCGCCATGGCCAGGAAGGTGGCGTTGATGGCCTTGCGGTCGGGCAGACCATAGGAAACGTTGCTGGCTCCGATGGTCTGGTTGACGCCCAGCTTCCCCTTGATGCCCGCCAGGGCGCTCAAAGCGGCCAACCCGGCGGCGTCGTCGGCGGCCACGCTCATGGCCAGGGGGTCGATGACGATGTCCTCCAAGGGGATGCCCAGCTTGGCCGCCTCGTTTACGATCTTGTCGGCGATGGCCAGGCGGGTGGGCACGTCGGTGGGGATGCCGTGGTCGTCCATGGTCAGGGCCACCACCGCCGCCTTGTGCGCGGCCACCAGGGGCAGCACTTCCTTTAGTTTGGCCTCCTCGCCGTTCACCGAGTTGACCAGGGCTTTGCCCTTGTAGGCCTCCAGACCAGCGGCCAAAACCTCGGGCTTGGCCGAGTCGATGCAAAGCGGCACGTCCACCACTTCGGTGATGGCCTGCAAAGCTTGCAGCATGAGATCCTTTTCGTCCGCGCCCGACACGCCCACGTTGACGTCCAACACCTGGGCTCCGGCGGCCACCTGCTTTTGGGCCTCGCTCTGCACCAGGCTCATGTCGCCGGCTTCCAAGGCGGCGGCCAGCTTCTTGCGGCCCGTGGGGTTGATGCGCTCGCCGATCATCACCACCGGCTGGTCGTGGCCGATGATGACTTCCCGGCTGGGGCTGCTGATTACGGTCTTCATGCTTGCCTCGTCTTTCCTAGGATATCTTTCCGAATTCCATGGCCGTGCGGCGGGCGGCGCGCACGTTCTCGTCGGGCACCCCGTCGGTGAGCCCCACGGTGTCTATGGAATAGTTGCTCAGGGGGGCGCCCTGGTCGATGGCGTCCTTGACCGTGGCCGCCACTTCCTCGGCGCTGCCGTTTTTCATGAGCACCGGGCTGATGCGGGCGTTGAAGGCCACCTCGGGCCCCAAAATCTTACGGGCCGCCGCGAAATCGGTGCCAAAGCCGGCCTCCACGAACACCAGGTTCTTGACCTTGGCGTAATGCTCCACCACCGGGTCCAGGCTGCCGCAGTGGTGGATGCCAAAGGGATGGCAGGCCTCGCCCAGCATGTTGTCGTAGGGCAGGCCAAACTCCTCGTAGGTGTCGCCGCTGATCTGCTCCACGGTGCAGTTGGGCACGCAGAAGATGGTGGGGTCGCACATGGGGGTCACGTCCACCGCGCCGGTGCCGGTGATGGGGTAGACGAATTTCCACAGGTCTATGATGCACTCGGAGCAGAAGGTGAGCAGCCGGTGGGCGAACTCCGGCTCCTCGTAGTAGTCCATGTACAGCTCCTCGCCCCGGAGCTTGAGGGCCAGGTTCTGCACGCCGGTGACGTTGATGTCGCCCACCACTTTGCCGTACTTGCCCTTGAGGTGCTCTATTTGCTTGAGCACCGTGGCCATGGGCTCGGCCTTGGTCAGGTCGGGTTTTTGGAGCTTGTCGCACTCTTCGGCCGAGAGGTTCATGGGCATGGCCCAGGGCAGGGCCGCCTCCTCGTAGACGATCTCGCAGCCGAAGATGGCCGGCAGCATCACCATGCCGAAGGTGATCAGGGGCTTGGGCTGGGGGTCGGCCTGGCCCAGGCCCACGTCGCCGAAGCGCTCGTGTAAACCTCCCCCGATTAGTGCCAGTCAACAGTAGAAACTTCAGGTGAATTTATAGCGAGGTATTCGGCTGGTGTCAGGTTGCCGAGGGACTCATGAGGGCGTTCCTCGTTGTACTCCTTGAGCCAGCGATCCGTGATTTCCCGCACCTCGCTTAGACGGGAAAATATGTAAAGGTCCAGCACCTCTTCCCGATAGGTCCGGTTGAAGCGTTCAATGTATGAATTCTGGGTGGGCTTGCCGGGCTGAGTGAAACCCAAATCGATACTATGCTCCTCGGCCCATTGGGCCATAGCTACACTGACCAGCTCCGGGCCGTTGTCCAGCCTCAGCCTGGACGGGTAGCCCCGCCAGGCAGCGATACGCTCCAGCACTCGGATTATCCTTTGGGCGGGGAGATTGACGTCCACCTCTATGGCCAGGGCCTCTCGATTGAAATCATCCACCACATTAAAGGTCCTGAATCGCTGGCCGCCATACAGGGCATCGCTCATGAAGTCCACCGACCAGCAGATATTGGCCAGATCCGGCACTGCAAGCGGCTGGGGATCACGAGTAGGCAGGCGCTTCTTACCCTTCCTGCGAAGGTTTAGCTTCAGGGCGCAGTACACTCGGTACACCCGCTTGTGATTCCAGCCATGTCCATCCCGCCGAATTACTTGAAACAGTTTGGCAAAGCCGTATCTGGGATATTTGTCTGCCAGCGAAGTCAGCGCCTCGATGATCGGACCATCGTCGCGGGGCTTGGGTCGGTAGGCATAAACCGACCGGCTCAGCCTCAGGGCGCGGCAGGCCCGGCGAATGCTCAGACCGTGCTCTTTGCACATGAACTTAGCCAGATCGCGCCGACCCGCTGGCCTTATATTTTTCTTTCGATGACGTCCTTCAGAGCCCGATTCTCAAGGCTCAAGTCGGCGTACATCTGCTTTAGACGCCTGTTTTCTTCTTCAAGCTCCTTGAGCCGGACGATGTCCGAGGCCTCCATGCCCCCGTACTTGGACTTCCATTTGTAGTAGGTGGCGCTGCTGACACCGTATTCCCGGCAGACCTCCTTGGCGGTCCTGCCCCCTTCCACCTCTTTCAGAATTTTGACGATCTGAGTTTCGCTGAATCTGGTCCTGCGCATCGTGAAGAGTCCTCCTTGCAGACCTCAGTCTGCCAGAAGTCTCTACCTCAAACTGGCCCTATTTTAAGGGAGGGTTACACTCGTACAGGGCTTTTTGCTGCTTGAGGCCCACCTCGACCCGGTAGTCGGGATCATAGTAATAGTCCCGGCCAAAGGCGATGCCGTAGTTTGCTTTCCACCAATCAGGGTAAAACCCCACGCCTAGGGGTATGTGCTTATATTCGCTCACGCTACGCTCCTTGAAAGAACATCCGGCCGATCATGAGTAACCGGAATATAGCAAAGGCAGATACAACATATGTGCCAATGGGATTTATCTGAAGGTTGTCGCGCCATGGGCTTAATCTCCCCCATGGAAGGGCGCTCTGGGAGCATTTGGCCCCAACAGCGATTCCATACTGCCGCACCGCCCCAAAAAAAACTAATTTATTTGGGTCTTTCCGCCTTAAAAAGATGATAACTGGGAGGAGCGGCTTCCTTTTTTGGTGCATTTTTGCAGTAGACACGTTTTCCATTGCAAAAACGCACCAAAACAGGAAGAAAAAGCTTTTTTTCACTTACAAAAACCGCATTGTTCCCCATGCCTGCCAATATTTTTCAATTATAATGCCTCGGTATAAAATAGATAATATATTGTTATTATTAAAAATTAATAAATATATCCTGCGATGATGAGTGCAATCTCGCAGTCAAAAATTTTTTTTAATGCCTTCGCTTGGAGCATGCAGCATTCTTCTACGACCTAAGGGAAGCCCTATATGTTGCATACATGCAATTCCCATGTGAAAACTTGTAATTGGCTTTTTGGCAGCCGCGCAGGCAAATAAAAGCTATGTTGCTGTAATTAATAATATTTACCAGAAAATAAATTATAGATCAAAAACGCGTCATGGTAATTATGGCTGATTCTTCTGTTGACTCTTGGAAGCCACCGATTTGAGATTGAGGCCCAGACGTTGGGCTTTGCGCACCACCGTACTGTGGTCAATCCCGAGCAAATGAGACGCCTTGCGGGCATTGCCGGTTTTGGCGACCGCCTTTTGTATCATCTGGCGCTCCAAGGCGTCGCGCGCTTGGCGAAGGTTCAGATTTTCGCCGACCCACCAGTAAACGCCATCTTCCAACGCTTCTTGGTATATGGAGTTGGGCAGATGATGGGCACGAAGGATATCGCTGTCAGCGGTGACCACCAGGCGCTCAATAACGTTTTGCAGCTCGCGCACATTGCCCGGCCAGTTGTAAGACTCCAAAATTGATATCAATTCATGGCCCAGGCTGCGGCTGGTCCCGTATTTTTCATTGAACTCCTTGAGGAACATTATGGCCAGGGGCAGGATGTCGTCGCGCCTTTGGCGAAGAGGATCGATGTTTATGGGCACCACATAGAGGCGGTAAAAAAGGTCTTCGCGGAACTGACCCTCGGCCACCATTTTGCGTAGATCCCGGTTGGAGGCGGCGATAAAGCGGATGTTGAGGTCGATATTGCGCGTGCTTCCCAAGCGGCGGCAGCTTTGATCTTGTATTACTTTCAATAACTTGACCTGCAGGTTCAGGGGAAGCTCTCCCACCTCGTCCAAAAAGAAGGTCCCACCGTTGGCCTGTTCAAAAAGCCCGGGTTTGCCGGTGCGACTGGCCGAGGTAAAGGCCCCCTTCTCATAACCGAAAAACTCGCTCTCCAACAGGTTTTCAGGCACCGCCCCGCAGTTTACCGAGACGAAAGGCTCTTTGTTACAACAGCTTATCCTATGAATCAGCCTGGCGACAACGTCCTTGCCCGTTCCGCTCTCGCCGCTCAGCAATACGGTGGAATTAACCTGGCTCACCCTGAGCACCAGCTGCAGAAGCCGCTTCATTGATGGGCTTTCGGCAACGATTTCGCCCAGGGCCGCGTGGTGTTGCTGCGGGGTCTCGCCCTCCCGCCGAAGCACCGAAAGCTTTTTGATCTGATCTTCTAGTTTCTTTAATTCTTTGATATCCCGCACATTTATGACTACACGGTCCACCTGTTGTCTTTGGTTGAATACCGGGTTGCAGGTGACAAAAATCTCGTTTCCCGAGCGCAGCTTACGCTGCAAGGTGATGGTTTTCTTGTGATGACGGGTCAGGCGGATAACTTCGACCAAGGCGGCTAGGCACACATGTTTGGTGGCGTCTAGCTTATCGATATATCTCCCCACCAAAAGGCTGGGCGACACTCCGGTTATTCGACCGAAGCTGGAGTTTACCTTAAGGATTCTGAGGTTATCAGCCACGATGATACCGTCGTAGGAGTTGTCCAGCAGGTAGGTGAACTCCTTTTGCAGGTATTCGTCTATCTGCTCCTGACCTGGCCGCAAAATCAGCGTCGATCCCTGCTCCGGGCCTTGCATTTGCTCTAGGCAGACATAGCAATCCTGTCCATTGACCTGCATGATTTTGCCCTTATCGGGGGCTTCTTGCAGAAAAGACAATAGCTTGCCGCAAGACAGCAGCTCTGGCGCGGCCTGGCCCAGGCATTGTTTGGGGTCCAGGCCCAGCAGTTCGACTGCCTTGGTATTGAGGCTTTTTAAATGCCCCGTTTTATCCCAGTTCAAAAGGGCGGTGCCGTTTGTTGGTGTGCGCTCAAGATGTTCTGCCCCCTGCGAAAACGGTATAGTTTCTGGCAGAGAGAACATATTTGTTTTTTGTCTGCTCCAAAGTATTACGAAAATCAGGAAGGGATGCTCCGACAAAGCTGGATGATTCTATCATCTGTGGAAGTTTTGGTGCAATAATGCAATGGGTTCACTAGGAAAAAATTGAACCTAATTCAGGAGGGCCTCCCCAAGGGGAGGCCCTCCATTATTGACTTTTATGTCGTTTAGGCCAGGTTTTCCTATTCTTCCGGGAAGTTAGGCTCTCGTTTCTCGATACCGGCGGTGAACCCCTCCTGGGCATCGGGCAGCAGTGCGGCAATGGCCATCATTTCCTTGGCGTAATGATAGGCCTGGTCCTCGGTCATCTCGATCTGACCGTAGAAAACCTGCTTGGATATGCCCAACGTAATGCGCGAGCCCTTGGCGATCTCCTTGGCCAAAGCAAAGGTCTCTTCTTCCAGTTTGTCATCGGGCACCACCCGGTTGATCAGGCCCATTTCCATGGACTCTTGGGCGGTGTAAAGGTTACCGGTGAAAAGCATTTCCAGGCATTTCTTCGAGCCCACCGCCCGGCTCACCGCCACCGTGGGGGTAGAGCAGTTGTAGCCGATCTTCAGACCGGTCATGCCGAACTTAGCGCCCTGTTCGGCGGCCACCGCCAGGTCGCAGCCGGCCACCAGGTGGCAACCGCCGGCCATGGCAATGCCGTGCACCTGAGCAATGATGGGCATGCGCACCGAGCGCATGCAGGTCATCATGTCGTAAGAGGTCTGGAAAAGAGCGCGGATAGAGGAGGGCGTGCCGTCGCGCACCTCCAACCGGTCGTGCCCCGAACAGAAGACCTTGCCGTTGGCCTTGAGGATAACTACCTTGACTTCCTTGCCATCCGCCCAGGTTTTGAGGCAGTCGGTAATCTCCCTTTCCACCGCCGCGCCCAAGGCGTTCATCTTGTCCGGCTGGTTCAGAGCCAAGATGCCGATATTGTCCTTGACCTCAGTCAGGATGTATTTGTAAGCCATGTCTATGCCTCCGTCTTTTTAAAGATTCCCCGCGCAAGCCTGGGAACTCTCCTGATACCCCTTTAAGGCCTCATGCTTCTTTCTAAGCCATTTCGCACAAGAACCAAACCCTTTATTAGGACCTCATGATCGCGGGCAGATAGGTTGCCAGCGAGGGCCATAAGTAGAGGATCAAAAGAGCCACAAACTGGATGATGATAAAGGGAATACATCCCCGGTAGATGTCGGTCAGCTTTACGTCTGGAGGCGCGATTCCCTTCAAGTAAAAGATCGAATAGGCGAATGGAGGGGTTATATATGAAATTTGCAAGGTTATGCAGAACAGCATGGCGAACCACAGCGGATCCCAACCCATGGTCTTTACGATGGGAACAAAAATGGGGATAACCACCAGCAGAATGCCGATCCAGTCCATGAACATGCCCAAGATGAATATCAGGCCCAACATCAAGATCAACAAGCCGGTGGGGCCCAAATCCACTGAAAGCAGCATGTCGCCGATAAGGTTGCCTCCCCCAAGCTTGTTGAAGGTGGACATGAAGTATTTTGCCCCTAATACCAGCCACATGATGAAGGTGCTGATCTTGAGGGCGCTAAAAACGGTTTCCTTCATCATCTTCAGGTTAAGCTTGCCGTAGAAACCGGTGATGATAAGCGCGCCCAAAGCGCCCAAGGACGCTGCCTCGGTGGGCGCGGCCCAGCCAAAAAAGATGCTTCCCAAAACCGCAATGACCAACCCCACTGGCGGTACCCCGGCCACCAGCAGCAACTTGGCTATATCCTTTTTAGAGTATTGGGCCGCCTCTTCCTTGAAGACAGGGGGACCCAATTGGGGTTTAACCCCGCAAATAACGATCATATAAACGATATAGAGCCCAGCCATGATCAAGCCCGGGAAAACCGCGGCCATAAACAGTTTGGCAATGGATACCCCGGCCTGGGGTCCGTAGAGGATCATCATGATGCTGGGGGGAATGATCACACCTAAACCGCCGCCGGCGCAGATGGCTCCGGAGGCCAGCTTTTTGTCATAACCGAACCTCAGCATGGACGGCAGGGCGATAAGGCCGATGGCGATTACCGAGGCCCCGGCGATGCCGGTGCAAGCGGCAAACATGGTGGCCAAGGCCATGGTGGATATGGCCAAGCCGCCGCGTATGGGCCCCAACAACAGGCGCAGGCCAGTGTATAACCGGTCCGCCAACTCGGCTTTTTCCAGTACAACTCCCATGAAAACAAACAAGGGAATGGCCAGCAGCGACCAGCCGGACATGACACCGTAAGTGCTCAAGGCCGCTTGATAACTCGCCGCATTGAAACCATAGGCCAAGGTCCCGAACAACACTCCCAGGGCGCCTAACATGAAGGCCACCGGGAAACCGATGATCACGCCGCCCAAGAGCATGCAGACCATCAGGATGGCATATACTTCATTAAGCGACATACTGATCCCTCCCAGCCAAGGTGTAGATGTTTTTGAGTAATTCGGCTAAGGACTGGAGCAGTATGAGAGCGAAGGTCAGGGGCATCACGAACTTATAGGGCCAGATGGCCGGGTGCCAGGAGCTTTGAATAGACACCTCGCGGGCCTCGAAGGAGTACATGAAATCCAACCAGGTGGATGAAAGCAGAATTACGCACATGGGCAACATGAACACCACGTAGAACAGCACTTCCAACCAGGCCCTGGTCTTGACGGAAAAGGTGTTGTACAGCACGTCCACCCGCACGTGGCCGTTGTGCAGCAGGGTGTAGGCCCCGGCGATCATGAAGTTGGTGCCGTAAATCATATAGTTGACATCAAAGGCCCAGTCCGTGGCTCTTCCGGTGATCCTGCGCTCGATCAAGTCCCAGGCCACGGTTATGCACAGGACCAGAAACAGCCAGGAGACAGTCTTGCCGCTCCAATCGCTTATCCAGTCGACTATCTTGGTAAATGTCATCGCGCGAGTCTCCTTGCTTTCATGCCTATAACCGGCCCCCGCCCAATAAATGGAGGGCGGGGGCCGTGTTAGTCCTTGGAGAAGCTCTAGAGCAAGTCGTTCACGAAATGCACGTACTTGCCGTAACCTTCCTTGTTGAAGAACTGGTCGTAATACTTCATGTACTCGGCCATCTCCGGATCCTCTTTTGCCTTCTTGGCGTAGAACTCCAGAGCCTTTTTGTCCAGGTACTCACCCACCTCCATGGGAATGGTGGCAACCTTGGCGCCCAGCTGCTCGGCTTTCTTCATCTTCAAAAAGTCCAGGAACAGGCACTCGGACAGGGACCACTTCATGGACTCGAAGGCCGCTTCCCTGATCTGAGCCTTCAGATCGTCAGGCACCTTGGCCCAGACGTCTTTGTTGATGAAAAACATCAGGTTGGAAGGGGCGGAGCTGTAGGGATTCAAGTAGATGTACTTGGCCACGTCGGCGAAGCCCAGGTCAACGTCGCCGAAGAAGTTGGCAAACTCGGCCGCATCTATGACGCCGCGCTCCAAGGCGGGCATAACCTCGCCGGCGGGCATGCCCACTACCGAACAACCGGCGAACTTGAACACGTCGCCGCGCACGCCTACCGAGCGAATCTTAAGTGACTGCAGGTCCTTGATAGAGTTGATCGGCTTGGTGGAGTACAGGAAGGTCTCAGTGGTCTGCATGGCGCTGGGCATGATCTCCACGCCGAACTTTTCCATGCCGATTTTTTCAAGCAGTTTCCAAACCGCTGTGCGGTAATCCTTGGTGCCTGCCACGTCTTTGGTGCCGTGGTAGAAGGCCATCTTCTCCACCGGGCCCAGACCGGGGGCGGAGCAATACATGCCGCTGGTCCAGTCCTTACGCATGGTGTAGCAGGTGCAGGCCAGGCCGGCATCCAGCACGCCGCGCTGCACAGCGTTCCAGGTCTCATAACCGGGTACGATCTCACCGGCGCTGTGCCGCTCGAACTTCACCCGGCCGTTGGTCCATTCTTCGACGAAGTCCAGGGTCCGCATCTGCAGGTAGTGCAGACCGCTGCCCCGGGGCCAGGAAGACTGAACCTTCCAGACGAACTCAGGCTTGTTGGCCGCCATGGACGGCAGAACAAAGGCCGCCCCCAGCATAAGAACCAGAGCCAGCACCATCAGCTTTTTCCCAAGTCTCATTACTTCCTCCCTCGTTGGTAAACAACCGGTTAACCATCCTTATATTTTCGGCAACGTATCGCCGGAAAGCGGGGCAGGGACAGCCGGGGCGGTGGCTGCGGTTATGGATGGGGGAGGTTTGACTGAAGGTGTTAAGCAATGCTGATGTTGTCCCTCATCTTGTCTCTCATCCGCCCAGTGGCAGCAGTTAATCGGAACGTGATCATTGCCAGGCACTTGTTGCCCGCACAACTAAGCAAAACGCATGCCACCGGTCGGGTATGTTGGCGCCCCAGCGCCCTCAGCCCGCTCACCCGGCCGATTGGTGCGATTGTTGCAAATTGCTGTTTTGGTGCGTCCGCGGCGCGTTGAGCCGCGCCGGGACAAGGGGCCGCCCTAGCTCAAAGGAAGGGGACTGCTTTGAGATCTGTTCGTCGGAGGGTCAATGGGTTGGGATGCAGGGCGGCAGCCTGCTTGGCTTTGTTGATGGTGGGGGCCCTGGTTATGGTCTCGCCCATGGCCTGGGCGGGGGGGTGTTTCCCAGGCGTATACTATGAAATGATGTTCAAGCCGGAGGCCTTGGATGCCCTGGATGGGGGAGATGTGCGTTTGCAGGCGTTCAGCGACTTTCTGGCGGCAAAGGGCCATGACCCGCACGACACCCAGGGGTCCGGCTGCATGTGTGGCGTGAACAACGGCCGCTGGGATCAAGGGCTGGTCAACACTTCTATGCAAGACGCCCAACGCGCCCCCATAACTTTTCGCATGGACCGGCTGGACGTGGAGATGTTTACCCGCGAGGGCAAAGCCCAAGGCCGGCCCTTTTTCCTGAAAGCCTCCAAGATCGCCTCTTGTCTGAACAGCGGGTTGAACAAAGGGGGGCACCGCCGCTTTGATCATTCTTCAGGGATGGTCGCGACCCCGGGAACCCTGGAGCCGGGCGAGAACCTGCTGGGCTGCATGTGCCTGTTGCCCGAGGACCGCGGCAAATCAGGGTATGTAAAACTTAAGGTGGACTACACCCCATTGATCGCCGCCGCCATCCTGCCCGGTCCCGGAGCGAGCCAACAGACAGGCTCCGGCAAAAGCGACCTGAAGCAAATCGTAAATATCGGCCCCCTTGAAAAAGGGGAAGCCCGCTATTTCCTGTTGCAGGCGCCAGCCGGGGCCACCGCCACCCTGACATTGGCCCCGGCCCAGGGGTTGGCCTTGTTCACGGCGGACAAGTGGCGGCCCATGCAGAGCGAGTGGAAAGCGGGAAATCTTACGGGCGCCGGCCCGCTGTTGATCATGGTCCGGGCGTTGGCAGACAAGGCCCAAGGGGCCTTGCAACTCGCGCTGAGTTGGAACGGCTCCAAAATCCAAATCCCGGCCAAACCGGCTCCGGCGCGGCTGGTGTCCGCGGGCAAGCCGGCCTCGCGCGTCTTCAAGGCCTATATGCTGGGCATGGGCAACTCCTCCGTGAAAAAAAGCAGCTTTGACCCGGGTATCAAGTCCCCTTGTTGCAGCGGAGAACCCCGCTGAACCTGGCATGGGTTCTGCAATATTGATCGTGACCGGAATTTATTGGAGTCGGCTGGCCGGATTTGGTTCCGGCGCCACCACCACGGCTTAAGGAGGTTGCCTTTGCACAACAAGTTAATGACCATGCAAGAGGCGGTGGCCGCCTACACTTGGGACGGCATGACCTATTGCCACGGCGCGGCCTTTCCCGTGGGCTCGGACTCTGTGGCTTTTGGCAAGGAGATGGTCAAGCAGGGGCGTAAAGACCTCAACGTCATCTGCCACTGCGGCTCCAGCCAGGTCAACCTGCTGGCCGCCGTAGGCGCGGTGCGGCGGGTGGAGGTCGGTTTCTCCGGCTTGGAGGTCTACGGCTTTGCCAATGGCCTCAACCGGGCGGTGACCAGCGGCCAAACCATAATAGAGGACTACTCCAATGGAGCCATGGCCTTCCGTTTCTTCGGCGGGGCCATGAATTGGCCCTTCGTGCCGGCCACCGTAAACATCTGCAACGACCAGCAGTGGTGCTCCGGTGATGAGCCGCAGGTATACCCGGCCACCGCCAAGATCCCCACCATCACCGACCCCTTTACCGGCCAAACCCTGGGCGCTTTCCGCTCGCTGCGGCCCGAGGTGGCGGCCATTCACGTCACCATGGCCGATATCCACGGCAATGCCATCATGCTGGGCAGCGAATGGAGCCGTTTTGAGATGTCGCGGGCGGCCGAAAAGGTGGTGTTGGTGGCGGATAAGATCGTGGACACCGACTGCATGCGCCAATACCCCAACCTGGTCCGCATAATTGCAGAGGTGGTTGATGCCGTGGTCTACTGGCCCCTTTGCTCCTGGCCCCAGGCCTCCTGCGGGCTCTACGACTCCGACGAGGAGCACATGTTCTACATGAACAAGGCCATGAAAACCGCAGAAGACACGGAGGATTATTGCCGCAAGTGGGTGCGCTCCTATGAAACCCCGGAGCAGTATCTGGACCTTATCGGCCATGAAAAGATCGCCAAGATTTCGGCCACGGAAACCGCGTTTTTAATGGACCCCTACCGCAAATGGATAAAGAGCGACGCGCAGGTGGCCGAGTTGTTGGATCGGGCGAAGGGATAGGCGCTATGGAATATACTAAGCAGGAATTCATGGCCATCGTCACCGGCCGGGAGATAAAAGACGGGCAGCTGATCATTCTGGGGGTGGGCCTGTCCATGCTGGCCGGGTACTTCGCCCACCTCAACCACGCTCCCGACCTGAGACCCTTCACCGAGGGCGGGGTATACGGCTCCACTCCCGTGGGCGGCCTTCCATGGGGCATCGAGTGTAACCGGATCAGCGCCAACGCCACCAGCTTCACCAATGCCATCGACGCCCTGGGTTTCCTCGTGGCTTCCGGCCGCTGCGACAACGCGGTAATTGGCGCGGCTCAAGTGGACAAGTTCGGCAACGTCAACACCACCGGCATATGGGAGGAGCCACCCTGGAAGCTCGGCAAATACGTGCCGCCCAGGGTGCGCCTCAATGGAAGCGGCGGGGCCAACGACATTGCGGTGGGGGCCAAGAGCTATTTGATCATGGCTTCCCATGAGAAACGCCGCTTCATAGAAAAGGTGGACTACATTTCCAGCCCGGGCTATCTGGACGGCGGGGACGCCCGGGAACGTTGCGGATTCGTGGGCGGCGGGCCCTCGGCCATAATCTCCACCCTGGGCATTCTGCGGCCCGATCCCGATACCAAGGAATTTTTTCTGGACGCCTACTTCCCCTCTACCAACGTCGAGGAGGTCAAGGCGTCCACCGGTTGGGACCTGAAGGTGTCGCCCGATATCAAAATGGTGCCCGAGCCCACCGAGCAGGAGTTGGCCAACCTCCGCACCGTGGATACCACCGGCTCTCTGCGCAAAAAAGGTTAAGCGATTTTGTAGCCGAGGCTGGACGGACATTCTTTCCCTGTCCAGCCCATCACCTTTTTGGTGATGCAATGTTTGGGTCACCAAGGCCCATCACCCCCCCGGGATGAGCGGGCTTGGGTTATTGGTGGGGATGGGCTGATCCTCCGAGGCGGATCGCGGCCACGTCTTTGCCTCGACCTGTTCCCTAAAACGTTCCCAAATTTATAGTTAGGATTTTGTGCTGGTGGGGGCCACCCCGGTCATGGGCCTCAACCTGGGCCTGCACGACGCCCAAGAGGGCATCAGCGCCTTTTTGGAAAAGCGCGAGCCCAAGTGGGAGGGTCGCTGAGGATTTTCAGGAGATATTAAAGCACCCGGCCCCAGTCACGGCCGATGACCTTTACTTCCAAAAGGGCTTCGTCCCGCGGCGAGGATAGGCGCACCGTGCCGGGCCAAAAGGCGTTGATGATCTTCATGGCCGCCTGCAATGGCTTGGGCGGGCCGCTCACCGTGAAATGGCTGATGCCCTTGGCGCAGGCCAGGCACAACAGCATGCGCGCGGCCAGGGCCGAGGGCAGACCGGCCCCGCTTTTGAGGAAGTGGGTGAGGGCCTCCACCGCCTCCAGGGCCAGGGCCTCGGGGCGGCTGCCCCGCTTGCCCAGGGTGGAAAAGCCGATGCGCAAGCGGCCGTCTCCGGCCCACACCAGCAGGGCCTGGCCCTTGCCGCCCTTGGCCCGGCGCAGGTTGCCCTCGCCGCTGAGCCCGTGCAGGGCCAGGCGGTCCAGGGCGCCTTGCATGGCCTGCTCGGCTAGGTGCACCGGCAGGTTGGAGCACAGCACCTCCACTCCCACCTCGCGGACCTGGAAAGGCTCCTCGGCCCGGATGGAGTTCAAGGGGCCGCCAGCCTCCACCACCGTGACCTCGGCCTCGCCGCCGCCGCCGGGGAAAAAGCCGGGGGATATCTCCCGATAGTCGGCGTTGAGACCCAGGGCGCGCCAGTTGGGCAGGAGCACCGTGGATATCTCGTCGCTGGTGGGACCGCCCATCACGTGGCTGCCCCCGCGCAGGATCAGGCCGCTGGTGCCGCCGGCCAGGGAAAGGGGCGGCAGCAGCATCTCCAACAGGGGGCTGAAGGGGGCGGAGCTGGGCTCCAGGTGGGCCACGTCCAGGTGGTAATCACCGGGTTGGGGCGGGCCGCCGGGGGTGAGGGTCAACTCCGGCGAACCGGCCTCGGCCTGCAACCGGCCACGGCTTACCGCCGAGGCGGCCACGGCCTGGGTAAGCCCGCCGGGGCCCAGGCCCGGCCGGGGACGGGGGGCGTCGTCCACCAGGCCGCCCAATCGCGTGGGTCGGCCGGTGATAAGGCTCAAAGCCAGGCCGATGCGTAAACCGGCATTGCGCGCCGCGCCGCCGTCTTTTATCTCCACCATGTCCTGCAAAAGAACTCCTCGTTGCTGGCGGGCCGTCTTGGGTGGAGCAACAGTATACCCCAGGTGGCGGCCGTCTCCCAGCCGAGGACGCTTGCCGCACGGCCCAGGCTCGGTTATCTTTGAGCCAACGGAAACAACGAGTTAGCCCTTGCTGTGATTAAGTTGTGACTATTTTGTGGTAAAAATATGTAGGCATACGCTTGGAATTGGCCTATTTATGCCAGTTTTCAAGCCGGGTTGCCAATATGGTTAAAATTAAAGTAGTTAGTTGAAGCAATTTATGGGGGCGACGTAAGGGGACGGCGAAGGCTGCGTGGGGATAAATTCACAGGGTGAAAATTACGCTGGGAATGAACGCTGATCAGAAAAATGGGTCGCGGCGATACTGGCCGGCCGGAGAACGCCTGGACGAGGCTAGTCGTCTGTTGCGCGAATCAGGCGCGGCCCTGTTGGGCGGCCTGGAGGGCGCTGGCCGGGCCTTTGCCTTGGCTCGCTTGTTCAACAGCGCCCCCCGCACCACCCTGGTGGTTTGCCCCACCTTGTCCATGGCCGAGACCCTGGTGCGCGATCTGGAATTTTTTCTGGCCGGTCAGGGCCGGGACGGATCGCCGGTGCGCCTGTTCCCGGCCTATGAGGTAAGTCCCTACCAAGAGCTGGACCCCCCGCCGGAGGTAACCGCCCGGCGCCTGTCCGTAATGTGGGAGCTCATCGCCGCCGAAGAGCCCCTGCTGGTGGTCACCTCGGCGGTGGCCGCCGCCTCGCGCCTGTGCCCGCCCGAGCACCTGCTTGATAATTTCTTGGAATTGAGCAAGGGGCAACGCCTGGAGCGCGACGCCCTGGTGGCCGCTCTGGCCCAAGGGGGCTACACCCCGGTGGGCCTGGTGGAGCAGGTGGGCGACTTCGCGGTGCGCGGCTCGGTGGTGGATTTCTTCGGCCCCCTGTTGGACGATCCGGTGCGGGTGGAGTTTTTCGGCGACGAGATCGAGAGCCTCAGGCGCTTCGATCCCAGCGACCAGCGCTCCCAGCTTCCCCTGCGAGAGGCCGGCTTGATTCCCTGCCTGCCGGTGGAGCTGTCGCCGGAGGCGGCCAAGCGGGCGGTGGAGCGCCTGCGCAAGCTGGCCCGGGAGGAGGGGCTCTCCACCCGCCGCCTGGCCGAGCTGGTGGAAAAGATCGAGCTGCGCGCCCCCTTCAGCGGACTGGAGTCGCTGCTGCCGGTGTTTTTCAAAAACGCCGGGGACATCTTCAGCTATCTGTCCGAAGAGGCCTGGCTCTACGTCTTGGAACCCGCCGAGGTGGACAACCGCCTGAAGGCCGACGCCGAGGAGATGGAGGTTCAGTTCGGCGAGGCGCGGGAAGACGGCCGGGTGGTGCTGGCCCCGCCCTTGCTGCGGCGCACTCCCGGTCAGATGGCCCAGCGCCTGAAGGAGCGGCCCCACCTTCTGTGCCGGGCCCTGGCCATGGGTCTGGACGAGCCGGGCGAAGCTCCCCTGGTGCGCCTGAAGGCCGAGACCTTCCCCGGCCTGCACCAGGAGCTCAAGCGCGGCGGCGAAGGGTCGGTGATCACCCGCTTCCTGGCCTGGGCGGAGGCCCGGCGGGAACAAGGCCGCAGCGTGACCCTGGTGTGCCGCTCCCGCTCTCAGGTGGAGCGCCTGGCCGAGCTACTCAGCGAGCGCGAGGTTCTGGTTCGGGTGGTGGGCACGGCCGCCGAGACCTGGCCGCCTCCCACCGACGAGACGCCTCTATTCCTCATGGAGGGGGTGCTCACCGCCGGGCTGGCTCCGGCCGAGCTGCCGGTGTGCTTCATCACCGAGGACGAGGTGTTCGGCGCGCCCCGGGTGGTGCGCCACAAGGCCCCGCCCCGGCTCAGCGAGATGCTGGCCGCCCTGGACGACATGGAGCCCGGCGACCTGGTGGTGCACATCGACCACGGGGTGGCCCGCTACGAGGGCCTGACCACCGTGGCCGTGGGCGCGGCGGAGAGCGACTTTTTGCACCTGACCTTTGCCGGGGGCGACAAGCTGTATCTGCCCGCCGACCGCATGGGGCTCATCAGCAAATACCGGGGCCCCGAGGGAGCCAAGCCCAAGCTGGACCAGTTGGGCGGCCGCGCCTGGGAGCGGGTGAGGGGCCGGGCCAAAAAGGCGGTGGAGCTCATCGCCCACGACCTGGTGGAGCTCTACGCCGCCCGCTCGGTGGCCAAGGGCAAGTCCTTCACCCCGCCGGACAGCGCCTTCCGGGAGTTCGAGGCCGGCTTCCCCTGGGAGGAGACCCCGGACCAGGCCCGGGCCATCCAGGACGTCCTGGCCGATCTTTCGGCCCCCAAGCCCATGGACCGCCTGGTGTGCGGCGACGTGGGCTTCGGCAAGACCGAGGTGGCCCTGCGCGCCGCCTACCTGGTGGCCATGCAGGGACGCCAGGTGGCATTTTTGGTGCCCACTACGGTGCTGGCCGAGCAGCACTACCAGACCTTCGTGGAGCGCCTGGTGGATCAGCCCCTGGAGGTGGCCTCCCTGAGCCGTTTCAAGACCCCGGCCCAGCAGCGGGAGGTCTTGGCCGGGCTCAAGGCGGGCGCGGTGGACATCGTGGTCGGCACCCACCGCATCTTGCAAAAGGACGTGGAGTTCAAGGATCTGGGCCTCATGGTGGTGGACGAGGAACAGCGCTTCGGGGTCAAGGACAAGGAGCGCCTCAAAAAGATGCGCCGCCTGGTGGACGTGCTCACCCTCACCGCCACCCCCATTCCCCGCACCCTGCAGATGAGCCTGTCGGGCCTCAGGGATCTGAGCGTCATCAATACCCCCCCCGCCGACCGCCGGGCCATCAAGACCTACGTGGCTTCCTTTAGCCCCAAGGCCGTGGCCCAGGCCATCGAGCGCGAGCTGGCCCGCGAGGGCCAGGTGTTTTTCGTGCACAACCGGGTGCAGGACATCGGCAAGATGGCGGCCATGGTGGGGCGCCTGGTGCCCGGAGTGCGGGTGGCCGTGGCCCACGGCCAGCTTCCCGAAAAGGAGCTGGAGCGGGTCATGCTCAGTTTCGTGCGCCGCGAGCTGGACGTGTTGGTGTGCACCACCATCATCGAGTCGGGCCTGGACATCCCCAGTGCCAACACCATCATCATCAACAACGCCGACAAGTTCGGCCTGAGCCAGATTTACCAGTTGCGGGGCCGGGTGGGGCGCTCCGAGCGCCGGGCCTACGCCTATTTGTTCGTGCGCTCGGAGGCCAGCCTAAGCCGCCAGGCGGCCAAGCGCCTCAAGGCGCTCATGGACTTCACCCAACTGGGGGCGGGCTTTTCCATCGCCATGCACGATTTGCAGATTCGCGGGGCGGGCAACATGCTGGGCGAGGCCCAGAGCGGGGTGGCCGCCGAGGTGGGCTACGAGCTTTATTTGCGCATGCTGGAAGAGGCCATTGCCCGGCTCAAGGGCGAGGCCCCGCCGGAAGGGCCGGAGCCCGAGCTCAAGCTGGGCCTGCCCGCCCACCTGCCCGAGAGCTACGTGCCCGATGCGGAGGTGCGCCTGAGTCTGTACCGGCGTTTGAGCGGGGTGCGCAACGCCGAGCAGCTGGAACAGGTGGCCTCGGAGATGAACGACCGCTTCGGCGCCCCCCCGGCGGCGGCGGACAACCTTTTGGGCGGGGTGGAGCTCAAGGTTTTGTTGCGCCATATGCAATCAGACCGGCTGGACCTGTCCAGCGACGGTTTGATGGCCTATTTCACCCATACCGAGGGCTTGAACCTGGACCGGCTATTGGCCATGGCCCAGGAGCAGCCGGAAAAGGTGCGGGTGTTTCCCGACGGCCGGGTGAAGCTGCGCTTGACGACCGAGCGCCCCCCCTTGGAGCAAGCCAAGCAATTCTTGCAATACATCAGTCGCGGTGGTAACTAGAGCCGATAACATGGCGGTATTAGTAACATCTCAGCAGGTGTCCTCCCATAGAGTCCCCAGGGGGCTCTATTGGGCGCTGGCCATCTTGCTGGCCGCGTCCTTGGTGGCTTGCGCTTCTGGTGAGAAACAGGGGCCGCCCTCGGTGGCCAAGGTGAACGGCAAGCCGGTGACTCTGGCGGCATTCCAATGCCGGGCCGCCTTCATGGGGCTGGGGGGAGATCCCGCCCTGTTGGAGCCGGAGTTGAGACGGGCGGTGCTGGATGGCTTGGTGACCCGCATGCTGCTGTTGGCCGAAGCCGCGCGCCAAGGCATAGTTTTGCAGCCCGAGGAGTTGGCCAAGCGCCAGGAGCAGCTTTTCAGCAAGTTGGCGCCCGATGTCTTCAAGCACAATTTGGCCGTGCACGGCATCAGCCAAGAGCAATGGCAAAGGGAGCTGGCCGACCAACTGTTGATGGAAAAGGCCCTGCGCCTCATCCTGCGTCCCCAGATACGGGTGACGCCCAAAATGATTACCGACTATTACCAGGGCCACCGCGAAGAGTTTTATCGGCCGGAGCAGATTTTGGCCCAGCACGCCCTGCTGCCCAACAAGGGTATGGCCCAGAAGCTGGTGGATCAGGTGCAGGAGGGTAAAGACATGAGCCAGGCCGCGGAGCAGATGGGCGCTCCCCTGGCCGGGGGAGGGCAGCCCACCTGGCTGAGCCGGGGCCACATGCCGCCGGGCCTGGAAGCCAAGGTCTTCGCCCTGAAAGCGGGCCAGCTGGCCGGGCCTCTGCCCAGTCCTTATGGTTTCCATGTGCTGCGGGTGACGGCCAAGCGTCCGGCCAGCTCCCTCAGCTTGGCCCAGGCCGCGCCGGAGATACAGAAAAAACTGGTCGCTCAAAAGCAGGAGGCGCTGGCCGTTTCCTTGCTAGAGGAGCTAAAGGCCAAATCGGTTATAATCTATGACCAACAGTTTTTGGATAAGGGCCAGGTGGCCTCTGCAAGGAGTAAATGATGCCGCGACGTTTCCTGTGCTGCTTCCTCATGGCAGGTTTTTTGGCTTTTCCCATGGGGCTGGGCTCGGCCCATGCGGCCGAGGAAGTGGTTGTCAACCGGGTGGTGGCCATCGTTGACGACGAAGTCGTCACCTCCATGGAACTCAACCGGGCTATACGCCGTCTGAAAATGGACCTGGCCCGCATGGAAGCCATGCAGCAAGCCGGCGGCGTGCCTCCGGCCCAAATCCGGCGGATGGCCCTGGAGCGCATGATCGATGAAAAGATCTTCGCCAAAGAGGTGAAGAGGCTCGGCCTGTCGGTCAGCGACGAGGAGTTGAACCACTACATCGACAGCATCAAACGAAACAACAACCTCACCGAAGAGGACTTCGTGGCCAGCCTGAGCCGCCAGGGAATGACCCTGCAGGAATACCGCGACGATCTGCGCCAAGATATCCTCAAGCAGCGCCTGATAAACCAAGAAGTCCAAAAGCAGGTGGTGGTCACCGATGCCGAGGTCGAGGAGTACTACAAAAAGAATTACGCGCAGTACCAAAACATGGACGAGGTCAACATCATGGCCATCTTCTTGAAGGTGGACCCCCAAGCCGGGTTGACCGCTGAAAACGCCGTGCGCCAGCAGGCGGAAAATATTTTACAAAAGATCAAGGCCGGCGAAGACTTCGGCAAGCTGGCCCAGCAGTATTCCCAGGGGCCGGGAGCTGAGAAAGGCGGGCGCTTGGGGCCGGTCAAGGCCAGCGACCTGTTGCCCAGCATGCGCCAGGCTTTGGGTGAGCTCAAGCCCGACCAAGTGAGCGAAGTGCTCCAGATCCCCCAGGGCTTCGTGATCATGAAGCTGATCGATCGCAGTGGCAGCAAGGATCTGGGTCTGGCCCAGGTAAATGAGCAGATACGCTCCAAGCTTGCCCAACAAAAGATGGAAAAGATATTCAAGGACTGGATGAAAAAGCTGCGCTCGGACAATTACGTCAAGATCATTGACTAGCCGGGACCTCATTTCCCGCAGGAGCCGCTATGGCCACAAGCCTCCGCCAAGGCTGGAGGCTTGGTTTATACGGGGCGGCCACAGCTATATTTTTGAAAGTGATTGGTGGTTGGCCCGCGTTTTGCAGATAACCACCAGCATGGCGCGCGCCTGAGTTGAACATTCTCCCTAGAGGGGCAGGCAGGGAGGATGCAAAACGAGGGCGCGCTCCTTTTTTATTACTTATGCCAAATATGACATATTAAGATATTTCGGGGCGTTGCAAGAGGTTTCCCCTCGGTGCCAAGGGCGTGTCCACGCCGGCTTTCAATTTTTCATCATTTTTCCGGGAAGCAAATTGCGGTGGTATATTGTTGAAAAAGGGCGTTAACGCCCGATTAAAGTCGGGCAAAAATGACTTAAACCCAGCAATCGATTAAAATCGGTAATTTAAACCCTAAATATTTCCGATGGGTGGTATCAGTAAGTTAAGGCAGCAATTTGTGGACATTATGCAGCAGTTTGTCCAGACCTTCCATTTTGTCCATAAATTCGGAAGCACCGGCCTGTTTGCACAATATCGGCATTCGCGGGTCGCCGTGGGCGCTGAGGATCAGAACCGGCTGGTGGGGTTGCCCCAAACCCATATTGCCCAATTCGCAACACAGGTCCAAGCCGTTGCCATCGGGTAGGCGCACGTCCAAAACCACCAGGTCGGGACGGCGCTGGGTTCTGTGCAGCCAGTTGCGGGCCTGCTCCCGGCTGCGGCATAGCACCAGCTCCATGCCCTCGCCCGTGAGCACATCCCCGTACAGGGCGGCTATGTCTTCGTCGTCTTCAACAAGTAGTATCAGCGGCTGCGTCAAGAGGCTGCCTCCAAGGTGACGGTGAAGGTGGTGCCCTGGCCAGGCTCACTTTCCACCCTTATGTCTCCATTGTGCAGCTTTACGATCTCTTGAACCAAGCTCAAACCGATTCCCAGGCCCTCCAGGCGGCCGGTGCCGCTCAGGTCGGCCCGGTAGAAGCGGTTGAAAATCACCGCCATGTGCTCGCGGTCGATGCCCACCCCCGAGTCGGCCACCTTGAGCATCACCTCTTGGCCTTGTTGTTGTAGGTCCAGGTGCACCTCGCCGTTTTCGTTGTTGTACTTGACGGCGTTGAGCACCAGGTTGTCCACCAGCTGCACCAGCTTGCCATGATGCCCACGCACCTTGAGTGGCTCCTCGGGCACATGGGAGACGTCGATGGCCACCTTGCGTTCGGCGGCGGCGGCCTGCAGGTTTTCGGCGGAGGTGCGCAGCAGGGCGGCCAGGTCCACCGGCTCCAAGGAGTATTGCTCCTTGGAGTGGCTGAGCCGGGCCAGGTCCAAAAGATTGTTGATCTGAGTTTCCAACTTATTGAGGTTGCGCCAGCATATTTCCAGGTACTTTTGACCCTGATCCTCGGAGGCCTTGCCTTGACGCAGCAGCTGCAAAAAACCCTTTAAAGAGACCAAGGGGGTCTTTAGCTCATGACTCAGGGTGGTCAGGAATTCGTCTTTTAGCTCTTCCACGCTTTTTATCTCCTCCAAGGCCTTTTCCAGTGCCGTGGATTTTTGCAATAGCTCGCTGTACAGGGCGTCGCGCAGGGTCACGTCGCGCAAGATGGTGCCCAGAACCCAGGGCTGCCCTCCAGAGGCACCCTCCAGAGATATGCTGGCCTCCACCCTGATGATACCGCTGGGTCCGTGAATGGAGCCGGTGATCAGTTCGCCGCCTTCGCTCAGCGCCCGTTCCCAGCCCTTGTCCAGCTTTACGAAACGATTTACCGGCTGGCCCAGCACCTCGTCCTTTAAAAGGCCCAAGGTGCGGCAAAAGGCGGTGTTGGCGTCCAGGATGCGCTGGCCGGCCGGGGCCAGGGAGAGAAACATGTCCGGGGCCGCGTCGAAAAATCGCCGGTACAGATTCAGGTAATCCAAAAGGGCTTCGTGCATTACCTGGATGGCCAGGGAAAGGCGTCCCATGTCTTGCAAGCGTTGGGGAGAGTCGGGCAGGGGGGAGGCTTCGCCCAAGGCCATGGCGTGGCAGGCCTCCACCAGGGTGTCTATTTGACGGTCTATGCGGCGGCGCAGCAGAAACCATCCAGCCAGGGCGGCCAAAACCGCGGCAAGGCCCATTCCCCTTAAAAACAGGGACCAGGCCAGCCAGCGACGCCACTCCAGGTCCTGGGGAGAGCGTTGCCAGGCTACGTAGTCCAGGTAGCCGCCCAACGAGGCCCAGGTTAGGCATACAAGGCCCACGGCAGCGATAAGCCAGAGCCATATTCTGGAAAAATCTTGCGCGCGCATAAGTGGGCTCACCTTATCGCCGCCACGTTCAAAGTGTCAACGCGGCAAAGCATGATTTGCTGTTGTTTTGTCGTGAAGCGGGTCATGATATATTTTAGCTATCAACCGGAGAGATTGGTAATGCATGTTCTGTTTCTGGCACCGGAAGTTTGGCCCTTCAAGCGGGTGGGGGGCCTTGCCGAGGTCGCCTACGACCTGCCCCGCGCCTTGGCCGCCCTGGGTCACAAGGTGGGGGTGGTCACCCCCAAACCGCGTTTGAGCCAGGAGATGGAACAGGGCCTGGAGCGCCTCGACACGGTGTTGGAGGTTCCGGTTTCCTGGAAGCGCCACTTGGCCGAGGTCTACCGGCACCAGGAGCCATCGGGGGTAGAGGTGTACCTCATCGGTCACGAGCATTTGTTCGACCGCGAGGGGCTCTACGGCAACGCCTACGGCGATTACGAAGACAACGCCGAACGTTTCATATTCTACAGCCGCGCCTGCCTGGAGCTGGCCCGGACCATGGACTGGCGGGTGGACGTGTTCCACGCCAACGATTGGACCACGGGCTTGGTGCCGGTATACCTCAGAACCCTTTACGCCGGAGATCCTTGCCTGAAAGACGCGGCCTCTTTGATGACCGTGCACAATCTGGGCAATCAGGGCCAGTTTTGGCATTACGACATGCCGCTCACCGGTCTGGGGTGGGAATACTTCGTCCCCGAGGCCCTGGAATTTTACGGACAGATCAATTTCCTGAAGGGCGGCCTGGTGTTCGCGGACATGATCTCCACGGTGTCCCACACCTATGCCCAAGAAATCCTCACTCCGGAGCTGGGCCGCGGCATGGAAGGCGTGCTCATGGCCCGGCGCGACCGCTTGGCCGCCGTCGTCAACGGCATAGACTACCAAGTCTGGAATCCGGCCGACGACTATCGCCTGGCCGCCAATTACGACCGCCACGATCCCTCTCCCAAGGCCCGTTGCCGCCAGGAGTTGATGGGGCACTACGGGTTGGAAGACGGCGGAGGCCGTCCCCTGGTGGCCGTGGTGGGCCGCCTGGAAGACCGCAAGGGCTTGGACCTTATCACCGCGGGCATGGAGCGGTTTTTCGAGGTGGGGCTCAACCTGGTGGTCATGGGCTACGGCGAGGACCACTACCATGTGGCTTTGGGCGAGCTGGCCGCGCGTCATCCCGGCCGTTTGGGGTTGACCATCGGCTTCGACATAGACCTGGCCCACCGCATCATGGCCGGGGTGGACATGCTCCTGGTGCCCAGCCGCTACGAACCCTGCGGCATCCATCAGATGCAGGCCCTGCGCTACGGCGTGGTGCCGGTGGTGCGCGACACCGGGGGCCTGGCCGACACCGTCGTGGACCAGCGGCCGGGCGTGGAAGGCACCGGGTTCAAGTTCGAGCCCTTCACCATGGAGGCGATGCTTCAGACCCTGGACAGAGCCAAGCAGGCCTACGACAGGCCCCAGGAATGGCGGGGGCTGATGCAGCGGGCCATGGCCCAGGACTTCTCCTGGCAGGCGGTGGCGCCCCGTTACGAAGAGATATACCGCAAGGCCCTGGAGTTGGCGGGCCAGAGGCAGAGGGCCTGAACCATGGACCACGAGCGTAGATTCGACGTCCTGGCCCACGTGGTGGAGATCGCCAACGCCTCGGTGGAGGCGCATGAGCGCCTGGACAGCATTCTGGGCACCATCAACAAGCACCTTGGGTCGCGACTGGCCGTGTTGTTTTTGCAAGAGGCCGCCAAAAGCCAACTGACCCAATCCAACGTCTGGCCCCGCCAGGCCAAGGAGGGCAAGGCCCTGGAGGTGCCCTTTGGCCAGGGCCCGGTGGGCCGGGCGGCCCGGGACCGTGAGCCCCAACTGGTGCGCGTATCGCTGCCCGCCGACGACCGGGCCATCGACTCCCTGTGCCGCCAAGACGAGCTGGCGGCCATGTTCCCCGTGATGGACGACAACCGAGTCTACGCGGTTCTGCTGCTGGTGTTCGAGCCGGGCAGGGAGATGGACAACGAGGAGGTGCTCCTGTTGCAGATGGTTTCCCGGGAGATGGCCGGCACCATCCGCAATCACCGCCTTTATTTCGACGCCAAGCGGCGCATCACCGAGCTTAACGTGATCAGCGAATTGGGCCGGGCGGCGGTTTCCACCATAGATCTGGACCAGCTTCTGGACACCGTGGCGGGCATGGTGGCCAAGTTGTTGGGGGCCAAGGGGGGCAAGGTGTGCATCAACGCGCCCACCAACGATCCTCCGCGGCTGCAGGCCCTTTTCGGCAAGGTGCCCCCGGAGTGCTCCGATATAGCCGACTGCCTGGGCGACTGTCGCTACTGCGCCACTCGGGACGGAGTTCCAGTGGAGGGCGACGAACGGGCCAGGGGCTTGTGCGTTCCCCTGAGCTTCAAGGGCAACTACGACGGCCATTTATGCGTGTTCGAGAAAATGGTGCTGGACAAGGATGCGGTGCCGCGTTTCAACGCGGAGGACTTCAACCTGCTGGTCACCATGGCCTCCATGATCTCCTCGGCCCTGGAGAACGCCCTTATCTTTCAGCGCATGGAGGTGTTGGTCCAGCGCAACGAGGAGATGGTGGGCGCCCTGGCCACCTTGTACGAGATCAGCACCGTGCTCATGACCACCATGGACTTTGAAGCCACCCTGCTCATCGTCATGGATGCCTTGACCCATCCCGCCGGCCTGGATCACGACCTGGTGGTGCTGTTCTTGCTCGACGAAGCCAAGGGGGTGATGCGCCCCGTGGCCAACATGAGCAAGGACCCGGACAATCAAGTGCGCATGGAGCTGACCCAAAGCCTGAGCGACCTGCGGGACCAGCGACCCCATCGTCCCTTGCTTACCGATTTGCGCTTGGCCAACCTGGAAGTGCCCTTCGACCCGCAGGACAGCAAGACCGCCCTTTATATCAACAAAGGGGCCAGCGTGATGGTGGACGATCCCCAAAACGACCCCCGGATCGATCCCGAAATGGTCGAGGTGCTCCACCTGCGCGAGCCCTTCGTGGCCGTGCCCATGTTCGCCAAGGGCAAGGTGGTGGGCGCCATCCTGGTGAACAACCGCATTAGTGGCCGCTCCTTTGGAGAGCGCGACCTCAAGCTTTTGGGCATGCTGGCCAGCCTGGCCGGTCTGGCCCTGGAGACCGCGCGGCTCTACCACAAACTGGAGAGCGCCAACAAGGAGCTGGCCCAGATGCGCAACCGCCTTTTGGAGGCGGACAAGCTGGCCGCCTTGGGCGAGATCGCCGCCGGGGTGGCCCACGAGATAAGAAACCCGTTGGTATCCATCGGCGGCTTTACCCGGCGCATTCGCAAGAAGGTGGGCGACGACTCGCCTATAACCGCCTACCTGGACGTGATCATCGAGGAGGTCTCGCGCCTGGAGCGCACCCTCAACGAGATGTTGGATTTTTCCTCGGACGCCCGCGGCCACTTCGAGGAGCACGATCTCAACAGCATCATCGAGCAGTCCCTGGAGTTGCTGGAACGCGAGCTGGCGGAAAACAACATCGAGGTGAAGCTGGAGCTGGGCCAGGGCCTGCCGCCGGTTTACTGCGACGACCGCCAGATAAAGCACGTGTTTTTGAACCTCATCCTCAACGCGGTACAGGCCATGGGGCCGGACCACGGGCGCCTGACCCTGCGCAGCTTCAGCGTGATGCGCGAGGGCAAGCAGTTCGTGGCCGGGGAGGTGAGCGACACCGGCGGCGGCATTCCCATGGAGGTGGTGCACAACATCTTCAACCCCTTCTTCACCACCAAGGACGCCGGATCGGGCCTGGGCCTGTCCATCGTGCACAAGATCGTCACCCGCCACTTCGGCCAGGTGGAGGTGCACAACCGGGGCAGCGAGGGAGCCTCCTTCCTGGTGACCCTGCCCGCGGCCGAAGAGGGGCGGGCCTACCTCAAGTAGGCGCCGAGGAGCACAATGAGCGGACAGTTGGTGAGCCTGGAGCAGGCGAGGCGCGACAAGGCGGCCAGGGCTGCCTTTGGTCCTTGGCAACGCCGCCTGGGATATCGTCCCCGCTCCGATGCCGCCCTTTCCGAGCTGCCCGACGATGTTTTGTGCAAGCTGGCCGAGCTGGGGCAGGAGGGCACCCTGGCCCTGTACGACGTGGTGCTGGGGGTGCGCGGACTGGGCCCCGGCGAGCGCTATCCCGACCTGGAGGCCAGGACCAAGCTGGAAGCCCTGGACGTGTTTTTGTTTCTGGCCGATCAGGTGCGCTTCGAGGTGATGGCGCGCCTGGGCTGGCTGGACCCCGGCCCGGTGCGCGGGACGAGCATCATGGAAATGGCCCGGGATTACCACCAGCTCAAGGCCGTGGCCGGAAGATCGCCCCTGAAGCTGACCCAGGACTATCCCTCCTACCAGCAGGTTGAGCGGCGCATGAACCTGGAGCCCGAGGCGGTGGTGCGCTCGGTGATACCCCAAGCCCTGGCCGCCTTCAAGGCCGCCCTGGACTGAGCGCATAGCCCAGCGAAACCATCGAAAATTCCCCGTTCCATTTTCTTGACACTAAATAATGATGGTGCTATTCATCATGAGCACCCGCATGACCAGCGCCCAGCCATGGTGGAGGGCGCTTCTGCTGATTTTTGGACAATAAGGAGAATCACGGAATGCCCGCCACGCCGTTTCTGGAGGTTAGTGAGGCCATCGCCCTGATGGGCGGCGATACCCTGTACCAGTGCATGCAGTGCGGTCTGTGCTCCGGGCTCTGCCCCTGGCCCGCGGTGGACAGCCCCTTCCGCACCCGCCAGCTCATCAAGATGGGCCAGTTGGGCCTGGAGGGCTTCGAGTCCGACGATATCCTCTACGCCTGCACCACCTGCAAGCTGTGCGTGGAAAACTGTCCCCGCGAGGTGAAGATCATCGACGTGATCCGGGCCATGCGGGCCATGATCGCCGAGAGCGGCGCGGCCCCCAAGAGCCTTAGCTCCATCATGGGCTCCATCCACTCCAAGGGCAATCCCTGGTCCGAGGAGCGCGACAAGCGCGAAAAGTGGACCGAGGGCCTGGATATCCCCCGCTTCGACGGCAGCCAGGAGTACTTCCTCAGCGTGTGCTGTACCTCAGCCTACGACCCCCGCTCCCAGCAGATCGCCAAATCCTTGGTCAAGGTGCTGGGCGCCGCGGGCGTGAGCTTCGGCATCATCGGCAACGAGGAAAGCTGCTGCGGCGAGGCCCTGCGCAAGATGGGCGACGAAGAGCAGTTCATGGGCCTGGCCGAGAAGAACATCAACCTGTTCAACGACAAGGGCGTCAAGAAGATCCTCACCACCAGCCCCCACTGCTACACCACCTTTACCCAGGAATACCCCGAGTTCGGCGGCGAGTTCGAGGTGGTGCACTACACCCAACTGCTCAAGCAGCTCTTGGACGAGGGCAAGCTGAGCCTGGGCGGCTACGGCAAGAAGGTGATCTACCACGACCCCTGCTACCTGGGCCGCCACAGCAAGGTGTTCGACGAGCCCCGCGAGCTGTTGGGCGCCGCCGGCGCGGAGGTCATGGAGTTCGACCGCAACAAGGGCATGGCCCTGTGCTGCGGCGGCGGCGGTGGCCGCCTGTGGATGGAGGCCGACCCCGAGCAGCGCTTCAGCACCCACAAGATCCGCGAGGCCGACGCCAAGGGCGCGGAGGTGGTGGCCACCTGCTGTCCCTATTGCATCAGCATGTTCACCGACAGCGCCAAGACCGAGAACGTGGACGAGAAGATCGAGGTCAAGGACCTGGTGGAGATCATCGCCGAGCAGCTCTAAAAGTTATCCGTAATCCATTCGCCCCCGGACCGTCACGGTCCGGGGGCTTTTGCTTGCTCCGAAATCTGCCGTAGAATTAAGGCGACCACCCAAGGAGCGCGGCATGAAGAGGATGATAATTTTCGCCCTGGCCCTGATCCTGCTGCTGGCCGCCGGCCCCGCCCGGGCCGCCCAGAGCCAGGGGGAGACGCTGGTGCGCGGCCTGTGGGCCCTGATCGCGGCCAAGGACATGGCCAAGATCGCGGCCACGACCAGCCCGGAGTTCCAGGCGGTGCACTCCTTCGGCGCCAACGACAAACAGGACGAGATGAAGCGGCTAGCGGGCCTGAACCTGGGCGCCTACACCCTGAGCGACTTCCACGCCACCGAGCAGGGCCCGGTGATAGTGGTCTCATATCACTTCGGCGCGGCCCAGGCCCGGGGCGACAAGCCCGCCCTGCGCCTGGAGGTTTTCATCAACACCGAGCAGGGCTGGCAGTGGCTGGCCCACGCCAACCTGGAGCCGGTGCAGTGAGGCCGCTCATGCCGCGCGTTGCCTGCCTGTGTGTCGCCGCGCTCCTGCTGCTGGCCCCGGTCGCCTGGGCCGAACCCCCGGTGAGCGGCGAGCAGTTGGTGCGCGATCTTTGGACGACGACGGCAGGCCGGCAGTGGCAACAAAAGGTCGGCGAGGTTTCGCCCGCCTTCATGTCCGTGCAATCCGCCGGGGTGCACGACAAGGCCACGGAGCTGGCCGCGCTGGACCGGGCCGTGATCAGCAACTACGTGCTCAGCGGGTTTCGCACCACCCGGCAAGGGCCGGTGTTGGTGGTCACCTACCTGGCCAGGGTGGAGACCATGAAGGACGGCCGGCGGGTGGGGAGCAAGACCGCCCCGCGCATGAGCGTGTTCATCAAGACCGACCAGGGCTGGCAGTGGCTGGCCCACGCCAGCGTGCCCGTGCCATAGGGGAGGGGAGAGCCGGTTTTCGCCCCCGGACCTGCAAGGGCTCGGGGGTTGGTTTTTGATACAAGCCTTGTCGTTGCGAGGAGCGCAGCGACAAAGCAATCTCGGGGCGAAGCAGGCGGCGCTATCACGAATAGGGGTTATCCATCCCCGCACCCGTCCACCATCCTTGACACCGCCGGCGTCTGGCCCTACAAATTACTTAACTAGTTACGCACCACCCGACGAGCCGACCCCAGCCAAGGAGAGAACGTGACCGCGCTTCCCGCCCTGGACCCCACCCTGACCTTTGAGCAAGGCCCCATCCGCCCGCCCAGCGAGGCCCGGAGCCTGCTCTTGCGCTTCACCCGCAACTGCCCCTGGAACAAGTGCAAGTTCTGCCCGGTGTACAAGCGCCGCACCTTCAGCCGCCGCTCTCTGGAAGAGATCAAGGCCGACATCGACGCGGCGGCCGAGATGCGCCGGGAGATTCTGGCGCTGTCCAAGGCCATGGGCCATGGCGGAGACGTCAGCGCCGAGGTGGTGAACCGGGTGTTCTCCACCCCCACGGTCAGCGACGCCTTCCGCAACGTGGCCGGCTGGCTCTACTACGGCACGGGCAACGTGTTCTTGCAGGACGCCAACAACCTGGTGATGAAACCCGAGGTGCTGGCCGAGGCCCTGCGCTATCTGCGGGAAAAGCTGCCCGAGGCCAAGCGGGTCACCACCTACGCCCGCTCCTCCACCGCCGCCCAGCGCAGCGTGGAGGAACTGACCATGCTGCGCAAGGCCGGGTTGGACCGGGTGCACGTCGGCCTGGAGACCGGCTACGATCCGCTGCTCAAGTTCATGAACAAGGGGGTCACCGCGGCCAAGCAGATCAAGGGCGGGCAAAACATCAAGGCCGCGGGCATGGAGCTGAGCGAGTACGTGATGCCCGGCCTGGGCGGGCGTAAATGGTGGCGCGAGCACGCCGTCGCCACCGCCGAGGTGCTCAACCAGATCAACCCCGACTTCATCCGCCTGCGCACCCTAAGGGTGCCCGAGCGTATCGAACTGCACAAGGACCTGGTGGCCGGTGATTTCGTCAAGCTAAGCGACGACGAGACGGCCGAGGAGATTCGCCTGTTCATCGCCACCCTGGAGGGCATAACCTCCACCATCACCAGCGACCACATGATGAACCTCATCGAGACGGTAGGCGGCAAGCTGCCCGAGGACAAGCCCAAGATGCTGGCCATCCTGGACGATTATCTGGCCCTGCCGGATCATGAGCGCCTGCTGTATCGCATCTGCCGCCGCATGGGCCGCTGCCGGGAGCCCCGGGACATCGACCGTATGGGCCTCAGGAGCGATTTGGAGTCCAACCTGGCCCGCATCGAGGCTTCGGGGCACAACGCCGACGAGGTGCTCAACGAGCTGGCCGACTCCATGGTGTAGCGGCGCAGCCTGGAAGCCGGGGGTTTTGCTGGACGGCTTTGGGTGCTCCTCGACGTAGGTAACGCTACGGCTGCGGGCCCCCTCGCCGTTCGCCTTGTCCACGCCCTCCAGTCTGTGCCGCCTCGGGGCGGATGCCTGCCTTAGGCCGCACAATGGGTTGGTAGCCAAGCCCATGCCGTGGTAAACCTCGGCCATGTCAAACGTAAATCTAGAACGCCGCATCAAACGCCAGGCCTGGTTCCCGGAACACCGCTTTTTCGCGGTGACCGCGCCGGGGCTGGAGGCCCTTTGCGCCGCCGAGCTCACCGCCCTGGGCGCGGGCGAGGTGCAGCCCGAGACCGGCGGGGTCAACTTCAGCGCCAAGCTGGAGCTGGCCGTGGCCGCCAATCTGTGGTTGCGCACCGCCGGCCGGGTGTGGTTGCGCCTCAAGGACTTTAGGGTGCGGCTCTGGGAAGACCTGACGCGCCAGGCCGAGGCGGTGCCTTGGGAGGTGTTCCTGGCCCCCGGCGCGCCGCTCAACATCCAGGTGGCGCTCAAGGGGAGCAACCTCAAGCACACCGGGCGCATCGCCGAGGTGGTGGGCCGGGCCGCGGCCCAGCGCCTGCGCGAGGTAGGCCTGGCTCCCCCGGTGCCCTCCGAGCCGGGCGACGAGAACGCCCAGCGCCTGCAGGTGCGGGGCAACGACCGGCGGGCGTCCATCAGCCTGGACATGAGCGGGGCCCACTTGCACAAGCGGGGCTGGCGGGCTCAGGGCGGCTTGGCCCCCTTGCGCGAAGACCTGGCCGCCGCGCTGCTAATGCTCTGCGGCTACGACGGCAGAGAGCCCCTGCTGGACCCCATGTGCGGCAGCGGCACCCTGGTCATCGAGGCCGCGTCCCTGTCCCGTGGCCTGCCGCCGGGGCGGGGCCGCTCCTTTGCCTTCGAGTCCTGGCCCTGCCACCGGGAGGCGGCCTGGAATTATCTGAAGCGCCACACCCTGGAGCAGGCCCTGGCCGCCCCGGCCGCGCCTATTCTAGGCCGCGACAGCAACCGCGAGGCCGTGGCCCTGGCCCAGGGTAACGCCGAGCTGGCCGGGGTGGGGCAGGGGGTCGATTTGGAGGCGGGGGACTTCTTCACCGCCGCGCCGCCCGCCGGGCCGGGGCTGTTGGTCATGAATCCGCCCTATGGCAAGCGCCTGGGCAGCGTGCGCCAGGCCCAGGATTTGGCCCGGCGCATCGGGCAGCGCCTGACCCAGGCCTATGGCGGTTGGCGCTGCGGGGTGGTGCTCTACCGACCGGAGTGGGCCGAGGCCCTGGGCCTAAGCGAGACCACCGCCATCACCGCGCCCTTCGGCGGCCTGCACGTGACCCTGCTCTTCGGCACCGTCCCGCAGAAATAAATCTTTTTCGATAAATTTTTCAAAATAAAAGCGTGTAGCGGCACAGCCAGGGGCCAGCAGACAAGGCGCCCGGCGACGCGGGTGCCGCAGGCGTAGGTAACCTACGCCGAGGCAGACGCGACGTCGGCAACGCAGTATGCTGGTTTCTGGCGAAGCCGCCTAGCTACATGTTCCAGCCGCCCGACACCTCCCACGCCGCGCCGGTAACAAAGCTGGCCTCGCTGGAGGCCAAAAAGGCGATGACGTTGGCGATTTCGCCAGGCTGGGCCATACGCCTCAGCGGGGTCTCGGCCAAGAGCTTGGCCTTGATCTTCTCGGACATCATGGCGCGAATGGCCGGGGTGTTGGTGAGGCCGGGCAACACGCAGTTGACCCGCACCCCCTGGCGGGCCATCTCCCGGGCCGCCGACTTGGTGAGCCCCACCATGCCCGCCTTGGCCGCGCTGTAGGCAGCCTCGCCCTGGCCGCCGATCTTGGCATACACGCTGGACACGTTGACGATGGCTCCTTGCCCGGCCTGGGCGAACACCGGCAGCACCGTCTGCATGCCCAGCAGACAAGAGGTGAGGTGCACCTCCAGCACCGCCTCGAAATCGCACCGGTCCAGCTTGGCCACCCCGCCGGGGCGGTCGAAGCCCGCGTTGTTCACCAGCACGCTGAGCGGGCCGTAGCGGCGCACCGCCTCGGCCACCACCTCTTGCCAGTCCTCGGCCCGGCGCACGTCCATGGCCAGAGCCGTGGCCCGGCCGCCCGCGCCCTCTATGGCCAGGGCCCCGGCCTCGGCGCCGGTCAGGTCCTGGTCGGCCAGCACCACCGCCGCCCCCAGGTTGCCCAGCTTTTCGGCCACGGCCAGGCCGATGCCCCGCCCCGCTCCGGTGACCAGGGCCACCTCTGTGTTGAAGTCCATGCGCCTCTCCATGCTTGCGGTCCTCTCGGGCCGGATTTGTTCGCCTGTTCTTGGGATAGCCTGTTTTGCCGCTCCGGGTCAATGGCAACCGTAAGCCAAACCTTGACCGCCGCGCCCGGCGATGATAAACACCAGGCACAAGCCATGTGGTGTGGCGCTCCCTCGGGAGCATGGGAAGCCGGTGAGAATCCGGCGCGGACCCGCCGCTGTGAGTGGGGACCAAACCCGCGATGAGCCACTGGCCGGCCTCCGGGGAGGAGCGCGGGCCGGGAAGGTGCGGGGAGTAGGGCGATCCACGAGCCAGAAGACCGGCCACGCCATGCACGCCCCGGTCGTGGGAGATGGTAAATCACCGATCCCATCAAAAAAACAACTTTAAATTAAGCATGTTGCAGTAGTAGGCTTTTTTCGGGGAAGCATGGGGGAAGCAACGGGATCAATTTCGGCCTGTTTTGTGCCCTGGCGGTGTTGAAAAGAAGCTGCCCTAGAAATTTAAACGCGGTTTACCCCACCGGAAGATTGGGGTCCGGCTGGGACGGCCCCTCGCACTTTTTCCCTGTCAGCTCCTCTATATCCAACCGGAGCACGACGGTGGCGTTCACGTAGGCCGGGGTGTAACGCGGCCGGTCTTGCCCGTGGTAGTGGCGCACCAGGCAGTTGAGCCCCTCTATCTTTTCGTCATAGTCCGTGAGCAGGCTTATGCGGCCCATTCCCACCACGCTCTTGTATTTCATGCCGCAGTTGCAGCGTACCTGGGTCTCGATCATTTGGTGATCCAGGCTCACCTAAAAGCAGGCCAGGTTGTTGCGCCGGATGATGTCCAGCTTCTTGCCCTGGGGCGCGCTGTGCAAAAACAGGGCGGCCCGATCCCCGTGGCGGTAGCCGTAGTTCATGGTCACGAGGTAGGGGACGTTGTCGTCCGCCAGGGCGATGCGGCACACCTCGCCGCGTTCAAGGATGGCGTCAATTTCGCTGCGGTCGGTGATTTCACGTTCTTGCCGGTGCATGAAACATTACCTTGCGGAGAGACGGGTTCGGGTTGATGTCCCGCACCCGTAGTCGATGGGCCCAAGGGGACTTGCTCCAGATTATCATGGTGGGGAACCTTTTATCCCCCTCCAGCCTGAACGCTCTCAAGTCCTTGGTCAAAATGAAAGCGGCGCCCTCAGACTCTACAAATCTTTCATCCTCGGGGCCGAGCTCCAAAAATAGCGGCATGGTTCCTATCCCCATTATAACCCAAAAGCCCGGCTTGGAGGCGCTCAGGCGGCCACAGAGCTTTTATTGCCGTCCAGCATGTCCAGGACCTCGGCCAGGCTGACCTGGACCACCGGCGGGCCGTCCTTGAACATGCCAATGTGCTTGCCCAACAGCTCCAATGCCCGGAGCTTGTCGCACAGTTGGAACTCGGTGGTGACCGTCTCGGTGGGGTTCTCTCCGCCGGTGACCACCCGCCGCTCCTTGACCTTGATCACCGCGACGCTGGCGCCCCCGGGCAGGGCCTGGGAGGGATGCAACCGGACACCATCGGGCCCCCAGGTGCAGTAATCGTCCATCTTGGCGAACGCCACCTTTGCCAGGTCGGTCACCACCTGCTCCGCGCTGATCTCCAGCTTTTCGGCTCGCTCGTCCACGGCCTTCTTAATCGCCGCCGCGACGTGAGGTTTTGTTAGGTTCTCCGCGCCGATCTCCTTGGCCGTTTTAGGGCTGTACCCGGCCCTGATGGCGGCCTGGGTGGCGTTCAGATCTTGGAGATACTCCTGGATGAAAACCTTTTGCTTGGCGGTCAGGGACAAATCAAGCACTCCTTTCCATGGTGGCGAATCTCTTGCCGCCGCTCGCGGCTGTCGATGCTGATCACGGGCGGCATGTATCTAGGCCCCACCATGTGGAGGGAACAGCGAGCCTTAGCCCTTGGCCTCGACCATGGCCATTTCCTGCTCTATCCACGCTAAGTGTTCCGTAATGGTAAAATCGAGGCTCCATAAACCCTTGAGGGTCGCCCTGTAGTACATGCGGGCTTGGTCCCGGAGCTCCCTCAACCGCGCCTGCTTGTCATCCATGAGATCCCTCCGTAAAGCGGACGTAAGGCCCCTCAAAAAGCAGGTGAGCGGTGTCTGTCGGCCCGTTCCGCTGCTTCTCCACGATGATCTCCGCCGACTGGTCGCTCTTGTCCTTGGTGTAAACCCCGGGCCGGTAGATGAAGGCGATGAGGTCCGCGTCCTGCTCGATGGCCCCCGATTCCCGCAGGTCGCTGAGCCTTGGTCGCTTATCCTTGTCGCTCCGCTCCTCCACCTTTCGGTTGAGTTGGCTGAGGGCCATGACCGGGCAATGAAGCTCCTTGGCCAGGGCCTTGAGGGAACGGGACACCTCGGCCACTTCCTCCTCGCGTTTGGCTTCCTTAGCTTTGGGGGCCCGGGCGAGCTGCAGATAGTCCACCACCACCAGGCCCAGCCGGCCCTTAGCGGCCACCCTGCGGGCCCTGGACCTGATCTGTAGAACGCTCAAGGCCGGGGAATCGTCTATGAGCAGGGGCAAGGCGTGCAGGACCTCGGCCGCCTTGGTGATCAAAGACCAATGCTCCCCATACAGCTGTTGGGCCCGGATTTTCTGGAAAGCCACACCAGCCTCGCCGGCCAAAAGCCGCTGTTGCAGCTGCTCCCTGCTCATTTCGAGGCTGAACACCACCACCGGCATGCCGTCGGCGGCGATGTTGCGGGCTACCTGGACGGCAAAGGCGCTTTTGCCCATGCCCGGGCGCCCGGCGACCACGGCCAGGTCCCCAGGGTGCAGGCCCAGGGTTAGCCGATCAAGGGAGGGAAAGCCGGTTGGGATTCCGGGCTTTTTTCGCGTCCCCATCTCCTCCAAAAGGGCCTTGAGCCCCTGGCCGAGGGGTGCAGGTCCGCCGGCGGATCCGCGCTTGTTGGCGGCGAATATCCCCGCCTCGGCCTGCTCCAGGACCTCCGACAGGTCGCCGTTGGCCTTCTGGACAAGCTCTATGCCCTTGTAGGCCGCCGCGATGAAGGCCCGGGCCTCGGCCTTCTCCCGGACCTGGGCCGCGTAGTGCTCCACATGGGCCGGGGCCAGCATGATGTCGGCCAGCTCCGCGAGGTAGGCCGGTCCTCCCACCGCCTCCAGGCGGCCCTCGTCGGCTAAGCGGGAGGTGAGGGTGATCTCGTCCACCGGCTGGTTGCGCTCATACAGTGCCAGCATGGCCTCGTAGATGAAGCCATGGCGGCGGTCGTATAAGTCGCCGGGCTTGAGCTGGTCGGCCACCTGGGCCAGGACCTCATCGCCGTGGATCAGAATCCCGCCCAGGACGCCCCGCTCCGCGGCCAGATCTTGAGGCGGCTGGCTTGCCCTACTCATCGCCGCCCCCCGCGGCCAAGGCTAGGTAGGGGTTGTCCTTGGCTTTCGCTAAAACCTCCGGCGGCGGGGGCTCCTTGAGCCGATAATCGTCCTCCCACCCGAGCCGGTTTAACCAGGTGGTGGCCATAGGCGGGTTGGGAATGAACTCATCAACGGATCCACGCATGGCCCATAGGGCCTTGGCCTTGCCGAGGCCGTCCGCGATGGCCTGATGGGTAGCTGGTTGACCCTTTTGTTCCTTCAGCTTCCCGGTGCGGGCCTTGACGTAGGACTCTTTGGCTTTTGCCTTGGAGGCAGATCGGCGCATCTCATGGGGGCAGGCTTTCCAGAACTGCTTGAACTCCTCATCAAGCAAACCTGACTTATATTGTTGGGAGGGAGTTGGAGATGGAGATGGAGATGGAGATGGAGATGGAGATGGGGCATTGCTAAACGATGCTACCCGCATCTTGTTAGCATGCTCGCCGCATGCTGGTAGCATGCTCCGAGCATCGGGCGGGGTCTCTTTGGACTTGTCCCAGCGTACCTGGGCCGCCTTTTTGGCCTTAGCAGACCGCTCGGGCGCCCCGGCGACCCAGGGTTGATGCTCCGCCCAATCGTGGATGGAATAATTACCGGGCTCTCCCTCCAGGATCCGCAGCTCGACCAGGGCTCCCATAAACTCCTCGGGCTCGCGTTCCCAATCGGCGGCGAGCGCCACGTCCTCGGCACTCATGCCGGTGAGCTGGCCGTCTGGTTTGTTCTCCGCGGTGTGCATAAACAGGTAGACCAAGCCAAGGACGGCGGGCTTGCCCAGGCGGCGCTCCAGCTTCTTGATCTTGGGGTGGTGCCGGAAGCTGAGCTGCAGGCGAATATCGCTATTACCCATGGGGCGGCCTACGCGGCGTCCTGGTCGGGCCCCTGGTCCGAGGTGCTCTGCCGGGTCTGAGCTACCAACCACGCCTCAACGTCTTCTAGGCGATACCGGACGGAAGCCCCAATTTTAACGAAAGGAGGGCCTTCACCACGGAGCCGCCGCCCCTCTAAGCTTCGGTTGCTGACGCCCCAGCGATCCGCGAGGGCCTTGGTGGTTAAAAGCCGGCTGAACTGCGACATAACGTACTCCCAGAAAAATTTGATCACCTGGAGGTAACGCTACAGGTCGGTAGGTGCTGCTAGGTAGGATCTTATTACACCGGTTAGGCGCGCCTAATGTGATCCTGTTTGGTGGCCTGAAGGTGGGGCCCAATCTTTTAGGGCTCGGCTAATGGATAGTGCTAAGGCGGTATCACTTTGAATTGGACTCGCGCCAACAACCAAAAAGACGTTTTGGCAAAGCGAGGTAAAGGGCCCGTGGGGGGCTTCATGCGCCGCTGTCGGCTTTGTCCCCTTGGAGGCAAACCAAGCATCAGCAATACATAAAATTAAGTTCCTCTCGGTCCTCGGCCTGCGGGTCTTACCCCGTGCAGGTAGTTGCTCAAGGGCAATGGACGTTGCTGTAGCCCAAACATCTGCATGGTGTCTCCCCAGGAGCTGGGAGATAATCCTAAAATCTTCCTCACCCCAAAGAAGCATCGGCCCACCTTCCAGGGGGCGGGTCTCTAACAGCAGGGCAAGGAATTCTCGGGGGTGCATTTCATGTGACTTGGCCGCGGCCTCCAAGTGTATCCGCCCGTCCTTTTTGATCAGCCCTGGGTGCCTGCTGGATAGCTGGCTACACTCGTCCTCGGTCGTGTGGCGGTAAACGCCGGTGGGTTTTTTGCCAGGGCGGCCCCTCTTCAGGCCACCTCGCGACACCAGATTTTCTATGATCGTTTGCCCCTTGCGGTCGCGATCAGAGGTGTCTACCACCTGCAACCGTTTGACTGCGGAAAACGTCCACTGATCCAGGCCGTCAAGCGCTTCCCGAAATTCAACAGCGGCTTTGCGCGCCCTACGGAGTTGCTTTTTGACCTGGTCCAGACTTGGGCGATCGCCCTCAAAATGACGTTCCCAAAAATATCTTTCAAGGCAGATTATAAATTTATTTTCCGTATCGGGTGCCAGGGTAATCCCTCTTGCCTCGAAGCAGTCCAAGGTCGCCTTGATGCGCTCTTCCTCATCTTGATGGGCCCCGCGCACAAATCCCGATCTTTTTCCTTTGGCCATGATCACCTCCCGCAAGGTGCCCGCGGTTGTAGAGTGAGCGCGGCGGCCGGGCGCGGGAGCCCGGTTTTCGGCCAGCTACGCCTAGCCGCGCTGTTAGTGGTTAATCCCCTTGAAGCTCCTGCCAGGCTCGATGATATTTGGCCTGACGCGACAAGTCCTTCTCGCTCAGGGTCTCAAGCCTGAGCAAATTCATGTTGTCCGCCAGGTCGAGCAGCTTGACCCGCCGGGCCAGCTTGTTGCCTTTGATCCGCTGGATGAACTTTGCATAGCCAGCGTCGGTTCCGTGTTCGTCATCCGCCTTGGTGAGGCACCTCAGGGCCTCCACGACCGTTGGAGTAAAGCCCTCTTCCCTAAGGTCCTCAAAGCTCCACTCCTCATCAGCGTCCTCAACCACGTCATGGAGCAGGGCCACGATCATGGCCTCTTCCGATTCAGCCTGTAACGCGAGCTTCACCGGATGAAACAGGTATGGCGCGCCGGCCTTGTCGCGTTGGCCCAGGTGGGCTTGGACGGCGATCTCAAGGGCCCGCTCCAGGAGGGCTGGTTGATGATCACTCTGTGTGTCCTTATGGGTCATTAGCTATTTTTCTCCTCGGGTGATCGTTGTTACCGTTTTTTAAGATGCGCCCTAATGGGGCCATCAATCAAGATATCCACTTGCTAGGTTGCCTCTTTAAGAGGGTAAAGTGCCAGGTAGAAGGAGGAGGCCGCAGGCGCTATTAACTGGACTTAACCTATATGGGGTTCACCACAAGCTAGGCCCGGCCAAGAGGTCTGGTATTTAGCCCCGCGAAACCTACCACAGGAGGTGCTGTACAAGGAGTTACGTGACTGAAAATTAATGGAGGTATTACAAGGTAATCGGAGCAGAGGGACCCAGGCGGTGCACCTTTCTTAGCATTACTTGCACTTTAAGTTGGCCACCCGACCTGTAGCTTGCCACACCTTCCTTACATTCGAAATTACCGAACCTAGCGCAGTATCCGGTTTGCGCCGATGACCTGGACGGCGGCCTTCAAGCATAATGATAGTGTAAATAGTTAGCAAAAGAGAGGGACGGTGCGGAGTCAACCATGAAAAAGCCCACCCGGGACCCAACCGAATCGCAAGAATTGCGTCGGATCGCTAAGGAGCGCTTGCAAGTAAGCCCTTCTGACGACTCCGAACTGAGATCGGAAAACTTTCCCTCTATCCTTCAGGAGCTACGAGTCCATCAGATAGAGCTGGAGATCCAGAACGAGGAGTTACGCCGCACCCAAAATGAGCTTGAGGATTCGCGGGACCAATATTTCGATCTTTATGATCAGGCCCCGGTGGGCTACCTTAGCACTGATGCCAGGGGAATAATCCTTCAAGCCAACCTGACCATAGCCAACATGCTGGCCCTGCCGCGCGGCAACCTGGTGGGGCGAAGCCTCTATCTTTTCGTAGCCCGAGACTATCACAAGGCTTTGCTTGATCTCCTGAAGTCAAGGACTGGAGACAGCGGCAAGCAGACCCTTGCCATCGAAATGATTCGGCAAGACGGTTCCCTATTCCACGCCCAGGTGGAGAGCGCGCCAAAACTGGTTAATTATGACCTACCCCTGCAAATCAGAATGGCCGTCGTCGATGTAACCGAGCGCAAGCGGGCGGAAAACCAACTAAGCCAGAGCCAAGGGCGTTATCGCCGCCTTATAGAGACTATGCCGGACGCGATCTTTACCCTTTTGCCTGATGGGGCCATTGCCTCTCTTAACCCGGCTTTTGAGAAAATCACCGGCTTCACTAGAGATGATTGGTTGGGGCGCAATTTTTGGGACTTGCTTCACCCCCACGACCTGGGTATGGCCAAGAAGGTAATACATAACGCCCTGGCTGGAAAAGGAGGTATAGCCGAGGAAGCAAGGATTCTATCCAGCACTGGCGACTACTTGATTTTCTATTTCATCTTGGAGCCGGAATTTGATTTTGGCAAAGTTGCCGGTGTCTGGGTAGTGGGCCGTGACATCACCGAGCGCAAGATGTATGAGCGGGCCTTGCACGACTCGCGCGACAACCTGGAAGCTGAGGTGCACAGGAGAACCCTGGAACTGTCCCAGGCCAACAAAGCCCTGCGGGATGGGCTGGAAAAGCGCAAACAGGCGGCGGCGGAGTTGCATGAGCAGAAGACTGAATTGGAATTCAAAACCCTGGAATTGGAAGAGGCCAACACCGCCTTGCGGGTCTTGATGCGCCGGGGCGAAGAAGACAGGGAAGAGCTGGAAAACGCCATTACCCAGCAGACCCACCGGCTCCTTGTTCCCCGCCTGCAGGGGCTGCTGGAATCTGGGCTCGAGCAGAACCAGCAAAGAGCGGTGCGGCTGCTGATATCTCAACTGAAACACATCACCTCCTCTTTTGCCCAGCGGCTGAACTCCCCCAAATTCCGCCTCACGCCTAGAGAGATTCAGGTGGCCATGATGATTCGAGAGGGTTTGGCGAGCAAGGAGATCGCCGAGGTGTTGAATGTATCAGGCGACACGGTTGCCACCTATAGGCACAATATACGTCGTAAAATTGGCATATTAGGACATAAGGTCAGCTTGAGCTCCCGCTTATCCGAGCTTTGATAATGATGATTTAATATAGTCATTATTTAAACTGTATCTCATCTGTGCGTTTCCAGAAATCCAAGGGATAATTTAATAGAGACAAAGCGGGCACCGCTTGCTCCCACTTGCCGCCTGTGGTCAAGCTTCGGCCAACCTCGCCAAGGCAAGCCTACCGAGCATTGAGAAGTGATCTTTCACTGGGCAACTAGTTCGACGCTTCGAGTGTTTTGTACGGTCCCCTTCACACCTACAAGGAAAGGAGGACCCATGGCCAGGATTCTCTTGATTGCCAGCTAGGGTATGGGTGGGTGAATGCCATCTATAAAACCTTAAATATTGCCAATGGTTGAACCAAGCAGGGCAGAAATGGCGGAGCTTTCTCCGCCGCAGTGTCACCATAATTATAAAGTAGAGGGCTGCGTATGAAAAACAGCGAAACCAGCGCCCATGCACTGGAGCCTCCCCACCGAGGCTGGCATGAAACCGGTCTGCGCCTTCAAGCGGTTCCGGCGGCCAAATCCTATGCCCTGGAGCAGGTTACGTCCCCTGTGGGGCGCTCCACGACGGCCTTCCGCCGCCGCCACTTCCCCAGGCTGTCTATTAGCCTGTGGAACGACTGGCGCTGGCAGGTGCGCAACCGGGTCACCAGCCTGACGGAATTGTCCCATTACCTGAAGCTGGTCCCGGTCGAAAAGCGGGCCTTTAGCGCCTGCCCCGGCAAGCTGCCTTTGAGCATCACTCCCTATTATCTGTCCCTCATGGATCCGGACGACTCGGCCGATCCCCTGCGACGGACCATGGTGCCCACCTGGTTCGAAGGCGTGGTGGGCCCCGGCGAGAGCGGCGACCCCCTTGTCGAGGACCACGACATGGCCGCGCCCGGGCTGGTGCACCGCTACCCCGACAGGGTGCTGTTTTTGGCCACCGGCTTCTGCGCGGCCTACTGCCGCTATTGCACCCGCTCGCGCATGGTGGGCCACCAGACCTACGGCCCGGTGCACAGTCGCGAGGCCATGGAGCGGGCCATCGCCTACATCGAGGCCACGCCCTCGGTGCGCGACGTCTTGATCTCCGGCGGCGACCCACTGACCATGGCCGACGACCGGCTGGAGTGGTTGCTCAGCCGCCTGCGGCGCATTCCCCATGTGGAGGTGCTGCGCCTGGGCACCAAGACCCCGGCGGTGCTGCCCCAGCGCATAACCGGCGACCTAGTCAAGCGGCTAAAACGCTACCACCCGTTGTTCATGAGCCTGCACTTCACCCATCCGGCGGAGTTGACCCCCGAGACGGCCCGGGCTTGCGCCCGCTTAGCCGACGCGGGCATCCCCCTGGGCAGCCAGACGGTGCTCCTGACCGGGGTCAACGACTCGGTGGAGACCATGCGTTCACTCATGCAGGGGCTGTTGAAAATGCGGGTGCGCCCCTACTACCTGTACCAGTGCGACCCCATCACCGGCTCGGCCCACTTCCGCACCCCGGTGAGCAAGGGCCTGGAGATCATCAGGGGCCTCAGGGGCCACACCAGCGGATATGCGGTGCCCACCTTCGTGATCGACGCGCCCGGCGGCGGCGGCAAGGTGGCCCTGTACCCCGAGGCGGTGGTGGGCAAAAACGGCAATGACCTAGTGCTGACCAACTACGCGGGCGGGACCTACACCTATCCCGACTGCGGTGGCAGCCCGGGCACGGAGGCCTGCTAGGGCACGGTGGCCTGCTAGGGCACGGTGGCCTACTAGGGCACGGCGGCCTGCTAGGGCACGGCAAAGGACTTTAGGCCATGCTTATCGGCCTGACATACGATCTGCGTTCGGAGTACCTGGAGCTGGGCTACAGCGAGGAGCAGGTGGCCGAGTTCGACGGCCCCCGCACCATCGAGGGCATTGAGCAGGCCCTGGCCTCGCTGGGCCACGACCCGGTGCGCATCGGCTCGCTGCCTAACCTGGTGGCGGCCCTGAGCCGGGGCGAGCGCTGGGAAATGGTATTTAACATCGCCGAGGGCCTGGGGCGCTACGGCCGCGAGGCCCTGGTGCCGGCCCTGCTGGAATACTACGGCGTCCCCTACACCTTCTCCGACCCCATGACCCTGGGCCTCACCCTGCACAAGGGCATGGCCAAGCGGGTGGTGCGCGACCTGGGCCTGGCCACGCCGGAATTCGCGGTGGTGGCCGAGGCGGGGCAGGCCGGGTCCATCGGCCTGGGATGGCCCCTGTTTGTCAAGCCGGTGGCCGAAGGCACCGGCCGGGGGGTGGATGCCGCCTCCAAGGTGACCGGCCGCGAGGATCTGACCGCCGCCTGCGCCGAACTCATCGCGCGCTACGACCAGCCGGTCTTGGTTGAGAGCTTTTTGCCCGGCCGCGAGTTCACGGTGGGCATCGTGGGCACTGGGGCCAAGGCGCGGGTAATCGGGGTGATGGAAGTGACCCTCAAGGCCGGGGCCGACGCAGACGCCTACTCCTGGCGCAACAAGGAAGAGTGCGAGAGCCTGGTGTCCTACCGCCGGGTCAAGGGCTCCATCGCCGGCGAGGCCGGCGAGCTGGCCCTGTCCTGCTGGCGGGGCCTGGAGTGCCGCGACGCCGGCCGGGTGGACCTCCGCTGCGACGCGGCGGGCAAGCCCTCTTTTCTGGAGGTCAACCCCCTGGCCGGGCTGCACCCCGAACACTCGGATCTGCCCATCCTCTGCGGTCTGGTGGGCCTGCCCTACGTCAAGCTCATCGAGCGCATCGTGGCCTCGGCCTTGGAGCGGGGCCCGGCCGCGCCCCGCCCGTCCTGAGGCCGCCGTGCGCATCGTGGTCTTGCATGACGCCGTGAATGAAGGCGCGCGCCCGGACCTAGCCGACAACCTGGTGCAGGCCCGGCAGGCGGCCCGCTGCCTGGGCGAGCTGGGCCACCAGGCCGAGCTGATGGCCTGGGAAAGCCCCCTGTCCGCCACTCTGCAGCGCCTGACCGCCCGGCGGCCCGAGGCGGTGTTCAACCTGGTGGAGGAGCCCCTGGGCCGGGCGAGCCGCATCGCGGCCGCTCCCTATCTCCTGGCCCGGCGGGGCCTGAGCTTCACCGGAGCCGGTGGCCGGGCCATGCTTCTCACCTCGCACAAGCTCCTGGCCAAGCGGACCCTGCGCCGCGCGGGCCTGCCCACCCCGGCCTGGCGCGGCCCGGACGGGCAGGGCAGTGAACCCCAACAGGGGCCCTGGTTCATCAAGTCGATCTGGGAGCACGGCTCCCTGGGCATCGACGAGACCTCCCTGGTGCCCCGAACCCGGGACCTGGCCCCGGCCATGGCCGCCAAGCAGGCCCAGCTGGGCGGGCGGGTGTTCGCCGAGGCCTACATCGAGGGCCGCGAGTTCAACCTGGCCCTGTTGGCCGGGCGGGGCGGGCCCCGCTGTCTGCCCCCGGCCGAGATCGTGTTCGGCGATTTCGCCCCGGCCCAGTTACGGGTGGTGGGCTTCCGGGCCAAGTGGGAGGCGGGCTCCTTTGAGTACGCCCACACCCCGCGCCGCTTCGATTTCCCGGCCGAGGACCGGTGGCTGTTGGGCGAGCAGCAGCGTCTGGCCCGGGCCTGCTGGCAGCTGTTCGGCCTGCGGGGATGGGCCCGGGTGGATTTCCGGGTGGACCGCCTGGGACGGCCCTGGATACTGGAAGTGAACGCCAACCCCTGCCTGAGCGGCGACGCCGGCTTCGTGGCCGCCGCGGCCCAGAGGGGGCTGGATCAAAAGGCGGTGGTGGCGGCCATCCTGGCCGACGCCCATCGCGGTTAAGGATTAAGAGTCATGCCAAACGTGGCCATGAACCTGGATTCCTGGCGGGAAGAAGTCCTGCCTAGCGACGAGGCCCTGGTGAAGCGTCTGGTCGCGGCCAGCGGTTTTTTCCGGCCCGACGAGGTGGCTGTGGCCGCCGAGCTGGTGAGCGAGCGCCTGAGCAAGGGCCCGGCCAGCGGCTACCGCTTTATCTTCGTACCCCAAGGCGATGGGCTGGCCGGTTACGCCTGCTACGGCCCCATCGCCTGCACCACCGCCTCCTGGGACCTGTTCTGGATCGTGGTGGACCAACTTTTGCGCGGCGCCGGCCTGGGCGGGGCCCTGCTGGAGCTGGCCGAGCAGCGGGCCGCGGCGGCCGGAGCGGAGCGCATGTACGTGGAGACCTCCTCGCGTCCCCTGTACCGCCCCACCCGGCACTTCTACCAGGCCCGGGGCTACGCCCCCCAGGCGGTGCTTACCGACTTCTACGCCCCCGGCGACGACAAGGTGATCTACCTGAAAAGGATGAACCGGCCCTAGCCGGGACGCGAGGCATACCGGGGAAGCTCGGTGACTTCGTCACCCTGGGGATCGTGAGCCTAGTGTCAGTGGGTATGCTCATTTACTTCTGGCGAAAGAAGTGGCTCGAATAGGGATGGTTTTTATAATGCAAGCTTGGACTTGGATGTATCCAATAATTTTGTCCATCAAGAGATTCTGATGCCCGAAAAGGCCGCGTCACCCGACCTAAGCGACGAGCAACTCGCCAAAGGCCTGCGCATGGTCACTTGGCAGGGTTTGGCCCTACAGGCCATGCTCACCCTGACCGGAGGGACCTTCCTGGTGGCCCTAGCCCTGAAGCTGGGGGCCGACAATTTCCAGATTGGCATCCTGGCGGCCATTCCGCCCCTGGCCCAATTGGCCCAAATACCTTGGGTGTACCTGGTGCAAAAAGTTCGGCGCAGGAAGGCCATTACGATATTTGGAGCTTCGGTGGGCAGGGTCTGCCTGTTCGCCTTAGCGATGGCGCCGGTTTTGCTGGCACCCACCACCGCACTCTACATTATCATAATCATGCTTTTCCTGAAGAACTTGGGCAGTTCCCTCAGCAACAGCGCCTGGAATTCGTGGATGAGGGATATGGTGCCTAGCGACAACCTAGGCGGCTTCTATTCCAAACGCCATGCCTTATCCACCATGACCGCCCTGGTGCTAAGCCTTGCGGCGGCGATTTTTTTGGACTGGTGGAAAGGCCAGTTGCCCGATCATGTGGAATATGGTTACTCAATCATTTTCCTGCTGGGCATCGCGGCGGGGGTGCTGGCGATTTACTTCATTAGCAAGATACCCGAGGTCCGCATGCCCAAGCGAAAAATCGGGTTCATATCCTTGCTCTTGGAGCCGTTCAAGGATTCCAATTTCAGAAATTTAATATACTTTCTGGGTTCTTGGAACTTTGCGGTGAACCTGGCGGCCCCCTTTTTCACAGTCTACATGCTTAAGCGCCTGGGCTACAGCATGACCTATGTGATCGGCCTGGGAGCTTTGAGCCAGCTGATCAGCGTATTCTTTTATTTGATCTGGGGCAGGCTTTCCGACCGTTACAGCAACAAATCGGTCCTGGCTATCAGCGGCCCCATTTTCATCTTTTGCTTGCTGGGCTGGACCTTCGTGACCTTTCCCGCCGAGCTAGAGCATGGCCTGACCATGCCTCTTTTGGTTCTGCTGCACGTTGCCATGGGCATATCCACCGCAGGCACCAACCTGAGCACCGGCAACATAGCTATCAAATTGGCCCCCAGCGGCAGGGCCACAGGGTTTTTGGCGGCCACCACCCTGGCCAACTCCCTGGCGGCCAGCCTAGCCCCAGTGGTGGGCGGGCGCTTCGCGGATTTCTTCAAGGACCGGAAGCTATCCTTCAGTTTCACCTGGGAGGCCCCTGGCAGTGAGCAGGCGTTCCACGTGCTCAAGTTTCAGTACTGGGATTTCTTCTTTCTGTTCGCCTTTCTGCTTGGCGGCTACTCGCTGTATCGCCTGAAGAGGGTAAGGGAGTTGGGCGACGACAAAGGGAAGATAAAACTCAAGGAGGCCATGGGGCAAGTTTCGCAGCAGCTCAGGAACTTCTCCACCGCCGGAGGCCTGCGCACCCTCACCGAGTTCCCTTTTGCCCTAGTGGGCAGAACCCGTCAACGCGTCGCTGCCAGGAAATCAGCCGCCCCCCTGCCGGACCCTGCGGAAACTTGACGCCCTAAAGGCTAATTGGGCGGCTCGCCTTGCTTGCCGTGAGATTTCTTAACCAGGTAATAGCCGGCCGAGAGGGCCAGGACGACCGCGGCCACGGCGATCATGGTCATTAAACCGCGACCTTAGGAAAGCCCTATGCCCTGGGCCAGGCCGCTGAAGAAGTTGCGCGCGTTCACCCCCAGGGAGCGGATGTCATAGCCTCCCTCCTGTACCACTAAGGTGGGCAGGCCCAGCTCGCCCAGCAGGCGGCCATTGGCTTCAAAGTCCGCCGCCCTCAGGCTCCAGGAGCTGGTGAGATCGCCTTTGGCCGTATCCAGGCCCAGGCAGACCACCAGGAAGGTGGGCGCGAAACGCTTGACCCAACGCAGCACTGTGCCCAGGGCAACGCGATAGGCCTCGCCGTCTACGGACTCGGGCAGGGAAAGGTTCAGGTTGCCCCCCTGGCCCGATCCCTCGCCGGTCTCCTCGGCAAATACTGAAAAATAGGGATAGGCGAAGGATGGACGGCCGTGTATAGAGGCGGTGAACACCAATCACCAAGGCTGAGTTACAGCAGACAGCGCGCATGGTACTGGATTCATAATCGTCGCGCTGGTTGCCTCTCAAAATATAGACTTGTAAAAGCTGCTGTGATTTGCGCCCTAAAAGGGCCGGTGATCCATATCGGCTACTGCTTGAATTCAGCCAGATAGTCTGTTTTTTGTTATAGGAAATGCAAGCTACTCTTCGTGCTGCCCCTTCTTGCCTTTATAAATATCGACTACTTTGCGCTTAGCCGGCGCCCGCATGGCGCTATCAATTAGGCTCGCCACCTGATCGGCTGCCTGCTTTACGGGATCCTGGGCTAGGTGGGCGTAACGCTGGGTGGTGGCCGCCTGGGTGTGGCCCAACAGGGCCCCAATCACCGGCAGGGACAGGCCGGCTGCGGCCCCCACGCTGGCGTGGGTGTGGCGGAGATCGTGGAGCCTGACGCCTTTCAGGCCAGCCTTATCCCGGACCAGGCGCCAGGGGACATTGAGGCTTTGGAGCGACCGGCCAAATTTCTGCCCCGGGAACACGTGGGGGTTGCCGGCGGTCCTCGGAAGGTTGTCCAGGAGCTCCAGGGCGGGCCCTCCCAGGGCCGTGACCTTCTGGCCGGTCTTGCTATCCGGAAAGAAGATTACGCCCCGCTGGGAGTCAATCCAGGCCCATTGCAGGCTGAGCACCTCGCCCAACCGCATGCCGGTAAGGGTCAGGAGGCGCAGGGCGGCCGCAGCGGTGGGGCTGATCTGCTTGCTCCCCTCGGCCTTGTGGATGGCGGCTCCGAGGCGGGCCAGCTCATCCTGGTTGAGATAGCGTTCCCTCTTGCTCTCCTTAAAGCGTTCGATGTGGCGGCAAGGGTTTTCCCCTTCATACAAGCCCCACCGGATGGCCAGGGTCAGCATTTTGGAAAGCACGGCCAGGGTGCGGTTGGCCTGGGTGGGGGTCTCCTGGCCAATCTTGTGGTGCAGCTGCGCCACGTCGGTCCTGCTTATGGTCTTAATCTTGCGGTTGCCCAGGGCCGGCAAGATGAAGCGTTCCAGCAGCCGCTCGTCACGGAAGGTGCTGGCGGGCTTCTTTTTGGGTATGGCATGCTCGTCCATATAGCGTTTTGCCAGCTCTCGCACCGTGAGCGCCTGTCTGCCGCGTCTTCGCTCCTCGGCGGGATCTCCACCCTCGGCCACCTCTCCCAACTTCTTCTGGGCCAATCTACGGGCCTGCTCAGGGGTCAGCTTGCCGTGGGCGCCCAAGGTAAAGCGGCGGGTGCGGCCTTGGGCGCGGTATTGGACCAGGTAGCCCTTGTGGCCGCTGGGCTTGACCCTGACCCCAAAGCCTTTGATCTCGTCATCCCAGGCCCAAACATCCCGCTCAGGATCGGGCCTCAGGCTGTCCACCAGCCTCTTGGTTATCTTCGCCATAAAAAGTCCCTCGCTTGGTCTCACATTCCTCGGGGAAGCATGGGGGAAGCAATAGAACGCGATGCCGTGAGTATTGTGTCGTAGGAAAAAGTAGATTGTCAAGCATATTTATGGGGCTAAATCGTAAGGGAGTGTTTTTAGGGGGAAGCGCAGAGTAGTAGTAATGTGAGATGGTAAATCCCCGATCCCGTATTTTTGCGGGTCGGGGCTTTTTTTGTGGAGCACGGTAGTTGCTCCCCATCTCCGGAGGACCGAGCATGGAAAACACCCTGCAGGCGGCCCAGGCGGGCCGCGTAACCCCTGTGATGCAAACCATCGCCCAAGGCGAGGGACTCAGCCCCGAGGCCCTGCGTGAACAGATCGCCCTGGGCCGGGTGGTGGTGCCGCAGAACCCCCACCACCAGTGCCGCGCCGTGGGCATCGGGCGCGGGCTCAGGACCAAGATCAACGCCTCCATCGGCACCAGCACCGACCTGGCCGACGTGGGCCAGGAGGTGGCCAAGGCCCTGGCCGCCCAGGAGGCGGGGGCCGACACCCTGATGGAGCTATCGGTGGGCGGCGATTTGGACCTGGTGCGCCGCGAGGTATTGGCCGCGGTGGAGCTGCCGGTGGGCAACGTGCCCCTGTACCAAGCCTTCAGCGAGGCGGCCCGGCGCCACGGCGATCCCAACAAGCTGGACCCGGAGGAGCTGTTCGAGCTGATCGAGCGCCAGTGCGCCGACGGCATCTCCTTCATGGCCATCCACTGCGGCATCAACCTGTTCACCCTGGAGCGCCTGGAGCGACAAGGTTACCGCTACGGCGGCCTGGTGAGCAAGGGCGGGGCCTCCATGGTGGCCTGGATGCAGGCCAACCGCCGGGAAAACCCCCTTTACGAGCAGTTCGACCGGGTGGCGGGCATCCTCAAGAAATACGACGCGGTGCTCAGCCTGGGCAACGGTTTTAGGGCCGGGGCCATCGCCGATTCCAGCGACCGGGTCATGGTGCAGGAACTCATCATCAACTGCGAGCTGGCCGAGGTGGGCCGCTCGTTAGGCTGCCAGATGATGGTGGAGGGGCCGGGCCACGTGCCCCTGGACGAGGTGGAGGCCAACATCATCCTGGAAAAGCGCATGAGCGGAGGGGCGCCCTATTACATGCTGGGGCCCTTGCCCACCGACCTGGGGGCGGGCTACGACCACGTGGTGGCGGCCATTGGCGCGGCCCAGTCCGCCCGCTACGGGGCGGACCTGATCTGCTACATCACCCCGGCCGAGCATCTGGCTCTGCCTAACCTGGCCGACGTGGTGGAGGGGGTCAAGGTGGCCCGCCTGGCCGCCCACATCGGGGACCTGGCCAAATACCCTGAGCGGCGGGGGCGCGACACGGCCATGAGCAAGGCCCGCCGCGACCTGGACTGGGAGGCCCAGTTCGAGCTGGCCCTGTTCCCCGAGGACGCCCGGCGCATCCGGGGCGAGCGCTCGCCCAGCGACACCCACGTGTGCACCATGTGCGGTGAGTTCTGCGCCAACCGGGGGGCCAACCAAGCCCTGGGCCATATGCTGGCCGCCAGCCCCAAGCGCTAAGTTTCCTTCCGGGAGCTCCTTTGCCCCCCGGCCCCACCTTGACAGGTGGGGCCGGGGGTTCTACTATTGCATAACTACGCGGCATTTCAGCCCATCACCGTAAGGAGGGCTTATGGCCGTACAGGGTATTGGCGAGCCGGGCAAAGAGCTTTTCGACCTGGTGCTAAGGGAATTCGCCAGGCGTGATCTGCTGGACCAGGTCGTCCGGGTGCGGGTTTACGGACGTTTCTACAGCGCGCGTTGCGACGCCGAGTGCTTCAGCCTGTACCGCATTAACGAGCGCCCCCATGTGCCGCCGGGCCTGCCCGGCTGGACGGTGTGCCGCCTGGCCCGAAGCGAGTGCTTCAGCCTGGACCTTAGCGAGGAAGCCGTCCCCGAACCTTCCTCCGGGCAGGCCTTGGCCGAGGCCAGAGCCTGGGTGGAGCGGCTGCTGGCCGCCCTGGACAAGCCCGGCGTTTTTTCCCGAACCTGAGGAGACAGCTAAGTGCGCATCTATGTGTCGGGTTCCTTGGCCTACGACCGCATCATGAACTTTGAAGGGCGCTTTGCCGATCACATCCTGCCCGACAAGATCCACGTCCTCAACGTGTGCTTCAACGTAAACGGGTTGCAGGAAAAGCTGGGCGGCACCGCGGGCAACATCGCCTACGGCCTGGCCCAACTGGGCGAGCGGCCCACCTTGCTGGCCTGCCTGGGCCGCGACGGCGACCGCTATTTGGAATGGATGGATAGCCAGGGGGTGGACACCAGCCAAGTGCGCCAGGTGCCGGAAGAGTTCACCGCCGGCGCCTTTATCACCACCGACAAGTCGGACAACCAAATCACCGGCTTCAACCCCGGAGCCATGAATTTCTCCTGCCAGTGCGCGGTCGAGGATATGAACCCCGCTTCCTCCCTGGCCATCGTGGCCCCCGGCAACCTGGAGGACATGACCGAACTGCCCGCCCAGTTTCGGCGTCACCGCATACCCTATATTTTCGACCCCGGCCAGTCGCTCAACATCTGGCAAGGGCCGGAGCTGGTCAAGGCCTTCAGCGGGGCCCAGGTCCTCATCAGCAACGACTACGAGCTGGAGCTTATCCAGCGCATGACCGGGCTCAAGCTGAGCCAGATCATCGACAAGGTGGAGGCGGTGATAACCACCAAGGGCGAGGAGGGCTCGGTGCTTTGGCGGGGCCCGGACCGCACCGACATCCCCGCCTGTCCGGCGAGCCAGGTGAAGGACCCCACCGGAGCGGGCGACGCCTATCGCTCCGGCCTGCTCAAGGCCATGGCCCTGGGCAAGGACCTGGCCCAGGCCTGTTTGTGGGGCGCGGTGTTGGCCTCCTATGCGGTGGCCTGCTACGGCACCCAGGAGTACACGGTGGACCGGGCGGATTTTGACCGGCGTTTGGAGCGCCTGGGCGGCGAGACGGCTTGACAGGGGGCGGCCCCCAGCCAGCATACTGAATGGACAGGAAAGGAGCCCCGTGGAGACCCAGATCGGCGACATCGTGTTGATCCACCGCAAGCAAGAGCCCGTGGCCTACGCCAGGGTGGAGGAGATCCTGGCCGACATCAAGCCCGGCTGGTGGCAGATTCGTCTGCTGGTCCTGCATCCCCCGGCCCAGGAGGCCACCTGGATTCTGCGGGAAGAATATATCGACGGCGACGAGTTCAGCATGGGCGGCGAAGCCATGCGCCTGGAGCGCCTGGCCCCGCCCCAGCCCAGCCAGCCCCACGGCGGGGAGCCGGAGCCCGAGCCGGACGCCGGGCCCCAGGACCAAGGCGGCGGCAAGGTGGTGAGCTTGTCCCGCCGTCGCCCCAAGAGTTGATATTAGCAGCACCGATAGGGAAGCATGAGCCCAAGAGCAAGCGACAACCGACCCCATCCCCTGAGCCTCTTCCGGTTCAACCTGGAGTTCCGGCCCCGTTTCTCCGACCTGGACCCCCTGGGCCGGGTGAGCAACTCGCGCTTCTTCACCTACTTCGAGGAGGCCCGCCTGGCTTATCTGTCCCACCTGGGCCTTTCCACCGCGGGCGGCGAGGAGCGCTGCCTTTTGGTGCAGCGTGACACTTGCCGCTACCAGCTTCCGGTGCAGCACCACCACTTGGTGCAGGTGTATCTGCGCACCGCCGACTGGGGACGGCGTTCCTTCAGCTTCCGCTACGTCCTGTGGCTGCCCGAGGAAGACCTTTTGGCTGCCGAGGGGATCACCAAGGTTTCCTGCTTCAACCCGGCCACCGGGAGGGCCTGCGATCTGCCCGAGGAATACCTCGCGGCCATGCGGGCCTATGAGCGGGCAGAGGGCGAGTCGGGCGATTAGGGCGAATTCACCCGGTCGTCCCTTGCCTCCGGGTGCTTCTCCTGGCAAACTTCACCAATGATGGAAAGCAGCGCATGGATGTGGCTGGCCTGGGCCGGTGTGGGCTTGGCGGGGTTGTTGGTGGCCGTGCTGGGGCCCTTGCTGGTGGGCCGCCTGCTGTGCCCGCGCCTCACCCTGGCCCTGTTCCGGCGCTATAGCTGGATGCTCCAGGGCCTGCTGGACCGCATCAGCCCCGGCCTGGACCTGCGCCTCATGGTGCGGGCGGGCAATCGCTATTTCCGCAAGGCCTTCGCGGCCACGCCCTTTTCCCGGCGGGTGCTGTTTTTGCCCTTCTGCCTAAGGCCCCTGGATTGCCCCGCCGACGTGGATCAGGATATGGGGCTGTTGTGCACCGGCGGCTGCCCGGGCTGCGAAGTGGGCCGGGTGCGGGACGAGGCTTTGGCCCTGGGCTACGCCGCGGTGTACGTAGTGCCCAGTTCGCGCATCATGCACGGCCGGGGGCTGTTGCCCAGCGACCAGTTCATCAAGAAAAAGATCAAGGCCCACGCACCGGGCGCGGCCCTGGGGGTGACCTGCCCCTGGCACCTGCGCAACCGCCTCTTGGCCAAGTACACCCTGCGAGGGGGCAACTACACCTCCGTGGACAACGACGGCCCCCGCGATAAAACCCCCGCGCCCCTGCAAGGGGTGCTCATGGACCGGCAGAACTGCCGCCAGGGCACGGTGAATTGGGAGCGGGTGCGCTTTTGCATGACCCTGGGCCAAGGGGAAGCCTATCAGGCGGCGCTTCCCGTGGTCGAGGAAACCTAGGGATCATTCCCCTAAAATTTTGATGGCGTTGGCCCGGGCCGCGGCAAAGGCGGCCGGGCCGTGGTGCATGCGCTTGGGGCCGCAGCGGGGGATGTTTTGGGCCACCACCTCGCGCAGGGCCAGACCCCGCCGGGTCACTTCATCCTTTTGGTCCAAATATCCCTGCCAGCGGGCCGCGTCCACGGAGCGGGACTGGACGCGCAGGGGGGCCAGGCTGCGGGCCAGGGTCTGCTCCGGGCCGCTCTCCAGGCTGGAACTGGGCAGGATGTGGCTCATCAGGGTGGCCGCGCCCAGGTGATCGGCGCTGGCCGTGAGCGGGGCCTTGTCCACGAGCCCGCCATCCACCAAGAGGCCGCCCTCATGCGGCACCGCCGCGAACAGGGCGGGCACCGCCCCCGAGGCGCGCACCGCGTGGGGCAGGGAGCCCCGGGTCAGAATCACCCGGCGGGCGCTGGTCAAATCCAGGGCGCTCATCAGGCAGGGATGGGGGCAGTCCTCAAAGCGGGTGACCGGCAGGTATTCCTGCAGCAGGCGTTCGAAGGCCTCGCCCGCCAGATAGCCGCTGCGCCCCCTGAGGCCGCCGATGAGCCAGCGCAGGGTGGCGGCCGGGGAGGGCGGGTCCCAGAAGTCGCGGCGGCCCAGCTGGACGAACAGCTCCAGCATGCGCCGGGGCGAGGCCCCGCCCGCGGCGAAGGCGGCCACCAACGCGCCGGAAGAAGAGCCGGCATAGGCGTCCGGGGTTAGGCCCAAATCGGCCAGGCCCTGCAAAAAGCCGGCATGGGCAAAAAAGCCGAAAAATCCCGAAGACATCACCGCCACCAACGGACGGGGCAACGAGGCCAGGTTTGCCGCATTTTCTTGCTTGTTCATGGTCATATCTCTATGCTGGAGTCATGTGACTGTCAACCTAGGTGAGGCACATGGACGAAAAAATCAAGCAGCTTGCCGACCTGGTCACCCAGGGCGGCAGGCTGGTGGTGTTCACGGGGGCGGGCATGTCCACCGAAAGCGGCATACCCGATTACCGTTCCCCGGGGGGAATCTGGAGCCGTCACAAGCCGGTATTGTTCGAGGAGTTCCTGGAGAGCCCCGAGGCCCGCGAAGCCTACTGGCGCTTTTACCTGGAATGGTACCCCGGCTTTACCAAGGCCTACCCTAATCCGGGGCACAAGGCCCTGGGCCGCTTGTGGGACGCGGGCCTGCTCACGGGGGTGATAACCCAGAACGTGGACAGCCTGCATCAGGCGGGCGGGGTGCCGGACCGGGCGGTGGTGCAGCTACACGGTAACGTGTTCGAGACCACCTGCCTGGATTGCGGCCATTTCAGCGAACCCACCGCCGACGTGCTCAAGCGCTTTCGCAAGGGTCACAAGGACCCCACCTGCCCATCCTGCGGGGGGCGGCTCAAGCCGGCCACCATCTCTTTTGGACAGGATCTGCGTTTACGGGACCTGGAGCTGGCCCGCCACCTGTGCTGCGAGGCCCAGCCCCTGGTGGTGGTGGGTTCCAGCCTGGCGGTGAACCCGGCGGCCGAGCTGCCGCGCTACACCCTGGGCCTGGACCACGACCTGGTGATCATCAACCAGACCCTGACCCACCTGGACCCCAAGGCCAAGCTACTGTTCCGGCGGCCCGCCGGGGAGGCCTTGGCCGCCCTGGCCGACGCCATATTAGATCATAAATAATTACGCAGTTTAATAAAGATTACTTAATAATTTACTTTATGTTGTGAGTTGGCCCTCATCGTCCAGGGGCAGGGGGTGCCCCACCCGGTAGGCCTGGGCCTGGCCGGTGGCGATTTTCTTGCCGTCTTCCTGCCACACCTCGGCGTCGTACAGGGCCGTCTTGCGGGTGGCGTTTACTTCCCTGGCCTCGGCCAGCAGCCGCGCCCCCTCGTCCGGCGTGGCCAAATAATAGATGTTCAGGGACAGGGCTACCGCTATCTGGCCGTGGGCGTTGCAGGCCAGTTGAAAGGCCTCGTCCAGCAGGGAAAAGATGGCGCCCCCGTGCAGCTTGCCGAAGATGTTTTTCATCTCCGGACGAAAGGTCATGGCCGTGCGGGCCCGGCCGGGCTCGATCTCCAACACCTCGATGTCCAGCAGTTTGGGGAAGGGCTCGTCCTGGCATCGCTTCCAAAGTTTGTCCACCGCCTCTTGGCTCACGCTTTTCCTCCCTGGGGCTGGGTGAGAAGATTTCCTGCGGTAAGATAGCATGTAAGAGCCCTTGTAACCCATACCCAGGAGAGCGAGTTGACCTTGCAAGACCCGGCCCAGCCCGGCCAAGAAATGACGCTTACAGTGGAGGACTTGGCCTCCGGCGGCGACGGCCTGGCCCACGAGGCCTCGGGCCGGGTGGTGTTCGTGCCCGGCGCCCTGCCCGGCGAAAAGGTGCGGGCCCGTCTGGTGGAGGCCAAGCGCGACTTCGGGCGGGCCGAACTGTTGGTCGTGGATGAGGCCTCGCCCCAGCGGGTGGAGCCCGCCTGCCCCCTGTTCGGTGAGTGCGGCGGCTGCCAGATGCAGCACCTGGAGTACGAGGCCCAGGTTCAGGCCAAGGCGGGGTGGGTTAGCCGGGCGTTGGCCCGCCTGGGGGACTTGCCGCCCCTAAAGAGCGTGCCCTCGCCCCAGGTCTGGGGATGGCGCCACCGGGTGCGCCTCAGCGTGGGGCCCGAAGGCCTGGGCTTCTTGGCCGCGGCCAGCCAACGGGTGGTGCCGGTTACCTCCTGCCCCGTGGCCGCGCCGGAGGTCAACCGCCTGTTGCCCGGCTTGGCCCAGGGCCTGGCCCAGATGGACACCAGCCACCTCACCTATCTGGAGGTGTTGGGCGGCGAGGAGCGTTCCCTGGTCACCGTGGGCCTGGACCGGGGCCGGCCCCTGTCCAACCGCTGGCGGGGCGAGCTGCGCCGTCTCTGCCGGGGGGCCGGGGCCGCGGCCACCCGTTTGGAGCAGGCGGGCCGGGTGGAGCCCTGGGAGCGCACTGCGGAAAACGGGGTGGACTACTGGCGCGAAGAGGGCCTCACCCTGAGCGCCTATCCCGGCGAGTTCGTTCAGGCCAACTTCGGGGCCAACCGCGAGCTGATCGGCCTGGTGCGCCGGGCGGCGGCCGGAGCCTCGGAGGGCGGGGCGCTGGAGTTGTACGCGGGCGGGGGCAACTTCACCCTGCCGTTGGCCCACGACGGCCGGGCGGTGCTGGCCGTGGAAGGCGACCCGGAAAGCTACGCCAGCGCCAAGGCCCTGGCCCGGCGCGAGGGCCTGGCCGCCAAGGTGGAGCTGATGGCAGGCGAGGCGGCCACCGCCACCGCCAAACTGGTTGCCCAGAAACGCGGCTTCGCCATGGCCCTGCTGGACCCGCCACGCAGCGGCGCCAAGGGAGTCATGCCCGCCCTGGCCGCCCTGGCCCCCAAGCGAATCATCTACATCTCCTGCCACCCGGCGGCCCTGGCCCGCGACGCGGCGGTGCTCTTGGAGGCGGGCTACGCCATGCAGAGCCTGGCCGTGGTGGACATGTTCCCCCACACCGGGCACACGGAGGCGCTTCTTGTCCTGGACCGGCCGTAGCCTGGTTGGTCTGCTGCTCTTGGCGGCTTTTTTGGCCCCGGCCGCCCCGGCCGAGGCGGTGGGGCCGTTCAGCCACTTCACCTTCTGCCGGGCGCTGTGGCCCTCCCTGTCCACCCGCCTGGGCCTCGACCCCAGCCAGGCTAAGCGCCTGTGGCCGGGGTTCCTGGCCGGGGCCATCGCCCATGACGCGGGTTACTATCCCGGCGGCGAGAGCAACCTGGCCTATGCGGTCCACCTGCTGCGGCCCTGGCAATTGACCCGGGCCATGCTGGCCCTGGCCCGCAATTCCGGCGAGCAGGCCTTTGCCCTGGGCTGGCTCTCCCACGCCCTTTTGGACCTCAGGGCCCACCGCGACCTGGTCAACGCTTTCACCCAGGGCCCGTACTCCGAGCACATGCTGGCCCACAAACAGTTCGAGTGGGGCCTGGACTGCTGGCTGCTGGCCCGCCCCCAGGGCGCGTGGCTATGGGAGGCGCCCCTGGACTGGCGAGCGGGGTTAGGCCTGTGGCAGCGGGCCGTGGCCACGGTGTACGGTCGCTTGGTGCCGCGCTCGGTCTTGGAGCAGGCCATGCTGGCCCATCAAAAGCAGGTGCGCCAGCTGCCCTATGTTTTTTGGCTCTCCGGCCGCCTGGAGCGTCCGGGGCGCTGGGCGGGCAACGCCCTGGGTTGGGTGTTGGGCCACAGCGCGCGGCCCCTGTACGTGGCCTGGCTCACCTGGCGGGACCAGGACCTGGACGCCCGCGGGGTGCTCACCGCCCGCTGGCCCTTGCCCCAGGACCAGCGCGGCCTGCTCACCGCCATGGCCCAGAGCGCCCAGGAACTGAACCAGGTCCTGGCCGGAGGGGCCTGGCCTCAGGGCACCCTGGACGCGGACCCCGGCTGCGAGGAGCAAGGTTGCGACCAGGCGAAGCAGGCGCGCAAGTGGCTCGACTCCCTGCCGGCCATCCGCTAGGCCGCCTTGTGGCTCCCCGGAGCGTGTGATAACTTGAGGTATCAGGGCCCCCCGCCGGGGGCCCGACGCATTGACGGGAGCAATGCCGTGGAACCCCTGGAGCTTTTTACCCGGCGCGAAATCCTTACGGTCAGCGAACTGGTGGGGCGCCTCAAGCGCCTGACCGAGCAGACCTTTGATTTTGTGTGGGTGGAAGGCGAGATCAGCGGCCTGCGTACCCCGCCCAGCGGCCACATGTATTTCGCCCTCAAGGACCGTGACGCCACCCTTCGGGCGGTGCTGTTCAAGCACCAGGCCTCCTTGCTGCGCTTCGCCCTGGAAGAGGGTTTGCAGGTGCTCTGCCAGGGACGGGTGAGCGTGTACCAGGCCCGGGGCGAGGTGCAACTGGTGGTGGACGCGGTGGAGCCGCGGGGCGCCGGAGCCCTGGCCCTGGCCTTTGAGCAGCTGCGCAAGCGCCTGGAGGCCGAGGGGCTTTTCGATCCGGAGCGCAAGCAGGAGCTGCCCGAGCTGCCCGCCCGGGTGGCGGTGGTCACCAGCCCCACCGGGGCGGCCATCCGCGATTTCTTGAACGTGCTGCACCGCCGCGACCAGAAGGTGGCCGTGGCCATCTATCCCGTGCGGGTGCAGGGCGATTCCGCCGCGCCCCAGATGGTGGAGGCCCTGGCCGATCTGGCCGCCTGGGGCTGGCCCCAGGTGATCGTGCTCACCCGGGGCGGCGGCTCGCCCGAGGATTTGTGGGCCTTCAACGACGAGGCCCTGGCCCGGGCCATCGCCGCCTGCCCCATACCGGTGGTGTCGGCGGTGGGCCACGAGATCGACGTGAGCATCAGCGACCTGGTGGCGGACCTGCGCGCGCCCACCCCCTCGGCCGCGGCCGAGCTGCTGGTGGCCAACCGCGACGAGCTTACCCGCCGGCTGCGGGCCCTGTCCGGACGCCTGGCCCGGGGCGGCGCCCGCCTGGTGCGCGAGCGGCAGGGGCGGGTGCGCTCCCTGGCCCGCGCCCTGGGCGACCCCCGCCGCCGCTTGTCCGACAAGCGCCTCAGGGTGGACGACCTGCTTTCCCGCGCCGGCCACGCCCTGAGCGGGGGCCTGCACAGGCGGGCCCGTCAGGTGGGCCGCTTGCGGGAGCGGGCCCTGAGCGCCCGGCCGGAGCGCCGCCTGGCCCTGGCCGCCGGGCGCCAGCGCGAGCTGGCCCGGCGTTTGGCCTCGGCCGGGGCGCTGGGTATTAACCAACGGCGGGCCAGGGTGCGTACTTTGGAGGCCCGCTTGCGGGCCCTGGGCCCGCTGGCCGTGCTGGGCCGGGGCTTCGCCTTGGTCAGCGACAATGAGGGCCGCCTGCTGCGCCGGGCCCAGGACAGCGCGCGAGGAAAGAAAATTCGGGTGCGCCTGGCCCAGGGCGCGCTGCGGGCCAAAGTGGAGGAGATAGAAGATTGAGGCGGCTACGGCCCATATTGCTTTGCGTACTTTTGCTGCTGAGCGCCGCGCCCGTCTGGGCGGCCAGCCTGCAGGTGGAGCCCGCCAAACTGGCCCTGGGTCAACCGGCCCTGGTGCGCCTGTGCCTGGAGGGGACGCCCGCCCAGGTGCGGGCGGAGCTCAACGGCCGGGAAACCGCCCTGGCCAAGGGCACGGACGGCTGCTGGTACGGCGCGGTGGCCCCGGACCTGCAGGACAAGACCGGAGCGGCGGTGGTGCGGGCCAAGGTGGACGGCAAGCAGGTGGCCGCCGCCAAGATTAAGCTTTACCTGCGCGACCGGGGCGCCCGCCGGATCAAGGTGAACTCCAAGTACACGAGGCTCAGCCCCGAGACCCTGAAGCGTTACCGCCGCGAGCGCGAACAGATGCTGGCGGTGTTCGGCTCCTTCACCCCCCAGCCCCTGTGGCGCTCGGCCTTCATGATGCCTCTGGACAGCCAGGTGGTCAGCCTGTTCGGCCGCCGCAGCTTTGTCAACGGCAAGGAAAAGAGCCCCCACGGAGGCATAGACCTGCGCGGGGCCGACGGCACTCCGGTGCCCGCCGCGGCCGACGGCACGGTGGCCCTGGTCATCGACGCCTATTTCAGCGGCAACACCGTGCTCATCGACCATGGCCAGGGCCTGATAACCCGCTATCTGCACCTGTCCCAAGCCCTGGTCAAAACGGGGCAAAAGGTGAAAAAGGGCCAAGTTATAGGTAAAGTTGGGTCAACCGGCCGGGTCACCGGCCCGCATTTGGATTTCGGGGTCAAGCTGGCCGGAGCACGGGTGGACCCCCAGGACTGGGTGGCCCTGAGCCAGGTGTTGGCCCAGCGTTTGGGAGAGTGAGCATGGCCAAAGCCAAAAAAGAGCCCGGCTTCGAGGAGTCCTTGCAGCGCCTGGAAGAGATCGTGGAGCGCCTGGAGGACGACGAGTTGGAGCTGGAGCAGTCCCTGGCCCTTTTCGAGGAGGGGGTCAAGCTGGCCGCCGCCTGCGACCAGCGCCTGGACGAGGCCGAGAAAAAGGTGGCCCTGCTGCTCAAGAACAACGAGGGCGCCCTGGTGGAAACCCCCTTTGACGGCGACGACGAGGAGTAGGGGGTGGAGCTCAAGGCCTATCTGAGCCGCCGCCGGGAGATGGTGGACGCGGCTCTGGATCGCCTACTGCCCGCCCAGGAGGCGGGCGGGCGCGTTTTGGAGGCCATGCGCTACAGCCTATTCGCCGGGGGCAAGCGTCTACGGCCCATCCTGTGCCTGGCCGGGGCCGAGGCGGTGGGCGGCGACCCGGAGCGGGTCATGTTCTGCGCCTGCGCCATGGAGATGGTGCATACCTACTCCCTGATCCACGACGACCTGCCGGCCATGGACGACGACGAGTTTCGCCGGGGAGTGCCCACCAGCCACATGGTCTACGGCGAGGGCCTGGCCGTGCTGGCCGGGGACGGCCTGCTGACCCAGGCCATGGTGCTCTTAAGCGACCCCGCCCAGACCGATGGCCTGGACCCCTGCCGGGTGCTGGAAGCCTCCCAGGTGGTGATGAAGGCCGCCGGTTATGTGGGCATGGTGGGCGGTCAGGCGGTGGATTTGGCCAGCGAGAACCTCAAGCCGGACCTGGCCATCGTGCAATACATGCACGCCATGAAGACCGGGGCGCTCATCACCGCCAGCGTGCAATCCGGGGCCATCCTGGCCGGGGGCGACCCGGAGCAGGTGCGTCAACTGGTGCGTTACGGCCGACGCGTCGGCCTGGCCTTCCAGATCGCCGACGACCTGCTGGACCTGGAAGGAGATTTCAACGCCCTGGGCAAAAAGGTGGGCGCGGACCTGGCCCGGGGCAAGATGACCTATCCCGCCGTGGTGGGAGTGGCCCAGGCCCGCAAGATGGGGCAGGAGTTGGTGGACCAGGCCGCGGCCATTGCCGAGGGCCTGGGCCCGGCCGCCGCTCCGCTGGCCGAGTTGGCCCGCTACATCATGGCCCGCACCCACTAAGGAACGAGACTGTGTGCGCCGCTAACCAACCGCCGGTTTCCCTCTTGGACCAGATCGACTCGCCGGACGACCTGCAGGATCTGAACCTGCGTCAACTGGAGGATCTGGCCGAAGAGTTGCGCCAACGCATTATCGACTCGGTGGAAAAGGTGGGCGGCCACCTGGCCCCCAGCCTGGGGGTGGTGGAGCTGACCCTAGCCTTGCACTACGTGTTCGACACGCCCGTGGACAAGATCGTGTGGGACGTGGGCCACCAGACCTATGCCCACAAGCTGCTCACCGGGCGGCGCGATCGCTTTGACACCCTGCGCCAGTTGGGTGGCATCTCCGGCTTTCCCAAGCGCTCCGAGAGCCCCCACGACGCCTTTGACACCGGCCACTCAAGCACCAGCATCTCCGCCGCCCTGGGCCTGGCCGTGGGCGAGCGCCTAAAAAAGGGGCCCGGCAAGGTGGTGGCGGTCATCGGCGACGGCTCCTTTACCGCGGGCATGGCCTTCGAGGGCATGAACCAGGCCGGCGACCTGGACGAGGACCTAATCGTGGTCTTCAACGACAACGGCATGTCCATCGCCCCCAACGTAGGGGCCCTGAGCAAGTTCATGTCCAGGGCCCTGTCGGGCAAGGCCTATCAGACCTTCCGCAAATCCATGGAGCGGCGCCTCAAGGCCCTGGGCTCCATGGGCGAGGATCTTTTGAACATCGCCCGGCGCTCGGAGGAGTCCTTCAAGGCTTTCTACACTCCGGGCATGCTCTTCGAGGCCCTCAAGTTCAACTACGTGGGGCCCATCGACGGCCACAACCTGGAGCGGCTCATCGAGACGCTCAAATACGTCAAGCCCCTGCAAGGCCCCCAACTGGTGCACGTGATCACCACCAAGGGCAGGGGCTACGCCCCGGCCGAGGCCAACCCCTCCCACTATCACGGGGTGGGGGCCCGGCCGCCCCGCCGCGATCCCGCCGCTCCGCCGCCGCCCCAGAGCTACACCGAGGTGTTCGGCCAGACCATGCTGGAGTTGGCCCGCCGGCGGCCCGAGGTCATGGCCATCACCGCGGCAATGCCCGAGGGAACCGGGCTGGCGCCTTTTGCCGAGGAGTTTCCCGAGCGCTTCGTGGACGTGGGCATCGCCGAGCAGCACGCCGTGACCTTTGCCGCCGGCCTGGCGGTGCAGGGCTTCCATCCGGTGGTAGCCATTTACTCCACCTTCATGCAGCGGGCCTTTGACCAGATCGTGCACGACGTGTGCCTTACCAACCTGCCGGTGGTGCTGGCCTTGGACCGGGGGGGCATCGTGGGCGAGGACGGGGCCACCCACCAAGGGCTGCTGGATTTGAGCTTCCTGCGCTGCGTGCCCAACCTGTCGCTCATGAGCCCGGCCGACGAAAACGAGCTTCGGCACATGCTCTACACCGCCCTGGAGCACGACGGCCCGGTGGCCCTGCGCTATCCCAGGGGCAAGGGGGTGGGGGTGGCCCACGACGAGCCGCTGCGCATCCTGCCCTGGGGCAAGGGCGAGATGCGCCGTCCGGGCAAGGACGTGGCTCTCATTGGCATCGGCGTGGGGGTGGAGGCCTGTGCCCAGGCGGCGGAAAGCCTGGCCCAGGAGGGGGTGGAGGCGGCGGTGGTCAACGCCCGCTTTGTCAAGCCCCTGGACGAGGAGCTGATCTGCGAGGTGGCCCACACCTGCGGCCGGCTGGTCACCGTGGAGGAAAACGAGGCCAACGGAGGCTTCGGCTCGGCGGTGCTGGAGCTTTTGGCCAGGCGGGGGCTCACCGGGATCAAGGTCCGGGTGGTGGCCTTGAACGACACCTTCGTGGAGCACGGCAGCCAGGCCCAGTTGCGCCACCTTTACGGAGTGGACGCCCAGGCGGTGGCCGAGGCCGCCCGCCGACTTTTGGATTAGGCGGGTGGGCAAGGGGCGGCGTCTGGATCAGGAGTTGGTGGCTCGGGGCCTGGCCCCCAGCCGGGCCAAGGCCCAGGCCATGATCCTGGCCGGTTTGGTCAAGGTGGCGGGCCAACCGGCGGCCAAGGCGGGCCAACAAATTCCCCAACAAGCAGACATCACGGTGGAGGGGCCGGAGCACCCCTACGTCTCCCGGGGCGGGGTCAAGCTGGCCGGGGCGCTGGACCACTTCGGCCTGGAGGTGAGGGGGCTCACCTGCCTGGACGTGGGGGCCAGCACCGGGGGGTTCACCGACTGCCTGCTGCAACGCGGCGCGGCCGCGGTCACCTGCGTGGACGTGGGCTACGGCCAGTTGGCCTGGAAGCTTCGGCAAGATCCCCGGGTCACCCTGCACGAGCGCACCAACGCCCGCAACCTGCCGCCGGAAATGGCGCCGGGTCCATTCGGGCTTATCGTGGTGGACGTTTCCTTTATCAGCCTTACCTTAGTACTGCCCCCCCTGATCCCCCGCCTGGGGCCGGGGGGCTGGTTGCTGCCCATGGTCAAGCCCCAGTTCGAGGCGGGGCGCGAGGCGGTGGGCGCGGGAGGCGTGGTGAGCGATCCTGTTCAGCGCCAGGCGGCGGTGGACAAGGTGGCCGAATGCCTGGGCGGCCTGGGCCTGACGGTGCTGGGCAGCGCGGCCAGTCCCATCCTGGGCCCCAAGGGCAATCAGGAGTTTTTTCTGCTGGCCCGCCAGGCGCCGGAAGGGTCGGCCGGGGCATAAAGGTTTACGCCGCTGCCCCGGCGCATTAGAATTAAACCTCGCGCCCTGGACAAGGGCACTTAAATCAAAACGGCTGGAGCGGTCATGGCCAAGCTGACGAAGAAACAGTGCAAGGACCTGAGCGAGAAGCTCACCATAGCCAAGAAAAGCGTGTGGGACCAGGCCAAGCCGGCCCAACGCAAGCAGATCATGGAGCTGGGCGAGAGCTACAAGGAGTTTTTGGACCAGGCCAAGACCGAACGCATGGCCGTGGACACCATCGTGAGCCGGGCCAAGGCCAAGAGCTTCAAGCCCTTCAAGCCGGGGACCAAGGCCAAACGCCTGTACTTTGACTACAAGGGCAAGGTGGTGGCCCTGGCGGTGTTGGGCAAGCACTCTCCGGCCAAGGGCATGCGCCTGCTGGGGGCCCACATCGACGCGCCCCGCCTGGACCTGAAGATGCAGCCGCTCTACGAGGACCAGGAACTGGTGTTTTTAAAGACCCACTATTACGGCGGCATCAAAAAGTATCATTGGATGTCCCGGCCCCTGGCCATCCACGGGGTGGTGTGCACCAGGGACGGCAAAAAGGTCGAGGTGCACCTAGGCGACGAACCGAACGATCCGGTGTTCACCGTGCTGGACCTCCTGCCCCACCTGAGCCGCCGGGGCCAGGAGCAGAAAAAGCTGGGGGATGCCATAGAGGCCGAGCGCATGAACCTGCTTATCGGCTCTTTGCCTCTGGACGCCGAGGGCGGCAAGGAAAAGGCCAAGCTGGGGGTACTAAAGCTGCTCAACGACAGCTACGGCATCACCGAGGCCGATCTGATCAGCGCCGAGCTGGAGCTGGTGCCGGCGGGCAAGGCCCGCGACGTGGGCCTGGACCGGGCCCTGGTGGGGGCCTATGGCCAGGACGACCGCTCCAGCGCCTTTGCCGCCCTGGAGGCCATCCTGGTCCTCAAGAACCCGGCGCTGACCTCGGTGGCGGTGTTCCTGGACAAGGAGGAGATCGGCTCCGAAGGGGCAACCGGGGCCCAGAGCCGCTTTTTGGAGCACCTGGCCGCCTCCCTGCTGGAGGCCGCCGGCGAGAGTGCCTCCTACCGCCAGGTGATGGGCTCCCTGGCCGCCAGCCAGATGCTCAGCGCCGACGTCAACGCGGCCTACGACCCCGACTACCCCGAGGTGCACGAGAAGCGCAACGCCGCGTTTATCGGCTACGGGGTGTGCCTGACCAAGTACACCGGCCACGGTGGCAAGTACGGGGCCAGCGATGCCGACGCCGAATACGTGGCCTGGCTGCGCAAGGTTTGGGACGAGGCCGGGGTGACCTGGCAGGCGGCGGGCATGGGCAAGGTTGACGAGGGCGGCGGCGGCACCATCGCCAAGCACATGGCCGTCTACGGCATGGACATCATCGACGTGGGCCCGGCCATGCTGGCCATGCACTCGCCCTTCGAGATCAGCGCCAAGGCCGACATCTACAGCTCGCTCAAGGCCTACCAGGCCTTTTACGAGGCCCCGGTGCTCAAGGGCCGCACGGGCTGCATGCCGTGAGCGGCCCCATAGGCATATTCACCCACCACTGCCCGGTGTGCGGGCAGCCGGTGGAAGAGGAGGGGCCTTGCCCCATGTGCCGCCAGGGGCAGGGCAAGGCCGGAGAGCAGGGCGGCGGGGGGCAGTGGACCGACTGCGCCCCGGCCATGCCCGATTGCGACTGCCCCATCATCGGCTATGCCAAATTCCATTTGCCGGGCTGCAAATACTTCTAGGTAACCCGCATGAACGCACTGCCCGATCCCGGCACCCTGGGTGCCTGGGGACTCTTGTTCACTTCGTTCGTCATCGGCCTGTCCGGCGCGGTGATGCCCGGCCCGGTGCTGGCCTCCACGGTGAGCCACGCGGCGCGCCAGGGGATGAAGGCCGGGCCCCTGGTGGTGTTGGGCCACGCCATCCTGGAGGCCGCCCTGCTCATCGCCCTGGTGCTGGGCCTGGGGCCCCTGCTCACCCGCTCCGGGGTGGCCGGGGCAATCGGCGGGATCGGGGCGTTGATCCTGCTGTGGCTGGCCTGGGGCATGTTCCGTTCCCTGCCCAGCCTCACGCTGAGCGTGGAGCCGGGAGACATGCGGGCCGCCGGGCCGGTGCGCGACGGCTTTCTCCTGAGCCTGGCCAACCCCTACTGGTCGCTGTGGTGGGCCACGGTGGGGCTGTCGCTGACCACCATGGCCCTGGAGACCCCCTTGGGGCGCTGGGGCCTGGGGGTGTTCTATTTGGGGCACATCAGCTCGGACCTGGCCTGGTTCTGGTTCGTGGCCTTGTTGGTGGCCAAGGGGCGGCGCTTCATCAACGACCACGCCTACCGCTGGCTGGTGGGTTGCTGCGCCGGGTTCCTGGTGCTCTTCGCGCTCTACTTCGCCTGGTTCGCCTGGGAGCGCCTCAGCAGCCTGTAACTAGACGCGGCCGCCTCCGGCGGCGGCTCATCCTAGACCGGCCGGGGGCGACCTCCTGGGCATGGATCTGATTGCAGTGGGGGGCTACCTGTGATTGTTAGCCGGTAGTATGGGACAGACGCCCATCGGGCGCTAGAGTGCGGGCATGACTAAGCGGCCGCCCCAAGGAGCGGCCGCCTGTGTCATGCGTGTGGGCCTTAGCGCGTCGTGCGCGCGCGTGCCCGGGCCATCTGGCGGCGCAAGCGGCGGCGCGCCTGACGCTCTTTGCGACGGCGCATGTCCGAGGGCTTTTCATGCCAGCGTTTTTCCTTCAACTGGCGGAAAACGCCCTCCTTGGTAAGCTTGCGCTTGAGAACCTTGATGGCCTTCTCTACATTGTTGTCCACTACATGGACTTGCACGGTAATCACCACCCTCTATAACATAAGTTTAGTTCCAGCGGCCCTCCGCCTCCTGTCGGCGGAAGCAGTTGGTAAATATAGCTAAACACCTACTGGCTGTAAAGCGATTAATTGCGGGGTATCATTTTTTTATGGAACGCTCAAACACAGGCTTCACTCTGGCCCTGGGCGGCGGCGGGGCTAGGGGCTTTGCCCACGTGGGGGTGTTCCATGTGCTTTTGGAGCGCGGCGTGCCCATCAAGGGGGTGGCCGGCACCAGCTCCGGCGCGGTAGCCGGGGCGGGTTTGGCCTTGGGCTTCACCTATGAGGAGATGCGCCAGCGGGTCATGGAGTTCGCGGCCAGCCCCCTGGCCCGGCATCCTCGCCTCAAGGCCTTGCACGGGGAGGGCGATCAGGCCTGTCTGGGCCTGACCGACAAGCTGGCCCGCCTTTATTGCCAGGGCCTTTTGATGAAGTCGTTTTTTCTGGACGATTCCCTGCTGGGCGGCGAGTTTTTCCGCCAGATGGTGGAGTTTTTCGTGCCCCTGGTGCGCCTGGAAGACACCTACATTCCCTTCGCCGCAGTGGCCACGGACATCAAGACCGGCGAGGCGGTGGTATTGCGAACCGGTGACATGCGTCGAGCCCTGCGGGCCAGTTGCGCCGTGCCGGGGGTGGCCGCTCCGGTGCGCATAGACGGTCGTCACCTGGTGGACGGCGGGGCCTCCTGCCTGGTGCCCACCCCGGTGGCCCGCGCCATGGCCCCCGGCCCGGTTCTGGCGGTCAACGTGGAGCGGGAGGTCGCCATAGGTGATCTGCCGGGGCAGTCGTTGGAATATTACCTCAGGGCCACCGAGATTCAGGGATATCACCTGGCCGAGTTGCTCTGCGCTCAGGCCGAGTTGGTGTTGCGCCCGGCCCTGGAGGACGTGCACTGGTCGGAATTCGGCCGGGCCGCCTGGATCATGGAGCAGGGGGTCAAGGCCGCCGAGCTGGCCTGGGAGCGGATCGAGGCCTGTTTGCGGCCCCAGGTGCCTTGGTGGCGCCGGGCCCTGGGCCACGGCGCGAGGAGGGCGTCTTGAGTCTGTTCGAAGAGGCCGGCCCGGCCCAGGGCCAAAGCGCGGCCGCGCCCCTGGCCGAGCGCATGCGGCCCCGCAACCTGGAGGAGTACTCGGGCCAGGAGCACCTGCTGGGCCCGGACAAACCCCTTACCAAGCTCATGGGGCCTGGGCGCTCCGCCTCGCTGATCTTCTGGGGCCCGCCGGGCACGGGCAAGACCACCCTGGCCCGTATCCTGGCCCGCTCCTGGGATTACCGCTTCGTGGAGTTCTCGGCGGTGCTCTCGGGAGTGGCCGAGGTGCGCCGGGTGGTGGAAGAGTCCCGCCAAATGCTAAAAAGCGGCCAACGCACCGTGCTGTTCGTGGACGAGATCCACCGCTTCAACAAGGCCCAGCAGGACGCCTTTTTGCCCCACGTGGAATCCGGGGTGATCACCCTGTTGGGGGCCACCACCGAAAACCCCAGTTTCGAGATCATCCCGGCGCTGCTTTCCCGGCTAAGGGTCATGGTGCTGCACTCCCTGGGGCCGGATGAATTGATGCCCATTCTAGAGCGGGCCCTGCACGACCCGGAACGGGGCCTGGGCGGCCTGGGGGTGGAGCTTACCCCCGAGGCGGCGGAGCATCTGGTAAACGCCGCCTTTGGCGACGCCCGGCGTTTGCTGGTGGCCCTGGAGGTGGCCGCGGCGGCGGCTCCCCTGGGCAAGGGCGGGGGCAAGCTCATCGATCTGACCCAGGCCGAAGAGGCGGTGGGCCAAAAGGCCCTGCGCTACGACAAGGCCGGGGAGGAGCACTTCAACCTCATCAGCGCCCTGCACAAGTCCCTGCGGGGCTCGGACCCGGACGCGGCCCTGTATTGGCTGGCCAGGATGCTCTCCGCCGGGGAGAGCCCCCACTACATCCTGCGCCGCCTGAGTAACTTCGCCTGCGAGGACGTGGGTCTGGCCGATCCCTACGCCCTGAACCAGGTCATGGCCGCCCTCAGGGCCTACGACCTCATGGGATCGCCCGAGGGAGAGTTGCCCATCGCCCAGGCGGTGGTGTATCTGGCCCTGGCGCCCAAGACCAACGCGGTTTACACGGCCTTTGAAGCGGCCAAAAAGGACGCCCGGGAGCTGGGCCCCCTGGAAGTGCCCCTGCATATCCGCAACCCCTCCACCAAGCTGATGAAAAATCTGGGCTACGGCAAGGACTACCAGTATCCCCACGACTTCCGGGACGCAGTGGTGGCCCAGGAATTTTTGCCCGAACGTCTGCGGGGCCGGCGCTATTACCGGCCCAGCCAGAGGGGCCGGGAAAAATTTTTAGCCGAACGTTTGGAGCGGCTCAGACAGGCCAAAGCCCGCCTGGCCAATGATGGGAAGAAGGATCAGTCTACTTGACCAGCCTGAGCTTGGGGTGCTCATCCACTTGAGGACAGTTTTTCCTGGCGTGCTTGCTGGCCAGGGTACATTTGAAACGCACCGCGTTGATCAGGAAAAAAGTGATAACCGAACGCTCCCATTCTTGAGAATTATCACAGTTTTCCATGCGGTGCTGCATTTCGGGCAGAAGTTCGTTGAGTTCCTCGGCGTCCAGATCCAGGATCTGATCCGCCAGATGATCAAGCATCTCCCGCACACTTACCTCCATGGTAAGATTGGCTACATCCAAACCGTCAAAACATAATGAATTTCTCTTCACTAAATAACTCTTTTGGAATTTTTTGTCAAATTTATTGGCGTTGTCCTTGGCCTTGAGACGACCCGCCCGGCAACGTATAATCAAACCGACCAGTAATCAGCTACAAACGGCTCAGGGCCCGCCACCGGTGGTGGCCGGGAACCAGCCCGAAAGGAAAAGCGGTTATGGCCAAACGCGGGGTAAAGCTCGATTATGCCTATTGCCTCGGTAAAGTAATTGGGGCCCAAGGGATCGCCGACAAGGAATTGGTCGATCTCTCGGCCAAGGTGGCTCAGGTGCACCAGCGGCTCGGCGAGCAGCGCCAAGCCGGCGACCTCGGTTTCATGGACCTGCCGGACCAGCCCGCGCAGTTGCTGGAGACCATCCTGGAGGAGGCGGCCCGCCTTAGCTCCATCGCCGACGATCTGGTGGTGCTGGGCATCGGAGGCAGCGCCCTGGGCGCCACCGCCGTGGACATGGCCCTCAAGGGAGCCCTGCGCTACGCTCAACCCGCCGGCCCGGGCGGCATGCGCCTGTTCGTGGCCGACAACAGCGACCCCCGCTTTTTCGGGTCCCTGCTGGACCGGGTTGACCTGGAGCGCACCGCCTTTGCGGTGATAAGCAAGAGCGGCTCCACCGCCGAGACCATGAGCCAGTTCCTGGTGGTCAAGGAGCTTCTGGAGCGCCGCCTGGGCAAGGAGGAAACCCTGCGCCGCCTGGTGTTCATCACCGACCCGGCCAAGGGCAACCTGCGACTCATCGCCAAGGAGGAGCCGGTGCCCATCCTGAGCGTGCCCCCCAACGTGGGCGGCCGCTATTCGGTGCTCAGCCCGGTGGGCCTTTTGCCCCTGGCCTGCGCCGGCCACGACATCCAGGCCCTGCTCGCCGGGGCCGGAGCCATGGCCGAGGCCTGCGCCAGCCCGGAGTTGGAGAAGAACCCGGCCTACATGCTGGCCGCCCTCAACTACGGGTTTTACCAGCGGGGGCGCAACGTGCTGGTGATGATGCCCTATGCCACCGACCTGTTCGGTCTGGCCCAGTGGTTTGCCCAGCTTTGGGCCGAGTCGCTGGGCAAGGCCCAGTCCCTGGACGGCTCCACGGTCAACCTGGGCCAGACCCCGGTGGCCGCCGTGGGGGCCACGGATCAGCACAGCCAACTCCAGCTCTACATGGAGGGGCCCCAGGACAAGCTGATCATGTTCCTCACCCTGGGCAACTACGGCCGCGATCTGTCCATACCCGACCTTTATCCCCGCATCGACGCCTTGTCCTATCTGGGCGGCCGCTCCCTGGCCGAGTTGGTGCAGGCGGAGGCGCGGGCCACCGCCGCGGCCCTGGCCAGCCAGGGCAGGCCCAGCTACAGCCTGCGCCTTCCCGCCATCGGCCCCGAGGTGTTGGGCGAGGTCATTTATTTGCTGGAGCTGGCCACGGTGATGACCGGCGGGCTGTTGAACATCAATCCCTTGGATCAGCCGGGGGTGGAGCTCAGCAAGAAGCTGTCATACGGCTTGATGGGGCGCAAGGGGTTCGAGGCCGAGGCCAAGCAGATGCGCTCCCTGGATGCCGGCGACCAATACCTGATTTAGGAGAACGGCTTGAGCTCTGACGCCGCCGCCACGCTGCCCCCACCGGGGGAGTTCAGCCAAAGCGAGGCTGCCAAGCCTTTCAAGCTGGTCAAGTATTTCTCGGTGACCAGCTTGATCATCATTCTGTTGTTCAGCCTGCTCATCTCCACGGCAGTCAGCCGCCGGGCCTCGGAGCTGTTTCTGAGCAAGCGGGAGCAGTACGCCCTGCTGTTGGCCGAAAACCTCAACCATCAGGTGATGACCCGTTTCGTGGTGCCCTCGCTCACCGAGCACGGGGGCATCAACGTGGGCCAGCCCGAGCAGTTCGCCCTGTTGGACGCGGTGGTCAAGAACACCATCCACTCCCTGCACGTTCTCAAGGTCAACATCCTGGACCTGGAGGGCAACATCATCTACAGCACCCAGGCCGACTACATCGGCCGGGTGAGCGACGAGAGCAAGGCCTTTCAGGGGGCGCTGTCCGGCAAGCCCACCAGCGTGATCGAACCGCCGCCCGATTTTTTCCAGGCGGGCGGGGAGCAGCGGGTGCTCAAGACCTTCATCCCCCTGCGCGACGAGCGCCGGCGCACCGCCGAGCTGGGCCCGCCCCGGGCGGTTTTCGAGATCACCCTGGACTTGTCCCAGGAGTTCCGGGAGGTGTGGATCAACCAGCTGTTGATCCTGGCCACCATGCTGGTGATGATGGCCGTGCTGTTCGTGATCCTGCGCTCCATCGTCATCCGCGGGCAACGCATCATGGCCCGGCGGGCGGCGCTGCAGGCCCGCCTGGAGGAGCAGCTCAACCAGGCCGAGCGCCTGGCCTCCCTGGGACGCATGGTGGCCGGCGTGGCCCATGAGATCAGAAACCCCCTGGGCATCGTGCGCTCCACCGCGGAGCTGTTGGGCAGCCGGGTGGACGAGGTGAGCAAACCCCTGGCCGGGGTCATCGTGGAGGAGAGCAGCCGCCTCAACCAGATTGTCACCGAGTTTTTGGATTTCGCCCGGCCCCAAAAACCCCACCTGGAGGCCCTGAAGATCGAGGAGGTCTTGGAGCGCAACCTCAGGTTCCTGGCGCCGGAGGCCCATCGCCTGGGAGTGCGCGTCGAGACCCGTTTTCCCCGGGTGCCCGCCCTGGTGCTGGGCGACAAGGACCTCTTGTACCGCGCCTTCCTCAACATCTTCAACAACGCCTTACAAGCCATGGAGGGCGGCGGGTTGATGCGGGTGTCCACCGAAAAGGTGGAGCGGGGCGAGAGGGACTACGTGCAGATCAGCGTGAGCGACACCGGCCCCGGTTTCGATCTGGGGGCCAAGGGCAGCCTGCTGGACCCCTTTTTCACCACCAAGGAAAAAGGGACCGGGCTGGGCCTTTCCATCGTGAGCAATATCGTGGCCAGCCACCGAGGCTTGGTGGAGCTGGACAACACCGCGGAGGGCGGGGCCAAGGTGGTGGTGCTCCTGCCCCAGGCCACCGCCCACTAGGCGGTAACCAAAGGCTAACGGCGTGGAACGCATCCTCATAGTAGACGACGAAAAAAACTACCTGGTGGTTTTGCAGGCGCTTCTGGCCGACAGCGGTTACGAGGTGGTCACAGCCCAGGGCGGCAACCAGGCATTGGCTTTGGCCGCCGAGGAGGAGCCCGACCTGGTCATCACCGACATGCGCATGCCCCAGATGACCGGGGTGGAGCTCATCCAACGCCTGCGGGCCAATTTCAACGAAATCCCCATCATCGTGATGACCGCCTACGGCACTGTGGAAAACGCGGTGGAGGCCATGAAGTCCGGGGCCAGCGACTATATCTCCAAGCCCTTTGAGAACACCGAGCTCTTGCTCACGGTGGAAAAGGCGCTGAAGATGCGCCGCCTGCTGACCCAGAACCGGCTGCTCAAGGAGGAGCTCCAGGGCTACGGCGAGATCATCGGTGACAGCAAGGTGATGCGCCAGGTCTACGCGCTCATCGACAAGGTGGCCGCCACCCGGGCCACGGTGCTGTTGACCGGCGAGAGCGGCACCGGCAAGGAGCTGATCGCCCGGGCCATCCACACCCGCTCGCCCCGGGCCGAGGAGCCTTTCGTGGCGGTCAACTGCATGGCCCTCACCGAGACTCTGCTGGAGAGCGAGCTGTTCGGCCACGAGAAGGGGGCCTTTACCGGAGCCGCCGGCCGCCGCAAGGGCCGCTTCGAGATGGCCCACGGGGGCACCCTGTTTTTGGACGAGGTGGGGGAAATGAGCCCCTCCTTGCAGGTCAAGCTGCTCAGGGTGTTGCAGGAACGCACCTTCGAGCGGGTGGGGGGTAACCAGCCCATCAGCGTGGACGTGCGCATAGTGGCCGCCACCAACCGCGACCTGGCCCAGGCGGTTGAGGAGGGCCACTTCCGCGAGGATCTTTTTTACCGTCTCAACGTGGTGCGCATTGAGGTGCCCCCCCTGTCGCAGCGGCGGGAGGACCTGCCCGTTTTGGTGGCCCATTTCGTGAAGAAATACGCTGCCGAGGTGGGGCGTTCCGCTCCCCAGGTGGACAGGCAGGCCATGGAGCTGATCTACAGGCACGCCTGGCCGGGCAACGTACGCGAGTTGGAAAACGCCATCGAGCGGGCGGTGATCCTGGCCGGCGACAGCATAACTCCGGCCGACCTGCCCCTGGAAATCAGGCCCGAGGAACGGTCCGCGGCCTCCACCGAGTTGCCGCAGAACATGAGCATCAACGACGCGGTGGAGGATCTGGAGCGGCGCATGATCGTGCGGGCGCTGAAAGAAGCCGGGGGGGTGGCGGCCCACGCGGCCGAGGCCCTGGGGCTCACCAAATCCAATCTGGCCTACAAGCTCAAGAAGTACGAGATAGGCTAAACCCAGGCCACCACCACCATTACCTCACCCCGATCGGGCCGGAAACGCCCACCCCCAAAACCGGGGTGCACCTCCACCCGCCGCCATCCTGTAAACAGCTTTTTCAGATCGCCTAGCCGGATCACCCGGATCAGGGTGCTCAGGCCGTCTTGCTCTTCCAGGCGCAGTTCCTCCAAGGCCGCTCCGGCATGGCGGCACAACATGCCCGGCTGGTATTGCCGCCAGGCGCCGGGGACCGGCTCGGCCGGATAGGTGGCCGGATGGGGCAGCTCGGCCACCAGGGCCCCGCCCGGGGCCAGCACCCGCCGCGTCTCCTCTAGTAGGGCTTCCAGCTCGCCCGGCCCGGCGAAATGAATCAGGGTGGCGTGCAGGCTGATGATCAGGTTCAGGGAGGCGTCGAGCAGGGGCAGGCCCCGGCGGGCGTCGGCCTGGATGAGGGGGGCGACGGTTTTGCGCTGGGCCCGCTCCAGCATGGACGGGGAGCAGTCCAGGCCCACGGGGCGGAAACCGGCCCTGGCCAGGGGGCCCAGCATGCGCCCGGTGCCGCAGCCCAGGTCCAACACCGGGCAGGGGGCGAAGAGGCGGGCCAGCCACAGGGCCTGGCGGGGGCCCAGGCCCTTGGGATAGGCGTAACTCTGATCGTAGACCCCGGCCACCCGCTCGTAGAACGCTCGGCTGTCCAGGGGCGGCATGGCCGGGAACCCTAGAGCGGAGGCCGCCGCAAATGGTGGTCCGTGGCCTGTTGATAGGCGTGGCCCACCGCGAACAGGGTCTCTTCGGCAAAATGAGGCCCGATGATCTGGAGGCCGATGGGCCGCCCGGCCGTGGAGAATCCGGCGGGGATGCTCATGCCCGGCAACCCGGCCAGGTTGGTGGACAGGGTGAACACGTCGCTCAGATACATTTGCAGGGGGTCGTCCACCTTTTGGCCGATATCAAAGGCCGGGGTGGGGGTCACCGGGCCCACGATGGCGTCCACCTTTTCGAACACCGCCTCGAAATCGCAGCGGATGAGGGTGCGCACCTGGCCGGCCTTGCCGTAGTAGGCGTCGTAGTAGCCAGCGCTCAGGGCGTAGGTGCCCAGCATGACCCGGCGGATCACCTCCGGGCCGAAGCCCTGGCTGCGGGTGTCCAGGTACATGTCCATGAGCCCGCCGCCTTGGGCCCGCACGCTCATGCCGTACTTCACCCCGTCGTAGCGGGCCAGGTTGGAGGAGGCCTCGGCCGGGGCGATGATGTAGTACACCGGCAATGCGTAGTCGGTGTGGGGCAGGCTCACCGGCACCAGCTCGGCCCCCAGGCCCTCCAGCTCGGCCATGGCCGCCTTTACCGTGGCCTCCACCTCCGGGTCCAGGCCGGCCACGAAGAACTCCTTGGGCACCCCCAGCTTGAGGCCCTTGACCCCGCGCTGCAGTGAGGCGGCGTAGTCGGGCACCGGGCGGGGGTCGCTGGTGGAGTCGTCCGGGTCGTGCCCGGCGATCACCGAGAGCACCAGGGCCGCGTCGGCCACGCTGCGGGTGATGGGACCCGCCTGGTCCAGGCTGGAGGCAAAGGCCACCAGGCCGAAGCGGCTGACCCGGCCGTAGGTGGGCTTGAGGCCCACCACCCCGCAGTGGCTGGCCGGCTGGCGGATGGAGCCGCCGGTGTCGGTGCCCACCGAGAAGATGCTGCTGCCCGCCGCCACGCTGGCCGCGGTGCCCCCGGAGGAGCCACCGGGGATGGCGGCCAGGTCCCAGGGGTTGTGGCTGGCCTCGAAGCCGGAGTTTTCGGTGGAAGAGCCCATGGCGAACTCGTCCATGTTGTGCTTGCCCAGAAGCACCATGCCCGCCTGCTTGAGCTTGTTCACCAAAAAGGCGTCAAAGGGGGGCACGAAGTTTTGCAGTATCTTGCTGCCGCAAGTGGTGCGCACCCCGGCGGTGCACAGCACGTCCTTGAGCCCGGCGGGCACCCCGCACAGGGGCCCGGCCTGGCCCGCGGCCCGGGCCTGATCCGCTGCCTGGGCCTGCTCCAGGGCGGCCCCGGCGGTTAGCGTAAGGTAGGCCTTGACCCGGGGCTCGGTGTCCTCGATGCGCCTGAGCAAGGCCTGGGTCAGCTCCAGGCTCGATACCTCGCCCTTGCCCAGCATCTCCACCGCCTGGGTGAGAGACAGTTCGTGAAGTTCCACCACGACCTCCCTATATGACCTTGGGCACGATGAAGCTCTGGCCGTCGCTGTCCGGGGCGTTGGCCAAGGCCCGCTCATGGTCCAGGCTTTCTCTGGCCTGGTCCGGGCGCATGGCCCCGCTGAGCTCCAGGGCGTGGTTGGTGGAGGGCACCCCGCTGGTGTCCAGCTCGGCCAGCTTGTCCATGGCCGTGAGGATGTCGTTGAGCTGTTCGGTGAGCTTGGCGCTCATCTCCTCGCTCAGTCTGAGCCGGGCTAGGGCGGCCACGTGGGCCACCTCGGACGTACTGATTTTCATTACCTGTCTCCCAGAAATGGACTTGCTGATTGTTTATCACGCTGGGGCTTTGGGGACAAGGAGGGGGTGGCCTTTGCGGGCCCAAGGCCGGAGCGGGACGGCGTTTTAGGGCAGCTTCCAGTAGTGCTTGGCCGCCTCGCGGGCCTGCTGCACCCAGATTACCGGGTCGGTTTGCGCCGCCTGGGCGATGAGCGCCTCTTCCCGGCGCCCGCCGGCCAGGGCGTCCAGCACCGCCACCACCGAGCGGGCCAATGCCGCCTGGTTGTAGCCGCCCTCCAGGGAGGCCACCACCCGGCCGGGGCAGAACTCCTGGCTGAGTTCGGTGAGACGCTGGGTAAGGGCCGCGAAACCGGCGGCGGTGAGGGTCATGCTGCCCAGGGGGTCTTCGTGGTGGGCGTCGAAACCGGCGGAAACCAGGATGAACTGGGGCTTGAAGCGTTGGGCCACGGGCACCAGCAGGCGATCAAAGGCCTGGAGCACCTCCAGGTCGCCCCGGCCGGGAGGCAGGGGGACGTTGATGGTGTAGCCCTTGGCCGAGCCCTGGCCCACCGCGCCCACCTGACCGGTGCCGGGGTACAGGGGCGATTGGTGGGTGGAAAAATAGAGCACCCGCGATTCGGGGTAGAAGATGTCCTCGGTGCCGTTGCCGTGGTGCACGTCCCAGTCCACCACCAGGATGCGGCTGAGGCCCCGCTTGAGCATGAGGTGGGCGGCGGCGACCGCCACGTTGTTGAACAGGCAAAAGCCCATGGCCCGGGTGGCCGTGGCGTGGTGGCCCGGCGGCCGCACCAGGGCGAAGCCGTGCTCCACCTCGCCGGCCAGGGCCGCGTCGCACAGGTCGATAAGGCTCCCCGCGGCCAACAGGGCCACCTCGCAGGAGCGCGGCGAGCACACCGTGTCCGGGTCCAGGCTGGTGCTGCGCCCGGCGGTGCCCGCCACCCGGCGCAGATGGCTGCCGTGGTGCGCCCGGCCCAGCTCTTCCTCGGTGGCCGCGCGCAGGGGCAGCATCGCCAGGGCCTCGCGGCCTTCCCAGTGGGCGATGGCCTCGTCTATGGCCACCAGGCGTTCAGCCACCTCGCAGTGGTAGGGGCCGGTGTCATGCTCCCGGAAAATCGGATCACGCACCACCCCCACCGCCATGGCTATTTGGTCCCCGGCGGGCTTGGGCTGGGAGATTTGGCCTTTGTGGGCTTGGGAAAGAACAGCACCCGGCCGTCGTACATCACCCCGTTGAGCTCAGTGGGATCCACCTGGTCCAGTTGGGCGAATATCTCGCTGAGGTTGAACACCACCACCTTTTGGCCGGGCTCCAGCAAGTTGATGTCCCTGGTCATCCGGCCGGTGCGCAGGTTGTACACGCCCACCATGTGCTCGGCGAACTTGAGTATCTTGCCCACCCCGGTGGACTGGCCGGTGGCTATGGGCTGGTCGGAGCGCGGCGGCAGCTCCATCCCCCGGCCGGCCAGGTATTCGCGCAGCAGTTGGTAGTGGATGTGCCACAAATTGTCGCCGGGGCGCACTATGTGCACCCCCCAGGCGCTGATCTTGCCGCCTTGCAGGGATTTTTCGCGCACCTCGCCCCGTTGCTCCACCACCATCTTGCGTTCCAGCTCTTCCACGGGGATCTTTTGGTCCCCCACCTGAATCTTCTCGTCGCTGCGGGCCACCGCGTCCACGGACTTGTCCAGGCCGAAGGGCTTTTTGCGCTCCTCTTGCATGCTTTGTTGGCTGCCGTCCACTTTGACGGTGTCGCCCTGCGGGCTGGGGGCGGGAACCCTGGCCTGTTGCTCCGTGGGGGCTTGGGGGGCGGCGGTGGAGGAGGGCTTTTCCTGTTGGGCCTGCTGGCTGGGGGACTCGCCCCAATAAGTCCACAGCGCCGCAACGGCGGCCACGATAACCAGCAGGGCCAAGAGCCACGGCCAGCGCGAACTCCTTCCCCTGCCTGAGCTGCCACCGGGTAAGCTGTTATGGGCAATCATGGAATATCACTCCCGGGGGTTTAAGAGGACGGCCGGACGGCGGATCGCCGGCGGCCGGTGATGCGTCTGAGTCATTTTAGAGGTTGCGCCAGCATAGCTGCAAGTGTCTCTGGTCCATCTTGGGGGAGACCAGGCTGACCACCACCGCCAGGACCAGGGAAACGGGCAGGGCGATGATGTTGGGGTCGGTGAACTGCAACAGCCACCAGCCCGAGCCTTGCACCGCGTTTTGGGCCAAGCTGTCCACCCCGAACACGCTCTTGCACAGGCCGATGGCCGCCGACTCCTTGGTGTGCACGAACAAAAGGAAGAAGAAGCTGGTGGCAAAGCCGCCCACGATGGAGACCACCGCCCCCAGGCGGGTCATGCCCTTCCAGTACAGGCCCAACAGATAGGCGGGCAAAAAGCTGGCCGCGCACAGGCCGAAGAAAAAGGCGGTGGCCAGGGCGATGATGGAGGGCGGCAGCAGCAGGCCCCACACCAGGGTGACCAGGATGGTTATGCCCACTCCCAGGCGGGTCATGCCCAACTCGCCGCGCCCGCCGGAGGACATGCCCTTTTCGTAAAAGTCGCGGCCCAGGCTGGTGCCGCCCACGTGGAACTGGCTGGACAGGGTGCTCATGGCCGCGGCCAGCATGGCCAACAAAAAGAGAATCTCGAACCAGTCGGGCATGACCTTGGTGACGTAGAGGGGAATGATCTTGTCGATGTTGCCTCCGGCCACGGCCACCGAAATCTTGCCCAGGTCGCGGAAGAACACCACGTTGCTGAGCGCGCCCACCACAAAGGCCACCCCGGTCATCAGCACGATGAAGATGCCTCCGTAGAGCACTGCCCGGTTGAGCTGGCGGTCGCTGGCCACGGTCATGTAGCGCACCGCCAACTGGGGCTGGGCCAGGACTCCGATGCCCACGCCGTAGATGATGGTGGTGTAGATCACCAGCCACAGGGGGCTGAAAGGCGTGGCTCCCTGGGTCCAGCCCAGCATGCCCCCGGCCTTGAGGTTGGCGGGCATCTGGGGAGCCAGGTCGGTCAGGGCTTGGTGGGCCTCGGTTACCCCGCCCAGGGTGGAGTAGGTGAAGATGATCAGGATCAGCATCATCACCACCATCAGGCTGCCCTGGAAGGCGTCGGTGTACATCACCGCCTTGAGACCGCCGGTTATAACGTAGACCGCCAGGATGGCCACGAAGCCCAGGAGCACCACGTAGTAGTTGATGCCCAGGCTGACCTCCAGCATGCGGCTGATGCCGATGAGCACCGCCGCGGCGTATACCGGGATGAACAGGAAGATCACCGCCCCGGAAAAGCCCTGGATGAAGCGCGACTGGTAGCGCTGGCCCAAAAGCTCGGGAAAGGTGTGCGAATCCAGGGCCACCCCCATGCGCCGGGTGCGCTTGCCGAAAAACACCATGGCGATGAAGATGCCCACGAAGATGTTTAGGAAGGTGAGCCACAGCAGGGGAAAGCCGAACAGGGCCGCCGCTCCACCGAAACCGATGATGGCCGAGGTGGAGATGAAGGTGGCCCCGTAGCTCATGGCCATCACGTAGGGATTCATTTGGCGTCCGGCCAGCATATAGTCGCTGGCCTGGCGGGTTTCGCGCCACCCCTTGTAACCAAGGTAGAAGACCACGGCCAGGTACACCAACGCCAAAATGATCTTGACGGTCATTCTGCCTCCTCGCCAGCTAGAATAAGGCGCCTTGCGGATCCGGCGGCGCGGCCGGGACTACTTGTCCTCGCTCTCGGGGGCCCATTGGTCCAGATCCCTGAGCTCCTCGCTCAGGGGCCCGCTGTCGTTCCATTTGACGATGCCGTAGATGATGCACAGCACCGATGCGGCTATGCACAACACGTAGGCCAGGGCCAGTTCGGGACTTGCGATGCCTAGCACAGAATTCCTCCGGCTCGGCGGGGGGAGGGAAGCCCCCCGGAATGGCGGCCGCGGGCTAGCTCCGGGTTTTTTTGGGCCCGGCGGGTGATGGGGCGGCCCGCGAACAGCTACAATGTAGTCACACTATACGAAGGCGGGCGGCGCAAAGTCAAGGTGCAAGGCGCCGCCCCCACGGATGCAACACCGGGGGGCCTGCCCCTTGATTATGGCTCCAAACGTGTTACATTGTAGCTACTTGCGGTAGTTTCCCCGCTACCGGGCCTCGGGAAACGCCCCCATCGCCAACCGCCCGCGCCCAGGACAAGGAGTCCAGATGTCCGCCGACTTCGATCGTTTCACCGGTACCGACAAATATATCGTTTCACCGGAACTAAAGGACGTGGTCAACGTTTCCATCGCCCTGGGGCGGCCCTTGCTGGTCAAGGGCGAGCCGGGCACCGGCAAGACCCTGTTGGCCCACAACATCGCCCGGGGCCTGGGCAAGAAGCTTATCGTGTGGAACGTCAAATCCACCACCAAGGCCAAGGACGGGCTTTATGTCTACGACACGGTGCAGCGCCTCAACGACTCGCGCTTCGGCACCGGCGACGTCAGCGACATCAAGAACTACATCCATCTGGGCCAATTGGGCCGGGCCTTTTCCCAGTCCCAGGACGTGGTGCTACTCATCGACGAGGTCGACAAGGCGGACATCGAGTTCCCCAACGACCTGCTCAACGAGCTGGACGAGATGAGCTTCCACATCCCCGAGACCGACGAGACCGTCAGCGCGGCCACCCGGCCCATCGTGGTCATCACCTCCAACTCGGAGAAGGAGCTGCCCGACGCCTTTTTGCGCCGCTGCGTGTTCCACTACATCGAGTTCCCGGAGGAGGAGCTGATGCGCCGCATCGTGGGGGTGCACTTCCCCGAGCTGGCCGAGAAACTCCTGAAAGAGGTGCTCAAGCGCTTCTACTGGCTGCGCCAGATCGAGGGCTTCCGCAAGAAGCCCTCCACCAGCGAGCTCTTGGACTGGATCCAGGCCCTGGTGGCCGGGGGCATGGACCCGGGCCAGGTGGCCAAGGAACTGCCGTTCGCCGGGGCTCTGATCAAAAAGGAGCAGGACCTGGAGGTCTTGGACGCGGCCCTGAGCCGGGCCGGGGGGACGGTGAACCGCATGGGCCTGCGCGGCCGGTTCTAGGGTGGCCCCCGCCCAACTGACCCGCTGCCCCTGGTGCGGCGACGATCCCCTGTACCGGGATTATCACGACCGCGAATGGGGCGTCCCCCTGCACGACGACCGGCGCTTGTTCGAGATGCTCCTGCTGGAAGCCTTCATCGCCGGGCTGAGCTGGTTGACCATCCTGAAGAAGCGGGAAAACTTCCGGGCCGCCTTTGACGGCTTCGACCCGCGCAAGGTGGCGGCCTACGGCCCGGACAAGGTCGCGGAGTTGATGAACGACGCGGGCATCATCCGCAACCGGCGCAAGATCGAGGCGGCCGTAAAGAACGCCCGGGTGGTCTTGGAACTGCAAAAGGAGTTCGGCTCCTTTGACCGCTACCTATGGGGCTGGGTGGAGGGCCAACCGGTGCAGCACGCCTGCGCTGAGCTTAAGGACGTGCCCACCCAGGACGAGACCGCGCGGGCGCTCAGCAAGGACCTCAAGAAGCGGGGCATGGGCTTCGTGGGGCCGGTGACCATCTACTCCTACATGCAGGCGGTGGGACTGATCAACGATCACCTGGTGAGCTGCTTCCGGCACAGCGAGTTGCGCACGGCTCATGGCCAAAGCGGCAGCAACCCAGCCCCAGGCTAAACACCATGTAAGTTAGCTGGTAATGGTGAAATTAGTTTTCAATTTTTCGCAAACGCGATGGCGGGCAGTAACAGATTTGGTTAAGGAGCATGTGTAATAAAGCTTTCTTTTCTTGATTGCTCCAACTACGGGAATATTCCGGGTTGCATTCGAGTTGCTCCTCTAGATAACTATAAACTTTAATATAGTCTTTGTATCCAGTTATCTGAACCATGCAACGTGTGGCCCTCTGGCCTTTGCAAGAAGGGTTGATGTCCAAGTCTAGCTGCTTTAAGTCGTTGGCCCATAAAGTTATTGGATGGTGCGTCAGATTCGTATCCTGCAGGGACAAGTGAGTCAATTTATAGGGATTGTTATCAAGGCATGTGACCATTTTTAAGGATGTAAATCGCAGGCAATCTTGATCGCCAGGGCAAAGCGCAATTTCAGACATTTCTATAAACATGTTATCATTTTTCATGTTTGCCCTGACGTTCAATCCTAAACCGGCGCCGAACACTTTAAATCCCATGCTGGCTTCAGAGCCTATGCTGAGGCTACATTTAATCCTATCCAAGCCAACCAGGAACGCTTGTATTTTATTCTTATCAAATTCACCGTTGAGTTTGTTTTGTAATTTAGAGGCGAGACGCATAAAGAAATCTTCCTGGTTTTCATCGATGGTTGGATCTTTGAATTTAAGCAGATGAATTGAGGGCGCGTCCTCAGATAACAGCATGATATCGCCATCTTTTATTCTCTTTTTAGATATTTTGCCTGCGAGGGCACTGCTGGTTTTTGATAGTTCTTTAGGAACATTTACAATAAAAAACGTTGGGTCTTCCGTCTGGGTAACCGTGGGGTATACTCCATCGGTGCTGTGCACGTCACATATTTTTTGCTTGTTGGTAGCTGTTGATTCTAAGCTGAAAATTGGGACGGGCCTGTTGGTTACCGGTATAAGGACCTTACCCTTGACATCTACAAGTATTCTTCTTAATACGTAACCGGAAGGTCCTTCGTAAGAATTTATAAAGATATAGTCTTCAATCCGCTCGCTGTCGGCATGTTCCAGCTGAAATGTTTTCGACAAATCATAAATACAAATCGTACCAACGGGTAAATATCCGATAACTGGAAATCGATCCTGCTCGCTGTTTTTGACGGTAATTAAAAACGCTCCCTGACTTAAAAAGGCAATCTTGTGGTTGCTGTCTGCTTTGGCGTTGGCGGGTAGAATAATGAGGACAAGAGAAAGGACCAAGGCTGGCAGGTTAGCCCTGACATGAATATACATAATTATCCCCCTACCTTACCTTAGAGGTATATTGCAAAGGGTATCATATCCATTTGGAAATTTGTCAAGTATCATAATTTATTTGGATTTAGGTCGTGTCTATACAGTTGTATAATAATAATCGCAGATGTTTCGATTTTTACCAAATATGGTATGTTTAACGAAACAATCTCTTAATTATCTGGATGTGCGCCAAAGCGATGTTCCTGAACCTGTTTTACTCATTGCGCGCCCTCAAGGTGCCGGTGTCGGTCACCGAGTGGATGACCCTGATGGAGGCCCTGGACAAGGGCCACGCCCAGGGCAGCCTGGTGGATTTCTATAATCTGGCCCGGGCCATCCTCATCAAGTCCGAGGCCTTTTACGATCAATACGACCAGGCCTTTGCCCACGTGTTCAAGGATGCCGAGCTGCCCGACGACATCCGCCAGGAGATTCTGGACTGGCTGGCCGATCCCCTGAACCGCTTGGAGCTGCCCGAGGAGGAGCTGGCCAAGATACGGCAGATGGATCTGGAGGAGTTGCTCAAGGAGCTGGAAAAGCGCCTGCAGGAGCAGGACGAACGCCACGACGGGGGAGGGCGCTGGATCGGCACCGGGGGCACCAGCCCCTTTGGCCACTCCGGGGCCAACCCCGGGGGCATCCGCATCGGCGGGCCGGGCGGCGGAGGCCGGGCGGTGCAGATCGCCGCGGCGCGGCGCTTCAAGAACTACCGCACCGACGTGACCCTGGACGTGCGCCAGGTGAAGATGGCTCTAAAGAAGCTCAGGCAATTCGCCAAGGAGGGGCCGGAAGACTTCCTGGACATCGAGGCCACCATCGACAAGACCTGCAAGGAGGCGGGCGAGATCGAGTTGGTCTTCACCAGGGAGCGCAAGAACAAGGTGCGGGTGCTGTTGCTCATGGACTCCGGCGGCTCCATGAACCCCTACGCCCGTTTGGTGGACCGCCTGTTTTCCGCGGCCCACCAGATGACCCACTTCCGTGACCTGAAGTCCTACTACTTCCACAACTGCATCTACCAGGACATCTTCACCGACATCTACACCTCCGACAGCGAGCCCACCGGCAACCTGATCCGCAACCTGGGGGCCGACTACAAGGTGATAATTGTGGGGGACGCCTTCATGGCCCCTTCGGAGCTGGTGAGCGTGGGCGGGGCCATCGACTACTACTACCACAACGAGATTGCCGGGCTGGATTGGCTGCAGCGCATCGCCGACCATTTCCGCTATTGCGTGTGGCTCAACCCCATGCCAGAACGGGCATGGAGGCACCCCACCATCGCCACCGTCGCCAAGGTCTTCCCCATGTTCCCCCTGACCCTGGACGGCCTGGACGAGGCGGTGCGGGCCCTGATGGTGCGTCACTAAGACCTTTCGGCCTCGGCGATGAGGCGGGCCAAGTGCCGCGAAAAGCGCCTGGCCGACTTGTAGCCCATGTGCACCCCGTCATAAGTGGGGAAGCGGGTCTCATCCACGGCCAGCCAGGTGCCGCCGGCCGAGTCAAAACGCCTGGCCAATTCCGCGAAATCCACTCCGCTTCTAAGGTCCTCCACGCGGCGCATGCTCGCCTCGCCGGGAGGCCGAAATCCAAAGACCGAGATACCCCTGCGCTGAAGACTTTGCACGGAGTCCAAAAACTCTTCCACCATGTCCAAGTCAATGGCCTGGCGTTTATAGACCTGTTCATACCTGTGGGCATAATCGTCAGGATCGCGCCGTCGAGCCAAGGATGCCTCCCAGCCGTTGCAGCAGTAACCGCCCAGGGCTTCGCGGCGCAGGAGGCGCGAAATGTTCCTGCCGGCGGAGCGAGCCAAGGCGATGCCCCAAAGGTTGTCGCGGGCGATTTGCTTTAAAAGCAAGCGATGGTTGGGTGTTGGTTGGGACGACCAGTACAGATAACCAAAGTTTTCATTTGTCCTGGTGCGGCGCATAAAGCCTTGCGGGCTCACGCACAACACCATACTGGGGGCATCGCTTCCCGGATCCAGCAAACGGGAGGCGTGTTCCAAGTAGGCGCTATCCAATGAGCAGGCCACGAAACCGAAGTTGTAGATGCTGCGCCCGGGCATGACCCGGGCCATGTGGCGCGGCGACACCGCCAGGAAGACGCGTGAGCTGCCGGCCAGAACCAAGTCGTGAACGGGAGGTTGGCTGATTTTCAGTTGCCAGAATTGGCTGGTGGATAAAAATGGCATGTTTACAATCACAAGGGTAGGGTCCGGGCCGTGCTGGTCCGGGCCAAAAGGGCCAGAACGTTGGGTAGTGCTGGAGGCAATTGAAACGGCGTAGACCAAACGTAGCTGATATGTCGCGTCAATCGCTTGCTTTTATATTCACCGAGGCCAAGCCACCGGCCAAGCGTGGCTTGGGTTCCCTGAAAACGTGCTTTTGGATATTACCAGAGCAGCCCCCCCTCACCACTTTGGACTGTGACTTCTCACGGCTAGCCTGCGGCGCGGTCCCTGCCGATGCCTCTGCGGAGCGGATCAGGCCGGCAGGGCCTCCGTCTCCGGGGCCTGGGACTCCACGATTTGGTTTTTTCCTCTGTGTTTGGCCTGGTACAGGGCGGCGTCCGCCCGTTTGAGCAATGATTCGGCGTCGTCGTCCTGATGGAGCTGGGCGGTGCCCAGGCTGGCGGTGACCATCTCGCGTGAGTCGCCTTCCGGCAGGAAAAGGCACTGAGCCAAGGCGTGCCGGATGCGTTGGCAGATTTTGCTAACCTCCAAGCTGTCGGCGCCCGGCAGCAAGATGGCGAATTCGTCGCCGCCGTAACGGCACGGGGAATCCAGAGGGCGTACCGAATCGCGCATTAGGCGGCCCAATTCGGCCAGGACCCGGTCACCCTCGGCGTGGCCGAAACTGTCGTTGAAGCGCTTGAAGTCGTCCACATCCAAAATAACCAATCCCAGGGGCTGGCCCATGGTGTGGGCGTGATTGATTTCGCTGGCCATCTTGCTTTTAAAATAGCGTGCATTGTACAAACCGGTGAGCTCGTCGACGGTGCTCAACTGACGGTAGCGGCGTTCTCGCTGGGCCAAAGCCTTGCGTTCGCGCTGCATGAGAGCCACGCGGTCGGCCAGGGCGATGGATAAAAGCACGCTCTCCAGGGTGGCGGCGATGGTGAGCAGCGACCTGGGCAGGGGCACCAAAAATTCCACCCCCATGCTCCAGGCGCCCCAAGCCATGGAGCCCAACAGGAGCACTATCCAGGCCGCCAGGTAGAAACGGGCGGGACGGAAGCCCCGGTACAACACCACGATACCGGCGTAGATTCCGATTATGGGGCCGAGCAGGGCCAGGCTGTGCGCCAGCCAGGTTCCCCACCAAATCATTCCCCCCAGGCTCATCCCCAGCAATATCAGGGCGATCACCTGAAAACCGTTTACCAGGTATCCGGCAAAGGGGGCGTTCTTTCGCAAGTTTAGGAAGGAGCGGCAGAAGCCAGCGCCAAAGAAAAGGACCATGGAGGCGAGGGTCAGGCTGATAGCGGGCGCCAAATGCCAGACGAAGGTGGGCAGGAAAAGGATCTGGCCCTGTAGGCACGTCTGGTGGAAGAGAATGCTGATCAGGTACGCCACGTACCAAAAGTAGGCTTGGTCTCGGGTGGTGATCAATATCATCAGGTTGAGCAACACCATGCCCCCGATGATTCCGTAGAGCAAGCCATAGAAAAAGGTGTCGGTGGCGTTGTTTATCTCAAAGTCTGTCTCGTTCCAGATGCGCAACTCGGTGTTCAGGGAGAGCAGGGATTGCAGACGCAGATAGGCATAGCCGGCGCGGGGGGTGTCCGCCGGGGCCTTGAGGGCAAAGACCCCCTGACGGTTGTCGGCCAGGGGCTGGGACAGCCCGGTGGACTCCCTTAGCCAACCGCCGGAGGGCTTGGGCAGATACAGATCGATGCGGTCCATCCAGGGAGCGCTCACTTCCAGCACCCATTTCCCGGTGGCGGGGGCTTGCTCCAGAGGTATGCGCACCCAGAGGGGGTAGCGGCAAAAGCCAAAGGACATGCGGTTGGCGTGTAAGGTTCTATAGGCGGTGGCGGTCTGGGCGGAGGACGCCTGGGCTATGCCCATTTCGCCGGCGTGATCCTGTAAAACGCTCACCTCGGTGGGCGGATGCAGTTCACGCGGCCCTCTACCCCAAACCAAGGCGAGGCCAAGCAGCAACGCCAGGACGATCGAAAATATAATCAGCGCGCGGCGCATGGCGACCTCGGGGGGCGGGTGGAGACTCCAGTCAAATTGCCCTTCAATATGAAATAGCAGGGTAAATAAATCAACCCGGTTTGTCGCGCTCAATGACTCGAGGTCGTGTTGGATTAGCAAGAGACGCGAGAGAAGCCCTCGGATTCAGCGATCCTGGCGTTTCTCCTATGCATCCTGGCCCAAAAAGGGCCCAGGCCAAATAGCCTGAGCCTTGGAATCTCTTGGCTGATCGGGTCGGACTCGAACCAAGGGCAAGGCTGTGAGGGGCTGCTTCAGGATGTGCCGTACGAGACCATTGAACTCCATTTAACCGATAAGTTGCAGGTCTACTCGACGGCAGGAAGGGCGGCGAGGCCGTATGGCATTCTTCTGGCCAGGCTTTGAGATTGCATGGAGTTAGGGGCGGGCATAGCCTGCCGACTGACGTTTCATAAGATAAAAAAACAAAATCCATGTGGTGGTGCCCGTCAACCCCGTCTACACCAGCCGGGAAATCGCGCACATTCTGGGCGACTCGGGCGCGTGCATGGTTTTGGCGCATCAGGATTGGACGCCCCGGCTGGAGGAGATCGAGCCCGGCGCCATTCAGGTGCGAACCGTCCTCACCCGGCAAGGCGGGCAAAGCCTGGAGCAGGCCCTGGACCGAGCCTGCCCCCAGGCGCCGGAAGCCTGGCGGCCGCCGGAGTTGGACCCGGATGAGCCCGTACTGACCTTTTACACCTCGGGCACCACCGGCAAGCCCAAGGGGGTGATGCTCACCCATCGCAACCTTACCTTTGGCGGACCCAACGTGGCCCAGAACTACGGTCTGCGGGCCGAGGACGTCACCTTGGCCGCCCTGCCCATGGTGCACGTCTTTTGCATCGCCAGCCCCTTCATGGGCGCTTTCAGCTCCGGAGGCGGCGTGGTGGTGATGGAAAGCTTCAAAACCGAGGAGGCGCTGGCGGCCATCGCCCGCCACCGGGTCACCTGGTTCCCGGGAGTGCCCACCATGTTCACCTATCTCCTCAAGGCCCTGGATGAAAGCCGCGCCTACGTGGCGGACCTGACGCGGGCCTTGGATGAAAACCAGGACGAGCGGGTGCGGGCCATGTGCGCCTGGGCCCTGGGGCGCATCGGCGGAGACGCGGCGGCGCGGGCGCTGCGAGAGGCCGCCGGGACGGCCCGGGGGCTGCTGCAAGAAGAGATAGACCTGGCCCTGGAGGATCTGGCCTGAGGCCGCATGGCGCGTGAGGCAAGGCGGTGGAGTGAAAAGAGCGGTTAGCGATCAAACCTTGCGATTGAGGCGACACCGGGACCCGAATTAGTAGATGTATGGTTCACGTTCGGCAGCCTATTAAATGGTGCCGGGCGTAAACCATTGACCCACTTCGAGCACATCAAAAGTTACGTGGCCATGGGCATGGGTGTGTCGGTCATGGATGTGTACACGCTCAACCAATACGACTGTCAGCGCCTCAACATGCACCAACTGCGCGATCTCGACGAGATTCGCACCTATGGCTTGATAACCCACAAAAATGACTATCTGGGCCAGACGATGCTGGCCTTTAGGCGCTCGCTCTATCGGTAGCCGTCAAGGCGGAGACCAGGCCTAGCTTCGCGTTCCGCTCCCCGGGCGGTTCTCCTAGCGCAAGACCAACACCGAGGACTGGCTTTTACCCACCAGGTCGCCCAGCCATTTCTTGGGGAACAAGGTCCGCAGGATGGACTGCTTGCCCCGCCAGAGGACCAGCAGGTCCGGCTTGGCCTCGCCCGCGAACTGAGGCAACAACTCGGCATGATCCTTGAAGCTAGTGCGTACCTGGGTCTGGTTTGAGGCGAAGTAACGGTGCAGGTTGTAGAGTTTTTTGTCGACCTCGATTTCGATCCAGCCTTCCCTGGTCACCCCGTAAAGGTGCAGGGCGGCTCCATGGATGGTGGCGATCAGGTTGATCAATTCCAAGGACCTCTGGGGCACCTCGTGGTTGTCCAGGCACACCACCAGGTTATGGATTTCCAGGTCCTGCTTTACCAGGAGCACGGAGGCCCGGGCGTTCTCGATGATTTTTTGCATGCCGTCCCGCGAGGCGCCGGGCAGGCTTTCACCATGCGGGCCATAACCCAGCACGATGAGGTCGTAGTCCTCGACCGCGTCCTCCTCCAGCACCTGGCCGGCGTCGCCTTTGCGCAGGCGCAACCGTAGGTTTTTGCGGGCTCCCCGCAAAACCTTGAACTCCTCCCAGGCCCCCTTGTCCACCGGCAGCCACTCCAGGGCCTCCTTTTGGGCCAGGTAAGGGTTGTCCTCGGGAGGTCCCTCCTTCAGAAATATTTGCCGGTATACCTGCATGCTTTCCATAAGGCTGCCGCAGGCCGGTGGCAAAGCGCCCGTCGCCTCCGGGCTCTTGCCGCCGTCCTCGTTGCAGTTACCCAAGATGGTCACGTCGGCCCAGGCGTTCAAGGCCAGCTTGGAGGTCTGGGTGGCCGCATAGCTGCTGTGACGCCCCTCGTCCACTGCCAGTAATATTTTCATCTCCCTCTCCTTTTCAATGTGGGTGATGACCGCTCAGCACAGCAGCATGCTGGTGGAGGTATTACCCAACAAGGCGACCCAAGGATGTTCTCGCTGGCTGTCGTGCACCTTGGGAACAACCAGCAAACCGTAGTCATTGGCCAGGGAGGCCATGCTGTCGGGCCGCCCGTCCACAACGGTGCTTTGGCCCGCGTCGAACCCGGCGCCGCGCAGACTTTCCCTGGCCTGATCCAGGCGTTGCCGCAGCAGCTCGTCGCCGGTCGTCTCCGCCGCTTCCGGGAAGCGTATGGCCACCAGGTCCACGCCGAGGTTGGTTCCTTGCATGAGCCTTTCAAAGCATTCGACTTGGCTCGGCTCTCCGTGGTCCAGGCAGATCAAGACCCGCTCAAGAGGAGCCATGGTCAAGGCCAACAGCACCGGGCAATGGATTTTTTGCAAGCTCTCCGAATGCAGGACGCGGTGCAGAAGGCTCTGGCTGGGCGGAGCGGGCAGGCCCTCGACCAGCAGGTCGTAGGGAGCTCGGCCCAGCTCGGCCAGCACATGGCTTTCGCGGTCGCCCACCGCCACGATGGGCGCGTCCTTGGTGGCGCAGTGGGCCAGGTCGTCGCGCAAAAGCTGGGTTATCTCCTGCCGGGCCTGCTCCAACAATTCCTTCTGCCAGGTGAGGCGGGCCCAGCCGGAGCCCACCGCCGGCCCGGCTTCGTCGGGCTCTTTGATATGGAGAACCTGCACCCTGGAATGGATGAGGTCGGCCAGTCTGCAGGCATAGCGCAACGCGATGCTGCTGGGGAGGTCCGCCGCGATGGATACGAGAATATTAGGCATGGCTAGTTCATCCCATGGATAGCGCCGCCCGGCCGGGGCTTAGCTGTTTTGCAAGGCCTTTTGCTCGGCCTTGCGGACGATGCCCTGTATTTCACTCAGGGAGAAAGGCTTGGCTACGAAGTCGAACACCCCTCCCTGGAAAGATTTTTTGGCGGTATCCATGGTGGCGAATCCGGTGATGACGATGACCTCGGTGCCCGGCGATATTTTTTTGACCTGCTCCAGGAAGCCCAGGCCGTCCAGGCCTTCCATTTTGATGTCGGTTATCACCACGTCGAAGTGCTTTTGGCGCACCCTCGCCAGGGCCTCATCGCTGCGGATGAAGGTTTCCACCTCGTAGCCGCTCTTCTCCAGGTTGGGCTGGAGACGTCGGCAGACGATGGGTTCATCATCCAGGATGAGAACCTGTGTTTTTGCTTCTCCGCTCATGACTCCGCTCCCTTCAGGATTTGACGGCCAACTCGGGGCCGTCGTTAAACTTGAAAAATTCATCTAGGTACTGATCTATCTGAGCATCGTTTTGCATCTTCACGTCCAGTTGGCGGCTGTAGGAAACCAGGCGACCCAGCAGACGCATTTTTTCGATCATCACCTCGGCGGGCAGCTTTTTGATGCGTCCCACCACCAGATCGCCGCGCACCTCGGTACGGAAGTCGTCGTGAGCCAGCACCTCGGCTAGTAGCTTGGCCCGGCGGGTGCGGCGGGTAAGATCGGTAACTCCACCCAGGAAGCGGAAGTAGATGTAGTTGGCGCTGATCTCGTCGGCGATGTAGGCGTCGATAATGTTGAAGTGGTAGCCCAGGCGCAGATTGAGATTGAGGTATTCTCGGGAAACCACCGCCAGGTTCTGGCCCACCTCGCGGGGGGAGGTGAGGGAGTTGGCAAAGGTGCGGGTGACGCTGGACATGAAGCTGCCCAAGTCCACGGACATGGGCTGGGTGCTCCACAAGCCCGGCTCGGCCATGCCCTCCAAGAGAGCCCGGCCGGGCCGGGAGGTGATCTGCTCCACGGTTACCTGGCGCGCCTGCTCCGGCGCGTCCAGCCCGCCGCCGATGTCGATGATGGTAAGGCCCAGGGGCAGGTCTATCTTCAGGTTCTTGGCCGTGGCTCCCGGGTGGTAGTGCTGGTCGATGTTGGTTATCTCTTCCACCGCCTTTTCATGGACAAAACGGGTTATGTCGTGCAGGGTCTTGCAGCCGCGGGGGGTGAAATCCTTGTCCTGGGGGTCCACCAGGTTCAAGGGCGCGATGCGCCGGAGCACCCGGCGCAGCTGGCGGAACTCCTGGGATTCCTCGAACATGTCCTCGGTGAACTGGAAGTAGCACAGCTCCTTCACCGTGCCCTCGTAGACCACGTTCTGCTCCGCGTCGATGGTCACCTCCATTCCGGGCCTGAGAATGTGGGTGGCCACGCCCGTGTTGACTATGGTGGGCACGCGAAACTCCCGGGCGATGGTGGCCAGGTGCCCGGTGGGCGTGCCCACGTCGGTGATCACCCCATGGGCCCGCCCCATGACCCGACCCAGGCGGGGCGAGGTGAAGCGGGTCACCAGGATGGCCCCGTCGGGAAACTCGTCCAGGTCTTCGTCGCGCTCCACCAGGTAGACCGGCCCGGTGCCTATGCCCCGCTGGGCCACCGCCCCCCGCCCACTGAACAGCACCGGACGCTCTTTGAGCACCTCGGCGATGTTGCAGACCAGCTGGGTCACCTGGGACTTGAGGTTCAGGGGCCGCACCTGCAAGATCACGAATTCGCCCCGGCCATCCAGGGCCCACTCGATGTCCTGGGGGGTCTTGAAATAGTTTTCGATGTGGTGGGCCATCTCGGCCAGGCGCGCCATTTGATCCGTGTTGAGGGCCGGGGCCGACTCCAGCGCCGCCTCCACCGGCCGCACGGCGATGCCCCCGCCCGGCTGGGCCTGTAGGCGCTGGTGCTTGCGTACCACGTCCAGGCCCAGCACCTGATGAGGCGGTTGGCGGCTGACCCGGTATTGGTCCGCCGCGGTACGCCCCCCTACCACCGGCTCGCCCAGGCCATAGCCGGCCGAGATCAACATGTAGTCCTTTTCCGGGTGCTGGGGGTCCAGGGTGTAGAGCACGCCGGCGGCCTGGGCGTCCACCATGAGCTCGCAGCCCACGGCCATGGCCGTCAGGTCCTCGGCGGCGTTCCAGCGCTGGCTGTACTCCAGGGCCCGGGCGCTGTAGCCGCTGGCCACCACCTCCCGGTAGGCCTCGGCCAGTTGGTCGGGCTCCACTCCCAATAGGGAGCGGAATTGGCCGGCGAAGGAAAGGTCGCCGTCCTCGCCGGAGGCGCTGCTGCGCACGGCAAAGGTCTTAACCCCGCCCGGGGCTTCGCCGAGCAATCGCTGGGCCGCCAGGCGCATGTCCCGTTCCAGGCCGGGGGGAAGCTCCGCCTCCATCACCAGGGGGCGCAGGGCCTCGGCGGCTTGGCGGCTGGTGATCTCACCCGAGCGCCAGCGCTCCAGCCAGGGCTGCAACCGCCGCCGCAGGCCGGCGTGCTCCATGAAGTCGCCAAAGGCCCGGGTGGTGACGGTGAAGCCCGGCGGGGTGGGCACGCCCAGCACCCGGCCCACCTCGGCCAGCCTGGCGTTCTTGTTGCCCACCGCCTCCAGCGCGTCGGAGCCCACCTTGGCCATGGGGATCACGTAGGGGGTCTGGGGGATCAGCAGGCGGCCCGCCAGATCGGCGTCGATCTGGTCGGCGATGGCTTGGAAGGATTCATAGAGGCCCAGGTACTTGCGGGGCGCGATCTTGTTCATCTCCATGATGATCTGCTGCACCAGTTCCTTGGCCGTCTGGGCGGAAGAAATGATGTACTGGCGGTCAAAGATAAAATGCCCCCCCATCTTATCGCCCATGTCGGCCATGAGCTCCAACACCTCGTTGTTGAGCTCCAGTATTTTCTGGAACCCCTCGAAGGTGACGGCAAAGGGCACCCGCGCCTGGCGCGCCTGTCCTTTGGCCTTGTTCAGGCGGTCTAGTATGTTGACCAGCCAGCTCATCCGCTCTCCCCGATCGGGACCCTAATGGGCCCCGCCGCCTCCCTTGAACAAAATGGAAGTGACCAGCCCTCCCACCAAGGCCAGCAGAGCCGCCAGAACTCCGTAGAGCAGGCCGTAGTTGTAGGCCAGGGAGGACAACAGGGCCGGGAAGCCCACCTCCTGGGCTTTCACCGGCTGGGCCGGGCCGGAGGTGATTTGGCCCTGGGAGTCGCGCGCAAAGGCTTGCACCTGGTAGGTGCCCTGGGGTAAGCGGGCGGGGAGTTCAAAGGCGCATGAAAATGGTTGCAAGCCGTTTTGCTCCGAGCCCAGGCTCACCCCCTGGGGGGAGAGGTTGTAGAGCCCCTCGCTTTGCTTGATTCTAACCAGCTCCTTGAACAGCTCGGCCGGATCGGAATGGCCGTCCTTGATGCGCACCATGGCTTGCAGGTGGTCCAGGCCCAGTTTGAAATCATCGGGCGAGCCGCCGGAGCCCTGATAAAGGTAAACCGAGGGGGCTCCGTGGAAGGCCACCTCCTCCCGGTTCATCCACAGGAAGCCCCACAAGCGGCTTTTGATGCGGAAGTCCATATCGCTGGGCGCGCTGAACAGGATCACGGCCACCTGGCTGCCGGCCGGAGCCTGGCCATCCACCCGCAGGCGCGCGCCGTCAAAGAAGGTGTTGATGTCTACCTGGGAAGGCTGCAGGGAAACGCTGAGCGCGGGCGGGGCCGCGCCGGCGGGCACGGCCGCCAGGAGCAGCAACCCGAGCAGACCCAGGATCGTCAGGCGAGCGGCGCGCATTTTAGTGACCTCCCACGTAGCTCAAGAGGAAGGCCGGATGCAGCAGCAGGTCCAGGAGCATCTTGCCCATAACCAAAAGGACCACGCAGGCCAGGATCAGCTTGAGCTGCTCCCCTTGCAGTTTTCGGCTGAGCTTGGCCCCGACCTGGGCCCCCAGGGTGGAGCCGACGAGCAGGATCAGGGCCAACACGAAGTCCACGGTGTGGTTGGTGCGGGCCTGCATGATCGTCACCACCACGCAGGTGAACAGGATCTGGAACAGGCTGGTGCCCACCACCACGTGCATGGGCATGCGTAGCAGATAGACCATCACCGGCACCATGATGAAGCCGCCGCCCACCCCCATGATCGCGGCCAGCACCCCCACGAAGACTCCCAGCACCACCGGCAGGATCATGGAGAGTTCGATGCCCGATTTCTCGAAGTTCATTTGCAGAGGCAGGCGCTGCATCAGCTGGGCGTAGCGCGATTCGCGCTTGGGGCTTGCCTCGGCCGCCACCGCCTTGGAGCGGCGCAGGTTCTGGATGGTCTCCAGCATCATGTAGCCGCCCACGAAGCCCAGCATCAACACGTAGGTGATCTTGATCAGGAAGTCGGCGTTACCCGTGGCGCGCAGTATCTTGATGACCTGCACCCCCAGCACCCCGCCCAGGGTGCCGCCCACCAAGAGCAGGATGCCCATCTTGAAGTCCACGTTGCCAAGGCGGTAATGGGCCAGGGTTCCCGAGGTGGAGGCGCCCACGATCTGGTTGGAGTCCGAGGCCGCCGCCACCGTGGGCGGGATGCCCACCATGATGAGCAAGGGGGTCATCAAAAAGCCTCCCCCCACCCCGAACAAGCCCGAGAGCAGGCCCACCAGCCCGCCCATGGCGAAAACCATCACTACGTTTACGCTGTTTCCCGCGATGGGCAGATACAGGTGCCAAGGCATGTTTACTTCCTTTCCGTAACCACGCTAGCCTCGCGCTGCTGGACCACCTCTATGTGGCAATCCACCCGCAGGCGAATGTTCTCCAGATTTCTGCGGAACTGCTTCATGGCCGGCTCGCCGCCGTCCTTGGGCTGGCCGACCACCAGGAGGGTGATCGCGTTCTGCTGAATGAAACGCAGCGCCTCGTTCTCCAAAAGTCCTTCACTGACGAAATACTCCAGGCCGAGTCCCTCGGAGCGGGCCTGGTCGATGAGCTGCTCCAAGCGGGCGATCAGGTTGCGCTCCCCTGGGGCCTCGCCCTGGGAGTTGGGACGTTTTACCAGTAAGATGTAGATCTTGGCCTGTATTCGCTTGGCCAGGTTCACGGCGTGGATGCCCGGAGCGAGATCGCTCTCTTGCGCATCGATACCTACCAGTATCCGCTCCATGACCCTCTCCCTGCAGGTTGCAACACCATTGAGCAAGAAGCAGACCAAAGCGCAACATATTGTTTTTATGGTATATTTTGTGAGATATCAGGGGAGGGGGCCTGACCGCGTTCCAAAATGAAACCGGCGGGGTGTATCGGAGAAAACTACTGGTTTATATTCAGATTAATCATCTAGGAGGGCTGGGGTGTTTGTTTCATTTTGAAAAGAACAAGCGCTCAATCTTCCAGGCCGAACTTTTTCAGCTTGCGCCAGAGGGTGGTGCGGGGCATTCCCAAGATTTCGCAGGCCAGCCCTTTGTTGTTGCCGGTTTTGGTGATCACCTTGGCGATGTGGCGGCGCTCGATCTCTTCCAGGGATTGCAACTCCTCGCCCTCATAGGTGCGGAATTCCAAATCGCGCAGGTCCGGCGGCAGGTCGGCCACCCGCACGATCCGGTTGTCACACAGGGCCACGGCCCTTTCGATAATATTCTCCAACTCCCGCACGTTGCCGGGAAAGCTGTAACTCATCAGCAGTTCCATGGCCTCGGCGGATATGCGGGGCTCGGCCTTGCCGCAGGCCTGGCTGTAGCGCTGGCTGAAATGCGCCGCCAGCAGGGGGATGTCCTCCCGGCGCTCGCTCAAGCGGGGCAGGCGCAGGGTGACCACGTTGAGGCGATAAAAGAGGTCCTCGCGCACCATGCCTTCGGCCACGGCGTTTTTCATGTCGCGGTTGGTGGCCGAAATTATGCGAATGTCCAGACTGATGGGCTTGGTTCCGCCCACCCGCATGATGCGTTTGTCCTGCAGGACGTGCAGCAGCTTGACCTGCATGGACAGCGGCATTTCGCCGACCTCGTCCAGAAAGACCGTGCCGTGGGCGGCGGACTCCAGCAAGCCGATCTTGGTGGCCGAGGCGCCCGTGTACGATCCCCGTTCATGACCGAACAGCTCGTTGGCGATCAGGTCCTCGCTGAAGCCGCCGCAGTTGAAGGCCACAAAGGGACGTTCCGCGCGGGGGCTCAGGTCGTGGATGGCCCGCGCCGCCAGTTGCTTGCCCGTGCCGCTCTCGCCCTCGATGAGCACGTTGCATTCCACCAGGGCCACCTTCTGGATCATCGAGTAGAGCTCGCGCATGGCCGGGCTGGCCCCGATGAAACGCTGGAAGCTGCTTTGGCGCTCCACCTCTTTCTTGAGTCGCCGGTTCTCCTCCTTGAGCTTGATCTTCTCCAGGGCGCTGTCGGCCAGGTGGGTGATTTCCTGTAGTTGGAAGGGCTTGGCGACGTAGTAATAGGCGCCCTGCTTGATCGCCTGGATGGCGGTGTCCATGGACCCGTGGCCGGTGAACACGATCACTTCACAGCCCGGCTTGAGGCTTCGGGCCTGGCGCAACACCTCCAACCCGTCGATGCCGGGCATGCGCAGGTCGGTGAAAACGATATCAAACGGATGGGTTGGCAGGCGCTGGAGGAAAGAGCTTCCCTCCCCAAAGCACTCGACCTCATAGCCCTCTTTTAGCAGGGCGCGCTGCAATCGCCGGCAGACAATGGGCTCGTCGTCTATAACGGCTATGCGGGCCTTCACTGCACTGAATCTCCCTCGGGGCGGCTCACCGGCAAATACACGGAAAAGGTGGTGCCCTGTCCGGCTTCGCTTTTCACCTCGATGTAGCCGCCATGTTTTTTGACCAAACCATAGGTTACCGACAGGCCCAACCCCGTGCCCTGGCCTACCTCCTTGGTGGTGTAGAAGGGGTCGAAGATGTTTTCCAGGTCCTCGGGCAGGATGCCCTTGCCGGTATCGGACACGTCCACCCTCAGGAAGTCGTTGGGTTCCAGAGTCGCGGCCACGTTGATGGCGCCACCGTCCGGCATGGCTTGCACCGCGTTTAGCAGCAGGTTCAAGAACACCTGCTGCAAATTGCGCAGGCTGCCCTTGATGGGAGGAAGGTCGGCCGGAACCTGGGTTTGCAGGGCAATGCCATCCACCATAATTTGATTCTTTACCAATTTGTACGTACTGTCCAGCACTTCCCTTATGGTGAAGCTGCTGAACTGGGGACGGTCCATACGGGAAAAGTCCAACAAGTTTTTTACGATGTCGCTGGCCCGGTCGGCTTGGTTGAGTATGTCCAGCCCCAACTCGCTGGTGTCGACGGGAGTGAGGTTTTCCACGTCGTCCAGCAAGGTTTCCGCGGTGAGGCGAATGTTGTTGATGGGGTTGTTCAACTCGTGGGCGATGCCCGAGGTGAAGGTGCCGATGGCGGCTATCTTGCGCGACTGCACCAGTTCCTCCTGGCGGGTTTCAATTTCTTCAGCCATTCGGTTGAAGGCCTTGACCAGATCGGACACTTCGTTATGGCGGCGAGGTTTGAAGTCTATGGGATGGAAATCACCCTTGGCCACCCGTTCGGTGTTGCGCTGGATGAGCGCCAAGGGCCGCAAGATATTACGGGTCACCAACAAGCCTATCCCCAGCAACACCAAAGTGAATATTCCCAAAAAGGCGGCGGGAATTACCATGGTGTGTTGCAGGGCTTGGTGGATGCGCTGCCGCTTGTAGCGCAGCAGCTTTTGGGCGAACTGCACCATCTGTTGCCCTTCACGGCGGATGAGCACCAGGTCAAAGGGGTCCTCTACAGTGCCTTGCAAGCGGATGGTGTCTGCCAGAACCTTGTCATAGGCGCTCAAGCTGGCCAGAAAGCGGGAGTATTCCGCATTACCCGCCACCCGCAACATGTCATCGCTCAGCTTGCCGGCCATGACGCGGGTCCGCTCCAGGAAGCGGACCGCTTCCCCCAGGTCTTTTGGGTCCCGGAAGATAATGTAGTTTTTTTCAAAGCGCCGCACCTCGAGTACATCGTTGAGCAGGCTGTAGAAGTTCTCCAGCAGGTCGAATTTTTCCCTTAGATCGACCACATGCCAATAGTGATATCCGGTCAGACCAACGCCCAAAACCAGGCAGACCAAAAAGATGCCGATTATTCGGCCGCGAATGGTGTGTTTCACGTCAACTCCCTTAGTTCCAAGGGAAACGAAATGCCACCCTGCTTGGTTCAAACTAGCAAACTCCGTGCCGTAAATGACGTTTTTACTCGTCCTGCCTTTTGGGGGAGGGGTCAGGTGTCAATCGGCATTGAAAACTGACCCGGGGTAGGCGTTGAAAATTGACCCACCTCTCTGCGTGGTAGTTTGGCCCCCGTTGGGGGCTTTTGTGTTTGTGGTCCCTGGTCAGGACCTGCTCTTGAGCCTCCAGCTTTCGTTTCCGGTTTCGATGATGTCGCAGTGATGGGTCAGGCGATCCAAGAGGGCGGTGGTCATCTTGGCGCTGTGGAAGACCTGGGTCCATTCCCCAAAGGCCAGATTGGTGGTGATGATGATGGAGGTCCGCTCGTAGAGCTTGGACACCAAGTGGAAGATGAGCTGGCCGCCGTTCTTGGAAAAGGGCAGATAGCCCAGTTCGTCCAGCACCACCAGGTCCATGCGGGCCAGCTTGTCGGCCAGCCTCCCGCCCTGGCCTTCCAGCTTTTCCCTCTCCAGGTCATTGGCCAGGTCCACCAGGTTATAGAAACGCCCCTTGCAGCACTCCTTGACCGCCTGGCGGGCGATGGCGATGGCCAAGTGGGTCTTGCCGCTACCGGTGCCTCCGATGAAGATCAGATTACGGCGGTCGCTCACGAAACTGCCCTGGTAAAGGTGGCGGATGTGCTCTTCATTCACCGGTGAGTCTTTAAAATCGAAGCTGTCCAGGTCCTTGCCCATGGGAAATTTGGCTTGGGAGAGACGGTAGCGGATGGAGCGCAGGCGCCTTTCGGCCTCCTCGGCCTGCAAAAGCTCCAGCAAAATCCTCTCCGGTCCCCAGCGGTTCTTGATCCCCTCGGGCAGCAGCTCGGGATAGATGGACTGCATGCCATTGAGTCTCAGCCGCTTCATGGCCTGCATCACATCCTCACGCGTCATGGCGGGCCTCCAGGCGCAGGAGGTCGTACCGGCCACAATCGGCCACCGGCTCGTGCTTGAGGATCAGATGGCCGGGAAGCTCCAGGCGGGGATGGTCATCCTGGTCCTGGGACCGATGCAGGATGTTTAGGATGATCTCCTGGCTCACTGCCTTCTGGACCAAGGCCTCCCGGCAGGCTGCGGCCACCGCTTCCAGGCCATGACTGGGCACCGCGGCCAGAATGGACACAAACTGACGGTCCCAATCGGAAAACCTTTTCAGATAAGATTTCACCCTTTCCAGGGGGCGGGGCAGCTCCCAGTCCATAAAGGGGGCACCATTGCGCAGGGCGCCCGGCTTTCTCTCCAGCACCGTCAGATAGTGCCAGGGATCGAAGATCATCTTGTCCCGGCCAAAGTTCCGCTGGTGACGGCCCACCACCTGGCCCTGGCTCACTATGACGACGTGATCGGCATAGGCTTTGATCTGCACCGTCTTGCCCACCTGGGTGCACTCCACGCTGTAGCGATTGCGGTCAAAGCTCACCAGGCCGTAGCTGGACACCCTGGTGTTTTCCTCTGAGTAGCCGTCAAAGGGACGCCCCACCTTGATCAGGTGCTCCCGCTCCTGCTCAAAAACCTCCCAAACCGTCTTGCCGGGAATGCTGGGGTGCCTGCGGCCCATGGCCCAGGCCACACATTGGTCCCGTAGCCAGCGGTTAAGCTCGGCAAGATCCTTGGCCTTGGGCCGGGGAGTGAAAAAGCGGCGGCGCACCAGACCCACCTGGTTTTCCACCTGACCTTTCTCCCAGGCCGCGCCGGGGGTGCAAAACACCGGCTCATAGAGATAGTGAGAGCAAAGCTGGATGAAGCGAGGATGAAACACTCGTTTTTTGCCCCGCTTGATTTTGCTCACCATGGTCTTGGGATTGTCGTAGATGCCCTGGGAGCAGACCCCGCCGAAAAAGGCGAAGCCCCGCCGGTGGGCGTCAAAGAGCATCTCCTGGCTTTGGCGGGGATAGGCCTGGACCAGAAACAGACGGCTGTGGCAAAGCCGGATCTGGGCCAAATTGACCTTTACCGTCACTCCATCCAACTCGGCCTGGTCCTCGCTCCAATCAAACTGAAACGCCTGTCCCGGCCCAAAGCTCAGTGGTATGAAAACCGGCGCGGCCAGCCTCTTGTGCTCATCCCGCCACCGGCCCACGTAGCGCCGCACGCTGTCGTAGCCACCCTCGTAGCCCAGCACCACCAGATCCTCAAAAAGCACCTGGGCCGAGCGCCGCCGCTTCTGGGGAAGCTTCTGGTCCTCCGCCAGAAAGCCTTCCAAATCTTTAATGTATTCCCCCAGCTTGGGGTAGGGCTGGTGACCGCGCTGGTAGCTAAACTCGGTCTCGTCTCCGCGCAGTACCTTGCGGACCGTATTACGAGAGAGCCGCAGCTCCCGGGATATGGACCGGATGGACTTACCCTGCCTGTGCTTCAGCCTGATCTTGCCGATTGTTTCCACCGTCAGCATCTCCTCGGGTACCTCCCTTCGCCAAACAACGAAGGGTGACCCCTGGCTGAGGGTGGGTCAATTTTGGACGCCGATTACTAACAAAACTGGGTCATTTTTGCATGCCGATTCACATCAGGTTTCAGGTTCAGGAGTGTGACTGCACTGGATGGGCGACGCTGGACAGGTGCTGTTATTCGGCGGCTGCCCGACGAACACCACACGGAACTTAATTAACACTGCCTTAAAGGAGAATTGATATGACCCCCCGCAAAGCCATCAGAGAACAGTGCCTCTATTGTATGTGCGGCAGTCACGTCCTGGTTAGGGAGTGCACCTCCGTGGATTGTCAACTCCATGTGTACCGCCTTAACAGGCTGCCGGACGGGGTCAAAAACAGGGCCCTGCTAGAGATCAATAAATTTTGTTTAAGCTGCGCCGGCTCGCCATCCAGCGTGGCTCGATGCAACGGCCACATGCTCTACGATGAGGACTGTTGCCTGCATGGATTCAGAAAAGGCACCAATCCCCGGCGGAAGGGGGTCGGTGGCAGGCCGCCAGAAGAATTTTTCTTCGGGACTCGCGGGCCGATTTGTCCCACAGAATCGACAATCCTGAACGGCGAGGGGTTGGGGTAGGGGTAAACGAATGAACTGCCCTGCCTGCAACAGCTTCCAGGTGCATGTCCTGGCCACCCAGGGCACGGCTGACCGGGTGGTGGAGGAGCTGGCTACATCACCCTGCTCACATCTGAGCTGCTGGCCAAGCATACCGGCGTGATCGTTGCCGATGTCGAGGGCAACGTCAACAACTCCATCGAGGAGGCCCTGAAGCTCATCGAGGAACGGCGGGCCAAGCGGGCAAGGCTAGAAAAAAATTGAGGGAGGGGTTACAAGATCGAACGGGCTATCCAATTAGCCTGTGAACCTTTCTTCTCTGAGTGTGGTCATTCTGGTCAAGGGCAAAATTTATCAATAGGCCTTTTCCTTTTTTCCGGACAAAGCCAGTTTAAGGGCGATCGCGCTTTCAAGCTTCTCTTCGCGCTCAGTTAAGACCCGGCGCATGGATGTGGATCGAGAATTGGCGCCCCTCATCTTAGCAACGTGGTCCCGGCCACAAGCAAGTATTTCAGGTTCGACGCCAATCCTCGAATAGCGCGTTCGCTTTTTTTAGGCCAACAATCTCCTTTTTGCTCAGGCCACGACTGGGTATTTGGAGTTATAAACTTCTCCGGTGGTCAATAGCTTGTGGGCCAGGACTAGAAGTCTTCTGGCCAAGGCAACTGCAGCCACCTTCTTTCCCCGCTTCACAATCAGCCTGCGGGACCATTTACGCAAAGGGATCGTGAGATTCTTACTGCGCATGGCCGCCCAGGCGGCCTGCACCGCGAAATAGCGCATCAGACTTCGTCCCTGGCGGGTTATCCCTCCCCGGCGTTGCACCGCTCCGCTGTCACGGGACGAGGGGATCAGACCGGCATAACTGGCCAGCTGATTTGAGCGCCTGAAACGCTTTATGTCATCTATGCCGCTGAGAATGCCCAGGGTGACGATGGGGCCGAAACCGGGCATCTCCAGAAGCAGTTGCGCCTCAGGCCAACAGCTCAACTCCTCATGGACCAAGGCATCAAACTCCTGCCTTTGCTGCTCCAAGTGGTCCCAGATGCTGCGTTGGGTGATCAGGAATGGCTTCATCCAAATGGGCACCGCCGGATTATCAAGGACTTTTTCCCAGTGGCTATCCTTGGGCCATTGGGCCTTTTTCATCTCCACCCCAACCGAACGCAGCATGGCCTTTACTGCGTTTACCGTCATATTGCGCTGCTTGAGAATTTGCTGCCGAGTCTGCATCAAAGAGCGGGCCCGACGTGCTTTTTCTCTAGGCACATTGACCGCGATTCGCTCAGCCAAGCCACCTCGCAGCCCATCGGCAAGGGCCCGGGCATCGTGGCGGTCGCTCTTCTTCTTACTGTCGGCGATCATTTTGAATTGACGGGCGTCGACCACGATGGGCTCAATTCCAGCCTCACGCAACACATCCACCACCCACCAGGTCATGGAGCCAGTTTCAAGAGCAACCGCTATTTCGTCTTTGGGCCAACGATGGATTGCATCAAGCCATCCAGTTTCACCGCTGGGAACCGTACCCCGGTGGATGACTTTGCCCTCCTGATCCAAAGCGCAAAAAGTCGTGGTCTTCTTGTGAATGTCCATGCCAACATAAATCATGGTCAACCCTCCCTTTAATGGTCTCTAAGTACCCAAGACCATTGTCCCAAAGCGGGGGGATGACCACACTCATCTCATCTTAGCACTACCCAAAGTCCTGTCCAGAAAGTGAGTGCTTAGCTTGCACAACCCATATGAAGCACCCCCTAGCCATGACTTGGTCCAGATTTGTGGCCTCGCGCCCCCTACACCTCATTGCGATGGGACTATCATGCTGCCCTTCCCTTGTTGCAGAATTTGGGGGAGATCAAAATGAACAAGAATTAACCCTAGAACATGATAAATTGATCGGGAGCAGATCAGCTAGTTTGAGGACTCTTGGCATATTAGTGCAACGGGAAGACCTCACTATCTTGAACGAAATTTGACGCCTTCATGCAAAACGGGGCCGCATTTAGTTATGCGTAATGCGAACCTCCAAGCACAACCCAGGGAGAGGAAGATTGAATTTCCACTGGGGCGTATTGATTACGGCAAACTCGAGAAGGTACTGAGCTTTTGGTCTGGTTGTTGCGGTATTGGTGGGCCCCTAGAGGAAAATCTCAAGGGTGCGGTGCTCGCCGTGGCCCACGCAATCGAGGAAACGAAGTCTTTCGATAAACAAAGTGCCTCTTTCCTTTTTGAGCCCTATGATTTTTGTTTAGCAGTAACCATTGAATTTCCCAAACACATATCGCTTCAAAACGGTGGTGAATTAACACCGGCCGCCCTCGCCCAGGCCGTGCAAGGAGCAGACAGGGTCCTCTGGCACGAGGAGTCCGGTCGGGTCTTCCTTAGGCTTGCACAGTTCACCCGGGCCGAAGGGCGGATCGGGGAGCTGTACTTTCTTAACTTGCGCCCTGGCGTGGCCAAAGGGGTTGTTGTTTCTTCGGCTCCGGACGGCTCGGGAGTGCTCTCCCGGGAAAAGGCCGAACAAATCCTTCGCCTCCCGCCCATGGGCATGGCCGCGGTCCAGGCCATGGACGGCAATACCTCCTTGCGGGATATTTACCGAGAACTCGTGAGCCGGTTCGGTTTGTTTCAGCCAAGGCAGCTCGGAGGCTTGGTGGAGCAATTGTACAAAGCGGGGATGATCGTCCTGGGCCAGCGTCTTTTCCGAGAAGAGGCGAAAAGTACTTGGTGGCGCCGCCTGAACCACCTACTCACGCTGGACCTGCCAATACGCAACAGTTCCGAACGCATGGCATGGCTGGGCCGGTCCTTAGGCTGGCTCTATGGCCGATCCATGTTGCCGTTCTGGGTCTCCTTCGTGGTGGTTTCTCTAATCATCTTCAATTTTAATCTCGACGAGTACCATCATGTTTTTGAAAATCCCATCAAGGTGTTGGGTTGGCTCTCCTTCTGGGGCCTGTTGGCCTTTTACCTTTGCCTGGGTTTGATCGTTGTGATCCACGAGCTATCCCACGCCCTGACCTGCCAGCGCAATGGGGGCACGGTGGGTTGCTTTGGCTTCATGGTCTACTACGGGTGCATTATGGCCTACTGCGATACCAGCGCCTCTTGGGGTTTTGCGGATAAATGGCGGCGCATGGCGGTCTCCTTTGCCGGGCCCATGTCCAACCTGGTCATGGCCTGCGTATTGGCCTGGATGGAGCTAGCCCTCGTCCGAATTGGAGCCACTGGGGCCGGCCACTTTTGCGGAGCTTTGGCCATGATCTCCATGTTCTTGGCCGTGTTCAACCTGTTGCCGGTGCTGAAACTGGACGGATATTACATCCTCGCCGATTTTACCGGGTTGCCCAGGCTCAAAAGCGACTCTCAGACTTATCTCATGAATGTGCTGCGCAGGCGCCCAATGCATTGGGAAAAACCGTTGAGCAAAGTGCAGCGGATGACGCTGGTTGGATATGGAGTTATCTCACCACTGTTTGGGCTGGGATTGTTGGGACTGCTGGCCTGGAAGCTATCCTATAACCCCTTTTACCAGGTACATCGCTATTGGTTCTGGTTTGGTGTTGTCCTACTTGTGGCCACTATTGCGCAAAAAATCTTTCAGGCCGGTCACAACTGTTATGTCAAGAGGCGATTGCACGAAATCCTTATAAAGTGCTAGCATTCGTATGGAAAACCTGACCAAAACAAATAAGCCTCTATCGGTTAGGAGTATTACCATGGACCTGAATAGCCTATTTGCGGATATCTTTGCTGATGCCGAACTCAAGGCCCGGTTCATAGCCGACCCCCGTGCCGTGTTGGAGGAAAAGGGCGCCGCACCGCCGGCTGGCGTGGAACTAAAGGTCCTGGAAGACACCGCCTCGGTTCGCCATATTGTCCTGCCTTATCTGGACCAGGACACTCCTCTCACGGCTGAGGAATTGGAGAAAAGGGCCACGTTTACTAAATTTGGGCTTTGTGCGTAGCTACGCGCTCCCAATAATCCACCCGGCCCTATATGCGTGGCCTGGGTTGCCGTGGCGACCCGCATGGCTGAACATTGATACCTAAACACCTAGTGGATGTGAGAGGGCCCAAGAGGCGGCGTCCCAGAGAGGCAATCCCGCAAGGCATATCCTCCCGTGGCCAAAGAAGCCACCCGTCCCTAAGCGCCAAAGTGTCGAGTCCGCCGGAAAAACCAAAACCTGCGCCAGTAACAAGGTGATGGCACAAGTACTTCCTGAGCCTGAATTTCATCATCATAAGGATTATTCCCCAGAGGGCACAGTTGCGCGAATAAGGGGAATTCTAGAAAATCTTGGCTTCCAAGACCTGAAGCCGTGTTCCCGCTACCATCCCCAGCCCAGGTGTCACTCCCTATTGATAGCGGACCCAGGGTTACCCATTTACACGGCCAATGGGAAGGGCGTCACCCCGGAACTAGCCCTGGCCAGCGCCTTTGGCGAGTTCATGGAACGGCTGCAATGCGTGCACTCCATGCGCACTACGCGTTTGGGGATGATGTTTTCAGGGCCGGATTTTTTCCACGACACCAAGCCGGTGCAGGTGGCGGAATTGTGGCGAGAAACGCCGGGACTCATGGCCGAGTTGATCGAAAGTCCCTCGGCCCTTTCCTGCGATACCCTGGATTGTCTTCCCTATTGGGACGTTTTCGCCGGAAGGGAGCGATTGCTGCCTTACCGCCTAATGCTATTGAATTGCACATCCACAGGGATGGCCGCAGGAAACACAGCCGGAGAGGCCTTGACTCAGGGAATCTGCGAAGTGATGGAGCGCTACCCGCTCCGACTACTGGTCCAGGCCCGGGTCCAGGCCATGCCAACCATCCCCCTGAAACAACTGCCCATAGGTTCACCCGGCATGTTGGCCATGCTGGAGGACCTGCGCAGGGCTGGGCTGGAGATCATCGTCAAGGACTGCACCCTGGATGGGAAAATTCCCGTACTGGCGGTTATTCTCATTGACCATGAACGAGACCGCTTTGGCTTGGACTACGGCTGCGACCCGGTATTCGAGATAGCCCTGGAACGCTGTATCACTGAACTTTATCAGGGACGTCGCGAGCTGCCCCACCGTTATTCAAGCTGGAGCAAGGGCCGGGATCTACCCCTGGCGTTGTTCGACAACATCCATGCGACTCTACCGTACCTGTTGCGAGATGCCCCGCCTGCCCCGTTCCGCAAGGCCTTTGCCCCGCCAGGGCAGTCCAATCACGCCTATCTGGCTTTCCTGATCAACCGTCTCAAGGAGATGGGTCACGCGCTCTATGCCCGCGACTTTTCTTTTCTGGGCTTCCCCAGCCATCATGTAATTATTGGTGAAATGTCCGCCCCGCGGCCGTTGACCACAGCCGACTGTTTTTTTCATTTTCATGAGACGAATGAGCTCTTATCCCTGATTTATCGTCTGTCTGAAGAAAGGGACGAAAACAGGGACGGGCTCGAAAGAATAGCTGAAATCTTGGCCCCTCGCGCTGTACGGGGGGATATTTACTCCAAAAGCTTCGAGGATCAGCTGAGCAAAAGCCTCATGCACGCCCCATTGGACGACCTTTGGTTTCCCCCACGGCTTTTCATGTCCTTTCTTTTTATCCACACGGGCCGATGGGAAGACGCCTTGCAACTCCTGCGTCAAGCCCCGCAGGAATCTGCCGACGAGAAGGTGATAGCGCTATGCGACCTGCTTGGGGATTATTGCTCCCTTAAGCTGGAAGGGGTGGATATCTCCATCATCTCGCAACTGCTTGAAGCTACCCATGGCCTAGGCCACTTTGGAGCGCAAATAAAGCGCCTGCTGGCCGGCGAGTACGCCAGTCTTTACTTTCGCGACCCACCAGAGGCCGAGGGACGGGCATGGAAAGGGATACCCTTGCCCCGCTGCATAAGCCTTTCTGCCTGTGCCGGCTGTCCATGCCGCAGGTTCTGCTATCCCAAACGTTTCCTGGAGCTAAGAGGTAGGCTCCAAAAAGCCTACCGGCCAATTTCGCAGCAGGAGTTCGGGCAGTCGCTTCAAACAATTTTGGCCGAAGCTCGAGTTCAATGCCTGCCCCGCAAGGGTTTAAGCAACATTTAAAGCTTGCCCCCGATTGACCTGCCTCCAATAAAGCGGTCCAGGTTTTAGGTTATGATTTTGAACCAAGAGATGGAGGTTGATGAAGGACAAGTAGCGGTATTTGGCCAAGCAGATAGGGGGCAGCCAGTGCTCATTTCCGGTGAACCTTGTGTGAATGGCGGAGTAAGTGCGGGACAGTTGGCGGTCTAAAACCGTGACACTTGTTTTAGAGATATAGTCCTGTTGTTCATGCTGTCAATCATGATCTTGCCTTAGTTGGTTTTGGGCTTTGCCTGGGATCGTCTTTTGGCTTGGCGGAGCCGGTAGCTTTCTCCATTGGCCTCGATGATGTGGCACCTATGGGTCAGTCTGTCCAGCAGTGCACCGGTGAGTCTTTCGGAGCCGAAGACCTCCGTCCATTGCTGGAAAGGGAGATTGGTGGTGATCATGAGGCTTTGTTGTTCATATGCCCTACCCACCACCTCGAATAGCATTTGAGCGCCTATCTTGGAGAAGGGCACATAGCCCAGTTCATCGATGACCAGCAGGTGTAGGCGCTGGAGCTGTTTCTGCAGGCGTTGCAGACGTCTTTCCTCGCGGCATTCCATGAGCTCTGTGACCAGGGCGGTGGCGCTGTAGAATTTCACCTTGCTTCCCTGGGCGCAGGCCGCAAAGGCCATGGCGCTGGCCAGGTGGGTCTTGCCGGTGCCGGAGTTTCCGATCAGGAGCACGTTTTCCTTTTTGGCGATGTACTCGCCCCTCATCAGCTCCCTGACCAACTGCTGATTGATGGAGGGCTGTGCCTTGAAATCAAAGGTGTCCATGGTCTTGATCACCGGAAAGGCGGCTTGCTTGATGCGCCTTTCGGCTGCCCGCTTCTCGCGGTCCAGAAGCTCCCGCTCGGTCAGGCGCAGCAGGTAGGTCATGTAATCGGAGCGGTCTTGGCTGCAGACCTTGGCCATGGCCGCGTATTCCCGGAGAATGGTGGGCAGCTTCAGCTTTTTGAGGTGGTACTCCAAGAGCACGGTGGGTTTGTCCTGGTCCTTCATGACAGCGCCCCTCCCTGCGCGAGGAGGGAGTCATAGACTGTGATATCGGGCCCGGCCACGCTCACTCGGCCCAGGTGCTCACGACCGTCCAGCAGGAAGGTGGCCGCGGGCCCTGATGATGGCGGCTCCAGCAGGTGGACAATGGCCTCCGGGGCATAGGCTCCCGCGTACAATGCCTGCTCCACCGCCCGCTTCAGTCTGGCCATGGAGTGGTCCTCCAGCAAACGTAGGACCTTTATGTATTTACGGGTGCCCTGGCCAGGCATGTCTTCCCCGGCCACCAGCCGCCGCCTCAAGACCTCAAAGCACTCAGACAGATCTAGGTCAGCCAGGGGGCGGGCGTGGTCCAGGGAGCCAGGCTTGCGCTCCAGCAAGGGCAGATAATGCCGGTAGTCGAAAAACACCCCTTCCTTGCCCCAGGATCGGGAGTGGCGGGCCACCACCACGTCATGGTGGCAGAGCACCACCCGATCCACATAGCCCTTGGCCACAATTTCATGGTGGGCACAAGCCACCGGCACCGAGTAGTCATTGTCGTCGAAGCGGACCAGGGACAATGAATTGGCCCGGGTAGGCTGTTTGCGGCAGGCATCGAAGCGGGAGGGAGGCAGGGGGACAAAGGCTGTCTGGTCTTCCTGCAAAACCTCGGCCTTGCTACCGCCCTTGCCACGCAAACGGCGCTTCATGTCGTCGCGGCACTGCCTTAAAAGCATGGCATTGAGCTCGGCCAGGTCCTTCACCTGGGGCACTGGCACCAAAAAATTCTGCCGGGCGTACTTGACCACCCCTTCCACCACGCCCTTCTCGTTTGGACGCCGCACCCGACAAAAATGCTCCCGAAAAAGGTAATGGCTCTGCAGCTTGAGAAAACCATCGGTCAGCTTGCGCTCATGAGGCCCTATGATCTTGGAAACCAGGACCTTGCTATTGTCGTAACTGATCCGGTGGGGCACCCCACCGAAAAACTCGAACGCCCTGGCATGCCCTTCCCAGTAGCTCTCGCTGCACTCCTTGTCGAAGGCCGCCACGAAAAAGGCATCGGAGTACGGCAAGGCCATGATAAAAAGCGCTATCTTGCGAAGCTCCCCGGAAACCTTGGCCAGGGCATAGCCAAAGTCCACCTGCGCCTCGCCGGGACGATGGACCAGGGGCATGTACACCTCCTGGCTCACGCGCTTGATTGCGCGCACCGCCTCCTTTACCTGGGTGTACTTGCCCTGATAACCCGCCTCCTTGATGCGGTGATATATGCGCGTGGCCGTGTGCCTTTGCTTCTTGGGAACCTTTTTGTCCTCTTTTATGATCCGGGCGATCAACTCAAGGTAGGGGCCAAGCTTGGGCTTGGCTCGGGGGGTGCTGAGCCGGTATCCGGGAGGCTCGGGAAAATTCTGAATCTTTTGCAGGGTATCCCAATGGATGCCCTCTCTACGCATTAACTCGCGCTTGCTCGCCTGGCCATCGCGCAACTCAAGTCTGATCCGGGCCCATTGATCCATGTCCGTGTACACCCCTTCCGCTCCTCCAGAGAGTCCTGGCCTGGAAGCCACCATGGCCTCCATCGCACCAAAACACCTGAAGAAAACTGAATCAATGTGTCACGGTTTTCAACCGCCACTAAAATCGTCTCGCTTTTGGACCGCCATTTACACCTTGCCCCTGCAAATGCAAAAATATGGACACGCCGTCAAATGAAGGTAATCGGCTACACCTTTAATTCACTCCCGCCTAACAAAATCATAAGAGGATATAAAAGCTAATCTGGACAGCCCGCAGAAAGCATCTGAACTGCGGGACTCAAGGGCCAATTTCTATTCCAGGATTGACGATCCCGGCCGGGGAGGGGTAGGTGTTAGGGGTAGTCGAATGATCGTCCTGAGTGCGAGGGTTATCAGGTGTATGTCTTGACACCCACGCGGCGATCCGAGCGGGCTACTCCGAGAAGGCGGCCAGGTTCATCGGGGCCGAGAACCTAACAAAACCCAACATTGCGAAAGTCGTTCAGGCGGGCCGGGACGCCCGGGCCCAGCGCACCCAGGTCACGGCTAACCGGGTGGTGGAGGAGCTGGCTGCGGTGGCCTCCGCCCGTTTGACCGACCTGGCCACCTGGGGCCCGGAGGGCGTGACCCTGATCACCTCCAAGGTGATGAACGACGTTGGCCAGGGCGTGATCGGTGCTGAAGCTCATCGGGAAACGGCGGGCCGAGCGGGTAAGGATAGACAATAAAAATTGAAAAAGAATTAACTGGTTAATCAAACTGCGCTATTTGACTGTTAAAGCTGCTTGTCACATGTTTAACTGGAAGATCGATCGCCCTCAAGATCTCTGCAAAGCCTACTTTGATTTGGCTTGCCCCACCGTCTGGCCCTTTGCCAAAAGGATCTTTGCCTCCCGAACCCATACCCCTGATCGCGATGGGCCTAAAATCATAACCAGGATCATTACCATTTTGATGGCAAATGGAGCTGTAAGACTACACTTGACGAACCTGCCTGGTGGTTATAACAATAATCCATGGCAAAGATAGTCAAACAGTTGGGTTTGATTATGACCTTGCTGGCGTGGGTGGTTTTCCCCCTGCCCGAATGTTACGTGACCAGCCCCCATTGCCCCCTGCGCAACCACCCCTCAGCTTGTCATTTCTTTAATCACCAGCAAAACCATGTCCAGGAGAGCGCGGCTCACACCTGCTGCAACCATGCCTCGTTCCAGGATGGGCAGACGGGCGCGGTCGGTCGGTACGCCTCGCATCACGAAAAAGGACGGATGGCGACGGCCATTCTATCTCCCAAATTCCTGTTGCCTGCCTCGCCGGGTCTGCCTGGTCCGGCCATCGGCCTCAAACTGCCGGCGCCCGTCTCGTTGGAGCCCACTCCGGCGGCCGCTTGTTACACGCCCTATCGAGGCGAGCGCGTCGATCCGGTACCCATTCGGCTGCGAACCCACACCTTTTTGATTTAGATCGCCAACCCGCCTAGTCGCTCGACCAATCTTTCAAGACGATAAGGCCGCGGTGTAGTGCGTCACGCTTCCCGTCGCGCGGGGAATATAGACGCAAGTAAGACCGTTGGCCGCAAGACAGCCGGGACCCCGCGGTGGGTTTACCGCGTCATTTGGCGCGGCCCGGCGCTGGAGAGCAGCATGCCTCAATGGGCGTACGTATGGCGTGAACTATTGCTTCGCCGGCGGCGAACCGGGGTCAACGTGTCCCTGGTCGCCCTGGCGGTGGGATTTTTCCTGGTATTGACTCTGCTCAGCGGGGCGTTTCAGGCCGCCTTCCGCGCCCCGCTGAATGACGTGGGGGCCAGCCTCACCCTGCAGCGGGCGGGCGATGTGCCCCAGGAGATGAAGGGGCCGGTGCTGCCCTGCTCGTTGGCCCCCATAAGCGGGAGCGAAGTGCAGTCGGTAAAACGTCTGCCGGGGGTGATCTCCGTGAGCTCGGCCCTGCTGTTTTGGGATTTCGCTCCTGACACCTTCCGCATCGTGGCCGGTTTCGATCCCGCCGCCCCCGCGGGTTTCTCCTTGCTGGGCAAGGTGCTGACCCAGGGACGCTTCCTGCAACCGGGCGACCGCCGGCAGGTGGTGCTGGAAACGGCTTATGCCAGAGAGCTAAAGCTGAAGTCCGGCGACCAGTTGGATCTACATGGCCGGGAGTTCACCGTGGTCGGCCTGGTGGACTCCTCCCGTCTGAGCCAGTTGACCGCCGCCCAAGTCTATATGCCCCTGGCCGAAGCCAGGGCCCTGGCCGCCGCCTCGCCGGGAGTCACCGCGGTTCATCACTTGGGCGAGGCCGATGTCAACCTGATATTTATCTCGGTGGTCCGGGATAAAATTCCCCAAGTTTCCCATGGCATCAAGGCCTTTCTGGGCAAAAAGGTGACCGTGACCGGGCCAGAGTCCTTTCAACGGGCCATAGGCGGGCTCCTGGCGGCCACCGACCGTTTCGGCCTGGTGGCGGCGGTTTTGAGCCTTCTGGCCACCGCCTTGCTGGTGATGCGCACCGCCGCCGCCAACCTGCGCGAGCGCAAGGCGGAAGTGGCGATTATGAAGGCCGTGGGCTGGACAAGGGGCGATATTTTGCGCCAGCTCACCGCCGAGACCCTGGTCCAGACCCTGGCGGGCGGCCTGGCGGGCATAGTGGCCGCCCTGGCCGGAGCCTGGCTGGCCTCATGGATCACCATCCCCATACCGCTGCCCTGGGACCTTTCCCCTCGGCCCCATTTCCTCCCCGGCGGGGGAGCGCAACTCTTTCGCGAGGTTCACCTGCAACCGGTTTTGGACCCCGTTTACTTTCTCCTGGCCCTGGCCGCAACCCTCTTGTTGGGAAGCATGGCGGCCTGGATGGCGGTACGCGCCGTCGCCAGACTGAAACCATCGGAGGCTCTTAGTCATGCCTAATGACATATTGATTGCCACGCAATTGTGGAAAGACTTCGACGGCCTTGAAGTGGTGCGCAACGCCAGCCTGCAACTTCCCGCCGGCAGAACCGTGGCCCTGCTCGGCCCCTCCGGATCGGGCAAAAGCACCCTGCTGTCCCTGCTGGCCGGCCTCGAGAGGCCGAGTCGGGGAGAGGTGTTTCTAGACGGACAAGCCCTGAGCCCGCTGAGCGAGGACGAACTGTGCCTATTGCGGCGGCACAAGGTGGGGTTCGTTTTCCAGGCCTTCTACTTGATACCCACCCTTTCGGCCCTTGAAAACGTGGCCTTTCCCCTCTATCCCACCGGAGTGCCTAAAAGGGAGCGTCAGGCTCGGGCCTTGGAGCTTTTGTCGCAGGTGGGGCTGGCGGCGCGGCGCGAACATCTACCCGCCAAGCTCTCCGGCGGGGAAAGGCAGAGGGTGGCCATCGCCCGGGCCCTGGTCAACCGGCCTCGGGTGCTCTTCTGCGACGAGCCCACCGGCAACCTGGATTCCCAGACCGGGGGCGAGATCCTGGACCTGCTATTCGAGCTCAACCTGGAGCAATCCATGGCCTTGCTCATGGTCACTCACGACCGGGGCTTGGCGGCGAGGGCTGATGAAACCTGGCACATGCATGATGGGGAGGTTAGCCAATGAAAAAGATGACGCTCTGGTGGATGGCGCTGGGCCTGTTCCTGGTGTTGGGCCTGACCGCGCCTCCAATGGCCCAGGCCCGCCCGGTGGTCAAGGTGGACGTACTATTCATGAACCACGGCCCCATGCAGCCGGTTATCAAAAGCCTCAAGGAAATCCTGGCCCGGCACTCCTTGGCCGCCTCGGCCTCCTGGCACGACTTTGAAACCGCTTCCGGACAGGATTTCATGCGCCGGAAAGGCCTGGCGGGGCACATCCCCCTGCTTGTCTTTATAAATGATTCCTCCACCTGGCAGGTCCAGGGGCGCAAGGTGACCTTCGTGGGCTTCCCCAACGGCTACGGGCCCTACCAGTTCCAGGGTCAATGGAGCCTCGCGGACCTGGACCGCCTGCTGGGCACCCTGGCCTCCCCTTCGGGCGCCAAGGCAGGAAAACCATGAACCTCTCCATCACTATTCCCCTGGCCTGGCGGGATATCGTCGCCAGGCCGGGGCGCTCCTTGGGGGCGGCGGCCGGCCTGGCTCTGGGCATCGCCATGTACGTGGCCATGATCTCCCTTTCCCAGGGTTATGCCAGCCTGGTGCGCCAACCCCTGGCGGAACTTAAAAGCGATGCTATCGTGCAGAAGCCCGGGCCACCCCGAAAGGCGGGTGCGGCTCCGGGCATAAGCCTGCCGCCCGGAAACTCCGTCCTGAGCCCCGCTCAGGTGGAGCGGGTCAGAAATCTCCGCAGCGTGGGTTCGCTCAGCCCCGCCCTGCTGCTGTGGGATCGTTCTCCTTCCGGATTTGTGGTGGCCTTGGGGTTCGACCCAGAGGGGCCCCGCCGGGGCGCGGCCACGGTGCTGGATTGGTTGGTCCGGGGAGACCCTTTGCGCAACCAGGGAGACCTGCTCCTGGAGGAGCACTTCGCTAAATTACACGCCAAGAAGATCGGGGATGTATGGCCACTGGGAGGGCGCTCCTTCACCATACGCGGCATCGTGCGGCTCCGGGCGGGGGGCGCCTTGGCCGTAGGCAATGCCTTCATCTCCCTTGCCGATGCCCGCTCCCTGGCCGGTCTGCCCCACGAGGCCTGCAACCTGGTTTTCCTGCGGCTCAAGGCGGGGGCGGATGCCGAGGCTGCGGCCAAGGAACTGGGCCGGATCCTGCCCGGCGCGGTCATGACCTCGACCGACAGCATCGGCAAAATGATGCAGGGCTTCAGCCTGATTTCGGGGAGGTTCGCCAGCTTAATGGGGTTCCTGGCCCTGGCCTTCACCGGGGTGCTCTATTTGAGATTGCTAAAGGGCGCCCTGACTGAGAGACGCGGCGAAGTGGGCATCATGAAGGCCCTTGGCTGGCGTAGGCGAGAGGTGGTGTGGGCCCTGGCGACCGAGTCGATGCTGCTTGGCCTGGGCGGGGTGGTCCTTGGAGTGGTGGTGGGCTGGCTCAGCGCCTGGGGCGTTGGCGAATTGGGAATCGGCAACAGCCTGCCTTGGGACCTGAATCCTCTGCCCGCCGGGGTGGCCTCCCACAACCCAGCCGCCGGGGGAATGACGGTCAAGCTCCCGGTGGTCTTCTCCTGGTCGACTTGCGGGGTATCTATTGGCTTTGCCCTGGCGTTGTCGGCTTTCTCCGCATGGTGGGTGAGCAGGAAAATGTTCGAGGCTACCGTCTTGACTTCCTTGGGCGAGCCATGAATTACCTAGTTTCATCAACGGGCTTTTCCCCATGGTAGGTCTTCCCGCCAGTCCCTGTCGCGCATCGCCGTGCAGGCATACAGATGAAATGGCTAGGCCGGCTGCGGCTGATCCTGTACGTTGTCAGAGCGTTGGGGAATGAAGTTGGTTTAAACCAATCCAGATTTAGAAATTAGGATTTTGAGCCAAGATAGGGAGGGTGAGGATGGCCGGTAACCGTTAGTCGGGCAAGTAAAAAATGGGGGGTCAATGCCTAGTTACAGGGTATATTGCAACTGCAGTTGCAAAACGTCGGACATGTGGTCGGATGAATGTAGTCGGCTACAAGTTGAAGTAGGGATGCCCTACAAAGATTTTTTCTTGTAATCCCTCCCTTAATTTTTCCAAAAACAGAAAAGACGACGGCTTTGGGCCGGGTGCATATAGGGTGCGGATTGAGATTGCCGGGTGCGTGAATCTGCACCTATATGCATCCCCAACCGTACTAACTTACAAGAATAATAATTCATGTGTTGAAACTTATAAGCCACCGATCGGGGGTTCGAGTCTCTCCTGGCGTGCAGAAAATCAAGGGGCCGGCCGGGTTGGCCAGCCCCTTTTCGTTGACCATTAGTTGCCTTTTTCGCGAATCCTCAGGTTCCATCCTTTCCTCCGCCTTCAGCGGGTCCGTGGCTGTCCGCGGTTATGAGGGGACTGCGGCATGGCGGCTTTTGGGGCGTCGATAATCGACCCGCAAATTTAAGGGCCGGGGCAGCTTCAGACGAGCAGCCGTACGCCCACCTCTATCACCCGGTCAGGGGGAAGATTGAAAAACGAAGTGGGGTTGGCGGCGTTGCGGGACAAAAAGATGAAAAGAACGGCGCGCCAACGGGCCATGGCGGGCTTGTCAGCCAAAACCAGGTTTTCCCTCCCAATGAAAAAGCTTGTGGTTTCCGGCTTTAACTCCAGGCCTTGCTCTCGGGCCAGGGAAAGCACGTTTTTCAGGGTGGGGTCTTCCATGAACCCGTACCGGGCGGTGATGCGATGAAATCCTCCGCCCAAATTTTCGGTTTGGACCTTCTCGCGATTGGGAACCCAGGGGACGTCTTCCTCCTTGAAATGCAGCAGGATTGTTCGATTGTGCGTGACGTGGTTGTGCTGCACGTTTTTGGCCAGGGCCACCGGCACCGCGTTGCGGGTTCCGCTCAGAAAGACCGCGTCCCCTTCGACCTTATGCGGGGGATGGCTGATTATGTCCACGATGTATTGATGAACCGGCGGCATGATCCTGCGCAACTGTTCGGCTAGGATCCGGCGTCCCTTGGCCCAGGTTTGCATCACTAGGAAGAATATGGCCCCGATGAAAATCGGGAACCAGGCGCCGTGCAAAATCTTGCTTAGGTTGGCAAGAAAGAAGGGTACATCCACCAGCAGGAAAAGACTGCTCAAAGATAGGGCCCCGACCAGAGTCCAGTGCCAGCGTTTGCGCGCCACGACAAAAAACAGGATGCTGGTGATGATCATGGTGGAGGTCACGGCCACTCCGTATGCGGCGGCCAGCTTGCTGGAGGATTGAAAACCGGCTACCAGGGCCACCGTGCATACCATGAGCATCCAGTTGATGGGGGCTATGTATATCTGGCCGGACTGAGTGGGGGAGGTGTGGCTGATTTCCAAGCGAGGCAGGTATCCCTGCTGGATGGCTTGACGGGTCAGGGAAAAGGCGCCGCTGATTACCGCCTGGGAAGCGATGATGGTGGCCAGGGCGGTCAAGACCACGGTGGGAATCATGGCCCAGGAAGGCACCATGGCGTAAAAGGGGTGGGCTGACAATTCTGGATGGCTCATCAGAAGGGCGCCTTGGCCGAAATAGTTCAGCAGCAGGGCGGGCAGCACCAGGAAAAACCAGGTCAGGCGAATGGGCCTGGTGCCGAAATGTCCCATGTCGGCGTACAGCGCCTCCGTTCCCGTGACCACCAGGAAGACCGCGCCCAAGACCACGAATCCCTGAACCTGGTTGAGGAACAGGAATTTGACCGCGTACCAAGGCGCAACGGCGGCCAGCACCTGCGGGGCCCGCACCACCTGCGCCGCACCAGTTACCGCCAAAAAACAAAGCCAGGTCAGGATTACCGGCCCGAAAAGGCCACCCACTCGGGCTGTCCCGTGACGCTGGATCACAAACAGGCCGATCAGAATGGCTATGGTGCAAGGGATCACGTAGGGATCAAAGATCGGGGTGGCTATGCCGATGCCCTCCACCGCGCTCAAAACGGAGATGGAGGGGGTGATCATTCCGTCGCCGAACAGGAGGCAGGCCGCGAACAGTCCCAGGCCGATCACCGGCGCCCGCTCCCTGGTATCATCGGCGCCCTGGGGCCCGCGGATCAGGGCGGTAAGGGCTATGACGCCCCCTTCTCCATGGTTGTCCGCCCTAAAAACGAAGGTGAGGTATTTGAAACCCACGATCAGGATGAGGGACCAGAACATCAACGACAGGATGCCCATCACGTTGGCCTGGGTGACCGCGATTCCATATTCGCCGTGAAAGCATTCCCTGATGGCGTATATGGGGCTGGTGGCGATGTCCCCGAAGACCACCCCCAGGGCGGCCAGGGAAAGGCCGGCCAGCCGCTTGTCGATAGGAGCCCCGCTCTTCTCCGTGGGCGGAGGGGAGCCCGGAGCTGTTGGAATCGAATTGTGCTTGGCTGCGGGCATCCAGAGCCTTCCCTTCACCTCCGCGGCGGCCGAAACGAGTGATGGCCTGCAGTGCCCGGCACCTTCCGACCTAATGCAAGATTATACGGCAAGCCCTTTGCCGGTACGCAACTGCGCCTCCATCCATTAATTTTGGGCCGGACGCCTTGGCGGGCCTAAGGCGCCGGATCATCGGAATACCGCCGCGCGGTTGCTCCGGGAGGCAAGCGGGCCTTGGCCTCAGCATTGTTAACTTTGCCGCAGATGCTTCCAATCGCCGCGAGACGTATGCTAGAATTTTAAATACCGGCGAAAATCAAGAAATACTCTCCACGACCAGCACACCATCGTCTTCCAGGCGTCCGACAGTTGCCGGCGAGCACGTAGTCGGTCCGCAACAACCAAAACTGTGAATGGCGGAGTAAGTGCGGGACAGTTGGCGGTCTAAAACCGTGACACTTGTTTTAGAGATATAGTCCTGTTGTTCATGCTGTCAATCATGATCTTGCCTTAGTTGGTTTTGGGCTTTGCCTGGGATCGTCTTTTGGCTTGGCGGAGCCGGTAGCTTTCTCCATTGGCCTCGATGATGTGGCACCTATGGGTCAGTCTGTCCAGCAGTGCACCGGTGAGTCTTTCGGAGCCGAAGACCTCCGTCCATTGCTGGAAAGGGAGATTGGTGGTGATCATGAGGCTTTGTTGTTCATATGCCCTACCCACCACCTCGAATAGCATTTGAGCGCCTATCTTGGAGAAGGGCACATAGCCCAGTTCATCGATGACCAGCAGGTGTAGGCGCTGGAGCTGTTTCTGCAGGCGTTGCAGACGTCTTTCCTCGCGGCATTCCATGAGCTCTGTGACCAGGGCGGTGGCGCTGTAGAATTTCACCTTGCTTCCCTGGGCGCAGGCCGCAAAGGCCATGGCGCTGGCCAGCTGGGTCTTGCCGGTGCCGGAGTTTCCGATCAGGAGCACGTTTTCCTTTTTGGCGATGTACTCGCCCCTCATCAGCTCCCTGACCAGCTGCTGATTGATGGAGGGCTGTGCCTTGAAATCAAAGGTGTCCATGGTCTTGATCACCGGAAAGGCGGCTTGCTTGATGCGCCTTTCGGCTGCCCGCTTCTCGCGGTCCAGAAGCTCCCGCTCGGTCAGGCGCAGCAGGTAGGTCATGTAATCGGAGCGGTCTTGGCTGCAGACCTTGGCCATGGCCGCGTATTCCCGGAGAATGGTGGGCAGCTTCAGCTTTTTGAGGTGGTACTCCAAGAGCACGGTGGGTTTGTCCTGGTCCTTCATGACAGCGCCCCTCCCTGCGCGAGGAGGGAGTCATAGACTGTGATATCGGGCCCGGCCACGCTCACTCGGCCCAGGTGCTCACGACCGTCCAGCAGGAAGGTGGCCGCGGGCCCTGATGATGGCGGCTCCAGCAGGTGGACAATGGCCTCCGGGGCATAGGCTCCCGCGTACAATGCCTGCTCCACCGCCCGCTTCAGTCTGGCCATGGAGTGGTCCTCCAGCAAACGTAGGACCTTTATGTATTTACGGGTGCCCTGGCCAGGCATGTCTTCCCCGGCCACCAGCCGCCGCCTCAAGACCTCAAAGCACTCAGACAGATCTAGGTCAGCCAGGGGGCGGGCGTGGTCCAGGGAGCCAGGCTTGCGCTCCAGCAAGGGCAGATAATGCCGGTAGTCGAAAAACACCCCTTCCTTGCCCCAGGATCGGGAGTGGCGGGCCACCACCACGTCATGGTGGCAGAGCACCACCCGATCCACATAGCCCTTGGCCACAATTTCATGGTGGGCACAAGCCACCGGCACCGAGTAGTCATTGTCGTCGAAGCGGACCAGGGACAATGAATTGGCCCGGGTAGGCTGTTTGCGGCAGGCATCGAAGCGGGAGGGAGGCAGGGGGACAAAGGCTGTCTGGTCTTCCTGCAAAACCTCGGCCTTGCTACCGCCCTTGCCACGCAAACGGCGCTTCATGTCGTCGCGGCACTGCCTTAAAAGCATGGCATTGAGCTCGGCCAGGTCCTTCACCTGGGGCACTGGCACCAAAAAATTCTGCCGGGCGTACTTGACCACCCCTTCCACCACGCCCTTCTCGTTTGGACGCCGCACCCGACAAAAATGCTCCCGAAAAAGGTAATGGCTCTGCAGCTTGAGAAAACCATCGGTCAGCTTGCGCTCATGAGGCCCTATGATCTTGGAAACCAGGACCTTGCTATTGTCGTAACTGATCCGGTGGGGCACCCCACCGAAAAACTCGAACGCCCTGGCATGCCCTTCCCAGTAGCTCTCGCTGCACTCCTTGTCGAAGGCCGCCACGAAAAAGGCATCGGAGTACGGCAAGGCCATGATAAAAAGCGCTATCTTGCGAAGCTCCCCGGAAACCTTGGCCAGGGCATAGCCAAAGTCCACCTGCGCCTCGCCGGGACGATGGACCAGGGGCATGTACACCTCCTGGCTCACGCGCTTGATTGCGCGCACCGCCTCCTTTACCTGGGTGTACTTGCCCTGATAACCCGCCTCCTTGATGCGGTGATATATGCGCGTGGCCGTGTGCCTTTGCTTCTTGGGAACCTTTTTGTCCTCTTTTATGATCCGGGCGATCAACTCAAGGTAGGGGCCAAGCTTGGGCTTGGCTCGGGGGGTGCTGAGCCGGTATCCGGGAGGCTCGGGAAAATTCTGAATCTTTTGCAGGGTATCCCAATGGATGCCCTCTCTACGCATTAACTCGCGCTTGCTCGCCTGGCCATCGCGCAACTCAAGTCTGATCCGGGCCCATTGATCCATGTCCGTGTACACCCCTTCCGCTCCTCCAGAGAGTCCTGGCCTGGAAGCCACCATGGCCTCCATCGCACCAAAACACCTGAAGAAAACTGAATCAATGTGTCACGGTTTTCAACCGCCACTAAAATCGTCTCGCTTTTGGACCGCCATTTACAGAGCTTTCTATTCATGTCATCACCTACCGTTTAAATTATAGATTCCCTTAGTATGGATGCATAAGGCGGGCCAAAAAAGCCCATGGGAGGTTTGTCTAGTTTAATTATCTGTTATTACAGCATTTATATGTTTTAGCGCGCGCTAGGGCTCAAAGTGATTTTGGCAATGGCGGGTAATTTTTTTACGGCTGGCTGGCACGACGAGGAGTTTCTATGCAAATTGCATTTCATAAGATTAATCGAACTCTTCCCGGTGAACGCATAAAACTTGCTTCCTCTCCCTTAATGTGAACCCTCCGGGCTGAGGGCTAAGATCATGTCTCCAACTTGAGTTGGCGGTTGTTTTACTCACCCCAACCAACCTTACAAAACCATTCTTAAAAATTAGCAGGCTCGGCGCAGTTAAACTTTTCGGCTACACCTTTAATCCACTCCCGCCTAACAAAATCATAAGAGGATATAAAAGCTAATCTGGACAGCCCGCAGAAAGCATCTGAACTGCGGGACTCAAGGGCCAATTTCTATTCCAGGATCGACGATCCCGGCCGGGGAGGGCTAGGTGTTAGGGGTAGTCGAATGATCGTCCTGAGTGCGAGGGTTATCAGGTGTACGTCTTGACACCCAGGCGGCGATCCGAGCGGGCTACTCCGAGAAGGCGGCCAGGTTCATCGGGGCCGAGAACCTAACAAAACCCAACATTGCGAAAGTCGTTCAGGCAGGCCGGGACGCCCGGGCCCAGCGCATTTAATTATATTGACCAGGTATTGTATCTTTGCGATAAACGTATGACGCCAAGCAACGTAATACGTGATATATGGCATCAGCTGGTGCGGAGCGAGTCGTGGGCCGCGATGGTAGTTTTGCCCTGCGGCCGCAACCCTCGGATCCCAGCCAACCCCAACACGGACCTTTTATGCCCCCCGTAGACCCCAGCCTCGTCGGCCTGACCAGGGGGCCGCTAACCAGCGCCTACACCTGGCAGGACGCGGCCCTCTACGCCCTGGCCGTGGGGGCGGGGCCTGAGGAGGCCTCCCTGCTCTACGAGGGCCATCCGGGCGGCATGCAGGTGTTGCCAAGCTTCGCGGTGGTGCCGGCCTTGCGGGTCTGGCCGCAGATGCCGGGGCTGGTAAAGCCGCTGATGGTGCACGGCGAGCAGAGCCTGGTGTTGCACCGGCCCCTGCCCGCCCAGGCCCGGGTGGTGCTCACCAGCCGGGTGGCCAACATCTTCGACAAGGGCAAGGGTGCACTCATCGAGGTGCTGGTGCAGGGAGCCTTGGAAGACGGCGTCCCATTGTTCGACACCCAGTGGAAGGTGTTCTATCTGGGCGGCGGCGGCTTCGGGGGGGAGCCGGGCCCCAAGGCGGTGATCCATGCCCCGCCGGAACGGGAGCCTGATTACGATCTGACCTACCGGGTGCCGCCCCAACAGGCCGCCCTGTACCGCCTGTTGGGGGACCTCAATCCCCTGCACATCGATCCCCAAGCCGCGGCCCTGGCCGGATTTTCGCGCCCGGTGCTGCACGGCCTGTGCACCTACGGCTACGCCTGCCGGGCCCTGGTCAACGGCCCCCTGGGGGGCGAGCCGGACGGTTTGCGGGAGTATTCCGCTCGCTTCGCCGGGCCGGTTTTCCCGGGCGATGAGCTGCGGGTCAAGATTTGGCGGCAGGGGGACGAGTGCCGCCTGGAGGCGGAGACTCCCAATGGCCCGGTGCTTAAAAACGGCCTGGCCAAGCTGGCCTAGGCCTCAATGGGGGTAGCATGGCCGAGGAAAAGATCTACATGCTCAATGCCCTGTGGTTCAAGCCCGGGGATGGAGCCCGCAAATACCGGGAATACCTGAAGGCCGCCGCGCCCTTTTTACGGGAGGCGGGCGGCAGGATGCACAGCGCCCTCTATGCCCCGCAATCGGCCCTCATTGGCGAGTTCGACGCGGACCTGGTCTTTTTCGTAGAATACCCCAGCCGGGCGGCCTTTAAGCAAATGGCCCAAGACCCTGGCTACCTGGCTCAGGCCCTGCCCCTGCGCGAGGCGGCCATCCGCAAGTCCTTGCTGATCGAATGCTCCGCCAAAGCTGCGGGCGCCTAGCGGGCAAAGTTGCGGGAGGCACAACCAAGGGGTCCCCGGGGCCGGGCAGGCCGGGGGCGGGGAGAAGCGCATGGTTAGCGCGGACGAGCTAAGGAATATGGCGAGGGAATTGGGCTTCGTTGACATCGGCTTCACCACTGCCGAGCCCTTCAGCCACCAGAGCGAGGTGCTGGCCGAGCGCCGGGCCGAGTACGCCTGGACCAAGGCTCTGGGCCTGGACCTGGAGGCCGGGGTGGACCCGGCCCGGGTGTTGCCCGGGGCCAAATCCATCATCGTGCTCCTGGAGCTGTACTTTAGCCGGGCCTACCCCGCCTCCCTGGAGAGGCACTTCGGCCGTTGCTACCTGGATGACGACCGGGTGACCAAGGACGGCCTGAGCCGGCGCATCAAGGCCTTCCGCTCGTTCCTGCGGGAGCGGGGGGTGGCCACCGAGTTTCCTTGGAACCTGTCCCACCGTCTGGCCGCGGCCCGGGCCGGCATGGGGGACTTCGGCAAGAACTGCTTGTTCTATTCCAACCGGGCGGGACGGCGCGGCTCCTGGGTGTTGCCCATCGCTTTGGTCTGCGACGCCGAGCTGCCCCCCGGCCAACCCAGCATGGGGGTGGGCTGCCCCGACTGGTGCAAAAACTCCTGCCTGAGCGCCTGCCCCACCGGGGCCCTCAAAGGGCCGCGCAAGCTGGACCCCCGGCGCTGCATCTCCTATCTGTCTTACTACGGCGAGGGCCTGACCCCCAGGGAGCTCAGGGAGCCCATGGGCCTGTGGGTCTACGGCTGCGACCACTGCCAGAACGTCTGCCCCCGCAACGCCCCCTGGCTGGCCGCCGAGCTGCCGGTTAACCCCAAGGCGGCGGCCAAGGCCGAGGACTTCCAGTTGCCCAAGCTCTTGCACATGGACCTGGAATACTTTAAACGGCGCATCTGGCCCCACATGTTCTACATGAGCGAAAAGGACCTGTGGCGCTGGAAGATGAACGTGGCCCGGGTCATGGGCAACACTCGCGATGAGGCCTACGTGGCGGACCTGGTCCAGGCCCTGGGGAAAAACCAGGACGAGCGGGTGCGGGCCATGTGCGCCTGGGCCCTGGGGCGCATCGGCGGAGACGCGGCGGCGCGGGCCCTGCGAGAGGCCGCCGGGACGGCCCGGGGGCTGCTGCAAGAAGAGGTAGACCGGGCCCTGGAGGATCTTAGCTAGGGCCGCGCGGTGCGAGAGGCAGGGCAGTCGAGTGGAAAGCGCGGTTGATGATTAATCCTTGCGATTGAGGCGACACCGGCAGCTGAAATCGATCCTATTGCATCCCCTGTGCTTGCCATGCAACAAAAAAGGGCCCAGGCGAAATCGCCTAGGCCCTTGAATCTTTTGGCTCCCCGGGTCGGACTCGAACCAGCGGCCCGGTGGTTAACAGCCACCAGTTTAAGCTCCGCTCGTTTACTCTCCAAAACGACACACTTCGTTAAATAGCATAGTTACTGCTTGAAATGATACCGTGCTTTACGCTATTCTACCCGTGGATTACTTACCCGGTGCTTACCCAATGCTTACCCGGGCAATTTGGGGGCTCTGCTTACCCGGGAGGATGCCATGCCAAAGGTGAAATTAACCAAGAGACTGCTTGATGGCGTCAAGGCCGAAGGATCAGACCTGGTTTTTTGGGACACAGAACAGGTGGGTCTGGGGGTGAGGGTAAAACCCTCTAGCGTAAAATCGTTTTGCATCCAGTATTACAACGCTCAGGGCCGGAGCCGGCGTGTCACCCTGGGGAAATACGGTCGTATGACGCTTGATCAGGCCCGTAAGACCGCCCGAGAGAAGCTATCGGAGGTTGACCGGGGCAACGACCCCGCCGAGGAGCGTATTGCGGCCAGGGGCGCTCCTACGGTCGCACAACTGGCTTCTCGTTACATGGCCGAGCATAGCGAGGTCAAAAAAAAGTCGGAGAGTATACGTAAAGATCGTTACCTCGTTGATCACTACATCCTGCCCGCCCTGGGTCGCTACAACGTCGATGAGGTTTCCCGCGAGCAGATAGCGAAACTGCACCACAGCCTGCGAGAAAAGTCATACCAGGCCAACCGAGTCCTCGAGGTAGTGCGCAAGATGTTCAACTTGGCCGAGGCTTGGGGACTCCGGCCTGATGGCACCAACCCCGCCAGGCATATCCAGAAGTACAAGGAGGAAAAGCGGCAGCGCTATTTGTCCGAGGACGAATGGGCCCGGCTGGGAAAAGCCTTGGCTGAGGTTGAACAAGAGAACTCGGAACTGCCCGCCGTGATCACCGCCGTGCGACTGTTGATTTTTACCGGCTGCCGGCTCTCTGAGGTCCTGAACCTTAGATGGGACGACGTTGATTGGGAGCGCGGGTGCCTTAACCTGAGGGACAGCAAAACCGGACAACGATTTGTTCCGTTGGGGCAAGTCGCCCTGGACCTACTTGAAAGCACCCCACGCCAGGCCGGCAATCAATTTGTCTGCCCAGGCGCCCGGCCCATGAGGCCGCTGGTCAACCTACAGCGCCCCTGGCGGCGGATACGGGAGAGGGCAGGGCTGGATGATGTGCGGCTGCACGATCTGCGACACTCGTTCGCCAGCGTCGGGGCCGGGGTTGGCATGAGCTATCCCACCATAGGAAAGCTGCTGGGGCACACCCAGGCCCAGACGACCATGCGTTATAGCCACCTGCCCGCTGATCCCCTTAAGCAGGCCGCAAATCAGATCGGAGAGAGAATTGCCGGGGCCATGGCCCGGAAGCCAGAAAAGAAGGTGTTGCCCCTTACCAAGCGTCAAAGACGATCAAAAGTTAAATGAAAACGTTCAATCTATAGAAGTGTGTGAAAGGATGGCCACCAGAATAGCTTGCGTTTCCTCTAATCAATAAATGAGCAACGCCGCAACTACAAGTAGTAGCCGAAAAGTTTTATCAAGACCGAACAGGTAAAAATCGCATGAGGTTTTACTAGCGTCAAAGGATTAGGCGATCCTGACTTGGTTGCGGCCCATGTCCTTGGCTTCATACAACGCTTGGTCGGCCTGACTCACCAGGTCGTTGGGGCTGTCCACGGTTAGTTCCGGGGTGGCTGCCACCCCGGCGCTCACCGTAATGCGTATTTCCTGCTCCCCGTCGCGCACCGCACTCTCCTGTACCAAGCGGCGCAGGCGTTCACCCACCGCGCGGCAGTCTTCCCGGGAAGCGGCGGGCAGGATGGCCAGAAACTCCTCGCCGCCGTAGCGGACCAACACGTCGCCCTCGCGCATGACCGAGCGGGCCAACTTGGCCATGTGGACCAACACACGGTCGCCCACCAGGTGGCCGTACGTGTCGTTGACGCTCTTGAAATGGTCCAGGTCGAACATAACCACCCCCAGGGGGGAGCTGTCGCGCACCGCCCGGCCGAACTCCTCCTGCAAGCGGGCCAGGCCGAAGCGGCGATTATAGATTCCGGTGAGGGGATCCAAGGCGGCCAGGCGCTGCAAACGTTCGTGGGCCAAGCCGTTGTTTAGGGCCAGAGCCAGCCCTGGGCGCAGCAGTTCCAGGCGGTGCAGGCCCTTTTCGTCGAAGGCCTCACCCGTGGCCAATACGATGACTCCAATGGGCACCGATTTGTACATCACCGGCTCCACCAGCACCTCGCGGGGCTTGAAGTCGGCCAGCACTCCCTCCACGGTCAACTCCGGGGGCAACAGTACCCGCTGTAGCTGGCCGGTTCGCATGGCAGCGCGCACATGGTCGCTCTGTCCCAAATCGGCAGGGCCCCGCAGGCCATGGGAGGCCGCCATCTTGAGTTCACCCTCTGTTTCCACCAACAGGGCCCCGGCGCTGGCCCGGGTGTGACCCATGAGCTGCCGCAGGGCCTGTTCGGTCAATGCCTCCAACTCCATTTGGCTGGCCAGCAGCCGACTGAACTCGCTCACCGCTCCCTCGCTCTGGTGGGCCTCGGCCAGGGCGCCCACCAGATTGTTGAAGGCCTGGGCGCTCTCGCCGATCTCATCGCTGGAGTCTACGGCGATGTAGCAGTCCTCAGGGGAGCAGTCCTCCATGCCGTCGCCGGCTGCCATATGATTCAAGTTGCCCTCAACCACCCGCATACGTTCGGCCAGCAGGCGAAGCCGCTTCCCCACCACGCCGCGAGCCAAGCCTATGTTAGCCGTTCCGACCACGAAGCCAGCACCCATGCAGGCGGCGAAAAACCAAGGGGTGAGCACCATCTGGGCGGGCACCCCCATGAGCACCATGAAGAATGGAAAGACCACGCCCATGGCCAGGCCCAACCCGATCATCCAGATGGCCAGGTCGAAGAAGACTTTTTTGGTAAGGCGTATCATCGAGCGACTCCTGGGAAAAACAAAAACGGCAAGCTCTTCATTTTGCAAAGAGGTTTTAATTTAGTGCCGACCCAGCGGGCGCCAGGCAACCGGTTGGCAAAGGGGCGCCGATCGCAGCTGAGGATCCTTTCTATCTCCTCCGGGGGCAGGGGGCGCGAAAAGTAGAAGCCCTGCACTATCTCGCAGCCACAGGAGGCCACCGACTCCAGCTGGGGGAGGGTCTCGACCCCTTCCACCACCACCTGCTTGCCCATGCCGTGGGCCAGGGTGGCGATGCTGGCCACGATGTTGACGCTGTCGGCGTCTCCGGGCAGGTCATCAACGAAGGATTTGTCGATTTTCAACACGCTGAAGGGCAGCTTTTTGAGATAGTAAAGCGAGCTGTAGCCGGTGCCGAAGTCGTCTATGGACACCTCCACCCCCAGCCGGTGAAGCTTGGCCAGCGCCTCGCGGCCCTTTTCCACCGAACTCATAATCACGCTTTCGGTGACCTCCAGTTCCAAGCGCTGAGGCGGACAGCCGTGCTTTTCCATTATCTCAGTGACGGTTTCGGCCAGGTCGTCTTCCCATAACTGGTGGGCCGAAAGATTCACCGCCACCCGTTCCACCGGCAACCCCCGCTCCATCCAGAGGCGAATCTGTCGGCAGGCCATTTCCAGCACTTGGACGCCCAAGGGCGCGATGAGATCGGCATCTTCGGCTACGGAAATGAATTGGTCGGGCATCAGCAGGCCCCGTTGGGTGTGCCGCCAGCGCACAAGGGCCTCAAGGCCCCGCACCCGGCCGGTGGCCAGCTCCACCTGGGGCTGGTAGTGCAGAATGAACTGCTTTTGCTCCAGGGCGGTACGCAGCTCGCTCTCCAGGGCGAGCCGCTCGACAACCTCCTGGTTCATGGTCTCATAGAACATTTTGTAGTGGTTGCGGCCCAGCTGCTTGGCCGAGTGCATGGCGGTGTCGGCGTGTTGGACAAGCTCTTCGGGAGTTTGGGCGTCGCCGGGGTAGAGGCTCAGGCCGGCGCTGATGGTCAAAAACAGCCGATGGCCGTCCACATCCAGGGGAAGATTCACGCTCTCCAGCAGGCGCCGCGCCTTGTCTTCGGCATCCGCGCTGCCCCGCTGGGTGACCGAAACCGCAACGAAGTGGTCGCCGCCCCAGCGCACCAGGCTGTTGTCCTGCTCCAGGCCCCGCCGCAGGCGCCGGGCGACTTCCTGCAGGGTCCGGTCCCCCGCCTGGTACCCGAGCGACTCGTTGACCAACTTGAACTGGTCCAGGTCCAGATAGGACACCACCACCTGCTCTCCGCTTTGGTCGGCCTGGGCCATGGCCTCTTGCAGCAGGTCCTGCAAGGCGTCGCGGTTGGGTAGGCTGGTCAGGGCGTCGTGTCGGGCTAGGTACTCAGTGCGCTCCTGGGCCTGGTGCAGGGGGCTGAGGTCGGAGGTGCTGGCCACGAAGCCGTATCGCTTGCCGGAGCCGTCCTCCACCGTAGAGATGGTGAGCAGGCCGGGGAATATCTCGCCGTTTTTGCGGCGGTTCCATATCTCGCCGCGCCAGGAGCCGGGGCCTTTGATCTCCTGCCACATGCGGTGGTAAAAGCCTTCGTCGTGGCGGCCGGAGCGGAACAGGCGGGGATTTTGCCCGATGAGTTCATCCCGGCTATAGCCGCTTATCCGGCACATGGCGGGGTTCACGTCCAGGATGACCCGTCGTAATCGGTGACTAGGATACCGTTGGTGGCGTTGTCGAACACCTGCCCCGCTCGGGACAGGGACTCCTCCATGGCCCGGCGCTGGGTGACGTCCGAGGCGATGGAGATGATGGCGCGGCGGCCGTCGGGCATCTCGCCCAGGGAGGCGGAGCTGAAATCCCAAACCAGGCGCGCGCCCTGCTTGGTGATAACAGTCTGCTCGCCGTGGGCCACTCTGCCTTGGATTGCGTATATCTCCGAAAACTCTTTTTGAACTTCCTCCGCATCCCGGTCAAGGGCTTTTTGGCGCCAGGCGTTAAAGTCCGGAATGTCCTCGGTGGCCCAGCCTGAAATCTCTCGCCAGGCTCGGTTCATCAGAACCAATTGGCCGTCCTCGGCGTGGATCATGGCCGGCAGGGGCAGGTCCAGCAGAGCGGTGCGGAACTGGCGTTCCCGCTCCAGCAGATGGGCCTCATCGGCCACTATCATCCGGTGTTGCTTCAGCCCGTCGGACAGGGCCGCCAGAATTTCCTTGTTGTGGGCGGGTTTGGTGAGCAGCCTGAAAACCTGGGAGGTGTTGATGGCTTTGGTGGCCGCCTGCAAATCGGCGAAGCCGGTGAACAGTATGCGCACCGTGTGGGGCCATCGCTTCCTTACCAGGTCCAAGAACTGTATGCCGTCTACATCAGGCATCCTGAGATCGCTCATCACCACCCCGAAGGGACCCTGCTCCTCCAGCAGAGCTATGCCTTCCTTGGCGCTCGAGGCGGTGGTCAAATCAACGCGCCCCCGGGCGGCCTGGCTCAAGATGTCCAGGATGGCCGCATCATCGTCCACGGCCAAGGCTTTTTTACTGTAGATTATCTCCTGCTCGAAATGCATATGCTGGCCCTTTTCGCTTTTTTCGCGTGCAGCGTGCTCTTTCGAGTTGTTCTTGTCGGGAGGCACTAGCTTACCTTTGGCAAATGCGAGAGGGAACGGGGCGGGGAGGCAGGGCGCCGCGCAAACCAACTATCGTAATCAGCATCGTTGCAATCCTCGTAACCACAGGTCATTTGGTATGCCCGCTGCCGGGTCATCTGCTCAAGAGTGTGTTTGGTCTTTATCTAAGACCTCCCTTATGATGCGCGCGATGTCTCTGGGCATGAGCGGCTTCAGGGCCAGGCGGGTCACTCCTATTTCTTGTGATGAAACAGAGGAGAGCCGCTCAGAGAAACCCGTGCACATGATTATAGGCAGGTCCGGTTTGATGGCTAGGATTTCGCTGGCCAATTGAACACCATTCATCTTGGACATGGTGAAGTCGGTAATTAACAGGTCAAACTCGTCGGGCGCGGATTGAAAGGCTTCCAATGCTTCTTGGGCCGAGGTGAAACCCTGCACTTTGTAGCCAAGACGGGACAAGGTTTGCTTGCCGATATCCACCAGAGCAGGCTCATCATCGACGAATAGTATGCTTTCGCTTCCCCGGCGCAGTTCTGGTGGCGACGAGGATGCCTGTTCTTTGTCTGGCTTGGCCTCAGCCAGCGGCAGGTAAACATGGAAGGTGGAACCTTCCCCTGGTTCGCTGTAGACCGTGATGGCCCCGCCGTAGTCATTGACTATGCCGTGGACCACCGACAGGCCCATTCCGGTCCCCTTGCCCACATCCTTGGTGGTGTAGAAGGGCTCGAAAATGCGCTCCTGCACTTCCCTTTTCATGCCCACACCGGTGTCGCCCACACTGAGCCGCTGGTACCTACCGGGAGCCAGGCCCACATATCCATCTGCGGTCAACTCGTCGATATCAACCACATCCAAATCCACGCTCAATACCCCACCCGTTTCTTCCATGGCCTGGGCAGCGTTGTTGCACAGGTTCAGGAGGATCTGGTGTATCTGCACTGGGTCGGCCATGATTTTGCCGGTGCCAACGGGAATGTTTTGCTTGATCTCGATGGTGGTGGGTATGGTGGCACGGAGCATTTTCAAGATTTCCTTGATGATGGGCTCCAAGTCCAAGGCAACCTGCTCATGTTCGGTCTGGCGGCTGAAGGAGAGTATTTGGCAGGTCAGTTCCTTGGCCCGCTGGGCGGAATCAATGACCGTCTTGATGTTTTCCGCCGCCTCGGAATCGGCTGGCAGGCTGTCCTGGGCCAACTCGCTGTAGCCCATGATCGCCGCTAGGATGTTGTTGAAGTCGTGGGCTATGCCGCCAGCCAGGGTGCCGATGGCCTCCATCTTCTGAGCCTGCCGCAGTTGGCTCTCCAGTTTCTCCTTTTCCCGGCGGGCCCACTTGAGCTCGGTGATCTCGTGGGCGATGGTGGCAGCGCCGACCAGTTGTTCCTGGTCATCGCGCACCGGCGAAACCGATAGCGACACATCCACCAGGCTGCCGTCCTTGCGCCGCCGCACGGTTTCGTGGATTCTGATGGCCTCTCCCCGGCCCACGGCGGTGAGCACCTGCTCCACTTCGCCACGCTTGTCCTCGGGCACGATCAGGGAAATATGCTGGCCTATGGCCTCCTCGGCGGTATAGCCGTATATGCGCTCGGCAGCATCGTTCCAGGAGGTGATGATGCCTTGCAGGTCCTTGCCGGTGATGGCGTCTTGAGAGGATTCCACAATGGCCGCCAGCCGGTTGATGGCTTCCTGGGCGGCTTTGTATTCGGTGATGTCCTCGCCGGAACTCAGGGTGCCGGTGATGTTGCTCTCGGAGTCCTTTATGACCGTATTGAACCAGCGAATGAGCCTTTGCTCTCCGGAGTCGCTGATCACCGTATTTTCCTCGTAGGTGTGCAACTCCACCATGCCTGCCATGATATTTTCGTGCACGGCCCGAATTCGCTGGCGCGAATCTTCGGGGATGTAGCTGGTAAACCAATCCTGGCCCACTGCTTCCTCGACCCGACAACCCAGCAGCTGGCAGCCTTTGCGGTTGATCAGTTCGATGCGGCCCTGCTTGTCCAAGGCCAAGAGAATCACCCCAGCGGTGTCCAGGTACTTCTTAGAAAGATCGCGCTCTAGGCGCAATTGGTTTCGGGCTGATTTTTGGGCTGTGATGTCCTGGAAGGTGCCACCAATGCGCACTATGGCACCGTTTTCCCACTTGGCCTCTCCCTGGGCACGGACCCACAAATGCCTGCCTTTCGCGGTTATGAAAGGCAACACCAGATTATAAGGCTCGCCTTTCTCAAGTGCCTGCTCCACCGCATGTCGTATGACCGGGCGGGCCTCGGGTGCGTAAAACTCGATTGCCTCTTCCAAATTGGGATCAAAGTCCGGGTCCACCTCGTGAATGCGGTAAATGCCATCGGTCCATTTCTGCCTGAGGGTTTTTGCATCCAACTCCCAGCCGCCGATCTTGGCAATTGCCTCGGTCCGGTGAAGTAGGTCCCTGCTCTCACGCAACTCTTTTTCGGCGGCCACCTTTGCCGAAATGTCCCGGATTATACCGACCAACCCCACCACTTCGCCTCGGTCGTTGGTCTGATAATAAACGCTGGTCTCCCCTGGGAAGACTTTTCCATCTTTTCTGCGGTAATTAATGGTTGCAACAAAGGTGCGATCTTTTAAGTGCTCTTGAATCTCCCGGCCCATACGGGCGAATTCTTCCTGACTCTCATACAAAACGGAGGTTGCTTGTCCCCTGATTTCATCCAGGGTGTAACCAAAAACATCCGTGAACGCGATGTTGCAATCGAGGATATTACGGTCTGTGCCGGCAATGAGGATGGCATCGCGAATGCTGGCATAAAGGGTGCGGAATTTCTCTTCACTATCGGCCAGGGCCAGTTCGGCCTCCTTGCGCTGGGTGATATCGTTGAGGATACCTTCAATGGCGATCAGTTGGCCTTGTTCATCACGGACCGCAACGTTGCGCTGGTTTATCCACCTGACTTCCCCGTTTTTATGCAAGAGTTGATACTCATAAGTTGGTGGGACTTCGCCCTTCTGCAGGCGGCTCCATTGTAAATTTAAATAGGAATGCCAGTCCGGTGGGATTATCTCCTTGATCAGGAGCGGGTTTGCATACCATGTGTCTGGTGGATATCCAGTAAGAGTCTCTGCTGCCCTGCTGACAAAATCATATTTACCATCAGGCAAAGACATCCGGTATATCATGTCTGGGGAATTGTCTGTCAGGCGTCGGTATTTCTTTTCGTTTTCGGACAAAGCCAGTTCGGCTTTTTTGCGCTCATTTATGTCTTGAACTGTTCCAGATAGGCTGAAGACTTTACCGGCTTCATTTCGATGTGCCTTTCCTATGGTCTCGGCCCAGATGACACTCCCGTCGCGGCGGATGACACGAAACTCCTCGCGATAGAGCCGCCCCTTCTCAATAGCGTCGCGCACCGCCTGGTCGAGACGCTCCCAGTCCTCGGGATGGAAAAAATCCTTATGCTCCCACCAAGGGGGTTCGCCTTGGGCGGGGTCGCGGTCGAAGATGCGAAACATCTCTTGCGACCAGATGGGCTTGTCCTGGGCTACTTCGTATTGCCAGCTCCCGATCTTGGCTGTGGTCTGGGCTTCGACCAGGGCCGTCTCGCTTTCCTTAAGCTTTCGCTCCAACTCCCTGGGCCACAGGACGATGGGCTGTTCCTGGGCCAGCACCGCGTCCACCTCGCCACGGCGTAGGGCGTCCAGCATCTGCTCTGCCTCGGCCAGGCGCTGCTCCAGCTCTTCCTGTCGCTGCTCGAGCTGTTCGTAGGTCGGCTTTTTGTTCTGAGGCATCTAGGCGGCTTCAATCTGGTGGATCAAGCTGTCCACGTCCTGCAGATTGCCCACCACCCTGGTCACGCTGCCGGGCAGCCCAATCAACAGGGTGGGCGTGAGCAATACCTTGTTGTCCAGGGCGGTGCGGTGGTCCTCATATACGTCGACCACTTCAACCAAGGAGGGATCGATGGAGTTTTGTTTGACGATGCGCTCCAGGTTCTTCCTGGCCAGGGCTGAGTTGGGCTCGTCACCGGCCAAGAACAGCCGCAGGAACCGCAGCTGGCTTTGGCCAGGCTTGGTTTTCTTGGCCATCACGCACCGCCCTTCTTGCCCTCGCGGGTGGGCTTTTTGGCCTCGGGTGAGTCGGCCCTGAGGCCCTGGCGCATCTCTCCCCGCTTTTGCCGCCCCTGATGCCATAGATCAAGTTCCAGGCGGGCAGCTGCAAGCTCAGCCTCGGCCAAGGCCAGCTCGCTTTCCTCCAGATTTCGCTGATTGTGGACAGCGGCCTGCTTTAAAGCCACCGCCCGCTCCATTTGCTTGACCACGGCCTCGCGGCGGTGAAGCTCGGCGGCCTCGCGCGCTTCCTGTTCCTTGCGGGCGGTTCCGGTCTTGACCTCACCCGTGCCCTTGTACAGGTCCAGGAACTCGATTCCCTGATCACTCATGAGGTACTCGCGGTACTGGTTGGAGTGGGCCATGCCCCGCGACTTGAGCACCAGCAGCATGCGGTTCATCTCGCCGCCGGATTCCATGTAACGCAGGAAAACCAGGGAGTCCAAAAGGGTGGAGACACCCATGCCCGAGATATCGTGGACATTGGACATGCCGTCGATCTGATTCAGCAGCAGGGTAGTGACTCCGTGCGACTTCAGGTGGGTGATCAGGCGAGCCGCAAAGTTGAAACCCGCCTCGGGGCCGCCCAGGCGCAAAAAGGCGCTAATGGCGTCCACGACGACATGATCGGGGTTGAAGCTTTTCACCTGGTCCACGATGTGAATGAGGTGCTCCTCGCCCCCCATGGACTCCGGCATAACCGTGTGGAACCTCAGGTTGCCCTTTTTGACCACAGGCTCCAGGTCCAGGCCTGTGCTACGCATTCCGGCGATAATTGCCGAGCTGGCCTCCTCGAAGCCCACGTAAAGCACCCTTTCGCCCTTGCGGCAGGCGGCGTTGGCGAAGATGCAGGCGAAGGTCGTCTTGCCGGTGCCGGTCTCGCCGGTCAAGAGCACCGAGGAACCCCGGCGATAACCGCCACCTAACACCTCGTCCAGCACCGGGTGACCGCTGGAAACCGTAGATGTGAGTGGCCCCTTGTCCAGCTTGGTGCTGCTCAGGGCAATCAGCTTGATGCCGCCGGGGGCGATGATGAAGGGATACTCGTTGCGGCCCGTGTCCGAGCCCCGGTACTTGATCACCCGCAGGCGCCGGGTGGTCATTTCCTGCTCCACCCGCTGATCCACGTAGACCAAGCAGTCGCACATGAACTCGATCTGGCCCAGGTCGGTTTGGCCCTCCGATTGCGCCGGAGCTCGCGCGGTGATCAGCGAGGTAAAGTTGTTCTCCTCCAGCCAGATATGCAGCTCTTGCAGGGCCTGGATCCGTTGATCGGGGTCGCTGAACGCTTGGAGCAGAACCTCCACCGCGTCCAGGATCACGAGTTTTACTTTTTTCTCCCGACTCAGGCCCTTTACCACGGCCAGCAAGCCGCCTAGGTCGAACTCACCGCTCTTCTGGGACCCCAAAGCGGGTCGCCCGTCCACGAACACCAGGCTTCCCTGCTTTTCCAGCGCGGGGAAGTCGAAACCAAGCGAAGCAGCGTCCCGGGTGGTGGCCTGATGGCTCATCTCAAAGGAGAGATAGAGACATGCGTCGCCCCGCCCGGCGCAGTTGGCGGCGATATTGGTGCACAGGGAGGTCTTGCCGCCGCCCGGCCCGCCCACCAGGGCGGTGGTGCGGCCCAGGGGCAGGCCGCCTTGCAGCACCACGTCCAGACCTTCGGTGCCGGTGGGAAGCTTCTTCACGGCTTGGATTCGGGGCTCGGGATTGCTGCTGGTTGCCTTCTTGGCGGCCATGCAAAACTACCTTTCAAATGATGCCGGATGATGGGCTGTGGATTGGCAATAATCACCAATCACGCTTGCATGAGCACTGCTGCCCATCACGAAAATATCGGCCTTAATTTTGCCGGGAGTAACGGGAGTAATGTTAAGAAGGCGCTGGCGGTGATCAGAGATGTTTATCTCAACAGAGAAACCGCTATCCTCGGACCATGTTGGTTTATCAACACGCTCCACTACTGGCATTTGGCGAGGGCAGGCCATGACCTTTGTCAGTTCAATTCAAGGTACCTTAATTATACCTGATAGGATCAGATAAATATTTATATTAATTATATATTTTAACTTATTTGCATCCCATTGGTTTCATTGAAATAAACCCTAGTGAAAATTAGGATATTTTGAGAACCTTTCATTGATTAGACCAAAGTTCGCTACAGATTCGGTTCGCCAGTGTTACGGTCCAGGCCCCTGCATGGAAATCAGGGGCACTCTGATTTATCCTGGGTGGGCTAGGGAGATTCAGGTTTGAGGGAGGTAAGGCAAGCTACAGTTTGCGCGGCAAGGGAGAGGTGTAGGTGATGCTAAGATGAGATGAGTGTGGTCATCCCCCCGCTTTGGGACAATGGTCTTGGGTACTTAGAGACCATTAAAGGGAGGGTTGACCATGATTTATGTTGGCATGGACATTCACAAGAAGACCACGACTTTTTGCGCTTTGGATCAGGAGGGCAAAGTCATCCACCGGGGTACGGTTCCCAGCGGTGAAACTGGATGGCTTGATGCAATCCATCGTTGGCCCAAAGACGAAATAGCGGTTGCTCTTGAAACTGGCTCCATGACCTGGTGGGTGGTGGATGTGTTGCGTGAGGCTGGAATTGAGCCCATCGTGGTCGACGCCCGTCAATTCAAAATGATCGCCGACAGTAAGAAGAAGAGCGACCGCCACGATGCCCGGGCCCTTGCCGATGGGCTGCGAGGTGGCTTGGCTGAGCGAATCGCGGTCAATGTGCCTAGAGAAAAAGCACGTCGGGCCCGCTCTTTGATGCAGACTCGGCAGCAAATTCTCAAGCAGCGCAATATGACGGTAAACGCAGTAAAGGCCATGCTGCGTTCGGTTGGGGTGGAGATGAAAAAGGCCCAATGGCCCAAGGATAGCCACTGGGAAAAAGTCCTTGATAATCCGGCGGTGCCCATTTGGATGAAGCCATTCCTGATCACCCAACGCAGCATCTGGGACCACTTGGAGCAGCAAAGGCAGGAGTTTGATGCCTTGGTCCATGAGGAGTTGAGCTGTTGGCCTGAGGCGCAACTGCTTCTGGAGATGCCCGGTTTCGGCCCCATCGTCACCCTGGGCATTCTCAGCGGCATAGATGACATAAAGCGTTTCAGGCGCTCAAATCAGCTGGCCAGTTATGCCGGTCTGATCCCCTCGTCCCGTGACAGCGGAGCGGTGCAACGCCGGGGAGGGATAACCCGCCAGGGACGAAGTCTGATGCGCTATTTCGCGGTGCAGGCCGCCTGGGCGGCCATGCGCAGTAAGAATCTCACGATCCCTTTGCGTAAATGGTCCCGCAGGCTGATTGTGAAGCGGGGAAAGAAGGTGGCTGCAGTTGCCTTGGCCAGAAGACTTCTAGTCCTGGCCCACAAGCTATTGACCACCGGAGAAGTTTATAACTCCAAATACCCAGTCGTGGCCTGAGCAAAAAGGAGATTGTTGGCCTAAAAAAAGCGAACGCGCTATTCGAGGATTGGCGTCGAACCTGAAATACTTGCTTGTGGCCGGGACCACGTTGCTAAGATGAGGGGCGCCAATTCTCGATCCACATCCATGCGCCGGGTCTTAACTGAGCGCGAAGAGAAGCTTGAAAGCGCGATCGCCCTTAAACTGGCTTTGTCCGGAAAAAAGGAAAAGGCCTATTGATAAATTTTGCCCTTGACCAGAATGACCACACTCAGAGAAGAAAGGTTGATTGCTGAGCTGCATCAACTTAAATCAACTTGTTGTTGCTCTGTTAAATTGTTGTCCTTGGTATCCACTTATCCTCTGACGAGAGTACAGATGCACGAGGACGCGATGATGCAGGCGAACGAGATAACCCTGCCGAGGTACATCCTTCTGCCGCCCGAGGGAGAGACTACCGAATAACCGACGCCCATCCCGCCCAGGACATGGGCGGACGCCACCCTTATGAGTGGCGCCCAGGGTAGCGACGGGTTTCAGGGTTGGCCGGGCTCTTCCCCCGGAGTGGGCTGGAAGGGGGCGAGAAACTCATCTAGCTTTCGCCGCAACTCGGGGTCCTGAACGCCGCGCAGGACGTCATCATCTCCGGTCGCCCCGGTTGTGCGGCTGGGGGAAACCTTACCCCCGGGGAAAAATTCAGCAAGCCCCTGCCGAAAAACCTCATACCGCCGCTCAACGTCCCTGTCGCCCCGAACTGCTTTCTCAAGACGACCAACTCTTTTATGTATGGCTCTCATTGCACGATCTCCGGCCCAAGTCGTTTTTCGAGCGCCTCAAGGCGCGCTTCCAAGTCCTCAACTTCCAAGGTCCGCCTAAGCGCCTCAATCAGGTCGGCAATAGGTTTCGCTTCGCCTGGTGACAACTCGCCATTACTCACCGCTGCCAGCAATGCCGACAAAGCCTTAGAGGCGCCACAGGCATTCTCAATGGGGGGCAATCCAAGGTTGACCGGGCTGTCCCTGCGCGGCGGGATCAGCCGCTCCAGGCAAAGGCGCAGGGCCGCCACGTCGCCCCCCAGAGCGAGATCCACCGCTCGGCGGGTCAAGGCCTCGCTTTCGCCGTCCAAAAGCTCCTGGGCCGCCATGGTGGCCTTGTGGCGGGTGCCGGGCTTTTTCCCTTTGGGGTTGCCGGAACGACCTGGTTTAAACCTTCCGGTCTTGTCACGGCCCTGCATTCCCCCTGCATTTGCAGGCTTTCCCATCAGTAGCCGCGCCCCTGAACCAACTGTTCCAACAACATTTCGATGCCGGTAAGTGTTTGGGACTGGACGCTTTCCTCATCCAGCTTGGCGGCCATGTATCGCGCCTGGGCCCCGAGCCAAAGGCAGTTTAGGCCCTCCGTGTCCTGCTCCAGTTCAATATACCGTTTTCCTGTTGCCTCAACTCGTTGGGCAAACGTTAGCAAGTGCTGATAGGCGTCAACCCTTTCTTCACTGGGTGGCCTGCCCTCGTCCGGCTGGTCGGGGGGCTGGGTCTCGATGGTGGTTGCCGGAGCGTTTCCTTGATTATTCTTCATTGCTTTCTGACTCCCTGCGCGATGCGCTCAAGATGTTGTTCGATGGCCTGCATGATGCCGAGAAGGGCTGCCCCGAATTTCGCCACGCCAGCCACCGATGATTCTTCCCAGGGGCCTTCCGGTTCACCTAGGTCGGCGAATTATCGCGCCTCCGCAGCGTAGCGGTGGCCCAAGCCGTTCAAGAACTCAAGGGCTTCGGCGAGGTTCGCGTTAACTCGCAAGTTGTCTTTCGGTGTTGTCATTAAAATCTCCTGTGAGTTTGAAGTTTGGACAAGGGTGCTCGGCCCCCGGCCACTGGCCCGGATGGCCATCCCAGGGCGAGCCCCGGCAAAGGCCAAAAGCGTTGCGGGTATCACCTGATCCGTGCTTAAAGGTCTCGCAGGTTCGGCACAACACCAGGTTGTCTATCTTTGGCTTTTCGTGGTGGCCCCATGCAAACGCGATGGTGTTAGATTCAGGAGCCGCGGTCTGCTCCTGGTTGTCTCCAGCCTCACCCGCATCGCCGTGGGATCGTTCATCGACAGAGCCCTGCGGCTGCGGGGCGAGGGAAACCTTCTTGGGGGCCGCACTGTCGATGCCCGCCTTGACCCACAAGCGAAGGTCAACGTCAGCCTGGAGGGCCTCTGTTGGGTCCTTGCCCTCGGGCACCGGCCAGCGCACGGCTTGCTGGTAGATGTCGCGACACCAGCCCCAGGCTGCCTTGGCCCCGGCCTCGTCATAGTCGAGGGCTTGGAGGATCGTGGCCGCCGCCATGAGCCGGTCGTGGGTTTCGGCATCCGGCCGCGCTTGAGCGCTCCCCAGGGCCACGGCGGTCACAATATCACCGGCCACCTGGGCCAACAGCAGAGCATCAAGCTCGCTCTCAACCACAACCACCACGGGGCCGGAGCCCGCCACCAGACAGCGGTTAGCCGATCCCGGCAGACGGTAATAACGGGGTTCGCCATCCCAACGCCGAATCTTGATGCCCACCACCTCGTTGTCCTGACCGAAGGTGGGGATCACGATACCGGCCGGAATCCACAACAGCTTGGGCTTGCCTTTGCGCGGCCCGTCTTCATGGAGCACCTCAGGCAAACCCCAGGCGCTACGTTCACGGTACGAATTCTTGAGGAGCAGACCCAGGCGGAAGGCTTTTATGCTCTCCAGGGTCAAACCACGGCCCCTCAGATACGAAATTGCCTTGGCATCGCCCAAGAGTTGGGCGTGGGCCCGCGTGACTAGGTCCTCAGCTTCATCAGCCCAGAGGGACAGGGGCTGCGTGGCGGCCTTCGGGGCCCAGGGCGTGGGCTGGGACTTGGCCACGGCCCGTAGGGGCCGCTTGGGCAGGTCAAGTCCAAGGCGTTCCATGGCCGCAGGATAGGCCATGCCGTGAAACTCCATCAGGTAGCCAGGGAGGTCCCCCGACTTGTTGCACTGCCTGCACCACCAGCGCCCAGTCTCCGGCCACAGGTGGAAGCGGTCCCGGCCACCGCAGTGCGGGCAGGGCCCGGCATGCTCACCGCCGCCGGTGCTGGACACCCGCTTGGCCACGTAGCCATCGGCTCGGTACAGGTCAGGTAGGGTGGTCATTGGGTCCCTCCGATAAGGCGGCATGGCCCCAAGGGGGGCATGGGAGAAAACCCTGCCCGGCGATTCCCGGCAGGCTTTTCTCCCCCCCCCTTTAGGGGGGCGGGTATTGACAGGTTTAAAGTTATGTAAAATCAGGTAGATAAACTTGGCAGATTTGATTTTCGACAGGTATAAAATTTGACAGGTTTGTTTGCGGGCATTATCGAGCCAAAACAGCAGGTTAATACTCGACATGTTTTTTTCTTGCCGGGTATCCACCAGGTTAAAATTTGACGGGTATAAACTCATGCGCTGGGCTCCGTCACCGGCCGTAATACCAATTTGGGTGTGGACTTCGGCCCGGCCAATATCTGGACCTCTTCCACAAGGCCCTGGCGCAACGCGGTATCAATCGTCCGGTCGAGGTGGGAGGCTTTCCAGCCGGGCAACCAGTCCTTGAGATTGCCCCTGATACCAGCCCCAGGCGACCTGCTTAGCTCGCGCCGGCTGTACTCGCCGCCGTCCTCGGCCAGGGCCCTGGCGAACGCCTCTGTGGTTAGCACCGCGCGGTCTCGCTGTAGGTTTGCGGGAATCAAAACCCCGCCGGGGCCACGTTCGAAGTAGACCGGGCCAGGCCACTGCGGAGCATAGTTGACCTTGACCAGGTCTAGCTCGGCGTAGTCTCGATGGTTTTGTACTCCGTACATTTCGGCGTCAGCCCGAGTCATCACGCGCAGCCCGGCACCCCACCTGATTGAGTCAACAAGGCCTGACGACCCCCGAAAAACTGTGTCGGCGCTCATGCGCCCTTGGTCTGATAACCCTTTAGGACTGTGGTGCGTAAACAACACCACCAAGCCCGGCACAGCCGCAACCATTTGCTCCCACATCTGGGAGTGGGCTACTGCATGCTCTGCACGGTTTTCATCAAGCCGTGATGTTCGCGATTTGGGGTCGACGAGCAGAAAACGTATCCCCAACTTGATGACCGCCTCTAAAAGCTGATAGTAGGTCTCGGTGAGTGTGGGGTTGCCGGCAGCGTCAAGCTCAACTAGGGGGCGCATCCTGCCGACCATGGACACAACATACAGGTTCGTTTCTAGCGCCTCTATGTGTTGTGGGCTCAGACCCCACACCTTACCGATGTCATGTAGGCGGCGCCGCGCTTCCGACTCCACGTCCTCAAGCAGCACTATCATTGCAGGGCGTGCGCCGGCCGGCTGAAAGGGGCCGAAGGTTCTGCCCGTCGCGGCGGATATCGCCATTTGCGTAGCGATAAAGGTCTTGCCCCCGCCCCCCGAACCACCAAGGCCAGCCACCAAGCCCTCAGGCACGACCTCGTCAAATAGGTACTTACGGGGTGGTGGATCCTCACGGAACCACTCGCCGGGACAGGGCTTGCACTCAAACGGGTTGGGCGGCGGCCCATAATTCGCCCGCTCCTCCTCGACGCGGGCATCAACCGCAGCCTTCATGCAGGCGTGGTCTTCGGCGCTCCCTGGGCCGGGATCACCCCGAAGCGCTGTTACCGGCCCACCAGCCATTACAGGCCCTTCCAGATAAGGTCGGTCCAATCGTATCCGGTAGGATCGTAGGCGCCAGACTCATCGTTGGACCAGTCGCCCAAATCAATCATCGAACTGTCCACGTCGCCCAACAGGTTGGCCGCGGCGCCAATCGGCCATGCGAGGCGGCCAAGCAGCCCTCCGTCTCCGGGCGTCCCGTCAACTTCGCCCGCCATCAGATTCTTTGCCGTGCGGGCCTTGGCCTTCATGAACGGGTCCAGGATGGGGATGTTCACCCCCTTCACGGACAGGTTCATGGGCTTGGCGCGCAAGATGTCGTTCTGCAAAGAGGCCAATAGTTGCTGACCCTCGGCTGTGGAGGGCTGCACGCTCTTCTTGCCCGGTTGCGGTGGACTGCCAGTTAGTGAATCTCCGCTCGCCAAGCCGCCAAGCAGGGCTGTGCCGCCTGTGACCAGCGCGGGTAGTAGGTCAGACCAACCCATGGCTAGTTCTCGCCGTCGGAGGAGGTGGACTCGCGGAGGTTGTCTTCGATCCAGCGGTCGAGGTCGGCCAGCCGATACCGAACAGCTCCGCCGAGTTTACAAAAAGGCGGGCCACCGCCTCTGAGCCGCCAGTTCTCAAACGTGCGGTGCGAAAAGCCGCAGTAATCGGAGGCTTGGGGGGAGGTTAACAACGCGGGTGGGATGGGATAATTGGAAAAGCCTGCCATACCTAATCTCCTTAGGTTTGCCAGGCTTAATTATCGGGCCCCCGGCGCGACTCGGGGGGGTACGTTCTCTTGCGGTTAGAATACTGGGATTCCGCTGCGCCCCGCTACTGCAAACTGCACAGAATTAAATTACCCAACAATTTGCCATGGTTGCGGGCGCAAAAAAGGTTTTTTGCGACAGCGGAATCTCTATTACGAGGAAAACATATTGGCCGAGGGCGGATGCCGAGACGCCCTGGTGGTGTGGCAGCACGGCGGCGATGAAATCCTGCTGGACGGCAAGAAAGAAAGGACGTAGTGACCACGTTGGGGATTTGGTGAGGAGAGCGGCTCTGTTAGACTAGGGCCACACTCCAAAACTCGGCGGCAGTCTCGTGGGCGATTACTTTGACGGTGCCAGATTAAAGGTTGATAGGGCCAAGCACCACATCGGTGAACTTAACTCTATTTTGCAACACATAAGCCAGTCTGACTTCTATCGTCTCGTGGTTAAGGAAAACATCCATACGGGACGCAACAGCCTCTGCCTTGAATTCAACGCCCAACTCCCGTCGCGTACCGCCCTCGTTGTTGGGGATGCCATTCATAACCTCAGGGCGGCGTTGGATTTAGCTGTTTGGGATTCGGTTCTTAGGACGGGGGAAACACCAGACGATAGGCTAATGTTCCCGTTTCGCAAGACTAGGCGGGACCTTGAAAAAGCCGTCAAACAAATACTTAAAAAGGAAACCACCTCAACTATCGGCCAGCTCATAATTGATGATATTAAGCCATACCCTGGAGGGAATGACGCCCTGTACGCCCTCCACAGCCTGGACATCTACGACAAGCACAAAATCATTATCCCCACCTTGGCTACGACCTTGGTGAGCGGTGTGTCTGCAGAAGGGGACAAGGGAACAAAATTCATCAACGGAACCCTTGAGGTCAGGGAGGGCAGAGAACTTCTTGCAATAAACACGTCCGAAAATCTTAAGATCACAAACAAGGGTAAGGCTAATCTCGACATGTTTTTCGGTGACCCAATGCCCTACAAGGGCCAGCCGATTATCCCAACGCTCAACCAGTTCTTAAAACTCGTCTCTGAGACGGTCGATAAGTTCCAAGACCTCGTGAACCCCCCGCTATAAGGCTGAGGGGCCCAACATCCTTTTTCATTCAAACCGAACCACCACCTGAGGACGCCTTACGGCCTCCAGGCTGAGCTTTTGGGCTACAATGGGGGTAGGAGAAAGGGGGGACCATGCCGCTTTATCTAGAGCTCGGCCCTAATGATGATTGCTTTGTGGAATCCGAGGGCGTGGCCTTTGTCCTGACCAAGGACTTAAAGGCGTTCCGGCTGGAGGGGGACCAAAGGGCCCCTATCACCTCCGCGGAGGTGGTGGCCAAGCTGTCAACCATGGGCAAGGAGATTTCCCCTGAGAGGGCCTCCCAGCTGGCCTTGGAGTGGATAATGGACTGATCCCTCCCGCCAAACTCAGGCCCTCGCCTGGCCCTGAACCTATAAAAAGGGAAGCCGCTCTGGGAGGCCACGCAGCGGCCCCGCAAGCCGGTAAGCGTTAACTCAGGTAGCCGCTCCCGGGTAGGCGCGGTCCCCGGAGTAAGCGGCTTGTTTCCCATTAGTTTGTTGTTTTATGATTTTAATAATTGAGATTCTTGCCACCGAAAGGCAGATTGTTCGAATCAAAAAGTACGATGAGCATGCATGAATCCTACGTCTCCATTGCCAAATACCGCAGGCCCTCTTTGCCCAGAGTCCTGCAGCGCCAGCGGTTGCTGAACCTGCTGAAGGATAACCAGCATAAAAACATCTGGTTTGTAACCGGCCAGGCGGCCCAGGGCAAGACCACTCTGATATCCTCCTGGGCCGAAAAGAACACCTTACCCATTGCCTGGCTCAATGTTGGCGCCGAGGACGCTCCCCTGGAAAACTTATTCCTGTCTTTGGTGCACAGCCTGTCCATAGCTTTGGGCCGCGGGCCGGACCACCTGCTATCCGAGGCGGGCCTAGGCCGCATGCCGGTGCAGGACCGGGCTCAGGTCGTTTTTCTGGCGCGCCTGCTGTATGAAAACCTGCCTCCGGGAACCAGCCTGGTGCTGGACGGCCTGGATCGGCTGCCAGCAGACGCGTCCTCCCAGGAATTGCTGTCCGCCCTCATCGAGAACTTGCCTGAGGAACACCGGATCATCGTCCTGTCCCGCGAAATCCAGCCCTATCAGCCGGAGCTGACCATCAAGCGCCGGGCCTTCGCCTTGGGCAACCGCGATCTGGCCTGCACCGCCCAAGAAGTGGAATCCCTGTTGTTGCTCCTTACCGGTCAGGCCCCGGGTCAAAACCAGTTGGAGGCAATTTACCGGCTCAGCGAGGGCTGGATCGGGGGAGTGATCCTGTGCGGCCAAATACTGCGGGGGATGCCCGAGCTGGGACAATTGGATTATTTCCAACTGGAGGTGGAAAATAAAGTAAAGGACGAGGTGTTCCAATACATCGCACGCAATCTCTTTCAAAGCGAGACGGCAAGGGTGCGTGATTTTCTCGTGCGTTGCGCCCCGCTGTCGGTGTTGGAACCGAGCGTTTTGGCCGAACTGACCGGAGAGTCCAAGCCCCAGGAGATATTGGATCAACTTTGCCGGCGTCATCATTTCATCAGTTCGTCGCTCGACAACGAGTTCGGCCGGGTCTACCGTCTGCATCAGCTTTTCAGCGAATTTTTGCAAAGGCTCTACCGGGAGCAGTTGTCACCAGCGGAGCAAAGAGATTACATGCTGCGGGCCGGGCAGGTCATGGCCGGGCGCGGATACTGGGAGGAGGCGCTTCGCTGCTACCACGAGGCCGGAGACCACCAAGCCGCCGCCTCGGCCATCAAACGGCTGGGCCCCGAGTTGCTGGACCAGGGCAGGTTGACCGATTTGGAGCGCTGGATCGGCAAAATCCCCGCCCCCTTGGTAACCGGGGACCCCTGGTTGCTTTACTACCAGTGCCGCACCTTGCTATGGAAGGATTTCGGCTATGTGACGCGCGCCCTGCCGGAGTTGAAAATGGAGTTCGCCCGGCGCAAGGACGACCGAGGAATGCTGTTGTCATTGGCCCTTTCCTTGGACGGGCATCACCTCGCCCTTCCCTGGAGCGTGCTCGAGGCCGGCGTCAAGGAGGCCAAGTGCTTTTTGGACCAATTGGGGCCCGCGCTTTACCCGGCGGAACGGGTGGGGCTGTTGAGCAACATCGCCCTGCTGTATGCCGTAAGGGGCAGCGCGCGCGAGGCGGTGTGGGCCTGCGAACAGGCGGAGCTCATCGCCGCGGAACTCGACAATCCGCCGCTTACCCTAGGGCTGCTGATCCATTACATAGATGCCTTGAACTTCACGGGGGACCTCCAAAAGGCGGAGGACAAGGGCAGACAGCTCATCGCCCTGAGTAAGCAGTCCCCGTTGGGCGAGTTGCCGGCGGAAGCTTTCGCCCCCTTGAGCTATCTGAACCTACTCCAGGGCAATCTCGACCTGGCGCGCCGCTACTTGGATTTCGGCGGGGAAAAGATCGCGCGCAAGGGTTTAATGTACCTGCTACCGGTGCATATCATCTATGACACCCTCTGGTCGGCCTTGATCGGAGACCATGAACGAGCCAAGATCTGCGCCGCAAAATACGGTGCCATCCCCCCAGAAACCGTAACCCCATTCCTGCGGGCCACCAGCAAGGAGCTTTTGGCCATTAGTCACGCCCGCAGGTACGAGCCGCAGCTGGCCTGGGATATGGCAGACCAGGCCGTGACCGAGCTGGACACCGATCTTTGCATGGCGGTGCAGCATTTGGCCTCCAGCTTAATGGTCAAGGCGATGGTGGGCCGCGACCTGGGGCGCCGGACCTCGGAGCTGGAGCCATTTGCCCGCCGGGCCCACCAGCTGTATGCGGACCACGGAGCCATCCAATTGCTCCACGAGAGCGAGTTGTTCTTGGCCTTGCTGGCCCACGACCAGGGGCTGGGCTCCCCGGAGGTGAAAGGATGGTTGCTGCGAGCCGCCGACCGACGCCGCGGGAAAGGCTACGGCTATTTTATGCTGCTGCGGGCCCAGGAGGTAGCCGAGCTTATCGTTTTGTCTCTCGCGATGGGCGCAGTCTCCCAGGCCCGCGAATTGATGGCGATCATGGCGCAGAGGCAGGAGCCGGACTACCGCCGGGCGGCGGAAGAACTTCTGAAACACCCTGACCAACGAGTGGTCGATTTGGCCTTGGAATGCAAGCGCTCGGTCTGGAGAAACCGCGCTCCCCTGCTGGAGATCAATGTGCTGGGGGGGGATTCGGTAAAGGTGGGGGAACGCGTTCTGGGCAATGGCGCCTGGGGACGCAAACAGGCCAAGCTGCTGCTCATGGCCCTGGCGGTTCTGGGTCCTTGGGGGCTGCCCAAAGAGCGCCTCATGGAGGCCATCTGGCCGGACAGCGATCCCGAATCCGCCGAGCGCACCTTTCGCGTGACCCTGCACCGCTTGCGCAAAGCCCTGGAACCGGAACTGAACAACGACCTGGGTTCTTCCTATGTGCTATTGGAGGGGGGCCGAATATCTCTGAACCGCGAGTGTTGCCGCTTGGATGTGGAAAATTTCCGTGACCTGCTCCGGCAAGCCGCCCAGGCGCGGCGCGATGGAGACGAAGAAGGCCTTTTGGAACTGTTGGGGCGGGCGGCGGATAGTTACGCCGGCCCTTTGCTGGCCAACGAAGAATATTTGGAATGGTGCCGGGAGCCCCGGGAAAAACTTACCGACGAGTACGCCGACCTGTTACAGGAACTGATGCGGTTACAGGAGGAGGCTTGGCAGGTGGCCCAGGCCATGGAGACCGCCAAACGGCTCATCGCGGCGGCTCCTTGGCGCGAGGAATCCTATCAGCGATTGATGCTGATACAGCAGCGTAGCGGCCGCATCGGCGAGGCCTTGCAGACCTACCAGCAGTGCCGCCGATGGCTCAAGGAACACATGGACGCCGAGCCCGGGTGGGTGACGGAGTCCATCCGGCAGAGTATCACCGACCAGCGCGACTGACCCAGACGGACCACATCGCGTAATTAAGCTATAAAATTAAACTTGTCCCGCCCAATCCTCTCGCGCTTTGCCCCTCTGATCAAAATGGTAACACCTTGGTAACGGCCCATACCTATCCTGAATTTCCATAGATAAGTTTTTATCGCATCGGGGGGCACCTGTGACCAACACGCCCCAAGTGTCAGGAAACCGACACTACCCAGAATGGTGGCGACTCCCCCGAAACTACTCCGCAACCTATTGATACGGTTATTTTTATCTTGGCAAGGAGGTGTGCCAATGGCCAATGACGCCCAGAGCAGCCCCAGTGGTGGAACCCTCCGCATTACCTACGGCCTTTTGGCTGGGGTGCTGTGCCTGGTCCTGCTTTGGTCGTTTCCCGCGCCGGACTTGGCGGTGAGCGCCACCCAGGCGAGGGTGAGCGCGACAGATGACCATGCGAAGGCAATACCTTGCCACCTGCAAAAGAAGGTTTTGGATACCTGTAACCGGGCCGTCCAACAAGGGCTTATGGCTCCGGTCGGCGCGCTGGACCGTGCTACCCTGATTGCCCTGGTGGGGGCTTCGAGTGACCAGGTGCGCGCGGTGGCGGTTTACACCTTGGGCGAAATTCGCTGCTCCGAGGCAACAGCCACCCTGATCGCGCTGCTGGGCGATCCCGATCCCACCATGCGCCGAGTGGCCGCCCACGCTCTTGGCAAAATCGGTGGAGAGAAAGTGGTGGGGCCCTTGGCCGATCTGATAAATGATCGCAGCCAGCCGATCCAGGTGCGCTGCACCGCAGCCCGAGCCCTAGGCTGCATTGGGGGCCGGCATTCCGCCAAGGTTCTGCAGCAGGTGGTGCGGCACGACTCGGGCCAAGTACAGTCGGCGGCTATGGTGGCCCTGCACAGTGAGGCCATGATAATTCCCGCAAAACATCCAAATGCGGTTGATGATTGATCCTTGCGATTGAGGATCCACCGGCAGCCGAAATGGCTCCTGATGCTTACCCCCTGCTTACCCGCCAAAAAAAGGAGCTAGGCCAAAAGGCCTAACTCCTTGTAATTTTTGGCTCCCCGGGTCGGACTCGAACCAACGGCCCGGTGGTTAACAGCCACCTGCTCTGCCAACTGAGCTACCGGGGAAAACGTTGAGCGATTTTTACCATAGGGGCCCCAAGTCGTCAACAATATAGCGGGCTAAGGGTTACCTGAGCCCAATAATTGCTTGCCAAGGCCCGGCGCGGCGGCTATAGAGGTAATCGCAGATTATGTTTCTAGGTTTCGGCCATCCCGGTCTGCGCCGGGGTGGCCGTTTGTTTTTGGGCGGGAGCCTTGCAGCCATGCTGACAAAAATAGTTGTCCTGACGGTTTATTTCTTGGTGGTGCTCATCCTGGGCTTTATGGCCAAAAGCCGGCTGCGCGACGGCCCCAGCGACTATTTTCTGGCCGGACGGGGTCTGGGGCCTTTCGTGCTGGTGGGCACCATGGCCGCCACCAACTTCAGCGCCTTCACCGTGTTCGGCGCCTCGGGGGCCGGCTACCGCGAGGGGCTCAGCTTTTTTCCCATCATGGCCTTTGGCACCGGCTTCATGGCCCTGACTTTCTGGCTGGTGGGCCGCAAGGTTTGGGAATGGGGCCGCACCCACGAGCTGGTGACCCCGGCCGAACTGGTGGAGCAGGTCTACGCCAGCCGTCCCCTGGCCGGGCTGTTCGCCTTGGTCATGGTGGTGTTCACCGTGCCCTACCTGGCCCTGCAGCCCCTGGCCGGGGCCAAGGTGCTGGGCCAGCTCTTCGGCCTGCCCGCCTGGGCCGGGGCCTCGCTGGTCACGGTCATCATCCTGGCCTACACCCTGCGGGGCGGGCTCAAGGCCGTGGCCTGGACCGACGTGTTCCAGGGGATATTCATGCTGGTGCTCATGGCCGGAGCCCTGGGCCTGGTGGTGTCTCATTACGGTGGATGGGGCCGGGCCTTTGACCAGGTGCGCCAGGCCGAGCCCGCCCTGTTCAGCCGCCCCGGCCCCCACGGGGTCTACAGCCCGGCGGTGTGGTTCAGCTTCATGGCCCTGTGGTTTTTTTGCGACCCCATGTTTCCCCAGCTCTTCCAGCGCTTTTATTCCGCCCGCAGCCAAGGTTCCCTGGGCCGCACCATGGCCCTGTACCCCCTGATCTGCACGGTGGTGTTCGCCTTGCCCGTGGCCCTGGGGGTGTTGGGTCATCTGGCCTTTCCCAATTTGGCCGGGCGCGAGTCCGACGCCATCGTGCCCCTGCTGATGACCCACCTGGCCGGAGACTTAATGGGCACCCTGGTGTTGGCCGCCGGCCTGGCCGCGCTGATGTCCACCATGGACTCCCAGCTCTTGACCCTGAGCTCCATTTTCAGCCGGGACCTGTTCCCTTATCTGCGGGGCCGCAAGGCTCAGAGCGGCCTGGTGGGACGGGTCTTCGTGGTGATCTTGGCCCTGGCCGGGCTGGCCGTGGCCCTGCTGTCCAACACCACCATTCTCCAGCTGGGGCTCACCGCCTTCACCGGCCTGGCCGCCTTGTTCCCCACCGTGTTCCTGGGCCTGTACCTGCGCAAGCCCCGGGCCAACGCGGCCATCGTCTCCATCCTGGCCGGAGAGGTTTTGGTCCTGGCCTATCATTTCAAGCTGCTGCCCACCGGCGGGTTTTTGCCCGCCGTGCCGGTCATGGCCGTGTCATGCGCGGCCTATCTGGCGGTGCAGCTCCTTTCCGGCGGCCTGAGCCTGCCCCGCTTCAGCAAGCGGGGCTGGTTGGCCCTGCTGCTGTTCGGCGGCATCTTTCTGGCGGCCCAGGACTACTGGGCGTGGGGGCGGGTAGGGGGCACCTTGGCCGGATGGCCGCTTTGGGCCTGGTATTTCGTGGGTCTGAGCCTTTTGCAGACCTGCTTCAGCGCGTGGTGGTTGCGAACGTCAAAAAAATGACGCCGCATTTTTTCCCCGATTGGGACGGATGTGCTAATTTGGCCGGCAGAAGGAGGAAAAAATGCGCGCAGTGATAATCAACGGTAGCGCCCGGGGGGCCAAGGGAGTCACCGCCAAGCTGGGCCAGGCCCTGGCCCAGGGCTTGCTGCGGGGGGGAGCCCAGGTGGATACCCTTTACGCGGCGGATATGGACATTGCCCCCTGCACCGCCTGTCTGAGCTGCATGCATCTGCACCCGGGCCGCTGCGCTCAGCGCGACGACATGGACCTGGTGGTGTCTTTTCTGCAGCAATCTGACCTGGTGGTATGGGCCTCGCCGGTGTACACCGACACGGTGAGCGCCCAGCTCAAGGTGGTGATGGACCGCTGCGTGTGCGGCATGCAGCCCTTTTTGTTCAGCGATGCGACCGGCATGACCCGTCATCCCATGGTCTGGCGGATGCCCTCCAAGGTGATGCTCATCTCCACCTGCTCCTTTCCCGAGCCGGTGGTGTTCGCGCCCATGATCGCCACCATCCGCGACATGGCCGAGAACTTCGGCGGCCGATGCATTGCCGAGTTTTGCGTGCCCGGCTCCCTGGCCATCCAGATGGAGCCCGCGGTGCTGGAGCCCCACCTGGCCCTGATCGCCCAGGCGGGGGAAGAGGTGGCCCGGGAGGGCAGGGTGCGGCCCGGCACCTTGGCGGCCATCAAGCGGCCGCCTTTCAGCGTGGACCGCTTCCGTGAGCTGGCCGGGCGCTACGAGGACTGGTGCCGTAAAAGGCAGGCCAAGGCAGCGGAAAAGCGGGCCAAACAAAATTAGAAACGATATTAATAAAAAGATATAATAGCCAGTAAATGCTAATTAATATGTCAGATTAAAACGACTGGGCCCAGCGCCGGGCCGCCGTGCCGGCCTTGGCCAGCAATTCCTGGGCTTCGGCCTGGTCGCCGGCCAGCAGGGCTTTGGTCACCGCCACCTTGAGGCTCAGGGCCTGGGCCTGGCCCAGGGCCAGGGTGGCCACGGCAAAGGAGATGTCCCCGCCGAAATCGTGCAGCCGCTCCAGGCTGGGCGGCAGATCACGGCTCAACTCCAGGGCCCGTTCCTCCAGCGACTCAATGGCCGTATCGTCCACGCCGGAGCCACCGGCCGGTCGCACCTGCCGGCAATAAGGCGGGGCCGGGGCCAACACCTCGGGGGGCAACGTCACTCCCAGGCCCTGCCAGGCCTGGGCCACGGCTTGCTGGCCCCGCAGGGCTTGGGCGGCGCGAACCGCGTAGGCCTCGGGCGACCACAGGCCATAGGCGCGGCAACCCAGGAAGCGCTGGGGGTAGATGGCGCAGGCATCGGGGCGGGCCCAGGGGCAGGCGCGGCGTTGGGCCGCGTTGCCCAGGAAATGCTCCACCAGGCGCCGGGCCTGAGTGGCGCGTTCCTTATAGGGGACCTCTGGCAGGCTATGCAGCCAACCAGCTAATTCAACGGTGAAAACCGGGGGGAGCAGGCCACAGCAGGCGCCGCGGCGGGCACAGGTGGTGTCGGGAAGCTCTTGGTAGAGTTGCTCCAGAATAACGAAGAGGCCTCTGGAAGAGGCCTCTTGCAAGCCGCTCCGCATATCCGGGCGCCCCGATTGGTTCATGATAGAACCCCGGACACCGCCTCGGATGAGGGGCGGTGGAAAAACTCAGATTTTAGCCCAGGCTGTCGGCCTGCTGCTTTACCTGAGAGTAGGACGCCAACAAGGTGTCCAGATCCGCCTGGCGCACCATGATCTGGCCGCACTGGTCGCAAATGATGGTGTGGTCGTCCAAGCCGCCGATGCGCTGTTCCTTGGCTTCGCAGTTGCTGCAGATGTACTCGTATGCGGGCATTGTCTTTCTCCTGGCGCCAATGTTTATCGGAAGGCGCGTGAATGTTGCCCGTCTTTCTAAGCAAGTTGCATGCCATCTAAGGTCATATCCTATTTGAGCACTTGGCTAATTACCGTTAGGAGCGATCATTAAAGGAAAGTTCGCTGGTGACGCCCCCTCGGCGGCCCGTACGGGACAATTTTCACAATATTACAAGCCGGGGGTTTAATGGTGCATTATCCCCCGCCGTGGGGCAAATGTACCCATTGGCTAATACACTAGGAGTGACCAGGTGTTACGAGACAATATGCTACTATGCCTAGCGCTTTTGGCGTGGCATGCGGTTCACAGACTCAGCCCGAAATCGCTATCCGCCAAGGCCTCCAGGGCCCCATCGTGAGTCAGGTCGTGGCCCACCGGGGTGATGGTCACATAGCCCTCCAGCAGGGCGGGATAGTCGGTGTCGCCGTTGCCGTCCACCCCCATCACCTCTCCGGCCTGCCAGTAATAGGTGTGTCCTCTGGGGTCGCGCCGCTCCAAGAATGTCTCGCGCAGGGAGGCGGTGGACTGGCGGGCCAGGCGGATGCCTTTTATCTCCTGGGGGGGCAGGGCGGGCACGTTCACGTTCAACGATACCCCCGGCGGCACCCCCAGGCCGGGCCAGGCTTTTACCAGGCTGGCAATCACCCGGGCCGCCGGGCCGAAGTCCGAGGGGTGGTGGGTGGCCAGGGACACGCTGATGGCTCCCAGGCCCATGATGGCCCCCTCGGTGGCCGCGCTGACCGTGCCGGAATACAGGAGGTTGACCCCCACGTTGGCCCCCTGGTTGATGCCCGAGATCACCATCTGCACCGGCTGGGGCAAAAGGCTGCGCACCGCCAGCTTCACGCAGTCGGCCGGGGTGCCGTTGACCGCCCAGCCCTGCATGCCGCTCTCGGCGGTCAGGGGGTGCACCCGGATGGGGTCGGCCAGGGTGATGGCGTGTCCCACGGCCGACTGCTCGGTCTCGGGAGCCACCACCCACAACTCGTGTTCCCCGGCCAGGGCCTGGTGCAGGGCCTTGAGGCCGGGGGCATAGACCCCGTCATCGTTGGTCAGCAAAACGCGCATAAAAAAAGTCTACTCCCCGGGATTCGCAAAGGTCAAATTACGCCGCGTTGACAATATGGTCTCAGGTTCATATGGTTTTGAAGGTCTTTTAAGTCAGCTAGGGAATGGCAGGCATGGGCGTTATGGATCAGATGAAGATTCGACCGCTTGACCCCGGCGAGGAGGCCACGGCTTCCCAACTGGTGGTCAGGGTTTTCAACCGGTTCGTGGCCCCGCGGTTCCCCCCCGAGGGGCGGGAGGAGTTTTTGAGCTACGCCACCCCCGAGGCCCTGGCCCAGCGCCTGGAAGAGGGCAACCTCATGTTGGCCGCCTGGAACGGGGCGCGCTTGGCGGCTTTCGTGGAAATGCGCGAGCCCGGGCACATCGCCCTGTTTTTCACCGAGGACGCCTCGCAGGGCCAAGGCCTGGGAAAGCATCTGCTGCGGCGGGCCCTGGAGCTTTATCGGCAGCAAAAGGGCGCTATCGAGAGGGTCACGGTGAACGCCTCGCCCAACGCGCTCGAAGCATACCGGCGCCTGGGCTTTGAGCCGACGGCAGAGATGCAGACCCATAATGGGATCAGTTTTGTGCCCATGGCCCTGGCGATGGGCATCCAGACCGGCCATACTTAGGGCATTGGGCGTTCGGCCGCCTTCCAGGCTCGCCGGGCTTTCCGAGTGCATGGGATGAATGATGAATGAGGATGCGTAACTTACCCCGAGTCATCAGTACGGCCCCCTGGCTGGTTTGCCTGTTCCTGGCCGCTTTGGCCCTGCCGGGCCAGGCCTTGGGCCAGAACCGGGTCACCCCGGTGGTGTCGGTGGTGCGCGCCGCCGGACCGGCGGTGGTCAACATCTCCAGCACCGCCAGGGTGCGCACCCGCACCTTCAGCAGCGGCGACGACATGCTGGACCGCTTTTTCCAGGAGTTTTTCCAGCCCCTGGAGAGGGAGCAGACCAACCTGGGCTCCGGGGTGGTCATTGACGGAAAAAAGGGCCTAATCGTCACCAACAGCCACGTGGTCGATGGGGGTAGCGACATCCGGGTGCAGCTGGCCGACCGCCGGGTGTTCAAGGCCAAGTTGGTGGGATCCGATCCTTCCTCCGACCTGGCCGTGCTCCAGATAACCCCCCGGGGCAGCCCCTTGCCCCAGGTCAAGCTGGGCGACTCGCGCTCGCTGATGATCGGCGAGAGCCTCATCGCCATCGGCAACCCCTTTGGCCTGCAACACACCGTGACCACCGGGGTGGTCAGCGCGCTGAACCGGCGGGTGCCCGTGGGCCGCGGCGAGTGGATGGGCGGGCTTATCCAGACCGACGCCAGCATCAACCCCGGCAACTCCGGGGGGCCGCTGTTGAACCTGGACGGCGAGGTGATGGGCATCAACACCGCCATCTTCCAGCGGGCCCAGGGCATCGGTTTCGCCATACCGGTTAACCGGGTGCGCCGGGTGGTGGACGACCTGCTGACCCACGGCAAGGTGATCCCCACTTGGCTGGGTCTGGAGTTGCAGGACATCACCCCCCGCCTGGCCTCCCACTTCGGCCTGGAGGCTCCTTCGGGGGTGGTGGTGGTGCAGGTGGAAAAGGACAGCCCGGCCGCCGCCGCCGGAATCCAGCGGGGCATGGTGGTCCTGGCCCTGGACGGGGTTTCCCTGGAGGACACGGCGGATTATCAGTCCCGCCTGGGCGCGCTGGCTCCCGGCCAAAAAGTAAAAATGTGGCTTTTGCGCCAAGGCAAGCGCGAAAGCCGCGACGTCGTGGTCGAGGCTTATCCCCTGGCGCGGGCCAAGGAGCTGGTCTGGCAGCGCCTGGGCCTGGAGATAGGACCCATGGACGCCTCGGCCGAGCAGCGCAACCGGCTGGCCCGGGGGCAGGCCCTGATGGTGACCAAGGTGCGCCCCGACTCCAAGGCCCAGCGGTCCGGTCTGATGCCCGGCGACCTGGTGCGCCGTCTTGGCCGCGAACCGGTGGGCGACGTGGACGAGTTCTACCTGGAAATGGTGCGCAGCCGCCACCAGCCCAAGGTGTCCGTCCTGTTCCAGCGCGGCCGGGCCCAGCAGTCCATAACCTTTGGCCGCTAGAGTCTGAGCGGCTTATCGATGCAAGGAGGTTGACAGCCATGGATTTAGGAGCATTGCCCGAACCCCTCAAACCGGTGGTGGCTTTCCACGGCCATCTGTGTCCCGGGCTGTTGATCGGCTACCGGGCGGCCCAGGCCGCGGCCCGGGCCCTGGATCTGGGCAAGTCCGAGGACGAGGAAGTGGTGACCATCGCGGAAAACAATTCCTGCAGCGTGGACGCCTTTCAGCAGATGCTCTCCACCACCTTTGGCAAGGGCAACCTCATCTGGCGCGACTATGGCAAACAGGCCTTCACCGTGATCGACCGGGGCCGCAACCGGGCGGTTCGGGTCAGCTTCATCGGCGACCGGCTCAAGCACACCGGGCCTGACGGCAAGGTGGACCGCGAGGCCTTTATCAAAGACCTGTTAAATGCGCCCCAGGAGCAGCTCATAAAGGTGGAGGAGGTGGCGGTGGAGCCCCCCGCCGAGGCGGTTATCGAGAAATCGATTCTCTGCGCCCGTTGCGGCGAGCCCACCCAGGCCAGCCGCACCGTGGAGGTGGACGGCCGGTGCCTGTGCCGTTCCTGCGCGGCCGAGGTGGGCGCATGAAAGCCCTGGCGCGCCTGCTATTCGAGGCGGGCATGCTCAAGAAGATGCCCCGCACCGGCTATCCCTTTCTGGGCAGCGGCGGCGAATCCATAGCCGACCACTGCTTCCGGGCCGCCCTGTTGGGCTATCTGCTGGCCCTGGAGGTGGAGGGGGTGGACGAGACCAGGGTGGCCCTCTTGCTGCTGCACCACGACCTGGCCGAGGCCCGCACCGGCGATTTGAACTACATGAACAAGCGCTACTGCACCGTGGACGAGGACAAGGCCCTGGAGCACGCCACCCGCGATCTGCCCGAAGCCACCGCCACGCGCATCAAGGAACTGGCCCAAGAGTTCAACCAGTGCCGCACCCCCGAGGCCCGGTTGGCCAAGGACGCGGACCAGCTTGATCTGCTCATCGAGCTCAAGGAGCAGCAGGATCTGGGCAACATCTACGCCAAGCACTGGATCCACTACGCCCTCAAGCGCCTGCACACCGAGGCGGCCAAGGAGTTGGCACAGGCGGTGCTCACCACCGATTGGACCGACTGGTGGTTTGAAAAGCGCGACGACCTGTGGGTGCACAACCATGACAACGGAGATGAGAGCGTCCTTTAATATCGCGGCCTGCCTGAGATAGAATGTTGAGCCACCTGTTGGGATTCCTTGCACCGATTCGCCTTCTGGACAGGAGAGGAAATGGCCGCTTTTGAAAAGCTGCTCAGCCCCATAACCATAGGCAGCCACACGCTGCCCAACCGCGTCATCTTGCCTTCCATGGGCAGCAACCTGGCCGACGGCCAGGGCAACGTGACCCCCGCCATGCTGGCCTATTACCGCGCTCGGGCCGCCGGACGCCCCGGCCTGCTGGTGGTGGAGGCGGCCTGCGTGCACCACTCGGGCAAGGTGATCGACCGCAACTTCATGGCCCACGACGATGCTCTAATCCCCGGAATGGCCAAGCTGGCCGCGGCGGTCAAGGAGCAGGGCAGTCTGCCCATCCTGCAACTCATTCACGGCGGGCGAAACGCCCATCCCCGGCTGGTGGGCGAGGCCATGGCCCCCAGCGCCCTGCGCGGCCCCACCTCCCACGCCACCCCCCGGGCCATGACCGTCATCGAGATCGAGGCCATGATTCAGGCCTTTGCCCGGGCCGCCTGGCGGGCCATGGAAGCGGGGTTCGAGGGGGTGGAGATTCACGGCGGCCACGAATACCTGGTGCACGAGTTCATCACCCCCTATGCCAACAAGCGCCAGGACGCCTACGGCGGCGACCTGAAGCGCCGGGCCCGCTTCGCCGTGGAGGTGATCCAGGCGGTGCGCCGGGCGGCGGGCCCCCAGGCGCTCATCTCTTTCAGGCTATCGGGCGACGACCACGTGGCCGGCGGCATGGGCCCGGAAGAGGCGGCGGCCACGGCCAAGCTGCTGGTGCCCGCGGGGGTGGATTTGATCTCGGTGACCGGCGGAGTGTACGAAACTCCCTCCATGGTGGTGCCGCCGGTTCCGGTGCCGCCGGGGGTGCACGTGGCGGCGGCCCGCCGGGTGAGGCAGGCGGTGGAGGTGCCGGTGGCCGGGGTGGGGCGCATCCGCAACGCGCCCGAGGCCGAGGCCGCCCTGGAGGGGCTGGACATGGTGGCCGTGGGGCGGGCCTTTGTGGCCGACCCCCAGTGGCTCAACCAGGCGGCCCAGGGAGGCGGCGGCGGGGTGCGGCCCTGCATCGGCTGCAACCAGGGCTGCATCGACAAGGTACTGTTCGGCGCGCCCATCAGCTGCGTGTCCAATCCCTGGGTGGGCCTGGAGGTGCAGGCCGAGCAGCTCAAGCCGGCCACCAAGCCGATCACCGCCGTGGTGGTGGGCGGCGGTTTGTCGGGCGCGGAAGCGGCCACCACCCTGGGGCGCCTGGGCCACCGAGTGGTGCTGTTCGAGGCCGAAGAGGAGTTGGGCGGGCAAGTTCGCCTGGCTTGCCTGCCTCCGGGCAAGCAGGAGTTCAGGGGCATGATCGATTTCTACCGCCAGGCCCTGTCGGAGCTGCCCAACGTGGAGGTCAGGCTGGGCACCAAGGCCACGGTGGGCGCGGTATGCAAGATCAATCCCCAGGCCGTGGTGGTGGCCGCGGGTAGCGAGCCCATCCTGCCCGATCTGCCCGGCGCCGGCGATGCACCCCTGGTCACCGCCCGCCAGGTGCTCTCCGGCGAGGTGGAAGTCGGTTACAAGGTGGCGGTGATGGGCGGCGGCAACCTGGGCAGCGAGGTGGCCCACTACCTGGCCACCCGGGGCCACGACGTGTGCATCATCGAGCTGGGCCTGGGCATCGGCAACGACCTGGGACCGGCCCGGCGCTATCACATGCGCCGCGAACTGGCCAAGTACAAGGTGCGCCGCTACATCCGGGCCAAGGTGCGCCGCCTGTTCGAGAACAAGGTGAGCTTTTTGCACACCCGGCCCGACGGCAGCCGCCAGCTGACCTACGTGGAGCCGGTGGACACCTTTGTCTCGGCCCTGGGGGCCAAGCCCAACGAAAAACTCTTCCTGGCCTTGGAGCCCAAGGTGAACGCCATCTTCCTGGTGGGCGACGCCATGAGCCCGGCGGGCCTGGGCCAGGCCGCCGCCGAAGGGCTGCGGGCCGCCCTGGAGATTAACCGCCTGGCCGAGGAGGGCGCCCTGGACGCCCCGCCCAAGGGCCCCGCCTGCTGAATGGCCACAGACGGCACCCTGGCCCTGCATCTGGGTGCCCTGGGCGATTTTGTCCTGTCCTGGCCCGCCTTGGGGCGCCTGGCCGGGCTGGGTTCCTTGCACCTGTGGGGCCGGGGAGAGTGGGGCCGCCTGATTCTGCCCCCCGAGCAGGTGCACGAGCGAGAAGCGGCCCGCTTCGCCTCGCTGTTTTCTCCTGCCATGGAGCACGCCCTGCTTAAATGGCTGCGCGGCTTTGAGCGGGCCGTGGTGTTCGCCGCCGCGCCGGACCCGGTGTTGCTGAGAAACCTGGCCTCGGCCGTGCCCCAGGTGAGCGCCGTGACCACCCGCCCGCCCCGAGGGACTTACCAACAGGTGGGGCGCTGGCAGGTGGAGCAGTTGGCGCGCCTGGGTCTGGCCGGGAGTCCCCGGCCGCTGGGCCCCCTGCTTCCACCTCCAGGCAGCCCCGCCGGCGTTATATTGGCTCCGGGCAGCGGGGGCAGGGCCAAGCGCCTGGACCCGGAGCTGACCGCCCTCCTGGCCCGCCGCCTGCTGGAAAAGCATCCCACCTTTACCTTACTGCTGGGGCCGGCCGAGGAAAGCGACTATCGCCAGGCCCTGGCCCTATCCCTGGCGGAGGTGCCCCACCAAATCCTGGCCGACCCGGCCATGGAGGACTTGGCCCAGGCCTTGCGGGGCGCGTCGCTCTACGTGGGCGCGGACAGCGGGGTGAGCCATCTGGCCGCCGCCCTGGGCGCCCCCACCCTGGCGGTGTTTGTGGCCAGCGATCCCCGCCTGTGGTCGCCCCTGGGCCCCCGGGCCAGGGTGCTGGGCGCCTTGGAGGCCCGCCACGCCGATCTGTCTGCCCCCGAGTTCGAGGCTGTGCTAGATTTATAATTATGCGTTTGGCGGTTCTCAGCGATATTCACGGCAACCTGGAAGCCTACACGGCGGTGTTGGCCGACATCGACCAGGCCGGGGCCGACCAGATCGCCCTGTTGGGCGACATCGTGGGCTATGGCCCGGACCCCGAGGCCTGCGTGGCGCTGACCAGGGAGCTGGGGCTGCCCAGCGTAATGGGCAACCACGAGCTGGGCATGTGCCGCCGCCAGGAGCTGGCCTGGTTCAACCCCACCGCCCGGCGCTCCCTGGAGCAGAACATGGCGCTGATCAGCCAACAATCCCTGGAGTGGCTGGCCACGCTGCCCGTCTATTTGGTGCTGGACTGCTGCCGCCTGGTGCACGGCGCGCCGCCGGATTCGCCGCGCACCTATTATTTCGAGCTGGACCGCAAAGAGATTTTGCGGCGCATGGGCCTGATCGACGAGCCCCTGTGCCTGGTGGGCCACAGCCACGAGCTGGCCATGGCCCACTTGCCCGCCACGGGTGGCCTGGAGCGCCTCAACCTGAAACAGGGCATGCACCGTCTGAAGGCGGGCGACCGCTATCTGATCAACGCGGGCGCGGTGGGCCAGCCCCGCGACGGCGACAAGCGGGCCAAGTATGTCATCGTGGACCGGGAGGAGGGCACGCTGGAGGTGCGCTGCGTGGAATACGACGCCAGGGCCACGGTGGAAAAGATACGCCGCCTGGGCCTGCCCCAGTTCAACGCGGACCGCTTGTTGTAGGCGCGGGGTGAAGCTCATCGACGGATACCAGGTGCTGGGTCTCCTGGGGCGGGGGGGCATGTCCCGGGTGTACAAGGTGCGCCAAGACGTGGGTCCCGTGCGGGCCCTCAAGCTCTTTGCCCCTCGTCCCGAGCTGGAAGCGCTGGCGGGCCGCGAGGCTCTGTTCAGCCGCTTTGTGGACGAGGCTCACAACCTGGCCGGGCTCAAGCACCCCAACCTGGTGCGGGTGCTGGCCGTGCACGAGGCCGACCCCGCCTATTACCTGATGGAGCATTTCTGCCTCGGCCTGGCCGACATCATCGGCGAGGGGCCGCGCCTGGAAGACCCCAGCCGGGCCCTGGGCCTGGACCAGGTGATCGACTACGGCCGCCAGAGCCTGAGCGCCCTGCAGGCCCTGCACGGGGCTGGCCTGGTGCACGGTGATCTTAAACCGGCCAACCTCATGCTGGGCGACGGTGGCGTGGTGCGCCTGGGCGACTTGGGCCTGAGCCACCACCGGGGCGAGAGCCTGGGCGGCCCGCGCAACCTGGTGCTTGGCTCCCCGGCCTATGCCGCCCCGGAACAGGAGAGCGATCCCCTGAACGCCGGCCCCCAGGCGGATATCTACTCCATGGGGGTGAGCCTGTTCCGCCTGCTTACCGGAGTCCTGCCCGAAGCGGGCGGCCCGGCGGCCTCGGCCCTGGCCCCCCTGGCCGACGTCGCCTGGGACGAGTTCCTGGGGCAAGCCATGGCTCCTGATCCCGCGAATCGCTTCGCCACGGCCGGCCGGATGGCCCAGGCCCTGGAGGCCCTGGCCCAGCAGTGGGCGCAGAGACGCGAGGCGGTGTGCGCCGCCTGGCCGGAGCTCAACGCCGCGCCCAAGCACGAGGCAGAGGCCAACCGGCCGCGCGGGCGGGGGCGGCTCGTCAAGCTGTCCGGCGCGCGCCAGGCGCTGGGCCTGGATGGGCTCATGCGCCCCCGGGTCTGGGCGCCGCGCCAATTGCGCGAAGCGGGGCCCCGCGTGGCCCAGGACCTCAACACCGGCCTGTACTGGCAGCGCGGGTGTTCGCCCCAGCCCCTTACCTGGGAGCAGGCCCCGGCCTATGCACGGGCCTTGAACCTGCGCCGCCTGGGCGGGCGGGCCGACTGGCGCCTGCCCACCGCGCCGGAGCTGATCTCGCTGTTGGGGCCTCCCCAGGGGCCGGACGGCTTTTGCGGCCACCCCTTGCTGGATCCTCTGGCCCAGCGCCTGTGGTCCGCCGACTGGGCCACCCCCCGGGCCGCCTGGTACGTGAGCCTGGACGGCGGTTACGTGGGTCGGGCCGATCGCGATTGTTTTTTTATGGCGAGGGCCGTGGCCGGCTGAGGCGTCTAGCCATGGATTTACCGGGCCCCAGGCGGCATAATTTAAGTAGCAACCCAACTATATCAACGAGAGGCAGCATGAAAGCCGCACGCTCTATATTCGCTTTGCTTTTGGTGTTGTGCCTGAGCCTTCCGGCCCTGGCCGCCGCGCCCCAGTGGAGCATCGACCCGCCCCATTGCCAGGTGATTTTCACCATCAAGCACGTCTTCGCCCCAGTGATGGGCCAGTTCCACAAGTTCGACGGCAAAATTTTCTTCAGCCCCGAGGACCTGGCCGCCAGCAAGGTGGAACTGACCATTCAGGTGGACAGCATCGACACCGGAGTGGCCGCCCGGGACAAGCATCTCAAGACCGCCGATTTCTTTGACGCGGCTCGCTATCCGGTCATCCGCTTTGTGAGCGACAGCTTCACCAAGCAAGGCAAGGACCACATCGTGGTCAAGGGCCGCCTGACCATGAAGGACGTCACCCGGCCGGAACAGATCGTATTCACCTACCTGGGGGCCAAGACCAACCCCATGAACCCCAAGCAGATGGTGACGGGTTTCCAGGGCGAGTTTTCCCTGGACCGCCTGAACTATCACGTGGGCAGCGGCAAGTTCTACGAGCAGGGGGTGGTGGGCAACAAGGTGAAGCTGTACATCCATTTGGAACTGGTGCGGCCCAAGTGAGCCCCGGTCTGGACATAAGGGGCGCGGCCGGGCTGGTCTTGGAGCTGGCCTGGCAGAGCTCCGAAGCAACCCACCGCGAGCTGATGTACGCCCCGGCGGATCTTTGGGGAGACCTGCTGCCCCCCCGGCTGCTGGACGCCCTCAAGGGCCTGCAACGCGGCCAGAGCGCGGAGATGGAGCCTACCCCGGCCGAGGCGGTGCCGTCGCGCGAGCCGGACCTGGTGCGCGCCGTTCCCCTCAAGCAGTTCGCGGGCGGGGCCGCCCTGCCGCGCATGGGCCGCTTTTATCCCCGCCGTCTGCTTTCCGGCGTGCCGGGCGTGTCGCCAACAAGCAACGAGCCCTTTCGCTGCCTGGCCGCCGAGCTGCACGGCCTGGAGGCCGACCTGAACCATCCCCTGGCCGGGCGCGGCCTTAAACTGCGGGCCCTGGTGGAGCAGGCCCAGTTGCCGCCGGAAAAGACCACCGGGCAGGGGGTGGACTGGATGGCCCGCCTCTGCGCCGGGCCGGGCATGCAGGCCAGGGTGGGCGGCAAACCCACCGACTTTTTGGGCGGCGACGCCCTGTTGCGCGACGACGAGGCCCCGGACGGCGATTTTTACGTCGAGCCCCGCCTGGTGGGCCACCTGGATTCCCAGGCCAGCGCCCATGTGGCCGCCCTGTACGGCGAACTGATACCGCCTGGCGCGCGGGTGTTGGATTTGATGAGCAGCTATCAGAGCCATCTGCCGCCGCGCCTGGAGCTGGCCGAGGTGGTGGGCCTGGGCCTGAACCTGGCCGAAATGGAGGCCAACCCCCAGGTGGACCAAGCCCTGGTGCGCGATGTCAACCAGGAACCGGAGCTGCCCTTTGAGGCCGAAAGTTTTGACGCGGTGATCTGCACGGTGAGCGTGGAATACATGACCCAGCCTCGGGAAATGTTTGTGGAGGCGGCCCGGGTGCTCAGGCCCGGCGGGGTGCTGGCGGTCAGCTTTTCCAACCGCTTTTTCCCGCCCAAGGCGGTGCACCTGTGGAAGGAGCTGCACGACTTTGAGAAGCTGGGCTTGGTGCTGGATTATTTTCTGGAGTGCGGGGCTTTTGACGAGTTGGCCAGCCTTAGCCAAAGAGGCTGGCCCCGGCCCGCGGACGACCGCCATTTCGGCGAGTATCCCGAGTCTGATCCGCTGTACGCTGCCTGGGGTCGCCGCGTTTGAAACACGCACGGCTATTGACCGATATTTGTCCTGATAGTAACCTGATAACAATTAGTTGTTAATCATTACCCCGCCGCGGGCATGGGTGGGCGGCTCCGAGGCGCGGGCCCGGCCGGGGAAAGGGACGGATTAGCTTGGAAAAGCAACATAAGTTTTCGATCTGGTACGTGCTGTTGGGAATCTGGTTCGTACTGATTCTTAACAACCTGATATCCAGCCAGATCGGTCCCAAACAAATCCCCTACAGCCAGTTCCTGGATCAGGTGCGCTCCGACAAGGTCAAGGAGATCGCCATCGGCAAGGACATGATCTCCGGCAAGATGCTCGACGATAAAGGCGCGGAGATCAACTTCAACACGGTGCGGGTCTCGCCGGACCTGGCCAAGGAGCTGCAAGGCCACGAGATCGAGTTCCGCGGCGAGGTGGAGTCCACCTTCCTGCGCTCGTTGTTCTCCTGGATGGTGCCCATCCTCCTGTTCATGGGGGTGTGGTGGTTCATGATGAAGCGCATGGGCCCCGGCCAGGGGGTCATGAACTTCGCGGGCAACAAGGCCAAGATCTTCGCCGAGGAGGACATCCCCACCCGCTTCGACGACGTGGCCGGGGTGGACGAGGCCAAGGAAGAGCTGGAAGAGATAGTCCAGTTCTTGCGCACCCCGGAGAAATTCAGCCGCCTGGGCGGGCGCATGCCCAAGGGCGTGCTTTTGGTGGGCCCTCCGGGCACCGGCAAGACCTTGCTCTCGCGGGCCGTGGCCGGCGAGGCGGGGGTGCCTTTCTTCTCCATCAGCGGTTCGGAGTTCGTGGAGCTGTTCGTGGGCATGGGCGCGGCCCGGGTGCGCGACTTGTTCAAGCAGGCTCGCGAAAAGGCCCCCTGCATCGTGTTCATCGACGAGCTGGACGCCCTGGGTAAGGCTCGGGGCATGAGCAGCATGGGCGGGCACGACGAGCGCGAGCAGACCCTGCAACAACTCCTGGTGGAGATGGACGGCTTCGATCCTAGGGTGGGGGTCATCATCATGGCCGCCACCAACCGCCCCGAGATTTTGGACGCGGCCCTGCTCCGGGCCGGGCGCTTCGACCGCCAGGTGCTGGTGGACAAGCCGGACCTCAACGGCCGCATCGCCATCCTGGAGGTGCACGCCAAGCGCATCGTGCTGGCCAAGGACGTGAAGCTCAAAAACCTGGCCCAGCGCACCCCCGGCCTTTCGGGGGCGGACTTGGAGAACATCCTCAACGAGGGCGCCCTGCTGGCCGCCCGGGCCAATCGCGACGAGGTGACCATGGCCGACCTGGACGAGGCGGTGGACCGCATCGTGGGCGGGTTGGAGAAAAGAAACCGGGTCATCAACGTGGAGGAGAAAAAGCGGGTGGCCTACCACGAAACCGGGCACGCCCTGGTGGCCGCCTTTACCCCCAAGGCCGACAAGGTGCACAAGATATCCATCATCCCCCGCGGTATCGCCGCCTTGGGCTACACCGAGCAGCGCCCCACCGAGGATCGCTACCTCATGGCCACCAGCGAGTTGGAGGGCAAGGTGGAGGTGATGCTGGGCGGCCGGGTGGCCGAGCAGATCATCTTCGGCGAGGGCTCCACCGGCGCGGCCAACGACCTGCAGCGGGCCACCGACCTGGTTCGGGCCATGCTCACCCAATACGGCATGGGCACCACCCTGGGGCCGGTGACCTACAGCCGGCGCAACCAGCCGGTGTTCATACCCCAGGATTCGGGCTACGCCCCTCCATCCCAGGAGTATTCCGAGGCCACCGCCGCGGCATTGGACGACGAGATCCGCCGTTTCATGGAAAAGCACGAAGAGAAGGTGCACGAGCTGTTGACCAAGCACCGCGACCTTCTGGAGAACGTGGCCCAGCGTCTGCTCAAGGTGGAAGTGATCGACGGCAAGGAGTTCGATGCGCTGGTCAAGGCCGAGGCCAAAGGCAACCTGCCAGCGCCTCCACCGCCGGACGCGGACAACGGCACCCAGCAGGCGCCCGCCCCAGAGGCCTAGGCGCACGCAAACCGAAAACGAAATTATATAGACGGAGAAAGCCGGCGCTATGCAAGCCATCAAGGCCCTGGACGCCCAGGACGTGAAAATCAGCGAGTTCCCCTACCGGGGCCAGATGTACGAGGTAAAGGGCATCAGCGTGCGCTGGCTGTCCAAGTGCGGCGACGACGGCCACGGCTACCCGGAGTACGGGCTCAGGCTGTTCACCGCCCAGCCGGTGGGGAAATCCCCATCCACAGCCACTTCTATCACCAGACCATGTACATCCTGGAAGGCACCTTCGAGTGCTACGGTTTTGACGCCGAGACCGACGCGCTGGTCGATACCCAGGTGTGCGGTCCGGGCAGCAGCGTGTACATACCCTCCATGGAGCCCCACGGCATGAAGAACCTGAGCCAGGACGAGGTGGGCCGCTTCCTGTGCTGCATCGCCAACGTGTACGAGGACGAGGAAGCTCTCTAGGCGGGCCTCCCCGTTCCGCGCTTGCTTAGAGCTCTAACACCTTGAGCAGGTTGGTGGTGCCCGGCGTGCCCACCGGCACCCCGCCGGTGAGGATTATGTGCTGGCCGGGTTGGGCCAAGCCGTTGTCCAGAATCCACTGCTTGGCCCGCTGAGTCATCTGTTCGATATCCTCGAAGGGCTTCACCGGAGCGGGCACCACCCCCCAGGACAGGGCCAGTTGGCGGCAGGTGGAGGGGTCGGGGGTCAGCCCCACCAAGACCACCTCCGGGCGGTAGCGGCTGATGAGCCGGGCGGTGCCGCCGCTGGTGGTGGAGGCCACGATGGCCGCCGGTTTGAGGTCGCGGGCCAACCAGCAGGCGGCCCGGCTCAGGGCGGCGGCCACGGCGGGCAGCAGGGGGCTCAGCTCCTCCTTGAGCAGGGCCTCGCTGTTCACCTGATCCTCGCTGGCCCGGCACAGCCGGTCCATCATGCTCACCGATTCCACCGGGTAGGAACCCATGGCGGTCTCGTCGGAGAGCATCACCGCGTCGGTGCCGTCCAAGATGGCGTTGGCCACGTCGGCGGCCTCGGCCCGGGTGGGACGGGGGTTGTCCATCATGGAGCGCAGCATCTGGGTGGCGGTGACCACCACCTTGCCCGCCCGGCGGGCCTCGGCGATGATGCGCTTTTGGATCAGCGGCACCTGCTCCAGGGGCATCTCCACCCCCAGGTCTCCCCGGGCCACCATCACCCCGTCCACCGCGGCCAATATCTGATGCAGGCGCTCGACCGCCTGGGGCTTTTCTATCTTGGCCACCAACAGGGGCGGATCGTCGCTGTGGTTGAGGCGCTCGCGCACCGGGGCCAGGTCGTTTTCGTGGCGCACGAAGGACAAGGCCACCAGATCCACTCCGGCGGCCAGGCCCATCTCCAGGTCGCGGCGGTCCTTTTCGGTGAAGGAACTGATGCCCAGCTCGCTGGTGGGCAGGTTCACCCCCTTGCGCGAGCTGACCTCGCCGCCCACCTTGACCACGGCCTTCACCCGGCCGCCGGAGGTTTCCAAGACCTTGAGTTCCACTAGGCCGTCGGCCAAGAGGATGCTCTGCCCCGGGGCCACGTCTTCCGCCAGCCCGGCGTAGTCCACCGGCAGCACGCCTTCATCGGCGGTGGATCCGGGGGTGAGCTCCACCTCCTGGCCCGCCTCCAGGCGCAGGGGTTGGGGCAGCTCGCCCAGGCGGATCTTGGGGCCGGCCAGGTCCTGCAGGATGGCCACGGTGCGGCCCTGCTCGGCGGCCAGGCGGCGCACCAGGTCCATGGTATGGCGGTGGCTGGCGTGGTCGCCGTGGGAGAAGTTCAGGCGGGCCACGTCCAGCCCGGCGGCGATAATCTTGCCGAGCACTGCGGGGTCGGCGCTGGCCGGCCCGATGGTGGCCACTATCTTGGTCTTGCGCGGTCCGTTCATGTCACTCCACCTTTGTTTGCCATAGGGCGCTTCTTCCCGGTAAGCTTAAGGCAAAATTTCGCCCCTGACAGGTCAAAAAGGGATTGTCATGCAAAGTAAACACGTCAGTGACAGCAGCGTGGTGATGGCCGTGGTCATGCAACCGGCGGACGCCAACCCGGCCGGCAACGTACACGGCGGGATCATCATGAACAACATCGACTCCGCAGCGGGGGTGGTGGCCCTGCGCCATGCGGCGGGCAATGCGGTAACCGCCAGCATCGACCGCCTGGATTTCCACAACCCGGTTTACGTGGGCGAGCTTTTGTTTCTCAAGGCCTGCATCAATCTGGTGGGCAAGAGCTCCATGGAGATCGGGGTTCGGGTGGAGGCGGAAAACCCCCAAAAGGGCCAGGTGCGCCACGTAGCCAGCGCTTATCTCACCTTCGTGGCCCTGGACCGGGACAAGCGTCCGGCGCCGGTGCCGGGCCTGATATTGGGGACCGACGAGGAGCACCGCCGCAACTCCGAGGCCATGAGCCGCCGCGCCATGCGTCTGGCCGAAAAGGAACAAGAGAAGCGCAGCCGCCGCCAGAGCAAGCCGTGAAGCTTTTGATGTTCTATGCGCCCAGCTTTTGGCACCGCCCCTTTGCCAAGTCGCTGGAGGATGCTCCCGAAGCGCCGGGGGAGGGCGAGGCCCGTGAAGCGGTGGTGGTGTTTTATCACGCCGAGGCCGAGGACCAGGGACGCGAGTCCAAGGTGCTCAGCAAGATGCTCAAGAACATTAAGTGGCTGGCCGGCAAGTTCGCCACCAAACGGGTGGTGCTGCACTCCTTTGGCCATCTCTCCACCAGCAAGGCCCCTCCAGAGTTGGCCCAAGAGCTGGCCGGCCGGGCGGCCCAGCGCCTGGGCGAGGCCGGCTACCAGGTCAGCGCCACGCCCTTCGGCTATTTGAACGAATGGAAGATGCACGTGGCAGGGGAGTCTCTGGCCAAGGTGTTCAAGGATATTTGAAAGGAGCCCCATGAGCCCCGCCCCGCACCCGCAACTAAAGGAGGCTTTTGTGAACGCCAGTTTGGCCCGGGCCAGGCTGGAGATGTTCGCCCAGCAGGCCCGCAGCCAGGGGCGGGAGGGACAGGCGCAGTTCTACGACGCCCTGGCCGCATCCCTGAAGGTGCACACCCGGCGCTTTCTCATGCTCATGCGGGGCAAACTGGGCGACGGCGCGGCCAACCTGAAGGAGACGACCGGGGAGATGCTGCCCGGTCTGCTGCGCAAATACGCCGAGCTGGTGGCCGTGGCCGACCAAAACGGCAAAGGCGTGGCCGGCACCGCCCTGGACCAGTCGGCCCGGGTGGCCCAGCGACAGGGGGAGTTGGCCCAGGCCTGGGACCAGGAGGACGCGGGTTCCTATCTGGTCTGCTCCATATGCGGTTGGGTGGCCACCGGCGAAGCGCCGGAGCGCTGTCCGGTGTGCGGCGCGGTGCAAGAGAAATTCCAGCCAGTTTCCTAGAGAGAGCCTACTCCACCGGCGGTGCGGGCAGGCTGAGGCGGCACACGGCCCCCCCGCCGGGCCGGGGGTCCAGGCTGAGGCGGCCCAGGTTGCGCCGGGCGGCCAAAAAGACGATGGGCAGGCCCAGGCCGGTACCCATGGGCTTGCTGGAGTGGAAGGGGCTAAGGATGTCGTCCATGTGCATGGGCTCGGGGGTGTTGCCGTTGTTGCGAATGGTCAGCTTGACCCTGTGCCCGTCCGGGTCCGGCCCCGTGGCCACCTCCAACAAGGGGTCTTGCTGGTCGGCCGCCTCGGCCGCGTTTTCGAGCAGGTAACACAGCATGGCCTCCAGGTCCTGGGGGTCGCAATACACCTTGTCATAGCCGGGGGCCAGTTCCGGCTGCCACGCCATGTCTTCCATGAGGCCCCGCTGCACCACCCAGCGGTGGGCCAACGCCAGGAACTCGCCCAGGTCGCACACCTTGGCCAGCGGCTCTTCCTGGAACAAACCGGTGTACATGGAGATATCGCCCATCATGCGCTCCAGGCGCTCGTTCTCCTTGAGCACCATCTCGTAGGCGATATAAGCCGGGCTGCCCGGTTCGGTCTTTTTTTGCAGGCGGCGGATGCTGCCGCCGATGATGGTGATGGGGTTGCGCACCTGATGGGCGATACCCTCGATCATGCGCCGGTCGCAACGGAAGGTGGTGGTGATAAAGGAGTCGGTGGCCACCAGCACGCAAAAGTCGAGCATGCGGTCCACCACCTCGATCACCGCCTCTTGCTCCTCCACCGGAATCTCTTGGCTCACCAGGCGGTGACAGAACTGGCGGGCCATGGCGTAGCCCAGGTTCACGAAGCGCTGGTCCAGGTTGAGGCGCACGTGGCGCACCCCGCTGTTCCACAGGTAGTTCAAAAACCCGGCCGAAAACTCTTCCTTGAACAAGGCGTGGAACCAAGAGCCCAGCACCTTTTCCAGGTTGGGTAGATACTCCCCCTGCTCGATGATCTGCTTGGTGCGGGCGATGCCCAGGAAATACCCGCAGAATTCCCGTCCGAACTCCTCGCTGTGCTCCAGGAAGATTTGGCGCCAAGGGGCCAGGCGCTCCTGGGCCCGGTCGTCGAGTTCGAGTTTTTCCAGGAAGAAATTCAGGCGCTCAATGGGGACAGGTTCCTGGTTCATTACCGCCGCTCTCGGTTATTAGGATTGACTATTGACCTTCATTTTAGAATAAGCGGCCCGGGCCCCTGGAGCAAGCACAAGCCTCATGGAATCTGCCCCGAATCCAGACCCAAATTTCACCGTCTGCCGCTCTCTGGGCAACCCCCTGCCTAGGGCTCGGACAGCTCCACGGTCAGGCCGTCCAGGGCGCTGGTGTCGAGAAAGGCGATTCGTTTACCGCGCAGCCCCATCCTGGGCGCGGTATCGCGCAGGGCGATGCCCCGCGCGTTCAACGATTGCATGGCCTGGTCTATGTCCTCCACCTCCACGCAGAAATGGTGCACCCCGTTGCCCCGTTGCTCCACGAACTGGCGCAGGGGACCGGCCTCGCTGTAGTCCTGTAAAAATTCCAGGGCCAGCCCCTCCAGTTGCAGCACCGCCACCTTCATTTTCTTCTCGGGCACGTCCTTGATGGGCGGTACATCCTTCTCGAAGAGACCGGCGAACACGGCCAGGGTTTGTTCGATATTCTCAACCGCGATACCCAAATGTCCTATTTTGCGCAACATGCCGCTACCTTTCGGTTATGAAGCCGGTTACAGAAAAAGCCCCTGGTGCCGGCCCCTGGGAAGCCCCGGTCGCCGTGGTTTGTTCCAGATTTCCAAAAGAATTGGCGATCGGTACGGCTGGTGGCGGCGCTGGTCAATGGCCAAAGTCCCTTGCTTGCCCCTTCGCGGTGCCCCACGGTAGTAGGCTCGGCTCCCCTGGCAATGGGGTTATGCGTTATTGCGGGGAGCCGAGCCTATATATGAGCCTGTGTCAGTCGTCCAATAGATGGGTGGCGCTGTTGGCGCTGATCTTGTGGCGCAAGGCCTGGATTACAATCCACAGGATGCCCACCGCCGCCAGCCCTAGGAAAATTCCGGAGATGGGGTGGGTCACGAAAATGGTCAGGGAGCCGCCGGACATGAGCATGCTTTGGCGGAAGGAGTTCTCCAGTATGGGCTCCAGCATGAAGGCGATGAGCATGGGAGCCAGAGGGAAGCCGTTGCGCCGAAGCAGGTAGCCCAGCAGACCGAAGATGACTACGATCCACACGTCGAACAGGTTCTGGTTGAAGCCGTAGGCCCCGAAAAAGCAGAAGGCCAGCACCGCCGGGAAAATATAGCCCTTGGGGAGCATAACCACCTTGCTGGCGAACTTGATGAAGAAATTGGCAATTATAAAGTTGAAAATGTTGGCCACCATCAGGGCCATGAAGATGGCATAGATGGTGGAGATGTTTTCTTTGAACAGCATGGGGCCGGGGTGCAGACCCTGGATCATGAAGGCGCCCAGGAGCACGGCCGCGCCGATGTCGCCGGGGATGCCCAGGGTGAGCAGGGGGATCAGGTTGGCGCCGCACACGGCGTTGTTGCCGGCCTCCGCGGCGGCCACCCCTTCCAGGGCGCCCTTGCCGAAGCGCTCTGGGTGCCTGGATATCTTCTTGGCCTGGGCATAGCCGGCGAAGGCGGCAATGGAAGGCCCAATGCCGGGTATGGCTCCCAACATAGTTCCTATGCCGGTGGAAAGCAGGATGGGCGGCACGCAGGCCTTGAACTCCTTTCCCGAGACCCGGTTGTCGTCTCTATTCTTGGAGCGGGCGAAGAACTGGGCCACTTTACCGATGCCAACCGACTCGGTGTTGATCAAAAACTCGGAAACGGCGAAGAGGCCGATGAGCATGGGGATCAAGGAGATGCCTTCATCCAGCTCGGGAAAGCCGAAGCCGAAGCGCCGCACCGCCGTGACCGAGTCCAGACCGATGGTGCCGATGATGAGGCCAATGGCCCCCACGATGAGGCCCTTGATCATGGATTCGCCGGACACGGTGGTGATGATTAAAAGGGAAAGGCAGATAAGGGCGGCCATCTCCGGCGGCCCCATCTTGAGTGCTATCATGGCCAGGGGAGGCGCCACCAGGATCAGGACCAGGTCGCTCAGGGTGTCGCCCATCACCGACGAGTAGATGGCCATTTTCAAGGCCTTGACCGATTTGCCCTGCTTGGCCAGCTCGAAACCATCCAAAACCGTGGCCGCCGCCGCCGGGGTGCCCGGGGTGTTCAACAATATGGCGGGAATGGACCCGCCGCAGTTGCCGCCCTTGTAGGCCCCGACCAACAGACCAACCGAAACCACGGGGTCCAGAGAGAAGGTCATGGGGATGATCAGGGCGATGGCCATGGTAGCGGTCAAGCCCGGGATGGCTCCCAGGACTATGCCCAAAAACACACCAAAGAAGACGCCGGCAATGACATGAAATTGAAAGAACATGTCGATAGCGGCCATCAAGTGTTCCATGTTGTTTCTCCGGGATAGGTACCGTCTAGCTCAGAACAAAAGGCCGTCGGGCATGACCACTTTCAACGCTTGCACGAACAAGAAGTAGATGAAGCCCAAAAGGACGACCAAAAACAGCAAAATCCCCTTCCAACTCCTCACCCCGAAATAAATGAGCAGGACGGTCATGGCCAGGGCCGTGCTGACAAAAATGCCCAAGATGCCGGACAGCAGCGCATATACGCAGGCAATGCCCGTGCAGAACAGGCCTCGCATCAGCGGTTGCCAGGAGGTGTATTGCTCCTTAAGGGGCTGCGCATCCTTCTTCAGGCTCAGGTAGATCAAAATCGCCGACAAAAACCCGAGCAAGCCTGCCGTGACGTAGCAAAACAGCCTAGGCGAAAGCGCCAGAAGCACTACGTTGCGGTGTAATTCAACCTGATTGGGTGTGATGTAGAACGCGAGCGTCAACGAAAAGACCAGCATTATAAGGCCGGCCCAGGTATCGTTATTAAACTTCACCATACCAGGGGACTCCTCGGCCTTGGCCGGGGGAGGGTGCCCCCGGCCAAGATTCTGTCAATTACTTAGACTGCTCGTATCCCAGGCCTAGGCTGTTAACCAGCTTCCTCTTTTCAGGCACGGACTTCTTGATATAGGCTTCGAATTGGGCCTTGTTCAGGTCGAAGGGGAGCATTTCCAGCTTGTTGAGAAGGTCCAGGAACTCCTTCTCGTGGGCGGCCTTGGTAAAGGCTTTGGTTATGAAGGCCACCACCTCGGGAGGCATGCCCGCCGGACCCGCAAGACCGGGACCTGAAATCACCTCGTAGTCATAGCCAAGCTCCTTGAGCGTCTTGACCTTGGGGAAAGCCGGAATGCGCTGGCCGCCCAGGACGGCCAACAGGCGCAGCTGACCGGACTCGACGTAGGGCTTCCATTCGGTGGCCTGGGCGCAAGCCATCACGTGGCCGCCCAGAAGGGCGGTAACCGCGGCTATGCCGCCCTTGCAGGGGATGTGGGTCCATTTAATCCCCTTTAACTGGGCCAGGTACTCCATGGCCAGGTACTGGGCCGAACCGGTGCCCGCCGTGGAATAGGTCACCTTGCCGGGGTTGGCCTTGGCGTAGTCCAGGAACTCATCCAAGGTCTTCCAGGGGCTGTCTGCCTGGACCACCAAACCGTATTGCCAGAGGGCGTAAAGCAGGATGTAGGTGAAGTCCTTCTCGGGATCATAGCGCACCTTGCGCAGGAAAGGGGTGCGGGTGAGCACGCCGGTGGAGACGATGCCCAGGGTGTAGCCGTCGGGCTTGGCCTGGGCCAGCAGCTCGTGCATCAGCACGCCGCCGCCGCCGGGTTTGTTCACCACCACGATGGGCTTGGGGAAGTCTTTCTGGGCCAGGTTGGCCAGCATGCGGGCGGTCACGTCGGTAGAGCCGCCGCCGCCATACGGAATGAGAAGGTTGACGGGCTTTTCCGGGTAGGCGGCAAAGGCCGGACCCGCGAAGGCCAGACAGACCAGAAGCAGGCTTCCCAGGACGATTCTCAAAAATCGACTATCAGACATATCTCTCCCTCCTAGTGAGAAATTGATGCTGGATTGGTTAACTTCTTGCCATCAGCAAAATCGGTTGCTCCCCATCTTCCTTGCCGGCGGCGGTGTTGGCCGTTCGCCTAAAGCAGGCGCTTTTTGTCCAGGCAGAACTGCAGGCTGTTCACCACCTTGAGCAGGTAGCGGTCGCGGTCCTTGATCACTTCCGCCTTGTCGCGGCCCTCGTAGTCGTATACGCCGATGCCCGTCTTGATGCCCAAGTGGTTCTTTTTGACCCGGGAGACCACGAACTCGGGCTCGGTGTCAAAGGGGGCGTCCACGAAATCTTCATTGTGCAAATTGGCGTAGGTGAGGTCCAGTCCGGTGAAGTCGTAGCGCTGCGCCAGCCCCAGCACCATCATGCGCGGCGCGATGCTGGCCTTGACCGCCATGTCCAGGTCTTCCGGGGTGACGTAGCCGTTGTCCAACAGGAAATAGGTCTCGCGTCCCAGGATGCGCAGCAGGCGGTTGATGATGAAGCCGGGAACGTAGTTTTTGATGAGCACGGGCTTTTTCTTGAGCAGTTCCAAGAAGCCCATGGTGAACTCCACCACCTCGGGCAGGGTCTGGTCGCCCTGCACCACCTCTATGAGCGGCAGCACCTGGGGCGGGGCGAACCAATGCACGATGATGGTGCGCGGCAAACGCGCGGGTACCATCAGCTCGAAGATGTTCAAGGTGGAGGTGTTGCTCCAGATTATGGCCTCGGGGTCGGCCAATTGGTCTATCTGCTCGTAGACCGCCTTCTTGATGGGGCGTTTCTCGCTTACCACCTCCACCACGATCTGGGCGCCCTTGACCGCTTCCTCCATGGAGTCCACGAAGGTGATCTTGTCCAGGGTTTTCTCGAGATCCTCGGGCTGGGCCTGGCCCGCCTCGATGAGCAGGTCCAGGTTGTTGGCGATCACCTGCCTTGCCAAGGGATAGCTGTCCTGGTTCAGGTCGTATCCGCTCACCGCGAAGCCCGCATGCGCCAAAACCTGGGAAATGCCAGGCCCCATGGTGCCCATGCCGATTACGGCGATTTTCTTTAGGTCCTTGGTCTCCATTGCGCTACAACTCCTAGGCTGCCACGGGATCGAGGCCGAAATAGGCCCTGGTCTCTTCAGGGGTGGCTGGTTCCTTGCCCAACTCGCGGGCTATGCGTACTATGCGCGCTACCAACTGGGCGTTGCTCTCAACCGGCTCTCCCTTGCGGTAGTAGAGGTTGTCTTCCATGCCCACCCGCACGCAGCCACCCAACAGCATGGACATGTTGGCCATAGTGGTTTGGGCGGAGCCGACGCCGGTCACGTTGAATATGGTGTCCGGGGGCAGGGCCTTGACGATGGAGTAGAGGGTGTCCGGCGTGGCCGGTTCGGCCCCCTGGTAGCGCATGCCCAACACGATGTTCACGTAATAGGGCTTGGCCACCAGACCTTCCTCGATGACCCGGCGCACGTCCACCAGCATGGCGTGGTTGAACACCTCCATCTCCGGCTTGACGTTGTACTTGGCCATCTCGCGCACGTAGTGGTCGATCTCCTCGGGCATGTTGGACCATGCCGTGCCCTTGTAGGGCCCGCCGATGCGCATCAAGGAGCCCATGTTCAGCGAAGCCATTTCCGGGCCGGTCTTGAGGCACTGAATGCGCTCTTCCTGGCTCAAGTTGGGGCCGCCGCCTGTGGAGTCCTGGATGATCATGTTGCACTTGGCGCGGATGCGGTCGTGGATGTCTTGGTAGATGTCGGTATCGGCGGTGGGCTGGCCGTCCTTGCCCCGGGCGTGGATGTGGCAGATGGCCGCGCCCTCGTTGAAGCAATCATAAGCCGACTGGGCGATCTCGTCCGGCTGCTCGGGAACGTTGGGATTCATGCTCTTGGAGGACATGGCCCCGGTTTGGGCCACGGTGATTACGACTTTGTTCTTGTCTAGCGGTCGTGATTCCATGCCTGTTTACCTCGGTTCGTAAGCGTGACTGCGACAGGTCGGTGGACGATTACGCAAACGTTTGCGTTAATGGGCGAAAAAAAGGAGGCCCCGGGCGAACCCGAACTCCTCTACACACATTCTCGGAAAACGGAAAATGCGCTCCGTTTTCCTAACTTTTCCTCTGAATGCCGGAGCGGAAAGCCGCTCATGCCCTCTCCCTTGGATAGAGCCAGGATCAAGGTGGAAGCATCAGAACACAAACGTTTGCGTAGAGTCAAGGGCAATGATCGGCGCTAACTGTTGGGGCCCCGAGGTGTCTCCCGGGACGCATCGGGAGCCCCTGGGCGCTCCCTTTTGCCTTGGTTTGGGGCCTACTACGCGGCTTCGGGGTTGATTCCGGTGGATTTGCGGACGGTGAACTGGGCGGGTATTGCGTGGACCTCTCCAGGCGCCTCGCCGGTTTCGATGAATTCTATTAGCATGGCGGCGGCGGCGCTTCCCACCCCCACGACCGGCACGTGGATGTGGGTCAAGGGAGGTTCGTGCAGGGACAGGATGTCCGAAGCGCAGGTGACGATCACCGAGAGATCTTGAGGTATGCGCAGGCTGCGGGCCTTGATCTGGTTGAGCGCCCCCATGCTCAGGGAGTCGTTGGTGCAAATCAGGGCGGTGGGCGGCTCGGGCATGTCCAGCAGCTTGCCGGTCAGGCGGAAGCCGTCGGTCACCGAAAAATCGCTGTAGGGCGTGTACTCTTCGCGGATCTCAAGGCCGTGTTCGTTCATGACGTCACGGTAAACCTCCAGGCGCTCCACCGAGTACTTGGAATTGCGGTGCCCCAGAATATAGGCGATGCGGCGGTGCTTCAGGCCCACCAGGTGGGTGAGGGCCTGATAATTGGCTTCATAGTTGTCCGAGGTAGTGCTCATGGGGTTGCCCGGCGAGTCTTTGACAAAGCCGGGCACGGCCACGCAGGGGATGTTCTGCTTGGCTAGGTCAAAAATCCTCTGGTCGTCATAATGGTTGCCCACCACGATGACTCCATCGACCTGGCGGCGATGATAGGGGATGGCGTAGCTGTTTTTCTCGTTGATGATCAGCATCAACTGATATCCCCTCTGGGTGGCCATGGAACTGATGCCCAGGAGGATGTGCGAGTAATAGGGGCTGGTAAAGGTGTATTCACAGGTACGGGGGATGATCAGCCCGATGACGCCGACCCGTTTGGCGACCAGGGCCCGGGCCGATGAATTGGGGTAGTAATCCAACTCCTTGGCCAACTGGACGATCTTTTCCCGCATGGCCTCGCTGACTCCCTTTTGTCCATTGAGAGCCCGCGAGACCGTGGAATATGAAACATTTGCCAGCTTGGCGATTTCTAAAATTGTTGACATTTATAATACTTATACCATCCAGGCAGCCTAGGCGCCATACCGGCCAAGCCGACTTATTGCCACGGCCCAAGCGTAGCGAGGCTAAGGCATTTCTTAAGCCCCGAGTTAAAGTCTGGCTCTACCTGCTTGGCTGGTTGAAACCACTAAGATGCAAAACTGGTTGAGGCCGACAGGCGTATTCGCTTCCAGGCCATTCTTTTCCCCAGCCTAAGGCGCCGTCAAGCGCTAACCGGCGATTTGCGGCTGATCGCCGGCCTCCCGGGCTTGCCCGGCAAGGCCGAGCCGCTCAGCCGGCTGCGCGAAACTGTCACAATTGGAATCCGGGAACGTTTCAGCATCGTTCTTTTATTGACGTTATAATTTAAACATGGGTTTACTCCGAGGCCGCCGTCAGGTGGCCGCCGGAAATTTCGAGACCAGGGAATCGCCCCCAAGGACGCCTATTTTTTTACAGCGAGGACGGCCATGGAAGACAAAAGAAACATCCATTTGAAAGTGCAGGAGCTCTGCGACTGCTTTGCCACCACCGACTATTTGGAGGAGATGTCCAAGCTGGCCCAGGACCAGGACCAGGACGAGGCGGCCCTCAAGTGGCTGGCCCTGAGCGTTTTGCACGCGGTCAACGCGGGAGCCAAGAAGATCAGCTTGTTCCAGGCTCCCAGCGGCGAGATCACGGTGCAGGCCAAGTACCGGGCCAGCACCCTGCCTTCTCCGGGACCAGAGATCGGCCCCAAGGTCATCGAGGCGGTGCGGGCCATGACCCACGCCGAGGGCGACAAGATCAAGGCGCTGTTGGCTCTGGGGGTGCGCAACGACAACCTGGAGGTCAAGGTCAAGACCGAGAAAGAGGATGGCGGCCTGCTGCTCACCCTCAAGTTCCCGGAGTAAGGACTTGCCGCGCCGTTGTATGAGCGTCCTGGGCGCCCTGGGTTTGTTGCTCATCGCCGCCACGGCCTGGGCTGGGGGTCCGGTGCAGACTTTGGTGCTCAAGGAGGGCCAGGTTTTCCAGGTGACCCTGGCCGCCAACCACACCACCGGCTACAAGTGGATGCTGGCCAAAATGCCCGACGCCAAGGTGGTGAAGCTGGTCAACAGCGAGTACGTGCCTGCCAAGCCCCAGGCGCCGGACGGCAAGGCGCCGGTGGGCGCCGGCGGTCAGGAGGTCTGGGCCTTCCAGGCCGTGGGGCCGGGTCGGGCCATGATTGTGCTCAACTATGCGCGGCCTTGGGAAAAGGACAAGAAACCCGCCAAGAGCCGCAGCCTGGAGGTGGAGGTGAGATGAGCTATTTGACCAGCCATCGCATGCCGGTTTTTCGGGCCGGGGGATGGCCCACCATCGGCCCGGAGCAGTGGCGTCTCAAGGTGGACGGCTTGGTGGATCGGGAGCGCGAGTACGACCTGTCCGCCATAAGGGCCTTGCCCCAGAGCGAGGTGGACGCCCGGCTCACCTCGGTGTCGGGCTTCAGCCTGCGGGCTCGCTGGCAAGGGGTGCTGTGGCGCGACTTCGTGGCGCAACTTGAGTTGTTGCCGGGGGCCAGCCATGCCACCTTCACCAGCCAGGGAGGGGGCTACACCACCACCGTGAGCCTCAAGGACCTGGACCACCCCAGGGTGATGCTAGTGCTGGGGGTCGAGGACGAGCCGCTGGAGAAGGATTACGGCGGCCCCCTGCGCATGCTTGTTCCCCACCTGTGGGGCTATAAAAGCGCCAAGTGGCTGGAAAGCATCACCCTGGGCGAGCGGATGCTGGGCGGTTTTTGGGAAGACCGGGGCTACACCCGGGAAGGCACCATCGAACCGGGGGTGACCCTGGACCTGAACACCGGGGAGCGCCGGGCCATCCGGGGCGGCGAGGTGACGGAGTTCTGAACCGCCGCCAAGCGAAACGAAAAGCGGTCCGCCGGGGGGCGGGCCGCTTTTTTGGCTTGGTTAGACTCTAGGCGCGGGGCGAGTAGCGGTTGGGCTCGGCGAAAACGTCTATCACCTGGGAGGGCGCCAGCGTCGTGGCCCCGTGGAGCACGCCGGCCGGGATGCTGTAGCTCTGGCCGCTGCGATAGATTTCGGTCTTATCTCCGATGGTCAACTCCAACTCGCCGGACACCACGATGCCCCATTGGGCGCCATGGCTGTGCAGGGGCACCGAGGCCCCGGCGGGCAGGTCGAAAAAGACCGCCTGGCCCTGGGGGGCGGCCAAAAGGTAGGCGGTGACCCCCTTGAGACCCAGGGCCGCCTCGGGCAGGGATCTGATGAAATCTGAAAAAGGCGCTTGGTTGCTCATGCGCTGGCCGCTCTCGCCGCTTCCCGCTTGCGCTCTTTGTAATGGAAGTGGACCAGGCACTGCTCGCGGAATTTGCAATAAATGTCCGGGTCCGAGCAATGGGGGTCGTTTTCCAGGCAATCCAAGCAGTAGCCGTGGCTGTATTTTTGGCACATGGCCACCGACTTGCGGTCAGGATGGTTGCGGCACGTTTCCCCGGCCATTGCTCACCTCGCTGGCAAAAATGATTATGCATTAAATTTTTAGCATGGCCGGGGGTATTCGGCAAGTTCAGCGGCCTTGACCTGTCACCGCGCCTCTAGGATAATGCGGCCAGCATCGGACATTTAAACCGCATCCCTCGCGGGGCGGGAGGAAAAATAGTTGAAACGCATATTGGTCACCGGCGGGGCCGGTTTCATAGGCTCCCATCTGGTCGATTCCCTGCTGGCGCAAGGCCACGAAGTGTTGTGCCTGGACAACTTTTTCACCGGCGACAAAAGTAACGTGGCCGGGCACCTGGGCAATCCCCGTTTCGAGTTGGTGCGCCACGACGTGGTGGAGCCCATTCTGCTGGAAGTGGACCAGATCTACAACCTGGCTTGTCCCGCTTCCCCGGTGCACTACCAGTTCAATCCGGTCAAAACCGTGAAGACCAACGTGCTGGGCACCTTGAACATGCTGGGCCTGGCCAAGCGGGTGGGCGCGCGCATCTTGCAGGCCTCCACCAGCGAGGTGTACGGCGACCCCAAGGTGCACCCCCAGACCGAGGGCTATTGGGGCAACGTCAATCCCATAGGACTGCGCTCGTGCTACGACGAGGGCAAGCGCCTGGCCGAGACCCTGATGATGGACTACCACCGCAGCAACAAGGTGGATGTTCGCATCGTGCGCATCTTCAACACCTACGGGCCGCGCATGGCGGTGAACGACGGCCGGGTGGTGAGCAACTTCGCGGTGCAGGCCATCAAGGAAGATCCCATCACCATCTACGGCGACGGCAAGCAGACCCGCTCCTTCTGCTACGTGGACGACCTGGTGGCCGGCATGATCGCCATGATGGAGGCCGAGGAGTTCATCGGTCCGGTGAACTTGGGCAACCCCTCGGAGTTCACCATGCTGGAACTGGCCGAAAAGGTCATTAAAATCAGTGGATCGCGCAGTCAACTGGAGTTTAAGCCCCTGCCGCCCGACGACCCAACCCAGCGCCAGCCCAACATCGCCTTGGCCCGGGAAAAGCTGGGCTGGAGCCCCAAGGTGGCCTTGGAAGAGGGGCTGCCGTCCACTCTGGAGTATTTTCGCTCGGTCCTGGAGCGGGATTAGCCCTCGTGGGCCGACATTATCCCGAACTGCCGGTGGTGGGCGTAGGGGCGGTGGTCCTGAGCGGCGACCAGGTCCTGCTGGTCCAGCGGGGCAGGGAGCCCTCCAAGGGCATCTGGTCCATACCCGGCGGCGGGGTGGAGCTGGGCGAGAGCCTGGTCCAGGCCTGCGCCCGGGAGGTGGCCGAGGAAACCTCCCTGGATGTGGAGGTGGGGCCCGTGGTGGAGGTGATCGAGCGCATCCTGCACGACTCCCAGGGGCGAGTGGAATATCACTACGTGCTGGTTGACTTTTTGTGTTACGCGCTCCCCCTGGAGCCCACCGCGGGCGACGACGCGGCCGCCGCCTTGTGGACCGGTCTGGAGGGGCTGGATGGCTTTAAGCTGACCCCCGACACCCACAGGGTGATTCTCAAGGCGGCCCGCCTGGCCCAAGGCGAAGGAATAAGCTCCGATTTTGGCGGGGATGTTTGTTGACAGGGCCCGCGTTTAGCTGCTATTTTGCTCCAGTCCTGGTCGGACTTGTTTTTTGGCCGGCCTTTGTGCCGGAAAGGACAAGTTCACCCGCTGAGGCAAGGGTTGGTTGTACCTGACCATTTTTAGTATCGGCCGCCGCCGGAGACCCATGACCGGCGGATGGGTCGCAAGTCTGTTTGAGGCAATCGAGAGTAGCGAGAGGCAAGGATCTTATGTCATCGCACCAGCAAGGAAAGAAACAGCGGTCGCGTGCGGACTGGATCCTTCTCTTCGTGGGACTGGTGATAGGCTCCGCCTTCGGGTTCTGGGCCACCCCCACCATTCTCTACGCGGAGAAGGCGCAGCCGTTGCAGTTCAATCACAAGCTGCACTTGGAGCAGGTCAGCGACAGTTGCAAGTCCTGTCACACCCTGCGGGAAGACGGCTCATTTTCGGGCATTCCCAGCATCCAGAGCTGCAAGGAGTGTCACGAGGCGGGTTCGCTCATGGGCGATGGGAAAAATGAGGCGGCTTTTGACGAGTACCTGAAGAAGAACCAGCCCATTCCCTGGCTGGTGTACTCCCGTCAGCCCGACTGCGTGTTCTTCTCCCATGCGGCCCACACGGCCAGCGCCGGGTTGGAGTGCGCCCAGTGCCACGCCGACCACGGCCAGACCACCAAGCTGCGGCCTTATGAGTACAACCGCCTCACGGGTTACAGCCGGGACATCTGGGGAACCGGGCCCATCGGCTTGGGCGGACCGCCCCACCGCATGAAAATGGACGACTGCGCCAAGTGCCATAGCGAAAACGGCGTTAACCGCGCCTGCTTCGTTTGCCACAAATAGGCGTCGGCTGGATGCTAAGGAGACACCCTTATGCAATGGGATAGACGAGCATTTATCAAGCTGGCCGTGGGTGGAGTACTGGGCGTGCACGCAAGCCCCCTGGTGTATAAGCTCATGGACGACACCGCCATCTGGACCCAGAACTGGTCTTGGGTTCCGGTGCCCGAGGACGGTGCGGTGGCCTTCGCCAACGTGGTCAACCCCCAGACCGGCACCGGCGCCAAGGCGCGGCTGGTGCAGGGCAGGGTGGACGGCACCCGGGCCATCCGGGTGGAGGGCAACCCCGAGCACCCCTTGAGCAAGGGCGGCGTGATTCCCCAGGACGCCTCGGCCCTGCAACTGCTGTATAACAACGACGTCCGGGTGACCGCCCCGCTTTTGCGCAACCGGGCCACCGGGCGCTACAGCAAGCTGAGCTGGCCCGAGGCCCTGGACATCCTGGCCGGCAACCTGGCCGAGATCGTCAGGCAGGGCACCCCGGAAAAAATCGCGGCCCTGGGCCAAGACCCCGAGAGCGCCACCGGCCAGCTGTTGCTGAGCCTCATGGCCGCTTTGGGATCGCCCAACCTGGCCTTCACCCCCAGCGCCAGCGAAACCCTGGCCCTGGCCGGCTTGGCCATGATGGGCCAGACCGACCTGGGCTTCGACCTGGCCAACTCCGACTACGTGGTTTCCTTCGGCACCCCGCTGTTGGAAAACTTCGGTTCGCCGGTGGCCACCCGCAAGGCCTTTGCCTCCTGGCGTGGCTTCCCCAAGAACAAGAGCTTCTTGGCCCAGGTGGAGTCACGGGCCAGCGTCACCGCCAGCCAGGCCGACCTGTGGCTGGCCTGCCGTCCGGGCACCGAAGGAGCCTTGGCCCTGGCCATGTGCTCCATCATGATCCAGCAGGGTCTCTACGACCAGGCGGCGGTTAGGGCCTCCTTCGGCTTTAAGGACGAAGGCGACTTCAAGGGCTTCAAGAGCCACGTGCTCAACACCTACCGCCCCGAGCAGATGGCCCAACTGGCCGGGGTGCCCATGGAAAAGCTGGTCAAGCTGACCACGGGCTTCGCCAAGGCCAAACGGGCCGTGGCGGTCTGCGGGCCCGGCAACTCCGGCGATCCCGGGCGCATGTACGACTTCATGGCCGTGTTGGCCTTGAACGCCCTCAAGGGCAACATCGGCAAGCCCGGCGGCGTGCTGGTGCAGCAGCCACTGCCGCTCAAGGCCATCGGCGCCAGCACCATCACGGGCAACGTGCAGCCTTTGGTCAACCCGGCCCGTGGTTTGGACACCAACAACCCCGACGCCCTGGCCAAGGCGGCTCTGGAGGGCAAGCCCTACAGCCTCAAGGCCCTGCTTCTGGTGGGCGGCAACTTCATCTACAACGGCCCCCAGGCCGGGGTGATGGAGGAGTTGGCCCGCAAGACCCCCTTCGTGGTGGCCCTGACCCCCTTCATGGACGAATCCGCCGCGGTGGCCGACCTGGTTTTGCCCACCACCCATTGGCTGGAGGGCTGGGGCGACAGCACCACCCCCTACGGCAGCCCGGTGGCTTCCTACGGCCTGCACCGCCCCCTGATCAAGGCGGTGCCCCAGGCCAAGGACGCGGGCGAGGTCCTGTTGCAGGTGGCCTCGCGCCTGGGCGGCAAGGCGGCCCAGGCACTGCCCTTCAAGAACATGCAAGAGGTCCTGGCGGCCCGCACCGAGGCCTTGGGCGACTTCGAGCAGTTGGCCGAGCAAAGCTTCTGGGTGCAGGAAAAGCCGGCCTACGGCCCGGTGAAGTACCGCACCCCCAGCGGCCGCTTCGAGTTCTTCAGCATGAGCCTGTTCAAGCTGATATCCAGCCGGGCGGAAAACGCCGGCATGCTCCAGCGCATGGTGGCCAACCTGGGCGTGGGCGGCGGTTTGGAGGCGGCTTTCCTGCCCCACTGGGAGCCCCCGGCGGCGGCCCAGGATCTGGGCACCGGCATGCCTCTACTGCTCACCGCGGCGGCTTCGCTGAGGACCACCTGGGGCGGCGACGCCATCACCCCCTACATGGTCAAGGTCTTGCCCGACACCATGCTGGCCGACATGGACAAGCTGGTGGTGGAAATGAACCCCGAAACCGCCCATGAGCTGCACCTGCACGAGGGAGACCTGATTCGGGTGGACTCGGTGGCCGGCAGCCTTACCGCCAAGCTGAGCCTGTTCGCGGGCGCCGCTCCCGGCGTGGTCTACGCGCCGGTGGGCCTTGGGCACAGCGCCTTCGGCTTCCAGGTGGAGGGCAAGGGCATGAACTTCAACCGAGCGGCCAAGGTGACCACCGATCCGATGAGCGGTCTGCCAGTCTGGGAGCTGACCGCGGTTAGCGTCGAGAAGGTGTAGGTTAGTAGCTATGTGGCGAAAAGACGTAATGAGATTCGGCATGGTCATAGACCTGGACAAGTGCACCGGTTGCGGCGCCTGTTCGGTGGCCTGCATGAGCGAAAACAACATCGGGGTCTTGCACGACGAGACCGACAAGATCCGCTCCATCACCTGGATGCGGGTCTATCAGATCGACAACGGCAAGTCCTTCCCCGACACCGAGGTGGCCTTCATCCCCCGGCCCTGCATGCACTGCCAGGGCGGCACCTCCGGCACGCCGGGCCAGGCGTTTTTCCAGGAAGACCCCATGGAGGAGGCGGCCCACACCCCCTGCGTGAGCGTGTGCCCGGCCACGGCCACCGACTATGACGAGGAAACCGGCATCGTCAGCCAGATTCCCACTCGGTGCATCGGCTGCCGGTACTGCGTCGCGGCCTGTCCTTACCACGCTCGTTACTTCAACTGGTACGACGTGCCTTGGCCCAAGGGAACCCCCCGCGCCCTGAGCCCCTTTGTGAGCCCGCGCATGCGCGGCGTGGCCGAAAAGTGCACCTTCTGCTACCAGCGTTACCAGGCCGCCCGCAACAAGGCCCTGGTAAGCGGCGGCGAAGTGGGCGAGATGGATTACCAGACCGCCTGCACCGAGGCCTGCCCCTCCGGGGCCATCACCTTCGGGCAGCTGCAGAACCCCAAGCACAAGGTGCACCAGCTGATCTCCAGCGAGTACACCTTCCGTTTGTTGGAACGCCTGCACACCAACCCCAAGGTGTATTACATGTCCAAGCGGGAATGGGTGCGCAAAAAGGCCGACAACTATGTAACCCGCCACAATAAGTTTGCCCAGGCCGCCCCTCAGAGCGGTCACTAGCAATAGGCGAGGTCAACAATGAGAAGATGGTTAGACGATCTACCTAAGTACGCGGACGACTCGAGCTGGTGGCCCAAAGGCACCAAGCGGTGCCGGCCCGAGGTGTTCCTGATCTGGTTGGGGCTGCCCCTGACCCTGCTGGCCTACTTCACCGTCGGCGCGGTGTTGTGTCTGGCCCTGGGTCTTAACCAGACCAATATGAACGACTACTTCGCCTTCGGCGTGTGGATTGTGGTGGACCTGGCGGTCATCGCCCTGGGGGCGGGCGCCTTCTTCACCAGCTTCCTCAACTACATAGTAGGCAAGACCGAGCTCAAGCCCATCGTCAACGCGGCGGTCTTGATCGGCTTTATCTGCTACGTGGGCGCCATCTTGATGCTGGGCATCGACATCGGCCAGCCCATCCGCGGTTGGTTCGGCTTCTGGCACGCCAACGTGCACTCCATGCTCACCGAGGTGATGTTCTGCATCACCACCTACGCCATCGTGCTCACCATCGAGTTGCTGCCTTCGGTGCTGGACAACCGGCGCATAAGCAGGGTGCCCGAGTTCGGCACCATGGGCCACAACCTGCACACCATCATGATCGTGTTCGCGGCGGCCGGCACCTTCCTGAGCTTCTTCCACCAGGGCTCCCTGGGCGGCATGTTCGGCGTGCTCTACGCCCGTCCCTTTGCCGCCCGCGGCGGTCTGGGCATCTGGCCCTGGACCTTCTTCCTGTTCATCTGGAGCGCCATAGCGGTGGGCCCCAGCTTCACCACCATGATCGTGATGCTCACCGAGAAGATCACCGGCCGCAAGCTGACCAAGCACAGCGTCAAGATGCTCATGGGCAAGATCAGCGGCTGGCTGCTGATCACCTACATGGTGGCCAAGAGCGCAGACACCGCCTGGTGGGCCTATATCAAGCTGCCCGCGGCGGGCCTGACCATGGACGACATGTACCACTCTCCCTACGGCTACTGGCTCATGTGGGTGGAGTTGGGCCTGTGCGGCTGGCTGCCCGCCCTGATGCTGGTTCAGGAAAAGGTCCGCGAAAGCTACGGCCTCATGTTCCTGGCCATGCTGCTGGCCTGCATCGGCGTCACCTTGAACCGCTTCGTGTTCACCATCCAGTCGCTGGCCCTGCCGGTGCTGCCCTTTGAGAGCTTCCACGCCTACCTGCCTTCCTGGCAGGAGTGGGGCATCGCCAGCCTGGTGCTGGGCTTCGGGTTGTTGGTGTTCATGCTGGCCTACCGGTATCTGCCCATCTTCCCGCAAGAGCCGGAACTCAACGAGTAAGGAGGCCTGGATATGTTCCCCTTTGCTTACGAATGGATCTGGGACATCGGCCACATCATCTTCTTCGGCCTGTTCTACGGCATCATAACGGTGGTTTTCGGCACCTTGACCCTGACCATCCTGAAGACTATGCTTGATCTGTGGGCCGGTCACATTAGCGGACCGGATCACTAGCTCCGGGGCGCCCAAGCGCCCGCATGATTTAACCGAACCTGCGACGGGGCCCCCACGGGCCCCGTCTTGTATTGCGAGCCATGAGCACACACAAGCTACCCACTCCGCCCGGCGATCTCAAAGCGGTGGTGTTCGATCTGGACGGGGTTCTGTTCGATTCCCTGCCGGCCAACATCGCCTTTTACAACCACATCCTCGTGCATCTGGGCCGCGAGCCCGTGGCCGAGCGATTCGCCGAGATCATCCACCGCGAGGCCATGCCCGGCTCGCTGGAGGCCTTGGTGGGGCGGGGCGAGGACTATGACCGGGCCATGGCCTACTGGCCCACCATGGACTCGACTCCGTTCATGAAGCTGCTCCGGCTCTATCCCGGCGCGCGCGAGACCATTGCCCGCCTGCGCCAGCGCTGGCGCACCGCCGTGGCCACCAACCGCACCGCCACCGCACGCTCCAGCCTGGCCCATTTCGACCTGTTGGAGCTTTTTGACCTGGTGGCCAACCCCGACAGCGCCGGCCGGGCCAAGCCCCATCCGGCCATGATGCTCCAGGTGCTGGGTCACTTCGGCCTGGACCCCGAGCAGGTGGTCTACGTGGGCGACAGCACCACCGACGAGGGCCTGTGCCAGGCCACCGGGGTGCGCCTGGTGGCCTTTGGCAACCGCGAGCTGGAGGCCTGGGCTCACTTGGACGACCTGCGGGATTTGCCCGGCCTGCTGGGCATGCAGCCGAAAAGTTAAAGGCTTGTCACCCGCCGGGCCAGGGGATATGCTTTGCGACTAGCGTTTGCAAGCCGTATTGCAGGGAGCAGTTAGTGTTCATTCGCCGCCGCTCGGAAAAAAAGAAAAAGTCGATAATCCGCGAGTACCTGGAGGCCCTGATCTGGGCCGTGGTGCTGGCCTTGATTATCCGCACCTGGGGGGTGCAGGCCTTCAAGATCCCCTCCGGCTCCATGATCCCCACCCTGCTCATCGGCGATCATTTGCTGGTAAGCAAATCCTCCTACGGCATCAAGCTGCCCTTCAGCGACACGGTGATAATTCCCATCGGCGATCCCGAGCGGGGCGACATCGTGGTGTTTCTCTACCCCGAGGACCGCGACAAGGACTTCATCAAGCGCATCATAGGTCTGCCCGGCGACGTCGTGGAGGTGCGCGACAAGACCGTGTATATCAACGGCAAAAAGCTCGAAGATCATTGGGGCAAATACACCGACGCGATGGTCCTGCCCAGCGGGGCGCAAACCAGGGACAACTTCGGCCCGGTGAGGGTGCCCCCGGACCAGTACTTCGTGATGGGCGACAACCGGGATCAGTCCTATGACTCGCGCTTCTGGTTCGGCGGGCGCGGCGGGTTCGTGCCCCGCAAGGACATTCTGGGCAAGGCCTTTATCATCTATTGGTCCTGGACCGACCATGGCTTTGGGGTGCGCTGGGACAGGATAGGTAAGATTCTGCATTAAACTAGGCGGCTGCGCCAGACGCGCCCATGCTGCGTTGTGGGGCTCGCTCGCCCGGCGCCTTGCCTGGACACGCCTGGCTGTGCCGGAGGTTGGGCGGGGCGTTATCCGTTGCACCGAAGAAAATTAAGTCGGCACGATATGGCTATCACGGGCTCGCCAAACATGGCGGGCCCGTTTTTGTTGGTTGGCAAAGGGGGGAGGGGCTAGTTTGGGTTCGGTTCGGGTGGCTGGGATGCAGGTGGGCGGACTGGCTAGGGCGCGGTTGGATGCCAGGGTAGGAGGTACATAGACAAGGCGGCGGATCGTCGCCGCGCGGCATCAGCCAACCGGCGACAACTGGTTTTACCCTTTTTACCTGCCTTCTTCTTTCTTCTTCCCGCCATCATCGCGCCCCACGCCGCGCGGCGCACCGGCGTGCTCGCCGCGCACCACCGCCTCGATCACCTCGCTCTGACTTACTCCAGCCAAGGGCACGAAGGCCAGGGGCCCGGCCGCGCCGGGGTCCAGCACCCCGAACCGTCCCGCCTGACCCAGGGCCCGGGCTCCGCCTTGGGTGGCCATGGTCAGCACCGCCTCCGGGTCCAAGCCCGGCTTGGCGGCCAGTAGGGCGGCCATCTCTTCCCACAGGCTAAGGCTGGGGGCGGAGGCCAGGGAGTCGGTGCCCAGGGCCAGGTTGACCCCGGCGGCCAGCAACGCCTCCACCGGGGCCAGGCCGCCGGTGAGCCCCAGGTTGGAGCGGGGGCACACGCACAAGCTGGCCTGGGCCACGGCCACCTGTTCGATCTCGTCCAAGGTGAGCTGCACGCCATGCACCAGCAGAGTGCGGTGGTCCAGGGCGTCGGCGGCCTGAAGCTGGCCCAGGGGGGTGGCGGCGGCCAGGTCCAGATCCTCGCGGCGCAGGCCCCGATCCCGCAGAAATTCCTCCAGGCGCCGGCCTTCGCTGCCTCGCCCGGCCAGGAACTCCACCTCGGCCCGTGATTCAGCCAGGTGGATGGCAAAGGGCATGGCCCCGGCCTTGGCCTTGAGCGCGGCCAGACGGGCGGTGGGGATGGAATAGGGGGCATGGGCGGCTACGGCCGAGGCCAGGAGCAGCGCGCCCTGCCAGGAGGCCTGGGCCTCGGGCGGCTCGGCCTTGGCCGCGCCCAGGGCCTCGTAAAAGCTCACCGCGCTGACCCCGGCGCTGCCCAGCGCCTGGGCCGCCTTGCCGGTGTTGGTCACGTCGCCCACCAGGGCGGTGCCGCTTTGGGCCAGATATTCCACCGCCGCCAAGGTGGCTTCGGGACCGTTTTGCCTGAGCTGGACCGGGCGCAGGTTGACCATGCTTTCCAGCCAGACCACGAAGTCGCCTTGGGGTGGCATTAGCCCGGCCAGGCCGGATAGCTCTAAATGGGTATGGGCGTTGACCAGGCCGGGCAGCAGCAGGCCCTCGCCCAGGTCCACCACCCGCGCGCCACGGGGCGGGCGCGCCGCCACTTCCGTGATCCAGCCGTCTTGCAGCGTCACCGCCGCGCCGGGGCGCAGATCGCCGGGAGCGCACCAGACCCAACGGGCGGTGTATGCCGTGCTCGGGTAAGTCATGCGGTTTTTATAGCACGTCTAGACGGGGTTGTAGAACACGTCGCGCTGGCGGGCGGCAAAACCGATGTCGTTGGCCAGGCGCACCAGTTCTTCCCGGGGCAGGCGGAAGCTGACCCCGGCGGCGGCCACCACGTTTTCCTCGATCATGGTGGAGCCCAGGTCGTCGGCCCCGAATACCAGGGCGGTCTGGGCGATGCCCGCCCCCTGGGTGACCCAGGAGGCCTGCACGTGGGGGAAGTTGTCCAGGAACAGGCGGCTCACCGCCAGGGTGCGCAGGTAGTCCACCGCCGTGGCCGGGGGCAGGTGGCTCAGGGCGGTGTTGGCCGGTTGGAAGGTCCAGGGGATGAAGGCGGTGAAGGAGCCCTTGCCCAAAGACAGGCTTTGCTCCTGCAACTCGCGCAGGCGGCGCATATGCTCCACCCGGTCTTGAACCGTGTCCAGGCTGCCGAACATCATGGTGGCCGTGGTCATGAGCCCCTGCCGGTGGGCCTCGGCCATGACTCCCAGCCACTGGTCGGCGTCGCACTTGCCCGGCGCGATGGCCGAGCGCACCCGGTCCACCAAAATCTCGGCCCCACCGCCGGGGATGGAGCCCAGCCCGGCGGCCCGCAGCCGTTCGATGGCCTCGGAGATGCTCAGGCCGTCCACCTGGGCCATGTGCACCACCTCCGGCGGGCTCAGGCCGTGGATGTGAATGGGGTGGTGCTGTTTGATGAAGCGGAAGCTCTCGCAGGTGGCCTCTACGCCGATCTTGGGGTGCAGACCGCCCTGGATGAGGATGTGGGTGCCGCCCAGGGCCAGGGTCTCGTCGATCTTGCGGCCCAGCTCCTCGGGGGTGAGCACGTAGCCCTCGGCGTGTCCCGGAGGCCGGAAAAAGGCGCAGAAGCGGCAGCCCGAGAGGCACTCGTTGGTGGTGTTGATGTTACGGTCCACCGCGTAGGTCACCACCGGCTCGGGGTTGTGGCGCAGCCGGGCGGCATGGGCCAGACGGCCCAGCTCCAGAAACTCGGCTTGGGTGAGCAGGGTCACCGCCTGCTCGGGGCTGAGGCGTTCGCCGGTCTCGGCCGCTTGCAGGGCCTGGGCCAGGGCGGGGCTTGGGCGACGGGCCGGGGACATCAATCCTGCTCCAGGCTCCGGTAGAAGCTGTCGCGCCGGACCGGCACGAAGCCCGCCGAGGTTATCAGGTGCCTGAGCTCAGCCTCGGTCATGCCCTTGGCCGTGGTGGCCCCGGCGGTGTGGGTGATGCGCTCCTCCACGATGGTGCCGTCCAGGTCGTCGGCCCCGAAGTTCAGGGCCACCTGGGCCACCTTGGGCCCCAGCATGACCCAATAGGCCTTGATGTGGGGGATGTTGTCCAACAGCAAGCGGCTGGCCGCCACGACCCTGAGGTCGTCCAGGCCGGTGGTGCGGCTGATATCGCCCAGGCCGGTGTTGTCCGGGTGGAAGGCCAGGGGGATGAAGGCGCTGAAGCCGCCGCTGAGGTCCTGTTGGTCGCGCAGAGCCAGCAGGTGCTCCACCCGTTCCTGGGGGGTTTCGATGTGCCCGTAGAGCATGGTGGCGTTGGTGGGCAGGCCCAGGGCGTGGGCCTGGCCGCTCACTTCCAGCCAGCGCTGGCCGCTGGTCTTGGTGGGGCACAGCTTGGCCCGCACCCGGGGAGAGAACACCTCGGCCCCGCCCCCGGTAAGGGCCCGCAGGCCGCAGTCCATGAAGCGCTTAAGCACCTCCCGGGCGGAGATGCCTTCCCGGCACGCGAAATGATCTATCTCGGCCGCGGTAAAGGCCTTGAGGGTGGCCTTGGGCCGGGCCGCGCCCAGGGCCCGCAGCAGCTCGCAATAGTAATCCAGCCCCAGTTCGGGATGACAGGAGCCCACGATGTGCAGCTCGGCCAGATCCATTTCCGGGTGCTCGGCGGCCAGGGCGGCGGCCTCTTGGGGAGAGAGCAGGTAGGCCCCTTCGCCGTCCGGCTCCCGCCAAAAGGCGCAGAAGGTGCAGCGGTTGCCGCAGATGTTGGAGTAGTTGATCTGGCGGTTGAGCACGTAATGGGTGGCCAGGCCGTTTTTGGCCAGGCGGGCGGCATGGGCCAGGGCGCCCAGGCCCAAGAGGTCCTGGCTGGTCATCAAGGCCAGGCCGTCGGCGGCGTCCAGGCGCTCGCCGGCGATAAGCTTGGCGGCCACCGGTTTCAGGCCCGGGTCGCTCACCAGGCCGGGGTTCAACTCCAAGGGCGGCAGGCCCTGGGCGAGAGCGGGCTCCTGACCCGCCATGGCGGTGCTCATTCTGGGAGGCATGATGCTGGTCCCTAAGGGTTATGGTTGAGTGACCACCTGGTCACCTACGGCGCCAAAATTAAACGGCCGGGCCGTTGTACCAAGTGACCACGTGGTCACTTGGGCGGTATTGAAAATCCCGGCGAACCGGGATCTCAATTAATCATATTACTTGAGGCGGTTCCTGGCAAGGGCCGGGAGCCGCCCTGGTCTCACAGCATATTCTTGATGTAGTTGAGCCTGCCGCCCGCGGCCAGGATCTCCCGCTCCCGTTGGCTGGCCGCTATCAACAAGGGCAAGGGCTGGCCTTCCAAAATGGCCTCGTATCGCTCCACTTCCTCGAGTAGGGCGGTCTTGAGGCCGGGGAACTCGATGAGTTGACCTTCGTCCAGGCGATCGTAGTCCGCCGGGTCGGCCAGCACCAGGGGGACGATTCCGAAGTTGATCAGGTTGGCCCGATGGATGCGCGCGAAGCTCTTGACGATCTTTACCCGCACCCCCAAATAGCGCGGGGCCAGCGCGGCGTGCTCCCGGCTGGAGCCCTGGCCGTAGTTATCACCACCCACCACCACGGCCGAGCCCACGGCCTGGGTGCGGTCCGCGAAGCTTTCATCCACCGCCGCGAACACGAAGCGGCTGATGGCCGGCACGTTGGAGCGCAGGGGCAGGATCTGGCTGCCCGCCGGCATGATGTGATCGGTGGTGATGTTGTCGCCCACCTTGAGGGTCACGGTGCAGCTCAGATCCTCGGTCAACTCCTCCAACTGGGGGAAGGGGGCGATGTTGGGGCCGCGCAGCACCTCCACGCCGGAACCGTCGGCCGGCGGCGCGGCCATGGCGTTGGGACGCACCGGCGGGGCGGGGGGCACCACCGGGGCCGGGCCCAGCTCCCGGGGGTCGGCGATATGCCCGGCCAGGGCGGTGGCCGCCGCCACCTGGGGGCCGCAGAGGTACACCTGGTCGCCCTTGGTGCCCGAGCGGCCGGGGAAGTTGCGGGGGAAGGTGCGCACGCTGGCCGTGCCCGTGGCCGGGGCCTGGCTCATGCCGATGCAACCCAGGCAGCCCGCCTGGTGCAGGCGCACCCCCGCCTCCAACAGGTCGCCCAGGGTTCCGTTGGCCGCGATCTGGGCTAAGGCCTGGCGCGAGCCGGGGTTGACCGCCAGGCTCACCCCCGGGGCCGGGTGCTTGTCCTTGAGAGCGGCGGCCAGGATCATCAGGTCCCAATAGCTGCCTCCGCCGCAGGAGCCGATGATCACCTGCTCCACCGGCACGTCGGTAAGCTGGGCCGCGGGGCGCACCGCGTCCGGGCTGGAGGGGCAGGCCACCAGGGGCTCCAAGGCGCTCAGGTCGATCTCCTCCACGCGGTCGTAGTCGTCGCAGTCCGGGTCGGCGGCCAGCGGTTGCCAGGCCTCCTCACGGCCCTGCTCGGCCAAAAAGCGCCTGGTTTGCTCGTCGCTGGGGAAGATGCTGCCCGTGGCTCCCAGCTCGGCCCCCATGTTGGTAATGGCGGTGCGCTGGTACAGGTTGAGGGTCTCCACGCCGGGGCCGAAATACTCCAGCACCAGGCCCACGCCGCCCTTTACGGTGAGACGCCTGAGCAGCTCCAGAATGACGTCCTTGGCCCCCACCCAGGGAGAGAGCTCGCCAACCAGGCGCACGCCCAATACCTTGGGGCAGGGCAGGGAGAAGGGAACCCCGGCCATGGCCGCGGCCACGTCCAGGCCGCCCGCTCCCATGGCCAGCATGCCCAGGCCCCCGCCATGGGGGGTGTGGGAGTCTGAACCCAGCAGGGTGGCGCCGGGACGGCCAAAGAACAGCGCGTGAAGTTGATGGCAGATGCCGTTGCCGGGCGGGGAGAACCACAAGCCGTAGCGGGCCGCAAAGCTGCGCAGGAAGCGGTGATCGTCGGGGTTCTTGAAATCGGCTTGCAGGATGTTGTGGTCCACGTAGGACACGCTGACCTCGGTGCGCACCCTTTCCAGACCCAGGGCTTCGAATTCCAGAGCGGCCAAGGTGCCGGTGGCGTCCTGGGTGAGAGTCTGGTCGATTATGAGGGAAATTTCTTTGCCGGGCTCGAAGGAACCTTCGCTGAGGTGGGCTTCGATTATCTTCCGGGTTAGCGATTTGGCCATTAATTGCTCCGGGGTTGTGGTTCAGACCCAAATCCAGTCATTTTAAGGGTCTCGGAGCCACATGGCAACCCGGCGAATACACAAAAAAAGGCCCGCGCATTTGGCGCGGGCCTCGGTGGCCGGGGGGGTGCACCGGCCACCACTACACGAGGAGGGAAACTGATATGCTTAGGCTGCCTGGACCTTCAACTCCTTGGCGAAACCGGCCCCTACGTCGCACTTGCGGCAGGCCACCAGATTCATTTTGAACACAAAGATGTGGAAGGGTTCGGCTCCTATGTTGGCCCAGCGGGGTTCGTTGGCAGTCATGTAGCGTTTGGCGCAGGATTCGCGGGTAAGCTTCAATCCACCGGGTTGGCTGGGGCACTGAATCATTGCATTGGGGTTGTTAGCCAGCCACTCTTCGGTGTTGATGTTGGGAATAAACTGCTGCTTGCGACTCCTCTTAAAACGCCTCATTAGGATCCCCCTTGCCGGTCAAGAGTAATAGTATTGCCTCTCGATTAAGCAATTAATGTGCCACAGGTCGACCGGAGGCGGCCCTGGGCTTGGCTGTGGCGGATAACTAATTGAATAATAGCGATAAATAAGACTGCACCGCCGCTGAGGGCGATTTTGAGAAGAGGGGAAAACCGATTGAAATGCTCTAAAAAATATGTCTAAAACCGGACATATGTCGCAATTGATACAGTAGGCTTTTTGGCCCCAATTCGAGGCCAAACGCGACCGTCGGGACTGCGTCCATACTACCCTGTCTAAAATCGGACACTAGCCGGTTCGGCACCCAACCTAACCCCCCGATAAGCTTACCTGCCTCAATGGTCTCTTTTTTGCATATAAACAAGGCTAGAATTCCCAACCAATCTAATTTTTCTTCGAACCTTGCGAGGAGAAGCCATGCTGCAAATCATGGTCGTCGAGAGCGACCCCAGCCTGGCCCGTTTGTATCGCGAAGAGTTGGAGGAAGCCGGTTTCAGGGTGGTGGTGCGCTCCGATCTAAGGCGCGCCATGCACAGCCTCAAGGGCGCTCCGGCCCATGTTTTGGTGACCAACCTGGACCTGGTGGGGGGCCGCCTGGAAAGCTGGATGGAGCACCTGCGCCAGGTGCACGACGGCGGCGTGGTCCTGTTGGGGCGGCCCCGTATGTCTCCCTGCATCGAGGGTCTCTCGGTACTGGACAAGTCCTCCGACCTCAGCGACCTGGTCTGCCGCCTGCGGGACATGGCCAACAACGCCTGGTGGCAACACGCCGGCGGCAACTGCTGACTCTTTGCCTACCCGCCCCGCCGGTTCCTTCCGGCATGTGCTATTCTATGATCTGACTGAAAACTCATTTTCCCTCTGAACCTCGGGCGGGAGTGCGCCATGCCTTCATCTTCCCCTCCACCCCTGGACGTCGCCCAACTGCGGCGGGTTTTCGATCCCGCCCTGGTTCCCTTTGAAACCACCGATCAAGCCCCGGAGTGCCTCGACTCCGTGGTGGGCCAAGCCCGGGCCAAGGAGGCCTTGAGCTTCGGCCTGGCCATGCAGGACATGGATTTCCACGTCTATGTGGCCGGTACCCAGCGTACCGGCCGGACCCACCTGGTAACGACTTTCCTAAACCGTCTGGCCGCCGAGCAGCCCCCGCCGCCGGACTGGGTCTACGTGCATAACTTCCAAGAACCCGACGAGCCCAAGGCCCTGAGCCTGCCTCCGGGCGGGGGCCGCCACTTGGCCAAGCAGATGAACAAGCTCTTGGACAACATGAAGGCGGCCATCCCCGAGCTGTTCGAGGGGGAGGACTACACCCGGCGCAAGGACAACCTCACCAACGAGTTCAAGCGCGCGCGCAGCGACATATTCTCCCAGCTCGATTCCCAGGCCAGGGAGCAGGGCTACGTGCTCAAGTTCGAGCCCACCGGGATCATGGTGGCCCCGGCCGGCGAGGACGGCGAACCCCTGCCCGACGCCGCCCTGCGGGATATGAGCGAAGAGCAGCGCGAGGATCTGCGCCAAAAAAGCGACGTGATCCAGGCCAAGGTGACCGAGGCCCTGCGCGCGGTTAACGCCCAGGAAAAAGAGCTGCAAGAGGCCCTGAACAATCTCAACAAGGATCTGGTGCTCCAGGCGGTGGGCCACATGCTCTCCGACATGCACGAGGAGTACGCCGGGCAGCAGCCGGTACTGGATTACCTGGACCAGGTGCAGCAGGATCTGGTGACCAACTACGAGCACTTCAAACAAAAGGAAAAGTCGCCGATGCCCTTCCCGGTGCCCACCGAGGAGCCGGACTTCCGCGAGTACCAGGTGAACGTGTTCGTGGACAACTCGGCCGCCCAGGGCGCGCCGGTGGTGGTGGAGCACAACCCCACCTATCCCAACCTCTTTGGCCGCATCGAGCGCCAGGCCCAGTTCGGCGCCTTGCTCACCGACTTCACCCTGCTCAAGCCCGGGGCCCTGCACCGGGCCAACGGCGGCTACCTGGTGCTGCCGGTCATGGACTTGCTGCGCTACTGGCTGCCCTGGGAGGGGCTCAAACGGGCGCTCAGGGACCGCAAGGTGAAGATGGAAGACGTCATGGAGCAACTGGGCTACATGATCACCCGCACCCTGCGGCCCGAGCCCATTCCCTTGAACCTCAAGGTGGTGCTGGTGGGCGACAGCGAGCTCTATCACCTGCTCTACGTGCACGACCAGCAGTTCCCCAAGCTGTTCAAGGTGCGGGCCCAGATGAGCGAATACATGGACTGGGGCGAGGCGGAGGTGGGCGAGTTCATCAACCACCTGTGCCGCGTCAGCCGCCGGGAGGAGCTGAGGCCCCTGCACCGGAGCGCCGTGGCCCGGCTCATCGAGCGGGCGGCGGAGATGTCCGGCGACAGCGAGCACCTGACCCTGCGCCTGGCCGACCTGGAGGATCTGGTCAAGGAGAGCAACTTCCACGCGGGGCAGGCGGGGCGGGAAAACATAACCGCCGAGGACGTGACCACGGCCATCGCCGGGCGCCGGCGGCGCGGGGCCATGATGGAGGAGCACCTGCGCGAGGCCACCACCCGGGGCTTCATCAACATCGCCACCGACGGAGCGGCCCAGGGTCAGATCAACGGCCTGGCGGTCTACGACCTGGGCGACTACGCCTTTGGCAAGCCCAGCCGCATCTCGGCCAGCGTGGGCCTGGGCAAGGAGGGGCTGACCAACATCGACCGCGAGGCCGATCTCTCCGGCCCCTTCCACAACAAGGGGGTGCTGATCATCGGCGGCTTCTTGCAAAGGCGCTTCGCGCGCCGGGCGCCGCTGGCCCTCAAGGCCAGCCTGGTGTTCGAGCAGAGCTACGGCATGGTGGACGGCGACTCCGCCTCTCTGGCCGAGGTGATAACCCTGCTCTCCGAGCTGGCCCAGGTGCCCCTGCGCCAAGACCTGGCCATCACCGGCAGCATGGACCAGCATGGCCGGGCCCAGGCCATCGGCGGGGTGAATCTCAAGATCGAGGGCTTCTTCCGCCTGTGCCAAGAGCGGGGCCTCACCGGCAAGCAGGGGGTGGTGATCCCCACCGCCAACCTTAAAAACCTCATGCTGCACCCGGACGTGGTGGCCGCGGTGGCCGAGGGCAAGTTCGCGGTCTACGCGGTGGACGCCATGGACCAGGCCCTGGAGCTGTTCACCGGCCTGCCCGCCGGGGAGCGCGGCGAGGACGATGCCTACCCCGAAGGCTCGGTGAACTACCTGGCCGAGCGGCAGCTGGAGGCCATGCGCCAGGCGATCAAGGATATGGCCAACAAGGACGACAAATAAAATCGCGGCCCCCGGAGACCGAATCCGGGGGCCATTTTTTTGCGCCCCTGGCGCGGGAGTTTGGCGGCATGCCCCGGATAGAAGAATTAGCCCCGGAACAGATGGATCGGCAGCAGGCCGAAATATGGCAAGAGGTGGTACAAGGCCGCCCCAGCACCAACGGGCCCTTCAACGTGTGGCTGCGCGCGCCGGGCATGGCCCGCTGGGCCTCGCGCCTGGGGGAGCATTTGCGCCTGCACACCGTCCTGGACCCCCGCCTGTCAGAGCTGGCCATTTTGGTGGGAGCCCGCCACTGGAACTGCGCCGCCGAGTGGGCCATTCACGAGCCCTTCGCCCGGCGGGCGGGCCTGTCCCCGGAGGTGATCACCAGCATCAATTACAAGATGGAGCCGGAGTTCGAGGCCCAGGACGAGGCTGCGGTTTACGCCTTTTGCCGCCAGGCCCTGGAGCTGACCAAGGTGGAGCAGGACACCTATGAACGCTGCCTGGAGTTCTTGGGGGAAGAGGGCATCGTGGAGCTAACCGGCATCGTTGGCTACTATTGCATGGTGGCCCTGAGTCTAAACGTGTTCGAGGTGCCCGCGCCCCAGGGGGCCCAGCAGGAGTTGAGCCTGGGCAAGATGGCCTAGGTTTTCGGCTAGTCCTGCGAGGCCTCGCTCCCCGCCGGGGGGGTGAGGCCGTGCTTTTTAATCTTGCCGTAGAGGGTGGAGCGGGCGATGCCCAAAACCTGCGCCGCCCGGTACTTGTTCCAATTCACCCGCTCCAGGGTGTGGGCGATGATCTCCCGCTCGTTGTCCCACAGCCGCCCCACCGGGGCCGCCGCTAGGCCCGTGGCCCCCGTGGCCTGGTCATCCGCCAGGCGCGCGGGCAGGTTGGCCAGGCAGATCACGTCTTCGCGGCACATGAGGGCGGCGTGCTCCACCACGTTTTTTAGCTCGCGCACGTTGCCCGGCCAACCATAGGACATGAGCCGGGTCAGGGCCTCCCGTTCGAAGCCGTAGATGGCCTTGCCCAGCTTTTCGGCTTGGGAGTTCAAGAAGCTGTTGGCTAGAAAGGGGATGTCCTCGGGACGCGTGCGCAGGGAGGGCACTTCCAGGCGCACCACGTTGAGGCGGTAGAACAGGTCTTCGCGGAAAAGGCCCTTTTCCACCATGCCCGCCAGGGGCTTGTTGGTGGCGGCCAACACCCGCACGTCCACGGTGAGGGTCTTTTCGCCGCCCACCCGCTCGAACTGGTGGTCCTGGATGACCCGCAGCAGGGTGAGCTGGGTCAGGGGGCTGATCTCGGCGATCTCGTCCAAAAAGATGGTTCCCCCGTGGGCCAGCTCGAAGCGCCCCGGCTTGCGGCGGATGGCTCCGGTAAAGGCGCCTTTTTCGTGGCCGAAGAGCTCGGATGACAGCAGGGTCTCGGGGTAGGCGGAGCAGTTGACCACCACCATGGGGCCTTGGCTGCGCCGGGAGAAGCGGTGTACCGATTCAGCCAGCAGGCCCTTGCCGGTGCCGCTCTCGCCCTCCAGGAGCACCGTGGCGTCGGTGTCCACCACGTTTTCCAGCACGTCGGCCAGCTGCTGCACCTGGGACGAGCCGCCCATGACCTGGCCGAAATAGCGGCGCATCTCCAGGCTACGCTGGGCGTGCTGGCGGCCGGAGCGCTCGTGGATGAGATCCTCATACAGGCTGCGGATGCGGAGCATCACCCGCACCCGGGAGAGCATGCGCTCCACGTCCACCGGCTTGCTCAGGAAGTCCTCGGCCCCCAACTCCAGGGCCTTGATGGTGGTGGCCTTGTCGTCCAGGGCCGAGAGCACCACCACCGGCACGTAACGCAGCTTGCCGTCGGTCTTGATGCGCTCCAGCACCTCCCAGCCGCCCACGCCGGGCAGCACCAGGTCCAGGAGCACCAGGTCGAAATCGCTGTCCTGAGCCAGAAGCTCCAGGGCCTCCTCGCCGCTGTCCGCCTTGACCGCCTCGTGGCCCTCGGACTCCATGAGGGCGGCAAAAAGCAGGGAGGAGTCGGCGTCATCCTCCACCACCAGGACTCTGGCGTGAGGTTTAACCCTGGGCAGTGGCGCGTCGGACAAGGAACCTCCTGGGATTGCAAGTGTGGCAGCGAGCCCCTCGCTGTGGGACTTGAGACGCTATTTCGTCAAATTCTTACGGGTTGACGTTCGCATCTTAACACTGACCGGAATTCGACACAAGGGGAACTGCAAACAGGTCATGAAAACGCTGCAAAACCGGCCGGGCAATTGCGCGCTTGCTTCCCGGGCTCCGGCGCGCTAGTTTTGGGTGCCATGTTGATCGCCGATCTACACATACATTCCAGCTATTCCCGGGCCACGGCCAAGACCCTGAACCCCGAGAACCTGTGGCTGGCCGCCCAGCGCAAGGGAATCGGCCTGCTGGGCACCGGGGATTTCACCCACCCGGTCTGGCTGCAGGAGCTGGAACAAAAGCTGGTGGAGACCGGCGACGGGGCCTACGAGCTCAACCCGGAGTCGGCTCGGGCCCTGGCTGCCGAGGTGCCCGGCCCCTGCCGCGCCCCGGTGCGTTTTCTGCTCTCCGGCGAGATAAGCACCATCTACAAGCGCCACGGAGTGACCCGCAAGGTGCACTCCCTGATCCTGGCGCCGGATTTTGCCGCGGCCCGGCGCATCAACGCCCGCCTGGACCGCCTGGGCAACATCACCAGCGACGGACGGCCCATCCTGGGCCTGGACACCAGGGATCTGCTGGAGCTGTGCCTGGACGAGGCGCCGGAGGTCATCTTCATCCCGGCCCATATCTGGACCCCCTGGTTCAGCCTTTTCGGCTCCAAGAGCGGTTTCGACGCCCTGGAAGAGTGCTTCGACGACCTGAGCGGGCACATTCACGCCCTGGAGACCGGGCTTTCCTCCGATCCGGCCATGAACTGGCGGCTCAGCGCCCTGGATCGCTACAAGCTGGTGAGCAACTCCGACGCTCACAGCCCGGCCAAGCTGGCCCGGGAGGCCAACCTGCTCACCTGCGAGCCCACCTATCCCGCCCTGGCCCATGCCCTCAGCTCACCCGGCGGCGAGGGCCTGGCCGGAACCCTGGAGTTTTTCCCCCACGAGGGCAAGTATCACCTGGACGGCCACCGCAAGTGCGGGGTGCGCCTGGAGCCAAGTGAGACCCGCGAGCTGGGCGGCCTTTGCCCGGTGTGCGGCAAACCCCTCACCGTGGGGGTGCTCAGCCGGGTGGAGGATTTGGCCGACCGCCCCGAAGGCTACCTTCCCCCCAACGCGCCCAACTTCGAGTCCATCGTTCCCCTGAACGAGGTGGTGGGCGAGGTAATGCAGCGGGGACCGGCCACCAAAGGCGTGACCCAGGCGGTGGAGCAGCTCTTGGCCGAGGTGGGGCCCGAGCTGTTCATCCTGCGTCAGGCCCCCCTGGAGGAGTTGGAGCGGGTGGGGGGACCGGTGTTGAGCGAGGCGGTGCGGCGCATGCGTGCCGGCGAGGTGGTCCTGGAGGGCGGTTTTGACGGCGAGTTCGGGGTGGTCAAGCTATTCACCCCCCAGGAGCGTGAGCAGCTCAAGGGCCAGGGCAGCCTGTGGCGCGAGGCCCCGTCCACCCGCCGCCAGCTTAAAAAAAAAGCCCTGACTAAGCCGGAGCCCGCCCCGCCGCTCTTAAGTCTGGCCGAGAGCACCGGTGATCGCCTGAATCCCGAGCAGCAGCAGGCGGTGGCCCACCGGGGCGCGCCGCTCATCGTGCGGGCCGGGCCCGGCGCGGGCAAGACCAGGGTCTTGGTGGCGAGGGCCGCGGGCCTGGTGGAGGAGGGCGCGGCGCCCGGCCGGGTGCTGATGATCACCTTCACCCGCAAGGCCGCCGAGGAGATGGCCGGCCGCCTGGCCGGAGAGCACCCCGCCGCCGCCCTGGTCAAGGTGAGCACCTTCCATGCCCTGGGCCGCGAGATCTTGGCCCAGGCCCTGGGGCGAGAGCTGGTCATCCTGGGCGAGACGGAGCGCGCCGCCCTGATCAAGGAGTTGGCCGCCCGGTTCGAGTTGCGCCCCTCTTGGGCCGAGTTGACCCTCACCCGCCTCAAGCAGCAGGTGCATCCCGAGCCCGAGGCGGAAATCGCACCTTTGTGGCAAGCCTATGAAAGCGCCCTGGCCGAGCGCGGCGCCCTGGACCTGGACGACCTGGTGCGCCGGGCGGCGTTGGCCCTGGAAGAAAGTGCGGACCTGGCCCATACCTGGGGGGCCCGTTTCGACCACGTGCTGGTGGACGAGTACCAGGACAGCAACCAGGCCCAGGTGTCGCTGCTCAAGTTCCTGCTCGCCGGAGGGGCCTCCCTCGCCGCCATCGGCGACCCGGACCAGGCCATCTACGGCTTTCGGGGGGCCAGCCGCGAGGGGTTCTTGCGCTTTGCCCAGGATTTCCCCGGCGCCATGGGTATCGGGCTGACCCGCAACTATCGCAACGGCGAGGCCATTCTGCAGGCCGCCCAGGGCCTGCTGGCCTCAGACCCTGACCCCGGACGCCTGAGCCTGAGCGCCCAGGCCGGGCCGGGGGTTAAGCCGGTGTGGGCCGAGCTGACGAGCCCCAAGGCCGAGGCGGCCTGGGTGGCGGCCAAGATCGTGGAGCTTACCGGCGGCCTGGACTCGCGCCAGGTGGAGCGGGGCGACGCGGGCGAGCTGGCCCCCCGGGACATTGCGGTGCTCTACCGTTTGCACGCCCAGGCCGCGCCCCTGGCCCAGGCCCTGGCCCAGGCCGGAATTCCCTTCCAGGTGGCCGGGCAGGAGCCCCTGGCCGAGACCGACCCCCTGGACTTCAAGGCCCAACGGGTGAGCCTCATGAGCATGCACGCTGCCAAGGGCCTGGAGTTCGCGGCGGTGTTCGTGGTGGGGGTGGAAGAGGGGCTTTTGCCTTACCAGCCGCCAAACGGGGAGCCCGCCGACTTGGGCGAGGAGCGCCGTTTGCTGTACGTGGCCATGACCAGGGCCGGGCAGAGCCTGTTCCTGAGCCGGGCCAAGGCCCGCAGCTTGTTCGGAGTGGGCGGGCCGCGGGCGGCTTCGCCCCTGCTGGGGGATATCCCCACCGGGGCCCTGCGCACCGAGAGGGTGGTGAGCCGCCGCCGGGCCCGCCAGATTGACCTGTTCGCCTAGGCGTGGATGGCCAGGGCGCGGTTCAAACGACGTGCGCTTGCTCTTGGATCGGTCGCAGCGGAAAGAGGCATGGAAAAGAAAATGGCGATCTGAGGCGGCCCCATTCTCGTGCGCCGCATGGTTGCCATGGCGGCCACCCGCTCCACGCGCAGGCGCCGGAGATTGCGCTAGGGCCGAGAGCCTCGGTTGTGCCAAGCAGCGAACCCAGCCACCTCGTTGCAAAACAGCCACTTTTAGACGGTGCGCCGGCTGCCACCGGAAATTCGACCGCCCACCGGCCGCTCTTGCTTTTTTTAACAGCCTTTTTTACGCCGGCGGCAGGCCAAATTCCTTAATTTTGTTTTGCAGGGTCTTGCGGGTGATACCCAACATGTCGGCCGCCCGGGTGCGGTTGCCCTCGGTGGCTTCCAGGGTCTTTTCGATGAGAATGCGTTCCGCCTCGCGAATGGTCATGCCCGCGTGCAAGGCCGAATCGTCTTGCGAGCGGGGGCTGGCCATGCCCAGGAGCAACTCGCCCACCCCGATGGTCTGGTCCTGGGCCAGGATAACCGAGCGCTCCACCGCGTTGATGAGTTCGCGCACGTTGCCCGGCCAGGCGTAGCTCATCAACTGGGTACGGGCCTCGGGGCTGAAGCCCTTCAGCTCCCGGTTGTTGTCCCGAGCAAAACGGCGCAGGAAGATTTCGGCCAGCAAAAGCACGTCATCCCCCCGGTCGCGCAGAGGGGGCATGGCCAGGTTCACCACGTTGAGACGGTAGTAGAGGTCTTCGCGGAATTCCCCCTCGGACACGGCGGCGGCCAGGTTCCGGTTGGTGGCCGCGATCACCCGCACGTCGGCGTGGTAGGTGCGGTCGCTGCCCACCGGGGAGTACTCGCCTTCTTGCAGGGCCCGGAGCAGCTTGGCTTGCAGGGCCGGGGTCATCTCGCCCACCTCGTCCAGGAACAAGGTGCCTCCGTCGGCGGCGGACAGGCGCCCCTCCCGCCGGCTGGTGGCTCCGGTGAAGGAGCCCTTTTCGTGGCCGAACAGTTCGCTCTCCAAAAGGTTCTCGGGCAGGGCGGCGCAGTTCACCTTGATGAGCGGTCCATCGGCGCGGGGGGAGTTCTGGTGCAGTATTTGGGCCGCCACTTCCTTGCCGGTGCCGCTTTCGCCGGTGATGAGCACCGTGGCCTGGCTGGGGGCCACCAGGGCCATGGTCTCCTTGAGGCGGCGCATGGGCGGGCTCTCGCCCACCATGGCTGAAAAGTCGAAGCGCTCGCCCAGGCGCTCGGCCTGGGAGGCCACCCGCCGCGCCAGGTTGGCGGCCTTGAGTTGGCGCTCGATCTTGATGAGCACCTCGTCCACGTCCAGGGGCTTGGTGATGTAGTCCGCCGCCCCCAACTTGAGGGCCTTGACCGCGTTGTCTATGGAGCCGTAGGCGGTCATCATCATCACCGGCAGATCGGGATGGCTGGACTTGATGCGCTTGAGCGCCTCCATGCCGTCGATGCGCGGCATGACCAGGTCCATGATCACCAGGTCCACGCGGGCCTTCTCCACCTGGCCAACCGCGGCTTCGCCGTCCGGAGCTTCCAGAACGTTGTAGCCCGCCTCTTCCAGGTGGGCGGTAAGCATCAGACGGTGGGCCGCCTCGTCGTCCACGACCAGGATGCTGGAACGTTTGCTCATGCCTTGGCCTCTTCTGCCGTGAGAGTGAGAGTGAACTTGGAACCTTTTTGCCACTCAAGAGAGGCGGCGGTCAACTGCCCGCCCATGCCCCGGGCCAGGCGGCGGGCAATGGCCAGACCCAACCCGGTGCCCCTTTCCTTGGTGCTGAAAAAGGGATCGAAGATTTCCTCGGACTTGCCGGGCGGGATACCCTCGCCCTGGTCCTGTACTTCAACTTTAACCTGGTCTCCCAGGCTTAGCGCGGAGACGACCACCGAGCCCTTGCCGTTGTTGGCTTCCAAGGCGTTGATGATCAGGTTCATCAGAATCTGCCGCACCTGGTCCGGGTCGGCCTGTACCAGGGGCAGGTTCGGCTCCAGGCGGCTGATGACCTCCACCCCCTGGGAGCGGGGCTCGTCGGCCAGCAGACGCAGGGTGCCCGCGATGCTCTCTTGCAGATCCAGGGGGATAAGGCGGGGCGAGCGGGGACGGGTGTAATCCAACAGACCGGAGACGACCCGCTCCAGGCGGTCCACCTCCGACACCGCGGTTTCGGCGCATTGATAGGAACGGGTGCCCGGCTCATGGCCCTTGGCCAGGTATTGCACCAGCCCGCGCAGGGCGGAGAGGGGATTGCGCACCTCGTGGGCCACCGAACCGGCCAGACGGCCCACCGCCGCCAGGTGTTGGTTCTCGGCCACCTCCTCGCGCAGGCGCTCCAGTTCGCTCTGGCGCCGTCTGGTGTAGAAGAACATGGCCGCGGCCAGGGCGGCGGCGGAGAAAAACACCACGGCGGCCAGAAGCAGGGAACTGGTCAGATCGCGGCCCTGGGCCACGCGAATGGATTCGGTGGAAAGGCGCACCAGCACATAACCCGGCTTGGGGGGAGGGCCTCCCGGTCCTCCTGCCCGTCCGGCGCCCCGGGGCTGCCCCATCATTTGGCGCATGTGGTCGTCCATGGAATTGGCCCAGGGGGGCAGGGAGCGCCCTTGACGCTGGAAGTCGGCCAGGGGTTCGAAGGGGCGGCCCACCACCAACTCCTTGCCCAGGAACAGGATGACCGGCTGCCGCTTGTCCACGGCTTGTTGCACCTCCGGGGAAAGCCCGGTGAGGGCCTTGCCCGGCACATCGTCCACTCCGCCGGCGGCCACCCCGGCGGCCAGCACTTCTCCCTGCGGCCCCATGACCACCAGGGAGGCCAAGGAAGGAAGACGCAGCATCTCTTCCACCAGGGACTGCATCCTGAGCGAGCCCCACATGTGGTGGCGCATGCCGAAACGGGTGGCCCCTTCCAGGGATTTGATGACCAATTCGCCCTGGGTGGCCAGGGAGTGGCGCATCAGCTGGCCGGTGCTTTGCATGCGCCGGGCGGTGGTGATGGCGATTACCGCCATGATCATGAGCAAAATCCCCACAAGCAATAATCCGGTGAGCCGGTTAGTAGGCTCCGCCAGGGGGCTTGTGGGTTTTCTGGCCATTGTTACCGCCTCCTCCAAGGTAAATCAGGGTCCGGGCCGATGCCCGGACCCTGATTGTAACCGAGGCTTGGGGTCTACCGCCAGCAGGTGCCGGGGCCGTAACCGGAACCCATCATGCCGGGTCCGCCGCCATAGCCCATCATACCGTAGCCGCCGTGACCGTAACCGCCGCGGCCGTAGCCACCGCGACCGAAGCCCATTCCGGGCAGGCCGGCGTCATTGGCCTTCTTGGCCAACTGGCTGCGCATGTCGATCAACTCGCCGCGCAGCTTCTGGATCGTGGCCTGGTCCGCATTGGGCTGGGCGTAGAGGGTGCGCAGCTCGATGCCCTTGGCCGCCATGGTCTGGCGCAGGGGCAGGGTCTCCTGCAGGAAGGCGGCCCGCTTGGCCTGGAACTGCTCATACTGTTCCTTGGTCATATTGGGGCCGGGGCCGTACCCAGGTCCACCACCAGGACCGCCGGCGGCGTAACCGGGGCAGTTGCCCGGGCCATAACCCCGACCGGGACCCCAAGGGCCGGCCCATGCACCCACCGCCATGGTGGCCACCAGGGCCATGCTGCCTAAGATCACCATCATCTTCTTCATGTTCAGTCTCCTTTGCGTATTCCGCGGTTTTTGGTTAGGTGCGTATCCGGTTGCCCCCTGAATGAGCATACAGCGTGCCAAGGGCTGGCCTGAGGCATTAAAAAAAATAGATGCAATTAAATCAAATAGATGTGACGCAATAAAAGTTGCCGCCCCAACGGGCCGGGCGCCGGGGCGGAGAAAAATAGTAGCAGGACAATCAGGCGGTGCGAAAAAATTATGCGCTGTCGCGCCTGGAATATGCCGGGGGAGCTGCGCGAGGCTATTGGTCAGGCCTGGAAGCGCCCGGTCGCGCTTGGCCTCCGGCCGCGTGGATTGGCGAAGCAAACGTAACCTCACGCAGCGCGGCCCAACCCGGCCGAGCCGGCCATTTCTCTTGACCTTAAATAAATATTGTCCTATGGTAAATATTAACCAATGGCACCTTTTGGTTAACTCATTAATATATTGGAAAAATAAGTGAACCTAGGGAACGAGCTGCGCCGCTGCCGCAAGCAAAAGAATCTTACGCTCAAGGCGGTGGCCGAAAAAGCCGGGGTCTCCGAAGGCTTTTTGAGCCAGGTGGAAAACAACGTGAAGTCTCCCTCGGTGGAGACCTTGATGTCCATCGGCCAGGCCCTGTCCGTGGACGTGGGCGGCCTGCTCAGCCGCTTGCAAAACCAGGAAAAGGTTTTTGTCTTCCATACCGACGAATGGCGAGAGGTGGACATGCCCCACACCGGGTTTGCCACCCGCCGCCTGAGTCCGCCGGAAAACCGCGCGGTCATCGACAGCGCGGTGTTGTTCATAGAGCCCGGCAAATCGCTGCCGGTGCGCAAGGACATCAAAAACGGCCAGGAGGTCCTGTGCGTTTTGGATGGCCGAATCGAGTTGCGCCATGGGGACAAGGTGTTCCACTTGAAAAAACACGATGCCGCCCATTTCTGGGCCGAGCCCAAGGCCCAGGCCATCGCCAACACCGGCAAGAAGCTTGCCGTGGTGTTGTGGGTGGGCACCATGTAGGCGCGGCAGGCTCGGCCGGCCGGTTTAAAGTCTAGAGGAGGGATATAGATGATCAAATTCGGCAAGGGCAATCTCAGGGTGCCGCAATGGTCCCGCAGGGTATTCATGGTGGCCGGCGGCTGCACCCCCTTCCGCAAGTACTTCCCGGAGTACAAGCTGGAGGAACTGGTGATGATGGGCTACAAGATGATGCTGGAGGACAACGACCTCAAGCTCTCGCCCAAACAAGTTAAGGACTGCATCCAATACGCGGCCTACGGGGAGTTCGCCGACCACTTCCAGGACCAGCTCCTGTGCGAGGCCAAAATCCACGACTACTTGGGCCTGGACCCCCTGTGGAACACCGGCATCAAGACCGGCGGGGCCACCGGCGGGGCGGCCATGCTCAACGGCTGCATGGCCGTGGCCAGCGGCTACGCCGACTGCGTGCTGGTCAGCGGCTGGGAGCGCATGGACGAGGTGGACACCCGCACCGGAAACTTCTACATCTCCACCGCCGCCTGCAAGGACTTCGAGACCCGCATGGGCCGCATCTACAGCTCCTATTACGCGCCCATGGCCAACCGCTTCGCCGAGGCCTATAACCTCTCGGAGGTGACCCGGGCCAAGGTGGCGGTGAAAAACCGGGGCTACGCCATGAGCAACCCCAACGCCCAGCAGCCGGGCCACCATACCGTGGAGGAGGTGCTGGAATCGCGCATGAGCGCCTATCCCCTGCGCTTCCTGGAGTGCTGCGCCATGACCGCCGGCAGCGCCTCGGCCCTGCTGTGCAACGAGGAGATGGCCTACAAGCTCTCCGACCATCCGGTGGAACTGTTCATGGCCGGGGGCACCCACACCCTGCGGGTGGCCGACCGCCGGCACATGGACATACCCCTGCTGCCCAACGAAGAGCCCGGCATGTACGACGAGCTGTTGAAGGAGTCCGGCCGCTGGCCCGGCTTCGAGTCCTTCCTGGCCGCGCGCTTCGCGGCTTATTTGGCCTATCGCATGGCCGGCATCCACGACCCCCTGGAGGAGTTGGACCTGGTGGAGTTGCACGACGCCTTCACCATCAGCGACATCCAGACCTACGGCGACATCGGACTCAGGCCCTACGGCCAGGAGCCGGACTACATCGAGAGCGGCGACGCCTACTATGAGGGCAAGTGCCCCTCCAACCTCTCCGGCGGCCTGTTGGGCACCATGCACGCGGTGGGGGCCACCGGCATCTGGCAGGCCTGCGAGGTGTTCTGGCAGATTCAGGACCGCTACGACTATATCCACGGCGACAAGAAGTGGTGGGACCGGGCCGAGAAGGAAAAGCCGGCCGACTGGAAGAGCCTGCAGGTAAAGGATCCCAAACAGGGCCTGTGGATCAGCCACGCCGGCGTGGGCTCCCACGTTACCTGCGGCATTTTGCGCAAGGCCTGGTAGGAAAGGAGATCGCAAATGACTAAAGCCTACGAAGGTCCCCTGACCACCAAATTCATCGGCGAGCCCAGCGAGATCTACGATGACGCCGGCGATTTCTGGGTAGTGAACTTTCCCCGCAGCATAACCCATCACCACACCTACGGCCTGCTGACCCCCTTCTTCAAGGGGCTGACCCAGGGCAAGCTGTTGGCCACCAAGTGCACCAACCCCGAGTGCACCGAGAACTCCACCTGGCTGCCGCCCCGGGCCGACTGCCCGGATTGCTACGCGCGCACCGAGTGGGTCGAGGTGCCCGCCGAGGGCACGATCTACGCCTACACCATGCTGGATTACGCCGGCATAGGCATCGAGATGGAGACCCCCTACTGGCAGATCGACGTGCAGATAGAGGGGGTGGACACCATTTTCAAGGGGTGGCTCAAGGAGGGCAAGCCGGTGACCGGAATGCCGGTGCGGGCCGAGTTCAACACGGCCAACCCCACGCACACCATCTTGGACATCTGCTGGGTGCCCAAGTAGGGCTGGAACCAAGGGCGGGGGGCTCTCAGGGGCTCCCCGCCGCTTTGACGGCCTATCGGTCGGGCTCAGTGTCGGCTTGACGCAGAGGCGGCGAATTATCTAGATTGAACGGGTCGACACCCGTACGCGCGGAGGAGGGGATGGATTTCGAGCTGACCATGGAGCAGGAAATCCTGCGCAAGACGGTGCGGGACTTCGCCGAAAAGGAGATAGGCCCGGTGGCCCGGGAGCTGGACCAGAAGGAGGAGTTCTCCCTGGACACCTGCCGGGCCATGGGCGAGTTGGGCCTGTTCGGCATGATCGTGGCCGAGGAGTACGGCGGCCAGGGCATGGACTACGTGTCCTACATCATCGCCGTGGAGGAGCTGGCCCGCATCGACGGCTCCCACGCCGCCACCATCGCCGCGGGCAACTCCCTGGGCATCTCGCCGCTGTACTACTACGGCAGCGAGGAGCAGAAGCGCAAATACCTGCCCAAGCTGTGCACCGGCGAGGGGCTGTGGGGTTTCGGGCTAACCGAGCCCAACGCGGGCTCCGACGCGGGCAACTCCGCCACCAACGCGGTCTTGGACGGCGACGAGTGGGTGATCAACGGCTCCAAGATATTCATCACCAACGCCAGCGCCCCCAACAGCCTGGGGGTCACGGTGATGTGCAAGACCGGCAAGCGCGAGGACGGGCGCGACGAGCTCTCGTGCATCCTGGTGGAAAACGGCACTCCCGGTTTCGAGGCCCGGCCCATGCACGGCAAGATGATGTGGCGCGCCTCCAACACCAGCGAGCTTTACTTCGACGACTGCCGGGTGCCCCAGGACAACATCCTGGGCACCAGGGGCAAGGGCTTCCACCAGATGCTCGAAACCCTGGACGGCGGGCGGCTGTCCATCGGGGCCATGGGGGTGGGCGGGGCCCAGGGGGCCTACGAGCTGGCCTTCCGCTACGCCAGGGAGCGGGTGCAGTTCGGCAAGCCGGTGTCCAGCTTCCAGGTCAACGCCTTCAAACTGGCCGACATGGCCATGGAGATCGAGGCGGCCCGCCTGTTGCTCTACAACGCCTGTTGGCTGCGCGACAACCACAAGTTTTTCTCCAAGCACGCGGCCATGGCCAAGCTCTACGCCTCGGAGGTGATGGGGCGGGTGACCGACCAGGCCGTGCAGTTGCACGGCGGCTACGGCCTGATGCAGGAGTATGACGTGGAGCGCTTTTACCGGGACTACAAGCTGTTGACCATAGGGGAGGGCACCAGCGAGATTCAGCGCCTGGTCATCGCCAGGCTGATCGGAGCCATTTAGAGCTCCGTAGCGGTAGGAGGGAAGGGAAGGCGCCTCCGCAAGGAGGCGCCTTTTTATGTGCGCGAGGGTTTAGGGCGGACTGCCAGGCTGGCAAACCCGCCCACCAAAAAGAGGCCGGAGGCCCGGCTCCTCAAAGGAGAAACCTGGACCTCCGGCTGAAAACTGTACCGCGGCTATATGCCGCTTGACACTACCAGCGGCGGGGCGGACGGGGCTCGCGGGGGCGGGCTTCGTTCACCTTCAGCTGACGGCCGTCCAGATCGGCGCCGTTCATGCCTGCGATGGCCTGGTCCGCGGCATCATCCTCCATCTCCACGAAGCCGAAGCCGCGGGAGCGGCCGGTTTCACGGTCAGTGATCACCCTGGCAGACAGCACGTTGCCGTACTGCTCAAAGGCGGAGCGCAGGGTGTCCTCGTTGGAGTTGTAGGACAGGTTGCCCACGTAGATATTCTTTGCCATCTTTTCTCTTCTCACTCCTAAGTCATGGGAAAAATACGCTCCTCCCCCTGGGGGAGGATGCTCCTGTAGCCTTACGGGCCAGACTTTAGGCTTGGGTAGGCATGCGAAAGCAGGCTGGTTCAAGCGGCTGGGTCGGGCTATCGGGCCAATTCAAGACCTAGAATACCCTATAAACACAGGTTGTCAAATGGTTTTTTTGGGCAATGCCACAATGCCCGGCCGGGCTATGGGCTGCCGGTCGGGTGGTCGGTCCCTCTCCCGGCGCCAGCACCAAGGGAGAGGATGTGAAGATGCGACTATATACCATGGATTGGGGTGACCGGCCAGAGGGCCGAAAAGTAGCATAAGAATAGACACCAACGAATCAGCTAGAGGTCTTTAAAGTGTTTAATGTCGTATTTGCTCAGTAATGCATCTATGAATTTAGGTTCAATGCTTTTTACAAAAGCAATTGTACCTTTTAATTTGTCTATTTCTTTCTTTGACAATTTACCACCGATGTAATGGTGTATTTGAGATCTTAATAGACGTTTTTTATCCCTGCCAATTGTTACATGTCCATCGTTTGAAATTATTAGCCCGGTAATTAAACGCCTATTGGCTTTTGAAGAAAATATTGTCTTAGAATCATTAAGAGTTAATTTCGGATGGGATATGCGCGACAATATATCTTGAATTGCTGAAATAATAAATTTTCTTTCTTTGCCGTTTTGCATTGAAAACGTCATATCATCTGCATATCTAGTATAAACAATTTTATTGGACTCACAATAATCATATAATAGCTCATCAAATTGAAACATTACAGCGTTTGAAAGTATGGGGGATGAAGGCGCACCTATGGAAAGCCGAAGCGAGTTATGTCCTTTTGGTTGCCAAAAAAGAATTTTTGATAATAATAAAATATCGTGTTCATCCAACGACAAATTGCGCTGATTTCTAGCTATGAAACGAAAATCATTATCATTGATAGAAGGAAAAAAATTTTTAAAATCAAGTTTTAGTAAAAAAGAATTATCCTTATGCTGCTCAGCATTATTTTTAATGCCTTTTTGTTTGAGGTACGCCGTGGCGACATTGTGTACTGGAAGTGCTGGAAAAATATTTTTAATGACCCAATACTGAAGTATTTTTACTTCCTTTGCCGGTTGAGCAATTAATCTAAAACCAGAATTAGACCGTTTACGTATATAATATGTTTTGTACCTATGAGGGGCACTTCTAATTAAAGAGCGCAACGTGTCAATTGGTATTAAAAGATCTTCTGACAATTTTAAAACAAGTTGCAAAATCACGCTAAGTACCCTGTATTACATGAGATTTAAAATAAGACCTCAGCGCACGTTCCTTTTGCAGATTGCTCTGTCTGTACTCCTCTGAGAAAAGTGATTTCCAACGCACAATATCTCTATTTTGGGCAACTTTAGTAAAAGAGAATGATAGCCATGGATTTGAAGGAGTAGGTAAATAGAAAATATAGTTCCGGTAAGGTTTTTTAATAATTAATTCAAGAGATACAAGAAGGCTTAAATACCTTTCAACGGCTTTTTTTTCAATACTGATTGATAAGTTTTTAAGTAATGTAAATACCTCGTCGATAGTTGCCAAATGTATGATGTCCAACAAGGCAATTATTAGTAGCATTATATTGTAAACCTCCCCCGATTAGTGCCAGTCAACAGTAGAAACTTCAGGTGAATTTATAGCGAGGTATTCGGCTGGTGTCAGGTTGCCGAGGGACTCATGAGGGCGTTCCTCGTTGTACTCCTTGAGCCAGCGATCCGTGATTTCCCGCACCTCGCTTAGACGGGAAAATATGTAAAGGTCCAGCACCTCTTCCCGATAGGTCCGGTTGAAGCGTTCAATGTATGAATTCTGGGTGGGCTTGCCGGGCTGAGTGAAACCCAAATCGATACTATGCTCCTCGGCCCATTGGGCCATAGCTACACTGACCAGCTCCGGGCCGTTGTCCAGCCTCAGCCTGGACGGGTAGCCCCGCCAGGCAGCGATACGCTCCAGCACTCGGATTATCCTTTGGGCGGGGAGATTGACGTCCACCTCTATGGCCAGGGCCTCTCGATTGAAATCATCCACCACATTAAAGGTCCTGAATCGCTGGCCGCCATACAGGGCATCGCTCATGAAGTCCACCGACCAGCAGATATTGGCCAGATCCGGCACTGCAAGCGGCTGGGGATCACGAGTAGGCAGGCGCTTCTTACCCTTCCTGCGAAGGTTTAGCTTCAGGGCGCAGTACACTCGGTACACCCGCTTGTGATTCCAGCCATGTCCATCCCGCCGAATTACTTGAAACAGTTTGGCAAAGCCGTATCTGGGATATTTGTCTGCCAGCGAAGTCAGCGCCTCGATGATCGGACCATCGTCGCGGGGCTTGGGTCGGTAGGCATAAACCGACCGGCTCAGCCTCAGGGCGCGGCAGGCCCGGCGAATGCTCAGACCGTGCTCTTTGCACATGAACTTAGCCAGATCGCGCCGACCCGCTGGCCTTATATTTTTCTTTCGATGACGTCCTTCAGAGCCCGATTCTCAAGGCTCAAGTCGGCGTACATCTGCTTTAGACGCCTGTTTTCTTCTTCAAGCTCCTTGAGCCGGACGATGTCCGAGGCCTCCATGCCCCCGTACTTGGACTTCCATTTGTAGTAGGTGGCGCTGCTGACACCGTATTCCCGGCAGACCTCCTTGGCGGTCCTGCCCCCTTCCACCTCTTTCAGAATTTTGACGATCTGAGTTTCGCTGAATCTGGTCCTGCGCATCGTGAAGAGTCCTCCTTGCAGACCTCAGTCTGCCAGAAGTCTCTACCTCAAACTGGCCCTATTTTAAGGGAGGGTTACAATATGGCCGTGGTCATCTGGCTGAAATGACACTATTTTGGGCCTAGATTTTACAAATGCGTTGATCATGTCTGCTAAATCTTCTGCATCGCTAAAGTCTTCAATATTCATGTGACTTGGTGTACGCGTTTTTGCTTTCCAATTATAAATAGTTATGGGATTTTCACGGCTATATTTTTTTGCCCGTTCAATTAGATGCATAGCTGGACCACGCCAGATAAATGATTCTTTATCGGTGTCATTTTCGTGAAGGACGACAAGTAGCTTGTCGCGAATTGAATCTAGAACAGAAAATGAGCCAAACTCAGCTATGGAGCCGGGACTTTCAGAAAAAATAACTGTCAGTGAGGATAGGTCTGCCAAATCTTCTTCAAAGGTTAGCAAATCTTTATAGGATGAATGGTTAAAATATGTGAATATTTCCTCGGCTAATATAATCTGGCTACTAAATGGATAATTTTTACACAATATATGATTAAGAAAAATATCGCGGCACGACATAAACTCTGCGGTCCCGTCGTCCATTGGTACTGGTCCGCCGCACAGAAAAATGAACGATGGGTATCCTACAACTTTACTTTTAGATAAGTCGATTGAACAGCTTAATTGATTTAATAAGGTGTTCTCAGGCAATAAATGCTCTTTACTCGGAGCGAGGCGCGGTAGCCCGCCGGGGCTTATCGGTTCGGTGAGCCCCGGCGGGCTACCGTGCCGATAAATGTAACCAATAAGTACATGTCTGGCGAAACGCCAGACCAAGCAAAATTGCTTTTTACGCTAAAGAGCGACTATATTGATGCCACAACGAAACGATAACTGTCAATTTAATTAAACGGTCCAAATTTCTCCTAGTAAAAAGGGCGGGGACTTGCCCCGCCCTTGCGTCGTCACTCGTGGCTTTCGCCTTATTTTTCCTGGCTGTAGATCACCGCCAGGATCTGCACCGGCTGGTCGCCGTGGGGGCGCAGCAGGTGGGGCACGGTGGAGTCGTAGTAGATGCTGTCGCCGGTGCCCAATATCTCCAGCGCGTCGTCCACCAGGGCCTCCATCACGCCGTCCAGGACGTAGATAAACTCCTGGCCGTCGTGGGCCGAGGGCGGGGCCTCGCCGCCGGAGGGTTGCAGGGTCACGATAAAGGGCTCCATGGAGCGGTTGGTCTTGTGGGGAGCCAGGGTCTCGTAGGTGTAGCCGTAGGAGGTGCCCTTTTGGCTGGCCTGGCGGCTCATCCGCTGGCGCTCGGTGGAGCGGGTCACGGTGTAGGAGCGGTCGCCCCCGCCGGAGATCAGCGACCCCCAGCGCATGTCCAGGGCCTTGCCCAGCTTGACCAGCACCCCCAGGGGAGGGGAGGCGCTTTCGTTTTCCACCTCGGCCAGCATGGCCTCGGGCAGCCCGGTGCGCTGGGCCAGGTCTTCCAGGCTCAGGCCCTTGCTCTCGCGGGACTGGCGGATGCGCTGCCCCACGGGCAGGGCCGGGTCGGCCGGCGCCTCCTGGCTCGCGGCCACCGCGTCCACTCCGGCCAGAAAGTCGTCCTCCCGGCTGTTGCTGTGGTCCATGCCCTGCATCTGGGACATGAGCTCGTGGTGTCCGTTTTTATCCTCGCGCGCCATGGCTTGCCTCCTTGGGTCGCTCTAAGCGGCCTTTTGCTCGCTCACATAGCGGGCCCCGGCCTCCAGGGCCTCCACGTTGGCCGGGATCATCTTGTGGTAGCGCGGGTCCAGGGCCCCGCTCAGGGCGTCGGCCACCTGCCCCACGGTGAGCACTCCGCTGCCCTGCACCACCGCCCCCAGCATGACCATGTTGGCCAGGCGGGGATTGCCCAGCTCGGTGGCCAGCTCCAGGGTGGGCACCCAGCTGGAGCGCTTGGCCCGAGTCTCGAACTGGCCCGGCTTCACCAAACTGGCGTTGACGAACACTTGGCCCTTTTTCTTTACCCGCGGGCCGAATTTTTCGGCCGAGGGGCGGTTCATCAGCACGGCGCTGACCGGCTCGTGGATTATGGGCGAGCCCACCGGGCGGTCGCTGACCACCACGGTGCAGTTGGCGGTGCCGCCGCGCATCTCCACGCCGTACACCGGCATGTAGGTTACTTGCTTGCCCGCCTGCATGGCGGCGTAGGCCAAGACGTTGCCCATGAGCAGCACGCCCTGGCCGCCGAATCCGGCGATTATGGTGTCAAAGTACATGGTGCTCCCACCCCCGGTCAATTGGCCCGGACGTCTTTGTAGACGCCCAGGGGAAAGTAAGCGGCCATTTCCTTGCCCACCCGGGCGTTGGCTTCCTCGGCGGTCATCTTCCAGTTGGTGGGGCAAGAGGACAGGAACTCGACCAGCGAGAAACCCCAGCCCTTGGTCTGGTAGGTGAAGGCGCGCTTGAGGGCCGCCTTGGCCTTTTTCAGGTTTTTCATGTTGTCCACCGCCACCCGAGCGATGTAGGAGGTGCCTTCCAGGGTGGAGAGCAGCTCGCAGACGCGGATGGGCAGGCCGTCGGTGGCGGCGCTGCGGCCGTAGGGGCTGGTGGTGGTCACCTGGCCCTCCAGGGTGGTGGGGGCCATCTGGCCGCCGGTCATGCCGAACACCGCGTTGTTCACGAACACCACGGTGATGTTCTCGCCGCGGTTGGCCGCGTGCACGATCTCGGCGGTGCCGATGGCCGCCAGGTCGCCGTCGCCCTGGTAGGTGAACACGAAGCTATCGGGCATGGCCCGCTTGAGGCCGGTGGCCACCGCCGGGGCGCGGCCGTGGGGAGACTCCAGCACGTCTACGTCGAAGTAGTCGTACATCAGCACCGAGCAGCCCACGCTGGCCGCGGCCAGGGTCTTATTCTGCAGGCCGAAGGCGTCGATCTGCTCGGCCACCAGGCGGTGGATCACGCCGTGGTGACAGCCGGGGCAATAGTGGTAGGGCACGTCCTTCAAGGATTTGGGGCGGTCGAAGACCTGCTGCATCTTGGCTTTGGCGCTCATTTCAGGCCTCTCTTCCGCCATACTTTCATGGCTTCCTTGGCCAACTCGTCGGGGGTGGGTATGGAACCCGGCGGGCGTCCGTAGAAATCAACCGGGCAGGCGCAGTCGGCCGCCAGGCGCACGTCCTCCACCATCTGGCCGGTGCTCATCTCCATGGCCAAGAGCACCTGGGCCGCTTCGGCCGTCTGGCGCACCGCCTTGGTGGGGAAGGGGAACAGGGTGATGGGCCGCATGAGCCCCACCGCCTTGCCCTTGTCGCGCAGGATGTCCACGCTGGTCCTGAGGATGCGCCCCACCGAACCGAAGGCCACCAGCATCATCTTGGCGTCCTCGGCGCGGTAGGTCTCGTAGCGCACCTCTTTTTCCATGCTCTTGTATTTTTTGTCCAAGAGCCAGTTGTGGTCGGTCAGCTCGCCGTCGGCCAAAAACAGGGACTTGAGGATCTGGCCGTGGCGCCCCTCGGCCCCGGTGAGAGCCCAGGGCTTGGCCTTGGGTTTCTTGCGGTAGGCCTTGAGCTCCACCGGCTCCTTGATCTGTCCGATGAGAGCATCGCCCAAGACCATGACCGGGTTGCGGTACTTGTCGGCCAGGTCAAAGGCCAGCATGGTCAGGTCGTAGTTTTCCTGGGCCGTGGAAGGAGCCAGCACCAGGGTGCGGTAGTCGCCGTGGCCGCCGCCCCGGGTGGACTGGAAGTAGTCGCCCTGGGAGGGATGGATGCCGCCCAGGCCGGGGCCGGAACGGCTCATGTTCACGATGACCCCCGGTATCTGGGAACCGGCCAGGTAGCTGATGCCCTCCTGCTTAAGGCTGATGCCCGGACTGGAGCTGGAGGTCATGGCCCGGGCTCCCGTGGCCGCCGCGCCCATGAGCATGTTGATGGCCGCCACCTCGCTCTCGGCCTGCAGGAAGGTGCCGCCCATCTTGGGCAGGACCGCGGCCAGGTATTCGGGGATGTCGGTCTGGGGGGTGATGGGGTAGCCGAAGTAATAGCGGCACCCCGCTTCGATGGCCCCCATGGCAATGGCTTCGTTTCCCTTGATCATTACCCTTCGGGCCATATCACGCTCTCTCCTCTTTGTAGACCCTTAGGGCCATGTCCGGACAGAGCTCGGCGCAAAAGGTGCAGCCGGTGCACTTGCCGTCTGGATCGAAGGTTACATAGGCATAGCCCTGGGCGTTGTAGTCCTTGCCCAGGGCCAGATTGTGCTTGGGACACGCGAGCACACATAGCCCGCAGCCCTTGCAGCGCTCGCTCAGTACCTTTACCTGAGGCATCTCGTTGCATCCCCTCCTAAGATGTTGCTTACAAGATCGCGTCAAGCTTCTCCAGGTCTGCGGGCTCTTGCACGTTGAGCACGTTTACCGAAGAGGGCGCGGTCTTTTTGATCAGCCCGGCCAAGACTGTCTTGGGCCCGGCTTCTATGAACACATCCACGCCCTGCCCCAGCAGCGCCTGGATGGTTTGAACCCAGCGCACCGGAGCGGTGAGCTGTTTCATTAATTGATTTTTGATGACCGTGGGGTCGTTGGTGGGCTCCCCGGTGGTGTTGGGCACATGCAGGCAGGTGGGAGCGGCGAAGCTAAGGGGCTCCAGGGCGGCGGCCATGTCCTTGCCCGCCTCGGCGATGAGCGGGCTGTGCCAGGCGCCCGAGACCTTCAAGGGTATGGCCTTGAGGCCTTTGTCCTTGGCCAGGGCGCCGGCGGCGGCCACCGCCTCGGTCTCGCCGGTGATCACGGTCTGGGACGGGGTGTTGTAGTTGGCCGGCTGCACCTCGCCCTCCACCGCCTGGCACAGGGCGGCCACTTCCTCTGGGCCCGCGCCCATGATGGCGGTCATGGCTCCGGGGTGGGCGTGGGCGTCGCGGTCCATGAGGCGGCCGCGCAGGGTGATCAGCTCCAGGCACTGGGCCGGGGTGAGCGCCTCGGCGGCGGCCAGGGCGGCGTATTCGCCCACGCTGTGGCCGGCCACGGCATGGGGCTTGATTCCCGCGGCGGCCAGGCCCTGCCAGCAGCACAAGTCCACGGCGATGATGGCCGGCTGCAGGTTGACCGTGAGGGTCAGCTCCTCCATGGGCCCTTGTTGGCACAGCTTGATCAGGGGCAGCCCGCTGGCCTGCTCGGCCAGACTAAACAGCTCGCGGGCCTGGGACGAGGTCTCCATCCAGGCCTGGCCCATGCCCAGGTACTGCGATCCCTGTCCCGGAAACACTACGGCGACTTTAGCCATCGAATCCTCCACAATGGCACGGAAAATCCGCCGGAACCGGCGGAAAAAACCGAATGATTACTTTATATAAAGCCTGAGTGGATGTCAATATTTGCGGCAATGCGGCAAGAAGGAGCACTACTACCCTAAAAAACTTTGAGCCCGGCGGGCCAGGGCCTCGCTTTCCAAGTTTATGCCCACCCTGAGAGCCTTGAGGCCGCGCACCCCGGGCAGGTCTTCCAGCTCGTGCCGTTCCACCTCGGGCGCCAGAAAGCCCTGCTCCTGCAGGTGCTCTATATGGCGGCGCATCTCGCGCGCCTCCTCCGGCGAGGAGTAGACCACCGCGATGCGGCCGGGCCGGGTCAGGCGTTCCCCACCTTGAATGACAGCCTTGTCCAGGCGGGAGCGGATGATTTCGTGGCGCACGTCATAGGCGCCGTCCACATCGAAGCGCTTTTCATCGTAGCGGAAGCGGATGTTCAGCGGCGTCTCCTGGATCAGGATGAGGTGCGCGGCATCCAGTGGCACCGGCATCTGTTCCTTGAGTTGTTCTCCGAGCCAAGCGAGGCCGCAGGTGACCATGAGCTGCCACAGCCGGAAGTTGCTCAAGTACAAGCGGGAGAAGCTGCTCTCCCGGCTGAGGGAAGCGCCCAGGTAGATGAGGTGGTCCACCCCGTCGGTGCGGTGGCGCTCGAAGTAATGGGGCAGGACCGCCTGCATGGCCGACTCCTCCAGGTCCAGGTAGGCGGCCAGGCCCTCGTTTAACATGGACACGCTTTTTTCAAAGAGCCGGCGCTGGCGGTACACCGTGCCCAGGTAGGGGTCCACCTCCTCGCGGTAGGCGGCCACCGCTTCGGCCACGCCGGGGCCCTGCTTGGCCAAGTCTTCGAACACTACCTCCACCTCGGAGCGCATGAACTCGGTCAGGCCGGTTTCATCGCCGCTTTTGAGGCCGTCTTGCAAGCGGCCCAGCCGCCGCTCTATGCGCCCGGCCAGCTCGCTCAGAATGGGCAGGGGCCTGCTCTCACCGGCCCGGCGCACCACCTTCAGGCCCAGGTCCAGGTGGCGGGCCAGGTCCTGGGCGATGGCCTGGTTGCGCTTGGCCGAAGAGCCCCGGATGTCGCTGCTGGCGAAAAGGGGGTATACCTCGTGGAAGACGATGTCTTCCATGGGCTGGGCGCGGCCCTGGCGGCGGCTCTCTAAATGGCGCATAGCCGCCTGCTCGAAGCGCCATTCCACCGCGGGATGCACCGCGGTGCACTGCTCTTTTATGACCGCCTGAATCTGCTTATCGATGTCTTCGAGGGCGTTTTTCACCGCCACGGTGAACAGGGGCTGCAGTTCGGTCATCAGGGCCATATCCGTGGGGCCGAACTGGTCCACTCCCGGCAGGCCTACCTCCAAGGAACCGATGAACTCCCCCTGGTAGAGCAGGGGGGCGATCAAAAGGGAGCGCAGGTTGCTTTTGCCGTAATCAGCGCTGAACTTGGCCAGGCCCGGCTCTTCCCGCACGTCGGGCACTACCACCATTTCACCGTCTTGGGCCAGCTTTTCAAATAGCGACCCTTTTAAATGCTCCTTGGGCACCTGGTTGGTCTGGCAGAGGAGGGAATCTTCTTCGAGACGGCAGCCCAGGTTGAGGATTATCACCTGGTCCTGGTGCACGGCCGCCACACCGGCCACCAGCTCACCTTGTCCGAAATAGGTGCGCAGGCGCTCCTGCAAACGCAAAAAACCCGCTTGGCTCATGACCGTTTCCTGGTCGATGAGGTCGCGGCTCAGGGCGGAAATGGTCTCAAAGGTGGTCACCTCCACCGCCTTCAAGATGGTGACACCGGTGAGGCGGAAACGCTCCGGCGGCAGCAACCGGCGCAGGGTCTCCGGCTGGGAGATGTGCTTTTTCGCTAACTCCAGGTCCTTTTCGCTCAGGACGATGGGTTCGCCCACCGCCTCCGGCCGCACGAAACGAAAGTCAAGCTGGACGGCGAAGTGGCGCTCCAAGCCGGTAGCTTCCTCCTTGACCACCACCGCCAGAGGATAGTTCATGTGCTGCTTGAGCCCGTAGAGGCATTCAAGGATGAACATGTAGGCCTTGATGGTGCGGCCATAGAAAAAGGTGGCATCGTCTACGTTGCGGCGCACCTGTTGCCCGGCGGGCGGGTTTATGAACAGCTCCTCGAATTGGGGGGAGGCCAGCACCGGAGTGAGGGCGAAGGGAACCACTGCGGCAAAGGCCTCGGTGTCCCAGGCCACCGGGGGGAACACCAGGCTCATCAGGCGTAAAAGTAGGCCCTGGTGCTTTTTCAGGGCCTCCAGGTCCTGGATGGGCCCCCTGAGCTCGGGGGTTTTGGCCAGGCGGTCGAGCAGATCGCTGCCCACCGGGTTGGTGGGCCAGCATCCGCTGGCCAGCTTGTCTTGCAGAAATTCAATGAGGGGCTCCAGGCTGAGCACGCACTCAAAGGGAAAAAGTACTGGATCTTTGGGTAGCATGGCCCAAGAATCTCCCGGCTCAGGGCTTGAAGTAACCCCGGGGCACCACCGAGATTCCCCTGGGGGTAACGGTGAAGCGCTCGGCGTCCTCCTTGGGGTTCAGGCCGATCTCGGTGCCTTCCGGCAAGTGGTTGTTCTTGTCGATGATGGCCTTTTTGACCTTGCAGTGCCGGCCGATTATCACGTTGTCCAGGATGACGCTCTCGTCCACCTCGCTCCAGGACTGCACCACCACGTTGGGGCTGAGCACCGAGTTGCGCACCACCGAGCCGCTGATGATGCAGCCCTGGCCCACCAGAGAGTCCAGGGCCTTGCCCACTCGGCCGCTGCCCCCGCGCTCGGCGGCGAAGACGAACTTGGCCGGGGGGAGCTGGTGGCGGAAGGTGCGCAGGGGCCATTGGCGGCCGTAGAGGTTGAAGTAGGGGTCCACCCCGCACAGGTCCATGTTGGCATTCCAATAGGCGTCCAGGCTGCCCACGTCGCGCCAGTAGCCGCTGTCCCCGGCGCATTCCTGGTACTCCAGGCTGCGGTTGCCCCGGTCGTCGGTGAGCCACACGTAGTCGTGGATGTGGTTGTTGGCCTTGTAGGCGTAGGCCATGACCTTGTAGCGGCCCAAGAGGGAGGGGATGATGTCGTGGCCGAAGTCCTTGCCTTCCACCTCCTCGAGCACCTCCAGCATCGCCTTGCGGCTGAAAAGGTAGATGCCCATGGAGACCAGGGAGTGGCCTTCGTCGCCGGGGATGCACACCGGGTCGTCGGGTTTTTCGTGGAAGCCCTGGATGGCGTAGTCGCCGTCCACCTCCACCACCCCGTAGGCGCAGGCGGTCTCGCGGTCCACCTCGATCACCGCGATGGAAACGTCGGCTCCGCTTTGGTCGTGGGCGGCCTGGAACTGGGAATAGTCCATCTTGTACACGTGATCACCCGAGAGGATCAGCACGTGGCCCAGGCCGCGGTCGCGCTCCAGCAGATAGGCGTTTTGCCGCACGCTGTCCGCGGTGCCCTCGTACCAGCGCTCGCCGGTGCGCATCTGGGGGCTGACGATGCGCAGGTAGTGGCCCAGGTCAAAGGAAAAGATGTTCCAGCCCGCTTCCAGGTGGTCCACCAGGGATTGGCTCTTGTATTGAGGCAGCACCATTATTTTGTAGATGCCGCTGTTGACCACGTTGCTCAGGGTAATGTCGATAAGGCGGTAGGCTCCGCCAAAGGGCACCGCGGGCTTGGAGCGGTCGCGGGTGAGGGGGAACAGCCGCTCTCCCTTGCCGCCCGCCATGATGATGGCCAGGGTGTTGTTCATGGCTCAACTCTCCTGTTGGGGTTTCGCCGTAGGGGTTTGCGGCTCCGCCGGCGGGGCGGCCGGCTCCTCTGGCGGGTCTGAACAATGGGCCAGATCGCTGTCCTCGGGCACGAAATGCAGGCGGTAGACTTCCAGCAGGGAGAGCATCAGGGCCAGGACCATGGGCCCCAGCACCAGCCCCACCACCCCGAAGAGCAAGAGGCCGCCCAGCACCGCGAAAAAGATCATCAGGGGATGCAGGTGAGTCACGTTGCCCAACAGTTTGGGCTTGATCAGGTTGTCGCAAACCAGGGCCGCGACCAGGCACCAGATCATGACTCCCACCCCGGCCTGGGTCATGCCGCTGAGCAGCAGGAACAAGCCGCCGGGCACCCAGACCACCGCGGTACCAAAAATGGGCACCACCGAGGCGAAGACCATGACCGTGCCCCAAAAGGGGCTGTTGGGCACGCCGAAAATCCAAAAACCCACGCCGCCCAAAATTCCCTGGAGCAGGGACATCACCACCGTGCCGGTGAGGGTGGCCCGCATGGTGCCCAGCACCTCGTCCCTGATCTTGTGGTTGAGGCTGGAGGGCATGGGGCTCAAAGACAGCAGGCGGTCGGCCGCGCGGCGCCCGTCGATGAACAGATAAAAGGCCACCAGGAGCATGAGGAAAAAGTCGATCACCAGGTTGGTGATGCCCCGGAGCAGGCCGGTCAGGTTGGAGTAGAGCAGGTTGCTCACCCGGCGCACCAGCTCGCCCACCTGGGTGAACACCTCGGCCTTGCTGATGCCCATGGTTTCGTTGAGCTTGTCGAAGAAGGGGTTGAGCAGGTCCATGCCGTGCTTGAGGGACTCTTGCAGCCCGCCCCCCTGCACCATGTTGCTAACGGTGTTGTACAGGCCCAGGGCCTGTTCGCTGATGATGCCCACGATGAAATAAAGCGGCATTACGATGATCACCGTGAACACGAACACGGTGACGGCCGCGGCCAGGTGTTGCCGCTTGGGGCCCACCAGGCGCAGCACCCCCATGTGCAGGGGCCAGCCCACCACCACCAGCACCACGGCCAGGAAAATGGGCATGAGGAAAGGCTGGATGAGCAGATAGCCCAAATAGAGCATCAACAGGGTGCTGATGCCGAAGAACCACCGGCTGATGGCGGTGGCGAAAAACTTCTTTTCCGGGTCTTGCGCCATCTCAGCGTTCCCGGTTCCAGGCGCGGGGCAGCAGGCGGGCATGGCTGGTGGAGTCCAGCTTGCGCCGGGAGGCGGCAACGCCCTTGGGGTTTACCTCGGCCAGGGCCACTCCCGGCCCCGGGCCGCACTGGGCCAGCACCTCGCCCCAGGGCCCCACGATCATGGCCTGGCCCCAGGAGCGTCGCCCGCCGCCGTGATCGCCGACCTGGGCCGCCGCCAAAAGATAGCAGGCGTTTTCCAGGGCTCGGGTGCGCACCAAAAGCTCCCAATGGTCCTGGCCCGTGGCCTGGGTAAAGGCGGCCGGGGCGGACAGCACCTGGGCCCCCTTGAGGCGCAGGCGACGGTAAAGTTCAGGAAAGCGTAGGTCATAACAGATGGTTAGGCCAACCATCCCCGCAGGGGTATCAACGGTGACCAAGCGGCGGCCCGCCCTTACGTAGCGCGATTCCTCCCACTTGGCCTGGCCGGGGAGGTCAAGGTCGAAGCGGTGAATTTTGTCGTAGTGGGCCACCAGTTCGCCCTGGGGGTTCAAAACGGGGCAGGTGTTGTAACTATGGGTGGGATCGTTACTTTTGCGTGAAAAAGAGCCGCCGATGATCCACAGACCCAGCTTTTGGGCCCGCTCGGCCAGAAAGGCCATTGTGGGGCCGCGCAGGGGTTCGGCCGCCCGGGGCATGTCGGCCATGGCCGCCAGATAGGAAAAATGCTCCGGCAATACCGCCAGTTTGGCCCCCTGGTCCTTGGCCTGGGCCAGAAGATCCGAGGCTTGCTCCAGGTTTTCCCGGCGTTGTTGGGAACTATTAATTTGAATCACCGCTACTCGCATGGGCCCATTATAGGTCTCCGGCCTCGCGGGACCAAGCCAAAAGAGCCCAACTTACCGGTTAGTTGCCGGGAAAGTGACGTTGTGCTAGCATGGCGCAAGTACTTTTAGACGGCGTGGCCGGGGCCGCGTCTTCCAGGGAAAGGCGGGCCATGCTCACCCGGGTGGATTTGGACGATCTGCTCACCCAAGCCAGGCGCAACGAGGAAATTCAGAGCCGCTTGGACCAGGTGGAGGAGTTTTTGCTGGCCGCGCAGGAGCCCGGCGAGCTGCTGACCCAATTGCCGACCACCGTGGCCGGTATTTATCGCCTGGAAGAGGTCAGCGTGGCCCTGTTGGCCGACAACCGCCGCCTGGACGTGGTGTTCGACCACGAGGGCCAGGGCCCGGCGGGCTGTTTTCGGCGGCGGCGCAAGGAAATGCGCCTGATCCTGGGCGATCTGGAGCAGCCTTTCCTGGAGGACAAGCCTACCCGGGAATTGAGCGAATTCTTTTTTCCCCAGGGCACCAGGCCGGCCTCCATGGCTGTTTTGCCCCTGTGGGTCAGCGGAGAGATGCTGGGCAGCCTAAACCTGGGCTCCTTGTCCAGCCGCCGTTACCAAAAGGGCCTGGACACCCACTTTTTGGAGCGCCTGGGGCGCAAGACCGCCTTTGGCCTCAACGTGGCCCTGCTTAGGGAGCAGGCCCGGCGCATGGAGCAGCGCCAGGCCGTGGTGGAGACCGTGGGGGCGGCCTGCCACGAATTGGCCCAGCCCCTGACCGCGCTGGTGTTGGGCTTGGAAAAGCTGCGGCGCTCCTTGGGCGAGGAAGAGCCTCTGCAAAAAGATATAGGAGAGCTCATGGCCCAGGTGGAGCGCCTGGGGGGCATGATTCAACAAATCGGCCAAGTTAATGATTACGTAACCCGGCCCTACGCCCAGGGCCTGCGCATAGTGGACTTAAATGCGGCCGGCGGCGCGACCGAGCCGGACGCCGGCGGAAGGGGTTGAGAAATGAGTGAGGAAGGCTGCATTTTCTGCGATATAGTGGCCGGCAAAGTCCCCTGCTACAAGGTTTACGAGGACGAGCGGACCCTGGCCTTCATGGACGTCAACCCCGTAACCCCGGGCCACGTGCTGGTGGTGCCCAAAAACCACGTGGAAAACCTGTTGGAGATGGTGCCCGGCGATCTGGCCGCGGTGCACCAGACCACCCAAAAGATCGCCGCGGCCATCATGAAGGGCCTGAACCCCGGGGGCATCGCCATCCTGCAGCTAAACGGCAAGGGGGCCAACCAGGTGGTCATGCACTATCACGTGCATCTGATCCCCCGCAACCGTCCCAAGGACAAGCTCAAGATCCTGGAATGGGAGCCCAAAAAGGGCAACGTCCGCAGCATCAAGTCCAAGATGGAAAAGATCATCGGGGGGATGTAGTCGGCGGTCCGGCTTCTCGCCTTTTTTGTTCCAAGACACGATGGGATGGCGCATCCCATGCCAAGTAAGTTTTAGTGAGTCTGGCGGCCTGGATAGGCCTGGGAGCCGCCGGTGGGGTGCTCACCGGCGTTTTGCTGGGTGATGCCTGCAAGGTGCTGCAGCCCATAGGCAGCGCCTACGTCATGCTTTTGCAATCAGTGGTCTATCCCTACCTGATCTCCTCGTTGCTGCACGGCCTGGGGCGTTTGAGTCCCAAGGTGGCCCTCAAGCTGTTCAAGAAAAGCTGGTCCTTTTACGCGGTCGCCTGGGGCGGCACCCTGGGGGTGATCTATCTGCTGGGCCGGGCCTTTCCCTCCTCGCCTCCACCCATAATCGTGGACGCGGCCGTCCAGGCCCGCAACGGCCCCGACTTTTTGCAGCTTATTCTGCCGGGCAACATCTTTCAGGATTTGGCCAACAACTACGTGCCCGCCGTGGTGCTGCTGTCGGTGCTGTTCGGGGTGGCCATTCAGGGCATAGAGAGCAAGGACCGGGTGCTGGACATCCTAGCCCTGATCCGCACCGCCTGCGTGAAAATCTGGCGCTGGGTGGTGACCCTGGCTCCAGTGGCGGTGTTCGCCATGTTCGCCTCCACCATAGGCACCCTGCGGGTGGCTGAGGCCGGGGGCCTGGTGGTCTACCTGAGCCTGCTTTTGATCATATGCGCCATCCTGGTTCTGGTGGTGGTGCCGGTGGCCATATCCTCGCTGTTGCCGGTGGGCTACCGCCAGGTGATGTACGACCTGCGCAACGGCCTGACCCTGGCCCTGGTCACCACCATGTCGGTGGTGGCCCTGCCTTTCATTTAGCAGGCGGCCGAGAAGCTGACCGAGGCCAACGGCATCGAGGGCGAGGAAAAAAGCGAGATCATCGAGACCTCCCTGGCCATCAACTATCCCCTGGGCCAGCTGGGTAACTTTTTCGTCTACTTCTTCATTCTCTTCGTGGCCTTTTACACCCGCACCTCCCTGACCGGCGGCGAGCTTACGGCCCTGCCTTTCATGTCCCTGATCTCCTGCTTTGGCTCGCCCACCTCCACGGTCAACGCGGTGGACTTCCTAGGCGAGTGGCTGCAGCTGCCCGGCCACCCCACCAGCCTCTACGTGGAAACCATGATGATCTCCCGTTACGGGCAGGTGGCCCTGTCGGTGATGGGCTTCGCCTTTCTCACCCTTTTGATGACCTTCAACTACTACGGCAAGATCAAGCTGCGCCTGGGCAGGCTGCTGGTCTGCGTGGGCTTTTTGGCGGTGTGCACCGCCGGCCTGGCCTGGGGCGGGCATGTGCTGCTCTCCGAGGTGCTCCAGCGCCCCCAGAAAACCTATCTCGGCTTCACCCTGCCAGAGGAGCTAAGCAAGGGCGTAAAGGCCAAGGTTTATGAAAGCCGGGAGGCTTTCCTGCGCGAGAACCCCGACGCGGCGCTGCAGCCTGGGGAGACGGTGCTGGGCGAATTCAGAGGACCCACACCCTGCGGGTGGGCTTTGGCCGGGACATCGTACCCTTTGCCTATCGCAACGAAGAAGGCGACCTGGTGGGCTACGACGTGGCCTGCGCCTATGACATGGCCCGCTCCCTCAACGTGAAGCTGGTGTTCGTGCCGGTGGCCTACCACAAGCTGGAAGAGGACGTGAAGCAGGGAATCATGGATTTGTGGGCCGGTGGGGTCTACGTGGTGGAGTCGCGCATGCTCTGGGGAGCCTTTTCCCAGGCTTACTACCACAGCCCCATGGCCTTGATGGTGCCATCCAGCCGGGTGCCCGAGTTCATGGACATGGATGAAATCCTCAGCCGCCCCAACCTGGCCATTGCGGTTTTCGACAATCCGGTCACCAAGGCCTTGGCCAGGAATCTGTTCCCCCAGGCCAAGCAGGTGGTGGTTCCCGATTACGGCCATCTACCCACGGCCAAGGGCTGGGACGCCGCCCTGTGGACCCTGGAGCAGGCCGGGGTTTGGGCCTCGGGGCATCCGGGTTACACCGCGGTGCGCCCCAAGCATATGGGGGCGATGATCACCTTTGCCTACCTGATGCACAAGGACTCAGGCCGCATGCGCCAGCTGGTAAATCATTGGCTGGACAACCGCCAGGCAGAGGGATTTTTAGCCCGGCAGCGCGCCTACTGGATCGAAGGCGCGGTGGCCGGCGGGGTGCGCAGCCGCTGATCCCAAGGGCGGCAGACTCGATTCGATAAGGAAAGGGCAGGGGCCTCGCGGCCGCCTGCCCTTGTCTATTGGCGCGAAGCCAGGTGCTTACTTGTCTTGCTTGAGCCGCTCGCCCACCTCGGCGGCGGCCTTCTCGCCGCTTAGCAGCATGCCCCCGAACACCGGACCCATGCGATAAGAGCCGAACACCGCGTTGGCGCACATGCCCGCGGTGTAGACCCCGGGGAAGGCCTCCTTGGTGTTGTCCAGGGTGTGGTTTTCCGCCTGCTCGGCCCACAGGGAGCGCTCGCCCATCACCTTGCCGCTGGCGGTGTTGAGCTCGGCGTCGACCTTGCGGGCGATGACGTTGAGCACTTCGGCGGCGTGGCCGGTGGCGTCGATGACCCACTTGGCCTTGATGGTCAAGGGGTCCACGTGCAAGCCGGCCATCTCCACCGAGCTCCAGTTGAGCACCAGGCCCATGACCCGGTTGTGGCGGATCATCACGTCTTCCATGCTCACCAGGTTGAAGATGGTCAGCCCGGTCTTGGTGGCCACCGAGCAAAGGGTGCTGGCGCACAGCACGCTGTCGGCGGTGTAGTAGCCTGGCTCGAACTCGCGGCAGGGCACCTGGAACTCGTCCAGGATGCGCTTGGCTTCCTCCTGCACCACGATCTCGTTGAACATCATGCCGCCGCCCCACATACCTCCGCCGATGGAAAGCTTGCGCTCGAACATGGCCACCTTGTGCCCCGCCTCGGCCAGCTTCTTGCCGGCCACCAGGCCTGCCGGGCCGCCGCCCACGATGGCCACGTCCAGCTCCAGGTGGTTATCGAGCTTTTCCATGTAGCGGTGGATGATGGCTTTGGTGATGGTCACTTCCTCTAGCATGAATCACGTCCTTTCCGCCGGCCCCGCCATAAAAGCGACGGGCCGGCTCCCGTAAGGAAACCGGCCCGATACATTTCCGTGGCGCGGCGTGCTTCCCTACGCTGGCATTACCCAACAGGTTCAAGGGGTCTACGCCGCCTCTCGACGTACTCTCAGCCCATACGGGGCTCCCCCAGCATCTGGTTATGGCCCGCTTCTTGGCGGGCGCATATAATCCCTACTCCCGCCAGGCCCTGCTTGTCAAATTCAAAAACGCAGGCCTTATTGAGGGGAGGGAAGCGTAATGATATTATTTATGGTTACGAGCGATAAACCTTTAACCAATTGGGAGACGAGCCAGCCATGCAGCTTTCCCGCCGCGTGATGAGCATTCAGCCCTCGCCCACCCTGGCCTTGAACGCCAAGGCCGACGCCCTGCGCGCCCAGGGGGTGGACATCGTCAACTTCGGGGCCGGTCAACCGGATTTCCCCACCCCGAAACACATTTGCGAGGCAGCCAAAAAGGCCATCGACGATGGCTTCACCCGCTACACCCCCGTACCGGGCACTCCGGAGCTCAAACAGGCGGTGATCGACAAGTTCAAGCGCGACAACGGCCTGGACTACGCCATGGACCAGGTGATGATCAACGTGGGCGGCAAGCACTCCAGCTACCTGATCATGCAGGCCCTGCTGGACGAGGGCGACGAGGTCATCGTGCCCGCGCCCTACTGGGTCAGCTATCCGCCCATGGTCATCCTGGCCGGCGGCAAGCCGGTGATCGTGCCCACCAAGCTGGAGAACGGCTTCAAGCTGCAACTGGCCGACCTTCAAAAAGCGGTCAGCGACAAGACCAAGGCCATCTTCATCAACTCGCCCTCCAACCCCACGGGCGGCGTGTACAGCGAGGCCGAGTTGCGGCCCCTGGCCGAGTTCTGCGCCTCCAAGGGAGTCTTGATCATTAGCGACGAGATGTACGAGCCCATTCTCTTTGACGGCAGGACCTTCACGGCCACCGCTTCGCTGAGCCCCGAGGTCTACGCCAACACCGTGACCCTCAACGGGGTGTCCAAGGCCTATGCCATGACCGGATGGCGCATCGGCTACATGGGCGGGCCCGCGGAATTGATCAAGGCCTGCTCCAAGATTCAGAGCCAGTCCACCTCCAACCCCACCTCCATCGCCCAAAAGGCGGCCGAGGAGGCCCTTAACGGGCCCCAGGAGTTCGTGGCCGAGCGCAACCAGAGCTTCGAGCGGCGGCGCGACCTGATCATGGACCTCATCTCCGAACTGCCGGGGGTCACCTGCTACCGCCCCGAGGGCAGCTTTTACGCCTTCCCCAGTTTCAAGGCCTATTATGGCAAGAAGTTCGAGGGCAAGCAGATAACCGGCTCCCAGGATCTGGCGGACTACCTGTTGGATAACGCTTCCGTGGCCGCGGTGCCGGGCATCGCCTTCGGCGAGGACGACTGCATCCGCTTCTCCTTTGCCATCAGCGACGAGCAGATCAAGCAGGGCATGGCTTCGGTCAAGGCCGCCCTGGCCAAGCTGACCTAAAAGCGCCTCTTGCGTTCAGTGCCGGACCGGGTTCGCCCGGTCCGGTTTTTTTATGGCTGGGGCTGGCTGGCCGGGCGGGGCCGCGAAAGTAGCGGACAGGGCGATGATCCCATGGGAATACTCGCCCAAAAAAGCCCAGCCCCCAAAAGGGGGCCGGGCCGAGACTATCAAAGGCGGCTTGCCTAGCGGGCGTGGGCGCGCTTGGAGGCCTTGATGGGGTTGAGGTTCTTGGGGGCTTCCTTGGCTTCGCCCTTCACGTGGGTGGCGAAGTTGCAGTTGCCGTAACGCCACTTGACCGCCGGATCGGGGTAGCTCTTGCAGTAGACCATGTCGCCCACGGTCACGCTGTGATCGCAGCCCAGGCAAGGCTCCACCGCCGGATGGCAGGTGCCGCCGTTGAAACCACAACCGTCTTTGCCCATTAAAGCGCATTCCTGGCCGGGGCGGGTGGTGGTGCACAGCATCTTCTCAACTCCTTAAGGGAAACGATAACTCTAAAAAGGTCGCCCAGCATTGCTCGGCGGGGCGGCCCTTGGGCACATAAGCAGCGGGCTCGGCCCAGGCCGAGCCCGCACGTTGGGAAGTATGGTTATCAAAACCTGGCCTGTCAAGGGTATTTTTAAAAAAATCGGGACCCGGCCCGACTTGACAAAACGGGGGGGGCGGCGTAGATAAAGTAGCCTAGTTCATGAATAAACCCGGCGCAACCCAGACGGGGGCGAAGGCCGGAATCACAGAGGCGGCAGTGGCAAAAGACCAGCAAAAGAGCAATCAGGAGAACGCGCAGGCCGCGGCCACCGATGAGAACCTCCTGATCAAGCAGCGACGCCAAAAGGCGGCTCAGATCCAAGAGTTGGGGCTCCAGCTCTATCCCAACACCTTCCGGCCCCGCGACACCATCGGGGAAGTGGTGAAAAACCACGGTCAACTGGACGCCGCCCGCCTGGAATACCAGGAATATCTGAAATTTTCCCTGGCCGGGCGGATCATGGCCATCCGCTCCTTTGGCAAGGCCGCTTTTATCAAGATCACCGACCGCACCGGCAGCCTGCAGCTGCACGTGCAAAAGGACGTGATCGCCCCCGAGCAGTTCAAGCTGTTCAAGAAGCTGGACGTGGGCGACATCATCGGGGTGGTGGGCCATCTGTTCCGCACCCGCACCCGCGAGCTCACCTTGAAGGCGGAGCAGCTCTACCTGGTGACCAAGGCCATGCGGCCCCTGCCCGAGAAGTTCCACGGCCTCACCGACGTGGAGCAGCGCTACCGCCAGCGTTACCTGGACCTGATCATGAATCAGGAGGTGCGCGATATTTTCCGGGCCCGCTCCACCATCGTCTCCACCCTGCGGGGTTTCCTCACCGAGCGCGACTTCCTGGAGGTGGAGACCCCCATGATGCAGGCCATCCCCGGCGGTGCCACCGCGCGTCCCTTTGAGACCCATCACAACGCCCTGAACATGAAGCTGTACCTCAGGGTGGCCCCGGAGCTATATTTGAAGCGCCTGGTGGTGGGCGGCCTGGAGCGGGTGTTCGAGCTCAACCGTAACTTCCGCAACGAGGGGGTGAGCGTTCGCCACAACCCCGAGTTCACCATGCTGGAGTTCTATCAGGCCTACGCCACATACGAAGACCTCATCACCATGACCGAGGAGATGTTCGGCAAGGTGGCCATGGCGGTCAAGGGCTCCCTCAGCTTCGATTACCAGGGCCGCAACGTGGACCTTACCCCGCCCTGGCAGAGCATAGACTTCCGCAGCTCGCTGTTGGAGATGGGTCAGGTGCCGCCCGAGGTGCTCTTTGACCGGGAAAAGGCCCTGAACATGTCCACCGCCATGGGCGGGCAGCATGATCGCGGCGACAGCCTGGGCAAGGCCCTGGCCAAGATATTCGACGTGACCGTGGAGCCCAACCTCTGGCAGCCCACGTTCGTGACCGGCTTCCCCCGGGACATCAGCCCGCTCAGCCGCACCAACGACCTGGACCCGGACATCGTGGACCGCTTCGAGTTTTTCATCACCGGCCGCGAGATGGGCAACGGCTTCAGCGAGCTCAACGACCCCGACGACCAGCGCAGCCGCTTCAACGAGCAGGTGGCCCAGCGGGAGGCCGGCGACGACGAGGCCCAGTTCATGGATCAGGATTACGTCAAGGCCCTGGAGTTCGGCATGCCCCCCACCGCGGGGGAGGGCATGGGCATCGACCGGCTGGTGATGCTCATGACCGACCAGCCCAGCATCCGGGAGGTCATCCTTTTCCCATTGCTTAGGCCTGAGCAGGGTTGATGCGTTTCGAGGTCTTCCTGGCCTTCCGCTTTCTGCGCGCCCGTCAGCATGCTTTTATCAATTTGATAACCATCCTTTCCATGGCCGGGGTGGCGCTGGGGGTGTGCGCGCTTATCGTGGTCCTCAGCGTCATGAACGGGTTCCAGGACGAGTTCACCAAGAAAATCGTGGGCATGAACTCCCATGTCACCATCTACAAGGCCGGGGGCATTATCGAATCGCCCCAGGCGGTGGTGAAAAAGCTGGATCAGATGCCCCAAGTGACCGGAGTCTCGCCCATCGTCTATGGCCAGGTGATGCTGGTGGCACCGGCCGCGGCCAGCGGCGCCATCGTCTATGGCCTACAGGCCCCGGACTCGCCCAAGGCCAAGGAGTTGGCTCAGCACCTGGTGGCCGGCGACCTTAAGCGCCTGTCCCGGCCCTTGGGCGACGGCCTGTGGGGAGTGGTGCTGGGTTCGGCCCTGGCCCGGCGCCTGGGCCTAGGGATGGGCGCGGTGGTCAACGTCATCAACCCCCTGGGCGAGGACACGCCGGTGGGGCGCGCGCCCAAGACCGAGCCTTTCCAGGTGGTGGGCATCTTCGAGTCGGGGCTCTATCAGTTCGACTCTTCCATCGTGTTCATGGGCCTGGCCGCGGGACAGCGCTTTTTGGACCTGGGCCAGGGGGTCACCGGCATGGAAGTCATGCTCAAGGACCTGTACCAGGCCCCCGCCGTGGCCAAGACCATAGGACGGCGTCTGGGCCCTCTGTATTACGCCCGCGACTGGATCAGCACCAACAGCAACCTTTTCGCCGCCCTGAAGCTGGAAAAAATCGCCATGTTCGTGATCCTCATCCTGATCGTGTTCGTGGCTTCTTTTGGCATCGTGAGCAGTCTGATCATGATGGTCATGGTAAAGACCCGCGATATCGGTATCTTGAAAGCCCTGGGCGCCACCAGGGCCAGCTTGCGGCGGGTTTTCATGCTCCAGGGGCTGTTCATCGGCCTGGTGGGCACGGTGGTGGGGGTCGGCGGAGGGCTCTTCCTGTGCTGGCTTTTGTCGCGCTACCACTTCATCCAGCTGCCCAAGGCGGTGTATCCCATCAACACCTTGCCGGTGCAGGTGGACCCCCTGATGGTGGCGGTGGTGGCCGCTTGCGCGGTGCTAATCAGCCTGTTGGCCACGATTTATCCGGCCAGGGTCGCGGGAGGCCTGGACCCGGTACGCGCGCTGCGATATGAATAAGGCTGTAATCGTGCGGAGCCAGGGGGTCGAGACTTGACAGACGAGCCCAGATACATTCATATAAAGCAGCTTAAAAAGACGTACTTTGGGCCACAGGACCAGGTGGAGGTCCTCAAGGATCTGGACCTCGAGGTCGCCCAAGGCGAGACGGTGGCCATAGTGGGAGCCTCGGGCGTGGGCAAGTCCACGCTGCTACATATTGTGGGAGCTCTTGACCGACCCACCTCTGGTCGGGTTATGGTGGGGGGACGCGAAATTTTCCAGATGGACGAAGCGTCCTTGGCTTCGTTTCGCAACCGTCAGGTAGGTTTCGTGTTCCAGTTTCATCACCTGCTACCCGAGTTCAGCGCCTTGGAGAACGTGATGATGCCCGCGCTCATAGCCCGCCAGGACAGGGCGCAGGCCCAAAAGCAGGCCATGGAGCTTTTGGACGAGGTGGGAGTGGCCCACCGCAGTTCGCACCGGGTGGCGCAGCTTTCCGGCGGCGAGGCCCAGCGGGTGGCGGTGGCCCGGGCCCTGGTGTTGGGTCCCAGCCTGCTCTTGGCCGATGAGCCCACGGGCAACCTGGACGAACGTACTGGAGAATTGGTCCACCAATTGTTGGTGAAGCTCAATAAAAGTCACGGGCTCACCACCCTGGTGGCCACCCACAACCAACGGCTGGCCGAGGCGCTGGGGCGCCGGGTGCGGTTGGCCGACGGCAAGGCCTTCAGCCTGGATCAGGCAGGGCCCAGCGAGGAATGAAAACGGTGATGAGGAGAACTCTGCTGGCATTGACCTTGGCCTTGGTGCTCTTTGCCCCTGCCGTGGCCCAGGCGGCCGATGCCATGAAGGTGGCGATCTTTCCTTTCCACGTCTTTAGCCGGGAGCCTCTGACCGATCTGCGCGACGACGTGCAGAAGATGCTCAGGGACAAGCTGAACACCATGGGGGTGACGGTTATTCCCCTGGACGAAGTCAACCAGGCCTTGGCGGCGGAAGGCAAGCCCCTGGACCTCACCCTGGCCCGCAAGGTGGCCGGCCGTTTGGGCGCGGATTTCGCCATCACCGGCTCCATCACCAAGATCGGCAGCCGGGTGTCCCTGGACGCCAAGACCTTGGACGTGTTGGGTATGCAGCGTCCCCAATCCGCCTTTGTGGAGGGATCGGGCCTGGATTCCATCGCCACGCTCACCGACCGCATCGCCCGCGAGCTGGCGGTGCAGGTAAGCGGCCGCGAGAAGGTCTCCACTATCGAAATATCCGGCAACCGCCGCATAGAGTCCGATGCCATCAAGGCGGTGCTCAAGACCAAGGAGGGTGGCGTCTTTTCGCCCATCCTCATCGACGACGACCTCAAGGCCATCTGGAAGCTGGGTTACTTCGACGACGTGAAGATCGCCACCGCCGACAGTCCCAAGGGCAAGGTGGTCACCATCGCCGTCAAGGAAAAGCCGGCGGTGCGCGAGGTCAAATTCGAGGGTAACGAGGAGATCGACACCAAGGATCTGCAAGACCAGATAGGTCTCAAGCGTTTCGCGGTGTACAAGCCGGCCGCCGTAAAGGAAGCCGAGCAAAAGATCGTCCAGATGTATCGCGACAAGGGCTACTACGACGTCAAGGTGACCAGCCAGGTCATCAACCTGCCCAAGGGCGATCTGGGCATCAAGTTCACCATCGTCGAGGGTGAAAAGGTCTACGTCTCCAAGATCGAGTTGCGGGGCAACAAGGCCTTCAGCGAGAGCGAGCTCAAGGAGGTCATGAGCACCGGAGAAAAAGGCTGGCTCTCCTGGTTCAAGGACGACCACGTCATGGAGTGGGCCAAGCTGGAGCAGGACGTCCAGAAGCTCAACGACTTTTATTACAACCACGGCTATATGAGCGCCCGGGTGGGCAAGCCCGAGATCACCCGCGGCAAGGACGGCCTGATCCTGACCATCAACATCGAGGAGGGCCCCCGCTTCAAGGTCTCCACCGTGGGCATCTCCGGCCAGCTGATCATCCCCCAGAAGGACCTGGAGGCGATGATCAAGACCAAGCCGGGTGACTGGTACAACCGCGAGCAGTTGCGCCTGGACCTGGCCACCCTGCACGAGCTTTACGCCAACCGCGGCTTTGCCTACGTGGAGGTGCGCCCTCAGGTGCGCCAGAACATGAAAGAGCACACCGTGGCCCTGGATTTCCAGGTGACCAAGGGCGCCAAGATCTACTTTGACCGCATTGTCATCAGCGGCAACACCCGCACCCGCGACAAGGTGATCCGCCGCGAGTTGGGCATGGCCGAAGGCGACCTGTTCTCGGCCACCGCCATCCGCTCGGCCAACATGCGCCTGCACCGGCTCAACTTCTTCGAGGACATCACCATCACGCCCACCAAGGGCGCCGATCCCGATACCATGGACGTGAACATCAAGGTGAAGGAGAAGCGCACCGGCCAGGTATCCTTCGGCGCGGGCTACTCCACCCAGGACTCCTTCATGATCATGGGCCAGCTCAGCGAGTCCAACCTCTTCGGCCGGGGCCAGCAGGTGCAGTTTAGGGCCACCCTGGGCGGCCTGACCAACCGCTTCACCCTGAGCTTCACCGAGCCGTGGCTTTTTGATCGCCCCATCAGCTTCGGAGTTGATCTCTACAACTGGGACCGCGAGTACATCCAGTACACCAAGAACGCCACGGGCGGCAACTTGCGCTGGGGCTTCCCCACGCCGCTGGCCTACACCCGCTTCTATCTCTGGTACACCTATGAACAGGCCACGGTGTCCGATGTTGACAGCAACGCGGATTACTACATCAAGAGCCAGGAGGGCACCTACACCACCAGCGCTTTCAAGGGCATTTTGCGCCGCGATACCCGCGATGCCACCTTTAACACCACCAAGGGCTCGGACAACAACATAAGCGTGCAGTGGGCCGGTCCCCCGTTGGGCGGCACCAACGCGTTTACCAAAATTATCGCCAACAGCGGCTGGTATTTCCCCATGTGGTGGGATACGGTATTCGTGTTGCACGGACAGTTGGGCTGGCTGGATCAGCACTCGGACGGTGAGCTGCCCATTTACGAGAAGTTCTTCCTGGGCGGCATCAACACTCTCCGGGGCTTTGCCTATCAATCGGTGAGCCCCATGGACGCCAACGGCGACCTCATCGGTGGCGAGCGCATGTTCGTGGCCAACGTCGAGTTGCGTTTCCCGTTGTTCAGGAAGGCGGGCCTCACGGGCGTGGTCTTCTACGACACCGGTAACTCCTGGACCTCGGCGCAGGGATACGATTTCGGCGACCTGCGTCAAAGCGTGGGTGTCGGCATTCGCTGGATGTCGCCCATGGGCCCGTTGCGCCTGGAGTACGGTTACGTGCTTGACCAGCAGCCCTATGACGACCTGTCTGCCTTCGAGTTCACCGTCGGCGGCTTGTTCTAGCAACCCCCAACCAAAGGCTACAAAGGGGAGATTATTGATGTTACAGTCCAAACACGGCAAACTTACCATCTTGCTGGGACTCTTATTGACCGCGTTTTGGCTGGCGCCCGTCGCCGCTCATGCCCAGTCCAAAATCGGCGTGATCAACATGGAGCAGGCGGTAAACGACTGCAAGCAAGGCAAAAGATCCCAAGCCGAGCTGCGGCGCAAGGCGGCCAAGCTGGAGGAGGAGTTGAAGCAGCTCAACGAGGAGGTGGCCAAGCTCCGCAAGGATCTGGAAAACACCGCCATGCTGCTTAAGCCCGAGGCCAAACTGGCCAAGGAGCGTGAGTTCGAGCGCAAGGCCAGGCGCCTCAACGACCGGCGCCGCGACGCCCAGCAAGAGGTGCGCGAGGCCCAACGCGACGCCTTTGCGCCCATTCTCAGGCGCATGCAGGGGATCATAAAGGCCTTGGGCGCCAAGGGCGGCTTTGCCTTGATCACCGAGGCCCGCACTGCGCTCTACTTCCCCCAGAGCTCCGACATCACCAGTGAAGTGATCGCGGCCTACGACAAGAAGTACCCGTAGGGCTAAGCCGGTGAAGATTAGCCTGGGCCAGTTGGCCCTTTTGTTGGGAGGCGCCCTGGAAGGCCCGGCCGAGCGAGAGGTCTCGGGCATAAAGGGCCTGGAGCAAGCCGGCTCCGAGGATTTGTCTTTCCTGGCCAACCCCAAGTACGCCCCGCTGCTGGAAAGTTGCCGGGCGGGCGTGGTCTTGGTGTCGCGCGGCCAGAAGGTCCCCGAGGGGCTGGCGGTCATCCGGGTGGACAACCCCTACCTGGCCTATGCCCAGGTATTGACCAAGGCCACGGCCAAGCCCTATGAGCCGCTGGGGGTTCATCCCAAGGCGGTGGTGGAGCCGGACGCGGTGTTGGGGGCGGACTGCTCAATTCACGCGTTGGCCTATGTGGGAGCCGGGGCCAAGCTGGGCGATAGGGTGGTGGTGCATCCGGGCGCCTACCTGGGCCCCGGAGTGAGGGTGGGCTCGGATACGGTCATCCACGCCAACGCGGCGGTGTACCACGATTGCAGCATAGGCAGCCGTTGCGTCATCCACGGTGGAGTGGTCATCGGAGCCGACGGCTACGGCTTCGTGTTCGACGGTGAGCGCCACTTCAAGATCCCCCAGATCGGCATCGTGCAGATCGATGACGACGTGGAGCTGGGGGCGGGCACCACTATCGACCGCGCGGCCAACGGCCGCACCTGGATACAGCGCGGGGTCAAGACCGACGACCAGGTGCACATCGCCCATGGCTGCGTCATCGGCGAAAACAGCCTGTTGGTGGCCCAGGTGGGCATCAGCGGCTCCAGCACCCTGGGCAAGGGCGTGGTTCTGGGGGGCAAGGTAGGCGTGGCCGGGCATATCACCATTGGCGACGGGGCCATGGTGGGCGGCGGCTCCGGAGTGGCCCAGTCGGTCGAGGCCGGCGAGGTGGTCAGCGGATACCCGGTAATGCCCCACCGCCTATGGCTGCGCACCAGGGGGCTGGTAAAGCGCCTGCCGGAGATATTCAGCCGGGTCAAGGCCCTGGAAGACCGGCTGGGGCGTGACGAGGAAAAGTAGTAAAGGAGCGGTCATATGCCTGATGGAGAGCTGAACCTCACCGACATATTGAAAATCCTGCCCCACCGCTATCCTGTGCTGCTGGTGGATCGCGTTTTGGAAGTGAGGCTTCCCGAATACGTGAAGGCCATGAAAAACGTGACCTATAACGAGGCTTTTTTTCAGGGGCACTTTCCCGGTCAGCCGGTGATGCCCGGTGTGCTGATCATCGAAGCCATGGCCCAGACCGGCGGCATCCTGGCCTACCAGTCCCACCCCGAAGCCAAGGACCGGTTGTTCTATTTCATGGGTATGGATAAGGTCAAGTTCCGCAGGCCGGTGATCCCCGGTGATCAATTGATCATGGAGCTCACCGCGGTGCACCGCTCCACCAGGGCCTGGAAAATGATCGGCAAGGCCTTTGTGGACGACCAGTTGGCCGTGCAGGCCGAGCTTACGGCGGCCCTGGTGCAATAAACCTTAATCGAGGATTCCCGGCCGAGGCCGGCCCCCTAGTTTTTCTCTGAGAGCGGGAAAAGGTTTTTCATGGAGATTCATCCCACCGCGGTGGTTCACGACAGCGCCCAGCTGGCCCTCGGGGTCAAGGTGGGCGCTTTTGCCCACATCGGGCCCGAGGTGTCCATAGGACCGGGCACCCGGGTGGACCACCACGCCAACATCGAACGCTTGACCACCATCGGGGCCGACTGCCACATCTGGCCCTACGCCTCGGTGGGCACCGATCCCCAGGATCTGAAGTTCGGCGACGAACGCACCTTCCTGCAGATCGGCGACCGGGTGCTGATCCGCGAGTTCGTCACCGTCAACCGGGGCACCGGAGAAGGCGGCGGCGTGACCCGCCTGGGCGACGAATGCCTTTTGATGGCCTATTCCCACGTGGCCCACGATTGTCAGTTGGGCCAGCGGGTCATCATGGCCAACGGGGCCACCCTGGGCGGCCACGTGCACATAGAAGATTACGTGGGCCTGGGCGGCATGGTGGCCATCCACCAGTTCACCCGCATCGGCACCCGAGCCTATATCGGGGGCATGAGCGGCGTGGCCCAGGACCAGCCGCCGTATTGCCTGTGCGAAGGCAACCGTTGCAAGCCCCACGGCCTGAATGTCATCGGCCTGAAGCGGGCCGGCTTTTCCGAAGAGACCCTGGAGGCGCTCAAAGCCGCCTACCGCATCATCTTCCGCACCCACACCCCCATCCAAAAGGCCATGGAGCAAGTCCGCGCCGAGGTTCCCGGCGTGCCGGAGGTCATCCACCTGTTGGACTTCATAGCCTCCAGCGAGCGGGGAGTCGCTCGTTAGCGAAGCATTGAGATGGCACGGCGCACCATAGGCCTCATTGCCGGCAAAAGCCAGTTCCCCCTGCTGTTCGCCCGCTCCGCCAGGGCCCAGGGTCACCGCGTGGTGGCCGTGGCCTTCAAGGGCGAGACCCTGCCCGCCTTGGAGCAGGAGGTGGACAGCCTCACCTGGGTGCAGCTGGGCCAGTTGGGCAAGCTGATGAAGGCCTTCAAGAGCCAGGGCGTGACCCAGGCGGCCATGTGCGGCGGGGTGACCAAGCCGCGCATGTTCGACCTCAAGCCGGACCTCAAGGCCCTGGGGCTGATCAAAAAGATTCGCCACATGGCCGACGACGGCATTCTGCGCACCTTTGCCGACTACCTGGGCGAGCAGGGCATAGAGATTCTGCCCAGCCACGAGCTGATGCCCGAGCTGCTGGCCCGGCCCGGCGTGTACACCGCGCGGGGGCCCGGCGACGAGGAGCGCGAGGACATCGAGGTGGGCTGGCAGGTGGCCGCCGAGTTGGGCAAGCTGGACATAGGCCAATGCGTGGTGGTGCGGGGCAGGGCGGTGCTGGCCGTGGAGGCCATGGAAGGCACCGACCAGTGCATCCGCCGGGGCGGCGAGCTGGCCGGGGGCCAGGGCGCGGTGGTGATCAAACGCTGCAAGCCGAACCAGGACCGCCGCTTCGACCTGCCCTCGGTGGGCGGCGACACCGTGGCGGTGATGGCCGCGGCCGGAGCCTCCTGCCTGGTGGTGGAGGCGGGGCGCACCCTGTTTTTCGACCTGGAACAGGCCGTCAAGCTGGCCGACGCTTCGGGCATCTGCATCCTGGGCCGCGGCTGAAAAATCGGACGTCAGAAAAAGGAGGCCGCGTGAGCGCGCCGGTGAAAATAGCGGTGGTGGGAGTGGGCTACTTGGGCCGTTTCCATGCCGAAAAATTGGCTCGCCTCAAAAGCGCCGAGCTGGTGGGGGTGGTGGACGCCAGCCCCGCCCAGGCCGAAACGGTGGGCAAGGCGGTGGGCTGTCCCGCCTTCAGCGACCACCGCGAGCTGCTGGGCCGGGTGGAGGCGGTGAGCGTGGTCACCCCCACGGTGGCCCACCACGCGGTGGCCAAGGACTTTTTGTCCGCCGGGTCCGACGTGATGTGCGAAAAGCCCATGACCGCCACCCTGGAGGAGGCCGACGAGCTCATCGCCCTGGCCGCTGAGGGCGGCCGCATTTTGCAGGTGGGCCATCTGGAGCGCTTCAATCCCGCAGTGGAGGGCATGTTCGAGCGGGCAGGCCAGCCCATGTTCATGGAGGTCAACCGCATCGCCCCCTTCAAGGCCCGGGCCACCGATGTGGACGTGACCCTGGATTTGATGATCCACGACCTGGATATCATCCTGGCCCTCATGCACGGCGAGGAGCCGGTGGAGATCCGGGCCAAGGGGGTGCCGGTGTTGGGCCCCCACGCCGACCTGGTCAACGCCCGGTTGGAGTTCGCCGGCGGCTGCGTGGCCAACGTCACCGCCAGCCGCCTGGCCCTCAAGGACGAGCGCAAGCTGCGCCTGTTCCAGCCCGACGCCTATCTTTCCCTGGATTTCCGCAAGCGCAAACTGCTGGTGGTCAGCGGAGTGGAATATCGCCCCGGCAAACTGCCCAAGGTCACCGCCGAGCGGCCCCGCTTTCCCAAGAGCGACCCCCTGGAAAAGGAACTCAGCTCCTTTTTGGACTCGGTGCGCAGCCGCCAGGCCCCTCGGGTGGACGGCCGGGCGGGACGCCAGGCCCTGGCCTGCGCCATGCGGGTGAAGGCCTGCGTGCAAGAGGGCCTGTGCGCCTACCAGGACGTCTTGCAGGACTCGCCGCGATGGGTGGAAGCCCTGAGCGCAGAGGAAGAGTAAGTTGGCCGGGGGCCACTCGGTGGTGCTGGTGGCCGGAGAGGCCAGCGGCGATCAACACGCGGCCCGTCTGGCCCGCGAACTGCTGGCCCTGGAGCCCGGTCTTAGCATCAGCGGCATAGGCGGGCCCAAGATGGAGGCCGCCGGGGTGGAGCTGCTGTCGCGCTCCGAAGATCTGGCCCTGGTGGGGGTGGCCGAGGTGCTGCCCAAGCTGAAGGTCATCCTGGGGGCCATCCGGGGCATGAAGCGCCACCTTAAGCGCACCCGGCCGGACCTGGTCATCTTGGTGGATTTTCCGGACTTCAACTTCCGCATCGGCAAGGCGGCCCACAAGCTGGGCCTCAAGGTGCTCTATTACATCAGCCCCCAGGTATGGGCCTGGCGGCCCAAGCGGGCCAGGCAAATGGCCTCCTTCGTGCGGCGCCTGGCCTGCGTGTTTCCCTTTGAGCCCGAGTTCTTCGAGGTCAACGCCCCCCGGTTGCCGGTGAGCTTCGTGGGCCACCCCTTGCTGGACATCCCGGCCCAGCAATGGGACGAGCCCTTGCCGGTGCCCCCGGAGGCCGAGTTGGTGGGCCTGTTGCCCGGCAGCCGCATGTCCGAGATCAGCCGGCTGGCCCCTCTGCTGCTGGAGGCGGCCCGCTGTCTGCAACAAAAGCGGCCGGGCCTGCATTTCGTGATGCCCCTGGCTCCCGGGCTCAAGCGTGAGCAAGTGGAGCCTTTTCTCAACGACACGCCCCGGGGATTGACCATCGTGGCCGGAAGAGCCCGCCAGGTGATGCAGGAGGCCAAGCTGCTTTTGGTGGCCTCGGGCACGGCCACCTTGCAAGCCGCACTGGCCGGGACCCCGTCGGTGGTGGTATACAAGACCGGAGCTTTCAATTATCTGGTGGCGCGCTCCCTGATTAAAGTGGAGTACATCGCCATGCCCAACCTGATCGCCGGCCGCGAGCTGATGCCCGAGTTGATCCAGGGCGAGGCCACCCCGCAAAAGGTATGCGCCGAGGCCTTGTCCTTGCTGGAAGACGAGAGTCGCCGGGAGAGGGTGATCCAGGGACTCAGCGAGGTTCGCGCCAAGCTGGGCGGGCCGGGAGCCAGCCGCCGGGTGGCTCAGTTGGCCCTGGAAATGATGGAGGAGTAAACGGTTTGTCCGAGCGGGCCCAAAAACGTCAACGCGACATAGCCCACGCCAAGCGCCTGCTGGCCATGGTGCGCCCCTATTGGAAGCGCCTGGCCGGGGCCATGGCCCTCATGGTCCTGGTGGGGGCCTCCACCTCGGCCATGGCCTATCTGGTCAAGCCGGTGATGGACAAGATTTTCGTGGCCCGCGACGCGGACCTGCTCATGCTCATGCCCATAGGCATCATCGTGCTCTACATGGTCAAGGGCCTGTCTGCATACGGCCAGACCTATTTGATGCAGTTCGTGGGCCAGCGCATCGTCACCCAGTACCGCATAGACCTCTACGCCCACTTGCAGCGCCTGAGCCTGAGCTATTACGACCGCACCCCCACCGGCGAGCTGATGAGCCGCATCACCAACGACGTGAACCAGATGCAGGGCGCGGTGAGCAGCGTGGTCACCGGGGTGCTCAAGGACCTGTTCACCATCGTGGGCCTCATCGCGGTGATCGTCTACCGCGACTGGTTCCTGGCCGTGTTCGCCCTGGGGGTGTTCCCCCTGTGCGTCATCCCCCTGGTCAAGTTCGGGCGGAGGCTGCGCAAGATTTCCCACCGCTCCCAGGAGACCATGGCCGACGTCACCGTGCTGCTGCACGAGACCATCGCCGGAGCCCGCATCGTCAAGGGCTTCTGCCGCGAGGACTACGAGACCAAGCGCTTCACCGACGAGGCCTTCCGCCTGTTCCGTTTGCGCATGAAGGACATCTCCACCCGGGCCATCTCCAGCCCGCTCATGGAGTTCTTGGGCGGCCTGGGCATCGCGGGCATCCTGTTCTACGGCGGCTGGCAGGTGATCCACGGCGTGTCCACGCCGGGCACCTTCTTCTCTTTCCTCACCGCCCTGATCCTCTTGTACGAGCCGGTCAAGCGCCTGAGCAGCCTGAACAACGACGTGCAAAACGGCCTGGCCGCCGCCGAGCGGGTGTACCGGGTCCTGGACGAGCCGGTGGAGATAGCCGAGCAGCCCGGCGCGGTGGAAATGCCTGCTTTGCAAAACGAGATCGCCTTTCGCGGGGTGGGCTTCGCCTACCGCCCCGGTGAGCCGGTGCTCAAGGACATCAACCTCACCGTGCCCAAGGGCCAGGCCGTGGCCCTGGTGGGCACCAGCGGCGGAGGCAAGACCACCCTGGTCAACCTGCTGCCCCGCTTCTACGAGGTGAGCGAGGGAGCCATCAGCATCGACGGGGTGGACATCCGCCAGGCCAGCCTGCACAGCCTGCGGGGACAGATCGCCGTCGTCACCCAGCAGACCATCCTGTTCAACGACACGGTGCGCAACAACATCGCCTACGGCCGATCCGACGCCACCGAGGAGCAGGTACGCGCGGCGGCCGAGGCGGCCTATGCCACCAAGTTCATCGAGCAGATGCCCCAGGGCCTGGATACCATGATCGGCGAGAGCGGGGTGCTGCTCTCCGGCGGCGAGCGCCAGCGCCTATCCATCGCCCGGGCCCTGTTGGCCGACCGGCCCATCCTCATCCTGGACGAGGCCACCAGCAGCTTGGACACCGAGAGCGAGATGTACGTGCAAAAGGCCTTGGAAAACCTCATGGCCGGTCGCACCACCTTTGTCATCGCCCACCGCCTGTCCACGGTGCAGCGGGCCGACCGCATCCTGGTGATCAGCGGGGGTCGCATCGTGGAGGAGGGCCGTCACGATCAACTGGTGGCCCTGGGCGGGGTGTACACCCGTTTGCATCGCATGCAGTTCGCCATAGACCAGGGCCTGGAGGGCATCACCCCCCAGGCCGGGAGCAACGCCGGGGAGGGGAGCTAGGGCCCGTGCCCGCCCCCTGGTCCTCCCAGTTAACCCCAAATGGCTAGGGAGTCTGCGTCATGAAGGGCAAGAGCAATCTGCGGGGAGCGCTGGCCCTGTTGTTGGTGCTGGCAGCGGCCGGTGCCCTTTATCTGGCCTGGTTGGGCGAGGTACCCCTCACAGATTTAGGCGAGGCCCGTTACGCCGCCTCCGTGTCCGCCATGCGCGCCGGGGGCGACTGGCTGGTGCCCACCTATGAGGGCGCGCCCCAACTGCAAAAACCCATCCTGACCTACTGGGCCGTGGCCGCCGGCCAGGCCCTGGCGGGCGCGGACGAGCTGGGGGCGCGTTTGCCCTCGGTTGTCAGCGCCCTGCTGCTGATCCTGGCGGTGGGCCTACTGGTCTGGCGCGCCTCGGGGCGGGCCTCCCTGGGGGCCCTGGCCGCCGCGGCCCTGGCCTTCAGCCCCCTGATGGTGCTCACGGGACGCGCCTGCCTGGGCGACGCCCTGCTCAGCCTGTGGACCACCCTGGCCTTGCTGGCCTGGTTCCTGGCTCTGGAGAGCGAGGCAGACCGGGGCGGCTGGTGGCTGGCGGGCTGGGCCGCCTTGGGCCTGGGGTTCTTGACGTCCGGCCCGCTGGCCTTGGCCCTGGTGCTGCCCAGCGCGGCCTTCTACGCCCTGGCCCAGGGGCGCCTGGGCTATGCCCTGGCCCGCGTCCGCTGGCTGTGGGGCCTGCTGATCTTCCTGGCCATCAACCTGCCTTGGTACGTGTTGGTTTGGTGGAAGCTGGGCGACCGCTTCCTGGAGGCCCTGGCGGCCTCCCTGCCCGGGCTGGACCTCGGCCCGGGCCTGGCCTTTTATCTGCCCGTGCTTTTTCTGGGGGCCTTTCCCTTTGCCGCCGCCGCCTTGCCCGAGTTGGGCCGGGCCCTGTTGCAGAACCCGAGTGAGCAAAGGGAACTGGACCGCCTGAGCCGTTTGCATTTGCTGGCCGCGATTTGTTTGCTGGTCATTCTCCTGGTGCTCGGCCTGAACCCGGCCAAGCAACTTAGCGCCATCCTGCCGGCCATGCCCTTTGTGGCCGTGCTGGCCGCCTGCCAACTGCGCCGCCTGGCCATGGGGGAGGGCGGAGGACGCCTGGCCCGCTGGGTGTTTTGGGCGGGCCTGTGGATCTCGGGCGGACTGTGGGTGTTGGCCCTGGCCGCCACCCCGGCGGCGCTGCCCCTGCTGTGGGAGACCATCTTGAGCTCGGGTCTGGACTCCGGCCCCTACGCCTTGCCCCTGCGCCCGCCCATGATGGTGCTGTGGCCTCTGGTGGCCGCCTTCGTCGCCGGGGCGGGGATGTATCTGGCGGCCTGGGCCGCGCGGCGCGGGCGAGGCGGGATGCTGCCCTGGGCCCTGGGCGGGGGCGCGGCCCTGCTGTGCGCGGCGCTGTTCCTGGGTCTGATGCCCCAGGCGGCCCAGGTGCTGCAAGCCCCGGCCAAGCGGCTGGCCCTGGAGGTGGGGCGCCGGGCCGGCGAGGACGCCCGGGTGCTGACCTATGGCCTGGGTAAGCCCAGCCTGGTCTACTATACTGGGCGTAGCCTGCTTCAACTCCCGGCGGCCCAGGGGCCGGATTTGTCCCAGGAGCTGGCCGCCGCCGGGCCGGTGTACGTGTTCAGCCGGGTGGGTCTGCGGGAGCGCCTCACGGCCACGCCGAACTTCGTGGTCCTGGACCAGGGGGAGGGCTATCTTTTGGGCGGCAACCCGACGGCCCTGGCCCAGTGGCGCGGCGAGGCCCCGCCGCCGGTGAGCCGGGAGCCGGTCCCGCCGGGCGTCGCGCCCCAGGCCGCGCCTCCCCAGGAGCCCAAGGAAGAGCTTTCGCCGAGCCCGGCGCCGCAAGAAAATTCCGCGCCTACTCAGGAGCGGCCCAAGGCCGAGGTTGAGACGACCCTGTGATCAATTTGCTGCAAAACCCCGACTGGCAGCGACGCCTGCTTTTCCTGCTCTTGGTGGCGGTGTGCCTGGTGTTGTTCTTCCCCCAGGTGGGCATGCACTACCTGTGGGAAAGCGACGAGGCCCGCTACGCCGAGCTGGGCCGGGAGATGCTGGAGTCCGGTTCCTTCAGCCACTGGATCATCCCCCGGCTGAACTACGTCATCTATTTGGAGAAGCCGCCGCTTTACTATTGGCTCACCGCCCTTAGCTTCGCGGCCTTCGGCGTCAACGAGATCGCCGCCCGCCTGGTGCCCGCTGTGTTCGGCACCCTGAGCGTGCTTATCCTCTTCGCCCTGGGCCGAGGGCTTTGGGACGACGACCGGGCCGGTTTCTGGTCCGGCCTGGTGCTGGCCACCTCGTTGATGTTCCTGGCTCTGAGCCGGGTTATCCTGGTGGACATGGTGTTGTGCTGCGGCATCCTGCTGGCCGTGTGGGGGGCCTGGAGCCTGCGGGCCGGACGCCAGTGGGGGCTCTACGCCTTTTGGGTGGGCTGCGCCATCGGTTTCTTGACCAAGGGGGTGCTGGGGCCGGGCCTGGCGGCCATGGCCGTGGTGCTCTTCGGCCTGCTGGCCGGGGAGTGGCTCCTGCTGCGCCGCCTGCTCTGGGACTGGCGGGGCTGGGCCTTGTTCCTCTTGCTGTGCCTACCCTGGGTTGTGGCCGCGGCCATTCTGCAAAAGGGGTTCATCACCTACTTTTTCTGGGACGAACAGGTGGGCCGCCTGCTCACCACCCAGCACCAGCGCTTCGAGCCCTGGTGGTATTACTTCCTGCTGGTGCCCGGCGCCTTTCTACCCTGGACCATGCTCCTGCCCTGGTGCGTGGGGCGCACCTTCCCCCGGGCCCAGTGGCGCCAGCCCGAGGCCCGCTCCTGGCTCATGAGCGCGGTGTGGTTCGTTGGCTTCTTCGTGTTCTTCACCGTCTCGCGCTCCAAGATGCTGCACTACGCCCTGCCCATGCTCCCCCCCCTGGCCCTGTTGGTGGGCCGCCCCCTGAGCGGGGTGATGTCCTGGCCCAAGGGGGCCACGGCCCCGGCCGGGCTCAGGGCCAGCATCACCGCCCTGGCCACCTTGTGCCTGCTGCTGGGCCTGGGCCTGGTGGTGTTCGCCGGGGTGAGCCGAAACCTTCAGTTTCAGGAGGTGGGCGCGCTGGTTTTCCTGGGCCCCCTGGCGTTGGCCCTGCTGGGCCTGGGGGTGTACGCGGTGCGTTCGCACGCCTGGGCGGCGGCCTACGCCCCCCTGGCGGTGTTTTTGTGCCTGATCCTGACCGCGGCCCAGTTATTGCCCGAGGTGGAGAAAAGCCGCTCCCTGGGGCCCATGATCGCTCCTCTGGCCCAGGAACTGAAGCCCGACGACCTCTTGGCCACCCTGGGCGACTACTGGCACGGCACCGCCTTTTACGCGCGCCGCCGGGTGGTCGTGGCCGACAACTGGGGCGAGCTGGACTTCGGGCGGCGCCTGGACCCCGGGCGGGCCAAATGGTTCCTGAACGGCAACCAGGGTTTGATGAAACTCATGAGCGGGCCCCAACGGGTTTTCGCGGTGGCGGAAACCCCCCGCTGGGAGCGTTTTCACGCCCTGGCCCAAAAGCGCAAGCAGGCCTTGCCCCTGTTCCCCTGGGCCACGGTGGGCGACAAGACCCTGTTCAGCAACCGTCCCCCCGGCTAACACTCCGGGCCAACTTGATTTTATCCCTTTGCCCTGCCATATTATAAACCCGCGAACAGCGAGTTTTGGCATCACCCCAGGCGGAGAGGCCCATGCCCCCGGCAGTCACGCAAAACCAGCCCTACCTATCGGTGGTCATCCCCGTATTTAATGAAGAAGACAATTTGGTGGAGCTGCACGCCCGCCTGTCCGTTACCCTGAACGCCTCCCCCTGGAGTTGGGAGGTGATCTACGTGGACGACGGGTCCAAGGACGCCTCCTGGGAGCTGCTCTGCCGCATCCAGGGCCAGGACCCCCACGCGCGCCTGGTGCGCTTCAACCGCAACTACGGTCAGCACATGGCCATCTTCGCGGGCTTTGAAAAAGTGCGGGGCCAGGTGGTGGTTACCCTGGACGCGGACCTGCAAAACCCTCCCGAAGAGGTGCCCAAGCTGGTGGCCAAGCTGGAGGAGGGGTTCGACGTGGTCAGCGGGTGGCGGCAAGAGCGCCACGACTCGGTGCTGCGCAAGATACCCACTTGGCTGGTGGCCAAGGTGACCAGCCGGGTGGTGGGGGTGCAGCTCAAGGATTACGGCTGCATGCTCAGGGCCTATCGCCGCGAGGTGGTGGACGCCATGAGCGCCTCCCACGAGTCGTCTTCCTACATCCCCGCCCTGGCCAATCTTTACGCCTCCAGCGTGGGCGAGATTCCCGTGGCCCATGCCGAGCGCGCGGCGGGCCGCTCCAAGTACGGCATCCTCAAGCTCATCAAGCTCAACTTCGATTTGATGACCGGCTTTTCCGTGCTGCCCATCCAGATGGTCAGCGTCTTGGGGGTGCTCATCGCCTTGGTGGGGTTGGGCTTCGGCCTGTTCCTAATCATCCGCCGCCTGGTGGTGGGCCCGGAGGTGGAGGGGGTGTTTACCCTGTTCGCCATTCTTTTCGTCTTCGTGGGCCTGCAAATCCTGGTGGTGGGGCTCATGGGCGAATACCTGGGCCGCATCTATCGCGAGGTTCGCCATCGGCCGCGTTTCGTGGTGCGCGAGACCAGGGATTCTGAAGCCGGGTCGTAAGCATGCCTATTGAACGGTCCGAGCCCGCGGCCGCCACCCGCCTGGTCCTCAAGGTGGACGTCGACACCAAGGTGGGGCTGAACCAGGGGGTGCCCCGGCTCATGGATATCTTCGCGCGGGCGGGGGTCCATGCCTCCTTTTTCATCGCCATGGGGCCCGACCATTCGGGACGCGCCCTGGCCCGCCTGGTCAAGCCCGGCTTTTTGCGAAAGCAATTGCGCTCCGGCGCGGCCGGGGCCTACGGCCTCACCACCATGCTCTACGGCGTGCTCCTGCCGGGGCCCATCATCGCCCAATCCGCTCCGCACCTGTTTGGTGAGCTCATGGCCCAGGGCCACGAGGTGGGCCTGCACGGCTGGGACCACGTGTTCTGGCACGACCGCATGCGCCACCTGCCCGCCGCGCGCATCCGCTCCCACCTGGGACGGGCCTGGCGTCTGTACAAGCAGATAACCGGGATGGCTCCCAAGACCTTCGCCTCGCCGGGTTGGCAGATCACCCCCATGGCCTTTCAGGCCCTGGCCGACATGGGCATCACCCACGTCTCCTGCGCCCGGGGCCGCCGTCCCTTCCGCCCTTTGGTGGGCGGCCGGGCCTTGCCCCTGATCGAGCTGCCCACCACCCTGCCCACCCTAGACGAGATTTTGGGGCGCGGCGGGGTGACCCTGGACACCGCCGCGGCCTGGCTGGCCGACCAGGTGCGCCCCGGCGAGCTCAACGTCTACACCCTGCACGGCGAAGTGGAGGGCAGGGCCCAGGCTCCGGTGCTCGAGGGGCTCATCGCCCGCCTCAAGGACCGGGGAGTGAGCTTTCCTCGCCTGGTGGACGCGGCCGTGCAAGAGGCTTCCTCGGGCGTGCCTATTGACGAGGTGGCCTGGGGCAGGGCGCCGGGCCGCGCGGGAGACGTGGCCTGGCAGGCCTCGGACCTGCCCGGGGGCGGGGCGTGAAGGGCACCCTGTACAGCCTGGCCTTGGGCCTGGGAGCGGCGGCGGCTTCGCCGTTCATCGCCGCCCGCCTGGCCCGGCCGCCCAAGCGCGCGGCCACCCTGGCCCGCCTGGGCCTGGGCCCCCTGGCCCAGCCGCCCGCCCTGCCTGCCGGCGGCATCTGGCTGCACGCTTTGAGCGTGGGCGAGACGATCTCGGCCCTGCCTCTGGTGCGCGGACTGCGGGAGCGCTTTAAGGGCAAGCCCATCGCCTTTTCCTGCGGCACCGGCCAGGGTCTGGCCACGGTGCGCGAAAAACTGGGCCACCAGGTGGACGCCGCTTTCATCCGCCCCCTGGAAATGCCCTGGGCCGTGCGCCCGGTGCTTAATGATCTGCGGCCGGGACTGGCCATTCTGGTGGAGGGCGACCTATGGCCGGGCTGGCAATGGGCCCTGGCCGAACGGGGCGTGCCCCGCATGCTGGTCAACGGCCGGGTGAGCCCCCGCACCCTCAAGGGCTACCGCCGCCTGGGGCCCCTGGCCCGGGAGCTGTGGCGGGGCTTCGACCTGGTGCTGGTGCAGACCGCCACCGACCGGGAGCGTCTGCTCAGCGTGGGGGTCAATCCCCGCAAGGTCCAGGTGGGGGGCAACCTCAAGTTCGACAGCGCCCCGGCGGACCTGGACGAGGCTCAGCGTAGCGCCCTGGCTGAGGAGCTGGGCCTAGCCGGGCGCACCGTGCTGGTGGCCGGCTCCACCCACGCCGGGGAGGAGGAGCCCTGCCTGGAGGCCTATGAGAGGCTGAAAGAACGCGTGCCCGGCCTGGCCCTGCTCATCGCGCCCCGCGAGTTGGAGCGGGGCGGGGCGGTGGCCCGCTTGGCCCAGGAACGCGGCCTAAGGGCGGCCCGGCTATCCCAGGGGCCGGCCCCGGAGGACGCCCAGGTGGTGATCCTGGATATGTTGGGCCAGCTGGCCGCGGCCTATGCCCTGGGCGCGGCTTCTTTCGTGGGCGGCTCGCTGGTGCCGGTGGGCGGGCACAATCTCTTGGAGCCCGCCGCCCAGGGAGTGCCGGTGGTGTTCGGCCCCATCACCCACAATTTTTTGGAGATGGCCCGCGACCTGGAAGCCGCCGGAGGGGGACGGCGCATCGAAACCGGGGCGGAGTTGGCTGGCGTCTGGGGCGAGCTGTTGGAGCACCCGGCCAAGGCCCGCACCATGGGCCGGGCGGCGCGGGAGTTCGTGAGCGCCCACCACGGCGCGGTGGATCGGGCGGTGGCGGCGGCGGCCCGGTTGCTGGAGGGGGGGCATGGCTAGCCGGGCGGAGGCCTTGTGGCGCCGGGTGCTGGGCGACGAGCCCGGCCCCCGTTGGCTGGGCGCCTTGCGCGCGGCGGCCACGGCGGGCAGCTGGCTCTATGGGGCCGGGGTGTGGCTCAACAACGCCGCCTTTGACCTGAAGATCAAGCCCTCCCGGCGCTTGCCGGTGCCGGTGATCGGGGTGGGCAACTTGGCCGTGGGCGGCACGGGCAAGACACCCCTGACCATGGCTGTGGTGCGGGCCCTGGAGGACATGGGCCTGCCCGCCGGGGTCATCAGCCGGGGCTACGGCCGCCAGGGCACCGAGCCCCTGCTGGTCAGCGATGGCCAGCGGGTGCTGGCCGAGGTGGATCAGACCGGCGACGAGCCTTTGCTTTTGGCCCGCCGCCTGGGGGTTCCCGTGGCGGTGGGGGCCTCGCGTTTCCAGGCGGGACAACTGCTCTTGCAACATTGCGGGACGCGGGTGTTGGTGGGCGACGACCTGCTGCAGCACCGCGCCCTGTACCGCGACCTGAACCTGGTGGCCCTGGACGCGTCCGATCCCCTGGACGGGGAGCGCCTGTTGCCGCGCGGCCGTTTGCGCGAGGGGCCGGGGGCCCTGGAGCGGGCCCAGGCGGTGGTGCTGACCAGGGTTCGCGATGCGCTGCAGGCCCGGCGGGCCAGGGAATCGCTGGCCAGGTTGGTGGGCGACAAGCCAATCCTGGCTTGCCGCTATCGTCTGGAGGGCCTGGAGTTGGCCCGGCAGGGCCGCGCCTTGGATGAGAGCGACTGGCAAGGGGAGCCGGTTTACGCCTTTTGCGGCCTGGCCCGGCCTGAGAGCTTCCGGGACAGCCTGCGCAAGGCCGGGCTCACCGTGCTGGGCCTGGAGACCTTTGGCGACCACCACCACTTCACCTCGGAAGAACTCACCGGGCTGTGGGCCCGGGCCCAGACCCTATCGGCCCGGTCCCTGGTGTGCTCGGGCAAGGACGCGGTGCGCCTGCCCCGGGATCTGCCGGAAGATGTCCCGGTGTGGAGCACCCGCCTGGGCCTGGAGTTTATGGACGGTCCCCAAGTCTTGCCGCGCCTGTTGGCCACGGTCCTGGCCGGTTGGGAGGGGGCGCGATGAGTTTGGCCGAACGGGCGTTGCGCGCCGGGGTGTGGGCCCTGTCCCTGCCGCCCCTGGGCCTCAGCCGGGCGGTGGGCCGGGGCCTGGGCCGCATGGCCATGCGCCTGGACCGGCGTCACCGCGAAATCGTGCTGGCCAACCTAAGCGCCTCTTTCCCGGAAAAAGACGCCGCCTGGGTGGAGGCCACCGCGCGCAAGGTCTTTGAACATATCGCCCAGGTGGCCACGGAGATTCCCCGCCTGGTGCGTTTGAGCCCCGAGGAGATTACGGCCCAGGCCCGCTGCCACGGCCTGGACAACGTGCACAACGCCATGGCCAAGGGCAAGGGGCTCATCCTGTTGACCGGCCATTTCGGCAACTGGGAGTGGGGCAACATCGCCGGATCTTTTAGCCTGGGATTCGGGGCCCTGGTGGTGGCCCGGCCCATAGACTGGCCGCCGGCCGATCGTCTGGTCAACTCCTGGCGCACCAAGGGCTCGGACAGCGTGGTGGTGCCCAAGAACCGCTCGGCCCGGGTCCTGCTCAAGGGGCTCAAACAGAACCGCATGCTGGGCCTCTTGTTGGACCAGAACGTGGATTGGTACGACGGCGAGTGGGTGGATTTTTTCGGGCGCCCGGCCTGCACCAACAAGGGACTGGCCCTCTTGGCCCGCTCCACCGAGGCCCCGGTCATCGCTCACTACAACTGGCGGGCCGACGACGGCAAGTTCGACGTGTACTTCTCCCCGGAAATTCCCCTGGTCAAGACCGGCGACAAGACCATGGACATCTGGCAGAACACCCAGAACTACACCAAGGTGCTGGAGGACATCATCCGCCAAAAACCCGAGCAGTGGTTCTGGCTGCACCAGCGTTGGAAGACCAAGCCCTTCCAGCCCTGGCCCCGGGAGAAGCGCTGATGCGGTGCTTGGACCCGGCCGCGCCCCGGCGCATTCTGCTGCGGGCCACCAACTGGGTGGGCGACGCGGTGATGACCCTGCCCGCCCTGGCCGCCCTGCACGCCGCCTGCCCCCAGGCCGCGATCGAGGTCTTGGCCCGGCCCTGGGCCGCGGCGGTGTACGGCGCCCAGCCAGGGGTGAGCCGGGTGCTGGCCTATGACAAGGCGGGAGAGCACGCCGGAGCGGGGGGCATGCTGGCCCTGGCCCGGCAGCTAAGGGCGCGCGGCTACGACTGGGCGGTGCTGTTGCAGAACGCCTTCGAGGCGGCGGCAATCGCCTGGCTGGTCCGCATCCCGGTGCGTCTGGGCTATAGCCGCGACGGCCGGGGCTTGCTGCTGACCCACCGGGCCACGCTCACCCCGGAACTGCGCCGGGTGCACGAGACCAGTTACTACCTGGCCATCCTGGACCAGGCCGGGCTTTTGCCCGCGAGCCCGCCCCCGGAGGGGGTGCGGCCCGAGCTGATTTTGGCGGCCCCGGACCGGGAATGGGCGAACGAGTATCTGCGGCGCGAGGGCCTGGAAGGAGCCCGGCTTCTGGGCCTGGCCCCTGGCGCGGCCTTTGGCCCGGCCAAGCAGTGGCCCGCCGAGCGCTTCGCTGCCACGGCCCGCGACTTGGCCGATGCGGCCGACGCGGTGTTGTTGTTCGGCAGCCAGGGGGAAAGCGCTGCCTGCGAGGCCGTGGCCCAGGGATTGGCGGGCATGGAGGCGCGCAACCTGGCCGGGGCCACCCGACTGGGGCAGGCCCTGGCCCTGGTGGAGCGCTGCACCCTGTTCATCACCAACGACAGCGGCCTGATGCACGCCGCCGCCGCCCTGGGCAGGCCCACGGTGGCGGTGTTCGGCTCCACCGACCCGGTGACCACCGGCCCCTTGGGGCCCCGCACCGCCTTGCTGCGTTCGCCGGTGGATTGCAGCCCGTGCCTCAAGCCCCAATGCCCCAGCGGCGATTTGAAGTGCTTCACGGCCATAAGCCCTGAAGAGGTAGCTCTGGCCGCGCGCGGCCTGTTGGCCCAGGCGGGGGAGGGGGCCTGATGCGGCGGGCGGTGTTTTTGGATCGCGACGGCACCATCAACGTTGAGGTGGGCTACATCTCCGACCCCGCCCAGGTGCGCCTGCTGCCCGGCGCGGCCCGGGCCATAGCCGGCATGCGTGAGGCGGGCCTGGCCGTGGTGGCGGTGAGCAACCAGTCGGGCATAGCCAGGGGCCGCTTCGGCCTGGAGCAGATGCTGGCCGTGCAGGCCGAGGTGGAGCGCCAATTGCGCGAGGAGGCCGGGGCCGCGCTGGACGCCTTTTACTACTGCCCGCACCATCCCGAGGGGGTGGTGGAGCCCTACGCCATGGTCTGCGATTGCCGCAAGCCGGGCATCGGCATGCTGGAGCGGGCGGCCCGAGAGATGAGCCTCAGCTTGGAAGGCTCCTTCATGGTGGGCGACAAGCGCATCGACGTGGCCTGCGGCAACCGGGCCGGGCTGACCAGCCTGCTGGTGACCAGCGGCATGCCCCTGGACCCGGTGGCCTCCCCGGCCGAGGAGCCGGCCGCGACCCTGCCGGGCCTGGACGCCGCCGCCCGCTGGATTTTGGCCCGCTTGGCTCAAGGGGTGGGGCGCTGATGAAGGTGCTGATCGTCAAACTGTCGGCCCTGGGCGACGTGGTGCAGAGCCTGCCGGTGGCCATGGCCATCCGCCGCCAGTTGCCCGAGGCCCAGATCGACTGGCTGGTGGAGCGGCCCTCGGCCGGGCTCCTGCAAGACCACCCGGCCCTGGATCGGGTGCTGGTGAGCCCCCGCCACGAGATGTCCGAGGCCCAAGGCCTGCCCTTGTCGCCCCTCACCGGCTTTGGCCGGGCGCTGCGCTCGGTGCGCTACGACGCGGTGCTCGACTTGCAGGGGCTCATGAAAAGTGCTATCTGTGTTGCCCTGAGCCGCGGGGAGCGCAAGATCGGCTGGCGGGGGGGCAAGGAGCCCTTGGCCGCCCTGGCCTACAACCACAAGCTGGCCCCCTTTGACCCCGACCGCCCGGCCCTGGAGCGCTACCTGGACATGCTGGAGCCCCTGGGCCTGGAGCGTCCTGCTAAAATAGAGTTTGGCCTGAGTCCGCGGCCCGAAGAGTTGGCCGCGGCCCGCTCCCTGTTGCCCTGGCCGGACGACGGGCGGCCTATGGTGATTTTGCACCCCATGGCCAAGTGGGACTCCAAGCTGTGGCCCCTGGCCTCTTGGGTGGAGTTGGCCAAGCTCTTGGGCGCCCAAGGGGTGCGCCTAGTGGTCAGCGGCTCGCGCGACGACCGGAACATCGGGCGGCTCATCGCGCGGCACAGCGAGTTGGGCGAGGGGCTGTTGGACCTCACCGGCCGCACCGGCCTTAAGGAATTGGCCGCGCTGCTCACCCTGGCCGACGCGGTGGTGTGCACCGACACCGGGGTGATGCACCTGGCCGCGGCCTTGGGCACCAAGGTGGCGGCCCTGTTCGGGCCCACCGCTCCCTGGCGCACCGGCCCCAGTGGCGCGGGACACGAGATACTTAGGGCCGGTTTGGATTGCAGCCCGTGTTTCGAGCGTTTTTGCGGCGACGCGCAATGCATGATTCAGATAAGCCCCGACCAGGCGGCGCAGGCTGCCCTGCGGTTGGTTTCCGGGAGATGATACAGGCATGAACATTTTGGTCACCGGCGCGGCGGGCTTTATCGGCTCGCGCCTCTCCGAGCGGTTGCTGGAACTGGGCCACCGGGTGCGGGGCATCGACAGCTTCACCGACTACTACCCTCGGCCCCTCAAGGAGGCCAACCTGGGGGCTTTGCGCGGCAGTGAAGATTTCGAATTGATCGAGGCCGACATCATGGCCGTGCCGCCCGCCGAGCTGTTGCGGGGCATCGACGGGGTGGTGCACCTGGCGGCCCAGGCCGGGGTGCGCCGTTCCTGGGGGGCCAACTTCGCCGTCTACACCCACAACAACATCCTCACCACTCAGCGGCTGCTGGAAGCGGGCAAGGAGCTGGGACTGGGACGCCTGGTCTACGCCGGGTCCTCCAGCGTGTACGGCGACACCAGCGACCTGCCCATGCGCGAGACCAGCGCCTGCTGGCCGGTATCGCCCTACGGGGTGACCAAACTGGCCGCCGAGCACCTCTGCGGCCTGTACCACCGCAACTTCGGCCTGGACACGGTGAGCCTGCGCTACTTCACGGTCTATGGCCCTCGCCAGCGGCCGGACATGGCCTTCCACCGTTTTATCCGGGCCCAGCTGGAGGGCGGCACCATCCGTCTGTTCGGCGACGGCGAGCAGTCGCGGGACTTCACCTTTGTGGACGACATCGTGGCCGCCACCATCGCGGCCCTGAGCGCCCCGGAGGCCGCGGGCCAGGTGTTCAACGTGGGCGGCGGCTCGCGCGTGAGCGTGAACCAGGTCATCGCCATGCTGGAGGAGATCACCGGCCAGAGGGCCCGGGTGGATCGCCTGGAGGTGGCCAAGGGCGACGTGCGCGACACCGAGGCCGACTGCTCCAAGGCCCGCGAGCTGTTGGGCTACGTGCCCCAGGTGGGCCTGGCCCAGGGCCTGGAGGCCGAGGCCCGCTGGGTGCGCGAAAATCTCAAGTTGCTGCAGGAGGTGTGAGCATGGCCCTGAGCCCCGACCTGTTGGAGATTCTGGCCTGTCCCCAGTGCAAGCAACCGGTGAGCCTGAGCGACGACGGGGCCTGGCTGGTCTGCGACCAGTGCCGCCTGCGCTACCCGGTGCAAGACGACATCCCCATCATGCTGCCGGAAGAGGCCCAGCCTCTGGAGGCGTGAGCTTGCCCAAGGCCTTGCCCAGCAATCCCCGCCGCGCCCTGTTGATCAAGCTGGGGCACATCGGCGACGTGCTGGTGACCACTCCGGTGGTGACGGCCCTCAAGGAGCGCTGGCCCGACCTGGCCGTGGACCTGGTGGTCAACCCCGGCACCGAGGCCATGGTGGCCCACAATCCCCAGATCAACCAGGTGCTGACGCTCAAGCGCAACCACGCGGGGCCCCTGGCCGCGGCGGCCTGGCATCTGGGCTTTCTCAGCCGCCTGCGCGGGGCTAACTACGACCTTTCTCTGGAACTGGCCGAGGGCGACCGGGGAGCCTTTCTCTCCTGGGCCTCGGGGGCCCGCCTGCGGGTGGGTTTCCGGCCCAAGACGCCCCGGATGCGCGGCCGGGCCTTCCACGTTTTGGCCCCCCGCTGGGACGATGAGCACCACATGGTGGAGGCTTTCCTGGGACAAGTACGGGCTCTGGGACTGGAGCCCGGCGACACCGCGCTCAAACTGGAGCCGGGCCCCCGGGGACGGGCCGAGGCCGCGCGCCTGTTGGGCCAGGCCGGGCTGGAACCGGGGGGCTACGTGGTGGTCCATCCCACCTCCCGCTGGATGTTCAAGACCTGGACCCCGGAGGGCAACGCCGCGCTGCTCGATCACCTGGCCGAATTGGGGCACCGGGTGGTGCTGACCTCCGGGCCGGACGCCAAGGAGCGGGAGATGGTGGCGCGCATCAAGGCCCTGGCCGCGCCCGGCGCGGTGGCCCTGGATCTGAGCGGCCAGTTGGACCTGGACAGCCTGGGCGGGCTCATCGCCAACGCCCGACTCTTCGTGGGGGTGGACAGCGCGCCCATGCACATGGCCGCCGCCCTGGGGGTGCCGGTGCTCACCATCTTCGGCCCCTCGGGCGAGCAAATGTGGGGTCCCTGGCAGGTGCCCAGCGAAGTGGTGGTGGGCGATTGCCGGGAGCATCCCTGCGGCCGGGCCGGGTGTCAGGACTCCAAGGTCAGCCGTTGCCTGGTGGAACTGCCCGCCGGGCGGGTGATCGAGGCCACGGATCGTTTGCTGCAAAGGACCGGGTAAGCCATGCGTCTGGGTCTGATGCGCTACAAATACGACTTCACCGGCGGGGCCGAGCGGGTGCTGGGCCTGTTGACCCGTGGCTTGGCCCAGCGGGGCCACGGGGTGCACGTGATGACCTCGGCTTGGCAGGGCCAGGCGCCCTCGGGGGTAAGCCTGCACCAGATAGCCCCGGCCAAGCCCACCGCCTGGGCCGCCGCCGCCCTGGCCGAGGCCAAGGGGTTGGCCCTGGATTCCTATCTGAGCATGGAGCGGGTGCCCGGCTGCCCGGTTTTTCGGGCCGGGGACGGGGTGCACGCCGCCTGGTTGGAGCGCCGCGCCCCCTACGAGGGCCGCCTCAAGCGCCTGAACCTGGGCCTCAACCCCAAGCACCGCGCCCTGCTGGAGCTGGAGCGGCGCACCCTGAACGCGCCGGAGCTGCGCTGGGTGATCGCCATCAGCCGCATGGTGGCCGAGGAACTGCAGCGCTATTACCAGGTGCCGCCGGACAAGATCAAGGTCATCTACAACGCGGTGGACGAGGCGGACCTGGCCCCGGCCCGCGAGGTCCGCACCCGGCGCGCCAAGCGCGAAGAGCTGGGACTGGGGAAGGACCGGCCGGTGCTCTTGTTCCTGGGCTCGGGCTGGGAGCGCAAGGGACTGGCCTTTGCCCTGGCCGCCCTGGCCCGTCTGCCCCAGGCGCGTCTGCTGGTGGCCGGCCGGGATGGGATTCGGCCCTGGCAAGGCAAGGCCAAATCGCTGGGCGTGGCCCGGCGGGTGCGTTTCTTGGGTCTGCAAACCAAGGTGGCGCCCCTGCTGGCCGCGGCCGACGCCCTGGTGTTGCCCACCATATACGACCCCTGTTCCATCGCCTGCCTGGAGGCGCTGTACGCGGGCACCCCGGTGGTGACCACCGCCGCGGCCGGGGCCTCGGAGTTGGTGGAAGAGGGGATCAGCGGGGCGGTGGTTTCGGCGGCCGGGCAGGTGGAGGAATTGGCCGCGGCCTGCGAGAAGGCCTTGGCCCTACCCAAGGGATTCGCCCACCAGGTGCCCAGCCAGCAGCAGTGGCTCGGTGAGACCATGGCCACCCTGGAAGACAGCGCCGCCTAGGCGGCCCATGACCTCTCATTGGGCATTTCCCTTGCCTGCCGCCTTGCGCCGGGCCTAGCCAAAAAGCTAAGCTGTGCTATATTTTAGCCTTGTTGGGCCTTGGGAGGGACGTTTCCACCCAAGGGGTTTCACAGGGGTATACCGGAAGTTGGGATTCTGTAATGAGCCGACCCCAGGTTTTGGCGGCCTGCACCACGGCCATCGGCGACACCATGTTTTGCAGCCCTGCCCTGATCGCCTTGGGCCGCTGCTTTGACGTGGACGTCCTGGTTCACCAGAAACGCCGCCCGTTGTTGCAGGAGAATCCTTATATTAGGAGCTTATATCCCTACCGCAACAACGCCTTCAGCCGCGCCTACCTGGCCGCGGCCCTGGCCGGGCGGCGCTACCAGAGCCTGGTGGTGCTCCACGCCAACGACGACCTGGTAAAGCTCATGCCCCGCCTGCGTTATGAGACTGCGGTGAATATCCAGGGCTGGCGGAACCCCGAACTGCGCCTGGAGGCCTTGCCCCGCAACCCCAAGGTGCACGCGGTGGACGAGCGCCTGCGCCTGGCCCAGTGGGTCGGGGCCGAGATTCAAACCCAAGACCGCTACATGCGCATGTTTTTGCGTCCCGAGGAAGGCGAGTACGCCGAAGGCTGGTTGCGCCAGCAGGGCATGCGGCCGGATCGTCTGCGGGTAGGTTTGGTCCTGGGGGCCTCGGCCCAATACCGCCGCTGGCAAGCGGAGCGTTTCGGCAGGGTGGCCGAGGCGTTATGCTCCCGGGGCGTGGAGGTGATCCACATCGGCGACAGCTCGGAGCGCGACCTGGCCCGCCGGGCCGAGGAGGCCGCGGGCCGCGAGTTTCACAAGGGCTACAACCTTAGCCTGCGCCTGTTGGGCGCGGTGCTCAGCCGCCTGGACCTGGTGATAAGCAACGACACCGGGCCCTTGCACCTGGGACAGGCGGTACAGACCCCGGTGCTGGGCCTTTTCGGCCCCACCGATCCGGCCAAGGTGGGCCCCCGGGGCCCGCGGGACCGGGTGCTCAAGGTGCCGGCCACCTGCGATCCCTGCGCGGACAAGGGTTGTCTCGATCCTGTGTGCATGGAACAACTCCACGAAGACATGGTCATAGAAACCAGCCTGGAAATGTTGGGGCTTTCGGCCTGAGGCGTTCTTTGTCCTGGTTACCTTTTATAATCAATCCCCTGGTGCTGGGGACGCTGCGCGACCGGCCCGGTGCCTTAGACCCCGAGCGGGTAAAGAGCATCTTGGTGGTGCGCAACGACAACATCGGCGACGTGTTGTGCACCACCCCGGCCATCCAGGCCCTGCGCGATGCCTTTCCCCGGGCCCATTTGGCCGCCCTGGTGTGCACCCTCAGCCAGACGGCCATAGAGGGGCACCCGGCCCTGGACGAGCTTTTCGTCTATCCCAAGGCCAAGCATCGCCACTACTCCAAGGTGGAGTCCTATAGGCGCATGGCCGCCACGCTGGCCCAGGTGCGCCGGAGGCGTTTCGACCTGGCCGTGGCTTTCCGCGACAGTTTTTCCAATTCTCAGGCTTGGCTTACCTACGCTTCCGGGGCTCGCTGGCGTCTGGGGCCCGAAGCCAGGGGCAAGAAAAGACGCTGGGGTTTTTATTACAATCTTCCAGCACCCTGGCCCGCCCGCAAAGACCACGAAGTGCTGCGCTGCATGTCCCTTTTGCGCCACATCTGCCTTGACAGCCCCCCCGGCAAGCTGTATCTCAAAGTACCCGAGGATTCCAGAGCCAAAGTAGCGGAATTGTTCGCCACTTACGGCTTGGACCCGGAGCGGCCGCCGGTGGTGCTCAACATCACCCGCTGGGCCTACCGCCCGGAATGCACCTGGCCCGACGCCAAGTATCGCCGCCTGGCCCAGGAACTGGCGCGGCGCCCCGGGGGGGTGGTGATCACCCACGCGCCCGGGCACGAGGCCTGGATCGAAAGCATACTCCAGGGGTTGGAACCCAAGCCCCCGGTGTTTTGTTCGCCCAGCCTCAAGGACTTTGCCGCCATGATCGCCGCCGGGCGGGTTTTTATCACCCCCGAAGGCGGACCCATGCATTTCGCGGCGGCAGTGCACAAGCCTCAAGTGGTATTGTGGTCCAGCACGCCGTTGTACAATTGGCGGCCCTGGGGGGTGGAAAGCCAAATATTGGGGGCCACCGGCCCCATAGAGCCCATAGAGGTCGAGGAGGTTCTGGCCTCCCTGGAGCGGCTGGGACAAGGGCGGGAGTCAGGGGATAAGGTTTCATGACCTACAGTTTTGATTTGGAGCGCCTCCAGCAAGCGGTGCGGCGTTTCAGCAGCAGGCGCATCCTGGTACTGGGCGACGTGATGCTCGACGAGTTCATCTGGGGCCACGTTGAGCGCATCAGCCCCGAGGCTCCGGTGCCGGTGGTCGAGGTGGAGAGTGAAACCTACATGCTCGGCGGCGCGGCCAACGTGGTGCACAACCTCATCGCCCTGGGCTGCCGGGCCGGCATCTGCGGCCTGGTGGGCGAGGACCGGGCCGGCCGTCAGGTTCTGGAGCTTTTGGACCAGCTCGAGGTACCCAACCAGGGGCTGATCGTGTGCCAAGACCGCCCCACCACGGTCAAGACCCGGGTGGTGGCCCACAGCCAGCAGATGGTGCGGGTGGACCGTGAGAGCCGCCGCGAATGCCCCGGCGATTCCTTGCAGGCCATGCAGGCCTTTTTGGCCAAGGAACTGCCGCTGTGCGACGCGGTCATTGTTAGCGACTATGCCAAGGGAGTCATCAGCCGGGCCATATTGGACACCGTGCAGCAGCAGGCCGCCTCGGGCAGGCTGGTAGTGAGCGTGGACCCCAAGGTGGCCAACATGCCGCTCTACACCGGGGCCACGGTGGTTACCCCCAACCACTACGAGGCCCTGGCCGCCACCCGCATCAGCCCCCAGGGGGATCACGCGGTGGAGCGCGCCGGGCGCATGCTACTGGAGAACCTGCAGGCCGGGGCCATTCTCATCACCCAGGGGGAGCGGGGCATGACCCTGGTGACCCCCGAAGGCATGGACCACGTGCCCACCATGGCCAAACAGGTGTTCGACGTAACCGGGGCCGGGGACACGGTCATCAGCACCCTGACCCTGGGGCTGGTCAGCGGGCTCTCACTGCCCGAAGCCGCGGTCATGGCCAACGTGGCCGCCGGAGTGGTGGTGGGCGAGGTGGGCACCTCGGCGGTTACGGCGGGACGGCTTTCCAAGGCCCTGGAACAGGATCTGGCCTTTCTGACTCGCAGGAACAATTAGTGTCCACCTATTTGATCACCGGCGGGGCCGGTTTCATCGGCTCCCATTTGGCCCAGGCCCTGACCGCCCAGGGCCACAAAGTGAGGGTGTTGGACAACCTCAGCTCCGGCAGTCTGCGCAACCTGCAGGCCGCGCGCCGGGGGCCGGGCGAGTTCAGCTTCGTGGAGGGGGACATACGAGACCCTCAAGCCTGCCGCGAGGCCGTGGAGGGCGTGGACTACGTCCTGCACCAGGCGGCAAAATCGCGGGTGCAGTGCTCCTTGGATGACCCCTTGCTGACCCACGAGGTAAACGCCACGGGCAGCCTTAATCTGCTGTGGGCGGCCAAGGGGGCGGGGGTGAAGAGGGTGGTGGCGGCCAGCAGCTCCTCCATCTACGGCGACGTGGAGCCGATTACGACGGCCAAGAGCGAAAGCCTGCCGCTCAACCCCGTAAGCCCCTACGCGGTGAGCAAGGTGGGCATGGAGCAATACTGCAAGGTGTTCTACCAGGTCTACGGCCTGGAGACCGTGTGTTTGCGCTATTTCAACGTTTTCGGACCCCGCCAAGATCCCCAGGCCGCTTATGCGGCGGTGGTGCCCAGGTTTCTCTTCGCCTTGCATGCCGGTCAGGCCCCCACGGTGTTTGGCGACGGCCGCCAGAGCCGCGATTTCACCTACGTGGACAACGTGGTGGCCGCCAACCTGGCCGCCTGCGCCTCTCCGGTGGCGCCGGGCCTGGCCCTGAACGTTGGCGCCGGGATGAGCCATTCCCTATTGGACCTGCTCAGGGTTTTGCGGGAGCTGCTGGGCAGCGAGGTGAAGCCGGTTTTCGCCCCGGCCCGCATCGGCGAGGTGCGCCACAGCCTGGCTTCCCTGGAGCTTTCGCGGAAAGTGCTGGGATACGATCCCAAGGTGGGCTTTCGCCAAGGCCTGGCCCGCCTGGTGGAACTGACCCGGCAGGGCAGGTATCAGGACTGATGAGCGCGCAGCACCAGAGCGGCCTGCTCCAATGGGAGCGCCCCGGCTTGGCCGACGCCTTTTACCGGATGGCCCGCCTTTTCGCCCTGAGCCTGGTGTTTATTTTGCCCCTGGAGTCCATCACCGCGGCCCGCGAGATGGCCATGGTGGGCATGCTCTTGTTCCTGGTCCTGTTCCTGTGGGCGCGCGGGGGGGATCGTTTTCGGGCCACGGTGCTTTTCTGGCCTTTGCTTTTCTACGTGGCGGTCACGGTGTTCAGCCTGTTCACCGCGGTGGACATGGACTACAGCCTAAAGGAACTCCGGTCCGAGGTTCTCAGAGGCCTTTTGTTTTTCTACGCCGGGGTGCATTTGATCCAGGAGGCGGACAACCTTAAGCAATTCTGGGGGGTGATCCTGGCGGGCCTGGCGGTTATGACCTCGGCCGGCCTGTTTATCTTTTTCAACGAAGGCGGCTCCCTGTTCAATCACGCGGTGCGGGCGGGATCGCTGCACAGCGGCTACGGCACCCTGGGCACCTATTTGGTGCTGGTGTGGCCGTATCTGCTGCTGGCCCCGCTGCTTTGGACTGGGCGCGGCCCCAGGTGGCTCTGGGCGGCCCTGCTGCTGGCCACGATTTTGATGGCCTACGTCACCTACAACCGGGCCGCCTGGCTGGCCATGTTGTTGCAGGCCGCCATGTGCCTGGTCATGCTCACCAGTCACCGCCTGCGCACCCTGCTCTTGGTGGGGCTGGCCGCCTTGCTGGCGGTGGGGGTGATGTTCATGGCGCCGGGCTCTCGCCATGGCGAAAGCTGGGACCGTTTGGTGAGTAACCCCCTCAAGACCGGGGGCACCGCCGGAGATCTGCTTACCCTTTGGGCCTATTCCTACAAGCAGGTGAAAAAGGATCCCTTCCGGGGCATCGGCCTGGGACGGCACAGCTTTTCCAAGGCCTATCCCAAGTTCCGGGCCACCCACCAGCCGCTGTTGTGGCACGCCCACAACACCTTCGTGGATCTGACCCTGCAACTGGGGGTGCAAGGCTTGGTCGCCATATTGCTTATAATGGGGGTGCTGCTGTGGGCGCTGTGGCCCAACTCGCCTCCCCGTGCGGGGCAAGAAGTCCAGGCCTTTGCCGCGGCCACTGCCGCCTTGGTGGCCGGGTTCTGCTTGCGCAACTTGTTTGACGATTTTTTCGTGGACGATACGGGCATGATGTTCTGGCTGCTGACCGGCTTGGCTCTGGGAGGCCGGGCCTTGCTGCGCTCCCAGGACGGGGCCCGGAAAATAATTTAGACCGCTTGAGAGCGGTGGTAACGGGACTTAGGGTATGAACATTTGCATGGTTGGCGTGGGTTACGTCGGGCTGGTAACCGGGGCGTGTTTCGCCGAGTTCGGCATCAACGTGGTCTGCGTGGACAAGGTCCAGGAAAAAATCGATATGCTCAAGCGGGGCAAGGTGCCCATCTATGAGCCGGGCCTGGAGGAGATGGTGGCCAAGAACGCCCGGGAGGGCCGCCTTAGCTTCACCACCGACCTGGAAGAGGGCATCAAGAACTCCCTGGTGATCTTCATCGCCGTGGGCACCCCCCAGGGCAACGACGGCGCGGCGGACCTCAAGTACGTGGAGCAGGTGGCCAAGAGCATCGGCCAGACCATGACCGACTACAAGGTGGTGGTGACCAAGTCCACGGTGCCGGTGGGCACCGGCCAGAAGGTGGCCGAGATCATCCGGGCCAACCAGGAGACCCCGTTGGACTTCGACGTGGTGAGCAACCCCGAGTTTTTGCGCGAGGGTTCGGCCATTGAGGATTTCATGCGACCCAACCGGGTGGTGGTGGGCACCAGCAGCGAGCGGGCCCAGGCGGTGATGCGCGACCTGTACGCCCCCCTGTACCTCATCGAGACGCCCTTCGTGCTCACCAACGTGGAAACCGCGGAGATGATCAAGTACGCCTCCAACGCCTTTTTGGCCACCAAGATCAGCTTCATCAACGAGATGGCCAATATCTGCGAAAAGGTGGGGGCGGACGTGAACCTGGTGGCCAAGGGCATGGGTCTGGACCGGCGTATCGGGTCCAAGTTTTTGCATGCCGGGCCCGGTTATGGCGGTTCGTGCTTCCCCAAGGACACCGAAGCCATCGCCCATATCGCCAAGGACCACGACTACCGCTTCCGCATCGTGGAGGCGGTGATCGAGGTGAACCGTGATCAGCGCCGGCGCATGGCCGATAAGATCGCCCAGGCCCTGGGCGGCGACTTGCAAGGCAAGGTAGTGGCCTGCCTGGGGCTCACCTTCAAGCCCAACACCGACGACATGCGCGAGTCGCCCAGCCTGGCCATTCTGCCGGCCGTGATGCGCCGGGGGGCCGAGGTGAGGGCCTACGACCCGGCGGGCATGGCCGAGGCCATGGAAAAGATGGCCGGCCTGGTGGCCTGCGACAACTCCTACCACGCCGCCGAAGGGGCCGACTGCCTGGTGCTCATGACCGAGTGGAACCAGTTCCGCAACCTGGACTGGGCCAGGCTGAAACAGGTGATGCGCGGCAAGGTGGTGGTGGACCTGCGCAACGTGTACGCGCCCGAAAAGGTGCGCCAGGCCGGTTTCACCTATATCAGCGTGGGCCGGCCCTAGGCGCGCATGGGAGCCGATGCCCGGCCGGCCCGTCTGGTGGTGAGCCTGTTGGCCGGGCGCGAGGAGCCCCGGGCCCGGGCCCTGGGCCGACTGGCCATCCTCCTGGGGCCGGTGGTATTCTACTCCGAGCCCATGCCCTTTAGTCGGAGCGAGTACTACGCCCCGGAGATGGGTATTGGCCTCAACCGCCGCCTGGCCGCCTTTGAGCGGTTGCGCCTGCCCGGCGAGCTGGTCGGGATAAAGCGCCAGTGCGCGGCCTTGGAAGGCGAGCTTTCCCGCGAGGGTCGGCGCCTGGTCAACCTGGACCCCGGCCTGTTGGATCGGGACAGCCTGGTGTTGGCCACCCACAAATTCGCGGGGCACCGCATGGAGCTGGCCCCGGGCGTCTACGGCGAAGTGACCCTTTATTATCAGGGCGGCGCCTATCGGCCGCTGCCCTGGACCTACCCGGACTATGCCGGGGAACAGATACGCGATCTGCTGGAATTGTTGCGCGGCCGCCTTTTGTGGCAGGGCAAGGCAGAGCGGTCGCGAGGAGAAAACCTTTGATCAAGTCCATGACCGGTTACGGCAGGGGCCAAAACCACGTCGGCGATGGCGCCTGGGTGGCGGAGCTAAAGACGGTTAACTCGCGCTACCTGGATTTCCATCTGCGCCTGCCGACGGGGCTGACCGCCCTGGAAGAGCGCATCAAAAAGTTCGTGAGCGCCCGTCTGACCCGGGGACGGGTTAGCCTCAGCGTCGCGGCCAGCGGCGCGGTGGAAGCGGCGCCGCGCCTGGTGCTCAACCGGCCCCTGGTGCGCGAGTATCGCCGGGTGCTGGAGGAGCTGCGCCAAGAGCTGGGCGTGGAGCAGGAGCCGGGGCTCATGCCCTTTCTCTACAACCGCGACCTGATCCTCAGCCAGGAGGAGGGCCCGGACCCCGAGGCCCTGTGGGGCCAGCTGGAGCCCGCCCTGGCCCAGGCCCTGGACGAGCTGGAGGCCATGCGCGCCGCCGAGGGCCAGGCCCTGGCCGAGGATCTGGGGGCCCGCCTGGAGGTGGTGGGGCGCTTGTTCAGCGAGGCGGCGGCCCGTTCTCCCCAGGTGGTGGCCGGATATCAGGATCGCCTGCGCGAGCGCATCGCCTTTCTCACCGGCGACACCGAGCCCGACCCCCAGCGCCTGGCCATGGAAGTGGCGGTGATCGCCGACAAGGCCGACATCACCGAGGAAGCGGTGCGCGCGGCCAGCCACTTGGAGCAGTTCAAGCAGTTTCTGCTTAGCTCCGAGCCGGTGGGGCGCAAACTGGATTTCCTTATGCAGGAGCTCAACCGGGAAGCCAACACCATGGGCTCCAAGACCCCGGACGCCGAGGCGGGCCAGACCATCGTGGAGCTCAAGGCCGAGCTGGAGCGCATCCGGGAACAGATCCAGAACGTGGAATAGGCGCGGGGAGGCGTCATGGCCGGCAAGTTGATGAGCCTGGGTTTCGGCAACACCGTGACCGCCCGCCGGGTGGTGGCCATACTCAATCCCGCCGGGGCTCCCATGAAGCGCCTGCGCGAGGAGGCCCGCAAAGCGGGGCGCCTGCTGGACGCCACCCAGGGGCGGCGCACCCGCAGCATCGTGATCACCGACTCGGGGCACGTGCTGCTCTCGGCCATCCAGCCGGACACCATGGCCCAGCGCTACGAGTCCACCAGCTTTGACGAATCAACCCTGTCCTTGAGTGAAGAGGAGCCCGCATGAACGGCGAGGGACAAATATACGTGCTGTCCGGCCCGCCGGGGGCGGGCAAGAGCACCATCGCCGCCAGGGTGCGCGCCGATATGCCAGATTTGGCCTACTCGGTGAGCCTGACCACCCGCGCCCCCCGGCCGGGCGAGAAGGACGGGGTGGATTACCACTTCGTGAGCCGCGAAGAGTTTCAGAAGCGCATCGCCGCCGGGGAGATGGCCGAGCACGAGGAGATCTTCGGCAACCTCTACGGCACTTCGGAGAAGATGGTGCGCCAGGTGCTGGAGCAGGGCCAAGACCTTTTCCTGGACACCGACGTCAACGGGGCCGAGAGCCTGCGCAAGCGCTTCGCTGACGGGGTCTTCATTTTCCTGGTGCCGCCAAGCCCCACCGAGTTGGAGCGGCGGCTACGGGGCCGGGGCACCGAGGACGAGGACCAGTTGGCCCAAAGGCTGGGCCGGGTCAAGTACGAGTTGAGCAAGGCCTTCAATGCCACCTACCTGGTGGTCAACGACGACCTGGACCGGGCCGTGGCCCAGGTGGAGGCCATCATCATCGCCGGCCGCTGCCGCACCTCGCGGCATCTTAAGCTGCTGGACGAGTTTCAGGACACCTAGCCTTGGCGGACAGTGAAAACAGCGTGATCGTGGGCCGCCACGCCGTGGCCCAGGCCCTGGCCGAGCAGCCCAAGGCGGCCGGCGAGCTGCTGTTGGCCGCGGGCGACAAGAACGCGGCCCTGGCCCGCCTGGCCGAGGCGGCCCGCGCCGCCGGGGTCAAGGTGCGCCGGGCTCCCCGCCAGCGGCTCAACGAGCTGGCCGGTGGGGCCGCTCACCAGGGAGTGGCCCTGGTCATGGCCGCCTATGACTACGCCCCGTTGGAGCAGATCATCGTGGCGGCCCAGGCCGCCGGGGATGCCGCCCTGGTGGTGCTGGCCGATCACATCCAGGACCCGCACAACCTGGGGGCCATCCTGCGCAGCGCCGCCGCCGCCGGGGCCCAGGGCCTGGTCATGCCCAAGGACCGGGCCTGCCCCCTGACCCCGGCCGCCCTCAAGGCCGCCGCCGGGACCGCCTCTTTGGTGCCGGTGGCCCGGGTCACCAACCTGAGCGCCGCCGCCCAGGAGCTTCAGGAAGCGGGACTGTGGCTTTTGGCCGCGGCCACCCGCCAGGCCCCGCCGCCCTGGGAGCACGATCTGAGGCGGCCTCTGGCCCTGGTGGTGGGCGGGGAGCACAAGGGTGTGGGCCCACGCCTGATGTCCCTGTGCGACATGCAGGCCAGTCTGCCCCTGGCCCCAGGGGTGGAGAGCCTCAACGCCTCGGTGGCCGCCGGAGCCCTGCTGTTCGAGATCGTGCGCCAGCGCCAGGGCGATAGGTAGTAGCCCGGCCGAGCCTCGTGCCGCATTGATTCGCGGTGGTATTTGCTAGGAATATTCCCGTTGGCCGAAAATGGCCGTGCCCACCCGCACCAGGGTGGCGCCCTCGGCGATGGCCGCTTCGAAGTCGCCGCTCATACCCATGGACAAATGGCGCATGGCCCCTTCGGGCAGGTCCCGGCCCAGGCGGACGGCCAACTCGCGCAGTTGGGCGAACAACGGGCGGGCCCGCTGGGGATCGTCAAAGAACGGGGGCATGGTCATGAGACCGGTAAGCTCCAGGTGCTCCAGCTTGGCCACTTCCTGGGCCAGGTTCGCCGCCTCGGCGGGCGCGCAGCCGGACTTCTGGGCTTCGCCGCCCACGTTGACCTGCAACAGCACCCCCAGCTTGCGGCCCAACTCGCCGGCCCGGCGGTCCAGGGCCTTGGCCAGCTTGAGGCGGTCCACGCTCTGGACCACGTCGAAAAGCTCGGCAACCACCTTGGCCTTGTTGCTCTGCAAGTGGCCGATGAAGTGCCAGGAGGGGCCGGGGCCCACCGCCGGTATCTTGTCCTGGGCCTCTTGCACGTAGTTCTCGCCAAAGAGGATCTGCCCGGCGGCCAGGGCCTCCTTGACCGCCCCGGGGCCGTGCGTTTTGCTCACCGCCACCAGGCGCACCTGCTCGGGCTTGCGGCCCGAGGCTTTGGCCGCCGCCGCGATGCGCGCGGTGATCAGGGCCAGGTTAACGGCGATGCTCATGAGGCCGGTCCATCGGGCCGGATAAGGCCTTGGCGCAGGAGAAGCTCGATCACCGCGGCCAGGGGCAGGCCCACCACGTTGGTGTAGGAGCCGCTCACCTCCTTGACCAGCGCCCCGCCCAGGCCTTGCACCGCATAGGCGCCGGCCTTGTCCAGGGGCTCGCCGGTGGCCACGTAGGCGGCGATCTCCGCCTCGCTCAGCTCGCGGAAGGTCACCAGGCTGCGGCCCATGCCCTCCTTGTGCCAGGATTCGTTGCGCAGGCAATAGCCGGTGATGACCTCGTGTTGCGCGCCGGAGAGCCGCCGCAGCATGGCGGCCGCCTCGGCGGCGTCCTGGGGCTTGCCCATGATCTCCCCGCCCAGCACCACCAGGGTGTCGGCGGCCAGCACCGTGTCATAGGGCCCGGTGGCCACCGCCGCCGCCTTGGCCGCGGCCAGGCGTTGGGCAGCCGCCTCGGCCTTTTCGCCGGGCAACAGGCTCTCGTCGATGTGGCTGGGGGCCAGACGATAAGTGAGGCCCAGATTGCCCAGCATTTCCCGCCGGCGCGGAGAGGCCGAGGCCAGCACCAAACCCACTCCCGGAGCCAAGCTATACATGCCTAGTCCTCCATGTAGGGCAGGCTGAACAAGCGCCGCGCGTTGTCGGTGGTCACCTGGGCCACTTCCTCGGGGCTTACGCCCAAGGCCTTGGCCAGGGCCAGGTGGGTGTGGGTCACGTAGGCCGGCTCGTTGGGCTTGCCGCGATGGGGCATGGGGGACAGGTAGGGGCAGTCGGTTTCGATCAAGAGCTTGGTCAGAGGCACCTTTTTAACCAGGGCCCGCAGCTCGTCTGATTTCTTGTAGGTGATCACCCCGGTGATGCCCAGGCTGAAGCCCAGGGAGACCAGCTCCTGGGCCAGCGCGGCGTCGCCGCTGAAACAGTGCACCACGCCGCCCACCCGCTCGGCCCCGCCCTTGGCCAGCATGTTGAGCACGTCGCTATGCGCCTCGCGGTCGTGCACCACCAGGGGCAGACCCAAATCCAGGGCCAGCTCGATCTGGGCGGCAAAAGCGTCGCGTTGCAGGTGGCGGGGAGACAGATCGCGGTAGTAGTCCAGGCCGCATTCGCCCACGGCCACCGCCGAGACGGTCAGGGCCAGCAGCTTGAATTCCCCCCAAAGATCGGGACCCACCTTGGACACCTCGTGGGGATGCAGGCCCACGGTGCAGAAGACCCCGTACAGATCCCGGCTGAAGTCGGCGGCGCGCCGGGAAGATTCCAGGTCGATGCCTACGGTGATTATCTGACCCACTCCGGCCTGTTTGGCCCGTTCAAAGGCCGCCGCGGGGTCGTCCAGCAAATCCAGGTGAGCGTGCGTGTCAACAAGTTTCATCAAGTCGGTCCCTCGTCAAATACCCATCGGCAATCATACTGCTCAGGTCGTCCGCCGAAATTTGGACTAATGAGCCCGCCGCCCGGCTAAGGTAAAGCCGGGGAGAGCATGAGTCGGCTCGCGCTAAATCCAGGTGGACCCAACCATTGCCGTAATTATACAGGATGATTTGGCCGCAGGGCAGGTTGGCCGTTGCCCAGCGGGCCAGGGAGGGGCTGTCCGCGCCCAAAGCCAGGGGCCGCACGTCCGCCGCCACTCCTTGGCAATGGCGGCTGGTGCGGTTCAGGGATACGAACCAGTTGACCTCCGAAGAGCGGTAACCGCTGGTCACCCGGATGGGGCCGAAGCGTCGGCGCAGGGGCTCCAGCACCAGGCGGGCCAGCCGGCGCAAGCCCTCCAGGGCCGCGGGGCAGGGGGTGTTGTCCAGGCCGTAGGCCAGGGCGGTGTCGGAGCGGGTAAGCTCGGCCAGGGTGAAGTGGGGAGCGCCGGGAAGGGGTTTAAGCATTTCCGGGAGCCCGGAGCGGCTCATGAGTTGAACTCGCCCGGCGCGAAAATACCCCTGCCCTCGAACACGTTGAGCAGGCGTGCTAGGCGCATGAGCTCCGGGTTCGTGGCGTCCAGCATCACCACCTCCAGGCCCGCGCCAAAGGCGGCGGCCAGAAAGGGCCCGGCCGCGAAATCGGCCCGGGCCCCGGCGCTGGCGGTGACCAGGTTGCTCAGGGCGATGAGGCGGCGGGGCGGCGGATCGAAGACCTGGGGTAGGGCGCGCAGGGTGGCCAGCACCGCCGCGGCGTGGGCCTCGCCTCCGGGCAGGGCCAGGGGCATGGCCATGGGGTCGATGATCAGGCGCTCGCCCACGATGCCCCGGGCCTGGGCCTCCTGCACGATGAGCGCGGCCAGGGCCAGGCGATCCTCGGCGCCCAGAGGCACGGTGGCGGTCATGGTGGCGGCGATCACCTCCAGACCGTGGGTTGCGGCGATGTCCAAGACCGGCCCCAAGCGCCCCGGCTCGGCGGTGGCCATGTTGAGCACCGGCGGCCGGGTGCAAAAGCCCAGGGCCAGCTCCAGGGTGGCCGGTTCGGCCGCATCCAGGATAAGCTGGGCCGCAGAGGCCGCCTCAACGGTTTTCACCAGCCAGGACCAGGTTTCCTCCCGCCGGGATGCGGGCAAAAAGCCGGGGTTCAGGTCGATCCAGGTGGCCCCGGCCCGCTCCAGATCGCGGCACAGCCCGCTGATAAAGGCTTCGTCGCGCGCATCCACGGCGCGGCGCACCGAGGGGCGGGAGGTGGTGAGGTTGTCGGCTGCGACTATCATGAGCGCAAGTCTATTATGCCCGGGGAGGCCTGGCAAGGGAGAGGCATCCCCAAGCGGGCGCCGCTTGACACCCGGCGGCCGGGGCGTTTCAATGGAGCATGGCGTTTAACTAGGAGCCGTCATCTTGCAGGATCACTTGCTGGCCGATCTGCGCCGCCGCCTTCAGGAGGAGGAAGCGCAAAGGCTTTCACCCCTGGCCTGTCTCAGCCGGGCGGCCGTGCGCCGCCGCCCCGACCCCTTGGCCGAGCAGGGCCATCGTCTGCCCTTTGCGGTGGATGCCGACCGAGTGCTGCATTCCCTGGCTTATACCCGCTACATCGACAAGACCCAGGTATTCTCCCTGGTGGACAACGACCAGATATCCCACCGGGTGCTGCACGTGCAGTTGGTGAGCAAGATCGCCCGGGGCCTGGGGCGCCTGCTGCGCCTCAACGAAGATCTTATCGAGGCCATCGCCCTGGCCCACGACCTGGGCCACCCCCCCTTTGGCCACGACGGCGAGAAATTTTTGGACCGCAAGTGCCGCGAGCACGGCATCAGTCCCTTTCTGCACAACCTGCAATCCGTGCATTTTTTGGAGCGATTGGAGCGGGGAGGGCGTGGACTCAACCTTAGTTTGCAAGTATTGGACGGGGTCCTGACCCACGACGGCGAGTTGCATACCGTGCGCCTGACACCTCAGCGGGACAAGGACTTCGCCGCCTTGGACGCCGAGATGGTCGCCAAGCGGCAAGACCCCTCCATGGAGCTCACCCCCATGACCCTGGAAGGGTGCCTGGTGCGGGTGGCCGACACCATCGCCTACGTGGGCCGCGACCTGGAGGACGCCATCCTCCTGGGCCTGGTCAGCCGGGACATGCTACCCGAGGTGGTGCGCCGGGTCCTGGGCGAGAGCAACGGCACCATCGTCTACCGCCTGGTGGAGGATCTAACCGCCAACTCCCTGGAACAAGACCATATTTCCTTCAGCCCTCCGGTGGCCCAGGCCTTGGGCCGCCTCAAGGAATTCAACCTGGTCAACATCTACACCAACCCGTCCATCAAGACCGAGCACCCCAAAATCTCCGCGGCCTTTGACCTGCTGTTCGATACCTATCTACAAGACCTTCGCCGGGAACGCCGAGGGAGCCCGGTGTACCGGGATTTCCTGGACCGCATGGATGAAAATTACAAAATTGAAACCTCTCCTCCTGAGGTGGTGCGAGACTTTTTGGCGGGCATGACCGACGATTTTTTTCTCAAACGCCACGCCGAACTTGTGTCGCCCCTGCGCCTGCCCGATAAGCTAAACGTGCCCCATATCGTAAAAAACTGAGCGCTCAGTCGGGGCAATGAGTATCCATTCACTCGGTATTTGCAAGACATTTCACAAACCTTGAGATAACAGGCATTTTTGCCATTTTTGGGGTTGAATCTCGGGCCTGCGATGGCTTATGATGCAGCCACGGTCAAGGTGCCATTTGGCGCAAAATTCACAATGAAAGACCGATATCCAGTCTGGATGATTAGCCGGGTCGCAATCGTTTTTTAGGTAACTTCACACTGACGCCGCTGGTACCCGCGGGTCTGGCCGGGGAGGGGACATGCCGCTGCCGAGCACTGCCGGGCAGGAGCAACGGAAGGATTTTAATCCCAGCAAACCCCTTTTGATCGTAGACGACATCCACCTCAGATTCGGCGGCCTGAACGCCCTCAGCGGAGTCAGTTTTCAGGTGCAGCCGGGCCACATCCAGGCCATCATCGGCCCCAACGGGGCCGGCAAGACCTGCATCCTCAACTGCATTTGCCGCTTCTACCATCCCCACAAGGGTCGCATCATCTTCGAGGACCAGGACATCTCCAAAGTGCCCACCCATAGGGTGGCCGAGTTGGGAATCGCCCGTAGTTTCCAAAACATAGAGCTGTTCCGCGGCATGACGGTGCTGGACAACATCAAGTTGGGCCACCACGTACACATGCATTCGGGCTTCTTGTCCGGCGGCGTATACCTGGGCAAGGCCCGCAAAGAGGAAATGAGGGTGCGCGCCGAGATAGAGGAACGCATCATCGACCTGCTGGAGATCGAGGCCATCCGCAAGCAGGTGGTGGGCACCTTGCCCTATGGCCTGCAAAAGCGGGTGGAGTTGGCCCGGGCCCTGGCCATGCGTCCCAAGATTCTGCTGTTGGACGAGCCCATGGCGGGCATGAACCTGGAGGAGACCGAGGACATGGCCCGCTTCATCCTCGACGTGAACGAGGAGTGGGGCGTGACCGTGGTGCTCATCGAGCACGACATGGGGGTGGTCATGGACATCTCCAACAGCGTGGTGGTGCTGGACTTCGGCACCAAGATCGCCCAGGGCAGCCCGGAAGAGGTAAGCAAGAACCCCCACGTCATCGAGGCCTACCTGGGCGCCGAAGACGCGGCCTATTCCAAGTTGGGTTTGTAGAGCAAGCTGGGAGAAGCGCCTGTGCCCCAGAAGACCTTTTTGCAAGCCGAGACCAGCGGAGCCGACATCGGCCGCGACACCATGCCGCTGCTATTGCAGCGCAACGCCCGCAAATACGGCGACGGCAAGGTGGCGCTCCGAGAGAAGGAATACGGCATCTGGCAGTCTTACACCTGGCAACAGTATTACGATCACGTCAAATACTTTGCCCTGGGTCTGGCTTCGCTGGGTTTCGTTGACGACGACGCCCTGGCCATCATCGGCGACAACCGGCCCGAGTGGGTGTTCGCCGAGCTGGCCGCCCAGAGCCTCAAGGGGCGCCCCCTGGGCATCTACCAGGACTCCATCCTCAACGAGGTGGCCTACGTCATCGATCACTCCGGGGCCACTTTCGTGGTGGCCGAGGACCAGGAGCAGGCCGACAAGGTCCTGGACATGAAGCATGAGCTGCCCGGGGTCAAGAAGATCATCTACACCGACCCCAAGGGTATGCGCGATTACGACGACCCCATGTTGGTCTATTTCCCCGACGTGGAGCAAATGGGCCGGAGCTTTGAAGAGCAAAACCCCGGCTATTTCGAGAAGTCGGTGGAGCGCCTGACCCCTAAGGACGTCGCCCTGATCGCCTACACCTCGGGCACCACCGGCTTTCCCAAGGGCTCGCTGCTCACCCACAGCAACATGCTCAAGATGGCCCTTAACCTGGCCCACGTGGACCCCAAGCGCCAGGACGACGAGTTCGTCTCCTTCCTGCCGTTGCCCTGGATCGGCGAGCAGATGATGAGCGTGTCCACCGCGCTGGCCATCGGCTTCACGGTCAACTTCCCCGAGGAGCCCGAGACGGCCATGGCCGACCTGTACGAGATCGGCCCCAACGTGGTGTTCAGCCCGCCCCGGGTGTGGGAGCAGCAGGCCCGCTCGGTGATCGTCAGGCATTTGGACGCCTCCTGGTTCAAGCGCTTCATCTACCGTCTGTGCATGCCCATCGGCTACCAGATGGCCGACTTCCATTTCGAGAAAAAGAGCCCGCCCTGGTACTGGAAGCTCATGTACGCCCTGAGCTACCTGCTGCTCTTCAGGGCCCTCAAGGACCGCCTGGGCTTCTCCAACATCCGCTCCGCCTCCACCGGCGGCGCGGCCCTGGGGCCCGACGTGTTCCGCTTTTTTCACGCCTGCGGGGTGAACCTCAAGCAGATCTACGGCCAGACCGAGATCAGCGGCATTTCCTGCATCCACCGCGAGGGCAAGGTGGACTTCACCAGCGTGGGCGAGCCCATCCCCGAGACCGAGGTGAAGATCGACGATCCCGACCCCGAGGGGGTGGGCGAGATCGTCTCCCGCTCGCCGGCGTTGTTCGTGGGCTATCTCAAAAACGACGAGGCCACCGCCGAGACCATCGTGGACGGGTGGCTGCACTCAGGCGACGCGGGCTATATCACCGAAAACGACCAACTGGTGTGCATCGACCGCGTGAAAGACCTCATGCAGCTCACCAGCGGGGCGCGTTTTTCGCCCATGTTCATCGAGAACAAGCTTAAGTTCTGCCCCTACATCGTCGAGCCCTGCGTCCTGGGCCACGAACGCCAGTTCGTCAGCGCCATCATCTGCATCGACTACAAGCACACCGGCAAATGGGCCGAGGAGCATCGCATCGGCTACACCACCTACACCGACCTGGCCTCCAAGCCCGAGGTGTACGACCTCATCGAAAAAGAGGTGGTGCGGGTGAACCGCAGCCTGCCCGAGGCGGCGCGCATCCAGAAGTTCCTGCTGCTCTACAAGGAGTTCGACCCCGACGACGGCGAGCTCACCCGCACGCGTAAGCTTCGGCGGCGCTTCATCGCCGAGCGCTACGCGGCGGAGATAGAGGCCCTGTACCAGGATCTGGACCAGGTTCACGTGGAGAGCGAGATCAAGTACCAAGACGGCAAGACCGCCACCATCGTCACCGACTTGCAAATACGCAAGATGAAGCCTCTGGATCAGTACGCCCTGGAGGACGAGCGCAAGTGGTGGCAGTTCTGGAAGCCGGTGCACTAGAAGGGTAGGGCGCATGACCGAGTTCCTGCAATTGATCGTAACCGGCCTGGTCATCGGATCGGTGTACGCCTTGGTGGCCATGGGCTTCGCCCTGATCTACAAGTCCACCAGCATCATCAACTTCGCCCAGGGCGAGTTCGTGCTGGTGGGCGGCTACATCTGCTGGTGGCTCTACACCATGCTGGGCATACCCATCCTGTGGTCGTTCATGCTCACCATGCTCATCGCGGTGGCCATGGGCGTGGTGCTGGAGCGCCTGGTGCTCAGGCCCATGATCGGCGAGCCCATCATCAGCGTGATCATGATCACCATCGCCCTGGCCACGGTGCTCAAGTCCCTGGTCACCGTTCTCTGGGGCACCCAGATCAAGGTCTTCACCCCGCCCATCTTCAGCCAGAAGGCCATCCACCTGGGACCGGTGCTGGTGAGCGAGGTCTATTTGTGGACCTTCGGCTTCGCCTTCTTGTTCCTGGGGGTGTTCGCGGCCTTCTTCAAGTTCACCCGGGTGGGCATCTCCATGCGGGCGGTGGCCAACGACCAGCAGGTGGCCCAGTCCATGGGCATCAGCGTGAAGCGGGTCTTTGCAATCTCCTGGTCCATCGGCGCCCTGGTCAGCGCGGTGGGCGGGCTTTTGGTGGGCAACATCAACGGCATCAACATCACCTTGTCCGACTTCGGGCTCAAGGTGTTCCCGGCGGTCATCCTGGGCGGCCTGGATTCCATCGGCGGGGCCATCATCGGCGGCCTCACCATTGGCATCCTGGAAAACCTGATGGGCTCCTATCTGGACGTGTACCTGGGCGGCGGGGTCAAGGAGATCGCGCCGTTCATCGTGTTGATCGTCATCTTGATGGTCAAGCCCTACGGCCTGTTCGGCATCAAGGAGATCGAGCGGGTCTAGGCCGTGCGCCGGGACCCGGAGTATGCTGCGAGAATAAGAGCTAGGGAGGCTTAAATGCCCTGCGGCCTTTTCTTCGAGACTTATCAAAAGGACGAAAGCATCTTCCCGACCTTGTGGCTCAAGGTCTGGATGATCGCCTTGGGCCTGTTTCTGCTGACCTTTCCCTTTTTCTCCCAGACGGTGAGCGATTGGCTGGGCATCAACGTGCTCAACCTTTTCAACCTCATCTTCATCTATATCGTGGGGGCCCATGGACTCAACCTGCTCACCGGCTACACCGGCCAGATCTCCCTGGGCCACGGGGCCTTCATGGGAGTGGGGGCCTACACGGCGGGCATCCTGGCCAATCTGGGTTGGCCCTTCTGGCTGGCCCTGCCCGCGGCCGGGCTCATGGCCGCGGCGGTGGGCATGATCTTCGGCATCCCCTCGCTTCGCCTGCGCGGGCTCTACCTGGCCATCGCCACCTTGGCCGCCCAATTCATCCTGGACTACGCCATGCGCAACTGGTCTTCGCTGACCGGCGGCTCCAGCGGCCTGATCGTGCCCGCGGCCAGCATCGGCAGCCTCACCTTTGACAACGACTTCAACTTCTACTTCCTGGCCTTGGGCTTTGCGGTGCTGGCCACCATGTATCTCAAAAACATCACCCGCACCCGTACCGGCCGCGCCTTCGTGGCGGTGCGCGACCGCTATCTGTCGGCCGAGGTGATCGGGGTGAACCTGTTCAAGTACCGCATCATGAGCTTCGGCATCAGCTCTTTCATGGTGGGCATCGCCGGCGGCCTGTGGGCCTACTACATCACCATCATCAGCGACGAGCACTTCACCATGTGGCTCAGCGTGCAGTACCTGGCCATGATCATCGTGGGCGGCCTGGGCTCGGTGCTGGGCTCCATCTACGGCGTGGTGTTCATGGTGACCCTGCCCGAGCTGCTGCGCCTGCCGGCCGAGGCCCTTACCAACGTGTATCCCGACATCTTCGTCATCTTCTCCAGTCTCAGGGAGATGGTTTTCGGCATCATCGTCATTATTTTCCTGATCTTCGAGCCCGACGGGCTGGCCGCGCGCTGGCACACCGTCCGGGCCTATTGGAAATTATGGCCGTTTTCTTATTAACCGCAGGGGGCCGGCGCCGGCTCCCGATATCCCCGCCCGCTTTGGGGAGCCCGGAAGTCATGCTCGCACCCGTTGCGAGAAGCCTGGGCAACGGGCGGGGCCAAGGCTGGATTTGCCCGCCGCTCTTTTGGCCGCGGGCCAAGGTGTAACTCGGGAAGGGAGAGGATGCACATGCAGAGGAAACTTTTGGTGACGGCTCTGGCCGTGGCCCTGTGCCTGGCGTTTACGCCGCTGGCCATGGCCAAGGAAATCAAGGTAGGCGGACTGTTTGATATCACGGGCCCCACGGGCGCGGTGGGCAAGGACTACGCCGCCGGAGCGGTGGCCGGCGAGAAATACTGGAACCAGAAAAACGTCCTGGGCGGGGACATGCTCAAGCTTATCCCCAACGACTACGCCTACAAGATTCCCGAGGCGGTCAACCTGTACAAGAAGTACAAGGACGTGGACCGGGTCTTCGTGATCCAGGGTTGGGGGACCGGCGACACCAACGCTCTGAGGCCCCTGGTCAACAAGGACAAGATCGTCTTCTTCAGCGCCTCCTATGACGGCAACCTGACCGACCCCAAGAAAAATCCCTACAACTTCTTCATCGGTACCAGCTACTCCACCGCCATCCGCCTGGCCATGATCTACGCCAAGGATCAGGGCGCCAAGAAGGTGGTCTTCATCTACCCCGACCACCCCTATGGCAAGAACCCCATCCCGGCCGGCAAGGACTACGCCAAGAAGCTGGGGCTGCAGATTGGTCCTGACGAGATCGTCAACCTGCGGGCCATCGACGCCACCAGCCAGCTTCTGAACATGAAGAAGTTCAACCCGGATTTCGCCTGGATCGGCGGCACCACCCCCTCCACCGCGGTGATCATCAAGGACGCGGCCAAGCACAACTTGGGCACCAAGTTCATGATCAACTGCTGGGGCTTTGACGAGAACCTGCCCCGCCTGGCGGGCAAGGCCGCCGAGGGCCGCGCCTTTGGCATGCTGCCCGTGGCGCCCTTTGGGGCCAACGTGCCCGGCATGAAGGACGTGGTGGCCGCGGCCGGCGACAAGCCCACCACCCTGCACTTCGTCAAGAGCTGGGTGTCCATGATGGTCATGGTCGAGGGCCTGAAGAAGGCCAAGGCCGCCGGCAAGCTCAACGGACCGGGCCTCAAGGCCGCCCTGGAGACCATCAAGGACTTTAACACCGGCGGGCTGTGCGCCCCCATCACCTACACCAGCACGGACCACCGTCCCAACACCAGCATGGCCATTGGTGGCGTCAAGGACGGCAAGATCTACCTGGTCAAGGACGTGAACTTCCCGCGCCAGAAAGCCTATATCGGCTGGTAGGCAAGCAACCGGCGGGGGGCCCCCGGGCCTCCCGCCTTTCAACACCGCCGGAAGGAAGACGCCATGCCGCTGCTGTCGGTGAACAACATCGAGGTCATCTATGACGACGTGATCCTGGTGCTCAAGGGTCTGTCGCTCAGCGTGGAAGAGGGCCAGATCGTAGCTGTCCTGGGGGCCAACGGCGCGGGCAAGACCACCACCCTCAAGGCCATCAGCGGCCTTTTAAAGACCGAAGAGGGGGAGGTCACCGACGGGACCATAGAGTTCGGCGGGGAAAAGATCAACGGCCTGGACCCGGAGCTGATCGTCAAGCGGGGCATCTTCCAGGTCATGGAAGGACGCCGGGTTTTCGAGGACCTCACGGCCAAGGAAAACCTGGTGGCCGCCGCCCACACCCAGCGCTGCAGCCGGGGCGAGTTGGACAAGCGCATCGAGCAGGTCTACCACTACTTCCCCCGGCTCAAGGAGCGCGAGCACGGCCTGGCCGGCTACCTGAGCGGCGGGGAGCAGCAGATGCTGGTCATCGGACGGGGCATGATGGCCAAACCGCGCCTGATGATGCTCGACGAGCCCTCCCTGGGCCTCAGCCCCCTGTTGGTCAGCGAGATCTTCGAGATCATCGTCAAGCTCAACAAGGATCTGGGCACCACCATATTGCTGGTGGAGCAGAACGCCCGCATGGCGCTCAACATCGCCGACCATGGCTACATCATGGAAAACGGCAAGATCGTCCTGGACGACACCACCGACAAGCTAAAGAACAACGAGGACGTCAAACGCTTTTACCTGGGCATGACCGACGTGGGCACCAAGCGCTCCTACCGCGACGTGAAACATTACAAGCGCCGCAAGCGCTGGCTGACCTAGTCAGACCCAACCAGCCACCGGCATGCCGCGTTGCCGGCAGCGGTCCGGCCTCGTCGTAACTCAAGCTACGTCTACGGCCACGCCTTGCCGGACGCCTTGTCCGCCGGCCGAGACGATTTGAGAAAGAGGGGAAACATGGGGGAAATAGATCGCACCACGGGATATTGGCGGCCGGAGCTGGAGACCAGCGATCCTCAGGCCCGCCAAGAATACCTGGACGGCAAGGTGGCCGAGATCGTGGCCCACGCCTATGCCCACGCGCCCGGCTTCAAGGCCAAAATGGATTCGGTGGGGGCCCAACCCGGGGACGTGACCAAAGTGGCCGACCTGGCCAGGCTGCCCATCACCGAAAAAAGCGATCTAGTCAAGATACAGCAGGCCGATGTTCCCTTCGGCGGGCTCATGGCCGGAGACATGTCTCACGTGCGGCGCATCTATGTCTCTCCCGGTCCCATCTACGAGCCGGGCGACCGGGCCTATGCCGATGACCGCTGGACCCAGGCCCTTTACGCCGGAGGTTTCAGGCCGGGCGACATCGCCCAAGTGACCTTCAACTTCAACCTGGTGCCCTTTGCCTTCAACCTGGACGAGTCTCTCAACCGCCTGGGCTGCGTAAGCATTCCCGCCGGGGTGGGCAACACCGAGCTTCAGGTGCAGATCATGAAGGACCTCCAGGTGCAAGGCTACCTGGGCACTCCCAGCTTCCTGGCCGCCCTGGCCGACAAGGCCGAGGCCTTGGGCTATGACCTGCACAAGGACCTCAACCTGCAGGTGGCCTTCGTGGCCGCCGAGATGCTGCCCGAGAGCCTGCGGACCTCCTTGCAGGAGCGCCTGGGCATGGTCATCCGCCAGAGCTACGGCACGGCGGAGCTAAACTGCCTGAGCTTCGAGTGCCAGCACATGGGCGGCATGCACCTGGCCCAGGACTGCGTGGTGGAGGTGATGGACCCGCAGAGCGGCCAGCCGGTGGAGCCCGGCGAGGTGGGCGAGGTGGTGGCCACCATCTTTGACAAGACCTATCCCCTGATCCGCTTGGGCACCGGCGACCTCACTTCCCTGACCTACGACACCTGCGCCTGCGGGCGCACCGCGCCCAAGATGACCGGGGTGCTGGGTCGGGTGGACCAGGTGACCAAGGTCCGGGGCATGTTCGTGCATCCCTCTGGGGTGCAACAGGTGGCCGCCAAGTTCCCCGAGGTCAAAATGTATCAGCTGGTGGTTACCCGCGAGGCCAACCAGGACGTCATGACCCTGGCCTGCGAGCTGGCCGACCCCAGCGCGGACCGGGAGATGCTGCGGAGCGGCCTGGAAAAAGAAATCAAGGAAGTGCTGCGGGTCAAGGGCCAGGTGAACTTCCAGGAACCGGGCAGTTTGCCCGAGGGGTGCAAGGTTATCGACGACCGCCGCAAGTGGGATTAGCGGCTTCGTCAGAGGCCGCATGGCTGCGTTGCTGGCTTCGCTCAAGCCCCGACGTAGCTTAAACTACGCCTGCGGCTCTCTCTCGCCAGACGCCTTGTCTGCCGGCGGCTGACTGTGCCGCAGGGACAGCGCGGGAGACCCCTGGTGGCGTTGTCGGCATCACTCAGTCCTCGGGGTAGGTCTACTACCCCTGCGTTCCTCGTTCGCCTGCCGCCTTGCCCTGCGGTCTCTGACTGCGCCGCAAGAGCCACCCCCCGATTAGGCTATGGCTGCGTTGCTGGCTTCGCTCAAGCCTCGACGTAGCTTGAACTACGCCTGCGACTCTCTCTCGCCAGACGCCTTGTCTGCCGTCGGCTGAATGTGCCTCCGAGGGGAAACTTAAATTTTGGATGTCGCAAAGGCCGGGGCCAAAAGCTCCGGCCTTTTTCTAGGCCCGGGCCGGGCGCAGGCGCCAACTGAGCCACAGCAGATAGGGCACGAAGGCGATGGTGGCCACGGTGGTGGGCACCGCGGCGGTGGGGCCGAAAAGGGCCAGGCACAAGCCAGAGGCCAGGCCGTAGTTTTTCATGCTGGCGATGAGCATCATGGCCTTGGCTCGTTGCGGGTCCAATCCCCGGCGGCGGGCCGCCCACAGCACTATTTCGCCCACGAGCAGGGTGCTGGCCAGGGCCAGAAAGATCAGGTGCAACAACTGCCATGGCTCGTGCAAAAAGACCTGGCGGTTCAGGCCCACGATGGTGTAGAGCACCAGGAAAAATCCCCAGTTGGTTATGCCGCCCCGCCAGCGCAGGATGGGCCCCTCCCAGCCGCGCCACAGGATGAGGCGCGAGATGGCCATGGGCGCCACGATGAGCGTGAGGATGATGAAAAAAAGTTCGGGGCGGAACAGATGCTCACCCCCGAAGAAGGCCAGGAAGATGAGGGGTATCAGCAACAGCCCCCCCACATAGGCCCCGGACATGGCCACCAGGCTGTAGTCCGGGTCGCCGTCCAGGCACACGGCCAGGGGCATGACCACCACCGCGGGCGGCACCGCGGCCAGCACCACCAGTCCTTGCCAATAGGCCGGCTCCGGCACCAGCCACCAGGCCAAGAGCAGGATCACCCCGCCCTGCACCAAATAACTCAACAGCATGCCGGTTACGGCCGGACGCATGAGCCTTCGCGGTTGGCGAAACAACGACCCCGAAATGGACAAGGTGGCCAGGGTCATGACCATGGCCAGGGAGGGAATCACCAGGGGCTGGGTGTAGGCCGCTCCCTGGCCCGCGGCCAGGCCGCACACCAGGGCCGCCATGAAGACGAAATTGCGGTCGCGAAGTAAATTCCAGATGCGCTGCATGCTCTACCCCGGCTGAAACGGTTGAAACCCACGATGCCTAATAGCATAGGACCGGGGCAGGGAGGACGCAAGGCGCGGCCCAAAAGAACGCCCCGGGCGCGGCGGCCCGGGGCGGTGGGTTGGTCGATAATGGCGGCGCCTAGGCGGGCGGCGGGTAGCCGATGCCCTTGAGGGCCACCCCGATCTCATCCAGGCTCACCGGGTCCTCGATGGTGGAGGGCGCGGTGTATTGGGCGCCGTCGGCGATCTTGCGCATGGTGCCCCGCAGGATCTTGCCCGAGCGGGTCTTGGGCAAACGGGCCACCACGGCCACCTTCTTGAAGGAGGCCACCGCGCCGATCTGGTCGCGCATCATCTGCACCAGCTCGGCCTGAAGCTCCTCGGCCGGGCGGTCCACCCCCGCCTTGAGCACCACGAAGCCCACCGGCAGCTGGCCCTTGAAGTTGTCGGCCGCGCCGATGACCGCGCACTCGGCTACGTCCGGGTGGGTGGCGATGACTTCTTCCATGGCTCCGGTGGACAGGCGGTGGCCCGCCACGTTGATCACGTCGTCCACCCGGCCCATGATGAACACGTAGCCGTCATCGTCGATGTAGCCCTCGTCGCCGGTGAAGTAGTAGCCGGGGAAGGGGTTGAGGTAGGAATCCAGGAACCGCTGGTCCGCCTGCCACAGGGTGGGCAGGGTGCCCGGCGGCAGCGGCAGCTTGACCGCCACCACGCCCGGCTGGTTTCGGGGCATCTCCTCGTTGTCGGGCGAGAGGATCTTCACGTCATAGCCGGGGGCCGGTTTGGTGGCCGAACCCGGCTTGATGGGTAGTAGCTCGATGCCCCGGCAGTTGCCCGCGATGGCCCAGGCGGTCTCGGTCTGCCACCAGTGGTCGATCACCGGGCGCTCAAGCAGGTCGGCGGCCCACTGGTAGGTGTCCGGGTCGGTGCGCTCTCCGGCCAGGTAAAGGGCGTCGAAGTTCGACAAATCGTACTTCTTGAGGTGCTCGCCCTTGCTGTCCTCGCGCTTGATGGCCCTGAAGGCGGTGGGCGCGGTGAACAGCACCTTCACCTTGTGCTGATCGATGACCCGCCAGAAGGCCCCGGCGTCGGGGGTGCCCACCGGCTTGCCCTCGTAGACGATGGTGGTGGCTCCGTAGATGAGCGGAGCGTAGACGATGTAGGAGTGGCCCACCACCCAGCCCACGTCGCTGGCCGCCCAGTACACGTCGCCGGGCTCCACGGCGTAGATGTTTTTCATGGTCCAATACATGGCCACCGCGTGGCCGCCGTTGTCGCGCACGATGCCCTTGGGTACTCCGGTGGTGCCCGAGGTGTAGAGGATGTACAGGGGGTCGGTGGCGGCCAGGGTGACGCAGTCGGCGGGCTGGGAGCGCTCCAGCAGCTCGTCGTAGTCCACGTCCCGCCCGACGCTGAGGGGCGCCTCAACCTGGGGCCGCTTGAGGATTATGCATTTGTCCGGCTTGTGGGACGCCAGCTCGATGGCCCGGTCCAAAAGCGGCTTGTAGGCGATGACCTTTTTGCCCTCGATGCCGCAGGAGGCGCTGATCATGGCCTTGGGCTTGGCGTCGTCGATGCGTACCGCCAGCTCCTTGGGCGCGAAGCCACCGAACACCACCGAGTGCACGGCCCCGATGCGGGCGCAGGCCAGCATGGCCACCAGGGCCTGGGGCACCATGGGCATGTAGATGACCACGGTGTCGCCCTTTTTCACCCCCAGGGAGAGCAGGCCCCCGGCCAGGCGGGATACCTGGTCCAGAAACTCGGAGTAGGTTATCTTCTGCACCGTGCCGGTGACCGGGCTGTCGTAGATAATGGCCGCCTGATCGCCCCGGCCCGCCAAAACGTGACGGTCCACGGCGTTGTAGCAGGTGTTCAACTCTCCCCCGGTAAACCAGCGGTAAAAGGGCTTGTTGCTGTCATCCAGCACCTTGTCCCACTTTTTTATCCAGGTGATGTTTTGGGCCGCCTCCCCCCAAAATCCGTTGGGATCCTCCAAGCTGCGCCGGAACACCTCCTCATAGGTGGCCATCGTCCGATCCTTTCCCGCCGCCTATTGGGCGACGCTGGCTGACATCATATGAAGCACGGCCCTTCTCCCCGGCCCGGGGCCGGCGGGAGCTGAGTGCGCTGAAAGGCTCGTAAAAATTGTAGATAAAGGCCTTTCCTCCTGGCCATGGGGGGTAACCCCCAATTCGGCGGGTGAAGACCCTACCCCCAATTTGCCTGGCCTGGCGGACGACGTGTGCTAAGGTGGGGAGGTCAACGAACGGCCAGATCTTCATCATAGCAAAGACGTCCCGGGTCGGGCAGGGCTTTGCGGGCCGAGCAGCCACCGTCCACCTTGGGCCAGGGGAGAATCATCCATGGATAACCATAAAAAAACCTCACAACCGGCCTGCGCTTCCTGTCACGTGGCCACCGCCAAACGGGCCTGTGTTACCCCCGGCGGGGTTGGCGGGCCGGCCTGTCCCACCCAGGAGCAGGCCGAGGCTCTGCAGGCGGCCAACGCCAAGTACGACGATCCCAAGCTCAAGGAGTTCGCCCGCCAGGCCTCCTTGCAAGAGGCGTCCTGCTACGCCAACCGCCACCAGCGGCCCTATGTGCTGCAGCCCTCCAAGACCCGCATCCAAGAGATATGGGAGTTCGCTCAGCGCATGGGCTATCGCAAGGTGGGGCTGGCCTTTTGCCTGGGCCTGGTCAAGGAGGCGGCCAAGGTGGAGGAGATATTCCAGGAGCATGGGCTGGAGGTGGTTTCAGCCTTGTGCAAGGCAGGGGCCACGCCCAAGGAGATGCTGGGCCTGGGCGACGAGGACAAGATACGCCAGGGCGGCTTCGAATCGGTGTGCAACCCGGTGTTCCAGGCCGAGCTGATGAATCGGGCGGGCACCGAGCTGAACGTGCTGCTGGGCCTGTGCGTGGGCCACGACTCGCTGTTCTTCGCCCACGCCAAGGCCCCCACCACGGTGCTGGCGGTCAAGGACCGGGTGACCGGGCACAACCCCCTGGCCGCGGTCTACCTGGCCGACGTCTATTACGCCAAGCTCAAGCAGGGCGAGGAGCCGGAATAGGGCGGCCAACCCCCACGCGCCCCACAAACAAAACGCCAACCCCGGGCCGGGGTTGGTGTTTTATGTGCGTTAGTGACGCTAAAAATCAAAGGGGCCGGCTCTTATGAGCCCGCCCCTTGATCTTGCTGTTGGTGCCGAAGGGGAGAGTCGGAGCTACACTCGACACTGATCTGCAAATACCTGATACTGCTATCTAAATTAACCTATGTCCAATCTATCGAATCCTAGGTTTGTGTGAAAACCTTGTACCTTTCACACAAATACTATATCATAGTTTAGTGCTTTTTGTCATGGTTTTTAATGCTTCAGTGGGAGTCCCATGGCGAGCCTTGATCAGGCGTTCTTCGAGGAGCCGGGTGAGGTAGTCCCTTTCAAGCGAACCCGGCGGGAAAAGGATCCCCGCTGAGCCCCTGTACAACAGAACCCCGAACTGAATGCGTGTAATGGTGTAAGATTTTGACTAGCTAATTTTTTTGTACTATTTATCGTCTTACACCCTTACACCACATCGGCCTGCCCCATTTTTTGTGTTTTACTGCCTAGAGCGAGGTGTCAGACAGACGGGGGCCCCGTGTAATTGACCATCGATGCCCTACGTACCCTGCATCCATCTCCTGGTGGTTGGCCACAACCTCGAATGTGGTCTTTTATCTTCCGTTCTTGATCACCGCTGAAGGCAGCGGTGATACTAGTTGCGTCCCACTCAAGATATCTATTATTAATAAGAAATTGATAATAATAACAAATGCCACTATTTTTAATGTCCCCCAGGGTTAGACCAACAACTGCTTTCATGTGTCTAGTTAATTTGCCTGTATCATACTTTTTACCTTTTTTGTTCGGGAACAAATGCATATTAGGACCAAATGTAAATGGCGGTCCAAAAGCGAGACGATTTTAGTGGCGGTTGAAAACCGTGACACACCGATTCAGTTTTCTTCAGGTGTTTTGGTGCGATGGAGGCCATGGTGGCTTCCAGGCCAGGACTCTCTGGAGGAGCGGAAGGGGTGTACACGGACATGGATCAATGGGCCCGGATCAGACTTGAGTTGCGCGATGGCCAGGCGAGCAAGCGCGAGTTAATGCGTAGAGAGGGCATCCATTGGGATACCCTGCAAAAGATTCAGAATTTTCCCGAGCCTCCCGGATACCGGCTCAGCACCCCCCGAGCCAAGCCCAAGCTTGGCCCCTACCTTGAGTTGATCGCCCGGATCATAAAAGAGGACAAAAAGGTTCCCAAGAAGCAAAGGCACACGGCCACGCGCATATATCACCGCATCAAGGAGGCGGGTTATCAGGGCAAGTACACCCAGGTAAAGGAGGCGGTGCGCGCAATCAAGCGCGTGAGCCAGGAGGTGTACATGCCCCTGGTCCATCGTCCCGGCGAGGCGCAGGTGGACTTTGGCTATGCCCTGGCCAAGGTTTCCGGGGAGCTTCGCAAGATAGCGCTTTTTATCATGGCCTTGCCGTACTCCGATGCCTTTTTCGTGGCGGCCTTCGACAAGGAGTGCAGCGAGAGCTACTGGGAAGGGCATGCCAGGGCGTTCGAGTTTTTCGGTGGGGTGCCCCACCGGATCAGTTACGACAATAGCAAGGTCCTGGTTTCCAAGATCATAGGGCCTCATGAGCGCAAGCTGACCGATGGTTTTCTCAAGCTGCAGAGCCATTACCTTTTTCGGGAGCATTTTTGTCGGGTGCGGCGTCCAAACGAGAAGGGCGTGGTGGAAGGGGTGGTCAAGTACGCCCGGCAGAATTTTTTGGTGCCAGTGCCCCAGGTGAAGGACCTGGCCGAGCTCAATGCCATGCTTTTAAGGCAGTGCCGCGACGACATGAAGCGCCGTTTGCGTGGCAAGGGCGGTAGCAAGGCCGAGGTTTTGCAGGAAGACCAGACAGCCTTTGTCCCCCTGCCTCCCTCCCGCTTCGATGCCTGCCGCAAACAGCCTACCCGGGCCAATTCATTGTCCCTGGTCCGCTTCGACGACAATGACTACTCGGTGCCGGTGGCTTGTGCCCACCATGAAATTGTGGCCAAGGGCTATGTGGATCGGGTGGTGCTCTGCCACCATGACGTGGTGGTGGCCCGCCACTCCCGATCCTGGGGCAAGGAAGGGGTGTTTTTCGACTACCGGCATTATCTGCCCTTGCTGGAGCGCAAGCCTGGCTCCCTGGACCACGCCCGCCCCCTGGCTGACCTAGATCTGTCTGAGTGCTTTGAGGTCTTGAGGCGGCGGCTGGTGGCCGGGGAAGACATGCCTGGCCAGGGCACCCGTAAATACATAAAGGTCCTACGTTTGCTGGAGGACCACTCCATGGCCAGACTGAAGCGGGCGGTGGAGCAGGCATTGTACGCGGGAGCCTATGCCCCGGAGGCCATTGTCCACCTGCTGGAGCCGCCATCATCAGGGCCCGCGGCCACCTTCCTGCTGGACGGTCGTGAGCACCTGGGCCGAGTGAGCGTGGCCGGGCCCGATATCACAGTCTATGACTCCCTCCTCGCGCAGGGAGGGGCGCTGTCATGAAGGACCAGGACAAACCCACCGTGCTCTTGGAGTACCACCTCAAAAAGCTGAAGCTGCCCACCATTCTCCGGGAATACGCGGCCATGGCCAAGGTCTGCAGCCAAGACCGCTCCGATTACATGACCTACCTGCTGCGCCTGACCGAGCGGGAGCTTCTGGACCGCGAGAAGCGGGCAGCCGAAAGGCGCATCAAGCAAGCCGCCTTTCCGGTGATCAAGACCATGGACACCTTTGATTTCAAGGCACAGCCCTCCATCAATCAGCAGCTGGTCAGGGAGCTGATGAGGGGCGAGTACATCGCCAAAAAGGAAAACGTGCTCCTGATCGGAAACTCCGGCACCGGCAAGACCCACCTGGCCAGCGCCATGGCCTTTGCGGCCTGCGCCCAGGGAAGCAAGGTGAAATTCTACAGCGCCACCGCCCTGGTCACAGAGCTCATGGAATGCCGCGAGGAAAGACGTCTGCAACGCCTGCAGAAACAGCTCCAGCGCCTACACCTGCTGGTCATCGATGAACTGGGCTATGTGCCCTTCTCCAAGATAGGCGCTCAAATGCTATTCGAGGTGGTGGGTAGGGCATATGAACAACAAAGCCTCATGATCACCACCAATCTCCCTTTCCAGCAATGGACGGAGGTCTTCGGCTCCGAAAGACTCACCGGTGCACTGCTGGACAGACTGACCCATAGGTGCCACATCATCGAGGCCAATGGAGAAAGCTACCGGCTCCGCCAAGCCAAAAGACGATCCCAGGCAAAGCCCAAAACCAACTAAGGCAAGATCATGATTGACAGCATGAACAACAGGACTATATCTCTAAAACAAGTGTCACGGTTTTAGACCGCCAACTGTCCCGCACTTACTCCGCCATTCACACCAAAGTTTGGATACCTTTTTTTAAGGTAAAATAGATACTCTTGCATCCTTATCCTGTATTCCAATGGTAATGGCATTCGCCTAATATGGTACTGGTATGCCCCCTTTATATGTACGATAGGATTAGAAAATATCCCGTTAATGCCCATTACCTGGCGCACACGAGTATTAAGAACCTGACTCCTCTTAAGAGCAAGTAATGCCGTAAAAATAACAATATTGGCTATTACTACAGTATCGAATCGGCGTTGTAAGTCGCGAATTTCCAATGCGCGAGCGGTAAGTTCTTTTACGGTGTAAGTTGGGCATGCCATAGCCTAGAAAATCCTTTCGGCCTCCTTCCAAGACTCCAATAAAGCGTAAAAAGTCTTAAAGAGCAAATTCGTCGGTTAGATGCACTAATATTATTTATTGCCGTATTTTCTGGGAGATATACCACAAAAGGGTCATTTTTAGCAAGTTCGAGCTCTAAAAAATTTAACAAACTATATGAGGACCAATATTTGCCACTTTTAAAATTAAGGAGAACGGAATGAAAAAAACTGAATTGGTCAACATTTGTGAAAGATGCGGGAGCTACAACGATTTTATAGAAGCTCCAAGTGGAGAGACTTGGTTCATTTGCCGGAGATGCGGTAATACCCAACCAAAGATTGATGAACTGAGCGTTGAAACATTTACTCAAAAAGAAGGAGAAAATTAAAATGGAAATGGAAATAGGTACAACTAAATGTCCTGAATGTCACTGCCATTACCCTGTACTTCCCGTTCCGTACCCTGGAATTCATCTCTTGTGCCCCTGGTGTGGCTATTCATACCCAGAACAAATCGAAGACCCTGAACCAGTGGTAGCCGCAATGTGGAAATTAAAGGAATTGGACGAGAACAACATTGATGAGGATGTTACCAAGCAAAAAAATATAGAGGTTTATATGGCCAATTTTAAAGCTATGGCTGCTCATGTGGAATTTGTGGATGCATTTATTAGGTATGGCCGTATGCACAGGTCTTATCGCCTAAAAGACATGGAGGTACGCCTTAAATCTGCGCTCCGGTGCATAGAAGTTCTGGTTCAACTTGCCGAAGAAAATGATTTTAAAATCGATGTAGAGACCGGTAAAGACATGAATGAGTAAATTTTAACATTTAATGCGTGGGCCTGCCCTAGGTATGGCCCACACCTAATTAAAAAAAGGAGAAAATTAATGCCCATTAAAAATACCCAAAAAAACTTGGAAGCAGCACTTACCTATGCCCGCTTAGGCTGGAGGGTGTTACCGTTACATTCAGTTATAAATGGCCGATGTGCGTGTGGTGAACCTGACTGCGACAGTCATGGCAAAAATCCCATTATCAAAAAAAACTGGCCAGATGTCGCCACCGATGATCCTCACCAGATCGAGGAGTGGTGGAGCCAATGGCCGGATGCCAATGTAGGAATCCTGACGGGAGCTGCAAGCGGGATCTTCGTCCTGGACGTGGACCCGAAGAACGGCGGTGATGAAGCCCTCGCCCAACTTGAACAGCAGCACGGTCCGCTGCCTTCGACCGTTATCTCCAATACTGGCGGTGGTGGGAGGCACATTTTGTTCAAGTATCCCTTGGGAAGCGATATCGGCAATTCAGCCAGTCGTCTTGGCCCGGGATTAGATATTCGAGGGGATCGAGGCCAAATAGTGGCACCTCCCTCTATCCATGCTTCAGGTGGAGTCTACGCTTGGGATGAGAATCATCATCCCGACGATCTGGAACCCGCAGAGGCACCGCAATGGATAATCGACAAGGTCAAATCCAAAAAACAGCCACGCCCTGTTCGGAAATCAGGTGCCGGCCAAGGGAAACCTTCCAGAAGCGCCGAAAAGTTCGAGGGGGCGGGTGCCCTTTTGGAGTATGAGTTGAAAACCCTGGCGAAAGTTTCTGAGGGCGAAAGAAACGATCAACTAAACAAGAGAGCTTATTACATTGGCCGTATTCTGGATTCCGGTGAGCTGGATGAAGATATGGTGCGGAGGCAATTCTCTGAAACCGCCAAGATGATTGGTCTTGGTTCCGAGGAAATCGCAGACACGCTGAACAGCGCCCTGGAAGCTGGCAAAAGGAACCCTCGCACACCCCTGAGCAACGAGCGCATCAATCACTACCTGGCACACAGCCAAAAAGGGGACGCCGAGCTTTTCATAGAAGAGCAGCGTGGTCAACTCTGCTTGGATCGAACCTCTGGCAAGTGGTTCCTGTGGACCGGGTCCCATTGGATGGAAGACAAAAAGGGTGAACACAAAAGACGCCTTGATGATGTGGAGAAAATCTATCAAGAGGCTCTGATACTCAAACAAATTGAAGCGAATGCTAAGAGATCAGTTGGAGAAAAGAGTGCAGCGCAGGACCTCGAGCGTTTAATCAAGAGACTCAGAGAGCGCATCAGTAATCTCGGGAAATCTCCCTGGCAGAAGAACGTGGTCGATCAGGCCGCTACCGGCGCAGACTCCCTGGCCATCACCGGCGAGGAGTGGGATGCCAATACTGACCTACTGGGGGTATCCAATGGAGTTTTGGAATTTGACCGACAAGCCACAACTGTAGTCTTCAGACCCTCCCAGCCAGATGATTTCATCAGGAATATCATCCCGACACCCTGGCCCGGGGGAAATGGCTCCTACGGCATCGGCGATCTTAATGACCTAGCTAACGGCCCATGCTTTAGAAAGTTCCTGCAGGATATCTGTGGTGGTGATCAAGATCAGGTGAGATACCTCCAAGTCATCCTCGGATATGCCCTAACCGGCAGAGTGACCGAACATAACTTTTTCATGCTTCATGGATCTGAAGGCCGTAATGGTAAGACCACCCTCACCAATGTCCTGTGGCATGTCTTGGGGAATCTTGCTGGTCCGATCGACGTGGAACTGCTTCTGCAGCATGTCCACAACAGATCCGCAGACGCAGCCAGCCCCGCTCTGATGGCTTTAAAAAGCAAACGAATGGTATGGAGCCCGGAATCGGATAAGGAGTGTAAGTTGAGCTCCAGCGAGGTAAAGCGCCTCACCGGTGGCGACCTTTTAACCGCCCGTAGTCTCTACGGGGCACAAACCACATTCAAACCGACCCACACCATATTCATGCTCACCAACAGACTTCCAGATCTGGATATAAGTGACGCGGCGCTAAGGGAGCGCATAAAGGTGGTGCCTTTTGACCAGCGGTATGTAGACGATCCAAAGGGACCCAATGATCACCGAAAAGATCCTGATTTAATTATCAAGTTGCAAGAAGATACCGCCCATATCCTTGCCTGGTTGGTGCAGGGCGCTTTGATATACGGCAAGAACAAAAAGTTACCTGAATGTCCTGCAGTAGTGAAAGCCACCCAGAGGTATTTCGCCAGTAAAGATGTGGTAGGTCGGTTTGTTGAGAAATGTTGTTTTGAATCACCAGGATCGAAGCTCAAAGCAATTGACGCATACAATGCTTACCAGAAATGGTGTAAAGACAAAAGTATCAAGGCAGATTCCTCAACCGAGTTCGGGATGAAGTTCTCTAAGCTGTTTGAGAAAAAAAGGGAAACCGATGGAATTTATTATCATGATGTTGGCTTGAAATAGCTAGCAGTCCCTTTCGCCAGTGGTTAGTATGTAGGGTATGTAGGGTTATACTATTGTTTTTCAAAAAATATATAAAGAAAAAGAATAAGACAAAAGAATATACAAAACCATACATACCCTACATTACCTGGTGGACACTGAAAGTATTCTTGAGGACATTCCTCATGAAGTTATCAATAACCAACATTGATCAACAATACTTCCCCTCTCCCTACCTGGCGAAGGGTGGCGAAGCTGGACTTTAGTGACTTGTGGATATTTAACTGGAATTACATACCTGTCTATAAAGGATTACAAGGAATAATGTTGCGTGCGAAGCATTTCAGATGCTTTTAATGCCACACATTAACCTGCCAGTACGTCTTATAAAAAAATCCTTGCAATTTATACTTGTGAGCTTGTAAGACTAGTAATAATCAAATTGGTCGAAATTTTATCCCTCCCAATGCACAGGAGAATACCTATGGCCAGGACCTCGAAATGGAATGAGGAAGACCGCAAGAAACTTATCAAGATGGTCAACGATGGCGTATCAGAGCAAGAAATTCGGGAGACGCTGGCTTACAAGAAAAAAGCTATGACCTCGGTTGAGTTCGCGCAGCAGTTAAAGATGGCCATGGTTGAATCCGGCAAGATCAAGCAAGCAGCAACTGGTGGCAAGGCGAAAGCCAAGCCTACTACCTATTCTGTCACCGCCAAGGGTCGACTGACCGTGGGCGATTTTGGTGAAAAATCGGGTGCCAAACCTGGAGCTAAGTTCACCTTGGAGAAACCTCGGGGTAAGTCCAAGGCTTGGAGGCTGGTGCCTGTCGATTAAGGGTTAGAATGATATCGCATAGCCGCATTCCTGTGTTCGTGCGGAATGGGGCTTTTAAATATTCAAACTCAATAAGCTCGCTTTCTCTTTTCCATTATTTTCAATATATCCTTATCAAGTTTATGAACTATTTCTTTGGCTGCATTTTCGAGTTCACCAACATCTGCAAATAGTACATCACTATACACTCGGTCTATATATAACAGGTTGCATTTACGACTTATTTTGAGTGCGCAAAACACATATCTAATAGCCCAACCTGTACGTTTTTTCGAATCCTTAAACACATATCCTTTGAGGGTTAATAACATGGCATAGTCATAACCGTTTTCAACGATATCTACGTTTCCCAATGATTTTAATTCGGATTCAATGCTGCTGACAAATTTTCCTTTATACTTAGTGTCTCCGGTTACTTACAAAAGCACTCTAAATTTTGGAACAGCCAAGGTATTCCCTGCAAAACACAATGATTGCAGCAAAATACAAACCAAAACCACTAGGTACTTCGTAGGCCTCATGATTCTTCCCAAAGTTGCTATAAGTGTATCTTCTAAAAATAACATGCCATCGTATTAATGTCTAACGCACACCAAATTTAATCTTGGTCCCTTCTAAAAAAATACTTTGGTGCCAGTGACTTGCCCGCCTTAGAGTGGTCCAGCTTTTAGGCTAAGATTTGGAGCTAGAGATGTAGGTTGATGATAGCCAGGAAGCACTATTCAGCCGAGCAGATCATCGGCAAGCTTAGAGGGGCGAAAACCCTGTAACCAAGGGATAAGTTGTCCTAGTCACTAATTGCGTTTACAGATTGGCCTTCCGGCAGATGGTTTAGGTTACTACGCTGCCTCGTCGGTTTCTAGCCCTTCATAGACATGCCTTTGGTAAAGATTCAGGCCATCCATGAAAGCCTGTAAAGGGGTGCGCCCCTGGCAGTATCGGCCCTGGTTGGTGCGCTCGGTGTTGTACTGCTCCATAAAGGCGTACAGGTCGGCCTGGATTTCTTCGATGGTGTGATAGAGCTTCTTCCGGAAGGCCACCTGGTAATACTCATCCTGGATGGTCTGATGGAGCCGCTCCACCGCTCCGTTGGTCTGGGGACGCCTGACCCTAGTTCGGGTGTGCTCGATTTCGTTAAGGTGCAGGAAAAGCTCATAGGGGTGGCTGTCCTGGCGACCGCATAGTTCCGGGCCGTTGTCGGTGAGCACCCGATGCACCCTGATGCTGTGGCCGTCGAAAAAGGGGAGCACCTTGTCGTTGAGCAGATCCGCGGCGGTCAGGGCCGTCTTCTCCCGATAGACCTTGGCAAAGCCCACATTGCTGTGGGTGTCAATGGCCGTCTGCTGGTAGATGCGGCCAATGCCCTTGATGGTGCCCACGTAGCAGGTATCCTGGGCCAGGAGAAAGCCGGGATGAGGGCTCTCCACCTCACCATAGGATTCCTTCTCCTCCTTGGCCGCCTCCAGGGCCTGTACCTGGGACTCGGTGAGCACCTCGGTGTTTTCCGCCGCCCATTTCTCCAGGCGCTTCAGGCGCTGGGACCTGACCGTGAGATCATGGCGCTGCCAGATGCTGCGGATGCCTCCGGCACTGATCTGTATACCCGCCTTTTTCAGCTCGTTGGCCACCCGGGTCTGGCCGTGGGTGGGAAACTGTAAGGAGTAATCAAGCACCTTCTGCTCTATCTCGGGAGCCACGCGATTGCCGATTCTGGGCATCCGGCGGCTCTTCTCCAAGAGCCCTTCCAGACCTTCATCCTCAATGGCTTGTTTGATGTCGTAATAGTGCTGGCGGCTGACCCCCAGCTAGCGGCAGGCCTCGGAAATGTTGCCCAGGGTCTGGCCCAACTCCAGAATGTTGAGCTTCCGGTGGATGATATACTGAGCTTGAGTCATGGTCCTTCCTCCTATGGCTAAGTGGTCCTTTTGCTAAAACCATCTTAACCGGAAGGCCATGACTCCTTCCTCTAGGTCCCTAACCTGTCAACGCTATTCTCGACTAGGGCAGATAAGTAGCGGGGAAGATCGACCCCCCATATATTGACCAAAACTCAACTCACCTTTAGAATTTATCCATGCCACCCGTCCACTCAAATAGCACCGAAGCTATCAAAGAGCTCGCCGGTCGTATGATCTTAAGGGCCACCCAAGACCTACTGCATCCAGAGCACAGTGAAGGAGCTCTGGCTTGGCTCAACGGCTCCGATGCTAAACTCACCTTCCAGCTCTGTGCTAACGTGCTGGGTTTGGACGAAGAAGCGCTGCGCCAAGCTATCTTGAAAACTGCTGACGCCCGCTGATTCCCGACTGCTTAGTAGTATAATCCCCGTCTCACTGAGCGCCGCGCTACCCCGGCATAGCTCACAGGCGTCAGGGGACGACCGACTATTGCCTGTGCGGATGAGACAAAGGTCTTAGCACCAGGAATCGAAAGTTGTTCTCCAAGCTCCAAACCGACTAGGCACGTGACTCCGACTATCAGCAGAACCACAATTTTTTTCAATGCGCTCATTTTGCACCTCCCTTTGTAAAATTACTTGGCAAATCGCTTAGTTCACCAATATCCTTCAGGTCAACCTTTTTGGCGTTTGTGGAGTTCTTAAAGCTGAAATCGGTTGCCTTGACTGCGTCACCAGCCTTCCAGTCGCGGATCTGGATGCTGTATTGCGGCCCACCGACAATGAGTTTCGAGGTGATGGAAAATCGAGTAGGATAAGGGCTCTTCCCCCGGGCGATCCAGATTTGCCAATCGACCTCTTTGGCGCGAAATGCGAAATGATCGCTCTCCACTCCACCGATTACTCCGCTGCCGAGATCCTTGATATCGGTCACATCAACCATCAGGTAATCATAGGCATTTGAGGTCAGCAGATCGGCGGCCGGTAGGGGTCTGTTGTATTTGTCCCTCATTTCCGTGATGAGGTGGTCAATTGTCCCAGGTGCCTTTATCTGCGCATAGGCATTAAGGTTTTTACCTAAGAGAGTTAGCACCTTCCCGTCAAAAAACATTGCAATATTGCCAAAACCGCCTATGCGGGTAGCAATAATTTTATCCGGCCGGTTCAGGGTAACCGTGCCAGAAGCGGCCAGGGCGATTTTCTGGTGATCTGTCGTGACGACTTCCAAAATGCTGTCATAGGCAAAAGAAATTTTCTTCTGCGCCGCTAAGTAATCAGACATGGATTTAAGGATTTTTTTGGCATCTTGCGCATCAGCTCGTGCCCCTGATGGCGTGTAAAGTCCGACCATCATGGTACACATCACAGCAACCATAATGGCCATCCATGCTTTTGCCAATCTTGTCATAACCTTCTCCATCGAATTAGCCCTCCGCTTTTGAGATGACCATCTTCGTTGCCTAAAATGAGATGTTACGTTGTCAAAACCTATGAAACTCAAGAGAGATCAACTCCAAGTTACAACTAGGGACCTTGACAACAAACATTAAGAGAACGATCCGGCACCGCATATCAGATTTCCGATTTCGTCGGCTACAAAAAAGCCGGGAGTCGGATTTCGCCGATGCCGCCCTGTAAAAACGCTCAACCGTTCGTGCGTATCAGGAGGAGACCACGGGATGGATAACCACCTCGGCCCTGCCATCCATGTAGCGGCTGTTGGGATTGCCGGAAGCCGTCACCAGCACGGGCGCAACCCCCATCCCCAGCAGCATGGTCCGGATCGCCTCGGCCCGCTGGTTGGCCAGCGTCTGCCTCTGAGCCTGGGTACCGGTGCTGTCGGGATGGCCGATCACCACGATCGTCGTCTTGCCGTAGGTGCTGACCACGTTGGCGATCGTCTGCAGCGTGGGTATGAAACCGGAATTGACCACCGCCGAGCCGGGGGCGAACGCCGTGGAGCCGGTCTCCGTCACCAGCAGGGCGTTGTCGGCCAGAATCTGCACCGAAGCCTCTCCGGCATTGATCTGGGGCGCCAGGGCTTTTTCCAGGTCCTTCTTGCGGTCGTCCATGAAATGCCCCACCACGGCACCGGTGAGCGCTCCGCCGGCGGCCCCGATCAAGGCACCGGCCCACGGGTTGGAATGGTCGATGATGGCTCCGATGGCCGCCCCGCCGGCTCCGCCGATTATGCCGCCTTTGGTGGTGTCGGTCATGGTGGACACACCGCCGTTTCCGGCGCAGCCCGAAACGGCAAACACGGCGATAACCCCCAGCACCATCAGACTAATACCGATGGATTTTTTCCTCATTAGTTGCATTGCCATTGATCCCGTTATCCCCAGTTGAAGTTGTGGTTGAAAAGTATGCGGGCGAACCGATCCAGAAGGTTGGGGCCTTTTGACTGGGCTCTCTCCCGCTGATCAATTACCAGGTTCATACCATTTATTTAACCAATTCGATTTCACCAGGTCGCCAGGTCTTGTGGAACCATGGCTCCAGCGGGCTGTATAGGCGCAGAAGGGTATTCCAGCCCTTGCCTGGGATAGTCTGCACCCAGTTGCTTTTCTTCCCCGCTGGCGGCTTCGGCCCGAAGTAAATATCCACCGAACCGTCAGGATTAATCTGGGTTCCTTTGTTTTGACTACTTAGACTCGGGAATCGATGGTCGGTCTGGATCATGGAGCGAGTCTGGTTGCTGTAGAGAATCACCGACCAGAATTCCTTGACCGGGATGTTGGGCGGCAGGTGCAGCTTATAATTTTTACCACCGTCAAGCGGTCTGCCCTGGGAGTCGCGAGCGGCCCAGGCGTACTGAGAGCCCCTGCCAATCATCTTTGCTTCCATGGCTGGGGTTACACCGGTCGCCAGCCAGTAGTAGTAGCTATAGGCGTCCAGATTCAATACGCCGGGACGCCATTGGAATAAGTACCCTCCGACAAACGGGAGCTGCCACGCACTGTTTTTGTAATAGAAGGTCTCAGGCTCCCTTGGGTGGAAGGCTATCGTCCTCGCAGTCGCATCACCAACGGCAGCCGCCTCGGTGAGGATTTTTTTCATCCGCTCGTCCGGGGCGAAAGGCTTGCCTTTCTGGATACCGACCGCAGCAAAATATCCCATCCGGATCTGGTCGAGGGATTCTGCCGGTTCCTCTTGCACCACCTGGTTGAGTAACTCCCAGAAGCGATAATCGGCCGGATTGACGATGTTGAAGGGCTTGCCCGAAATATCCACGTAGTTGAGTTTTGGCGCCGGCTTAGCGGCATCCGCGAGCGGGTAAATCTTGGTGTACTTTTTGACCATGTCGACACCCGGCTTCGGGTCACCATTCACGAGGAAGCTACGCCAAGGTATCCATGCATTGAAGGTTGGAGACTTTACTACGTAGTAACCGGGAGGGATCTCGCCCTTGTAGCCTGGCGGCAGCAGCAGGTACTTTCCCCCCTTGCCCTTGTCGGGGCCGGTGAGACCTAGATCGACCACCCAGCGGAACCACATGTCCTGAACAGCGCCTAGCACCTTGGGCGGGAGTTCTAAAACTAACGGACCATCCTTAAGGTTAATCCAGGCCCAGCTGTAAACAGTGTTGTCATTGAAGGTCAGCCCTGTGGTTCGCGAGTCCACTAGCTGTTCCCAAATGGGCACGGTGCGGTTCACCGGCCCCAGGGTAAGGCAGGCGTTGCGGTCGGCGGCTTGGCTCACGGCAGGGATGGCTAGCAAATAGGCCTGAACGGCACGCTGGAAATCCAGGTTGTCCCACAGTTTCTTGGCGGTCGCCTCGTCTGGAAAACCATCGAAGAAGTGCAGGGTGCCAAGACGGGTCTCGACCTTGTCCGGTATGGCTATGCCCGGGGCTTGTGGTGTTGAGAATTTGTATTGGGGGTTAGCCGGGGGGCCGGTGAGTTGCTGGGCACTTGCAAGCCCTGGGGCAAGCAGTGCCGCAAAAACAGTTATTATTAATAAATATAATAACTTGCGCATTTAGTTCTATCCTGTCTGTAAGGGGTCCCTGCTATTATTAGCAAGGCAGAGGCAGAGATGGATCCTCATCATGCACTTAGATAATCGCAAAAAATATACCAAGCCTACTGGCGGCACGTAATTTTGCTAACTAGCGTGATATGAAGGATTTTTGCCCGGATACGACAAAGCGAACTTGACTGCCATTTAGCCATTCGGACTAAATACAGTCTTCGCTGACGTTATATAGTCAGCCCGGGACGGAACTTACTTTAAGTGTTGTCATCAAAGGCTATGGGGCAAGTATTGGTTTTCGCCAATTGTAGACCTCTGGCCAAATCAGAAGCTACTGGCTCAAGTTGTAATGCATCCTGCGATTCATACTCTGGGAAATGACCGGGTTCCTGGGTAGGCAAGCCAACCCGCTTGACATGAATATCTCAACCACCTACGATCACGCTAAAATATAAATTCCTCAAGGGGTTAACCCATCCATGAACAAATCCGACCTGATCAGAATGCTTGCCGAGAAAGAAGACCTCACTCTCAAAAACGCCGAAAGTGCGGTGAACACCATTTTCAAGTCCATCGAGCAGGCTCTTGCCCAGGGAGATCGGGTCGAGATACGTGGCTTCGGCTACTTCCAGGTCAAGAATTATGAAGAATATGACGGCTGGGACCGTAAGACTGGAGGCTGCTGCGTAATTCCCGGCATTGATTTTTGACCTCTCCGCCGTGCCAATCAAAGATTTTCGCTCTTTTTTAGGCCCCGTTTTTGATCTGGGATAGCCCTTACTGCCACTTGCCCGGGGTCATTCTGGGGTAGATGCCGCTCCTGAGGCGCACCATTCCTTATGTATTAGCCATTCGTACTGCCTTCTTGAGGTTGAAGGCCATTGCGTCCAGGAGTAGCTGCAGCCCTACCTTGGCCGCCCCCAGATATCTCGCACGGGCCATTCGATGATCTCTCTTCAGTGTGCCGAAGGCCCGCTCCGCTCTGCAGCGGAATCGGCTGATGGCTCGAATGACCAGGCGTTGGGGCTCGGAAAGGGGCCGGTTGCGGGCGGCTTTATACATGATCCCATCGAAATACCCAGCAGCTTCCAGCTCATGTCGATATTGCTGGCCGCTGTAGCCCTTTTCCGCAAAGACCGGAGCCCCTGCTTGCAGACTACAGCCCTGACTACAGTCATCATCTCTTTACAATCAGGCCGGTTTGCCGGGGTGGCGTGGCCAGCCAAAATAAAGCCATGCTCCGCATCCACCGCGATATGGGCCTTGTATCCATAACAAAACTTTTTGCCCTTGACCGTCCAGGCAGCCTCGGAATCATCGGAGTAAGTGGTCTCCACATTGTAGCCGCCGCTGGTTTGGGATTCTGATGCATCGCCATCTTCATCGACCGGGAAAACATCCTGCTGTTTCCTGGGCCGCCGAGCGCTCTCCAGCAAGCTGGAGTCCACGATGACTCCCGCCTTGATCTCTAGCCCGCCGGCCTCTATCTGAGCGTTGATCATGTCCAGAAGAGGCTTGGCCAAACCCTTCTGATGAATCTCATTGCGAAAACGGCAAATGGTGGAATTGTCCGGGACCTGATGATGCAGGGAAAATCCGCAGAAGTGGCTGAAGGAAATGCGATCTTCCAGATTTTCCGATAACTCTCGGTCAGAAAGGCTATACCAGGACTGCAGTAGCATGGCCTTAAACATGCCTAGGGCGGGATAAACCGGATTGCCCACTGCATTGGCTTTTCTTTCCAGCTTCCTGTCCAGAATTTTCTGGATGGTGCGCCAGTCGATAATCTCATCGATCTTTTCAGGCGTGGTCTAGCTGCGTTTACGCTTGATGGCGGCCATATCGGCGAAGCCGCCCTTTTTGTCGAAACTATTAGCCAAAATGATCCTCCCATATCAATCGCTTCAACATATTTATAAATTATAACAATAAGTTAAATCATAAAATGCCAGTGTACCCCTGCAGCGCTCACCACTTGCTCGTAATTCTATTGTTGTGCGGCCCCCTGCATGGCCTCCCCCAGGCCTCCATCTCCAAAGAAGCAAACCTGGGAATCTCTCATCTCACCTGGACCCGAAACGGGTAGCACCTCAAAGCCTCGGAATCTCTCATCTCACCTGGACCCGAAACGGGTAGCACCTCAGGCCAGGTCAATCCCTTCGCCATCCTTAGCAGAGACCGTAGCACACAACTGGGTGTAGGGATGGCCATGTACATTCTGTTTCGCAATGCGAAAGTTAGATAATGAGAATGGCAGCCAAGAGTACTTTGCTATATGTCTTTTTATGCGACAAAAAAATCTTGAGAACTAAAGTTACTGCCACTAATTGAGCACACGAGCAGACCCATAAAGGACGCGAAAGATGAACCTTGGCCAGTTCTTCGAACAGGAAAAACAGCGAGTCATTGATAACTGTAAAGCATGCGGGCTCTGCGTCAAAAAGTGCCCTATCGTCGCTCACACTGGCTTGGCGCAAATCAAGCCGCAGGAGGTGCAGCGCTCGGTGTTGGACTTCCTAATGCGGGGCGAGGACAGCCCGATTCTGAGGGAGCGCCTAAAATCCTGCATGAAGTGCTATAGATGCGTAAGCAAAATGTGCCCCGAGGGCCTCAATCCCTTGCGCACTCTGGAAATATGCGCAAAGGAAATGTTCGAGGCGGGCCTGGTAGAGTATCCCCCCTGGGATGCCAAGGACCCGGAACTGGTGCACCGGGTGCTGGCCAGCATCCAGATAACCACGGAAGAGTATCGCCGCATCATGACTCCCTCGCCCCAGGCGCGGGCGGAAACCGTCTTCTTCGCGGGCTGCAACGTGTACTACCAGCCAGAAAAGCTGCTCAACGCCATGGATGTCATGGCCCAACTGGACGGCGGCTACGCCTTTGTGCCCGGCCTGGATTACTGCTGCGGCAACTGCTACCTGATCAGGGGACGTTCGGTCAAGGCGGGCGAGGCCTTTGAGGAACTGTTGGCAAAACTGCTGGCCTATCAGCCCAAGACCTTGGTGCTGTGGTGCCCCACCTGTTTTTGCCTTTTCGAGACCACCTTTGGTGAATTTACAAGCTACCCCTTCGAGATAAAGTCCATGGCCCAGTATGTCTCCGAACGCCTGGACCGGCTCCAAATCAACCAACCGCTTTCCTGCAAAGTCACGGTGCACGACGCCTGCAAGGTTGCTTTAACCGGATTGGATCTAGTTGGCTCGCGGGAGGTGTTAAGGCACCTCGGCGTGGAGTTGGTAGAAATGCCCCGCAGCGCCCAAAAGGCCGCCTGTTGTGGATGTTCAGCCATTCGCCATTATCCCCTGGTGGGCTATCAAATGCTGGAGGCGCGCATAGCCGAGGCCGCGGAGACCGGCGCGACTATCATGGCCACTGTGTGCCATTACTGCAACCAGATGCTGGCTTCCAGGCAGGAGGGCGCCCCCTTTACCGTGGAAAACTACATCAACCTGTTGGCTAGCGGCATGGGCGTCGAACGCGAGGACAAGTTCCGCAAGTACAAGGCCTGGGCCGACGCTGAGCGCATACTGGAGGACGCCGCGCCGTTTGTGAGCCAGTCGCCTTTTTCGCATGAGTTGATCAAGAGCACGGTGCGAACCGTGTTTGAGGGCTGAGCTACTCTTGGTCACCAAAGGGCTGGGGATCAGCCCAGCCCTTTTTCCTTGCTTCTATAGATAGGCGCTTTCCAGGTCCGCCAAGTTGGCCAACGCGGCGAGGAGAATGTTTTTGGCATTTTCATCGCCTGGCCTGGACAGCGGCATGCGCACATCTCCGCCGCAACGGCCGGCCAAATCCATGGCCAACTTAAGGCCGCCAACGCCCCAACGCTTGGTTACCATGCCGCCCAGAGGAGTGATCAAGTCCTGCAACTCCCTCGCTCGGGCATGGTTCCCTTCCTTAAAGGACCGCTCCATGGCGATCATGGTGGCGGGGGCCAAATTGCCCACAGCCGCTCCGCAGCCGTCGACACCCATGCACAAGGCCGGATAATAGATGGCCGCCGCTCCCGTCAGAACCACAAAGTCTTCGGGAGTAAGCCTGACGAACTTGCGTAACTGCGCCATGTCGCCCGCGCCGCATTTGACCCCCGCCACATTGGCGTGTTCGGACAGCCGGGCCACCGTATCAGGAGATATATTGAGCCCGGAGGAGGGGGTGCCGTTATAAATCACCACCGGTATCGGTGAGTTGTCCGCCAGCAGCCGGTAGTGAGCCTCCCAGGCCTCGCCGGTCATCTGACCCCTAAAATAAAACGGCGTCAGGGCCAAGGCGTAGTCCGCGCCTTGGGCGCCCGCGATCTTAGCCAGCTTGATGCTGTCCCGCGTGGACTGGGCCCCTATACCGGCCAGAAACACCCGGTCGTTCGATATCACCTCGCGCGCGGCGGCAAAAAGCCGTTCTTTCTCGCCTGCGCTCAGGTGCGGACTTTCGCCCGCCGTGCCGGCCACCAAATACCCTCCCAAGGGCACTTTGTTCCACTGGATGAAGTTGGCTTTAAATCCTTCCAGGTCCAATTCATCATTTTTAAACGGTGTAACCACCGGAGGAATGACGCCGGCGAATGGCTTGCTCATTTGTAGCTCCTATCCGATTCAACGAAATCGCGTAAAGTAAAGATGCGGATGCCGTCCGGGTAGTTCCTGCTGCTCCTTGGGGCCTTGGTTTTCACGTCCTCACTTAAGCGCAGGGCCGGTTATTTGGCGGCTGTTCTTGCTTAAGAGCCTCCGCGAACCAACGCTGCGACTTTGTCCTGTAGGCCCCGGCGGGAAAACCGGCGACAAGGACCCTGCCTCAGCGGAAAACCATATCAGGTCCGGGTCAGCGCGCAAAATGCTTGGGATTGATCCCCAACTTTTTTATGCGGTATTGCAGGGTCGAGGTCGGCAAGTTCAGCCTGTGGGCGGCGCCCCTTTTGCCGCCCACGAACCCGCCGCATTCCTGCAGAGCCTTTTCGATTATTTTTCTCTCCATTTCGGTCAAACTGCCCACGTCTTCGCCGCAGGGTTGCCGCGAATCCCCGATGTATTGGGCAACTTCCCTTTCGGTAATCCTCTTGCCAGACTTCAAAAGAAAGATCCTGCGGATGAAGTTCTTAAGTTCCCTTACGTTCCCAGGCCATCCGTAGCCGCAGAGCATGTCTATGGCCGAAGCATCGAAGGAGGGCGCCGCCATGTTGCTGTTGGTTTCCTCCTCTGAGATAAAGCGCTCTATAAGCAGGGGGATGTCCTCGGTTCGTTCGCGCAGGGGCGGTATCTGAAGGGTTACGGTGGCCAGGCGGTAAAAAAGGTCGTGCCGGAAAGCGCCGGACTCCATGGCACTGTCCAGGTCGTGGTTGGTGGCGGCGATAACCCTAAAGTCCGCCTGGATTGTGCGGGAGTCGCCCACCCGCTCGAACGCGTGGTCCTGTAATACGTGGAGTAGCTTGGCCTGTAGGCCCAAAGGCAAGTCACCGATTTCATCTAAAAAGATGGTCCCGCCTTCGGCCATCTCGAAACGCCCCATCCGGTTATCATGGGCGCCGGTGAAGGCGCCCCGCGAGTGACCAAACAACTCGCTTTCAAACAGGCTGGACGCCAAAGCGGGGCAGTTTATTTTAACCAGCAGGCTGTCCCTGCGCAGACTGCTGTCATGGATGTAGTGAGCCAGGTAGTCCTTGCCGGTGCCGGTTTCCCCCGTGATTAAAACCGGGGCGTCGCTTTTGGCAACCAGGTTAATCTCATGTATTACCTGGCCCATTTGTTTCGATGAGAATACGAACTTCTCCTGCAGGTAGTCACGGTGGGCCTGCTTTTGTAAGTAGCGCTTTTGCTTCTCCAAATTGTCGCTTAGGTTGCGCAGACGGGTGTGAGCCAACATGTTGTCCACTGCTATGGCAACCTGATGGGATAGGTCGGCCAACATCTCGGACAGGCTCTCGAAGTCATCGGGGGGCTTTTTGAACGACAGGTGCATTGTACCTAGGACGTCGTTGCGCACTATAAGGGGAAAGGCCATGGTGGCCCGTAGCCCTGCCCTGAGCATGGCCGGCACCGTGGAAAAATTGGTCACTGTGGCCAGGTCTTTGATTATTAAGGGCTTACGGATGTTTATAGTCCGCTGCGCCACGGAAGCTTTATCCAGGGGCCTCCCCGCAGGGTTCTCCATGCCCTGGGGCACCACCCCGTTGGCCGTGGCGAAATAAGACAGTGCCTGCTCTTTGGGATCGAAAATGTAAACACTCAAGCGGTCATAGGCCACGACCTTCTTCAATTCATTGGCCAGAGCGGAAAACAGGTCGTCCCGGTTGGTCTGGGTGATTATGGCGTTGGTGACATTGAGTAGCAGTTCATATTTGACGCTGGCGTCCCACACATTTGATTTCAAGCGATGAGCCTCCCTATAAATCAAAAGGACCGGGTCAGTTTTTTATAAACGAATTTGAACCGAAATAAAACCAAAATTGGTTTAAAAACCAATTTTGGTTTGGTTGTACTGTTCCGTCACCGCCCTCATATTGGTTTAATATCTATGATTACAAGTGCTTATTAGTTTGAGCCTATTGGCACGTTCTTTGCTCATCTTACCCGACAGTTTGTGAAGGAATTAAAACCCGGTTTGATTTGCGCGCGGCGCACCAGCGGTGAGGGAGTAACCATCTCAAGTGACAGCCGCTAAATACCAATGATAAAGCCAAATTAGTTTGACCATTGCAGGAGGGAGGTTTCTCTATGATCCAATTTTTGGTTCACGAAAAGGCCGACAGCGTGGGCGTGGCCACGGTCGACATCACCGCAGGCAGCGATGCCACGGGCCTTTACATGGACTCCCAGGAGGGCTTGACGGTCAAGGCCCTGGACGACATCCCCCTGGGTCACAAGATCGCCCTCACCGACCTGGCCACCGGCGGCAGCGTCACCAAATACGGCGAGGACATCGGCAAGGTGGTGGCCGAGATCAAAAAGGGCAACCACGTGCACATCCACAATCTCAAGACCAAGAGGTGGTAGCTATGAGCAATTTGGGAACCGTAAAAGGCTACCGTCGCGAGAACGGCCGGGTGGGCATCCGCAACCATGTCCTGATCCTTCCCTTGGACGACCTTTCCAACGCGGCCTGCGAGGCCGTGGCCAACAACATCAAGGGCACCAAGGCCATTCCGCACGCCTATGGGCGTTTGCAGTTCGGCGAGGACCTCAAGCTGTATTTCCGCACCCTGATCGGCACTGGGGCCAACCCCAACGTGGCCGCGGTGGTGGTGATCGGCATCGAGCCCGAGTGGACCAACATCATCGTGGACGGCATCGCCGAGACCGGCAAGCCGGTGACCGGCTTCTCCATCGAGCGCACCGGCGACATCGGCACCATCGCCAAGGCCTCCTGGAAGGCCAAGGAATACGTGCACTGGGCCAGCGAGTTGAAGCGGGAAGAGGTTGACCTGAGCGAGATTTGGGTTTCGACCAAGTGCGGCGAGAGCGACACCACCAGCGGTCTGGCCTCCAACCCCACGGTGGGCAACGTTTTTGACAAGCTGCTGGACGCCGGGGCGACCTGCTCCTTTGGTGAGACCTCTGAGATCACCGGCGCGGAGCACTGGTGCAAGGCTCGTGGGGCGACGCCCGAACTAGGCGAGGCCTTCATGGCCATCTTCGACAAGTACCAGGCCATGGTGGAGGCCAACAAGACCGACGACCTTTCGGGCAGCCAGCCGACCAAGGGCAACATCCGTGGCGGTCTGACCACCATCGAGGAGAAAGCCTTCGGCAACCTGCAGAAGATGGGCAAGAAGCATCCTTACGTGGGCGTCTTGGACAAGGCGGAGACTCCGACCGGTCCTGGCCTTTGGTACATGGACACCAGCAGCGCGGCGGCCGAGGCGGTCACTCTGTGGGCGGCGGGCGGTTTCGTGGCCCACCTGTTCCCCACGGGTCAGGGCAACATCATCGGCAACCCCATCGAGCCGGTGATCAAGCTTTCGGCCAACCCGCTGACCGTCTCCACCATGAGCGAGCACATCGACTACGACTGCTCGGCCATCCTGCGCGGCGAGATGACCCTGGACCAGTCCGGCGACGGTCTCATGGACATGCTCAAGCGGACCTGCAACGGCCGCCTCACCTGCCAGGAGGTCCTGGGACACCAGGAGTTCGTCATCACCAAGCTTTACGAGAGCGCCTAACCCCCCGTGGTCCCGACTGGCTGCCCGCCACGGGCGCCGGCCGGGGCCACGGCCTCTTACCCGCTGAGAGGCTGGAGTAGAAATGGACTTCGTTGTACACCGGGAAAAGCGCGATGTTGCCTAAGATAAAAGTAGATATGTTGACGCTTGGCATGGGGGCCGCAGCCCAACTGGCCGCTCTCAACGCTTATGACGCCAACCCAGATCTAAACATCTTGATCGTTACCAAGGCGCTGCGCGGCAAGGGCGGGTGCAGCCGCATGGTGCAGGGCGGCTTCAACGTGGTCTTGGACCAGGGTGACTCCCACCAGAAGCACTTCATGGACACCCTGAAGGGCGGCCAGTTCATTAACAACCAGGAGATGGCTAAGACCCTGGTAGAACAGGCCACCTACACCATCAAAGAGATGGAAACCATTTACGGTTGCTTCTTCGACCGCAAACCCGACGGAACCGTCCATCAAAAGGCTTTCGCCGGCCAATCCTTTGACCGCACGGTGCATAAGGGCGACCTAACCGGAATCGAGATCATCAGCCGCACCACCGAGCAGATCATGAAGCGGGGCATACGGGTGCTGGAGGAGCACCGGGCCCTGGACCTGCTCTATGACCGCGAACGCGGCCAGGTCACCGGCGCGCTGGTGATGAACATCCGCACCGGGGAGCTGATGGTGGTGGAGGCCGCGGCCACGCTGGTGGCCACAGGCGGCGGCCCCACCTGCTACCGCCTCTGCGCTCCGGGGCCGGAGAAGAGCCTCGACGGCTTGGCCATGCTTTATCGGGCCGGGGTGGAGATGATGGACATGGAAATGATTCAGTTCCATCCCACCGGCCTCATCGTTCCCGGAAGCGTGGTGGCAGGCGCCTTGCTGGAGGAGGGCCTGCGCGGTGCCGGCGCCTATCTCTACAACTCGGAGGGTGAGCGCTACATGCTGCGCTACGATCCCGAGAAAAAGGAGCGGGCCACCCGCGACGTGGTCAGTCGCTCCTCCTACCTGGAGATCATGGCCGGTCGCGGTTACCCCGGCGGCGGGGTGATGATCGACGCGGCCCACCTGGGCAAGGATTTCGTGGAAAAGAATTTCCCGGGCATGACCGAACGAACCCGATTGTTCGGCTACGACTTGGCCCGAAAGCCGGTGGAGGTATCTCCCACCGCCCACTTCCTCATGGGCGGGGCGGTGGTCAACAAGGACACCGAGACCGCGATACCCCGCCTTTTCGTGGCCGGAGAGGACGCCGGCGGAGTGCACGGCGCCAACCGCCTGGGCGGCAACGGTATCGCAGACTCCTGCGTCTTTGGGCGCCAATCCGGTAAGGCCATGGCCCGTTTCCTGGCCACCGACCGCGACATCCCCGAATCGGACCCGGAGATGGTCCAGGGCCTGGCCGACCACTACCGGGCTCCCCTGGGACGCGTCAGCGGCCCGGTACCAGCCGACCTGCGCGATCGTCTGCGCGAGCTCAACTGGATCAAGGTGGGCATCGTGCGCCAGGGCGAGGCCTTGGCCGAGGCCCAGGAAGAGGTCGAGGAGCTCATGGCCGAGGCCATGCAGGCCAAGGTGCCCAAGGAAACCAACTACAACATGATCTGGGGCGAGTGGCTCAGCCTGGTGAACATGCTGGACTTCACCCGCATGTCTAGCAAGTCGGCCAGCCTGCGCGAGGAGACCAGGGGGGCTCACGCCCGGTCGGACTTCCCCGAGCAAAACGATGCCACTGGCCTTTACAACATTTTCCTCCGGCGGGGAGAAGACGGACGGCCGGTGACCGAAAAAAGGCCGGTGGATTTAAAGTACGCGTCGCCGCCGAGCATCGCTGCCCCGAAAGAGGCCTAATTCTCGGACGGTGATCTCATTAGCTGTGAGGAGAAAAGCAGCAGTGACTATTGCAAATAAATTGAACTACAGGCAGCCCCTGCACCGCGGCGTGCTGGACCCCAACCGGATACGCGCCACGCAGGCCGGCATGTGGGCATGGCTTTGGCAGCGCATCTCGGCGCTGGCCATCTTGGTGTTCCTGGTACTACACCTGACCTTGACCTATCGCCCTCTCCTGCAGTTCTGTCTGCTGTTCACGGTTACCTTCCACGCGGTGCTGGGCCTCAGGGTAATACTAATCGACTTCGGTCTGGTGCACGTGCGCTACCAGAAGCTGTTGCTGGCGGGCTTGGGTCTGCTGGGCGCGGTCATGTTGGCCATAGTTTGGTTTGGCATCTACTAGGCAAGCAGAAGAGAGCAATGGCAGAGACTAAGGGCGGTAAAAAGACTTTCAAGGTATTTCGCTACGACCCTGCCAAGGGCGGCGAGGGACATTTCGACACCTTTGACTTGGAGATCGAGGACTACTACGCGACCACCATCCTGGACGTGCTTTTCAGGATCCAACGGGAGCACGACCAGAGCCTGTCCTTCCGCTATGCCTGTCGGGTGGCCATGTGCGGCTCCTGCGGCATGGTCATCAACGGCAAGGAGGGCCTGGCCTGCAAGACGGTGGTGGCCGATCTCAAAACCCCGGAGATCACCCTGCGGCCCTTGAATCATTTCCCCATCGTCAAGGACCTGACGGTGGACATGGAACCGTTTTTCAAGAAGTACGAAGAGGCCATGCCTTACTTCGATCCGGCCGAGGAGGCCAGCGAGCCGGCGATTGTGCGGCCCGATACCTGGGAACGCAAGGCCATTGACATGGCCACCGACTGCATAGCCTGTGGCTGCTGTGTTTCCAGCTGCACCATGGCCTTCTGGCATAAGGACTACCTGGGTCCGGCCGCGCTCAACCGTTCCATGACCCTCTTGGCCGACAGCCGCGACGGCTTGCACGACGAACGCCTGGCCACGGCCATGGAGTCCTGCTACAACTGCCGCCTGGAGTTCAACTGCACCGAGGTCTGCCCCAAGGAAATCAGCCCCACCCGGGCCATCAAGTACATTCACCGCATGGCCATAAGCCAGGGGCCGGGCCTTGCTCAGCGCCTGAGCCCCGCCCCCGAGCCCGTGGCCCTGCCCGCCCCGGAACCTCTGACCCCGGAGATGAGCCGGCGGCGCTTCCTGGGCCGTAGCGCGGTGAGCCTGGGCGTGGTGGCCGGAGCCGCTTTGGTCGGCCTGGTTTCTGTTTCAGCCCTCTCGGCCGCCTTCAAAAAGCCCGAGTGCAAGTGGGTGTCTCTGGGGCCCCTGGAAAAACTCACCGCCGCCCCCGGCGAGGTGCTAACCATCTACGCCGACTATTCCCTAGAAGACGGCTTCTACAAGCGCCAGGAACACAAGCCAGTGCTGGTGGAGATGGACCGGGAAAAGAACAAGGTCACCGCCTTCAACAGCCGCTGCACCCACCTGGGGTGCACCGTGCACTGGGACCAGCAGAAAAAGCTGTTCCTCTGCGCCTGCCACGGGGGCACCTTCTTCCCCGACGGCACGGTTAAATCCGGTCCCCCGCCACGGCCCTTGGACCGCTACGAGACCAAAGTCAGCGGCGGCCAACTCTATGTGCTGGAGGCCTAGATGTCGCGATTCGCATCCTTCTGGGCCGAGCGCTTGGGTTGGGAAAAGCACCTCAAGCCCTTCTTGTACAAGCCGCTGCCCGGCCGCCTGAACTGGAGCTTCACCCTGGGCAGCCTGTTGCTGTTGCTGTTCGTGGCCCAGGTGGTCACGGGCATCCTGCTGGCCGCCTTTTACAACCCCTCGCCGGACCACGCCTACCAGTCCATCGGCTACATCATGACCCAGTTGCCGGCCGGGGCCCTGGTGCGGGGTCTGCACCACTACGGCGCGGCGGCGATGGTCATACTGGCGGCCGCTCACCTGCTTTCCAACCTGTACTACGGGGCCTACAAGCCCCCCCGGGAACTGACCTGGGTGGGCGGGGTGTTCCTGCTGCTGATGGTGTTGGGCTTCGGCTTTACCGGCTATCTGCTCCCCTGGGACCAAAAGGCCTACTGGGCGACGGTGGTGGGCACCAACGTGGCCGGGGACATCCCCGTGATCGGCGGTTTCCTGGCCGGGCTTTTGCGGGGAGGTCCCAACGTTAGCGGGCTCACCCTGACCCGCTTCTACTCAGTGCACGTGCTGCTGTTGCCCGCGCTCACCGCCCTGTTGATCATGATCCACATGTACCTGGTGCGCCTGCACGACATCTCTTACCACGGCGCGCCCCAGGGAAAGGATGACAAGCCCTACCTTTTCTTTCCCGACCACGCCCTCAAGGCGGCGGTGGCCTTCCTGGTGGTGCTGGGGGTTATGATCATCCTCTCGCTGGTTTCGCCTCCCACCCAGGAGGCAGTGGCCCGCACCCCTGACCCGACCTATCTGCCCCGGCCCGAATGGTACTACATGTGGCTGTTCAAGCTGCTCACCTACTTCGAAGGGGGCGCCGAACTCATAGGCAGCTTCGTTATCCCCCTGGGTCTGTTGGCCCTGCTGGTGGCGCTGCCCTTTTTGTCCAAGAGCCACTCCCAGGAACCCTCCAGCCGGCCGCTGGTGCTGGCCGTGGCCGGGGCCTGCCTGGTGGCGGTGGTCTACCTCACGGCAATGGGGGTGGCCGAGTCCAAGCCCTACGGCCAGGTGGTGGTGGTGCCCGCGGAGAAGCTTTCTCCCCAGGCCATCCGGGGCCTCCGCTTGTGGGTGGAAAAGGATTGCGCCTATTGCCACCAGATCATGGGGCGCGGCGGTCACCGAGTGGGGCCGGATATGTCCAACATAGTTGCCAAGGGCAGAACCCGCAAGTACCTGGTGGATTTCATCCGCAACCCCCAGAAGACCAAGCCGCTTAGCATCATGCCCAAGTACGACCTTAATCCCCAGGAACTGGAGGCTTTGGGCTCCTTCCTGCTCAGCCTGGATTTCGCCGGCAAAGGTGAGCGGGTGTTGACGCGGGAACAGGCCCTGGCCCTAACCCAGCAAACGGATAAATAAGGGCGAGAAGTTGGTTAAGCATGAGAGACATATCGAAACCGACATCCTGATCGTGGGCGGCGGTAGCGCCGGGTGCATGGCCGCCATCCGCGCCAAGGAGATCGCACCCGATCTGCGGGTGGCGGTGATGGAAAAGGGCGACCTAATGTATTCGGGCTGCATAGCTATGGGCATGGACGCCTTGAACATCGTGGCCATCCCGGGCTTCACCTCCCCGGAGCTATACCTGGAGGCCACCACCCTGGCCTGCGAGGGAGTGGTGGACGGCGGGCCCTCTCTGGAGATGGCCGCCCGCTCCTGGGAGCTGCTCAAGAAACTGGAAGCGTGGGGAGTTCACTTCCCCATGAAAAACGGCAAGTACGAAACCCTGCAGGTGCACCCCAAGGGCGAGTTCCTGGTGACCATGAAGGAGCCCGACCTCAAGAAGATCATCGCCCGCCGGGTGTACGACATGGGTTGCCGGGTCATCAACCGAACCATGGCTTTCGAGCTGATGATGGAGGGCGACCGGGTGGCCGGCGTGCTGGGCTACAACGTGCGCACCGGCGAGCTTGTCATCTGCCGGGCCAAAGCTGTCATCATCTGCTCCGGCGGCCTGGCCCGCTTCAGCTTGCCCAACTCCGGCTACCTCTATGGGGTCTACGACTTCCCGGGCAACACCGGCGACGGCTGGGCCATGTCCTACCGGGCCGGAGCTGAGTTGACCGGCATGGAGTACACCACCTGCTATTGCATCATCAAGGACATTGGCGCCCCGCTGCTCTACATCACCCTCACCCGGGGGGCCCAGGCCCTCAACGGCCTCGGCAAACCTATCGAGGGTGGCCACATCTCTATCAAGACCCTGGTGCAGGAATACGCCGATGGCCGCGGCCCGGTGTTCATGCGGCTCAAGCACCTACCCGAGGAAAAGATCCAGGAGATAGAAGACATTCTGTTCACCACCGAGAGGCCGGTGATGGAGCGCTTCTTCAAGGGCCGGGGAATAGACTTCCGCAAGACCGACATAGAGCTTTACAACACCGAGCACTTCCTTTGCAGCGGCCATGGCCAGGCCGGCCTGGTGGTAAACCAAGTGGGCGAGACCAATCTGAGGGGGCTGCTGGCCGCCGGCGATGCCGCCTGCGTGGCCCGGGGCCACCTGACCGGAGCCTTCGCCTTCGGGGAAGCCGCCGCAGACCGCGCCGCCGAAATTTGTCGCTCGGAGCAGAGGGCCAGCCCCGAGGCCGCCGGGGTGGACGGCGCCCGCCGCAAGCTGGCTGGCATCTTCAAGATGGACGGGCCCGTCGACCCCCATCAGTTCGAATACAAGGTGCGCCGCCTCATCGGCGACTACCTGGTACCGCCCAAGAACGAAATCAAGCTCAAGCTGGGGCTGGAGTGGATGGATCGTTTCGCGACCATGCTCGACAGCACAGTGCGTGTCACGGACCCCCACTGGGCCAGCAAGATTCTGGAGATCGAATCAATCATCGATACGGCCACCCTCTCCGGCTGCGCTTCTCTCGCCCGTACGGAAAGCCGTTGGGGCTACTGGCACTACCGCACTGATTATCCACAGCGCAACGACGACGAGTGGGTGCGCCACGTGGTCCTGAGCAAGGGCGATGAACAACGCAGACCGCGGGTGACTTTGCGAGACATCGACTTGTTGCCTCTGCAACAAGGCCTTTGGCCGGCGGCCGCTCCCTGAGCGGGATATCCGGCGCTGGGCCGAGGAGACGACCTAGAGTGACTCTGCTCATAAAAAATGATAAATGTCTGGCTTGTGGCGAATGCGCCGAACGCTGCATCCTGGACAACATCCGGGTGCAAACTCCGCCCTGCCGCGCCGCTTGTCCGGTCGATCTAAACCCGCAACAATTTGTCACCTTGGTCGCCTTGGGCCGCTCCCACCAGGCCGCCGAAGCCATCCACGACAGCGTGCCTTTTCCCCGGCTGTTGGCCGACCTCTGCCCGGCTCCCTGCCAAAAGTCCTGTACCCGCCGCCGAGTGGACCAGGCAGTGGCCATCCACGCACTGGAGCTCTATTTGGTGGAAAGCTTTGAGCCCGCCGCGGATCGGTTCGTTTTGGCCAGCGATACCGGTGAGCAGGTGGCGGTGGTGGGCGCCGGCCCGGCCGGCATGACCGCCGCGGTGCGCCTGCGTCAGGCGGGGCACAAGGTGGTGCTGTTCGAGGCCCAGGACCAGGCTGGCGGGGGCGCGCGCGATCAGGTTTCGCCGGAGATGCTCGCCGCCGAGATAGGTCTGCTGGCCGACCTGGGCGTGGAGCAACGCCTGGGCAAGCAGATAGGCGCTTCCGTCGACCTGGCCATGCTGCGCCGCGACTTTCTGGCCATCCTGCTGGCCCTGGGGCCAGAGGCCCAGGTGGACTTCGCGGTCCGCGAGGGGGCCGAGTTGGACGCCGAGGGACGCCTCAAGGTGGACACCAAAACGATGAGCACCTCGCTGGAGGGGCTGTTCGCCGCCGGCCAGATGCTGGACGGAGTGGACAACCAGGTGGCGGCCATGGGCTCGGCCCAAAAGGCGGCGCGCTATGTGGACCGATATGCGCGGGGCCAGAGTCTTGAACTTCCCCGCGTTTTGGAATCGGAAAAAATCCTGCCGGTCCGGGTGGACGCCCAACGCGTGAACGAACTGCGCTGGCAGGCGGCCAAGGGGTTGTTGGCCGCAAGCTACGTCCCACCCGCGGATGGGAGCCTGGAAGAAGGAGATGCTAGCTTGGCCGCGGTGCCCTGTTTGCGCTGCGCCCAACCCGTGGATTACTACGACGAATGCTGGTACTGCCTGCCCTGCGAGGTCGAGTGCCCCACCAGCGCCTTGATCCTGGAAATTCCCTTCCTGGTCAAGTGAGCGTTGGCGGGCAACAACCGACCACGCATAGGTTAGCCGGAGCCGGCTTGGTCAATAGCGACCCATGTATTTGGGTGAAAAAACTGGAGGGAGAACGATGACCAAGAAAGCTAGCCATTGGAAACCTATCTTTTTGATCGCGGCCTGTCTGATGTGGCTGCTGCCCGCCGCGGCGAACGCCGCGCCGCCCAGCCCAGATACTTCCGCCGTGCTCAAGGCCGGCGGCGGTGCCGTGGGCGGTATCGGCTACATGGTGATGACCGGCATGGCCAAAACGGTGCGTGAGGCTTATCCCCGTATTGATGTGACGGTGGTCCCAGGCGGATGGGTGGGCAACCTGTACCGGGTTAACTCGGGTGAGATGGACATCGGATCCACCACGGTAGCTATGTGCTCTTTGGCTTCGGAGAAGGCAAAGCCCTTTGAGAAGCCGTTGCCCAACGTGCGCTCCTTGTATGGCACTCAGGACCGTTTGTACTACTTCGCCATTGTGCGCAAAGATCTGCCGGTCAACAGCTTGGCCGAGCTTTTCAGCAAAAAGATTCCCGTCAAGCTCTGTACCATCCAAAAGGGCACCACCACTGAGCTCATGTGGCGCAACGTGTTCAATAGCCAAGGCGTGAGCTGGGAAGACCTGGAGAAATGGGGCGGCAAGATGAACTTCGTCGCCTGGGGAGACGCGGTCAACCTGGTCAAGGACAACCACGCCGACGGCATCCTCGCGGTGGGCGTGCGCAAGATGGGTTGGGTCATGGACCTGACCAACTCCCGTGAGATGAAGATTCTAAAGTGGGACGACAACCTCTTCAAGATTCTCAATAAGAAGTTCGGCTTTGACACCGATGCTATCCCGGCGAACACTTATCCGGGCATCACCGAGGCGGTGGTATGCCCCACCGACTCGGGCGAGGTTATCGTCAACGCCAGCATTCCCGACGACGTGGTCACCGCCATCCTGACGGCATTGGCCGACAACGCCGAGGCGCACAGCAAGTTCCACAAGGCCCTAAGTAACTTCACCGCGGCCGGCATGGCCAAAAACATCAAGTTGCCCCTACATCCGGCAGCCAAGAAATTTTATCAAGAGAGAGGCATACAGCTGCCCAAGTAATTACAGCGGCCGGGTTGGGGGCCACCACCAAGCCCCCCAGCCTGGCCCAATAAAAACATCTTGTTTGCCAGTTTCGCCTGGATCGGTTTCCGTCGACCCGAGCCGCGGTGCCCCCGGGCCCCAAGCGGCCCAGTTCTAGGCGGCGAGGCAGGCTAACTAAAATGGATGTTCATGGGAGAACTGGAATGCCTAGCGAAATGGGAGCAGCAACAGAGGCCGACAGCGGAGTGAGCCTCAAAGTAGTAAAGGTGGCCATTGGCGTCTTGGGAGTGGGCATAAGCTGCTTTCAACTCTACACCGGTGGCTTTGGTGTTGTAGAAGCCTACATGCAGCGCACCATCCACTTGATGACGCTGATGACCTTGGCATTCTTGTGTTTCCCGACCAATCGCAAATGGTCGTCCCGTACCAATGCCTTCATAGATATTTCCCTGGCCGCCTTGTGTCTTATCATCGGGGCTTATTTGTTTTTCGACCATGACCGCATTGTGGGGCGGGAATGGTACTACGGGCCGATGACCACTGGGGACATTGTATTCGGCATCATGCTGATGGTGCTCACCCTGGAGTCGGCCCGCCGAGTGGTGGGGCCAGCCCTACCCATAATAGCCCTGGTGTTTGTCGCATATTGCATGGTCGGCGCCCATCTGCCTTATCCTTTCACTATCCGTACGCCGCCCCTCAAAATATTTTTGGATCACATGGTCCTGACTCCGCAGGCCATCTTCGGGGTGCCTGTGGGGGTCTCGGCGACGTTTGTTTTCCTATTCATCCTTTTTGGGGCCTTCCTGGAGCGAACGGGCGGCGGTAAATTTATCATCGATTTCAGCATGGCCCTGGTGGGCCGGGCCACTGGCGGCCCGGCCAAGGTGGCCGTGCTGGCCAGCACCCTGTTTGGCACCGTATCAGGGCACTCTGTAGCCAACGTCTACGGCACCGGTACCTTCACCATACCCCTAATGAAGAAGATGGGTTATAAGGCTGAGTTCGCGGGGGCTGTGGAAGCGGCTGCCAGTGCGGGCGGGCAAATCATGCCACCCATCATGGGCGCGGCCGCTTTCATCATGGCCGAAATTCTGGGTATGCCTTACCTGACCATCTGCGCTGCCGCCTTGATACCTGCCTTGCTGTACTACGTTGCGGTGTTCGGCTCCACCCACGTGGAAGCATTGCGCCTGGGTCTTCGAGGGCTTTCCAAGGAGGAGGTGCCCTCCCTGATTGAAACCCTCAAGCACGGGTCTCACTTCTTTATTCCCATTATCCTGATGATTGTGGTGCTGGTAATGGGATACACGCCTTTCAGGGCCGCTTTCATAGCCATCGTGGCCCTGGTAGTAGTGGCCCAGTTCCGTAAAGAGAGCCGTCTATCCCCACGCGGTTTCATAGAAACATTGATCCAGGGCGCCAAGAACAGCATAGTAATCGCGGTTTCCTGCGGCTGCGCCGGCATCGTGGTGGGGGTGCTGGATATAACCGGCCTTGGCATCAAGTTCGTGACCATTGTAACCGAGCTGTCCATGGGCATATTCCCCCTCGCCCTGATCCTGGTTATGGTCTCTTGCCTGGTCCTGGGCATGGGCGTGCCCACCGCGCCGGCCTACATCATCGCCGCCATGATCGCCGCTCCTACCCTGGTCAAATTCGGGGCCAATCCCGTAGCGGCGCACATGTTTGTTTTCTATTCTGCCCTGCTCAGCGCGATAACCCCGCCGGTGGCCCTGGCCGCCTACGCCGGAGCCGCCATCTCTGGCGGCAACGTGATGAAGACGGGCGTAATCGCCTCCAAGCTCGGCTTCGTGAAGTTCCTGGTCCCCTACATGTTTATCTACAACGGCGCCTTCCTGATGATGGGCGCCCCCTCTTTCATTGTGTGGTCGCTCTTCACCGGAATAGTGGGGACTATCGGGCTTGTTGTGGCCATGGAGGGCTATTTCTACGCGCGTTTAAGCACCATTGAGAGGGCCCTGTTCGCCTTGGCCGGCGTGGGGGCCTTGATACCTGAGTTCTATTCGGACATACCCTCGTTGGTAATCTTCGGAGTCGCCACTTGGATGAACCGCAAGAAAAAGTTGGTCGCCACCACGGTGGCCGAGGTTTAACAAACGCCCCCGGTCTGCGTCCCTGTTGGTGCAACCGCATCAGGCATCGGCGCGCGCCGGATGAGATGGGATATCAAAGGAGAATTTAACGATGGGCGATTTTGACTATAACATAGTGCAAGAGGCCGCCAAGCAGCTCTACATAAGGGCTCTAACGAATCTGCCGCCGGACGTGCGCCAGGCCCTCAAGCGGGCCTATGAGCGCGAGACCCAGCCCACGGCCAAAGAAGTCTTCAAGGCCATGTTCAAGGCCATCGATATAGCGGACCAGAAGAACACCTTGGTCTGCCAAGACACCGGACTGCCCATTTACATCGTTAAGGTGGGAAGCGACTTTGCCTGGAACGGGGCCAAGATCAAAAAATGCCTGAGTGAGGGTGCCGCCGCCGCCACCTTGGATTTCCCCTTCCGGGGCAGCTCCACCCACATCCTCACCCGCCTCAACCCCCAGAACTCGGTGGGCCGCGGCCTGCCTGTGGTTTACTGGGATTTCGTGGAGGGTTCCGACACCCTGGACATCCTCATGATCCCCAAGGGGTCCGGTTCGGAAAACATGAGCACCATGAAGATGTTCATTCCGGCCGACGGCAAGAACGCCCTGAAGAAGTTTGTGCTGGACACCTACATTGCCTCGGGCAGCAACCCTTGTCCTCCAGGCATTATCGGGGTGGGCATCGGGGGCACCGCCGATCTAGTGATGCGCTTGGCCAAGGAGGCAATCGCCCGGCCGGTGGGACAGCGCAGCGAGGACCCGGAGATCGCCAAGATGGAGGAGGAACTGGAGGAAGCCATCAACGCCACGGGCATCGGCCCCATGGGTCTGGGCGGGGACATCTCCACCTTGGCGGTGCACATCGAGTGGGCCTATACCCACATCACCCAGAACCCGGTGGCGGTCAACACCCAGTGTTGGCCGGCGCGCCGGGCCCGGGCCACCATTCACCCCGATGGCAAGGTCGAATACGGCTTCTAGGGTCAGGAGGACTTAAGCATGGCTACCTATCATCTACAAACGCCTTTTTCAGAGCAGGACATGCGCCAACTCAAGATCGGCGACATTGTTTTTTTCGATGGGACCCTGTTCGGCATCAGGGACCTGACCCAAATCTATATGTTCGACCAGCAGCACGAGCCACCGGTGAGCTTGGCGGGCTTTCCCATCATTCACACAGCGCCCAGCCTGCGCAAGGTGGGCGACAAGTGGGAGAAAATCTGCGTTGGCACCACCACCAGCGGCCGCATGGATCGCTTTACCCCGGCCTTGATTGAGAAGTACGGGGTGCGCGCGGTGATCGGCAAGGGCGGCCAATACCAGCAAAGCCTGGACGCCATGCAAAAATTTGGTGCGGTTTATCTGGCGATTGTGGGGGGAGCGGCATCCCTAGAAACCGAGCAGATCGAAGAGGTCGAAGAGGTCTATTGGGAGCACCTGCATCCGGAGGCGCTCTACAAGTTCCGGGTTAAAGACTTCGGTCCACTGACTGTGGCCATGGACAGCCACGGCGGCCATCGATACTTCGAGATCAAGGCGGAGGCGGAACGCCGCCTGCCGGGAATTTACCAAAAACTAGGCGTTGCCTAGGAAAGACGGTTTTAGCCCCGGGAGGCGTGATGGTGCGCTTGGAAGGCAGACGGTTGACCTCCCGGGTCCCGAAAGCAGGTTCAGGGTCCTAGCTCACCGGGATCGTTCGCGGCAAGCGTTGGGTTGAGCCTCTGGCGGTTCGAGCGCGGCGGACGAAACCAGTAAATTAAAAAACGATTGCCGTAGGTGATCGGTCCAAAAACTCGGAGCGCTCTCGGGAAGGGTTTCGGCGTATAACCTATTGTAAATGCTACCTATTATAATAATATGTACTTTAAGATGATTAGAATAGTTACCGGTGAGAAAAATTTCAGTCAACCAATTCCAAGCACTTTGGGATATGGAGGCCTCATTGCCTGAAACTAACGAAATCCTTCGCCGCGGCGCGGCTCCCCTTTATTTCAAGGTAGCCAGCGTAATACGCAAGCGTATCGAGAGCGCGCAATTTTGTAAGGGTGAGCGCTTGCCCAGCTTGGATGCCTTGGCTGAGGAATTTCGGGTGTCGAGGGTTACCGCCCGTCAGGCGGTGAACCTTTTGGAAGAGGATGGCCTCATTTGGCGCAAACAGGGCAAGGGCACCTTTGTCACCCGCCAGCCTAGAGATCGTCACTGGTTCAACCTGCAGACCGAATGGGCGAACCTGATCAAGCTTCTAGAAGGCACCAGAATAAAATTCCTTTGTTCGTCGGAAAATAAAGCTTGCCCTGAGTTGGGGCCCGATGAGGGCTTTTTGGCGCCCACTTACTGCTATTCGCGTCGAGTGAGCATCAAAGACCAGACACCCTACTGCGTAATCGACGTCTATCTGGATCAGAGAGTTTTTCAAATGGCCCGCAATGCCTTTGAGTCGGAACTGGTGCTCGCCGTGCTGGACAGACTAGAGGAAGTCCAGATCAAAAGAGCACACCAAGTTCTCACCATCGGCACGGCCGATATTGATAGCGCCGAGTTGTTGAATATTTCTTTGGACACCCCGGTGGCCAACGTTCGCCGAGTGGTTACCGATCAGGACGATACCGTGATCTATGTGGGTGACGTGGTCTATCGTGGTGATTTCGTCAAATTGGATATCGAACTAATTTAGCCTGCCGCACATCTAGGCGGCAAAAACTGGAGGGAATTGATGAGTAAAAAACGTTTCTTCGTAGCAATTCTTGCCGCACTGGCCACCATGGTCTTAATGAGTGGGATGGCTTTTGCTGAGTATCCCACCAAGCCCGTCACCTTGGTGGCCCCCTACGGGCCAGGCGGCGCTTCCGACCTGGCGGCACGCGCCTTGGCTGCCGTGGCCCCCAACTACGTGAAGGAGCCCGTAGTGGTCATCAACCGCACCGGAGCGGGCGGCGTGGTGGGTTCCACCTACGTGGCTCGTAGCGCACCCGACGGCTACACCCTGCTCCTATCACGTGTGGGTTGCAACGGTGTGGCGCCCGCCATCAACATGAAGACCCCTTACACATGGGACGGCTTCACCTTCCTGGGGCTGCTGGAACTAAACCCAGTGGTTTACGTAGTCCAATCCACTTCTCCCTTCAAGTCCCTCAAGGAGGTAGTGGCGGCTATCAAGAAGAGCCCAGGTAAGTATAGCTACTCCACCTCCGGGCCCACGACTATCCTCAATATGGGCTTCCAGAAACTGCTTGCCGACGCCAACTTGCCTAGCACTGCGGTTAAGATGGTTCCCTACAAAGGCGGTGGTGGTGCCAAGACCGCCCTGCTGGGCGGACACGTGGATTTCCTTTGCATAAACCTGGCCACGGTCATTGACCAAATCCAAGCCGGCAAGCTGCGGGCCCTGGCAGTCACAACCCCCGAGCGCTTCCCCATGATCTCCGACGTGCCCACCGTCAAGGAGGCCGGCTTCCCGGACTTGGAGGTTATCATCGGCTGGAGCGGCCTTTGGGGTCCGCCCAAACTTTCCGAGGAGGTGGTTAATGTCTGGACCGCCGCTCTGCAAAATGTGGCCAAAGACAAGACTTGGCTGAAGATGACCAACAGCTTGGGTTCGGTACCTTACATAAAATCTCCCGCCGAGACCAAGGCCTTTGTAGAGAAGCAATTCAAGGTGTACCGGGAGTTGGGCCAGAAGCTGGGCCTGATCATCAAATAACCGACGCGTGATTGACCGCCTTCTGGGTGGGTCCCGGCTGGGGCCCACCCTTAACGGAGATTGGTGTGAAAAGCCATTACGATAATTTGTATCTGGGCTTAGGTACGGCGCTGATTTTTCTGTTCGTGTCCCTTTGGCTCATACCCAATTTTATCTTGGTCCCATCCAGCGTGCAGATGACGGGGGTCTCGCCCTCCTTCTGGCCTGAGGTAATCAGTTGGGGCTTGGTAGGGCTGGGCATCATGCTGGCCTGCTCCAGTCTGATCCAGATCCGCAAAACCAAGGCGGGGGCAGCACGGGCTGGAGAGGCTGCGGACAATTCCGCCGCCATACCTAAGGTCAATCCCCGCTCAGTGGGCATGGCCTGCCTGACTATCGGCGCCATGGTTGGCTACTACTTCTTGGTGGACTGGCTGGGAATGATGCTGTCTTCAATGGTGGCCCTGCTGGGCTACACGCTGATTTACGGCTACCGGGACTTTAAGCTCACGGTGCCCATCGCCGTGCTGGTTCCTTTGGTTTTGTATTTCTTTTTCGTGAAAGTGGCCAATATTCCCATGCCCCCGGGTCCCTGGGGCTGGTAGGCCAAGGAGTCACACCGTGTGGGATAGCTTATTACAAGGGATTAGCAACTTCGCCAATCTATACAATTTAATGGCAATCGCTGGCGGCATGCTCATGGGTGTAGTGGTGGGAGCCATTCCGGGGCTCACCGGCACCATGGCCGTGGCCCTGGCCTTGCCCTTTACCTTTTACATGGACCCAATTACCGGCATTATCCTACTGGTAGGTATCTACAAGGGGGCCATCTACGGTGGTTCCATCTCGGCCATCCTGATAAAGACACCGGGCACTCCCGCCGCGGCCTGCACGGTCATGGACGGCTATCCCCTGGCCCAAAAGGGGCTGGCGCGCAAAGCCCTGGACATGGCCCTTTACGCCTCCTGCGTTGCGGACTTCATTTCTAACATTTCTCTCATCTTTTTTGCTGGTTTCATCGCCAGCTTCGCCTTGCGTTTCGGGCCGCCCGAGTTTTTCCTGCTCATCTGCTTCTCTTTGACCATTATTGCGGGAGTGACTGGCAAGTCACTTATAAAGGGCCTCATATCGGCGGCCTTGGGCCTGCTTCTGGCCACCATAGGTATGGACCTGGTGTACGGCAGCGACCGCCTGACTTTCGGCAACTTCGATCTCATGGGCGGACTCAATTTCATCCCAGTGCTCATCGGACTATTCGCCCTGCCCGAGTTGATCGACGCGGCGGTGCGAGGGGTGACCGGGGGCAAATCCGACCTGCATCGCCTGGCGGGCGGCGGACTTACCTGGGGTGAGTTCCGCCACTCGCTGAAGTCCATCCTGCGGGGCAGCATCATCGGGGTCATCTTGGGTGCAATTCCGGGCATCGGCGGGGCGCCCGCAGCCTTCATGTCTTACAGCGAGGCGAAGCGCGGATCCAAGACTCCGGATAACTTCGGGCAGGGCGAGTTGGAGGGAGTGGCTGCCTCCGAGTCGGGCAACAACGGCTGCTGCGGAGCTACCATGATTCCCCTGCTGGCTCTGGGAGTGCCCGGCGACGTCATTACCGCGGTGATCCTAGGTGCCTTCATGGTGCACAACCTGACCCCCGGGCCCATGCTGTTCCAACAGCACTTACCCTTGGTCTACGCCATTTTCGTGGGCATCATGCTCTCTTCCCTGATGATGCTCATCATGGGCAAGCTCTGTATCAGGGGCTTTGCCAAAATCGCCGACGTGCCCAAAAAGATCCTTTTCCCCATCGTCCTGGTGCTGTGTTTTTTTGGATCCTACGCAGTGAACAACTCCATGTTCGACGTGCTCTCGGCAGTATTCATGGGGGTGCTAGGATACATAATGCTGCGGCTGGGCATTCCGGAAGCACCCTTTTTGATCGCTTTCATCCTGGGCCCCATGTTTGAGGACAACTTGAGGCGTTCCCTCCTGTTGTCGGCGGGTTCGCCGGTGATATTTTTCCGCTCAGGCATCTGCATCTTTTTCATGGGAATCACCGTGCTCTCCATCGCCCTGTTAGTGCGGCGCAACCTCAAGCAACGTCGACAGCGTAATCTGGCCTGCGAGATGCCAAACACACAGGTCTGAAAACCGAGGTGGCCAAGCCGTCCCCGGGAACAAAAATAGAAAGAGGTAACATGGCTCTTACAGTAGAGATTGTTCAAGGCAACGAGGCTTGCGTTAAAGGGGCGCTGGCCGCCGGCTGCCGTTTTTTTGCGGGGTATCCCATCACCCCGGCCACCGAAATCGCCGAGCTCATGGCGCTGAGGCTGCCCGAGCACAACGGGGCCTTTGTGCAGATGGAAGACGAACTGGGCTCGATAAACGCGGTGGTCGGGGCCGCCTGGGGCGGTATGAAGGCTTGCACCGCCACCACGGGCCCGGGCTTCTCCCTGATGCAGGAGGGCATAGGTTATGCCGCCATGACCGAGACCCCCTGCGTGATAATCGACGTGCAGCGCGGCGGGCCGGCCACCGGCCAGCCCACCATGCCCAGCCAGCAGGACGTGATGCAGGCCAAATACGGCTCACACGGCGATTATGAGATCATCGCCCTATGCCCCAGTTCGGTGCAGGAGAGCTTCGAGCTCACCGTAAAAGCCTTCAATCTGGCCGAGCGCTTTCGGGTGCCGGTGATCGTGCTCTCCGACGAGATCGTGGGCCACACCCGCGAAAAGCTGCGCATCCCCGCCGAGGTCGAAGCGATTCCCCGCACCCCTCCTGCGGCGCCCCCCGATGAATACAAGATGTATCGCCCCGGGCCGGACGGGTTGCTGGACGGCATGCCCTCCGTGGGCCAGGGCTACAACATACTGGTGGAGAGCCAGGCGCACGGAGAGGACGGTAACCGCAAGGGTAACGACATCGCCACCTCGGCCAAGGTGATCGAACACCTCTGCTCCAAAATCACCGGCCACGCCCAAGAGCTGACCGATATCGTCACCCTGGAGTGCGACGAAGCCGAGGTGCTGGTGGTGGCTTATGGCTCGGTGGTGCGCTCGGCCAAAAACGCGGTGCGCCAGGCCAGGGCCCAGGGAATCAAGGCCGGTTTGGTGCAGTTGCGCATACTTTGGCCCTTCCCTGACGAAGCCCTGGTCGGTCTGGCGTCCGGCGTCCGCAAAGTGCTGGTGCCCGAGATGAACGTAGGCAAGATCAGCCGCGAGGTTCAAAGGGTGCTGGGCAAGTATTGCGAGGTGATTTCTCTGCCGGCTTTGGGCGGCGAGCTGCACACCCCCACTAAAATTCTTAAGCAACTTGGGAGCTGAGGTCATGCATCCCCTAGCAGAAAAAATGCTGCGCAAAAGCGCGTTGCCCAGCATCTATTGTCCCGGCTGCGGGCACGGCACCGTGCTCAACAGCTTTTTGCGCGCGGTTGACAAATTGGGCGTCTACGACAACCTGGCCCTGGTGGGCGGCATCGGCTGCTCGGGCTGGACGCCGGTATTCATCAAGGCCGACACCATCCATGCCCTGCACGGCAGGGCAGTGGCCGTGGCCACCGGCCTCAAGCTGGCCCAGCCGGATCGCAAGGTGGTGGTGTTCTGCGGCGACGGCGATTGCGTGGCTATCGGAGGCAACCACTTCATCCACGCCGCCCGGCGCAACATCGACCTCACCGTGGTCATGCTCAACAACAACATCTACGGCATGACCGGCGGTCAGGTGGCCCCCACTACTCCTTACCAGGCGCGCACCCAGACCTCGCCCCGCGGCAATCCGGAGCAGCCTTTCGATGCCTGTGAACTCGCCCGGGCCGCCGGCGCCACCTATATCGCCCGCTGGACCACCGCCCAGCCGGCCCAGATGGCCAAGTCCATGCGCGAGGCCATGGAGCACAAGGGGTTCGCCTTCGTGGAGGTGGTGGTGCAGTGCCCCACCCAAGCCGGGCGCTACATGTACGGCACTGGATCGGCGGTGGACCTGTACGAAATGCTCAAGACCAACTCGGTGCGGTTGTCCAAGGCCGGCGAACTCGGTGCGGAGGAATTGGCCGGAAAAATCGTGGTGGGCCGCTTGTTGCAAAGGGACGACAGACCGGAATTCACCGAAGGCGTTTATGGCTTGTGCCAGGCGAAGGGAGTGTGAGGTCTTGAACCGCATAGAGATAGACAACAACTACTGCAAGGGCTGCCAGCTATGCATCGCGGTATGCCCGCAGGACGTGCTGGAATTGTCCCAGCTTCGCAACAGCAAAGGCTACCTTTTGCCGAGCGCCGCCCGCGGGGAAGATTGCACCGGGTGTCTGCAGTGCGAGATGACCTGCCCGGACCTGGCCATCACCGTGATTACCGACGGGAACTCAAAGGAGGCCGACCATGCGTAAGGAGGTCAGATTCGCGGGCTTCGGCGGCCAGGGAGTGATCAAGGCCGCCCTGCTTACGGCCATGGCCGCCGGCTTGAACGACGAGGTCGAGGTGGCCCAGACCCAGAGCTACGGCCCCGAGGCGCGGGGCGGCGCCTGCAAGAGCGACGTGGTTATCAACGACGGCGAAATCGACTACGTCAAGGCCCTGGACATCGATCATTTCCTGGTCATGAGTCAGCCTGCCATGGACCGCTACGCCTCTGAGCTGGATTTGAGCAAAGCGGTGATCATCGCCGACGGCACCCTGGTCAAGAGCGCGCCGGAAGAGGCCGCCAAGGTCTATTACGTAGATGCCACGGCCCGGGCGGAACAGGACTTCGGCAGGGCGCTTTTCGCCAACATCATCATGTTGGGGGCGCTGGCGGCCATCAGCAAGGTGGTGAAACTGGAGGACCTGAGCACCATCCTCGACGGCAACGTGCCGCCCAAGACCCTGGAAACCAACCGCCAAGCCCTGCGCCTTGGCTATGAGCTCGGCGAAGAGGCGCTGGTCAAACAGGCATGAGCCGTCACCCTTCGTTAGGGGTGTGAGTCTTGAATAAAAATTGATCCGGATGGCCGGTCTCACCGCGCAGCGTCGTGGCCGACCCTTTACAGACATGGAAAGCAACCAATGTATTTGAGAGAACATCAGGCCAAGGAGATCTTACGCGCCGCCGGTCTGCCGGTACCCGAGTCCCGGGTGGTCTTTACTCCTTCGGAAGTCGCCGAGGCCGCCCGGGCGATTGGCCCTTGCGTGGTCAAGGCCCAGGTAAGGGCGGGGGGAAGGGGCAAGGCCGGTCTCATCGCCCTGGCCCAGAGCCCGGAAGAAGCCGCCGCCGCGGCCCAAAACATCCTGGGCCAAACGCATCAGGGTGAAACCGTGGACCGCCTGCTGGTGGAGGCCCGCCTGGATATCGCCCGAGAGCTCTATCTGGGAGTGGTGCTGGATACCGCCCAGGCCACCCCCAGGGCCCTGCTCTCCACCAAGGGAGGCGTGGACATCGAGCTGGTGGCCGCCGAGCGTCCCGGCGATCTGTATCAGATGAACCTGGACCCTCTGCAGGAGGGGATCAAGGACCTCGCACCCTGGCGGAAGCTGTGGAACCAGGCGGGCCTGGACCCCGATCTGCAGGAACAGGCTTCCAAGATAACCGTGCGGCTGATGGAGCTGTTTTTCCAGGCGGAGGCCTTCACCCTGGAGATCAACCCTCTAGTGGTCACCCGCCAGGGCCGGATCGTGGCCGGCGATTGCAAGCTCATCGTGGACGACGCGGCACTTTTCCGTCATCCGGAACTCGCCCGATTCAAGGAGGTCGATGAGAACTCGTTGGAGGCCCGGGCCCAGAAAATCGGGGTGACCTACGTGGCCCTGGAGGAAAACGGGACCGTGGGGGTGATGGCCGGCGGAGCCGGGATATGCATGACCACCATGGATGAGGTGGCCGATGCGGGAGCCGTGCCGGCGGCCTTCATCGACCTGGGCGGAGGCATCTCCGAAGAGAACATGGCCGCCGCGCTGGAGGTCATGCTCGCCACCCCGGGCCTGGATGCCTTGCTCCTCAACGTATTCGGCGGCATCAACAATTGCGAGATCATGGCCCGCGGGGTGCGCCGAATGTGGCCGAGCCTCAAGGATAAGGTGACCCTTGTCATCAAGATGCGGGGTCATTCCCAAGAGGAAGGCTGGGCCATCCTCCAGGAACTGGGAGTGCCGCTGATAAAGGACGGCACCACTACCGAGGCGGTGCGGCTGTTGATGGAGCGCCTTGAGGAGGTGCGGAGCTAGCCATGTACATCGATAAAAACACACGCGTATTGATCCAGGGCATCACAGGTCGCCAGGGCTCATACCATACCCAGAAAATGCTCGACAGCGGCGTGGCGGTAGTGGCCGGGACCACCCCCGGCAAGGGCGGGCAGGAGGTCTGCGGCGTTCCGGTGTTCGACCGGGTATTCCAGGCCCTGGACCAGCATCCCGCCGATGCGTCCATGATCATCGTGCCTCCTCCCTTTGTCTTGTCGGCGGCCGAGGAGGCCATTGAAGCGGGCATTAAATTGCTGGTCATCATCACCGAGCACGTTCCGGTGCACGACGTCATGCGCCTGAAGGCCATGGCCAGCAAAAAGGGTGTAACCTTCATTGGCCCCAACACCATAGGCATCATCGCGCCCGGGCAGAGCAAAGTGGGCATCATGCCCACCTTCCTCTACGGCCAGGGCGGCAAGGTGGCCATCATCTCTCGTTCGGGGACCATGTGCCATGAAAACGCCTCCAACCTGGTGAACCGGGGCGTGGGCATCGGGGCGGTGATCAGCATCGGCGGTGACCCTATCATCGGGGTGGATTTCGTGGAGGCCTTGGAGCATTTCCGCCATGACGATTCCATAGGCGCCATCTTGCTCATCGGAGAGATCGGCCAGAGCCGGGAGGAAAAAACGGCGGAGCACCTGCTGGAGCATCCTTATCCCAAGCCCGTTTTCGCCTTCATAGCCGGGCGCTATGCCCCCAAGGGCAAAAAAATGGGTCACGCCGGGGCCATCATCGAAAAGGGGATGGGCAGCGCGAAAGGCAAAATCGACAGCTTGCGGCGGGTAGGGGTCAAGGTGGCCATGAGCACCCAGCAGGTGGCCGACGAACTGTCCCGCTGGCAGGAAGAATCCCAACAATAATTACGCCCGGCCCCGCCAGTGGGCGGTGGCCGTCAATGGATAGAGGACATCGATGGAGCAGAGGGATAGAGAGGCGATCATGGAAATCGTTGGTGAGGAGCACTTCACCACCGAGCTGATCGACCTGGTTTCCTACTCATATGATGGCTCGGATCATAACCATCGGCCCGAAGCCGCGGCTTTCCCAGCCGACACCGCCCAGATCAGTCTGATAATGCAGCTAGCCAACGAGCGCCGCTTCCCGGTGGTGCCCAGGGGCGCGGGCACAAGCATGACCGGCAGCGCGGTTCCCATCAAAGGCGGGTTGGTGCTGGACCTGGTGCGCATGAATCGAATCCTGGAAATCCGCATCCCGGATCGCCAGGTGATGGTGCAGCCCGGGGTGGTCTACGCGGCCCTGCAAAAGGCCCTGGCTCCTTCGGGGTTCTGTTTTCCACCGGACCCGGCCAGCGGCAAGGTCTGCACCCTGGGCGGCAACGTGGCCACCAACGCAGGCGGCATCCGGGGGGCCAAGTACGGGGTGACCCGTGACTACGTGTTGGCCCTGGAGGTGGTGCTCCCCGACGGACGCGTGGTGCACACAGGCAGCAAGTGCATGAAGTCATCCTCGGGACTGGATCTCACCCGCATGTTCGTGGGCTCAGAGGGCGTGCTGGGGATAATCACGGAAATCACTTTGAAGATCAATCCCAAGCCCCAGGCCTCCTGCACGGCCATCGCCAGCTTCGCGACCTTGCAACAGGCCGGCCAGGCGGTCACCGACGTCATGTGCTCGGGCATCCTGCCCAGCGTGTTGGAGATCATGGAAGAGAACACCATTAGGGTGTTGCGCGAAAACGCCAAGGCCGATTTGCCCGACGTAAAGGCCCTACTCTTGGTGGAGACCGACGGATACACTGAGGCCGAGGCCGCCTATGGCATGGAAAAGGTGGTGGCCGCCTTCCAGGCCAACGGCGCCGATACCATAAGCCGGGCCAAGGATAAACAGGAATCGGAGAAGCTTTGGACCATACGCCGGGCCGTTGGCAGCACCTCCGGCAGCCTGCGTCCCAACAACCTCTCCGAGGACGTGACCGTCCCCATATCCAAGGTGCCTCAATTGCTCGAGGGCATCCAAAAGATCATGCAAGGCCAGCCCTATCCCTTTGTGATCTTCGGCCACGCCGGCGACGGCAACCTGCACCCCAAGATCATGTTCGACGGATCGGACCCCCAACAAGTTCGGGAAGTGCATCTGCTGGCGGACAAGGTGTTCCAGTTGACCTGCGACTTGGAAGGCACCCTCAGCGGGGAGCACGGCATCGGCTTGGCCAAGGCGCCCTATATGAACCTGGAGCACGAGCCGTTGGCCATGGACCTCATGAGGCTTCTAAAGAGAACCTTGGACCCCAACAACGTGCTCAACCCGGGTAAGATGGCTTTGGACGGTTAGCCCGGAAGAGGGTGGTTTGGGCTTTTCAGGCGTTTAATCGGGTTGCCGGTACTCCGGCGGGTGGTAAGGCTATTATGAGCGATCACAGCCAAATCGAACCGATTGCGATCACCGGCGTGGACACTTATGTCTTTCGCGCACCCATCGACGAACCGGTTAAAACCTCGTTTGGAATCATGCACGATCGCCCGGCTCTGTTGATCAGATTGCAGGACGAGACCGGGGCCTGCGGCTGGGGGGAGGTTTGGTGCAATTTCCCCGTGTGCGGAGCCGAGTATCGGGCCCAGTTGATCCACCTGATTCTGGCTCCCTGGCTGATGCAACAAAAACCACAGCTTCCGGCCGAAGCCTTTGGAACCCTGAGCCGCAATATGCACGTTTTGGTATTGCAAACCGGGGAGCTCGGCCCCCTGGCTCAGTGCATCGCCGGCCTGGACATAGCGATGTGGGACTTGGCGGCGCGCAAGGCGGGTCAGCCGCTTCACCGCTTGCTGGGAAGCCAAACCCCCGACGCGGTACCTGCCTATGCCAGCGGAATAAACCCGCGAGGGGCAGAGGACACCGTGGCCGAGGCCCGGGAAGCAGGCTACCGGGCGTTTAAGCTGAAGGTCGGTTTTGACCACACCAAAGATCTGGCCAACGTGGAAAGATTGTCGGCCGGCCTGAAGCCCGGTGAGGTTCTCATGTTAGATGCCAACCAAGCCTGGGAGCTGACGGGGGCCGAGAAATTTCTGCAAGAATTAGGAGACGCTCCTGTCCAGTGGCTGGAGGAGCCCCTGCCAGTCGACCGCCCTATAGCCGAGTGGGAGCGTTTGGCGAGTTCCAGCCGGATTCCCCTGGCTGGTGGGGAGAACCTGCGCTCCCATGAAGAGTTCGACGCCGCAATAACGGCTGGCCACCTGGGAGTCATGCAGCCCGACGTTTGCAAATGGGGCGGGCTGAGCGGTTGTCTGGAGGTGGCGCGCTCGGCCCGATCGGCGGGCTTGCGCTACTGCCCCCATTACCTTGGCGGCGGTATCGGATTGTTGGCCTCAGCCCACTTGTTGGCCGCGGTGGGCGGTGACGGGCTGTTGGAGGTGGATTGCAACCCCAATCCCCTGCGCGAAGCCTTGGCCAGCCCCTATCCCCCACTGAGTCAGGGAAACTTCCTTCTGCCCGCGGGGCCCGGATTGGGCGTAGAACCCAACTTAAAGTCGGCGAGGAGATACCTGCGACTTGAACTGAAGAACGGCAGCAGCGAACCTTGCCTGGATTGGCGTTCCTTTTGGTAGGGGGGACCGGCTAATGGCCGTCGCCGCTTGGGCAAACCGACAGCACTCACACCATAGTACCGGATCAATAATGGACGCCGTGATAATGGGATACAAACATGAGCAGTAAGTATAACTTGATTGAGCAGTTCACCGAACAGATACAGCACTGCACCCGCTGCGGCTTTTGCCAGGCCCATTGCCCGGTTTTCGGGGCCACTGGCCGCCCGGCCTTGAACGCCCGGGGCAAGATGCTTCTATTAAAGGAAGTGCTGGTCGGCAAATTGGAGCTTAACCAGGAACTGGTGGACTCGCTCTTCCAGTGCACCACCTGCGCCACCTGCGCCACCAACTGCCCCTCCGGGGTGGACGTGCCCGCCATCATCAAGGCTGCGCGCAAGGAGATGGTGGGCCTGGGCACCTGCCACCCCGCCTTCACCGGCATGAACGAAGTGCTGGACGAATACGACAACATCTACGCCGAGGACGAGCCCGAGGATTTCGACCGCGAGCGGGGCAAGCAGGCTGAGGTGGTCTATTTCATGGGCTGCGTGGGCCAATACCGCGAGGAAGAGGCCAGCGAGGCGGCCCTGGACCTGCTGGATCACCTTGAGGTGGACTACACCCTTATCGACGAGGCGTGCTGCTCCGGGGTGCTGGAGGACGTGGGTTTCAGCGTGAAGCCCCGCCTGGCCAGCACCAACATCGAGCGCATCCTGGCCACCGGGGCGGGCACCCTGGTCACCGGCTGCCCCTACTGCTTTCGCACCTTCACCCAGCAGGAGGCCTACGCCCCGCTCAGGGATGCAGGCCTCGAGATCGTGCATATGAGCCAATTCCTGGCCGGGCGCGACCTGGGTCTGCACAGCGAGGCCAAGGTGACCTACCACGATCCCTGCGACCTGGGCCGCCACTGCGGCATCTACGAGGAGCCGCGCCGGACCATCAAGGCGGTGGCCCCCAACTTCGTGGAGCTGGCCGACAACCGCCAGGACGCCCTGTGCTGCGGGGCCGGAGGCGGGGTGCGCGGGGCCTTTGCCAAGAACTCCCTGGCCATGGCCCGGCGGCGTCTGGCCCAGGTGGAAAGCAGCGGGGCCGAGGTCTTGCTCACCGAGTGCAACTCCTGCGTACACAACCTGGCCAACGCCAAGCTGCGGGCCCAGAAGTTTCGGGTGATGACCACCCCCCAGTTCTTCATGGAACTCATCGAAGAATCCTGAGCAATGGCGAGGAGCCGATCATGGAGATAGGCGGCTACAATTTTCCGGACGAGCTTTACTACGATCCCGAGCATTTTTGGGTTCGCGTGGAGGGCGACGAGCTGGTGATGGGCATGGACGACTTTGCCCAGAAGCTGGCCGGCGAAATCGTCTACGTGCAACTGCCCAACGAGGGCAAGAAGCTCAAGAAGGGCAAGAAGCTTGCCAAGGTGGAGTCCGGCAAGTGGCTGGGCAAGGTGCTTTCGCCGGTGGACGGCGAGCTGATCGCGGTGAACGAGGACCTGGAGCTCAAGCCCGAGCTTATCAACCAGGACTGCTACGGGGCGGGCTGGATGTACCGGATCAAGGCCGACGACCTGGGCGACCTCAAGGATCTGCTGCACGGCGCGGCGGCGGTGGATCCCTGGGTCAACGAGGAGATCGCCAAGCACGCCCAAGAGGGCTAGGTTAAGGGGACTCACCTTGGACAACCGCCTGTACAGCAAGAGCCAGCTTTTAGCCAGCCACCCGCGCTCTTCCCGGTTGCATGGCCTCAACAATGACCACCGGAAATAAGAGGGTGCACGGCCTAATCGGCCACGGCCCGGGCGGCCGAGGCCTGGGAGAATGGGGGAGGCCAGTGTTGCCCCAAAGGCGGTCACGGTGACTCTGCCCATGGAAATACTGGCCCTGTTGTTCGTGGTGGGCACCTGTGCCGGATTCGTGGACTCGGTGTCCGGCGGGGGAGGCCTGCTGGCCTTGCCCGCGTTGCTTTGGGCGGGCTTGAGCCCGGTGCAGGCCCTGGGCACAACCAAGCTGCAAGGGACCTGCGGCACCTTTTCCGCTGCGTACAATTACCTGCGCAAGGGGCAGGCCGAGTTGGCCTCCATGACCGGCATCATTGTTCTGACCCTGGCCGGCGGGGCGCTGGGGGCGGTGGCGGTCCACTGGGTAAGTCCGTCTTTCTTGCGCAACTTGATTCCATTTTTATTGATAATCATCGCAGTTTATTTCCTGCTATGTCCCCGCTTGGGCCAGGTGGAAGGTAGGCGCCGCCTGGGGGAGTGGGCCTTTGCCCTGACCTTCGGGCTAGGCATGGGATTTTATGACGGGTTTTTCGGCCCAGGCGCCGGATCATTCTGGGCCACGGCCTACGTGGGCCTGCTGGGCTATAACCTTCGCCGGGCCACGGCGCACACCAAGGTGCTTAACCTGGCCAGCAACCTGGCCGCGCTGACCGTTTTCCTGGTGCAGGGGAACGTCCTCTGGTCCGCGGGGGTGGTGATGGGCTTGGGCCAGTTGCTCGGAGCCCGCCTGGGATCGAACATGGTCGTCAAGCTGGGCGGCAAGCTGGTTCGCCCCTTGATCATATTGGTATCCCTGGCCATCTCGCTAAAGCTGCTCTCTGACAGTCACCCTGAGATTCTAGGCTGGGCGGGGGATCTATTTTCGATTGCGGCGCGGTGAAAGCCTTGAAGCCGGCCGCCCGTCACAACCGGAAATCCGGCGCGGGGGTCTGGGTGGCTTCCAACAACAATGATTGATGCCTCGCGGCGGGCGAAGTGGCGAGGCCATGGCCGTAGCGTTTCCAGGAGCAAACCATAACCAACGGCGACTACCGCCTAATCAGAGGGGCATCATGATTGAAACCATCAACAAAAAGACACCCCAGGTGGACCCCACGGCATTCATCGCTCCAGGCGCGGTGGTCCTGGGTGACGTGGAGTTGGGTCTCCAAGCCAGCGTGTGGTACGGATGCGTGCTGCGCGGCGACATCAATTGGATTCGAGTGGGTGCCAAGACCAACTTGCAGGACGGGGTAATTATCCATGTAGCCCATCGGGGACAGGGCACTCAAGTGGGCAGCGAGGTGGTGGTGGGCCACCGGGTGGTCCTTCATTCCTGCACCGTGGGAGATCAAGCCTTGATCGGAATCGGCGCGGTGGTCCTGGACCGGGCCCACATAGGGGCTGGAGCCATCGTGGCCGCCGGAGCGGTGGTCCCGCCCGGCATGGAGGTGCCCGCAGGAGCCCTCGCCGCCGGGGTGCCGGCCAAGGTGATTCGCGAAATCACCCCCGAGCAACGTCAGGCCACCTTGGGCATGATGGAGCGTTACCTGGAGGCGGCTGTGATGCATGGGGAATTGCTCCGCCGCCATGATGCCACTGGCGGTGCGGACTAGGTTGAACCGATACCATCCCGGTGGAGGTAGGTTGGTCTCGCCGCATGGCACGATGTTCCCGTTTGGCTGAGTCTTAGGGCGTTATTAAAAAGGTGGGGCATCTTGAGGTTTAATTTCCTTTTTTTCACCCTATTACCTGCGGCCCTGGGTCTTCTTTTTAATTATTTTTTCCCCGGCATTCACTTCAAGGGCCTAATTTTACTGTTCTTGATGGTGGTTCTTCTCCCCCAATTCACCGAATGGGACGCCTCCATCTTGCGAGACGTCTTGACCAAATTGAAGCCGCTCAGCCTGATCGTGGTCATCGGTTTCCTTTTAAGTCCGCTATGGGCCTATTTCATAAACAATACACTATTGAGCAACAGCCAGATATTCGTCGTCGTGGGGTTCACTTTGTTCGCAGTGGCGCCTGGCAACCTTCTGGCCACCGTATTCACCGATATTCGCCAAGGTGATGCCAGTCTGCCTTTGTTGTTCTACACCGTCAGCTATCTATTGGCGCTGGTTTTCGTGCCCCTGTGGAGTCAGTTGTTGTTAGGCAAGATCGTGCCTATACCCATCGTCATAATCATGCGCTCATTTTTCCTGGTGATAGGCGTTCCGATAATTGTGGCGATTTTTATCCGTCGCTTTCTCCTGCGTAACGCGACACCCAAAGGAGTCAAAAAAATAAAAAGTATTCTTAAAATTGTCAGTTCCCTGTGTTTTGCTGCCATATTCTTTATCATTTTTGCTGAACGGGGCGGGCTGCTCTTCAGTCAACCGGGGCTGGCGGTCAAGATAATTCCCGCCGCTGCCATGCTCATGCTGGCATGTATGCTCTCCGGCCTAGCGCTGAGCAAAATATTCGGATTAAGCCGGGCGGCCACCGAGGGAGTGATGATCGCAGGGGCCACCAAAAACGCTTTTCTGGGCATGGCTATAGCTGCCAGCGCCTTCAGCAATAAGGAGGCCATTGTGGTGGCCCTGTGTGGGCCACTTACGCAATTGCCCTTTATGATATTTTACGTAACTATCATGGGGATCATGATGAAAAAAATTAGGATGTAATTATTGCCGGAAAATCAAGGGCAAAAAGATTGCCAAAATTAGCTTGGGTATGATCAAATTTTCAAGGTATTGAAAACAGTTTTTTAATGCCAAATCTAAAATTCAAATTGGTCTCGTTAATTGGTCAATAGACCTGTCCCTGTATGTCGTCAAAGCGTTTGGGACAAGAATAGGTTTTTCCTAATGAAGACATCCCCTGACCTTCCCCCAAATTCTGTACCAGCGGAAGGGTTAGGATTTTAGGCCCATCGCGATCAGGGGTATGGGTTCGGGAGACTCCCAGCTTTGGACAAAAGCCCTAGGGGTCTGATTGCCCAAAGAGCTGTGAGGACGCTCCCAGTTGTAGTCTCTCCTCCACGCCTCGATCTTGGATTGGGCATCCTGCAGCGAGGCAAACCAATTTTGATTCAGGCACTCCAGGCGGAATTTGCCGTTGAAAGACTCGATGTAGGCATTATCAGTGGGCTTGCCAGGCCGGGTAAAGTCCAATTTTACCCCGTTGCGATAGGCCCACTCGTCTAAGGCCCGCGAGGTAAACTCGGGACCATGGTCCACGGTGATCATCGTGGGCAGCCCATGGAGGGTCTTCAGACGGTCCAAGACCATCGCCACCCGCTTGCCGGTGATCGAAACCCCCACCTCAATGGCCGGGCTAACCCGGGTAAAGTTATCCACTATCGTTAAGGCTCGAAAGCGCCGGCCATCGTGCAGGCGAGACGAATCAAACAGGATTGGCCCTGGGACTCGGGCTAGATCACTTCCTCGACGAGCCACCTTCTGGATCGTACTTCGACTAATTCCCCCAACTCTGGGGTACGGTCCGGCAGCAGACCTAATTGCGAAGTATCCATCTTTATCGGCCAGTAAACTGAAGCAGGGAAAAGTTGACAGGCCCCCACGGTCGATTGTAACCCTCCCTTAAAATAGGGCCAGTTTGAGGTAGAGACTTCTGGCAGACTGAGGTCTGCAAGGAGGACTCTTCACGATGCGCAGGACCAGATTCAGCGAAACTCAGATCGTCAAAATTCTGAAAGAGGTGGAAGGGGGCAGGACCGCCAAGGAGGTCTGCCGGGAATACGGTGTCAGCAGCGCCACCTACTACAAATGGAAGTCCAAGTACGGGGGCATGGAGGCCTCGGACATCGTCCGGCTCAAGGAGCTTGAAGAAGAAAACAGGCGTCTAAAGCAGATGTACGCCGACTTGAGCCTTGAGAATCGGGCTCTGAAGGACGTCATCGAAAGAAAAATATAAGGCCAGCGGGTCGGCGCGATCTGGCTAAGTTCATGTGCAAAGAGCACGGTCTGAGCATTCGCCGGGCCTGCCGCGCCCTGAGGCTGAGCCGGTCGGTTTATGCCTACCGACCCAAGCCCCGCGACGATGGTCCGATCATCGAGGCGCTGACTTCGCTGGCAGACAAATATCCCAGATACGGCTTTGCCAAACTGTTTCAAGTAATTCGGCGGGATGGACATGGCTGGAATCACAAGCGGGTGTACCGAGTGTACTGCGCCCTGAAGCTAAACCTTCGCAGGAAGGGTAAGAAGCGCCTGCCTACTCGTGATCCCCAGCCGCTTGCAGTGCCGGATCTGGCCAATATCTGCTGGTCGGTGGACTTCATGAGCGATGCCCTGTATGGCGGCCAGCGATTCAGGACCTTTAATGTGGTGGATGATTTCAATCGAGAGGCCCTGGCCATAGAGGTGGACGTCAATCTCCCCGCCCAAAGGATAATCCGAGTGCTGGAGCGTATCGCTGCCTGGCGGGGCTACCCGTCCAGGCTGAGGCTGGACAACGGCCCGGAGCTGGTCAGTGTAGCTATGGCCCAATGGGCCGAGGAGCATAGTATCGATTTGGGTTTCACTCAGCCCGGCAAGCCCACCCAGAATTCATACATTGAACGCTTCAACCGGACCTATCGGGAAGAGGTGCTGGACCTTTACATATTTTCCCGTCTAAGCGAGGTGCGGGAAATCACGGATCGCTGGCTCAAGGAGTACAACGAGGAACGCCCTCATGAGTCCCTCGGCAACCTGACACCAGCCGAATACCTCGCTATAAATTCACCTGAAGTTTCTACTGTTGACTGGCACTAATCGGGGGAGGTTTACAGCTTGAGGGAGGCCTATTTTCTTTTCTTTAGCGGCCGGTTATTCGCCAGGTTCTTCCCTCGGACGTGTTTTGATTTTTTAAGCTGTTCCAGGTCTATATCAAAATCAACTTTGGAGACAACATCCCTGAGTAAAATACCAGGAGGATATTTTTTGCCATATCTACCGTATGTAATATTGTTGCCTGAGGTTTCGTGTCCCATTAACTGCGATACCTTGTCTTCGGGGATGCCAGCTAGCTTGCAGGTGTGGGCAAAGGTATGTCGGAATGAGTGGAAAACTTTTTTCCTACCGGCTTTTCCGATGCCAGTTTTGGGTAAGTGAGTGCCGTTGAACCAACGTGATACGTAATGGGAATACCGGCCGCTTTGTTTTTTTAATTCGGGGAACAGCCTATCCGAACCTTTTTTCTTAATGGCTTTCACATAATCTAACAAGCCAAGCTCGTCGATAAGTTTGGGGTGGATGGGAATATATCGTTTAGAGGCAATGGTCTTGACCCGTTTGTCTACTTGATCGTTGACATCAAAACACCAGACTTCATCAATCTGTTTTATATCATCAATGGTTAGTTGGCATATTTCTTCAAGGCGCATGCCGCTGTAAAGTCCAATCAGGGGAACCCAAAATTTATAGGCCTGCTTGAAGTTGTCAGGCTTATATCCTGGGGCCTGGAAGATTTTTTGTAAGTCATCTTCAGTAAAAACACTCCGTTGCTCATCGGAGGGCTGAACCGATGGTGGTTTTAAGACATCGGTAAGTCCATCGTTGATACCATCGTAATTTGCCTTCAGCCAAAGTAAGAACGACACCACCGCACCGAAGTATTGCCCAATGGTGCTGTTAGACATCCGGTCGTTTTCAGGTACTTTCATTGCCAGCAATTCATTAAGACTCTTGCCTTTGTATCTAGGCATTACGCTGCGCCTTGCTGGCAAGTGCTCTACGGCATGTTTGAATTTTCTGATGTCATCTTTGCTCAGCATTTTTATGGAGATGTCGTCAACAGCTTCATTGAACAGATCAAGCCGAGGTCTCATGTCGGTTTCGGTTCTGCCGGTCCAATCCCGGTGACGGATTTTTTCCTCCCGGTAAGATTCGAGAGCCTCGCTCAGGGTAATTTGCGGCCCGGTCGGGTTTTGTCTTGTAGCTGGAGTTGAGGGGATATTATCTATGCAATTATCGAGTAGTGAGTCTAGCTCATCGTCAAGCCCTTCACCCGAGGCATTTCTTTTTTCTTGCATGAATACGGCGATCATGCCTTTGAGTAACGCTGAGCACAGTTTGCGGAACTCAAGCGAGTTTTTGGGGATATCGTGGAGGCCCTTTTCCGCTAGGAATTCCAGCGCACCTGGTTCAACCAAATCATAATGACCTTGCAGCAGCTTTTCCTTGTAGACTTTGATATCGTCATCAAGGCTGTTCAAGTAGGCGGTCAGTTCCTCGGCAGACCAGGGCTGTGACCGCCGAAGCCGAATCTCTTCATATTGTTCCAGGGCCTTCTTGACCCACTGGTGGACGATCTCTCTGATCTGCTGGTCGCTGAGCTCCGCCATTAACTCGCTTTCCTGCCGCATTAAATGAAAGAGGGTGGATAGCCTTGCTTTCATAGAGATAGCCATGCATTTGGCCTGGGTCAAGTACCCAGTGCGCAACGACAGGCGGTATTCGCGCTGCTTGAGGCGGGGGCGCAGGTCAGCCGGGACGACTGCCCTAAAGTAGTAAATGCTGCCGTGTTTGACAAGACAGGAGGGGATACTTACCCGACGACTGACTCCCATTTGGGCTCCGACCTGTATCACCGGTTTGTGTGAAAATCGGTTAATCGGAGTCAGTGATCAGAAAGTTCGTGTGATTGCGATTACTTAAGTTGTTTTTGGTGCCGAAGGGGAGACTCGAACTCCCACACCCGTACGGGTACTAGACCCTGAACCTAGCGCGTCTACCAGTTCCGCCACTTCGGCTCACCCAAGATCGCTAAAAGCCCTTGAGCCGCGCGACCTTGTCAAACAACAGGGCGAAGTCTATAATCACGTCCCAAGGTTGTCAAGTGGGTTTGTGGGCCCCCAAGGCCCATTTTTTTCATCAGGGGTGGAAAAAGGAAGCCGCGGTCATGCAAGTGGTAATGGGTCTGGAAGAGCTAAGGCAGCGCCTCCCCCGTCCAGTGATAACCATCGGCAACTTCGATGGGGTACACCTGGGGCATCAGGCCCTGTTCGCCAAGGCCGTGGAGCGGGCCAAAGCCCTGGGGGGCACCTCCTTGGCCGTTACCTTCGAGCCCCACCCCATCCGGGTGTTGCGCCCGGCGGTGAACCTGCCGCTGATCACCACCCTGAGGCAGAAGCTGGTGCTGATGGGCCAATCCGGCCTGGATTTGACTTTGTGCCTGCGTTTTGACCAGGACTTCGCTTCCCTTAGCGCCGACGCCTTTGTGGACAAGCTGCTGGTGAGCCGCCTGGGGGCCGCCGAAGTGGTGGTGGGCTATGATTTCGCCTTTGGTCATAAAGGGTTGGGTGACCTCGATCTGCTGCGCTCCAAGGGCGAGCGCTGGGGTTTCGCGGTGCACGTGGTGGGTCCGGTGATCATCGACGGACGCCCGGTGAGCTCCACTCGGGTGCGCCAGGAGGTGGCCGACGGCAACATGGAAGGAGCGAGGCATTTGCTGGGCCGTCACTACCAGGTAGCCGGGCGGGTGGTGGCCGGACACGGCCGGGGAGGGCGCCTGCTGGGCTTCCCCACCGCCAACCTCAAGGTGAGCGACGAACTGCTGCCCGGGCCGGGGGTCTACGCGGTGCTGGTGGAGCTGGCCGACGGCCGTTTGCTCAAGGGGGCCAACAACATCGGCAACAACCCCACCTTTGACGACGGGGCCCTGAGCGTGGAGACCCATCTGCTGGACTTCGATGGCGACATCTACGGCCAGGACATCCGGTTGCATTTCGTGGAGCGCCTGCGGGGCGAGCAGCGCTTCGACTCTCCCGAGGCGCTCAAGGCCCAGATAGGCCTGGACATCGAGCGGGCCATCGCGGTGCTGGAGCCCTGGGTGCGCTCAGGCAATGGGGGAGAGAAATAGCCTTGCTGGATCCGGCCCTGGAAAAAGCCATCCTGGAGCGGGTGGCGGCCATACCCATCGTGGACACCCTGGGCATGCAGGTGCTGGAGCTGGCACCGGGCCTGTGCCGGATCAAGGTGGCGCGCAAGCCGGCCTATGACGGGGTGTTCGAGTCCTTTCACGGCGGGCTGCTGATGACCGTGGCCGACAGCGCCGCCTGCTTCGCCATCCTCACCCAGACCGGCTCCCAGGCGCGCCTGACCACCACGGACATGAACATCCGCTTCTTGGCCCCCTGCCTGAGCGACCTCACCGTGGCCGCCCGCACCATCAAGGTGGGCCGCACCATGTGCCCGGTGGGGGTGGAGCTATTCGACGAGGCCGGGACCCTGGTGGCCGTGGCCCAGGTGAACTACCTTCTTCTGGCCTGACGGCGCCTCCCAAACCAATTCATGACTTAGCCAACCTGCAGGCCGGACTCTGCCCCGGCCGAATGTTCACCGCTGCGGCCGGCCGGGCTCAGGGGTCCTTGGCAACCAAAAAGCGGGCCGCCCGCCGACTTTTTACGGGCGCCAATGCTTTATAATTTACTTAGGTGCAAGTGGAGACCGGGCTCCCCATAATAATCTCACTTTGGTAATTGTTGATTATGGCTAAAGGAAAAGCGCGCCGTTGGCCCTGGATTTCGGCGGGAGTGGTGCTGGCCCTGGTGGGTCTGTATGCGGCGGCCGGATTCTGGGGCGTGCCCTACCTGATCAAGAGCAAGCTGCCCGCCATGCTCAAGGCCCAGACCGGGCAGAGCGCCACGCTGGGGGAGGTTCGCTGTAATCCTTTCACCCTGTGTCTGGAGGCGGACGATTTCGTGTTGGGGCCGGGCCAGGAGCGCCCCTTGGCCTCCATAAAGCACCTGATGATCAATTTGGAGGTAGCCAGCCTGTGGCGCTGGGCCCTGATTTGCACCGAAGCGTCGCTGGAGGAGCCTTTCATCAAGGTGGTGTTGAGCCCCGAGGGTGATCTGAACCTGGCCCGTTTGGCACCGGCGGAGGCGGCCCCGGCCGCGGCCAAGGGGGATCCTTTTCCCTTTCTCCTGCGCAAACTCAATCTGCTCAAGGGCAGCCTCTGGTTTTTGCGCGAGCAAAAGGGAGCCCCCGGCCAGTTGAAGGTGATACCTATCAACTTGGAGCTGCAAAACCTTTCCACCTTGAAGGACCTTTGCGGATTACCCTCCGACTGTGGCCCCTTCAGCCTGACCGCGGCCAGCTCCCAAGACGAACGTTTGGAGTGGCGGGGCAAGCTGAGCCTCAGCCCGGTCGCCTCCAGCGGCCGGGTCCGGCTGCAAAACTGGAAGCTGGCCACCCTGTACGAGGTGGTCCCGGACATCGCCAAACTGGCCCCTCCCCAGGGGTTGCTGGACTTCAACGCTTCCTACGAGGTCTCCCTGAGCGGAGGCGGTGTGCGCCTGAAGCTGGACCCGGTGCAACTAAAAGTTCGCCAGGTGTCTTTGAGCCCGGCCCAAGAAAACCTCCGGTTGAACCTGGAGAGCTTGGCCGCGGCCGGCAAGCTAAGCCTGGAGCGTCCCCAGGACAAGTATTTGCTTAACCTGAAGGGCCTGCAAACCTCGCTGCGCAACCTGACCCTGGGCCTGGCCGATCAGACTCCCATGCTCACCCTGAGCGGCCTGGAGGCCGGGGGCGTCAGCCTGGACCTGAACCGGCGGCTGGTGGAGGTGGAGAGCCTCAAGCTGAATGGGGGCCGCGCCCTGACGGTTTTGGACCAGCAGGGCAAGCTCAACTGGAGCGGACTGTTGGCGGGGCAGGGCGGCCAAGAAGCGGCGGGGGAGCAAGGCGCGCAGCCGGAGCCCGGGCCCGGCTGGAGCCTGCGGCTCAAGCAGGCCAGCCTGGAAAACTACGGGCTGGCTTACAAGGATCAAAGCGGGCCGCAACCGAAGGAACTGGAGCTGCAACAGGTGCGCCTCGGCCTGGACGGCCTGGCCTGGCCCCTGGAGCAGCCCTGCGCCTTTGATCTCGAATCCGATCTGGCTTCGGGCGGCAAGCTGGCCGCCAAGGGTAGGCTGCTGTCGCTGGCCCCGGATCTGGAGGCCGAGTACCAGCTTGAGGGCATGGAGCTGAAGCCCTTGCAGCCCTATTTGGACCTGCTGGCCAAAGCGAGGATTGCCGGCGGGATCTTAAGCAGCCAGGGCAAGCTGGCCCTGGGCCAGCCGGCGCAGGGCAAAAAGTTCACCCTGGAGGCGGGGGCTGCCATCGACAAGCTCAGTTTGCTCGAAGAGGGCGGCCAGGACGAGCTGGTGGGTTGGGATAAGCTGAGCACGCCCCAACTGCGTCTGCAACTGGAGCCCGGCAACCTCGGCGTGGACCGGGCCGAACTGGTGGGGCCGCGGGTCAAGATGGTGATCGGCCCCCAGGGCCAGCTTAACCTCTTGCAGGCGTTCAAGGCCCCCGAAGAGAAGGAAAAGGCCCCGGCTACGCCCAAGAAGGAAGTCCGGTCGGCACCCGAACCGCCAGCCTTCGCCTTTCATTTGGGGGTGATGCATATCAGCAAGGGCCAGCTCGACTTCAGCGATTTGAGCCTTAAGCCCGAGTTCTCCTCAGTGGTGCGCGATCTGCGGGGAAGCGCCCGGGACGTGGGCAATGTGGCCGCCTCGCCCATGCCTTTGCGCCTGCGGGGCAGGGTGGATCGCTATGGGCAGGCCAATATCACCGGCCGTTTGCTGCCGCTCAGCCCCACCGACCGCACCCAGCTGAAAATGGAATTCGAGAACCTGGACATGCACCATCTGAGCCCCTATGCCGCCAAGTTCGCCGGTTGGCGCATCAAGGAGGGTAAGCTCTACGCCCAGATGGATTACCGTCTGGAAAAACAGCGATTGGTGGGCGACAACCAGGTGCTTATCAAGGATCTGGTGCTGGGCGAGAAGATTAACGAGCCCGGCGCGCCGGATCTGCCCCTGGACCTGGCGGTGGCCCTGCTCAAGGATTCCGAGGGGCGCATCAAAATCGCCTTGCCCGTGACCGGCGACCTGGCCGACCCCCAGGTTTCGGTGAGCGGTATCATCGGCGAAGCCATCATCAACCTGATCGTCAAAATCGTGACCGCTCCCTTTACCCTGCTGGCCAATTTGGTGGGGGCCTCGGACCAGGCCCTGGATCAGGTGGATTTCGATCCGGGGAGCCACCGGGTCTCGCCGCCCGAAGAGGAAAAGCTGGCCAAGCTGGCCAAGGCCATGCAGGACAGGCCCCAGCTCAAGCTGGGCGTAGCGGGCGGCTATAACCCCGGCCTGGACACCCCGGCCCTGCAGCGGCGGGCCCTGGTGGCCCAGTTGGGCAAGATGACCGGCCAGAACCAGGCGGGGCGCACTTCGCTGCGCGTTTCCCTGAGCAGCGCCTCGGTGAGCCGCGCCCTGGAGGCCCTGTATCTGCAGCGCTATTCGCGCGCCGAGCTTAACCAGCTCAAAAAGGCGGTGGCGAACAGCCCCGACTTCAGCGGCAAGACCCCCACCGACCAGGAACTGGCCACGGCCCAAACCAGGGCCATGTTCCGCGCGGCGGTGAAGAAACAACCGCTAGGGCCGGAACAGATCAAAAACTTGGCCGAGAGCCGGGCCTCGGCGGTGGCCAAGATGCTCACCGGGCGCTTTGGCCTGGCCCCCGACCGGCTGACGGTGTCGGCGCCGGTGGAGAGCCAGCCCACTGAAGACAAGAATGTGCCCAGTCCGCTCAGCTTGGTGGCGGAAAAATGATTCGGGACAGGCGCCCGCGTTCGAGGTGATCTACAGACCGGTGGTGGGCCGCCCGTCCTTGCGGATACGCCAGAAGTGGTACAGGCTAAGCACCAGGGCCAGCACCGGCAGGGCTAGGCAGTGCAGCACGTAAAAGCGCAGCAGGGCGGTTTCCCCCAGGGTGGGGCCGCCCAGGAGCAGGCGCTGGAACAGGGGCCCCACCGCCGGTATCTGGCCCAGCACCCCGGCGGCCACCGTGGCCGCGCCCTGGGTGGCCGCGTCCCAACGCAACACGTAGCCCGTCAGGTCCAGGGCCAGGGTAAGGAGCAGCAGGCCCAGGCCCACCAGCCAGTTGACGGCCCGGGGGGGCAGGTAGGCTCTCGCGGCCAATACCCGGGCCAAATGCAACAGCAGGGTGATGACCATGGCCTGGCCCGCCAAAAAGTGCAGCCGCCGGAAGAACCAGGCAAAGGGCAGGTCGCCCGCCTCCTGAGCGAAAAAGGCGGCCGCGCCCTCCGGGGTGGGCACGTAGGAGAACATCAGCACCGCGCCGGTGCCGCCCAAAACCAGGAAAAGTAAAAAGGACAGGCCGCCCAGGCAAAAGGTGGCCGTGAAGCGGGTGCGCTCCGGGGGGATGCGCGGGGGATGGATATGCTCCAGGAATCCCGGCTTGGCCACGGCTTCAGACCTTCAGCCTGGCGGCCGGGTCCACCGCCTGGCCGGGATAGGCCACCAGCTTGTCCCCGCTTTGCTTAAGGGCCACGTGGTCCAGGCCCTTGGGGGCAGGGCCCGCTAGACGATCGCCGTCTAGGGCGAACACGGAGCTGTGGCAGGGGCACAGGAAGCGGCTCTGATCCGGATGCCAGGCCGGGCGGCAGCCCAGGTGGGGGCACACCAGGCTCAAAGCGAAATAGCCTTCCCCGTCGCGCACCAGAGCCACCGCGCCCCGGTCCCGGGCCTGCCCCACGGCCAGGCTGGCCGGCTGGTCGAACTCCACCGGCTGGGGCGCGGAAGCGCCGCCGCCGGAGCCGAACAGGCGCAGCACGGCCCCCAAACCCAGGCCCACAGCTCCCACCAGCGACAGCCAGATGCCGGCGTAGAGCAGCTTGAGCACGCCCCGGCGGCTGAGCCGCTCCGGCGCGGCGGGTGTGGCGGGGGATGAAGGCAAGGGGCCTCCTGAGTTGGGGTGGCTGATCCTGTCTAAAATTTATACCACAGCCGCCGCGGGGCGGCGCTTGTGCGCTGAGCGGGGGCGGGCTAGAATTCAGGCATGGCTGAATCCACCCGCGCCAACCTGATCAAGAAAGAGGGCCTGGCCAGCTTGGCCGCCCTGGCCCTGCTGGGCCTGGCCGCGGTGTTCTATCCCCTGGCCCCGGTGAGCCACGCCCCCTCGGATCAGGCCCAGGCCCCCTGGATCTTCCTGGGCCTGCAAGAGTTGCTGCGCTACCTGCCGGTGCGGGTGGGGGGGCTGCTGCTGCCCGGCTTGGGCCTGGCCCTGTTGGCGCTGCTGCCCTGGCTGGCCAGGGGCGGGTCCCCGGCCGCGCCGTCCTACACCCGCCCCCGTCCCCTGGATCTGGCCGCCTGGGCGGTGCTCCTGGCCTGGGCGGGGCTCACCTGGTGGGCTTTCTGAGAGCCCAGTCCTCTTCCATGGCCTTGAGCATCCAGGCGGTGTAATTCTTGCCCGGCCGGAGCAGGCGGGCCAACTCTTCGCGGTTGTAGGGCCGCGAGTCGTCCAGCAAAAAGGCCTGCAGGGGACGTCCTTGCAAATCCACCACCTTGGTCCAGCCGCCGGGCAGGGCCAGCCCCTCGGCTCCGGGCAGCCACAGCTCCGGGGCCAGCAGGGGCGAAGCTTCGCCCTTTGCCTCTTCCCGCGCAAAGGTGAGCCCCAGGCCCAGGGACCGGGCCGCGCCATGGCAATCGGCGCAGCCCACGGTGGGCTTGGCCGTGGTGTGGGGGTTCCAGGGGGTGACCCCCAAACCGGGCTGGGGCACCTGGGCCCGCAGGGTGGGCTTGCCCGTGGGGTCCAGCAGGGTGAGCACGTATTGATAGCGGGGGCTGAGCAGATAGGTGCGCTGCCCCGGCCCCAGGCCGTATACCCGCCACTCTTGCCGCCGGAACCAGGGTGAGAGCAGCCACACGCCCGGGCGGCTCTTGCCGTTCAGATAGTCACGGGTCTGGGGAGGGGATGGATTCTGCGCCGACGGGCTGAGGTAGTTGCTCAGCAGCCGATACACCTGGGGGTCGCCCTGGGCCGCGATGGAAGCGTACTGGGCATAGTTGGGCCGGGTCTCCAGAAGCACCTGCAAGCCCCAGGCGGCCGGGTTGTAGGCCGCGTGGCAGGCGTGGCAAGCCACCTTGGTGTGTTCGCCGATCCGGTGGGCCACCGGAGCCGGGCCGCTCCCGGCGATCAGCGGCACCGTCAGCTTCTTGCCGTCCAGCTTGCCCGAAAGCATCAGCTTGCCCTCGTGCCACCCCAGGTTGTTCAGGGGCGCGCCCAGGGTGGTAGTGGGCTTGGCGGGCGGCAGCTTACCCGACTCGCCGTGGCAGGAGGCGCAGCGTAGCCCCACGTGCTCCAGCCCTGCCTTGCGCGCCTGGCCGTCGCCCATCACCTCCGAGCGGGGGTGGCAGTCCACACAGGCCAGGCCCGCGCTGAAGTGCAGGTCCGGGCGCATGGGCCGCCAGGTGCGGTCCTGGATCAGCTCGGGTTGGCTCCGCCGGGTGGCCAAAAAGCGGGCCGATACCGTGGCGTCGCGGGGGGTGCGCCCGGCGAACTCGGCCCCGGCTCCGCAGCCGGAATGGCAGGTCAGGCATTGGCTCACCGGCACCTTTTTGGTGAGGCCGTGCCCCTGGGGCGGCTTGCCCTGGGCGTCGTAGGGCCGGTGGCAGGCGGCGCAGCCCGCCGAACGCCGCGCGCCTCGGCTGTCCGCCCCCTGGTTCCACAGATGGCAGCGCAAGCAGCGGCGGCGCAAAAAGTCGTCCACCGGCGCGCCGCCGTTCTCGGGGTCGGGCATGGCCGCCAGCAGGCCCGCCTCCCGCACCGCAAACTGCGGGTCGGCCGAGAACTGGGCCCCCCACAGATAGCGCGTCTGGGCGATGAGGCCCATGCTGGTGGCCATGGGTGAAAGCTTAACCTTGGCGGGCCAGCCCGCGTGGCAGGAGCCACAGGCCCGCTCGGCCTGGTCCAGGGCCGAGGGGTTGGCGGCCATGCCCTTATGGGCCGCCTTGGCCTCCTTGGCCTGGCCGTCGCCCAAGTGGCAGGTGGTGCAGGCCAGGGCGTGCCCCTGATCCGCCGGGGGCATGGGGGCGACGAAGCGGGGATGGCAGGACAGGCAGCCCTGGTCCGGCTGGGCCGCGCCCTGGGCCCGGGCCGCGCCGCACAGCAGCAGCAGGGACAATAGTATGAGCGCCAGGCTTTTCATCTGAGGGCCTTGGCTTCCATGAGCTTGTGTTTGGCTTCCAGGTCGCCGCCGGGCCCGATGCGCTGCCAGGCCTTGGCCGGGTCGGCCAGCACCGGGTCCTCGGGACGGCGGTGGCAGGGCAAACAGCGGCCAAAGGCCAGCAACCGGCGCAGCTCCTGGGGGTTAAGGGGCCGGGCCCCCTGGTGGGTCTGGCCCTGCAAGGGGCGGCCCTGATCGTCCACCAGCGCCTCCCAGTCGGCCGGGAAGCCCACTCCATTAAGGTCGGCCAGGGGAATGGCCGCCAGGCTGCCCAAGGGGCGCGGGCCACCGCCCAGGCCCAGGGCCTTGCCGCTCAGATGGCAGGCCTCGCAGGGGCGCACCTCGGTGCGGGTGGTGTGGGGGCTGATGGGCGTGCTCACGATGCTGTTCATAATGAGCTTGGTCCGGGGTTGCTCCAGGGCCCGGCCTGGCAGGGGCGCGCCGTCCGCGTTTTGGGCGGTGTAGACCACCTGGCAGCCGGGCACAAAGGGCCGCACCTGGCCCGAGGAGTCCACTCCCAAGACCGGGTCCACGAAGCGGTACTGGTCGCGGCTCTCTTGCCATATACCGGGGGTGGGCTTCCCCGCCGCGTAGCTCCACATTTCCCCTGCGTCGCGGCGGTAGTCGTGGCAGCCGTAGCACTGGGGGGTCCAGCGGCTGTGGCAGGCCTGGCAGGCCAGCCGCTGGTGGCCGGGCTGGCGGTGGGCCGGGTCGCCGCTGACCAGAGTCAGGGGATGGCTCTTGCCCGGTTGGCTGCGGGAGAAAAGCACCAGCTTGCCCCGAACCTGGCGCAGGTTGCTCAGGGGGCGTCCCTTGGCGCTCAAGACCAGTTGACTCTCGCGGCTCAGGGCCGGGCCGCCCTTGAGCGGACCGTAGGCGGCCTCATATTGGGCGTAGTCGTCCGGCGGGCCCAGGCGCGGCGGGCCCTGGGGGCCGCCGTGGCAGGTGGCGCAGGTCACCTCGGTCTGGAAACGCATGCGGCCGTACAGGCGGCCGTCGCCCATCACCTCGCGGCCGCTGTGGCAGTCCACGCAGGCCAGGCCCTTGGCCCGGTGCACGTCGGGCAAAAGTTGGTGCACCCCGCGCCCGCCGCTCAGGGCCTGGCTGGGGTTGCCCGAAGGCCAGGGGGTGCGGCCGTTCTCGTCCTCCACCCAACCGCGATAGTTGAGGCCCAGACGGCCCGAGCGGTTGTGGCAGCGCAGGCAGTTGTCCTCGGGCGGGGACTCGTGCAGGCGGTGATAAGAGGCGTGGCCCGCCTCGTCGCGGCTCAGGCTGGCGTCTCCCCCCAGGTAGCGGCCCGAGGGTTCCCGGCTACCGTGGCAGGCCGCGCAGCCCCGGCCGTGCACCGAATGCCCGGCCGGTCGCTCGGCCCGAAGATGGCAGCGGGCGCAGAACTTGTTCCATTGCTCGTCAGCCACCTGGGCCGGGGCGGGGCCTGCCGGGGGGGTGGCCGGGATCAGCAGAAGCGAGGCCAGGGTGTGGGGCGGGGCCGGGTTGGGCCTCCGGGGGTCGCTTATGGCGGCGGTGGCCAGCCGGGCGGTGAAGCTGTCCTGGGCCCCCCAGGCCACCCGAAGGCTGGTGATGACCCCGGTCATGGTGGCCATGATGGTGCGCTCCACCCGGTAGAGGGTGTCCGCCGCCGGGTTGTCCCGCCCGGCGTGGCAGCGCCCGGCCGCCGCGCCGCGCCCTCCGCAGGAGGCCCGGGCAAAGGCCAGGTCGCTGGGGTTGCGCCCGCCGATGAGCCCCTGATGGGCCTGCTCCTTGGTCAGGGCCAGGCCCTGGCCGCCATGACAGGCCACGCAACCCATGGCCTCCACCGGGTGCGAGGGGCTTATCTGCTCCAGGCCCTGGTGGCAGGTGAGGCAGCGCTCTGGCTTGCCAAAGGCGCTGGGCACCACCTCGATCACCCTGGGCGGCTCGGAGGCCACCTCCTGGGCGCGAAAGGCGGCCCGCTCCGGGGCCAGGCCAGCGGCCATAAGCTCCTGCTCTAAAATCCGGCCCCGCGCCTGGTTGATGGCCGCCACTTCCCGCTGCCAGGGGCGCTCCCCCTGGGCCCACCAGGCCAGCACCAGCGAGGCGCACAGCGCGGCCCCGGCCAGGGCGAAGGCCAGGGGCCAGGCCAGGCGTCGGGGAGCGCGCGGGGCTTTTGACTCGCCGTGGGTCATGGGTTAGGCTACTCCCAGGCATCAACCTGGAGGGGCAAGTATGAATGATCAGTTGGGCCCACTGGCCGAGGCCATGCGCCAAGAAATAAAGGCCATCCCCCAGACCATGCGTCAGGAGACGGTGATTCGTCAAGCCTTGGTGTGCCTGTTATACCAGGCGGTCAAACAGATGGGGCTAGTTCCCCTGGCCGGCTGGAAGCCGCCCCGCTCCACCAGGGGGGGCGTAGACCTGGTGGGGGTGGACGACTCCGGCGAGCTGCCGGCCGTGAGGGTGGCTTTTGTGATCGATCCCCTGGTGGATTTACCCCGGCTCAAGGATCTGGAATGGGTGGATTGTCCGGACAAGATCGTGGTCAGCTTCAGCGAGCGGGCCGACAAGGTGAAGCAGTCGTCGTTTTTCCTCACCAAGGACCACACCCACCTGAGCCTCTACTAGCCCCGCTGGCGCGCGGCAAAAAGGGCCGGCCCCCCTGGGAGCCGGCCCTTAGATGTCTTGGTTGGGAGGGCCTAGGCCTTCTTGACAAAGAAGCTGATGTAGCCGTCCTTCTGCTCTTCGCCCAAAAACTCGTCGCCGGAGCGCTCGGTAAAGGCGGGCAGGTCGTTGCGCGTGCCGGGGTCGGTGCCCTGGATCTCCAGAATCTGGCCGGACTTGAGGGTCTTCATGATTTTTTTGGTCTTGAGGATCGGCATGGGGCAGCTAAGGCCACGGGCATCCAAAACCTCATCAGGCGTCCAATCGGCCATGTTTGTCTCTCCTTTTTGATGGTTACTTATAAAATATATCCATGCCTTATACCATTGTAAGGCTATCGGTCTCTTCGTTCCAAGCCATGATCGCCCACCAGACCAGCATTACCACTCCGGTGATGACGATGGCCCAGAAGTAGTCGGTGACCGCGGGCAGGAAGATGGGCTTGCCCCAGGAGTTGGCCACGTCCCTGGTCCACACGTAGTGCTTGAACAGGCTGTTGCTCATGGAGAAGGTGGCCACGGCCAGGATCAACTTGAACTGGCCCTCGCCGGCCCGCCACACGGAGCCGGAACCGCAGCCGCCCGCCAGGAGCATGCCGATGCCGAATACGACTCCGCCCACCAGGCCGCCGATCCAGTGATGGTAGATGTAGACCATCTGCCAATCGGCCCGGAACCACTTGATGGCAAAAAAGCCGAACACCGAGAGGATAACGCTCAGGGCCACGGCCCGGGTGGCCACCGCCTCGCCGGTCATGAAAGGATCGCGGAAGGAGCGCACGAAACAGAAGCGGCAGCGCTGGATCACTATGCCGATGCCCACGGCGGTGAGCATCAGCACCGCCTCCTGGGTATAGGCCCTGAAGGACAGGCAATAGGACCATCCCACCAGGAACAGGAAGAAAAGGGCGCCCAGCCAGGGCTGCACCTTGGACCAGTCGACCCCGCCTTCCTTGGCGGCCTTTTGCTTGGGGGGCTTCATGGTGATGTGCTCGATTTCCCACATCAGGTACTTGAGACCGATGAGGGCGCCCACCAAGAGACCGACCATCATGGCGAAGCCCGAAACCGAACCGGCGGCCAGCGCGGTGTAGAAACCACCCACGTTGCAGCCGCCGGCCATAACCGAGCCCACGCCCATGAACACGCCGCCCACCAGGCCCTTCAAGAGCTCCCAGGTGGGGGCGTTGCGCCAGGCGAACTGGCGCGACAAAAGGGCCGCGCCAAAGGCGCCGAACAAGAGCCCCCAGGTGAGGATGGAGGTATTGCTGAGGAAAAATGCGTTGCCGGGCGCGGAGTTGTACAGGCCGATCCAATAGAACAGCCAGTCGCTCCAGACGCGAAGACCGCCGGCCACGCCCCAGGGGCGGCCCGCGGCCATGCAGATGATGCCCAGCAGGGCGAGAAGCACGCCGCCAACCCAAAGCGGCCAGTTCCGGTCGAACAATACGGAGTAGCCCTCTTTGAACTTCTCCACCAACACGCTCATGCAAACCTCCAGGAGACGAAACCATTTTGGCCACGAACAACCGGCGGGCACACCCAGCCCACCCATCGCTCCAACCGGTTAAGCGGCGATAGTGTCTGAATTATGATATGTTAAGGGCAAATTATCAACCCCCGGCCTGGAAGCGGACCGGTGGATTTAATTTGACAGTTTCGCCCCCCGCCGGGTAAGAATCATGACCGGTTGTTGGTTAAACGGGCACTCTCCAGAGGAGAAACTACTTCATGAAGTTGCGTTTGGTTGCGATCCTGGGTCTGGTGTTGCTGCTGGCCGTGTCCAGCTCAGCCATGGCCCAAAGCGATGAGAAAGTAGACCTGGGGATAATCACCGTAAAGCAGAAGGACCTGGCCAACCGGCTGGCCAAGGAGTTGGCCGACGGCGCCAGCTTTGAAACGCTGGCCAAACGCAACTCGGTGGGGCCCGCCTCTTTCCGGGGCGGCCGCCTGGGCAAGGTGCCCTACACCCGCCTGCGCAGCGAATACCGCGCCGCCCTCAAGGATCTGCCTCCGGGCAAGCCCAGCAAGGTGATCCCCACCGAAGAGGGCTACACCATCCTCATGCGCTTCGACCAGCCGGGCCAGGCCAGCGCCTCGGCCGCCGCGCCCGCCGCGCCCGCCGCCAAAGCCGCGCCCGCCGCCAAGGCCGGAAGCTTCAAGGGATTGGAAAGCTCCACCCGTTTCTCCTCCTCCGAGCCGACGCTCGACTCCGCCGGCGCGCCTCCGACAAGCGTCTCCCCCGCTCCGGCCGGGCCGTCCGTTAGTGATGCCCCTTACCTTGTCGCCCGCCGCAAGGTTCTGGCCGGAGTGGAGGCCATGATCGCCGGCAACTTGAAACAGGCGGAAAGCAATTTTTCTCAGGCACTGGGCGACAACCCGCGTGAGGACAGCGCGGTGTTCTTGCTGGAGATGACCCGCCAGGCCCTGAGCGGCAAGGTCAAGCTGGCCGCTGTCAAATTGTTCGGCGAGGGTTTCTTGGCGATTACCGAAAACGACGCGGCTTTGGCGCTGCAAAAGTTCACGGCCTGTAAAACCGCGGACCCGAACTTTTGGCAGGGCGAGTTGTTCGCAGCCAACATGCTGGCCGGCGAGGGCAAGATCCAGGAAGCCAAGAACCTGATCGAAAAAGAGGTGCTCACCCGCAACCCCAGCTCGGCCCGGGCCTATGTGACGCTGGGCCTGATGGCCGCCGAGGGCGGCAATATCAAACAGGCCCGCGAGTACCTGGAAAGGGCGGTGCAGCTCAACCCCGATTTCGCCCAAGCCCATTACCAGCTGGCCATGATCGCCTTCCACAGCCGGGACTTCCAGACCGCCGAGCGTCAGTTCAAGCTGACCATTGCCCTGGACCCCTACAACGATCAGGCCTTCAACACCCTGGGCATGGTCTACCTGTATACCAACCGGCCCAATGAATCCGAAGAGATGTACAAAAAGGCCCTTTCCCTCAATCCCAACTATCCCGACGCCCACGTGAATCTGGGCAATTTGTACGTGGCCCAAAAGAAGCTCAACCAGGCCATAGACGAATACGTCAAGGCCTTGGCCATCGAGCCCAATTTCGCCCCGGCCTACAGCAACATGGCCGGAGCCTACGCCCTCAAGGGGGATTGGAACGAGGCCGCGGCGGCGGCGGACAAGGCCTTGAAGATGGGTTACCGGGTGCCCCAGGGGCTGCTGGACGCCATAGCCCCCCACCGGGCCAAGCCCCAGGCCAAGTAGGCTAGGCCTCGGGCAGGGGGATCAGGCTCCACACCAACTCCACCCTGGCGCGGCATTCGGGGTCTTCCTCGTCCGTGGCCGCGATCAGGGGTAAATCCGCCGTTGCCAGCGGTAGACCCTGGCGGTCCAGCACCTCCAAGCGGGCCTGGCCATGGGCCTCCTGACGGCGTTTGGCGTTGGCCTGGGCCGCGGTGAGGCGCCGCAGGGCCCTTAGGCCCCAAAAGTCGGGGGCGGGCAGGGCGTCAAGGCGCGTCAACACCTCCTGAAAAGGCGACAGGTCCAGGTCCAGCAATCGGGCCACGCCTTCGACCTGCTCCCTGGTGGCTCCGGCATAGGCCCGTCCCTGGGCCAGGGCCTCTCCCTCGGCCTTTAGAAAAGCGGCCAGGCGATCTGCCAGTTTAGGCAGGGCCTCGGGAGGCGGCGGCCAGCCAAGGCGCTTCAAAAAATACTGCAGGCGAGTCATGTTTTGCTCGGCCCGGTCCAGGCCGCGAAAGGGGGGCTGCCCCAGGTTAGCGTGATCCAGGTCTCTTTCGATTATCTTCAGGTAACCGCGGACCGCGGCGGCCTGCAAAACCTCCACCTCATGGGGCGGCAAGGGCCCTATATGGTGCAGGCTTTCGGCCAAGACCACCTCCGGCATTTCGCCGCTGTTCTCCAGCATGACCACCTCGTCTTCCAACCAGGGGGGAGGGGTGCGCAAATATGGGTCATCCGTCATTTTTTTCCTTTAACCCTGCAAGTATTCGTTGCGCGGTGGGGGCGCGAGTGTTAATAAAGTCCAAGTATAACGGGTTTGCGGCAACGTCGGTAGCGACGCGAAACAGACCACACCCAGAGCCGGGGCCTAGACGCTTCGGAGGAAGATTAAAGAAATGGGCGGAGACTTTCATACCAATTACCGCGAGGAGAACCTTATCTCCCGCTTGGAAAGCTCCCGGCAGTCTGCCTGGACCAGGCAACTGATGCAGCTCGGAGACTGCGTGGACGAGTTGGCCCAGAAGCTGGCCATGAAGCTGGTAAACGGCAATCTCATCGAAACCAAGAGCCAGCGCGACGTGGAAGAGCAGCTCGCCGGTTGCCTGGGATCGCTGCTCAACGCCGAAGACTTCGACATCCAGTACGCCATCGCCAACTTCCGCAATCTGGTGCCCCAGGCCAACCGCATCAGCCTCTACGTAACCGCCTTCATTATCGAGCGGCTTATCGACCATCGTTCGGTGGTGGATATATACGGCACCGATGAGGAGATTTACGCAGTGGTCAACACCGAAGTCACTGGCATGATTCGTTAAGTACGCCTTGTGGCGTTATAAGGCCCCCGCCTGCGTGGCGGGGGCTTTTTTTGTGCGCCTGGTTTTTAGTACCAGCGCACCACCTGGTCCAGGGGAGCGCGGGGGGACCGCACCTGGTTCAGGGGCGAATTAGGGTCGGCGTAGCCCAGCGCCACGGTCAGCACCACCCGGCGATCTTGGTCGATGTTCAAGAAATCCTTGATGATATCGCCATAGGAACACACCAGGCCCACCGGGCAGGTGGCCAGGCCCATCTCCTGGGCGGCCAGCAGCAGCCAGCCCAGGGCGAAGCCCAGGTCCAGGGCCCGCTCAGCGGGGAAGGCGCCGTCCAGGGTGGCCACCACCACCGCCGGAGCCCCGTAAAATACCAGGGAGCCGGTGTTGATGAAGTTGCGCTCTACTCCGGCTTGCTCCATGGCCGGGCCCATGAGACGGTTCAGCTCTTTTTGCCGTTCCAGATAGATGTCGGGCAACGGCTTGGTATTGTCCGGCCCGCAGGAGATGCCCCGCTCGGCGTAGGCCCTGGTGAGCTTTTTGCCCAGGCGGGGCACTTCCTCGCCTCTGAGCACCGTGAACTGCCAGGGTTGCAAATTAATGGCGCTGGGAGCCCGGCAGGTGAGCTCCATGAGGCGTTCCAGGGTTTCTTGCGGCACGGACTGGTCGGTGAACACGCGGCAGCTGCGGCGGTCTTCAATGGCTTGGGCGATTGGCATGACAACTCCTGCTGTGAGGCGCTGTTTCCTTGTAGCACAGGCCGTGGAACAGGGGAAGGGTGGGAGCCAAAAGAGGCTGGCAAAGCCTCGTAATAAATTAAAGTAAATTATCAATAAAAAATATTAAATATAGGTAAAAAGAGTCAAAAATTTTATTCTTCGCCAAATAACCTGCGGTATAGCGCATACAGCAACGGACCTTGGATTTGATGATGGCGGTTGATCTTGGGTTCGAGGGGTGAGAGTATTGCCACGGCTGGATCATGACGCAAGGTGGGCGAAGCCAATGGAGCCAGGAGGCAAGATAGCGGTCAGGGCGTACGGCAGCCCGGCCAATCCCGGACCAGTGGTTGTGCTGCATGGCGGTCCCGGCGCACCCGGTTCGGCGGTGGGCCTGGCCCGTTGCTTGAGCCGTGATTTCCGGGTCCTGGAGCCTCTGCAACGCACGGCCGGCAGTTATCCCCTGAGTGTTTCCCGGCATGTAAACGAGCTCTTGGCGGTATTGCCGCCCAACGCAGTTCTGGTGGGCTGGTCTTGGGGGGCCATGCTGGGACTATCTTTTGCCGCCCGCCATCCCGGCCAGCTTACCGCGTTGGTTCTTGTGGGGTGCGGCACCTATGACGCCCAGTCCCGCGCGCGCTTGAAAGAGCGCTTGCGGCAATGCCTGGACGGCGAGGGCCAAAAACGCCTCGCCTCCCTGCGGCAGACGCTAGGCGCCTCGCCGGACCCCGAGTCCGGCGGGCGCCTTTTGGCCGAGATGGGGCGTTTGATCGCCCAGGCAAGCAGTTACGACGACCTGCAAGACCGATCCGAGCCATTGCCCGTGGATTACACGGGGCATGCCCAGACCTGGGCCGGTGTGCTTCGCCTGCAGGAAGAGGGGATAGAACCGCGCATCTTCCATAACATCCGGGTGCCGGTGTTAATGGTGCACGGGGAGGTTGATCCCCACCCTGGCCGGGAGACCAGGGATCTGCTGAGACGGCATGTGGCCGATCTGGAGTATCACGAACTGCCCCGGTGCGGGCACCAACCCTGGAACGAAAGGCACGCCAACGAGGCGTTCCTCGATTTGATCAGTGGTTGGATCGCACAATACGCGGGGAGCCCGCTCACGGACGCATAGCCGCCCCTACTTCCTGAGACAGACGCATGGCGTTGCGAAAATCCAGATGAGCCCCGTCAAAGCTTTGGTAACGCACGGGGTCTATATCGATCCATTTGCCCCCCGCCTGCTCAAACGATTTGCTCAATTCCTGGAAATCGACGCCGCCCTTACCGCTTTCCAGTTCCCGCACGCTGGCGGAGCAGGGAGGGCGATACCCGTAGAGCGTTATGCCTTCCTGGTGGATATCGTACACCGCCTCTAAAAACTCCGTTACGATACGCGGCTGCACCCTGAAACGAGTCAGCAGTTTCTTTGATGATTCCGCATACATTTCAGGGTGTTTCATGCGGCCGGGGTAGCAGGCTTCCCACCCATCCGGGAAATAGTAGCTCAGGGGAAGACCCTTGGTCAGGTTTTGCAGGTTGCGCGCACTGGTTTTCGCGATGGCCTTGAGTGAAACATTTTCCATCCATGCCTGCCTCATGATGGCCTCGCGTTGAGGCACACTCTGGGAAGACCAATAATTATAGCCATTTATCGGGCTGGGACGGAAAAAGCAGTGAGGGCATATCCCCAAAACCAGCGTAGGGTCGCTGATATTTGGGTCCAGTAACGCAGAGGCGTGCTTGAGGTATTTTTTGTTAAGGCAACAGGCGACAAAGCCAAAGTTGAATATTTTCTGGCGGCCTGACGCCCTTGAAAGATGGCGGGGTGAAAGTCCCATGTTCACTTTGGAGTTGCCCACGATGACAACTTCATAAACGGCGGGTTGGGACACCTTCAACTGCCAAAAACGCTCAGTGGTCAAGCAGACAGCCATCGCCCGACCTCCAATAGTTTGAATTTGCAGTATAAACATGGGGCAATGGGGTAAGGGCAGTGGCAAGGAAAAGATGTTTGGAATGAACGGTATTGCTCGATGATGCGCCGTGAAAACGGCGTACTACATCAACCCCAGGACTCAGTGCCTGGGCACAGGCCTCCGGATGCAATTTCATGATCGCGGACCCTCTCATGACGTTGCGTTTTGGTTTTATCTATGAGATTCCGGCGGGGCAGGAGCTTTCAGGCGGAAACGGCAGGTATATCCGAAGAAAGTGTACCTTGTCTAATAGATGATTATATTATTCGATAACTTAAGTGAACATACGGTCTATGTCAATATAATTGTTGTATGACCCAGTCAAGAAAGCACGACAAAGCGATAACGTACTAAAATAATTGCTCTTGTTGTGTGCAGCTTGCTGCGGTTACCATGGGGAGCGCCTGCCGTACAGCGAAAAAACGGGCGGTTGCGCTGGCAACCGCCCGTTTTCAATTATATTTTGTGGTGCCGTCGGCCGGATTTGAACCGGCACGGGTCTCCCCACCGCCCCCTCAAGACGGCGTGTCTACCTATTCCACCACGACGGCAAGTTGACGATCATGATTATACCGCCCGGGAGCCTATTTCGCCGCAGGCGCGGGCGCCGGGGCATTGTTGGCGGGGGCGGGAGCGGCCGGTTTGGCCGGTGCCGGCGCGGTCTTGGCCGCGGGAGCCGCCGTGCTTCCCTCCATCACCGAGGAGGGCCCCCCCACGCTTTGGCCGAACACGGCCAGGCCCAGGGAGGTGAGCATGAACACAATGGCCACCACGGTGGTCATTTTACTTAAAAAAGTGGCCGCCCCGGTGCTGCCGAAGACGGTCTGGGAGCTGCCGCCAAACGCGGCGCCCACCGAGGCGCCCTTGCCGGTCTGCAACAGAACCACCAAGACCAGGGTGATGCTGGCCAAAAGATGGATTATCAGGGTAACTGTGGTCATGCTTTTTCTCTAACTACGCCGCTTGGATGATGCCCAGGAAGCTTTCCGCCTTCAAAGAGGCGCCGCCCACCAAGGCCCCATCCACTTCGGGTTGATTTAAAAGTCCAGCCGCGTTGGCCGGATTGACACTACCTCCATACAGGATTCTGGTAGAGTTCGCAACACCTTTGTCAAATCGGGACCCTATCCAGGCCCGAATATGGGCGTGCGCCTCCGCGGCCTGCTCCTCGGTGGCGGTCAAGCCGGTGCCGATGGCCCACACCGGCTCATAGGCAACGGTGACGCTAGCCATTTGGGCGGCCTCCAGACCGGCCAGGCCGCCGGCGAGTTGGCTCTCCAACACGCCCTCGGTCCGGCCCGCTTCACGCTCGGCCTGGGTCTCTCCCACGCACAAGATGGGCCGCAAACCGGCCTTGAGAGCCGCGTTGAGGCGCAGGCAGCAGGTTCTCTCGCTTTCACCGAAGTATTGCCGCCGCTCGCTGTGGCCCACCAAAACGTAACGGGCCCCGGCCGCCTTTAGCTGGGGGCCGCTCACCTCGCCGGTGTAGGCCCCCTGGTCCTCCCAAAATAGGTTTTGCCCGCCCACCAGCACCGGGCTGGTGCTAAGGGACAGGGCCACCGGCTCCAAAGCCAAAAAACCCGGGATCAGCAAAACGTCCAGGTCGTCGCGGCTCAATCCGGAGGCGATGGCATTCGCCAGGGCCACGGCTTCTTCCACGGTGAGATGCAACTTCCAGTTGCCGGCGATCATCAGCTTGCGCGACATGGATTCTCCCTGTGCCTACTGGGCGGAGTGGCCGCCGTTTTCCAGCCCGGTGTAGCCGCCCAGGGCCTCCACCGCGGGCAGGACCTCGCCGGTGAGCAGGGCCAGAAAAGCGCCGCCGCCGGTGGATATGTAGCTTATGTTCTCGCTCTCCCCCGCGTTGCTCACCGCCACGTCGGTGTCCCCGCCCCCGATGATGGTCAGGGCGTAGGTCTGGGCCACGGTGGAGACCATGTTGTAGGTGCCCCGGGAAAAGGCGTCCATTTCAAAGGCGCCCATGGGGCCGTTCCAGATGATGGTCTTGCAGTCCCTGAGCGCCTCGCGGTACAGGGTGCTGGTGGCCGGGCCGATGTCCATGATCATCCACTCGTGGGGCACGTCCTGCACGGTGACCAGCTTGGTCTCGGCCTTGCGGTCGTAGCGGTCGGCCACCACGCAGTCCACGGGGATGTACATCTTGACCCCGGCCGCCTTGGCGTTTTTGAGCAGCACGTTGGCCACGGGCACCAGCTCGGGCTCGTAGAGGCTTTTGCCCACGTCGATGCCCACGCTCATCAAAAAGGTGTTGGCCATGGCCCCGCCGATAATGATCTTGTCGGCGTGCTCCATGAGGTTTTCCAGGGCCGGCAGCTTGGTCATGGCCTTGGCCCCGCCCAGCACCGCGGCCAGGGGCCGGGCCGGGTCGATCATGGCCCGGCGGAAGTAGTCCAGCTCCTTTTTCATGGTGAAGCCGGCCACGCTCTCCTTGGCGAAGCGCACCACCGACACCACCGAAGCGTTGTCCCGATGGGCCACGGCAAAGGCGTCGTCCACGTACACGTCGCACAACGCGGCCAAGGCTTTGCCGAACTCGGGGTCGTTGTTGGTCTCGCCCTTGTGGAAACGTAGGTTTTCCAGCATCATGACCTGGCCGGGCTTCATGGAGCGGACCAGTTCCTCCACCTCGGGGCCGATGCAGTCCGGCGCGGCAATGACCTCTTTTTTGAGCAGGCGGCCCAGTCGGCGGGCCACCGGGGCCATGGAGTATTTTTCCTCGCGCTTGCCCTTGGGACGGCCCATGTGGCTGGCCACGATGACCTTGGCGTCTTCGTCCAGGGCGTAGTTGATGGTGGGCAAGGCGGCCCTAATTCGGTTGTCGTCGGTGATGTTGCCCTCTTCGTCCAAGGGGACGTTGAAGTCAACCCGGATCAACACCCGTTTGCCCGCCAGGTCCAACTGATTGATGTAATTCACGCCAACAACCCTCCACCACGATTAGGCTAAGTACAAGCTTTTCACCGGCCGCCCTCCTTGGCCGGCTTTACTTGCCCATTTCCTCCATCAGACCCTTGGCCACCATATCCGCGAGATCGATCAGGCGCGAGGCATAGCCCATCTCGTTGTCGTACCAGGACAGGACCTTGACCATGCGCTGGCCGATCACCTGGGTGAGGGGTGCGTCCACCACCGAGGAGTAGGGGGAGCCGGTGTAGTCTATGGAGACCAGTGGCACGTCGGTGACCTTGAGCACCCCCTTCATGGGGCCCTCGGCCGCGGCGCGCAGGGCGGCGTTGACCGATTCCGCGGTAACGTCGGTGCCCAGGCGGCAGGTAAGATCCACCAGCGACACGTCGGGGGTGGGCACCCGGATGGCGAAGCCGTCCAGCTTGCCCACGAGTTCGGGGATGACTTTGGTCACCGCCTTGGCGGCGCCGGTGGTGGTGGGGATCATGCTCATGGCCGCGGCCCGGGCCCGGCGGATGTCCTTGGAACTGCCGTCCAGGATGCGTTGGCTCATGGTGTAGGAGTGGGTGGTGGTCATAAGACCGTGCTCGATGCCGAAGCTGTCGTTGAGCACCTTGGCCACCGGGGCCAAGCAGTTGGTGGTGCACGAAGCGTTGGAAATCACGTGATGCGCGGCGGGGTCGTACAGGTGATCATTCACCCCCATGACGATGGTTATGTCCGGATCGGTTCCCGGAGCGCCCATTACCACCTTGCTGGCGCCGGCGTCGATGTGGTTCTGATTGTGCTCGCGCAGCTTGAACTTACCGGTGGTTTCCAGTACCAGGTCGGTCCCGATGTTGCCCCACTTGCACTCAAGCGGTTTGGCTTCCCGGGTAACCGTCACCCGCTTGCCGTTGATGATTATAAAGTCGCCCTCGAAGTCGACCTCCCCGCCATAGGTGCGATGCACGGAGTCATATTTCAACAGGTGGGCCAGCTGGGAAGTTTCCGCCCTGGCGTTGATGGAAACCAGGTCCAGATTGGGGTGTCCCTGGCCTAAAATGCGAGTGGCCAGGCGCCCGATGCGTCCGAAACCGTTTATGCCGACTTTAACCGCCATTGCCCGGCACCTCCTTAAGATTAGCGTGGGGCTGCTTTTCCATAAATTTGAGTAGGGCCAACAAACCAACACCCATACGGCGCCGGTTAAATGGGAGCCGCCATGGTTCGCTTGATCGCCCGAAAGGGAATTTTCGCAAAGGCGCAAGGCTTTTCAAGCCGTTGCGCTCTGTAACCTAAACTTAAACTTCGCCAGGGTTCGGGTCAAGGACTTTCCCGGTTTACAGGCTCCGCGGCCTATAGATCGCGGCCCAGCACCAGGGCGTCTTCCCCCTCTGGATAATAGTAGCCGGGACGTCGCCCCTCTAGGCAAAAACCCAAGGTATAATATAGGGATAATGCGGCAAGGTTGCCGGTGCGAACCTCCAGGGCCGCCCGGACGGCCCCCTGGTCGCGAGCTTGGGACAAGGCTTGGAGCAGCAGATAGCGCCCCAGGCCCCGGCGCTGGAAAGCCGGATGCACCGCCAGGTTTTGCACCTTGGCCCTGGCGCCCACAACCCACACGCAGCAAAACCCCGCAACCTGGCCCAGGGTCAGCGCTACCAGGTCCATGGACATGGGCAAACACATTTCTTCCACGAACAGGGAGCGGGACCAAGGATTGTTGAAACAGGCCCTTTCAATGGCCGTCACCTGGTCCAAATGATTCCGGGCCAGGGGGCGCAGGACGACCTCGAGGCCTCTGGGGGGGGCTATGTCAGGTAGAGAGCAACTCGCTGGCGGCGGAGATGCTGTCACGTCCAGCCTCGCACACGGTATGGGCCAGCCGGCCCAGGTCGGTTCCCTCGCGGCTGGTGGCAGCCTTGATGAGCATGGGCAGGTTGACCCCGGTCACCACCTCGCGGCGGCCTTCTTCCAAAAAGGCCAGGGAAATGTTGTTGGGCGAGCCGCCGAACATGTCGGTGAGGATCAGGACGCCTTGCCCGGAGTCCACCTTGGCGATGGCCTCTTCCAGACGGGCGTGCAGGCTGTCGGCCGCGGTGTTGGATTCCACCGAAACCGAAGCCGACTGCTCCACCTTGCCCAGAATGAACTCGGCCGCGCTCAACAACTCTCGGCCCAAACGGGCGTGGGTGATTATGACAAGTCCAATCAATATAGCTATTCCATGGCAATGTCGCGGTGACGAAGGGTGCTGCGTACGCCGGGAGTGGAAATGTTGCGGGCCAGCCACTCGGCCACGGCCACGGAGCGGTGATGACCCCCGGTGCAACCCAGCGCCACCGTCAACCGGGTTTTGCCCTCCCTTATGTAGGCGGGGATGAGGAATTCCAGCAGATCCTTAAACTTCTTGAGAAATTCCTCGGACTCATGCCCTTGAAATACAAAATCTACCACCCGCGGGTCGCGGCCGTCAAGGTGGCGCAGGTTATCGTCAAAATACGGGTTATCCAAAAAGCGCACGTCCATCACCAGATCGGCTTCCGGGGGGATGCCGTATTTATAACCAAAGGTGATGAAGTTGAGCTGCAAGGGTTCCAGTTGGCCGCCTTGGCTGTAGAGATTGAAAATCTCCTGGCGCAGGGCGTGCACCGTGAAACGACTGGTATCGATGACTTGGTTGGCCAGCTCCTTGACCGGAGCCAGCAACTTGCGCTCACTACTCAAGCCATCGATCACCGATCCCGAGGCCCCGGAAAGGGGATGCTTGCGCCGGGTTTGGGAAAAGCGGCGGATCAGCGTCTCGTCGCTGGCCTCCAGGAACAACAGCTCCAGATTGTAGCCCTGCCGGAGCAGCCGTAGGAAAGTGGGAGAGAACTGCTCCACGAAATCGTGGGCGCGCACATCGATGACCAGGGCGGCCTGGAAGCTCTCGCCCACGTGGCGCAGCGGCAGCTGCACAAAGGAGGGCAACAACTCCACCGGCAGGTTGTCCACCGCGTAGTAGTGCAAGTCTTCCAGGGCCTTCAGGACGGTGCTTTTGCCCGTGCCGGACAGGCCGGTGATGACCAAGAAGCGGGCAGGCACTTGGTTGGTTACGCTCGTCATTTCAGGCCTGCTTGCCTTGGGTGGGCATGCCGGTCAGTTTAAAATTCTTCGTCCTGCGATTCTATGATTTCGTAAATCTCGCGGGCGTCGGAGGCTTCCATGAGCTGTTGACGCACCGCGTTGCTTTTGAGCAAGCGGCTGATGCGGGCCAGGGCCTTGAGGTGGGTGCCGGCGCTGTTGTCCGGAGCCACCACCAGGAAAAACAAGTGGGCCGGTTTGCCGTCCAGGGAGTCGAAATCCACCCCGGCCCGGGAGCGCCCGAAGGAAAGCAGCAAGGTGTCCAGGCCCACCATCTTGCCGTGGGGAATGGCGATGCCGTCGCCGATGCCGGTGGAGCCCAACTTTTCGCGCTCCACCAGCACCTCCATGAGTTTGCCGATCTCCAGTTGGGGGTGACCGGCCACCAGGGGGCGGCACAACTCTTCCATGACCGCGCGTTTGCCGCGGCCGCTCAAGTCCGCCACGACCTGGTCGGCGGTAAGTATGTCGGTAAGCTTCATCCGGCGGAACCCTTGGTTTTACTGCGGCTCGATCAGGCCGAAGTTTCCGTCGGCGCGGCGATAGATTACGTTGAGCGAGTTAGTGCGCTCGTTGATGAACACCAAAAAGTCGTCCTCGGAAAGGTCCAATTGCATGGCGGCTTCGTCGGCGTCCATGGGCTTGGCGGTTAGGCTCTGGCTCATGATCACGTGGGGAGTCTTCTCGGGCAGACTCTGCGCCTCGAAGATGTCCACCTTGAACGGCTGCTCTTGAATCTCCTTGCGCGCCCGGCGGCTGATGTCCTTGAGCTTGTCGCGGTAGCGCCGGATCTGCTTTTCCAGCTTGTCCATGACCAGGTCTATGGCCGAGTAAAGATCGCCCGTGGTCTCGCTGCCGTGGATTTTCAAGCCAGAGGCGATGATGTTCACCTCGGCCTGGTGACGGTGCTTTTCCACGCTCAGGGTCACACCGGCCTCCATGGGGCCATCCAGGTACTTTTGTAATTTGCCGACCTTTTCCCGCGCGTATTCCTTCACTGCCTCGGACGCCTCAACATGACGGAAGGTCACCTGGATTTGCATATTTGGCCTTCTCCTTGCTTCAAAAATCTAAGCTGCCAAATTGGTGAATATGTGCCTTACCCCTCAGTCGGATGCTTGTCAACGACCTTTTTACCCCTTGGCCTTGCCCGCGGCCTTGAGTACCTGCCGCCGTCGGCTTGAGGGCAGGATGCCAAGCATCTCTCTATACTTTGCCACTGTTCGTCGAGCAATGTCGATGTCTTCTCGCTCCAAGATTTCGGCGATGGCCTGATCGGACAAAGGTTTGGCAGAGTCTTCCTCGGCAATGACGCGCCGGATGCGATCCTTTACCGCCTCGGAGGCCATGGCCTGGCCCTGGAAGCGGTTTATTCCGCTGTTGAAGAAAAACTTCAGCTCGAACACTCCCTGGGGGGTGTGCATGTACTTGTTGGTGGTCACCCGGCTGATGGTGGACTCGTGCATGCCCACGTCCTCGGCCACGTCCCTGAGCACCAGGGGCTTGAGCCTGGTGATGCCCTTATCAAAAAATTCCCGCTGGAACTTGATGATGGACTCGGTGACCTTGTAGATGGTGCGCTGGCGTTGGTGGATGGAGCGGATGAGCCACAGGGCGCTTCTGAGCTTGCCCCGCACGTATTCCTTGGCCTCGGCGTCGCCGCCCAGGGCCAGGGACTCGCGGTAGAAGTTGTTGACCCTCAGCTTGGGCAGGCCGTCCTCGTTGAGCATGATCACGAACTCCCCGTCCACCTTGTAGACATAGATGTCCGGGGTGATGTACTGGGCCTGCTCGTTGTTCAGGGCCTGGCCGGGGCGGGGGTCCAGGCAGCGGATGGCCTCCAGGGCCTGGGCCACCCGGTCCATGTCGATCTTGAGCTTCTTGACGATGGCCTGATAGCGGCGGCGCTCCAGGTCCTGCAGGTGGTCGGAGATGATGGCCAGGAGCACCTCGTCGTCCGGGTACAGCTCCCGGGCCTGGATTAGCAGGCACTCGCGCAGGTCCCGGGCGGCCACTCCGGTGGGATCGAAGCCCTGGATCACCACCAGGGTGCGCTCGGCGGTCTCCGCGTCGGTGCCCGACACCTGGGCCAGTTCCTCCACCCCCAGGGGCAGGTAGCCGTCCGCGTCCAGGGACTCGATGATGACCTCGCCCACCCGCAGCTCCTCGGGCCCCAGCCCGGTCATGCTCAGCTGTTCCAGGAGATGCTCGCGCAGGGAAGGGGGGCTGGAGATCATGTTTTCGTAGGCGGGGGCGTCCTTGTCCTCGCGCACGATGCTCTCGTAGCCGGTGCCGCCAGAGGAATACTCGCCCAGGTAGTTCTCCCAGTCGAACTCCTCGTTGACCTGGCCGTCCACCTCCACCTCGCGCTCGGAGGGGACTTCGGCGGCGGCCTCGGATGAGCCTGAATCATCTCCCTCGCCGGACCCCTCGCTTTCCTGGCCGTCGGAGCGCAGGGCCAGGTCGCTCTCGGGCTCGGCCCCGGCGTCCAGCTCGGCCTGCTCCACGTCCTGGGTGGTTTCTTCGGTTATCTCCAGCAGGGGATTTTCCAGGAGCTCCTGGTTGATGGTCTCGGCCAACTCCAGGCGGTTGAGCTGCAACAGTTTGATGGCCTGCTGCAACTGGGGAGTCATCACCAGTTGCTGGCTGAGTTTCAGACTTTGTTTGATCTCCAGAGCCATGTTGCTTTACAGCTTGAACTGCTCTCCCAGGTAAATGCGTCGCGCCACTTCGCTGCAGGCGATGTCTTCGGGGGTGCCTTCTTCGATCAAGTTGCCGGAACTGACGATGTAGGCCCGGTCGCACACGCCCAAGGTCTCGCGCACGTTGTGGTCGCTGATGAGTATGCCGATACCCCGGTCCTTGAGTTGACGGATGATGTTTTGCAGATCAGCCACCGCCAGGGGATCGATGCCCGCAAAAGGCTCGTCCAACAAAATGAAGCAAGGATCGGTTACCAACAGGCGGGTGATCTCCACCCGGCGCCGTTCGCCGCCCGAAAGGCTGAAGGCCCGGTTGCGCCTGAGATGGGCTACGCCCAGATCGCCCAACAGGCGCTCCAGGCGCGCTTCTTCCTCGGCCTCGCTGATGTCCAGAGTCTCCAGGATGCCCCGCACGTTTTCTTCCACGGTCAGCTTGCGGAAGATGCTCGACTCCTGGGGAAGGTAGCTTATACCTAGACGGGCGCGCTGGTACATGGGCAACTCGGTGATGTCCTTGTCGTCCAGGAGCACCCGCCCCTCGTTGGGCCGGATGAGGCCCACGGTCATGTAGAACGAGGTGGTCTTTCCCGCGCCGTTGGGGCCCAAGAGCCCCACGATCTCGCGGTCGCGCACCTGCAGGGATACGCCGTCCACCACCCGGCGTCCGCCGTAGATCTTGACCATGTTTTCCAGGCGCAGACAGGGCACGGCGTCTCTACTTTTTCTTCTCTTGGGTCTTCAAGGAATTGGGGGTGATGGTCACCGACACCCGCTTGCCGGGCTGGCCGTGCACCACGGCGCGGTCCTGATCCAGGAACACGGTGATCTGCTCGCCGGAGATCTGGTTCTTGCCGCGCCAGACGGTGGCCTGGCCTTCCAGGAGCATCTTGCGGCCCCCGGCCCAGTAGGTGGCCTGGCGTCCCACGGCGATACGGTCCTTTTGCACCACCTTCACGTGGCCGCTGGCCACCACCTTGCGCACCTTGCCGCCGCCGTCCAGCATGCCTTCGCCGGCCGCGCCCTTGGCCTTGGGCTGGTCCTTGGCGTCCTGATCGTAATACACGCTCAACTTGTCGCAGGTGATCTTGACGTCGCCCTGCACCGCCTTGACCTTACCGATGAAATTGGCGACCTGGGCTTTGTTGTCCACCTCCAAAGAGTCGGACACCACGTGGATGGGCTGGTCGTTGGAGGCCATGGGCATGGTGGCGGCCCCCGCGAAACCGGCAAGAGCCAGACAAAGGATCAACACTGTGGCGAAAAACGGCAGTCGACTCATAACCCTCTCTCCTCGGAACTGATGAGACAAATCATATTTTCACTCCACCATTACCCCGGGCGGCGGGCCGTCGCCCTGGGGGGTGAAGGTGGAACGAACCTTCTTTTTGAGGATCACCTTGTTTTTTTCCACCAAGACCAACATGCCCTGGCCCACCACCTTGTACTGCTTGCCCTGGATGGTCACCTCGGCGTCGGTGTCGGCGGTTTTGTCCTTTTCTCGATAAGTGATCACCGAGGTCGTCAGACGGTTTCCGTCGGTGGTGCGCCCGTCCACGTGACCCTTCAGGGTGATGGTGTGGGTCTTCTGGTTGTAGATGCCCTCATCACCGGAAAGGTATATGGGGCCGCCTTTTTCCTGGTAGAACTCCACCTCTACCTGATCCAGGTAGACTTGGCCCTTTTTGTCCTCATAGCGGGCCTTCTCGGCCTTGAGGCTCCACTTGCGCACGCCGTTTTCCACGTGGGTGTATTTGAGACCCCTGAGGCGTGGACGGCCGTCGCTGTCGGTGGGCGCGGCGTCGCCGGCCTTGATGACGGGAAGCTGAGTCGGCTGATGCAGCAAGGCCGCCGCGCCGGCGCCGACCACGATAGCCGCCAGCACGGCCAGGATGATCCATCTAAGACGCTTCAAGCTACTCCCTCACTAGCCGCCCGCGTGGGCGTTCTCCGCGGGCGCGGGGCTAACCCCGGCACATATGGCCCTTGAAGCCAAGTTCCCGCGCCCCAAGTATATATAGTGGGCCCTAGCGGGTAAAGGCAAAATTCTTGCATGCAGAGCCAAATAAGCATTGACAAAGGCGAAAACCCATGAAAAGGACACATGACGTTGCCTGAATGGCCCTTGGAGGGAGGCTAAATTCTCCCGTGGGGTATCTTTTATCGCTTTTGGCCCCAAAGGCCGCCCGCGAGGGTAGGTGGTGGCTATGGAACCTGCTTCAAGGTTCCGGGCCTCCCCCCAAAAAAAAACGCCGCCGGTCGGGTGACCGGCGGCGGTGGCGTCTAGGGGAGCGCGCCTAGCTTTCCAGGCGCTTTCTGATGCACATGGCGTGGATGGGCAGTCCCTCGGCCTCGGCCAGGGTGGTGATGGTGGTGCCCAGGGAGGCCAGACCCTCTTTGGTCAGGTACTGGTAGGTGGGCTTCTTGATGAAGTCGTCCACGCTCAGGCCGCTGAAGCTCAGGGCCGCCTGGCCGGTGGGCAATACGTGGTTGGTGCCGCTGGCGTAGTCGCCCACCGGCACCGGGGCCCAGGGACCCATGAAGATGCTGCCCGCGTGGCGCACCTTCTGCAAGGTCAGGAAGGGGTCGGCGGTGACTATTTCCAGGTGCTCGGCCGCGTAGGTGTTGGTGAACTCCAGGGCCGCTTCCATGTCCTCGGCCACCAGAATCGCGCAGTAGCGCATGGCCTGGTCCATGATCTCGGTGCGGGGCATGGTGGGGTAGAGGCGCTCGATCTCGTCGCACACCGCCTGGGCCAGCCCGGGGTCGTCGGTGACCAGCACCGCCGCCGCGTCGGGGTCGTGCTCCACCTGGCTTAGGAAGTCCAGGGCCAAAAACTCGGGCCGCCCGGTGGAATCGGCCAAGAGCAGGGCCTCGGAGGGACCGGCCGGGGAGTCGATATCCACCTGGCCGTAGACCAGCATCTTGGCCGCGGTCACGTACTTGTTGCCCGGTCCCACGATTTTGGCCACCTTGGTGATGGTGTCGGTGCCATAGGCCAGGGCGCCCACGGCCCAGGGCCCGCCCAGCTTGTAGACCTCCTTGACCCCGGCGATGTCGCAGGCCACCAGGGTGTAGGGGTTGGCCACCAGGCCTTCATCGGGCGGGGTGGTCACCACCACGCGTTTGACCCCGGCCACCACGGCGGGCAGGATGGTCATCAACACGCTGGAGGGGTAGGCCGCCCGGCGGCCGGGCACGTAACAACCCGCCGAGTCCAGGGGGGTGTTCTTGCGGCCGGCGATGATGCCGGGCATCACTTCCATCTGCCACTGGGGCCGGTCCAACTGGGCGGTGTGGAAGGTGACGATGTTCTTGGCCGCGATCTTGAGGTGCTTGACCACCTCGTCGGGCACCTGACGATAGGCGTCCTCGATCTCCTGAGGAGTGACCAGGAAATGCTCGGCCTTTAGATCGCCCTTGAGTTTGAGGTAGTGCTCCACGTTGACGGCGTCGCCCCGTTGGCGGATGTCGTCCAGGATGGTCTTGGTGGAGTTGTAAATTTCCGAAACGTCCTGCATGGAACGGCGCAGGATGCTGTCCAGACGCTCCGGGCTCAGGTCGGCGATCTTCTCTGGATTGAGGCGCATAACTAAACAATCTCCTAAAAGGCATTTTCTCGGTAGGAGAAAATACCAGCAGCGCGCGGCCTTGGCAAGGGCGCTAGGGTCTCAGGAAAGTCGGGCGATATAGTCCCGTAGGGCGTGGGCCGTGGATTCGTAGCCCAACTCGTCCCAAGGCACTTCTTCTTGGTTGAAGGCTTTTATCTCCAGGGCCTCGGGGCTGGGCCGCAGGCGGCCGCCGTTGGCGGTGGCGGTGTAGACCACCAGCACCCAGGGGTAGTTTGTATAGGAGTAGACGTCCAACAGGCCGGTCATCTCCACCCGCAGGCCGGTCTCCTCCAGCACCTCGCGCCGGGCGGCCTCCAGGACCACCTCGCCGCGGTCCACGTGGCCGCCGGGCAAAATCCACTTGCCGTAGGCGCGGTCCCTCTGGGCCCGGCGCAGCAAAAGTATACCCTCCTCGGTGCGCACCACCACGGCGGCGGCCACCTTGGGGTCTTCATAAACCGGCAGGCCGCAGGAGGAGCAGACAAAGGGGGCTCCACCGGCGTTGAGGCCCTTGGTGGCCAAAAGGGCGCCGCCGCAGGAAGCGCAAAAACGGGGGGTGACGGGTTTGGCCATGATGTCAATCGTTTTCGGCGGCTAGGGGGGGCCGGCGCTTGACCAGGGTTACCTGATTGCCGATCTGGTTGAAGCTCACTTCGTCCATGATGGCGTTGGCCAGGAAAATGCCCCGCCCCCTCTCGCTCATGAGGTGTTCGTTGGAAGTGGGATTGAGCAGTCCGTTGTAGTCGAAACCGGGCCCTTCGTCGCGCACCGTGGCCCGCAGCGTGTTGCCGTCCAAGTCGACGTCAACTTCCACGAACTTGTCCTCGTCCCACAGGTTGCCGTGTTCCATGGCGTTGGTGATGGCCTCGGCCAGGGCCAGCTTGACGTTGTTTTCCAAGTCGTTATCGGCAAAGCCCACGGCCACCGCGGACAAGGATATCTGATAAACCATATCCTGCACGCATCCCGGCTGGCTGGGGGAGCGCATGTAGGTGGTCTGGCGCACCGAGGGCAAGGAGCATCCCCTGGGGCGGATGCTGGCCAGGCTTAGGGTTTTGCCGATGACCTGATCCAGAATATCCAGGTTGAGCGGCTTGGCCAGGAAGTTTTCCGCGCCGGCCTTGAGGGCGTCCAACACCACGGCGGCTTCGTCGTAGCCGCTTATCATGATCACCGGCAGGCGGGGGTTCATGTCCTTGACGGCCTTGAGCAGTTGCAGGCCGTCCAGATAAGGCATGCGCACGTCGGTAATGACCAGATCACAGGCGTGGCCCCGTAAAAATTCCAGGGCCTCCCGGCCATTGGTGGAGGTGGAAACCTCATAACCTTTGGCAGAGAGCAGCTTGAAAAGCAGCTCGATGATCATGGACTCATCGTCCACGACCAAAATATGGTAATTTTCCTGGGGCAAGGCGATCGTCTCGTTGCAGACCTTTTGTGACATTTAGAAATCCATGATGATTACGGCTATGTCATCTGAAGGGTAATCTCCGTTACTCCGGTTTAGCTGGGCGGCCAATTTCCTGGTCAGTTGGCCGGCGCTCAGGTCGCGGTGTTGCCTGAGCATCTGTTCCAGGCGCTGCCTACCCTTGGGCTTGCCCTGGTCGCCGGCGGTGTCCAACAATCCGTCCGTGTACACCACCAGACGCTGGCCTTCGCGCAATGTGCAACTCCTATCACAATATTTTAACAGGGGCTGGTCTTTTGAAAACACCCCCAGGAAGGGACTGGACTGCTCCAGTGCTACCATTTCTCCCTCGGCTTCTTGCAGCAGGGGGCAGGGATGACCGGCCAGGCTCCAGCGCAACTCCTTGGTAAGAGGGGCATAACGGCCCAGAAAAGTGGTGACGAACACGTCATCCGGGGTTAGACGCAGAAGATCCTCGTTCAAGAGTCCCAGCACCGCGGCAGGGGAATGATGCTCGCTGAGGTAGCGGGGAATCAAGGCCTTGAGAATGCTGGCGGTCATGGCCGAGGCTACGCCATGACCGGAAACGTCGGCCATCACCAGACCCAGGTCTCCGCCGGGCAGCTCGAAAAAATCGAAATAATCCCCGCCCACCCCCCGGCAAGGCTGGAACCACCAGGCTGCCTGGACACCCGGAAGCCGTCTCTGCTTGGGCAGCAGGAATTGCTGGTAGCGGGCGGCCATCTCCAACTCCTCGGCCATCAGCCGGTTTTTGGCGCGCAGATCGGCCATCATGCGCCGGCTGTTGATGGCATTGCGAATCTTGAGCGGCAGCACCAGTTCCAGGTCCACCTGGCTCAGGGGCTTAACGAAATAGCCGTAGCAATCCAGGGCCAATACCTTGGCGATGGAATCCGGATCGTTCAAGGAGCTGTTGACTATAACCGGGATATCGCTGATTTCCGGGCGGGTTTCGCGCCACTTCAGGAAAGAGAAGCCGTCCATTTGGGGCATCATCAGGTCGAGGAGTATCAGGTCGATTTCCGGGTGACGGCGCAGGGCCTCGATGGCCTCCAGCCCGTGAGCGGCTTCGTGAAAACGATAGCCATGCCGGGAGAGGCCGTTGGTAAGCAAGTCGCGATAATGCGCCGAATCATCCACCACCAAAATAGAGGACGGCGGATCCCAGGCACTCTGACTCCATTGGTGGCTCATTGGTTGCGGCTCCCCCCGTCCGTTTTTTCGGATTATGGCCGCCGGCGCGAGGCAAACTTTTAGCAGCCGGTCGATGGGCCCGCGGCCAAATTTGCGCTAGGCCGGCAAGCATCGCGGCCCGGCCGGTACCGTTTCAGGGGGCCAGGGATATCTTTAAAATCTTGTCCAACTTGACCACCTTGAACATGTTGTAGATGTCCTTGGGCATGTTGTCTATGCGCACCGTGCCGCCATGCGGGGCCAAGTTCTTGTATAAGAGCAATAATTTGCCTATGCCGGAGCTGCCGATGAAGGTGACGCCGCTAAAGTCCAGGACAACCTGCTTGTACGAGGCTAAGTCCAGATCCAAAAAACGCCTTTTTACCTCTTCCGCGCCGCGTTCATCAATGTTGCCCACGATGCCGATGCGTACTTGATCGTCGTTGGCGACGACGCTAACTTCCATTATTTCTCCTGGCTTGCCTTAATCGTGCCGACATTGCGGCCGGCCACGGGGCGAACGAATCGCCCACGGCTGCCTATCTATAGCAAACCGTATGCCGAGAAGCAACGATAAATGTCAGAGTTAAAACGTAGTTAGATAGGCTAGGCCTATTTGGGCCGCGCGGTGGGGACCGGCTGGGAAAGAGTAATTTTGATGGTGATCCGCCGGCCGTCGCGCTCCAGGAGGTAGGCGTGGGGCGCAAAGGGCGCGGCCTTGATGGCGTCGTGGATGCCCTTGGGCGAGGTCAGGGGTTTGCCGTCCACCGCCAAGAGCAGGTCGCCGGGCAGTACCCCCGCCTTTTGGGCCGGGCTATCCGGGATCAGCCGCTCCACCACCAGACCGCCGTTCTTGACCCGCAGTAACAGGCCCAGGCGCGGCGGCGGGGGAGGGGCCGGCGTGGACACGGCCAACAGCTCGGCCGGTAGGTGCGTGGCCTCCAGCATGGCCTGGGCGCCTTTGGGGCTCACCGGCAGGATGATCAGGGGCTTGGCCCCGGGCAGGCGCCGGGCGATGCGCGGGGGCAGGCCTAGATCCCCGGCCAAATGGCCGGCCCCGGCCAGCACCAGGCCCCGCTTGCCGCCGTCGGGCCAGGGATACAGGCGCAGGGCCAGGTTGTGGGCCATGGTTTCGTCGCGCACCACCTGGGCCGCGAAAAAATCTTCCTGGGCCTGGGGATCTTTCACGCCGTGAAAGGCGAACTGGCGGGCCACTTTTTCGCGGTAAATCGGATCGTCCAGGTTAAGCGCCGGGGCGATTTCGGCCCGCTGCTCTGGGGTAAGGGACTTAAGGCCCTTGGCCGCTACCTGGCGTACCACGCTCTGGGGGGCGTTGAGGGCCACCAGGGTGAGGCCTTTGGCGCGCACCTCGGCAAAGATGGGGGCCGCCATCTTCCAGGGGTAGCCCCATTTTTTATCCCATTGCACCTGGGCGCGGAACTCCTCCAGGCTGATCTTGCCGGCGGACAGGGCGTCGCAAGCCGGTTGGGCCTCTTGCTCCAGCCACTCCACCCCCAACACCAGGGGGCCCTGGGCGGCCAGGGCCTTGAGCACCTGCAGTTGAATGGCGTGGTGGCCGGGGTGGTCGTGGCGCTCGCCCACCAGCACCACCCTGGCCCGAGACAGGCGCTGTTGCAACTCAGCGGGGCTCAGGGGCCGGGGATCGGGCGGGGCCAGCCAATCCCCCGGCGCCAGGGCGCGGGGCGGCGCCGGGTTCAAGCCGGCGCAACCCGCGGACAGGGCCAGCGCGAGCAAAACCAAGCCCGCCCAGCCCACGCCGCGACGCCCCAAGGACAAGTTGCTATTTCCCGGCCGGAGGCAGCGGCTGGGGCAGCCCCGCCTCCTTGAAGCGCAGCAGCACGTTGTCCTGCACCCAGTGGGGATCCCACCACTCGGTGGGCTGGACGAACACGCCGTCCACCAGCACCGAGAAATGCAGATGGTCGCCCAGGGCCAGGCCGGTCATGCCCGACAGGCCTATGACCTGGCCGCGGGCCACCTTGTCGCCCGCCTTGACCTTGAGCTCGCTGAGGTGCCCGTACAGGGTGGCCACCCCTTGTCCGTGGCTGAGGATCACGCAGTTGCCGTAGATGCCCATGTCCGCCGCGTAACGCACCATGCCGCTGGCCGTGGCCTTGACCGGGCTGCGCTCGGTGTGGGCCAGGTCTTGCCCCAGGTGCACGCTGCGGCTGACCACCTTCTTGTCCAACACGTATTCGCGGCGGTCGCCAAAGGCGGCCTTGCGCGCTCCCAGGGGGCGCTCCAGGGTGTTTTGCCATAGCTGATACGCCTGGCTGGGCTTGGACGCCTCGTGTATCTTGGCGTTGTTCTTTTGGCGCAAATCCTGATTGATCCACAGGAACTTGGCCAAGGGGGTCTGGCGGTCGGCGGGGATCTGGTCCGCGAAACGGGCGGCCACCTTGTTCATGAAAGCGTCGTTGAGGTTGATGACGTCGGTGCGGAAGTTCTTCCAGTGCACCTTGACGTTCAGAGGCAGTTTGGCCTGGTTGCCGGCCGGGTCCTGGGCCCACAGCTCTATGGCTTGGTCCTTGGGGGCGTCCTCGGGATAGGCGAAATAGCACAGCTTGGTGCCCGGCTGCTGGGGCCAGGGCGACCATCCCGTGAACACCAGGTCTCCCACCCGCACTCCGTGCTGGGAATCGGCTTCGTTTACCGTGTACACGGCCAGACCCGCGCCGCCCCGGTTGATGTGGATGATCTGGCTAAGGGAGGCCAGGCGCGGCGGCGTGGTGTCCACCATCACCTGGAACTCCTTTACCGTCATATTGCCTTTCATCCAGCTCCGCCAGGAGCGGTCCCCCGCCTCCACCACCAGGGTGGCCTGGCCTTGGCGCATTCCCATCTCCAGGGGCTTGATATCCAGCTTCAGCGTGGCCAGCGGCGCGCCGAGAACCTCGGAGGTCTGGTTGAGCAGCACGCTCTTGCGCTGCTCCTGCACCAAGGTGACCCGCACCCAGGACAGTCCGCGTCCCTGGTCGCTCACCTTGAGCGTGAGCGAGCTGCTTTTGCCCAGGTGTTTCAAGGGAGTTGCCAAAGCTATCTGGGGCGGCTCGCCTTCCAGATGGGGCCAGACGTAAAAGGCGCCGGCGCCGATGAGAACCAGGATCAAAACGAGGACTATCAGCCAAAGGCTGCTTTTTCCGCGGGCCATGTAGTGAAGCTCCCTTGCCAAGGTAGGAGTTGGTTACTGTTAAAAAAAGGTTAGGCTAGGGCAGGGGCGGTGTCAAGGATACAGGGTTTCAATCGGCTTGCCGGGGTGCACCACGGGACGTAAGATTATCGCATGATCGAATCCATCAACGGCAAAACGCCCATAGTGGACCCCAGCGCCTTCATCGCGCCGGGAGCGGTGGTCCTGGGCGACGTGGAGTTGGGTCCGCAGGTGAGCGTGTGGTACGGCTGCGTGCTGCGTGGCGACATCAACTGGATCCGGGTGGGCGCGAGAACCAACCTGCAAGACGGCTCGGTCATCCACGTGGCCCACGTGGGCCAAGGCACCATGGTGGGCAGCGAGGTGGTGGTGGGCCATCGGGTGGTCCTGCATTCGTGCACCGTGGGCGACCAGGTGCTCATCGGCATGGGCGCGGTGGTGCTGGACCGGGCCCAAGTGGGCGAGGGCTCCATCGTGGCCGCCGGGGCGGTGGTGCCGCCGGGCATGATCGTGCCGCCCGACACCATGGTGGCTGGGGTTCCGGCCAAGGTCATCCGGCCGGTCACCCCTGAGCAGCGCCAGGCCACCGTGGCCACCATGGAGCGCTACCTCAAGGCCATGGCCATGCACCAGCACATGGCCGACGACGGCGGGCGCCGGGCCTAGGCATGGGCCAGGCCGCTTCGCCGCCGCCCGGACTGCTGGAGCAGGTGCGGGCCAACTGCGCCATAGCCGACGCCTCGGTGGCCGGGCGCTTCAGCCTGTGCGGCCTGCTCTTGCGCCTGCGCAATCTCTACAAATGGGAGCAGGGCCTGCCGCCCTGGCGGGAGCAGGACACCGGCCAGGTGCTGGAGTGGGTGAGCCAGCGGGAGCAACTCTGGGAGGAGGTGCTGGAAAAGCAGCCCCAACCACTTTCCCTGGACGGCCGCAGCTACGATCCCTTTGACACCCAGGGGATCAACCAGGTGCTGGCCCCCCTGGGCCTGCACTACGGGGCCGGGGTGGTGGGCGGCGGCGCGCCGGTGTTTTTTTTGGCCCGGCAAGAGAAGACCTGGCGGGTAAACGGCCTGTTGGTGCACCAACTGGGCGAGGAGTTCACCAACGACATCCTCTTCCTGCCCGGCCTGCGCCAGGGGAGCGACATCTTCCTGCGCCAAAGCCCCTTTCCCTACCTGGTGTGGGACCTGTTGGCCGATCCCCGGCCCAGCCAGACCGCCTTCAAGCGCTTCGCCCTGGCCGCCTATGGCCGGGACTACCGCGAGGTGGTGGCCCATCCCTCCTGGGAGGCCTTGGCCCCGGTGCTGGCGGGTGAGATGGAGGCGGTGCTGTGGCACGAGATGGGCGAGGCCGGGGACGCGGCCCCGGCCCAGGAGCTGTTGGCCCGGGCCGCGGGGGAGCATCCGGGCAGCGACGTGGAGCACTTCGTGCGGGGGATCAAGGATCTCATGGCCGACTGCGGCCCCCAGGGGCGTTTGGCCCAAATCATAGCCCACCAAAGCCAAGGCGCCCTGGGCCTGTACCCGGTATGGCAGGCCGGTTTCCTCAAGCTGCTATTCCCGGAAATAGGCCCCGCGGTGCGCGCCTTCATGGACCACGGCGACTGGGACGCGGTGGAACAGGCGCGCGGGGAAGGCTGGCGCAAGGCGCGGGAGGCGGCCCAGGAGCTGGAAGAGATACTTACCGGCTACCAAGGCGCCGCGGCCCGCACCCTGGTGCGCCGGGTGGTCATGGAACCCTTGGTGGGAGCGACTTCGCCCAGGGCCGAGGATTAGGGGCCCTGGGAGCGGCCAGGCTGGGAGCGCTACTTGAGCCGGTAGGTGATGAGTCCGTGGGTGAGGTCGTAGGGAGAAACGCTGACCCGAACCCGGTCCCCCACCAGAACCTTGATCTTGAATCGCTTCATCCTGCCGCTAAGTACGGCGCGCAGGGTGTGTCCTTGTTCGGTGACCACTTCCATCTGCCCCCCGCCCAAAGTGCGGGTGACCTGGCCTTCAAGGTGGATAAGATCGTCGCGGCTCAAGCTGCCTCCTCGGTCTGAATATAAACAACACGCCGCCCGGACTCACCGCCCGGCTGCTCAGGAGTTTCCAGAGGTTACGCGGCGGGTCAACTATGCCACGGGCAAGGGGCGGCGTCAAGGCCACGGCGGGGGAGGGCTACGGAAAAATACTTGTCAACCCCTCGGGTGGTGTGTATATTTCCGACTTCAGCAAAGGGCCGGCCACTTTACGGCGCGGCCGGCGGCTTCGGGAGGAAACGAGCCATGAGCCAGGTATGCGAATATTGCGGTAAGAAGCCCCAGGTGGGCAACAACGTCAGCCACGCCCACAGGAAGACCAAGCGGCGTTTCAACCCCAACCTGCAACGCGTGCGCACCGTGGAAAACGGGCATGTGCGTCGGGTTAGGGTGTGCACTCGCTGCCTGCGCTCGGGCGTGATCAACAAGCCCGCCTAAGAACCTTACCCCAAAAATTTTGCGGAGGGCGCCTCGCGTCCTCCGCTTGCTTTTGCCCGTCCATCGGGACGCCGGCCGATGCACCCGCGCGCCCGCGTCTAATGATCCATTCTGCGCACCGACAGGATGTCCTTGAGCCCGGCTATGTCCTTGAGCACCCGGTGGAGCTGTTTGGCGTCGTGCACCTGGATGGTGAAGGTGGCGATGCCCTTGAGCTCCTCGGTGGTCTTGACCTCGGCCTCCATGATGTTGATGTCGTGCTTTTTCATCACCCCGGCCATGTCGGCCAGGATGCCCGCCCGGTCGGCGCTGATCACCTGGATGCGCACCGGCCGCACCTCTTCCTTGGCCAGGTCCCACTCCACCTCCACCCGCCGCTCGGGGTCCAGGTCGGCCACATGGTTGCAGTCGCTCCGGTGGATGGTCACCCCCCGGCCCCGGGTGATGTAGCCCACCACCTCGTCGCCGGGCAGGGGGTTGCAGCACTTGGCGAAGCGCACCAGGATGTCGTCCAGGCCCTTCACCTTGATGCCTTCCGGGGTGGGGCGGCGGCGCAAGCGCTTCAGGGAGCGCTCGATCAGCCCCGGTTTTTCCTGCTCTTCCTCGGTGGGGCGGGGCAATATCTTGTTGACGATGTGGCGCGGCGACACCTTGCCGTAGGCCACCGCGGCCAGCAAGTGCTCGCTGTCCTGAAAGGACAGATCGCTCATCACCTGAGCCAGCTTGCCGTCTTTTAGCACCGCGGCCAGGGTAAGCTTGTGCTTGCGCAACTCCTTGTCCAGGATTTCGCTGCCCAGGCTCACCGAGCGGGAGCGCTCCGACTCGCGGATGTAGGAACGTATCTTGGAGCGAGCCCGGCCGCTGACCACGAAGTTCAGCCAGTCCTTGCTGGGCTTGTGGTTGCTCTGGGTTATGATCTCCACCTGGTCGCCGGTGGCCAGTTGGCTCTTCAAGGGCACCATGCGGCCGTTGACCCGGGCCCCCACGCACTGGTGGCCCACCTCGGTGTGGATGGAATAGGCGAAGTCCACCGGGGTGGCCCCCCGGGGCAGGGCTTTCACCTCCCCGCCGGGGGTGAACACGAAGATCTCGCCGGGGTAGAGGTTCATCTTGAGCGACTGCATGAACTCGGTGGGGTCTTCCAGATCCCGCTGCCACTCCATCAGCTTGCGCAACCAGGCGAAGCGGCCCTCCTCGGCCTCGTCGCCGGCGCCTTGCTCCTTGTAGCGCCAGTGGGCGGCGATGCCTTCCTCGGCCACCCGGTGCATCTCGTCGGTGCGGATCTGCACCTCCATGCGCTGGCCCATGGGGCCAACCACCGAGGTGTGCAGCGACTGGTACATGTTGGGCTTGGGCATGCCGATGTAGTCGCGGAAGCGGCCGGGGATGGGCTTCCACACGTTGTGCACCACCCCCAGGGCCTCGTAGCAGTCCCGCAGCCGTTCCACCACCACCCGGAAGGCGATGAGGTCGTAGAGTTGGTCTATGTCCACGCCCCGGCGCTGCATCTTGCGGTAGATGCTGTAGAAGTGCTTGGGCCGCCCGTCCACGCTGCACTTGATGCCCTGTTCGGCTATCTGCTCCTGGAGCACCTGCTTCACCTCTTCGATGAAGCGCTCCCGTTCGCTCTTGCGGGTGGCCACCCCGTCCTTGATGCGCTGGTAGATGTTGGGTTCCAGGAAGTAGAGGGTCCAGTCCTCCAACTCGGCCTGCCAGCGGCGGATACCCAGACGGTGGGCCATGGGGGCGTAGATGTCGCGGGTCTCCTGGGCGATGGAGCGCTGCTTGGCCGGGGGCATGTAGCCCAGGGTGCGCATGTTGTGCAAACGGTCGGCCAGCTTGATCAGAAGCACGCGGATGTCGTTGGCCATGGCCAGGATCATCTTGCGCATGTTCTCGGCCTGCTGGGCCGTCTTGGTGGTGGTGGCGCTGATCTGGGTGATCTTGGTCACCCCGTCCACCAGGGAAGCCACCTCCGTGCCCAACAGGTTGGCCACGTCCTCCACGGTGGTGTTGGTGTCCTCCACCGCGTCGTGCAGCAGGGCCGCGCAGATGCTGGCCACGTCGGTGTGCATCTCGGCCAGCAGGGCGGCCACGGCCAGGGGATGGCTCAGGTAGGGCTCGCCCGAGCGGCGCACCTGGCCCTTGTGCACCTTGGCCGAAAACACGTAGGCCTTCTGTATGGCGCTGACGTCGGCGCCGGGGTGGTATTCCCGGACCGCGTCGATGATTTCGTTGATGCGTTGCAGGGCCAAGCGCCGGGCCTCTTGGTAAGGTTATCGTTTATCGCCGCTCATTTTACTTTTGCGCTTATGGGCCGGTTGGTCAAGCGCCACTTGCCCTCTATAGCGACCGACCCCCGCCACGCCGCACCATCTGGGCCAGGCGAGTCGCCGCCTCGGCCACGGGGACCATGTCCACGTCGCCGCTTAGGCGGTGCTTGAGCTCCACCGCGCCTTCCTTGAGGCCCTTGGCCCCCACCACCACCCGGAGCGGAATGCCGATGAGGTCCGCGTCCTTGAACTTTACGCCGGGCCTGAGGTCGCGGTCGTCCATGAGCACGTCCACGCCCGCGGCGCTGAGATCGTCGTAGAGCTTGGTGGCCGTCTCCATCACCTCGCCGTCAATGGCTAGGGGCAGCACCGCAACGGAGTAGGGGGCGATGGCCAGGGGGAAGATGATGCCCCAGTCGTCGTGGCCCTGCTCGATGGCCGCGGCCACGATGCGGGTCACCCCGATGCCGTAGCAGCCCATGATGATGGGGCGGCTCTGGCCCTCGGCGTCCAGGTATTCGGCCCCCATGGCCTGGCTGTACTTGGTGCCCAGGCGGAAGATGTGCCCCACCTCGATGCCCCGGGCAAAGGTTGGTTCCTTGCCGCAGCGGGGGCAGGGGTCGCCGGGCTCGATGATGCGCAGGTCCGCCTTGGTGGCGCCGGCCACGTCGCGGCCCAGGTGCACTCCGGTGAGGTGGGCGTCGCCCTGGTTGGCCCCCACCACCAGGGCCTCGGCCGCGTAGAGCTCCTGATCGGCGTATACCGGAATGTTCAGGCCCACCGGCCCGGTAAAGCCCACCGGCCCGCCGCTGACTTCCTGGATCACCGAAGCGGGGGCCAGCTCCAGCGCGGTCGCGCCGATGAGGTTTTTGAGCTTGATCTCGTTGAGTTGGCGGTCGCCGCGCACCATGGCCGCCACCGGCTTGCCGTCGGCCAGGTAGACCAGGGTCTTGGCCACCTGGGCCGGGCTAACCTTGAGAAAGGCGGCCACCTCCTCCACGGTGTGGGCGCCGGGGGTGTCCACCCGAACTACCTCGGCTGCGGCCTGGGGCGCCTCGCCCCGGGGCGGGGCCACCTGGGCCTTTTCGAAGTTGGCCGCCCATCCGCACGAGCATGAGGCGATGGCGTCCTCGCCGGTGTCTGCCAGCACCATGAACTCGTGACTGAAGGAGCCGCCGATGGCCCCGGAGTCGGCCTCCACCACCGCGAAGTTCAGCCCCAGGCGTTTGAAGATGGCGCTGTAGGCCTGGTGCATGGCCTGGTAGCTGGCCGCCGAGGACTCGTCGTCGGGATCAAAGGAGTAGCCGTCCTTCATGATGAACTCGCGCGAGCGCATCACTCCGAAGCGGGGGCGCACCTCGTCGCGGAACTTGGTCTGGAACTGGTAGAGGTTCAGCGGCATGTCCCGGTAGGAGCGCACCTCGTGGCGGATCAGGTCGGTGATGACCTCCTCGTGGGTGGGGGCCAGGCAAAAGTCGTGGTCGTGCCGGTCCTTGAAGCGCAACAGCTCCCGGCCGTAATGCTCCCAGCGGCCCGATTCCTGCCACAGCTCGGCGGGCTGCACGCCGGGCATCAACAGCTCCCGGGCCCCGGCCGCGTCCATCTCCTCGCGCACGATGCGCTCCACCTTGCGCAGGGTGCGCAGGCCCAGGGGCAGCCAGGTGTAAACGCCCGAGGCCAGCTTGCGGATCATGCCCGCGCGCAGCATTAGCTGATGGCTGACCACCTCGGCCTCGGCCGGGGTTTCCTTGAGGGTGGGGATGAATGCCTGAGAGAAGCGCATGTGTCTACTGCTCGCTTTGTTCTGAATTATGGTTTGAATATGTCTGGGCCGCCCGGCGAACCTCTTTCATGAACTCGTCCAAAAGGTCCGCTTCGGACACCTTTTTTATGACTTCGCCGTGGGCGAAGATGACCCCTTGGCCCCGGCCGCCGGCCAGGCCCACCTGGGCGTGCTTGGCCTCGCCCGGCCCGTTGACCACGCAGCCCATGATGGCCACGGTGAGCGGGGCCTCGATCTTGGCCAGCTCGGGCTCGGCTTTTTCCAGCAGGCCCATGAGGTCGATCTCGGTGCGGCCGCAGGTGGGGCAAGAGATGATCTCCACCCCCCGCTCACGCAGGCCGCAGGCCCTAAGGATGTGCCAGGCCGCCTCCACCTCGCGCACCGGGTCGGCGGTTAGGCTCACCCGGAAGGTGTCGCCGATGCCCTCCAAAAGCAGGGCCCCGATGCCCACCGCGCTCTTGATGGCCCCGGCCAAGAGGCCCCCCGCCTCGGTGACTCCCAGATGCTGGGGGTAGTCCGAGCGCTGGGCCCAGAGGCGGCAGGCCTCCAGGGTGGTGAGCACGCTGGAGGACTTGAGGCTCACCTTGATCTGGTCGAAGCCACGTTCCTCCAACAGGCGCACGTGGCCCAGGGCCGCCTCCACCAGGGCCGCCGGGCCGGGACCGCCGCAGCGCTCCAGCACCTCTTTGGGCAGGGAGCCGGAGTTGGCCCCCACCCGGATGGGCGCCCCGGCCGCCTGAGCCGCGTCCACCACCCGGGCCACCGCCGAGGGGCCGCCGATGTTGCCGGGGTTGATGCGCAGGGCGGCCGCCCCGTTTTCCAGGGCAACCACGGCCAAGGCCGGGTCGAAGTGCACGTCGGCGATTACCGGCAAGGGGCTGGCCTGGGTGATGGGGCCGAAGGCCAGGGCCGCCTCCATATCGGGCACCGCGCAGCGCACCAACTCGCAACCCGCCTGGGCCAGGGCCTCGATCTGAGCCAGGGTGGCCGCCGGGTCGCGGGTGTCGGTGTTGGTCATGGACTGCACCGCCACCGGCGCACCGCCGCCCACCGGCACCGTGCCGACCATGATGCGCCGAGTCTTGTCGCGGGTGTGGATCATCTCGTTTCCTTGCCGCCCTTCCTGGGCGGCCTTTGCAGGAGCCTTAGGCGAACACCTTGTCCGGAAAGGCGGCGGCCATGATAATGTCCGCTACCTGGCCGCCCGGCCCGCTCACCTGGAGCTTGCGGCCCGGAATCCGGGTCACGGTCAGGCTCTGCTCCTCGGTCAGGCCCAGGTCAAAGGCCTGAGCCGCCTCGGTGCCGTCCAGGGCGCAGATGGAGTCCCGGCGGCACACCAGGCACAAAAAAGTCTCGCCTTCCGTGCCCAGGTCTTGGCCCAGGGCGGTCACTTCTTCCGGGCTGAAGCCGAAGTGCCAGGGCGACTTGTCCTTGCTGTGCTTCAGCCACACGCGGATGGAGCCGTTGAGCAAAAAACGCCCCGCGCTAAGGGGCCGTATGCTCGCATAGGCCGGGTGCCTGATCAATAGGCTCAGGGCCGCGCCTTGGTAAAAATCTCGGGCCGCCACCGGCATCGCCGCGCTCCTAGGCCAGGCCGCCCTTGAGGAACAAGGTGCGCGAGCCTTCCAAGGCCAGGTCTATCACCCGGTCGGCGATGGCCGAGGGGTCCTGACCCTTGGCGAAGAAGCTCTTGACCACCCGCGCGGCCAGCACCTCGAAAGGCGTGCCGGCCAGGCCCTCCTGCAAACGGGCCAGGCTGCTTTCCTCATAGGGGCCCAGGGGGTTGTAGATGGCCTCTGATATGGCGGCCATCTCCTGGTCGCTGACCACGGCGGCCAGGGGCCGTAAAATCTCCACCGCAGAGGCGTGGGCCTCGCGGGCCACCAGCCGCTTAAGTTCCTGGTGCAGCTTGGCCCAATAGCCCGGCGCGGTGGCCTCGTTGATCTCAATCTTGTCCAGGGCGCAGGCCAACAGGCCGTATTGCATCTGGCCGTCCAGGGCTTGGTCCACCACCTCGCTCTGGCCCAGGGCGGTACCGCTGAAGGTGAAGTCGCGGCGCAGGGCCTCGCCCAACAGGGCGGCGATCTGGGCCGACAAGTTGTACAGGGCCTGGGCGTGTTGGGCCGGGTTGGGTTCCGCTTGGCTCATTAGCGCCTCTCGCCCCGGGCCCCGGAGCGGACCTCGCGCACGGTTATGCCCATTTGTCTGAGCAAGGCGGCCAACACGCCCTGGCCCGGCCCGCCCTGGGGATTGACCCCTTCAGGGTCCCAACCGCAGGAGGGCGAGCGGTCTTTCAAGAGGGCCAGGCGCACCCCGTGGCGGGCGCACAGTTCGGCGGCCACGCGCGCCCCCTGGGCAAAAGCCAGGCTCACGTCCCGGCCCTGGTCGTTGACCAACCGGGCTCGGCCCGCCAAGAGGTCTTCCCCCTCGCGGCCGAAGCAGGCCCCCACGAAGCGGGCCGGGGGCCGGGGGGTGCCCAGGCCGCCCAACACCTCGGGGCACAGGGCCAGCACCGGCTCACCGGCCAGCAAGCCCCGCACCTGGTCACAGCGGCTGTGGCGGCCGTCGTAGCGCACCCGGTGGCCCATGAGGCAGGCGGAGACCAGGATCACCCCCGCACCTCCACCAGGGGCTGGCCGTCCTGGCGGGGCTCGATGCGCCCCACCACAAAGGCCTGCTCGCCCTTTTCCTGGAGCAGGGCGATCACCTCGGCCGCCTGCTCGGCGGGCACCACCAGGGCCATGCCCAGGCCCCAGTTGAAGGTGCGGGTCATCTCCCGCTGGCTCAGGCCGCCGGCGTTTTGCAGCCAGGCGAACACCGGGGGCACCGGCCAGGAGCCCTCGTCGATCACCGCCCGGCAGCCCGCGGGCAGCACCCGGGGCAGGTTTTCCAGCAGGCCGCCGCCGGTGATGTGGGCCGCGGCCAAAAGATCGAAGTTGTCGCGCACCGCCAGCACCGGCTTTACGTAGATGCGGGTGGGGGTGAGCAGGGTGTGGCCCACGCTGTGCTCCAGGCCCTCGGCGGTATCGGTCACCGCCAGGCCCAGCTCCTCGAACACGATCTTGCGCACCAGGGAGAAGCCGTTGGAGTGCAGGCCGCTGCTGGCCAGCCCCACCACCACTGCGCCGGGGGTCACCCCCGAGCCGTCGATGATTTGGGGCCGGTCCACCAGGCCCACCGCGAAACCGGCCAGGTCGTACTCGCCGTCCGGATACATGCCCGGCATCTCGGCGGTCTCGCCGCCCAATAGGGCGCAGCCCGCCTGGCGGCAGCCCTGCACCACCCCGGCCAACACCGCCTCGGCCACTCCCAGTTCCAGGCGGCCGGTGGCCAGGTAGTCCAGCAGGAACAGCGGCTGAGCTCCGGTGACCACGATGTCGTTGACCACCATGGCCACCATGTCGATGCCGATGGTGTCGTGCTTGTCGGTCATGAAGGCGATCTTGAGCTTAGTGCCCACCCCGTCGGTGGAGCTAACCAACACCGGGTCGTCTCCGGCCAAACCGGCCAGGGAAAACAGGCCCGAAAAGCCACCCAGGCCGCCCAGAACCTGTTTGCTGTGGGTCGATTTGACCATCTTGCCGATATTTTTGATGAACTGGTCGGCTTTTTCTATGTCTACCCCGGCTTCGCGGTAGCGGTCGTCCTGGCTCATGGGCCCAAATCTCCTCGTGTTTAACCCGGCCTTAGCCCTCATGAAATACGCGGCTTAACCTTAGCAGAAAACCCGGTCAGCATAAAGCAGGGCCATGGGCTTGACGCGGGGCCCTCGGCAGGGCAGAAATACAGGAGTCCTTTTTTCCTGGAGATGCTTTGCAAGCCTCGGTGACCCCTTTTGATTTGCCTCTTTTGGCCTCGTCCTTGGCCGCCCTGGGCGGCGTGGGCCCGGTTACGGCCCAGCGCCTGGCCGGGAGGGGCATCAAGACCTGGGGCGACGGGCTGTTCTTTTTGCCAGCCCGCTACCAGGACCGCCGCACCCCCACCCCGGTGGCGGAGTTGGAGGAAGGCCGCCTGGCCGTGGTGCGTGGCCGGGTGAAAGGCGGCGGCCTGTTGGGCAAAAAGGGCAAGGTGTTTCGCCTGACCCTGGAGGATTCTTCCGGCCTGCTCACCTGCTTGTGGTTTCGTTTCAAACGGGCCCATTTGGAGAGTTTCGCTGCCGGTGACGAACTTTTCGCGGTGGGCGAGGTGAGCCTGGGCCAACGGGGCGAGGCCCAGATGATCCACCCCGAGCTGTACCGCGCGCCGGACGTGGGCCCGGACCACCCCTCGGTGGGGCGCATCGTGCCGGTGTATCCCGAAGTGGAAGGGGTGGGCGCGGGCACGGTGCGCCGCTTCATGGGCGAGATGCTGGCACGCAGCGCCCCGCTGATCCCCGACCCCCTGGCCGGGCTGCTGCCCGCCGATCTCTACCCTCTGGCGGCCGGCGAGGCCCTGAGCCGGGCCCACCAGCCGCCCCACGACGCCCAGCCGCTGGACCTGGACCCCCAAGAGGCGCCCTGGCGTGGGGCCCTGGCCGTCAACGAGCTGCTGTACTTCGAGCTGGGCCTGGTGCTCAAGCGCCGCCGCCGGGAGGCCTCGCCGGCCCAGGCCTTGGACCCGCCGGGCGCCCTGTTGGCCGGGATGCTGAAGGCGCTGCCGTTTGAGCTTACCCCCGGCCAGCGCGAGGCGGTGGAGCTGATCCAGGGCGATTTGGCCCAAGCCCACCCCATGGGCCGCCTGCTCTGCGGCGACGTGGGCACCGGCAAGACGGTGGTGGCAGCCGCCGCCGCCTGCCTGGCGGTGGAGGCCGGGGCCCAGGTGGCGGTGATGGCCCCCACCGAGGTGCTGGCCCGCCAGCACCTGGCCACCCTGAGCCGCTATTTGGAGCCCCTGGGGGTCGGCGTGGCCTTGGCCGTGGGCGGGGGCAACGGAGCCGATCAGGCCGCCCGCCAAGACGCCGCCCAGGGCGGAGCCCAGGTCTTGGTGGGCACCCACGCCCTTTTGGGGCAGAGGCTTTCTTTCGCCAACCTGGGCCTGGTGATCATCGACGAGCAGCACCGCTTCGGGGTGCACCAGCGGATGTCCCTGGCCGCCAAGGCCCGGAGCCCCCACTTGCTGGTGCTCTCGGCCACCCCCATTCCCCGCACCCTGGCCCTGGCCCTGGCCGGGCATTTGGAGATCAGCGACCTGCCCCAGCGGCCCCAGGGCCCCCACCAGGTGGCCACCATGCTGCTGGAGTTTGCCCACCGCAAGGCCGCGGTGGACGAGCTGGCCCGGGTGCTGGAGCGGGGTGAGCAGGCCTACGTGATCTGCCCCCTGGTGGAGGCCTCGGACAAGATCGAGGCCCAGGACGCGGTGGCCACGGCCCGCAACCTGGCCCGCTATTTCCCCCAGCATAGGGTGGAGCTGTTGCATGGGCGCATGGACGGCCCGGAACAACAAGCGGCGCTGGCCCGCTTCCGCGCGGGCGAGAGCCAAGTGCTGGTGGCCACCACCGTGGTGGAGGTGGGGGTGGACGTACCCGAGGCCACCTTGATGATCGTGCTGGGAGCCGAGCGCTTCGGCCTGAGCCAGCTGCACCAACTTAGGGGCCGGGTGGGGCGGGGAGCCAAGCCGGGACGCTGCATTTTGGTGGCCGGGCCCAACCCCGGCGACTTGGCCCAGCAGCGCCTGGCCGTGCTGGCCCGCACCAGCGATGGCCGAGAGATCGCCGAGGCGGATTTGCATTTGCGCGGGCCGGGCGAGGCCATGGGCCAGCGCCAGTCCGGCCTGCCGCCCTTCCGGGTGGCCCGCTGGGAAAAGGACGCCGAGCAGGTGCCCCGGCTGCGGGAGATCATCGCCGCATGGCTGGCCGAAGACCCGGAGCTGGCCGGTGAGAAATTGGCTCCGGTGAAAAAAGAGGCCATCCGTCGCTGGGGTCGACGGCTGGGATTGGCAGGGGAAAGCTAAAGCCACGGGGCGGCGTGGGCCCAGCCCGCCACCACCCCGTGTTGATCAAAAATTCTGTTGCGATCTAGTTGAAAGCGTCTTCCAGCTTCCACTCCTTCCACACGTTGCCCACCAGATCCTCACCGGGCGTCAGCACCGTCTTGCCGGGCTTCCAGCCGGAGGGGGTCACCTTGGTGTCGCCGCTCTCGCGCACCAATTGGAAGGCCTTGATCTGGCGCAGGGTCTCGGCAACGTTGCGGCCCACGGAGGGAGTGATCACCTCCATGGCCTGCACCACGCCGTCGGGATCGATGAGGAAGCGGCCACGCACGTCCACCCCGCCTTCGGCGTCATACACGCCAAAGGCCGCGCCCACTTGGCCCGAGCCGTCGCTGAGCATGGGGAAAGGCACGCCGCCGTCCACGATCTTGCACAGCTCATGCTCCTGCCACATTTTGTGCACAAAGGGCGAGTCCACGCTCATGGAAAGCACCTCCACCCCCAAATCCTGGAAGTCTTGGTATTTGGCGGCCAAGGCTGAAACCTCGGTGGCGCAGACAAAGGTAAAGTCGCCGGGATAGAAGCAAAGCACCACCCACTTGCCCAGGTATTCGCTCAACTGGACGGAGGCGAACTTGCCCTGGTAATAGCAGGGGGCGTTGAAATCAGGGGCCTTTTTACCGATTTGCATCATTTTAGGGGCCTCCGGAGCCGCGGGTTGGTTGGATTGTTGCGGTTGGTTTGCTTGGGGCTCTCCCACCAGACCACCGGTAGGGGTGGCGCAACCAACTGATTTTTCTTTGGGCATAAGTTCCTCTTTGCCTGGGGAGTTTGATTGGGCAGGAATAGGCTACAAAAAACCGGCCTTTTTAAAGGCTAAAGTTAGGAATCAAAGTTGTCTATTAGTTAATACCAATTAAATTAGTGAATATTAATTGGAAGGGCGCATACTCTTTTGGCGGGGTAGGGCTGAGGGGAGGGATCATAAGGTTTTTTGGGAGAGCCAGGTTGTGAGAAATTAGCCCCGGTGAAAAAAGAGGCCATCCGTCGCTGGGGTCGGCGGCTGGGGCTAGCGGAGACGGGGTGAGGTTGGAAAAGCAGCGAGGACTAATAATATCGGTTTTTGAATGGGGTTATGAACCCTAACTCACATATCCACGTCTATAATGAGCGGCCTGTGGTCGCTCAATAATGCCCAACCATCGTATGATCCAACTTCGACGGAAAGAATGTTCCAGTCGGAGGGAACAAAACAGTAATCGATATGGAATGGCTTGGAGGCACTCCAACGAAAATAAAAGGTCGGCCTTGTTTCCTCTCCATATTGCTCGCCATAGAAAGAGTGATAGGCGCTCTTTAGGCCTAAGTCCCCTTCCAATATGTTTGCCAAAGGACTGAAACCTGCCGCACTATTATCCCAAATGGCGCTGCAATTAAAATCGCCCAGCACCACACAGGGAGCCGCAGATAGAAAATCTCGATACGAGGTGAGAGCGGTTTTTAAGGAATTCATGTAGCCATGTTCTTTTCTGGTCCAAACCCCGAGGGCATGGAAATCTTGCTTTCCTGAAATTTCCAACGGGATGATCGACCACAGAACATTTTCCTTTTGGTGGCAAAACTCCACCCTGACATCGTCTCCTGGTATTACAGAAATTCCATTGTTGGGGGACGGTCCGCGCCAAATATCTGGTAGGCCCGTGGTCTTTACCTTACGCGCCTCTTGGACGATAGTCAGGTCCGGCGTGTATGCCATAACTGCGTCGCGTTTTTTCAGGTAGTCACCGCGGCAGCAATTCCAGGTGGCGATACGAATTTTGCTCTCCCAAAAATTTACTTCGGTTCGGTTTGTTGTATTTGCTACTTCTTGTCCTTGAGCAGATCGGCCAACCCGGCAAAGGCCTTGAAGGTGGTGTCCGCGCCCTTGGACTGCTCCGGGGCCGGTTCCTCGTAGGCTTGGGCCACCGCGTCGCGTTGGTGCTCGTTGTCGTGACAATAGATGCACAACAACTCCCAGTTGCTGCCGTCGGCCGGGTTGTTGTTGTGGTCGCTATCCTTGTGGTGCACGGTCAGCTCGCTCAGGCGCTTGCCGCTGAACTCCCGGCCGCAACGGCCGCACACGTGGGGGAACAGCTTCAGGGCCTGCTCCCGGTAAGACCTCTCCCGCTGGGCCCGCTCCCGCTTGGCCTCGGACACCAGATCGCCCCACTTGGAATCCCGCTCAGGTGACACCTTGCTCTCCTTGCGCAATGCGGCCGCGCCGCTCTAGAAGCTGAATCCCAGGCCAGCCCCCCAGCCGTAGTCCGAGTTCCACTGGCCCACCACCGACAGGTGGCTGGTGATCATATAGCTGAGGCCCGCCTCGGCCTCCCAAAATTCGTGGGTATCATATCTCCAATTGCCGTAAAGGGCCAGACGCGGCGTGAGGTCGAACACCTTGCCCAGCTCAACCCGGCCTCCCAGGTCGGTATCCACCCACAGGCGCGAGTCCACGTTGAAGGGGAGCAAATAGCTCACCCCGAAGATGCCCCGGGCCGTGTCCAAATCGCTCTGAGTCCCCAAAAAGTCGCCGCCGATGAACAAGGCGGTGAAGCGGTTCAAGTGGTAGTCCCAGGTGGGGATCAGCTCCCATTCGGTGTCCTCCACCTTTTGCCAGCCCACCTCCCATTCCAGGGACAGCACGTTGCGGGTGGAGGCCAGGCTGGCCACGCCCTCGCTCATGTTGCTCAAGAGCGAGCCCTCGATCATGGGGTACCAGGACTCGCGGTACAGGTTGGGGCGCACGGCCATGACGTCCGGCGGCGGGGTGAAGCCCTGGTAGTGCACCAGCCGGGCCATGCCCGCTTTCATGTGGTAGAGCAGGTGGCAGTGGAAAAACCAGTCGCCCTTTTCGTTGGCGTCGAACTCGATGACCGTGGTGGACATGGGGGTCACGTCCACGGTGTGCTTGAGCGGCGCGTAATCCCCCTGGCCGTTTATCACCCGGAAGAAGTGCCCGTGCAGATGCATGGGATGGTGCATCATGGTGCGGTTGATCATGATGAAGCGCACCACCTCGCCCTGCTTGATCAGGATGTCGTCCTGCTCCGACAGGGGGCGGTTGTTGATGAGCCACACGTAGCGCTCCATGTTGCCGTCCAGGGTCAGGCGGATGGTGCGCACCTTGCGGTCGGGGGCGAACGCGGTGGAGTGGGTGGCCTTTAGCTGGGCATAGGGCGGCCAGGGCCGCTCGGGCGACACGCCGTCGTGGGCCAGGCTGGGCGAGGAAGCCACATCGCCGCCCAGGAAGGCGAAGTCATAGGCCCAGCGGGTGCCGCTGGGCGGCGGGGTAGGGGCCATGGCCATGGCGCTTGGCGAGTGAGCCATCTTCATGGGAGCGGCTTGGGCGCCCATCTTCATGGGGGCTGCGGTGTCGCCCATCTTCATGCCCGCCTCGCCGGCCTTTGGCATGTCCATGCTGTCGTGACCCGTCATGCCGGGCATGGCCGCGCCATGGCCCATGTCCATGCCGCCCATTCCGCCCATCATGCCGGGGTGATCGAACTTGCCCGCCTCCACCATAGCGTCGCTCATGCCCATGCTGCCCGCCGGGGTCAGGGCCAGCACCTTGCCCAGGGTCGGCTGGCCCATGGTGTAGTAGAGGTTGGGCCGAGGCACCGTGGGGGCGGGGTGGGGCGTGCCCTGGTCCAGCCACAGCGAGGCCCAGGAGGAGCCGTCGTGGGCCGTGGCCCGCAGCTCGAAGGAGCCGCCCTGGGGCACGGTCACCAGCACGTCGTAGGTCTCGGCCACCCCGATGAGCAGGCGCTGCTGCTTGAGCGGCTGCACGTCCTGGCCGTCGGCCGCGATGATGGTCAGGGGGCCGCCCGCGAACTCCAGGTGAAAGAAGGTGGTGGAGGAGCCGTCGATGATGCGCAAGCGAATGGTCTCGCCGGGCTGGGCCGGAGCCTGGCTCATGGGCTTGCCGTTGGCCAGGAAGCGACCGTAGGCCACGTCGGAGATGTCCATGGGCGGCATGCGCCCCATCTCGCGCTGCAGGTAGTCGCCCAGCATGCCCAGGGAGGCCGCGCCGAGAAGGCTCTGCTTGGAGCCCTTGGCCTGGGAGAACCACTCGCTGCCCCGCTTGAGGGTGTGCATGACGTAGTCGGGGTCGTGATCGGTCCAATCGGAGAGCACCACCACCATCTCCCGATCGGCAACGTGCTTGGCATGAAGCGGCTCGATGACGATGGAGCCGTAGACCCCGCGCTGCTCCTGCAAGCGGGTGTGGGAGTGGTACCAGTAGGTGCCGCTCTGGCGGATGGGGAACTCGTAGGTAAAGGTGGTCCCGGCCGCGATGGGCGGGAAGCTGATGTCCGGCACGCCGTCCATGCCCGGCGGCACCAGCACCCCGTGCCAATGGATGGAGGTGTTCACGTCCATGTGGTTGCGTACGTGGATGCGGGCCGTGTCGCCTTCCACAAAGCGCAAAGTGGGGCCGGGGATGCCCCCGTTGACGGTCATGGCCTCCACCGGATTGCCGGTGAGGTTAACCTGCTCTTTGGCGATGGTCAGGGTGTATTCGCGCACCGCCGCCCCAGCGGGGGCGCATAGCAGTAGGGAGGCCAGTAAGAGGCCGAGCAATATGCGGGGCAGGTGGCGCATGAATGACTCCTAAGATGGTAGTCATTCAAGTATGAGATGGGGAGGCGAAGGGTGTCAAACCAGAGTAAACCCACGACAAGGCGATGTCATGGGATTTTTAGTCCTCTATCTCCCATGCCTCAGGAGGCGCAGGCTTCGTTTCACTGACCCAGTCTTTTACTCTAACTTTTAGCTCGTTATAGCTCGAATAAATCCCAGCATGATCGCATTTGCTGGGCTCATGAATGATGTTGAGGAGTTCAGCAAATTTTGGTGACGCTTGAAATTCAGCACTCCTTACCTTAGAAATAGCATGATATGGCTTGTTACTTTTTATCTTTTCCCCAAAATAATATCCTTCAAAGTCAGGAATGTGAGCTAACAAGCTGCATGGTGGTAGTTTGCCATCACGGAACCCAACCACTTCCGCAATACGTTTATTAATTGTCCACATGCCACTGGCGATCCATTTTCCTGATCTCTGCACTTTGGGAGAGTCTGTATCGTGAATAATTGTATAGGGAGTACCGAATTGATTAAGAATTTTAGCAAATAGCGGTATGTTTGGCTTTCCCATACAATTTACTACATGACACCAATGGCCACTATCGCCATTATCTTGAGACATCAGGTAGGTAAATATGGCATGTTCTGTTTCGCCTTCAACTAGTAATACCGTATCAGCGAAGAAAAATTCTGCAACTGTGGGATGGCAAGACCGTACCATTCGCAGCTGTTCTCGGTCATCTTCCGAAAAATTCGCGTCGCTAGAACGAAACACTCTAGGTGATCCGAATGTTTTTTTCTCAATTCTGAGAATTGTTGTATGAGGCTTTGAAACATCAATAAAAATTGGCGAGTGTGTGCATGTCATTACTTGCCATTCAGCGATTTCTGCTAATTGATATAAAGCGTCACGTGCACTTCGTATCATTGGAGGGTGTAAAAAAGACTCTGGTTCCTCGATTAATAAAATTCTCTGCCTTTCTGGCGGAATGGCCGTTTTCTTTTGTTTTACTTTGCCCATCTCAGCCAGAGTGCCAAGGGATGACCACAAGAAAGTCCGCCGCATGCCCGCCCCTTGGTGGCTAAGAGGTATAGAGTCTTTATCAGGTTCACTTATGCGAATATGGCTTCCAGTACTGATTATTTTATCTGGATCTATTTTCCCGATCGATTGTTGGAACTCCACTTTGTGCCCTGGGAAAATTGGATTAATTTTATTTGTTATATTTTTGCATACATCATCAAGGTCTTCCTGTACCTCTTTTACAAAGCTATCTGCAAGAGATTGCAACTCGGAGAGAACTTTATTTGCCTTTGTTCCATCTTTCTTAAGTGCAGCTTTCGCAGCAGATGTGAGAATATCAATTATTTGCTTTTCTGTAATTTCGTGATCATCTGTTGGCTTGATTCGTAACGGAACAGGTATTCTACTTGTAATTAAAGTATCCCAGCCTCCCATGCCACCCTTAACCCATTCGCCTTTTTCTGGATTCCAGGAATATTTTAACCCGCCTTGCTCGGGATTTGCCCATTCCCATTTTAATTTCATTGCATGACCGAATTGAGTATCTTGATATTCCCATTTGCTACTAAGTGCTTCTCTGTCGTCGTCAGTTATTTCGGTAAAGATGCCTATTATTTCGACTGTGTTATGTGGGTCTTCATTATGGAATGATTTTACTGGTAATGCTGCGCCTGTATTTGCAAAAGCCTCGTATGCGTCAAGGACTGATGATTTTCCGCTATTGTTCGGTCCAATTAAGACCACGATATCATCTATGGGAACCGTGATCCCAGGTTCGCCAATACCTGCGAAATTAGTTATAGTCAAAGCTTTAAGTTTCATTGTCCCCCCCCTTAGACTATAAATTGCTCATGGAAGCAACCATTCGTAGAATCGCCTAGGATCACTTCCCCCGCCGATCCTTACGGCGCTCCCTCTTCCAGGGGATGTCCTTGGTGATGCCCTTGCGCTTGTAGGGCTTCTCCACGTCGTCCGGGTCTACCAAAAACGAGCCGGGCATGGAATCCGCCGCGGGCATGGCCGGTCCGGCCGGGGCTGGCTTGGGCTTGGCCGGTTTCTTGGGGATGACCGTTTCTTCGATGGGAGGGCCCATGAGGCAGGCGGCCGGAGCCCAGGCGCAGAGGAAATACTCGCCCCAGGCCGGGAACAGAGCTCCCTGGTCCGAGGCCTGGTGGGCCTGCACGGTGATCAGCACCGGCTCGGAGTCGCGCCGCTCCCCCAGCCTGAGGGCCGCCTCGGGGGTGGCGGACAAGATCCAGGGGCGGCCGTCGTGGGTCTCTTCCAGGCCCCGGCGCTTGAGCACCGGCCAGGCCTTGCGCCGGGCCCCCAGATAGAGGTGGGCCGGGGGGGCCGCGCCGTAGTCGGGCGGCTGAAAGCTACGCTCGCTCACCCGGATGCGCTTGTCATCCAGTTCCACCAGCTCCGGGACCAGACGGGAGGCCGCGTCGTTCAGCATGCCCTGGCGCAGGTGCTTCCAGCCCTCCTCCTGGTGCAGGGCGGCCAAGAGCTCCTTGACCGGTACCCAGCCCTCGTCGTCGGGCAACAGGGCGAACTCGGCCGGGGCCACGCCCAGGGCGTAGCGCAGGATGCGCACCAGGTTGTCTTCTTTTTGGGATTGCCTACGAGCCAAGGCTTTAGCGCACCTTTTGGGTGACTCCCTGGGGAGTGACCAGGTAATGCACCACGCCCTGGGGATGCCACACCAACACCTTCCAGGCCTGGGGGTGGTTGTCCAGGACCTTGACCTCGATGGGCGCCGGGGCCTTGAGCTCCTTGGCCAGGATTTCGCCGGGGTTCTGAGCGGGGGCCACGGGCGCGGCCGGGGAGGTCTGGTCGGTGGGCGCGGCCTGCGCGGAGGGAGGCGGGGTCAATATCTCGTAGACCTGCTGGGCCACCTTGAGGGCCTGCTGGTCCATGTCGTCTATCTGGCGCTGGTAGTGGGCCCCCAGGAGTATGAGCACGATGCAGATGGCGCTTACCAGGGCGATGGCTTCGGAGCTGATAAGGCCGCGCAGGCGTCTCACGTTCATCCCTCCAGGCGGAAGGTTACCTCGCCGCCACACACGGTGAGGAGCGCCCGGCCGGGCAGTTCACGCCCGGCAAAGGCGGTGTTGGCCGACTTGGAGCGCATCCGGGCCGGGTCCACGGTCCAGGCCGCCTGGGGGTCGATGACCACCACGTCGGCCGGGGAGCCCACGCCCAGCTCGCCGCCGGGCAGGCCCAGCAGGCGGGCCGGAGAGGCGCTCATGCGTTCGATCATGGCCAGGGGGCTGAGCAGGCCCTCGGCGACCAGCTCCAGCATGACGCCCAGGGCGGTCTCCAGGCCGGTGACCCCAAAGGCGGCGAAGCCGAACTCCAGCTCTTTTTCCAAGACCGAGTGGGGAGCATGGTCGGTGGCCAGGGCCTGGATAAGCCCTTCGGCCAGGGCCTGGCGCACCGCCTCGCGGTCGGCGGCCGAGCGCAGGGGCGGGTTCATCTTGCGGTGGGTGTCGTAACCGCCCACGTCTTGATCGCACAGGGCCAGGTAGTGGGGCGCGGTCTCGCCGCTCACCGCCCAGCCCGCCGCCCGGGCCCGGCCCAGGGCGGCCACGCTGCCCGCGCAGGAAATGTGGGCGATGTGCACCCGGGCCCCGGTGAGCCCGGCCAGGGTCAGGTCGCGCTCCACGGCGCTCACCTCGGCCTCGGCCGGGATGCCCGGCAGGCCCAGGGCGGTGGCCATGGGGCCCTCGTGCATGGCCCCTCCGGCCGATAGCGCCGTGTCTTCGCTGTGGCAGATCACCGGCAGATCGAAGCCCGCGGCGTATTCCATGGCCCGGCGCAACAGGCGGCTGTCGCTCACCGGGTGGCCGTCGTCGCTCACCGCCACGCAACCGGCCTGTTTCAGCTCGGCCATCTGGGTGAGGCCCTCGCCCTTGAGGCCCGGCGTGATGGCCCCCACGGGGTAGACCCGGCAGGAGCCCACCTTGCGGGCCCGCTCCAGGATCATCTCGGTCACCGCCGCGCTGTCGTTCACCGGGTTGGTGTTGGGCATAGAGCACACGGCCGTGAAACCGCCCGCCGCCGCCGCCGCGGTGCCGCTGGCGATGTCTTCCTTGTATTCGTGGCCCGGCTCCCTCAGATGCACGTGCAGATCGATGAGACCCGGCGCCACCCACTTGCCGGAGCAGTCGATTACCTCGGCCCCCTCCGGGGCCTGCAGCTCGCCGCCCGCCGCGGAGATGAGTCCGCCTTCCAATAAGAGGTCGCCGGTTTGGTCGGTGTTGCTGTCCGGGCACAGCAAACGGCCGTTCTTCAGGAGTAGGGGCCTGGGCTGGCTCATGGGGTCTCCGGTCCGATCAAGAGGTAAAGCAGGGCCATGCGCACCGCCACCCCGTTGGCCACCTGATCCAGGATCAGCGACCAGGGCCCGTCGGCCACCTCGGGGGCCAGCTCCACCCCCCGGTTCACCGGGCCGGGGTGCATGATCACCACGTCGGGCTTGGCCGCCTTGAGGTGCCTGAGCCCCAGGCCGAAGCGCTGGGCGTATTCGCGCAGGGAGGGGAAGAGCACGTCGGTGAGGCGCTCCTGCTGCACCCTGAGCATGATGATCACGTCCGCGTCTTGCACCGCCTCTTCCATGGAGCCGGCCACCCGGACCCCCAGGGTTTCCACCGCCGGGGGCAACAGGGTGCGCGGGCCGTAGACGGTGACTTGGCTGCCCATGGTGTTCAGGCCGATGATGTCGGAGCGGGCCACCCGCGAGTGGGTGATGTCGCCGATGATGGAGACCTTCAGGCCGTCCAGGCGGCCTTTGGCCCGGCGGATGGTGAGTAGGTCCAGAAGCCCCTGGCTGGGGTGCTCGTGGGCCCCATCGCCCGCGTTGATGATGGAGCAGGGGATGTGCTTGGCCAACAGGTGGGGCGCGCCGCTCTGGGAATGGCGCATCACAATGAGGTCCGGGCTCATGGCCAAGAGGTTCTTGGCCGTGTCGATGAGGGTCTCGCCCTTGGTCAGGCTGCTGGTGGAGGCCGACAAGCTCACCGTGTCGGCGCTGAGGCGCTTGGCCGCGATCTCAAAAGAGGTGCGGGTGCGGGTGGAGGCCTCGTAGAAGAAATGGACGATGGTCTTGCCCCGGAGGGTGGGGACTTTTTTGATGGGCCGGGCGCTGATTTCCCTAAGCGACTCGGCGGTGTCCAAAACGGTGGTGATCTCCTCGGCGCTCACCCCGTAGAGACCCAGCATGTTGCGTCGCTTGAGGCTCACTTGCCCTCCTTATTACGGGTGAAATCGGCGGCGTTGGCCCAAAAAAAACCTCCAAACACCATTTTAGGTGTGGAGGCCGTCCCGCGGTTTCCCGCCGGGCCGGGAGCCCCGGTTTTGGGGGTTGCAGCCATGCTCTTTGCCTTGCCGCGCTATTAATAAACTAACATCACTTGATAACAAACCGGCCTTGGTATGTCAAGGTGTCAAGCCCTTGAAAAGGGCCTCTTTAGCACGGAGCTAGACGTACGTTGCGTCCCGTGGTACACCATGGCCATGAGCGGCGAGCTAAAGAGCTTTGTTTCCTCTTTGAAACGCAGCCACCGTCTGGCGGCCGAGGTGGTGCACGTGGAGGATATCGCCGCCCGCGAGGCCGCCTACGGCGAGCCGGACCCGCCGCTGCCGCCGGGCCTGGTGCGGGCCCTGGCCGCCCAGGGAGTTGAGCGGCTCTACTCCCACCAGGCCACCGCTCTGAACCTGGTGCGGGCCGGGCGTGACGTGGTCACGGCCACCCCCACCGCCTCGGGCAAGACCCTGGTCTACGCCCTGCCGGTCTTGGAGCGCATCCTGGCCGAGCCCTCGGCCACGGCCCTGTTCCTGTTCCCCCTGAAGGCCCTGGAACAGGACCAGATGAGCGCGCTCAACCAATTGGCCCTGCACGCGGGCCTGGGGCCGGTGGCCGACATCTACGACGGCGACACCCCGGACGGCCGCCGCCGCAAGCTCAGGCAAAAGCCGCCGCCGGTGATCATCTCCAACCCGGACATGGTGCACGCGGCCATCTGCGCCTTTCCCTCGGCCTGGGACAATTTCCTGAGCCGCCTCAAGTACATCGTTATCGACGAGGTGCACGCCTATCGGGGGGTGTTCGGCAGTCACGTGGCCTCGGTGCTGCGCCGCCTGTTGCGCCTGGCCGCCAAACGGGGGAGCCGCCCCAGCTTCGTGCTCAGCTCGGCCACCATCGCCAACCCCGGCGAGCACGCCGAGGCCCTTACCGGGCGGCCCTTCGCCCCGGAGCAGATCATCGACTTTTGCGGGGCCCCGGCCGCCGGGCGCTCCTTTGTCTTGGTCAACCCCAGCGGCGCGGCCTCCACCACGGCCAGTTACCTTTTGGCCCAGGCGGTGGGGCAGGGCCTGTCCACCATCTGCTTTACCAAGAGCCGCATCCACACCGAGCTGATCCACACCTGGGTGACGCGGGCCCATCCCGAGCTCAAGGGCCTGGTGGCCGGTTACCGGGCCGGTTTTCTGCCCGAGGAGCGCCGGGGCATCGAGACCGACCTGGCCGCCGGACGCCTGGCCGGGGTGGTCACCACCAGCGCCCTGGAGATGGGTATCGACATCGGCGGCCTGGATTTGTGCATCCTGGTGGGCTATCCCGGCAGCCAGATCAACACCTGGCAGCGGGGCGGCCGGGTGGGGCGGGCCGGGCGCGACAGCGCGGTGGTGCTGGTGGGCGGGCCCGACGCCCTGGACCAATGGGTGCTCTCCCACCCGGCGGAGTTTTTTGCCCAGCCGGTGGAGGCGGCGGTCTTGGACGCGGCCAACCCCCAGATAGTGGCCCAGCACCTGGTCTGCGCGGCGGCCGAGGAGCCCCTGGCCGTGGACGACGAGTTCCTGCCCCCGGTGGGCCACCCCGAGGCGGTGCGCCTGGCCATGGAGGACGGCAAGCTGCTGCTGGACGCGGCGGGCACCCGCTATTTCACCCCCCGCAAACGGCCCCAGCGCCTGGTGGACCTGCGCGGGGCCGGGGAGAGCCTGGCCATCGTGGACCACAAAGGCACGGTGGTGGGCTCCTTCGACGGGGTGAGGGTATTCAAGGAGGGCCACCCCGGCGCGGTGTATTTGCACCGGGGCCGCACCTACCTGGTCAAGGAGCTGGACCTGGAGCACCGCAAGGTGCGGGTGACTCCTTTGGATGCCGACTATTACACCCGGGCCCGCAGCGACAAGGAGACCGAGATCCTGGAGGAGACCGGCCGCCGCCCGGTGGCCAACTTCCTGGTGCGCAAGGGGCGGCTCAAGGTCACCGAGGTGGTCAACGGCTACGAGCGCCGCCGGCTCTCCGGGGGCGACCTCATGGGGGTCTATCCCCTGGAGCTGCCGCCGCTGACCTTCGAGACCGTGGGTCTGTGGATGGACATCGAGGACGTGGTGCGCCGCAGCCTGGAGCGGGCGGGCCGCCACTTCATGGGCTCCATCCACGCCCTGGAGCACGTGGCCATCGCCATGTTCCCCTTGTTCGCCCTGTGCGACCGGGGGGACATCGGGGGCATCTCCATCCCCCTGCACCCCCAGACCGGCAAGGCCGGGGTGTTCATCTACGACGGGGTGCCCGGCGGGGTGGGCCTGGCCGAGCGGGGCTATGGGCTCATCGAGGAGCTCTTGGAAAAGGTGGAGGAGCTACTGGCCACCTGCGATTGCGAGGAGGGCTGCCCGGCCTGCGTGTACTCGCCCAAATGCGGCTCGGGCAACAAGCCCCTGGACAAACTAGGGGCCCTGATGCTCACCCGCCTGCTCCTGGGCAAGCTGCCCCTGGAAGAGGCGGAGCCCTGCGCCGCCCCCGCGCCCCAGGTGATCGCTCCGCCCCCGGTGCGCTCCAGGGAGCACCCCCTGGCCTACGGGGTGTTCGATTTGGAGACCCAGAAGCTGGCCAACCAGGTTGGCGGCTGGAACAACATCCACCTCATGCGGGTGAGCGTGGCCGTGCTCTACGACTCGGTCAGGGACGAGTTCATCTCTTATAGCGAAGACCAGGTGCTCGATTTGATCAAGCGCCTGAGCGAGCTGGAGCTGGTCATCGGCTTCAACCACATGCGTTTCGACTATCAGGTGCTCAGCGCCTACACCGCGGCCGACCTGCGCTCTCTGCCCAACCTCGACCTGATGCTGGACGTGCAGCAGTCCCTGGGCCACCGCCTGAGCCTGGACGCCCTGGCCGGGGCCACCCTGGGCGCGGCCAAGACCGCCGACGGTTTGCAGGCGGTGGATTGGTGGAACCAGGGCCGCCTGGAGGAGCTGACCGCCTATTGCCAGGCCGACGTGGAGCTGACCAGGGATTTGTTTTTGCGCGGCCAGGAGGCCGGGCACCTGCTGTATGCCAACCGCGACGGACAGTGCCTACGAGTGCCGGTGGATTGGTCCTGGCCCAGCCTCAGGGAGCGCCTGGCGTGAGCCGCATCCCCGGCGAGGAATGCCCCGCCTGTTTGCAGCGCCTGGGCGAGCAGGTCCTGGCCGGGTTGGAGCTGACCCCCGCCCGGGAGAAGGAACTGCGCCAGGACATAGAGCGCATCACCGCGCGAGGACTGGCCAAGGAAGAGGCTCCGGCCTTTATTGCCAGCGAGTTTTTCGCCTACGTGGGCGGGCGCACCAAGGGCGCGGACCCCTTTGCCGCCAAGAAACAGCATGACTTCGTGACGGCCCGCTCGGCCGCCGAGCGCCTGAGCCAGGCGCCCGACACCTTTGCCGCCCGGGCCAGGCTGGCCATCATGGGCAACGCCCTGGACCATTTCTGCCTGGCCGACACCAGCCGCCTGTGGGAACAGGGGGGCGCCCTGGAGCTGGGCCGCGACGACCTGGAACTGGCCGAGGCCCGGCTGCGCCCCGGCGCGCGGGTAGTAATTCTGGCCGACAACTGCGGGGAGCAGTCCTTTGACCGTCTGCTGGCCGGGCACCTCATGGGCCGGGGCTGCCAGGTGCACTACGTGGTCAAGGCCGGACCGGTGCAGAACGACTTGAGCCTGGCCGACCTGGAGGCGGCGGGCGAGAGCTTCGGGCTGGGCCAGGTGCGGGGCATCGCCCCCGCGGCGGTGGGCCTGGATCCCCTGGCCGCGCCGCCGGAGCTGAGCGAGCTGCTGGCCGGGGCCGACCTGGTGGTGGCCAAGGGTATGGGCCATTTCGAGACCCTGGCCTTGGCCCGGGACATGCTGGAGCGGGGCGGGGCGCCCTGGCCCCTGCTCATGTTGTTCCTGGCCAAATGTGCCACCGTGGCCCGCCTGGCCGGGGTGCAGCGGGGCCAGGGGGTGGCGATGTTCCTGCCTGGCTCTTGATGCCAAGGCCGGGCTGCGCTTAGGATGAATCCATGAACAAGCGCCAAACCAATCTATGCCGATTCGCCTGGATCACGCTGCTGGCCGTCTTGGCCCTGCTGGCCGCCTGCGCCACGCCCGGCCCGCCGCCCGCCCCCACCGCCCAGAACACCCTCCGGCTGGTGGCCAATGACGACTGGCCGCTGCTCTTGGACGACCTGGGGGCGCGGGGATTTTTCCAGGCCGCCGAGTCCTCCCTGGCCTATCTGCGCAAAACCAATCAGGACAAAAGCTTCACCTTTGGTCCCTACCGCATGAACGCGGCCCAGATGGCGGCCATGCTGGAGGAGCTAAAAGACCTGCTCTACCGCCTGCCCGACCCGGTGGAGCGCTCCCGGGCCCTGCAGGAAAAATACGTCCTGCTGGAGTCGGTGGGCCGCGACGGCCAGGGCGAGGTGCTCATGACCGGCTATTACGAGCCCGTGCTCCAGGCCCGCCGCAAGCCCCAGGGCGCGTTCCAGTATCCGGTGTATGCCCTGCCCGAAGACCTGGTGTGGATCGATCTGCGCCAGTTCGGGGAGCAGTACCCGGCCAAGCAACTGGTGGGGCAGGTCAAGAACCACCGGGTGCGGCCCTATCCCGACCGCGAGGCCATCGACTTCAACAAGGTCATCGAGGGCAAGGCCGAGGTGCTGGGCTACGTGTCCGACCCGGTGGAGGTGTTTTTCCTGCACATCCAGGGCTCGGGGCAACTGGAGTTCGCCGATGGCTCGCGCCGCCGGGTGGGCTACGCGGCCAGCAACGGCCGCCCCTATCGCTCCATCGGCAAGATGCTCTTGAATAAAAAAATGATGGAACCGGGCAGCATGTCCATGCAGGGCATCCAGGCCTATTTGGAGGCCAATCCCCAGTACCTGCGCCAGGTGCTCAGTCACAATCCCTCGTACGTGTTTTTCCGGCCCCTGCCGGTCATCGGCGGCCCCTTGGGCTGCTTTGGCCAGCCCCTCACCGCCGGGCGCAGCGTGGCCACCGACCGCCGCCTGTTCCCCGGCCTGGCCCTGGGCTACGTGACCGGCACGCTGCCCGCGCCGGAGGGCAAGACCGCGCCGCTGGCCCGCTTCGTGTTCAACCAGGACACCGGGGGGGCCATCCGGGGGCCGGGGCGGCTGGACCTGTTCTTCGGCTCCGGGCCCCAGGCCGGAGCCCTGGCCGGGCGCATGAAGAATATCGGCAAGCTGTATTTCTTCTTTCCCCGCGCCCTGCTGAACAATTGAGGGGGTGAGTCATGGAAAAGATGATAGGCCAAACCCGCCTGGTGCTGACCCAGGGGGACATAACCCAGGCCGATACCGAGGCCATCGTCAACGCGGCCAACAGCCGCCTGGCCGGGGGCGGCGGTGTGGACGGGGCCATCCACCGGGCGGGCGGCCCGGAGATCATGGCCGAGTGCCGCAAGATCGGCTCCTGTCCCACCGGTGAGGCGGTGATAACCACCGCTGGGCGCTTGAAGGCCAAAAAGGTCATCCACACCGTGGGGCCCATCTACCGGGGGCGGCCGGAGGACGCGCGCCTGCTGGCCAGCGCCTACAAGAGCTCCCTGGACCTGGCCGCCCAACACGGACTCAGGAGCGTGGCCTTTCCCAGCCTGTCCACCGGGGCCTACGGCTATCCGCTGGATGCGGCGGCCAAGGTGGCCCTGGAGGCGGTGCGTCAGGGTATAGAGAAAAATCCCGGCAAGTTCGACGAGGTGCGCTTTGTGCTTTTCGGCCAACCGGCCTTTGACGCCTTTGCGCGGGTTTTGAGGGGGCAGTAGACCAGGGCGGTACGTTGCCTGGCCAGTCGGCGCTGTAAGTGCTATGGTTTTAGGCTAGATAACGCTTACAAGTAATGGTTACGCCTACCACGACAACTTGACATGACCGCCTTTGTCTATGCATACTCTCCTCTGCCAAACGGTTTTCACGAGCTCTCCTGCTTTGCGGCTTCTTGGTGCATGTCCTCCCAAGAGCTTGACAAGAGTGAGATTCTAGCTTAATTTAAATATTAGGAATGATTATTGGGAGGCCATCATGGAAACCCCGGAAAAGCTTCGTATGACAACCCAACGCCAGGTCATCATGGAGGTGCTCAAAGGCGTAACCAGCCACCCCACTGCGGGTGAGCTCTGCAATATGGTGCGCCGGCGCCTGCCGCGCATCAGCTTGGGCACCGTATACCGCAATTTGGACATCCTGTCCCGAGCGGGCATGCTTCAAAAGATAGACGTTGCCGGTCAGGAAATGCGTTTCGACGGCAACACCATGAACCACTATCACCTGCGCTGCGTGGATTGCGGCAGGGTTTTCGATGTGGACATGGATCTTTTGGCGGGCATGGAAGACCGGGTGGCCGATGAGTCCGGCTTCGAGGTGTTGGGACATCGCCTGGAATTCGTGGGGCGTTGCGCCACCTGCCAGGAGGCTTTAAAAACGAGACAATAGCCTGTCTTTTCCCGTATAGTTATAAGGAGATTTACCAATGGCCGCCCAGACTACGTCTGAAGCCAAGAAGGTTTTGTCTGTGCTCGCCAAGGCCAAAGAGCCCATGAGCAACAAACAAGTGGCCGAACAGGCTGGAATGGAAAGCAAATCAGTTTCCGGCACCATGACCGCCCTCAAGAAGGACGGCCTGGTGGACAGCCCGGTTCGCTGCAAATACGCTATCACCGATTCGGGTAAGAAGACCCTCAAGGGCTAACCCCGCTACACGTCATTCACTACACGCTAAGCTGAACGGAGAGAGATTTATGTCCAGCCTTGTGGGCAGCCAAACCGAAAAAAACCTGCTAACCGCCTTTGCCGGCGAGTCCCAGGCCCGCAACCGTTATACCTATTTCGCTTCGCAGGCCATGAAAGAGGGCTACCGCCAGATTTCCGAGATATTCACCGAAACCGCCAACCAGGAGAAGGAGCACGCCAAACGCTTTTTCAAGTTCCTGGAGGGCGGCGACGTCATGATAAGCGGCGCTTTCCCGGCCGGCGTCATCGGCGCCACCGTGGAAAACCTCAAGGCCGCCGCGGCCGGCGAGAACTACGAGTGGGGCCAGATGTACCCCGACTTCGCCAAGGTGGCCGGCGAGGAAGGCTTCGAGGAGATCGCTCGGGTATTCCGCAACATCGCGGTCGCCGAGAAGTTCCACGAGGAGCGTTACCTGGCCCTGGCCGCCAACATCGAAAACGGCCTGGTGTTCAAACGCCCCGCCCCGGTGGTGTGGCGCTGCATGAACTGCGGCTACATCCATGAAGGTGACGCCGCGCCTTACGAGTGCCCGGCCTGCGCCCATCCCCAGGCTCATTTCGCCCTGATTTGCGAAAACTGGTAACCGGCGCTTACTATATAAAGTAAGACTTAAACCAAATCGATATAGCTTTATCAAGGAGGCGCGTCATGGCCGAGCAACGGCTGCAAGTTTATAAATGCGAAGTATGTGGCAATATCGTGGAATTGCTGATCGCCGGCGGCGGCGAGTTGGTTTGCTGCGGCCAGCCCATGGTGCTGCAGAGCGAGAACACCGTGGACGCGGCCAAGGAAAAGCACGTGCCGGTGATCGAGAAGGTGGACGGCGGCTACAAGGTGAAGGTCGGCAGCGTGGCCCATCCCATGGAGGCCGAGCACTACATCCAGTGGATCGAACTGGTGGCCGGCGACAAGGCTTATATGGAGTTCCTGAGCCCCGGCCAGGCGCCCGAGGCCACTTTCAAGGTCGACGCCTCGGGGGTCACCGCCCGCGAGTATTGCAACAAGCACGGGCACTGGAAAGCCGAAGCCTAGTACACGCTTGCAACGGGAGCTGTTGAATAATGAAGAAGTACGTATGCGGAGTTTGTGGTTACGTTTACGACCCGGCCAAGGGCGACCCTGACAGCGGCGTGGCCGCGGGTACCGCCTTCGAAGATCTGCCCGACGACTGGTCCTGCCCGGTCTGCGGCGCTTCCAAGGATCAATTCGAGCCGGAAGACTAAGAGCATCTTGGGGCCGGGCCTGGGGCCCGGCCTTTTTCACTTGTGGAATCAGGCCAATTCAATCTGAGAGCGAAAGCTGTTATGAAACCGGTTGAAATAAAGGACAGCATTTATTGGGTGGGAGCCGTGGACTGGAACATCCGTGACTTTCACGGGTACTCCACCTACAAGGGCAGCACCTACAATGCCTACCTGGCCAAGGACGAAAAGGTGGCGCTTTTCGACACGGTCAAAAAGCCGTTCTATCTGGATTTGGTGCACCGCCTGCACAACCTGATGGACCCCACCGAGATCGACTACCTGGTGGTCAACCACATGGAGCCGGATCACTCCGGTTCGCTCAAGGAGACCATCGAGGCCATCAAGCCCAGCAAGATCTACACCTCGGTGATGGGCGCCAAGTCCATGGCCGGTTATTACAAGATCGACAACTGGCCCATCGAGACGGTCAAAACCGGGGACGTGCTCAATCTGGGCAAGCACAGCGTGCATTTCCTGGAAGCGCGCATGGTCCACTGGCCCGACAGCATGTTCTCCTACATCCCCGAGGAGAAGCTGCTGATCTCCAACGACGGCTTTGGTCAGCACTGGGCCACCAGCGAACGCTTTGACGACGAGGTGGACAACGGCGAGCTGATGCGCCAGGCGGCCAAGTACTACGCCAACATCCTGATGCTCTATTCGCCGCTCATCGCCAAGCTGTTGGAAAAGGTGGGCGAGATGGGTCTGGAGATCGACATGATCGCCCCGGACCACGGCCTGATCTGGCGCAACAACCCCGGCCAGATCATTCAGGCCTACCAGACCTGGAGCCAGCAAAAGGCCACGGCCAAGGCCCTGGTTGTCTACGACACCATGTGGCACAGCACCGAGGCCATGGCCAAGGCCATCTACGACGGCATCCTGGACTCGGGCGTCTCGGTGCAGATGATGAACCTGTGCAACACCCACCGCAGCGAGGTGATGACCGAGGTATTGGACGCCAAGGCCCTGGTCTTCGGCTCGCCCACCTTGAACAACGGCATGCTGCCCCGCATGGCCGACGTGCTGCACTACATGCGCGGGCTCAAGCCCACGGACAAGATCTGCGCCACCTTCGGCTCCTACGGGTGGAGCGGAGAGGCCCCCAAGATGATCGCGGCCCAGCTGCAGGAGATGAACCTGGAGCTGATCGCCGATCCGGTGCGGGTGCAGTGGGCTCCCAATCACGACAGCCTCAAGCCCTGCCGCGAACTGGGACAAAAGATAGGCCAGGCGGTGGCGGCGGCGAATCTGCCGCCCTCTTGCCGGGCCATCCACTGCACCCCCTAGCCCAGCGGCCATGGCCGGGCAGGGGGTTACGCGGCGGCGGGTGCGCCAGCTTCTGGAGGCCGAGGACTTCGCGGCCTCCTTGCAAGAGCTGACCAGCCTGCCGCCCGAGCCGACGTTAAAGCAATTGCAGGCCGGATTGCCGGCCGCGCAACCCATCATGAAATGGCGGGCGGTCACGGCCCTGGGCCAGGTGGTCCGGGGCTTGGCCGCCCGTGATCTTGAACCGGCCCGCGAGTTCGTGCGCCGCTTGTTGTGGTGCCTCAACGAAGAGAGCGGGGCGGTGCCCTGGGGGGTGGCCGAAGCCCTGGGCGAGATCTCGGCCAACTCCCCGGAGCTGGCCCGGGAATACGCCAACCTGCTGACCTCCTACATCTGGCCCCAGGGCAACTTCATCGAATTCGGCCCCCTGCTCAGCGGCGCGGTGTGGGGGGTGGGGCGCCTGGCCTCGGTGCATCCCGAGCTGGCCCGGGGCTGCTGCGCCCTGGAGCGCCTGGCGCAACTGCTGGAGTGGCCCGACCCGGCGGTGCGGGGCATGGCGGCCTGGGCCCTGGGTTGGCTGGGCGATGCTGAAGCCCTGGAACCGCTGGGCCGGATGGCCGAGGACACCGCCGTGGTCGAACTTTGGGACAGTGGCGAACTGCGCCGCGCCACCGTAGCCGAGTTGGCCACCGAGGCCATAGAAAAGATAAGTAATACAATATAAATAGCAGTATTGCTCATAAATAGCCTTAATCTTAGATGCCTTTGTTTCTTGCCCCTCCACCGGAGTCCCGAAATATAGCGCCGTCCGTATTTTTCATGGCCCGAAATTCCTTGGCCCATGCTGCCCCAAGCGCTTGACGGACATGGCTCCCTGGGCTACTGTCGTTGTATACGAAATACGCAACGATACGCCATCCTAGGTCCAAGCGAGCGGGAGATACATAACGTGGCCCAACAACCCCCCAGCAGCTTCCGTCGCCCTTCCCTGGGGCAGGAAGTCACCCAACATCTCAAGCGCCAGGTGGTCATCGGCGAGCTAAGGCCGGGGCACCGCCTGGTGGAGGAGCGCCTGGCCCATGACCTGGGCATCAGCCGCACCCCGGTGCGCGAGGCCCTGCATCGTTTGGAGCAGGAGGGCATGCTCTCCAAGCGGCCCCGAGGCGGCTATGAGGTGCGGCCCCTCACGCCCGAGGAGGTCAGCGACGCCCTGGGAGTGCGCTCGGCGTTGGAGGGATATGCCGCCGAATTGGCCTCGCGCCAGGCCCCCGAGGGGGCGGTGGACAAGCTGGAGGCCAACGTAGACGATTTCGAGAAGGCCCTGGACCAGGAGGACGAGGAGCGGCTGGTGGAGTTCAACAGCCAGTTCCATCTGCTGCTCTGCGAGGCGTCCGGATCGCCCCTGCTTTTGCGCCTGCTGGGTGAGCTACAGGAGACGGTGGAGCGCATCTCCCGGGCCATCATCTCCAACATGGACGCGGGCAAGTGGTCCACCGAGGATCACCGGGCCATCATAGCGGCCATCAAGGCCGGGGACGGGGCCAAGGCCCACCGCCTGGCTCGGGAGCACGTGGCCCACGGGGCGGATTGGATCGTCTCGCGCATGATCGACCAGGAACTGGAACTCTAGCGGCGGCTGGGTGAGCATATGAAATTCGCGCTGATCTGCCTGTACGCGGGCGGAGTGATGCATATCGGCTGGGCGGTGTTTCACTTTTTCTTCCCCCGCATCTTCAAGTGGCAGACCGCCCTGGAGCCCTTGGATTCGCTCAACCGCAGCATCATGCAGGTGTTGAACCTGTGCCTGACCTTTTACTTTGCCGTGGCCGCCTATCTGACCCTGGTCTACTCCTCGGAGCTGCTGGGCACCCCCCTGGGCCGCAAGCTGCTGGCCGTGTTCGCGGCCTTCTGGTTGTTGCGCCTGGCCCTGCAGCAGCGCTTCTTTCGCATGGTCCATCCGGCCAGCCTGCTCATTAGCGTCGCCTTCCTGTTGACCATGCTGGCTTATGGCATACCTTTGGTAGTGGCGGGCCGCTGACCATCACTTCTTTCAACCCGAAGAGGAAATCATGGCCGACATTTTCACCCCTTGGAAAATCAAAGACCTGAGCATCCCCAACCGCCTGGTGCGCAGCGCCACCTGGGAGGGCCTGGCCGACGATGACGGCGTGCCCTCCCACGAGTTGATCAACGCGCTGGCCGACCTGGCCGAGGGCGGAGTGGGGCTGATCATCACCGGCTACGCCTATATCAGCCCCGAGGGCAGGGGCCTGCCCAAGCAGACCGGCGCGCACATCGACGCCCTGGTGGGCCCCCTGACCCGCATCAGCGACGCGGTGCACAAGTCGGGCGGCCTGGTGGCCATGCAGATCGTGCACGCCGGCGGCCAGACCAAGGCCGACTGGATCGGGCAGCAGCCCATAGGCCCCTCGGCCATGCTCAACCCCGCCTTTGGCGAGGAGGTGGCCGAGATGAGCCTGATGCAGATCGAGGACACCATCGAGGCCTTTGCCCTGGCCGCCGCCCGGGTAAGGGCCGCCGGGTTCGACGCGGTTGAGTTACACGGAGCCCACGGTTATCTCATCAACCAGTTCCTGAGCCCGCTGACCAACCAACGCACCGACGACTATGGCGGAAGCCCGGCCAACCGGGCCCGCTTCGCCTACGAGGTGCTGGCCGCCACCCGCCAGGCGGTGGGGCCCACGTACCCGGTGTTCATCAAGCTCAACAGCTACGACGCCGTGGAGGGCGGGCTGACTCTGGAAGAGAGCCTGCCGGTGGCCCAGGGCCTGGCCCAGCGGGGCATGAACGCCATCGAGGTGAGCGGCGGAACCCCGGCGGCGGGTAAGCTCTCGCCCTCGCGGGTGGTCAAGCAGGCCGAGGAAGAGGGCTACTTCCTGGCCAACGCCGCGGCCATTAAAAAGGCGGTGTCCTGCCCGGTGATCTGCGTGGGCGGCTGGCGCAGCAAGTCCCAGGTGGAAAAGGCTCTGGACCAGGTGGACGCGGTGGCCATGAGCCGCCCCTTCATCCGCCAGCCCGACCTGGCCAAGCGCTGGCAGGCGGGCGAGGAAAAGGCCACCTGCATCTCCTGCAACCAGTGCTTCAAGGTGGGCATGCAACAGGGTCTGGGCTGCGGCCAGGAACTCAAGAAGCAGGAAAAAGCCCAGGGCTGAAAACCACCCGACCGAGACCAAACGCGGCTCCGGCGATGCGCCGGGGCCGTTTTTTATGGCGTCCCGCGCCCCTGGGTGTAGGCCGCCACCAGCTCGCTCCTTAGCTCCCCGGCCCGGGCCAGGGCTCGCTCCACCTCTTGCGCTTCTTCAGGAGACATCGCCCGGCGTAGGGCGTCGCACACGTAGTGCAAGCAGGCATAGGGCCGGGCCGACCAGGGCAGCTCGCAACCTTCGGGGCTGAGAAAAGGGCAGGCCTCGGAGCGGGCCGAGGGATAGGGCGCGCCGTCCGGGTTTAGTACGGCCATGAGGATGAGATCGGCGGCGTCCAGAATGCCGTGGCGGCTGATGCGCGCGCAGCAGGGCCGGGCGCAATCGGGGCACAGCTCCGGGCAATGGCGGGCGAAGACCCGCCGGGGTAGCTCCAAGGTTTGGGAGATGCGCAGGGCCAGCTCCCGGGCGGGCCGCTGAGCGGGCAGGCCCAACTCGCGGGCCAGCTCTTGCTGACGCAGGCGCCAGCGCCGGGGGCTGAAGGGAAACTTGGCCGGGCTAATAGTTGAGCCCCACCCGGCTGCGCACCAGGTCCAGGGTCTCGTTGGCCACGGCCCGGGTCTTGTCCGCGCCCTTGGCCATGACCTGGCGCACGTAGTCCAGGTTGCCCGCCAGTTCCTCGCGCTTGGCGCGGTAGGGGGCGAAGTACTCCCACATGCGGGCGAAGAGCTCTTTCTTCACCTCGCCGTAGCCCATGCCGCCGGCCCGGTAGCGCTCGGCCAGGGCCGCCTTTTCCTGGGCGTCCATGAACAGGCTGACCAGGGCGAAGACGTTGCAGGTCTCGGGGTTCTTGGGCTCTTCCACCGGGGTGGAGTCGGTGACGATCTTCATCACCTTTTTCTTGAGGTACTTCTCCGGCGCGAAGATCTCCAGGGTGTTGCCGTAGCTCTTGGACATCTTCTGGCCGTCCAGGCCGGGAATGACCGCGGTGTCCTCCTCGATCCAGGGCTCGGGCACCGTGAAGGTCTCGCCATAGGCGTTGTTGAACTTGATGGCGATGTCGCGGGTGATCTCCAGATGCTGTTTCTGGTCCTTACCCACCGGCACGGCGTCGGCCTGGTAGAGCAGGATGTCGGCGGCCATCAGGACCGGGTAGGAGAACAGGCCGTTGTGGGGCTGGAAGCCCTTGGCGATCTTGTCCTTGTAGGAGTGCGCCCGCTCCAGGAGCCCCACCGGGGTGTGGTTGTTGAGGATCCAGGTGAGCTCGCAGACCTCGGGCACGTCGCCCTGCACCCAGAAGAAGGCCTTTTCCGGGTCCAGGCCCAGGGCCAGGAAGTCCAGGCACGCGTTCATGGTGTCGGTCTTGAGGCGCTCGCCGTCGTAGACCGTGGTCAGGGCGTGCAGGTTCACGATGAAGCAGAACAGGGTGTGCTCCTGTTGGAAGCGGATCATGCGCTGCATCATGGCGAAGTAATTGGCTATGTGCAGGGTGCCCGAAGGCTGAATACCCGAAAGAACTCGCACTTGCCTGGTCCTCCTGGTGCGGTTGCGGATCACCCAGGCAATATACCCAAGGGGAGGGGGGGCGTCAACGCGCGGGCTAACCCACCCCCATCTCGCCCCTCAGCCGCGCCGACAACTGCTTGACCATGGTGAAGGCCTTTTCCACGGTGGCGGTGCCGTCGGGATTTACCAGGCAGCAGGTGGCCGGGGAGATCAGCCCCTGGGCCACCAACTGGTCGCGGTCCAGACCCCGGCGCTCCAAGAAGCTCCACATGTCCATGAGCAGGTTGTACAGGCTCTCCATGCTCTCGGACTCGAATGGCTCGACGTTGGTGGGAGTGAGGCCCCACACCAGGACCCCGCCGCGATCCAAAAAGCGCTTGATGGCCCCGGCGTAGGAGGCAAATATCTCGCCGTTGGAGTACACGTCCAACGAGAGCACGTCTATGTCCAGGTTGAGCAGGAAGTCCCAGTCCACGTTGCCGCACAGGTGCACCCCCCGGGGACGCTCGATGGCCGCAAAGAACTGCTCCAGGTCCTTATGAGCCTGGGTGTCGGAATAGCCGGACAGGGCGCTGAAGATGAATTGCAGCCCCGGCTCGTCGATGAACATGAAGGCGTTGGGGTTGAGCTGCTTGAGGCGCACCAGTTGCTCGTTGACCCGGCGGGCCATCACTTCCAGCAAGAAGGGCCGCACCGTGTCGTCGAAGAGGATGGGGCGGTCGTTCTGGTCCTTCACGTTGAGCCCGAAGCTGATGGGCCCTTCCAACTGCCCCCGGATGGCCGGGCGGTCGGCCAGGTCCATCTCCAGGAACTTGTGGTACACCGCCGAATACTGCGGCGAGATGTCGAAGTAGCCCGGCTCGTCGAAGTGGCTCATGGTGGCCTCGAACTCGGCCATGAACTTGTCCATGGAAAAGGACAGGGTCTGCTTTTCCATATCCACCACCGTGCCGGGAAAGTGCTCCGAGGCCTGCACGTACATGTCCTCGTAGTAGCTCACGTGGGGTAGCTGGGGCCAGAAGGGGATATCCAGGCTCAGGGCCAGTTCCAGGGCCCGGTCCACGTCGCGGTGGGGCATGACGGCCATGGCCGTGGTCAAGAGGTTGCCGGGTATGGGCATGGGGCGGCCTTTCCGATGGTGGTTAAAAAGGTTCGGTTCCGTAAACGTGCTGGGCCCAGTGGTCTTCGGATACTATGGCCAGCCCGTGACCTTCATCACGCAGTTCCATGGCACGTTCTATTTTACGGCCGTAGGAAGTGTGGACCCAGTCACGGCTGCCGATAACGCCGATAACCAAGTAATCAGTTTTTTTGGAGACAGTGTTTTTTACCGCGCCGCCCAGTTGCAATACCGCCGTCTGACAATCGTTACGGGTACCGGAAACAAACTTCCCGGTAAAGCAGTAGGCCCTTCCTTGAAACTGTAAAGCAGGTGGCGGGCTGTCCAGGGGCAGAGTGCAGGACATGTTTTCCAACTCCCGCTCCACCGGAATTTGGCCGGTAAAGGAACAAAGAAGCTCCAGCAGTTCTTTTTGTTCATTGCCATCCAAAACCCCGTCGCACAGCATCTGGTTCACGCGGTTGTTGATGACGTTAATCGGCCAGGTGGCATTTAGATCGTTGTTTTTGATCAGCCATTTTTGCAGAAATTCGGCCTCCAACTGATTAATGCACCCGTCGGCGGCCATGCCCTTGGCCAGGCCGAGAAGTTCATCCAAGGTGCGGTCGTGGTGTTGTTTGCAATTATAGGCCCTGATAAGCGGTTGTCCGTGGGCGTCGAGTGGTTCGGTCATGTTCCCCCCTTTTTTCTTTCACAACTCTTCCCTTTTATATTTTGACCCGGACGCTTGTTCCTGACCTCCTGTTTACCGGTCCCACTCCGGCTTGAAGCGGATCATGAAGCCGCGGTCGATGTGGTCCTTGATCTTGAAGGCCAGCTTGCCCTGCAAGATTAGGCCCCACTTGTGCAGGATGCCCACTCCGCCGCCCAGGTTGTAGATGAGCAGATAGGCCCCGCCCGGCTCAAAGGCCTCGAGCTCGCCGCCCGTGAGACGCGCCTGGAGGTTGTTGAGCAGCACCGGGTTTTGCCGCACCGCGTACACCCCCACCTTGGCCAGGGGCTGGGGCCCATAGTAGACGCAATCGCCTCCGCCGAAGATGTCGGGGTGATCGGGGCATTGCAAAAAGCGGTTGACCATGAGCCCGCCTTCCGGCCCGGTGGGCAGGCCCGAGGGCCCGAACAGGGGGCGCGGTTTCACGCCGGTGACCAGGAACACCAGGTCGTGCTCAAAGGCGCGGCCGTCGTCCAAGGCCACCCGGTCCGAGCCGACGTGCCTGGCGTAGGCCCCCTCTATTATCTCGATGCCCCGTCCCGCGATTATCTCCCTGGCCCGCGAGGCGACGCCTTCCGGGGCTCGCTTCAAAAAACGGCTGCCCGCGTAGATGCGCACCTCGGCGCCTTGGCCGCCGTTGCGGCGGGTCAGGGCCCAGGCGTTGCCCGCGATCTCCAGGGAGGCCGGGCCGCCGCCCACCACCCCCACGCTCACCTTGCGCTGGCGGGCTATTTCGCTCAGGCGCAGGCGCGCCTCCAGCAGGTTCTCGATGGGCTTGACCCGGTATATGCGCGCCTGGTCCTCCACCGTCTCATCGGGGATGGCGCTGCCGGTATTGCAGGAGAGCACGTCATAGGGCACCGGCCCGCTGTCCTTGGTGAGCACCAGCTTGGCCGTGGGGTCTATGCCCACCATCCTGTCCTGCAGGAACCTGCCCCCGGCCTGCTCCACCATGGCCTGCACCGGGAAGCTGATCTCCTGGGGCTCGTAGTCCCCACCCAGCATGCCCGGACCCATGCCCGAGTAGTAGTGGCGCGGCCCGGGGCCGATCACCGTGACTTCCACCCCTTGCCCCACGATCTGGGCCAGGTTTTGCAGCACCATCATATGAGCGTGGCCCGCTCCGGCCAGGACCAGATGTTTGGGCATGAAGCCTCCCGTGATCGGACAAAATCGCGCGTAGCGATTGGTTGATACAACGCGAACCGGGCGGGCGGCCAGGAGGCCGGCCCCTGCGGGCCGGCGCCGGCAAAAGGCCCCGGAGAGCCGCCGAGGTGTCGCTTACCCAAAATACAATCCCCGCCCTGGCGAGGCAAGGCGGGGATTGCGGGTGGAAGGCAGTTACTTCTTGGTGCCGAATATCTGGGGCGGCTTGGTGGTGTTGCCCGTGGCCCCGGGGAAGTAGGGCGCCACGTAGGCCTTCTTGTGCTCCTTGATCAGGCGATCGGCCTCCTCGTGGAACTTGACATAGCGCTTCTTGCACTCGTAGAAGCCGTGCCACCAGGAATAGTCCGGGGCCATCATGGCCGCGCCCATGCGGGCCCGGCGGCCCTCGTGGTGCCACAGCTCATAGAACTCGTTCCACAGGGGCGACTTGAAGAAGGCGTCCTTGGGCATCAGGCCCTTGGCGTACAGCTCATCCAGCTTGGCCTTGGTGGGCTTGAAGTAGACCTCGTTGTAGTCCTTGATCACCCCATCCATCTGGGCGTAGTGGCTCTTGACCCACTCCTCGCTGTGGCACTGCTTGCACACCGCCTGCATCTTGGCCCGTTCCTCTTGCCAGGAGCTCTTGGCGGGCCAAGGCTTGAAGTCCTGAGGCCGGATGGTCAGGGGGGCTTGCAGCTCCCAGGACAGGCGCTCGGTCACGTCGTGGGTGGTGAGCACCTTGCCCGAGCCGCTCATGTGGCAGGCGGCGCAGGTGGGGGTGCGGTAGTCCACCCCCGGCGTCCAGGTGCCCGGCGCGGCGGCGAAGTTCCACTTGGCCCCTTCGGAGTGATAGATGGCCCCGTGCTTGGACTCGTTCCATATCTCGATCTGGGGATGGTCCGGGCCCAGGTGGCACTGGCCGCAGGTGTCGGGCTTGCGGGCTTCGGCCACCGAGAAGCGGTGCCGGGTGTGGCAGGCGGCGCAGGAGCCCTTGGAGCCGTCCAGGTTGAGCCGCCCCACGCCCACGTTGGGCCAGGTCATGGGATCAAGCCTGCCGTCCTTGTCCTGCTTGAGCACCGTGCCGTGGCAGTGGAAACAGCCGTTGACCCGCTCCAGGCCGCTGTTGAGGCCGAAGTTGAGCCAGGGGTCGATGGTCCAGATTATCTGCAAGGTGTTGGCGTGCTTGCTCACCGAATACTGCTTGGCCTCATCGGGGTGGCAGCGGGAGCAATCTTTGGGGCTGACCACGCCCGCGATGGGGGTCATGTACTCGCTTTTGGACCAGGGGTTGTCGCCTTTTTCGTAGACCGCCTGGTGGGCCTTGGAGAGGTCGGGATCGCTATCCTTGGCCTGGTGACAGTCCAGGCAGCTGATGTTGGCGTTGGCGTGGCGACTGCCCGCCCAGTCGTCGAAGATGCCCGGCGACACGATCTTGTGGCACTCGATGCAGGCCTGGGCCTGGGGGGACATGCCGCGTACAATGCGGAACTCTTTCACCTTGGCCTGGTTGGGGGCGGTCTTGTCCTGGGCCCACGCACCCCCGGGCGCCAGGCACCAGATCGCGGCCAGCATAGCCAGCCCCGCCAGGATGATCGCCTTTTTCATTTCCCTCCATCCCTTCCTTGCGTTGTCCAAAGACCCGTAAGACCGTCAGCTGCCATAGATGTAGAGCGGCTTGGGCATGTGCACCAAGGGCCGGTGGCAGTCCAGACAGCGTTTTTCATATCCGGGGCGCGGGTAGAGCACGCTGCGGTGGGCCAACATGGCCCCGCGCTTGTATGGCATGTACAAGAGGTTGCGGTGGCACTTGAGGCACTGGTCGTTCTTGATGTTGCCCCAGGCCTTGCGCCGCTGCTCGGCGCGGTCGTATTTGCCGCCGAAAAAGTGCACCGCCACGTCCTTCAGGCCGTGGGCGGTCTTGGCGTAGAAAAAGTTGAAGGTGTCGTGGGGCGCGGGCAGGTGGCAGTCCATGCAGTCGGCCACGAAGCCCTTGCGGTTGACCGCGTGGCTGGAGGTGCGCCAGTCGTTGTAGGCACCCTGAATTTCATGACACGAGGCGCAGAACTCCGGGGTAGAGGTGCGGTACATGCTGTAGTAAGTGAGGCTGAAAAGAGGAAAGGCCAAGATGAGGCCTAGAACGATAAAGAATGTTGGTTTGAAATATTTTATGCGCCAGAGTTTTTTTAGGAAAGACTCGGCCATCCATCACCTCGCGCCAGTGGCGCGCCCCCTCAATAGCCTTGGGTGACGCTCGTTATTCATTAAATTATGCCAAAGACCTCCATGACGAAACAATGGGTAATACCCCTAAATTGCAATAAAAATAAAATCTGTTAAAAAATATTGATTCCTGATTGTGGCACTGAAAATTGCCGTGATAATCACAAAGTTAATACCCCTAAATGAAACCGACTATTAGATAGAGGCTCGATTTTAGTTAACGTGAGGCAAAAAAGAGTATGGAGCGACGTATACATTAGTGAATGGATACTCTTTATTTAAAATAAATTGCAGCTCCGGATTGCTTCCTCGGCTTGACAGTGGGGGCCAGTATCGGCATATTAAATAGTAATAATTATCAACAGCCGAGGTGCCCCATGCCCAACCCCAAGGAAATGTATCAATGCCAGGGCAACAACTGCGGCTACATCTACAACCCGGAGCGTGGATGCAAAAAAGGCAAGGTGGATAAGGGCACCTGCTGGGCGGAGATCCCCGAGGATTACAAATGCCCCAGTTGCGGAGCGGGCAAAAAGCTGTTCCGGCCCCTGGCCGGACCTGGCGCCGGCGTGGAGGAAGGTTCATAGCCTCGCGGACGGGAATTCCTTTATACTTAATTAGGCAGACGGTAGCGCCCAGGCGCTAGGCAGATAACTTGCAAAACCCGGAGAGCGAAATGACCGTTATTCCCCAGGTAACCTGGAAGTGCACCAAGTGCGGCTACACCTACACCGCCGAGAAACCCGCCGAGGAATGCCCCTCCTGTCACGAGAAGTGCGAGTTCATCGACGTGAGCTGCTACACCCCTGATTGCGCCGGGCCCGGCACCGACGACCGTCTGGTCTAGGCGACATGCTGGTTCTGGGCATCTACGGCAGCCCCCGCAAGGGGGGCAACACCGACGCGCTGTTGGACGCCGTGCTGGAAGAGGCCGCCAAGACCGGGGCCGAGGTGGAAAAGGTATACTGCCGCCGCCTCAAGATGAGCGGCTGCATCGAGTGCGGCGGCTGCGACAAGACCGGCCAGTGCGTGGTGGACGACGACATGCAAAAGGTCTACCCGCTGCTGGAGCGGGCCGAGGCCGTGGTCTTGGCCGCGCCGGTGTTTTTCTACAACGTGCCGGCCCAGTGCAAGGCCCTGATCGACCGCAGCCAGGCCTGCTGGGCCGGGCGGGTGCTCAAAAAGACCACCCCCGAGGCCCGCCGCAGCTTTGACAGCGGCCGGGGATATCTGGTGGCCGTGGGGGCCACCAAGGGCCCGCGCATGTTCGAGTGCATGGAACTCACCGCCCGCTATTTTTACGACGCCCTGGACATGACCTACGAGGCCGGGATGTTGCTCAAGGGGGTGGAGAAAAAAGACGGGGCCGCCAGCGTGCCCCATACCATGGACGAGGCCCGCGCCCTGGGACGCAAGATCGTGGAGGGGGCCGCCTGAGCGGCGGCGTCTAATAAGGAGTTCAAGCAATGTCCAAAGCCCTGATCGTTTTCGCCACCCGCAGCGGCCAGACCGAGCGCATCGCCGAGCTTATCGCCGAGGGCCTGCGCATGACCGGCATGGAGGTGGATATCAAAAACGCCTCGACCATCAAGGACCCGGCCGAGTTGAACGGCTACGACGCCTATTTGTTCGGCTCGGCCACCTATCACGGCGAGATGATGCCGTCCATGAAGCAGCTGTTGTTCCTGGCCGAAAAGGCCGATTTGGAGGGCAAGTGCGGCGGCTCCTTCGGTTCCTACGGCTGGAGCGGCGAGGCCCCGCCGCGCATTTTCGACACCATGAAAAACATCTACAAGATGAAAATGGGCGGCGATTGCCTGCGCCTGAAAACCGTCTCCCTGGAAGGCGGCACCCAGATGGCCCAGGGTTATGGCAAGGAAATCGGCAAGCTGGCCGCCTAGCCTCCGCCAAGCAAGTCATTCGTCTCCCCGCCCCCATCCGGGCGGGGAGGCTTGTTTCACTGCCGGGCCCGCCGCCTAACCTCGCCCCCTTTACGCCGGCTTGCGTTTTCCTGAGCGCCCTAACAGCGCTCTGCTTGCAAGGCCGCCTTGCCGGTGATAGCATGCATATTTTCAACCGGCCGTCATAACCGGCCCTTATCGCAGCGAATAACCGGGAGATACCTTGCCATGTCCGCGCCGGCGGTAAAGACTTTTCAAGAGCTGATTTTGGCCTTGCAGCGCTACTGGGCCGATCAGGGCTGCATCATCGGCCAGCCCTACGACCTGGAGGTGGGGGCAGGAACCTTCAACCCCCACACCCTGCTCCGGGTGCTGGGCCCCGAGCCCTGGAAGGTGGCCTACGTGGAGCCCAGCCGCCGCCCGACGGACGGCCGCTACGGCGAGAACCCCAACCGCCTGCAGCACTACTATCAGTACCAGGTGATCCTCAAGCCCTCGCCCCTGGAGGTGCAGCAGCTCTACCTGGACTCCTTGCAGGCCTTTGGCATCGATCCCCTGGAGCACGACATCCGCTTCGTGGAGGACGACTGGGAGTCGCCCACCCTGGGCGCCTGGGGTCTGGGCTGGGAGGTGTGGCTGGACGGCATGGAGATCACCCAGTTCACCTATTTCCAGCAGGCGGGCTCCATCGACCTGAGCCCCATCAGCGTGGAGCTGACCTACGGCCTGGAGCGCATCGCCATGTACCTCCAGCAGGTGGACAACGTCTACGACCTGGCCTGGAACGAGACCTTGTCCTACGGCGACGTGCACCACAAGGGCGAGTGGGAGCACTCCACCTATAACTTCGAGGTGGCCGACACGGCCATGCTCTTCAAGCTGTTCGACCTCTACGAGGCCGAGTCCCAGCGGGCCAGCGCCGCCAACCTGGTGCTGCCCGCCTATGACTACTGCCTCAAGTGCAGCCACGTGTTCAATCTGTTGGAGGCGCGGGGAGCCATCAGCGTGACCCAGCGCACCACCTTTATCGCCAGGGTGCGCGGCATGGCCCGCACCGTGGCCGAGAACTACACCGCCCAGCGGGATGCCATGGGCCATCCCTTGCTCAAGGGCAAGGAGGCCGCGTGATGGCCGAGCTTATCTTCGAGATCGGGTGCGAGGAAATGCCCGCCCGCTTCGTGGCCCCGGCCATGGAGCAGGTCTTGGCCAAGGGGCGCGACGAGCTGGAGCGCCAGGGTCTGCTGGAAGAGGGGGCCGAGGTGCTCTCCTTCGGCACTCCCCGCCGTCTGGCCCTGCTGGTGCGCGGGCTCAAGGAGCGTCAGGAGGACAAGGAAGAGCAGGCCCTGGGCCCGCCGCTCAAGGCGGCCTATGACGCTGAGGGCAAGCCCACCAAAGCGGCCCTGGGATTTGCCAAGAGCCAGGGCGTGGAGCTGGAGGAGCTGCAAAAGTTCGACACCGACAAGGGCGAGCGCCTGGGGGTGATCAAGCGCATCCCCGGCCGTCCCACCGACCAGGTGTTGGCCGAGTTGCTGCCCCGCCTGGTGGAGAGCCTGCATTTCCCCAAGACCATGCGCTGGGGCAGCCAGTCCTTCCGCTATGCCCGGCCCATCCACTGGTTCCTGGCCCTGTTGGACGGCGCGGTGATCCCCTTCGAGCTGGCGGGCATCGCCAGCGGCAACACCACCAAGGGGCATCGTTTCCTGGCTCCGGCCGCCATCGAGATAAGCGGGGCGGGCGACTACCTGAACAAGCTGCGGGCGGCCTACGTTTTGGCCGAGCGCGGCGAGCGCCAGGCCAAGGTGCGCGGCGAGGTGGAGGCCGCCGCGGCTCAGGCGGGCGGCCGCCTGGTGCCCGACGAGCCCCTGATGCAGGAAAACACCGACCTGGTGGAGTGGGCCGCCGCCTGCTGCGGCACCTTTGACCGCGAGTTCCTGGAGGTCCCCCGGGCGGTGATCATCAGCGCCATGCGCGAGCACCAGCGCTACTTCGCCCTGGAGGACGCCGACGGCAAGCTGCTGCCCAACTTCATCGCGGTGAACAACACCCAGCCCAAGGACACGGCCGTGGTCACCGCCGGGCATCAGAAGGTGCTGCGGGCCCGTTTGGCCGACGCCCGCTTCTTCCTCACCGAGGACCGCAAGCAGCCCCTCGTCGACTACTTGGAGGACCTGAAGCAGGTCACCTACCACGCCAAGCTGGGCACCAGCTATGACAAGGTAGAGCGCTTCAGCGCCCTGGCCGGGTTCCTGGCCGACGAGCTGGGCCTGGGGGCCGAGGAAAAGGCCCAGGTGGAGCGCACCGCCCGTCTGGCCAAGTGCGACCTGGTCACCGAGATGGTGGGCGAGTTCCCCACCCTGCAGGGGGTGGTGGGCAGCGAGTACGCCACCCGCGACGGCGAGCCCCCGGCCGTGGCCGCGGGCATTGCCGGGCACTACCTCCCGGCCGGGGCCGACTCGCCCCTGCCCCGGGAGATGACCGGGGTGCTGGTGGGCATCGCCGATCGGCTGGACAGCATCTGCGGCCTGTTCGCGGCCGATGAGAAGCCCTCGGGCGCGGCCGATCCCTTTGCCCTGCGCCGGGCGGCCATCGCGGTTATCCGCCTGATCATTGAAAAGGACCTCAGCCTGTCCCTGGGCCGTTTGCTGGGCCAGGCCCTGGTGGGCCTGCGGCCCTGGCTCTCCGGTCCGGCCGAAGCGGTGGCCGAGGAGGTGACCGCCTTTTTCGCGGCTCGCCTGTCCGGCATCCTGGCCGACCAGGGGGTGCCCACCGACGTATCCCAGGCGGTACTGGCCGCCGGGCTGGACGACCTAAAGGACACCGCCGCCCGGGCCCAGGCCCTGGCCCAGGCCAAGGACACCCCGGAGTTCGCCACCCTGGCCGTGGGTCTCAAGCGGGTGATGAACATCCTCAAGAAGGAGGCGGCCCAGGTGCCCGCCGAGGCGCCCGACGAGGCGGTGATGAGCGAGGAGGCGGAAAAGGCCTTGTTCCGCGCCTTCAGCGAGCTGCAGGCCGAAGCGGCCGAGCTGTTCGCGGCGGGTGATTATCAGGGATTCCTGGCTAGGGTCTCCGCCCTCAAGGACCCCATCGACAAGTTTTTTGACGACGTGATGGTCATGGTGGAAGACGAGGCCACTCGGCGCAACCGCCTGGCCCTGCTCAATCTCATGGGCAGCCTGTTCAACCGCTTTGCCCGCTTCGAGTATTTGCAGCTATCCTAGGCATCAGCTTGTCCGTGTACGAGGCGCGGCGGGGATCACCCCTCCGCGCCTCGCTTTTTAGGGCCTGGGGCGGGGGCATCCCGCGCCGCGCTTAAGGCCTTTAGGCCCCCGGAGCGCACAAGAGGCTTTCAGCCCCTCGGCTTTCGTGGCAAAATCAAACCACCCGTTGATCTATGGCCAAAAGGAGTCTTGCATGTCGCGCCGCTGGTTGATCCCGGGCTTTTTCCTGCTGCTCGCCGCTACGCTCAGTGCCTGCGGCGGCTCGGCCCGCATGGCCGCCCCAACAGAGCTGGCCAGCGTGATGCCGGCCTGGCAGGTGGAGCAGAGCCTGGGCGCCGGGTGGCAAGACCCTTTCTCTTTTGGACCATACACCGCGCAGGGCTTCCGGCAGGGATGGAGCGACGGGAAGGCCTGGGCCTTCCTGGGCCGCGACACGGATCAGGCCTGGCAGCCCTTTGAATACCAGGTCGCCACGTCAAAAGGCGGCGAAGCCTGGCATTGCAATTGCGCCGCCAGGGTTAGCCCCGAGGTGTTGGGGGCCATGGCCGGTCCGGCCAAGCCCGATTGGCCAGCCAAGCCCTCGGGGAGCCTGGCCTGCTCCCTGCGCTCGCCCCAGGGCATCTTGTGGCGCTTGGCCCTGGCCTCGGGCCAAGAGACCGGCTCCCCCATGCGGGGTGTCTTGCAGGGCCCCAAGCTAACCATAGCCGTTCGGGGCACAAACAGGCTGGAAGGGGAGGACTCCCCCTCGGGGCAAACCACCGGTTACGTGTTCCGCGTGGACGGGCCGCTCATGGGTCCGGTGGGGGCGGTGCAGGTGATCGATCCGGGTCTGTTGTGGCTGCCCGATTCGCCCGACCAGGGAGCCATGGCCGCCGCCTCCGCGGCCCTGTTGCTCCAGCACCATCAAAATCGCAAGTAGACGCAAGGAAGTGGTTATGTTCAAAATCGGTTCCCCCAAGACTTGCAATATCGCAGTGGGCGGCCTGGCGGCCTTGGCGCTGCTTTTGTCCCTGGCCTGCGGCGCCTCCTCCACGGGCTCTACGCCCGCCTATGTGGAGCCGGGCGGCTCCTTGCAGGTGCAGCGGCCGGACGGCTTTAACTGGAAGGGCGACATCGTGTTCGGCGATTACCGGGCCCACGGCATCCAGGCCGAAAAGCCGGTGCAATCCGACTGGAAATTTGTGGGCATGCGGGGCTTGGTCATGAACCAGGCGGTCAGTTTCATCTTCAGCGGCCCGCAGGGCGATTGGCGCTGCCGCTGCGCCCTGGGCAACGAGGCCGGCGGCATGGATTTGAACCTCAGCAATCCAGGCGCTGACGCCTTTATCTTGCAGCCCACCGGCCGCAACGCCCTGGCCTGCATCCTGACCCCGCCCGCGGGAGGCAAGACCTGGCTCATGTCCGTCTACCGGTTGCCTTCCAAATGGCGCGACGCCAACCGGGACCCCAACGCGGCCGGCGCCCTGAGCGACCAGGAGGCGGTGACCATACGCATCCACGCCAAGGCCACCACCTCGGTGGAGGAGATGGGCGGCTCGCCTCCCAAGGTGTACAAATTCCTGAACGATCAGGGCGAAATCGGCCAGGTGCGGGTGCTGGGCGACGAGCAGGTTTGGCTGCCCCGGGGCCAGATGCGCGGCCCCCTGGCGGCGGCCATGGCGGGAATCCTGCTGGCCCATTCGGCCAAGGCGAAAAAATGATCCGGACCTCCTAGTGCACCCGGGCTGATTTCCGAAAAATCTCTTACCCCTACATCTTGTTGTAACACTTTGGTCAACCCACTCAATATTGTGGAGTGGGTTGACTAGAGGCCCTGTTTTTGTTAATTTCGAGTGAACACTAGCTTGGGGTGACCATGAAGGTTCGCCGTTTGGACATCATTGGCTTCAAGTCCTTTGCCGACCGCACCATCATGGACTTTCCCGAAGGTCTGTGCGCGGTGGTGGGTCCCAATGGATGCGGCAAGTCCAACGTGGTGGACGCCGTGCGCTGGGCCTTGGGCGAGCAATCCGCCCGCCAGTTGCGCGGCCAAAGCATGGAAGACGTGATCTTCAACGGGGCCGACGGCCGCAAGCCCGCGGGCCTGGCCGAAGTCAACGTGGTGTTTGAAAACGACGGCAGCGTCACCGCCGAACCCTACGCTGGGCTGAGCGAGATCATGGTCACCCGCCGTTTGTACCGCAACGGCGACAGCGAGTACCGCATTAACAAGATGCCCTGCCGTCTCAAGGACATACAGCAGGTGCTCATGGACACCGGCCTGGGCAACCGGGCCTACGCCATCATCGAGCAGGGCCGGGTGGCCGCCTTTATCGAGGCCAAGCCCATTGAGCGCCGCCTGTGGGTGGAGGAAGCGGCGGGCATCACCCGCTTCAAAAACCAGAAGAAGGTCAGCCTGCGCAAGATGGAGGGCACTAGGGACAACCTGGCCCGCTTGCAGGACATCCTGGCCGAGGTCTCCACCCAGATGGAGCGTCTCAAACGCCAGGCCAAAAAAGCCCAGGTGCACAAGACCCTGCGCGAAGAGATCCGTGCGCTGGATCTCAATGTCTCCAGCTTTGAATATCGCCACTACAACCAGGAAATCTCCCAGGTGCGGGCCGAGGCCGACGCGGCGGGCACCAGCCTGGAGCTGGCCAACCAGCGCCTGGCTGCCCTGGAGACCGACCTGGAAACCGCCCGGCTGGAGCTGCTGGAGGCCGAGGAGGAGATCCGCGACTCCGGGGCGCGCCGCCTGGAGGCCCAGGGGGCCATCCAAAAGGCGGAAAACGAGCTGATCCTCCTGGGCCGCGAGGCCGAGAACCTCAAGCGCCAATCCCAGCGTTTGGAAGAGGAGCGGGTGGAGCTCAAGGCCGGCCTGGTCACCAACCAGAACGAGCTGAACCGGGCCCGGCGCGTGTTGGCCGAGGCCGAGGGCCGCAGCCGCCAGAGCGACCTGGCCGTGGGCGAGGCCTCCCAGGAGGTGGCCCGCTGCCAGGAGGCCTTGAACGCCTCCGAGGAAGCGGTGGACCTGGCCAAGGCCGAGCTGGTGGACGCCATGAGCCGCCTCAGCCAGATCAAGAACCGCCAGGGCGATCTGGAGCGCCGCCGCCAGGACCTGGAGCGCCGCCGTCTGCAACAGCAGGAGCAGCGCCGCCAGATGATGGAACAGGAGCTAGAGTCCGGCCAAAACCTGGAGCAGGTGCGCGGCGAGGTGGAGAGCCTGCGCATGGCCCAGGAGGAGGCCGCCCAGGGTCTGGCCCAGGCCCGGGCCCGGCTCAAGGAACTGGGCGAGGAACTCAGCGCCCTGCGCCGGGAGGAGACCGAGGCCACCCGTCGTCGCCACCAGCTGGACGCCTCGGTGAGCGCCTTGGCGCTCAGCCTGGAATCCCACCAGTGGGCCGGGGCCGGGGTGCGCAAGCTGCTCAAGGCCCACCAGGCGGGCGAATTGCCCGTGGCCCTCAAGGGGGTGGTGGCCGAGAAGCTAAACGTGGAGCCGGGGCGCGAAGACCTGGTGGAGGGCGTGCTGGGGCCGGACCTGCAGGCGGTGATCGTGCAGAGCGGCCGGGAGGCCCTGGCGCTGGCCGCCTGGAGCGGGGAAAAGGGCCTGGGACGTCTTAGGGTGGTGGCCCTGGACGACTTGGCCTCGCAAGGCTGTGAGACCCCCTCCGGCGCGCAGGCCCTGTCCGGAGTGGCGCGGCCCCAGGCAGGCTACGAGTCCCTGGCCCACCTGCTGGCCGGGGCGGGCTGGTGCCCGGACCTGGAAGCCGCCTGGAACTCCGGGCGCTCCCTGGCCCCCGGCCAGGTGGTGGTCAGCCCCGGCGGCCAGCGCCTGGACCGGCCCGGCCTGGGCACCGTGGGCCAGGGGCAGGGCGGCGACGCCTCCATTCTGGCCCGGCGCAACGAGTTGCAAGGCAAGCGGGCGCAGCTGGCCCAGGCCCAGGAGGCCGAGCAGGCCGCCGCGGCCAAGCGCCGCGCCGCCGAGGCGGCCATGGCCCAGGCCGAGCAGGAGCGCGATATGCTCGGTGAAGAGCAGCAGCTCCGCCAGCAGGAGCTGGCCCAGCGGGAGCGCGACCTGGCCCGGGCCGAGCAGGAAAGCCAGGGAGCCCAGCGCCGCTTGCAGGCCCTGGACTTTGAAAACGAAGAGACCGAGAGCGAGTTCGAGCACCTGAGCCGGGAGATGGCCACCCTGGATGAACAGGGCGGCCAGTTGCAGGGCCGCGACCAGGAGTTGGAGGCGGAGCTGGAGCAGGCCCGGGCCATGCTGCAGGAGGCCCGCCAGGCCCTGGAAGAGGCTCGCCACCTGGAAGGCGAGGCCAAGCTGGCCGCCGCCAGCCTGGGCAGCCAGACCCAGCAGGCCCAGCGCGAAGCCCAGCGCCTGCAACAGGAGATGGACCGGGCCAGCGCCCGGGTTCTGGCCCTGGGGAGGGAACTGGAACAGGCCCAGGCGCAGCTCAAGAGCTGCGAGGAGCGCCGGGGCCACGAGCAGGAGGGACTGGGCGGGCTGTATTCCGAACTGGACCGCCAGGAAACCGGCCTGAAGCGGGCCCAGGAGGTGCTGGGCCACGCCCAGGGCCGCACCGCCCAGTTGGAAGGCGAGCTCAAGCGGGCCCGGGTCGAGTTGAAGCAGGCCGAGAGCGCGGGGCAGGAGCTGGCCTGGAAGCTGCGCGAACTGGAGCTCAAGCGGGAGCAGGTGGCCGAGCAGGTCATGGAGCGCTGCCGGGTGGAGATGGCCGCCCATTACCAGGAGCACCTGCCCGAGGGGGCCTTTGATCTGGAGGGCGGCAAGCGCAAACTGGAAAAGCTGCGCAAGCGTCTGAACAACCTGGGCCCGGTGAACCTGGAGGCTATCAGCGAACACGCCGCCCTGGCCGAGCGCCACGAGTTCCTCACCACCCAAAAGGCCGACCTGGAGGCCTCGCTGGAGGACCTGCGCGCGGCCATCCGCAAGATCAACAAGACCACGCGCGGGCGCTTCCTGGAGACCCTGGAGCTGGTCAACCAGCGCCTGGACGGGGTGTTCAAGGTGTTGTTCGGCGGCGGCAAGGCCGAGCTGGCCCTGGAAGATGGCACCGACCCCCTGGACGCGGGCCTGCACTTGATGGTGGAGCTGCCCGGCAAGAAGCTCAAGAACCTGGACGCCCTCAGCGGCGGGGAAAAGGCCATGAGCGCGGTGGCGGTGCTGTTCGCCCTGTTCCTCATCCGCCCCGCGCCCTTCTGCATCCTGGACGAGGTGGACGCGCCCCTGGACGAGGCCAACAACGGCCGCTTCCTGGACCTGCTGCAGCAGCTCTCCCGGCGCTCGCAGATCCTCATGATCACCCATAGCCGCGCCAGCATGGAGTTGGTCAACACCATCTACGGGGTGACCATGGAGCACAAGGGGGTGAGCAAGCTGCTCCGGGTTTCCCTGGAGCAGGGCGAGTCCCTGGCCGCCTAGGCCGGCGGTTATGGAAGCAACGCCAGGCGTATACTAGAGCGCTGAATATGGACAAAGCGTTACGCCCTTGACGCCATGGACAGGGCTTATTAGATTTGCCGGGCGGGCCTTGGGGCCTGCCCGGAGCTTTTTCACCACCAGCCTGATCGGAAGCCATGGCTTTTTTTAAGCGCTTCAAAAAGAAAAAGACGCCCCAGGAGCAGGAGGGACAACCTCAAGCCCAGGAGCAGGCCGCTTCCCCGGAGGAGCAGCCCTCGGAAACGCCAGCCGCGCCCCAAGGCGAAGCAGAGGCGGTAGCGGCTGAAGCCACCGCGGAGCAGCTCCCGGAGACCAGCGAGGCTCAGGAGCAGCCGCCACATGAGCCCGAACCGGTCCAGGAGGCGGGGGCCGCGCCCCAGGCCCCTGAAGCCCCGGCCGAGCCGGAAGAGGAGCCAAAGCCCGAGGAGCCGGCCGAACCGGATGCCCCGGCGGAGCCCAAGGCCGAGACCGAGGCGCCGGAGCCACCCGAGGGGGAGCCCAAGCGCGGCCTGTGGGGGCGCCTGGGCCAGCGGCTCAAGAAGACCAAGGACAAGATCGGCGGCTCCATCGACCGCATCACCCTGGGCAAGAAGATCGATGAAGACACCCTGGACGAGTTGGAGGAGGTGCTGGTCACCGCCGACCTGGGGGTGCAGACCAGCCTGAAGCTCATCGAGCAGCTCAGGGGCAAAGTGGCCCGCAAGGAGCTGGACGACGCCGAGGCCCTGAAAAAGGCCCTGGCCAAGGGCATCACCGAGGTGCTCTCCGAGGTGCCCCCCGCCCCGGAGCGCGACAACAATCCCCACGTGATCATGGTGGTGGGGGTCAACGGGGTGGGCAAGACCACCAGCATCGGCAAGCTGGCCAATTTTTTCCAGCGGCAGGGCCGCTCGGTGCTCTTGGCCGCGGGCGACACCTTCCGGGCGGCGGCCAACGAGCAGCTCACCATCTGGTGCGAGCGGGTGGGTTGCGACATCGTGGGCGGCCAGGAAGGGGCCGACCCCTCGGCCGTGGCCTACGACGCGGTGGAGGCGGCCGTCACCCGGGGGCACGACCTGGTGCTCATCGACACCGCCGGGCGCCTGCACACCAAGGTAAACCTCATGGAGGAGCTCAAGAAGATCCACCGGGTGCTGGGCAAAAAGCTGCCCGGCGCCCCCCATGAGGTGATTCTGGTGGTGGATGCCACCACCGGGCAGAACGCCCTGCAACAGGCCAAGCTGTTCAACCAGGTGGTGCCGCTCACCGGCCTCATCTTGACCAAGCTGGACGGCACGGCCAAGGGCGGGGTGGTGGTGGCCATCTCCGGGGAGATGAAGCTGCCCATCTGTTTCGTGGGCCTGGGCGAGGGCATGGAAGACCTGAGACCCTTCGAGGCCGAGGGATTCGCCGAAGCGATTTTCTAACGAGATTTATTGGCAACAAGAAAGGGAGGGCCATGGGCCCTCCCTGCTTTTTTTCGGTCGAGAGCTAGCCTATGGAGCAGCTCTTGATCATTTCGCAGATGTTGTCGCACACGTCCACGATTCTGAGCACGCCCACCACCTTGTCGCCCCGGCGCACCAGCACCGAAAGCTTGCGTCCCATGACCAGAATGTGGGTGGCGTGAGCCAGGGTGGACTCCTCGTCTATGAAATCGTCCTCGGACAAGGGCCGCATGGCGTTTTCAACCAGGATGTTGGAGGCGCGGGCGCACAGCAGATCCCAGGGATCGTCCCAGAGCATTTCCTTGTCCACCATGGACTTCATGAAAGCGGGATTGAGCCCGAAGTGGGTCAGCCGGTCGAAGTCGGCGATTTTGCGGTACTTGGGCTCCATGGCCTGCAACAAGTCCCAATGGGATACCTTGCCCACCACATAGCCTTTATCATCCAAGACCAGCACCGCGCGGTGCTTGAATTTGGAAGCGCGGCCCTTTTGCCAGGATCTTTCCAGGGCCTGTACCGCCTCGAACAAGGTGGCCGATTGGTTTACGGTGGCGTATTCCTCCAGCGGCACCATGGTTTCCTTGACACTCTTGCTCTTCATATCAGCCCTCTTTTTTAGGCTCATCCTCACCGGCCGCGACCCGCGCGGGTTCGGCCGGTGAGGATTGGTCCATCATCTTCAGGGTCGCATTCCCAGTTTCATTAGGCAACCTACTTGACGGTGCCGGCCTGCATGGCCTTGGTGGCGGTTTCCAGAATGTAATCCGGGAAGCCGACCAGGTTGTAGATGACCAGGAAGCCGATGATCCAGACCACCAGCATGCAGATCACCCAAAGCACGAAGCCGTACTTCAAAAAGTCCACCGGGTGGATGACCCGCTCGCCGGTGTCGGGGTATACGCCCAGGCCATAGACGATGGCGTTGTTGGGCGTGCCCACGATGAGGAAGTGGGCGAAGCTGGTGGCAAAGGCCACGGCCAGGCCCACGGCCCAGGGCTCGCCCTGCACCCCGGTCATCAGACCCATGGGGATGGCGATGGGGCCCAAAAGGGCGGTGGTGCCCGCGTCGGACATGAAGTTGGTCATCAGGCCGGACAGGCCGCTCATGCCCACCCACAGGCCGAAGCCCTTGGACATGCCCACGGAACTCAAGGCCTCCAGGAAGGTCTGGGCCAGCCACATGGCAGCGCCGGATTCCTTGAGCAACGCGCCCAGGGTGAGCGCGCCGCAGTACATGAACCAGGCGTCCCAGGAGATGCCATTGAGTATCTTGCGCCACTCGGTGGTGCGGAAGATCACCGGGATCAACAGGGCCAGCAGGGCCGGGCCGCCCAGGCCCATTTCCTCACCGCCGAAGATCCACAAGGCAAGAATCAAAAGGAGCATGCCGAAGGTGACGTACTCCGAGTAGGTCATCTTGCCCATCTTGCGGGTCTCTTCCTTGATGGCCGCCAGGCCCGGGGTAAGGTCCTTGGTCTTGATCTGGCGCCCGAACAAGAAGATCATGTACACGGCCACCAGGAAGCCCATGATGGGCACTATGGGCAGGCCGTAGGTCATCCAGGTGAAGAAGTCCATGGGCACCTTGTACTCGGACCAGAAGCCCATCATGATGACGTTGCGGCCGCCGGCCGCCGGGCTGCCCACGCCGCCCACGTTCAGGGCGAAACACAGGGAGAACAACAAGAACTTGGCCAGGGCCGGCTCATGGAGCACCCGGCCTCCCTTGCTGTTGGCCGCCACCGAGCCATAGTAGACCGCCATCATCACCGGGGTCATGAAGGCGCACATGGCGTGGGCCGAGATAAAGCTGCCCACCACGGCCATGGAGATGCACAGCACGAACACCGGCAGATAAAAGCCCTTGGTCCAACCCAAGAGCCAGGCCGCCAGGCGCTTGTGCAGCCCCACGTCCACCACGGCCACGCCCATGGCCAACACCCCCAAAAGGAACATGGGCGCGTCACCGGCAAAGGACTTGCCGATGGACTTCATGGGCAGCAGGTGGAGGAAGTAGGCCAACAGGGGCATGAGGATGCCGGTGAGGCCGATGGGGATGGCCTCGGTGGCGAAAAAGATGACGGCCATGGGGATGATACCCAACACCACCATGGTCTTGTGCGCCGCGTCCTGCAGGTCGTGGGCGACATGCCAGGAGATCATCTTCTGGGCGAAGCCGTACTTCTCTACAACTTGTACGACGCTGTCAGGGGTGGGCAGCGCGAAACCTATCAATAAAAAAATGGCCACGCCGACGCTGAGCCACAGAATGCGGCCCTTCATGCTGCCATCGGAGCCGCCATGCGAGTCGTGATCATGCGACATTAGGTAGCGTCCTCCCCTCCAAATCGCCTAAGCGAAAGGGCGCGGGATTTAAAAACAGGCGTTAAAACATTGTGTTGCACCCTCGGCTGCGGAAGGAGCCCGCTTGCTCCCGCAGCGGATGGCTACTCGCTCAAGCTTTATTAGCACAGGTCGCGGCCAGACTTAAAGAAAAAAGTAACAAGATCGGCGTCACCTTTGTTGTAAAATGCAACGACACCCTTATGCGCATTTATCCGGCACAAGCTGTACACAAGCCGCAACGGGGGAGACAGATTCGTGGGCGGACTGGCGAGTCAAGTGGGGGAGGGTATTAAAAAATAAGCGGGTTAGTTGGTAGGGACGCCAGCCTCGCCTGTTCATGCTAAACCGATTCCAAAGCCGGGAAGCCTCGTTCGATGGCATTTGCGCCGCAATGTGAGCATTGAAAATTGCAACGGCAGGGCGGGAGCCTGGCATGGGTTTCGCGGCGCGGGACGGTTGGCTGTCCCCCCAAGGGGAAAAACCAGTTGTCTCATGGTTAAACGGCTTAAATTTAATTCATAAATCGTTTTGCTCCAGGCTTGGCTATCGTGGGGCGGGGCTACACGCGGAGCCGGAGGGAGAAGGCGCAGGAACGCCGGCCACGAAGCTGGCGCGCCGCGTATTGAAATGTGCAACACCGCCTCGGCCAGGCGCGGTCTAGGTGGGCACCACCACCGGCGGCCGCAGAAGAAGTTCCACCGCGTCGCGGGCCGTGGCGGCCAGGTGGGGGTGGGTCTCCTGCAAGCTTATGAGTTGGCGCAGATTGTCGGCGGTGCGGTAAATGAGCTGGGCGATATCCCCCTCGGCCCCGCCGTAGATCTCCACCACCTGGTCGAAATCCTTAAGTTGGCACCAGGCATAGATGGCGGCGGAGGCCCGGTAGGGCAAAACCGGAGTGGCAAAGCCCCATTGGCTCAAGCGCTCGATCATGGGATCAATGGCCTGGCGCAGCCCGGCCAGGGCCAGACGCAGACGGCGGTCCAGGCGGGGAGAAAAATCAGGCTCGCGCTCATCCACGAACAAGGCCAAAATGGCCGCCAAAAGCACCGGGTCTTGCCGGGGCAGGGCCTGTTGGCGGATGGCCTGGGCGATGAGCACCGGCTGGTCCAGGCGCAGTTGGCTGGCCCACAGCCCGTCGGGCGTCAGGCGGCCCTGAGGATCGGCGAATCCTTCGCTGCGCAGGAACTCCAAATGACGCACGAAGTCATACCAAAAGGCGTGGCTTTGGTCGGCCACCTCGGCCAACTGATCCTCGGCTTGGTCCAACAGGCCTCCCAGGGTCTTCTTGCTGTGCAGACAGTCCTCGTGGGAGGGACAGGAGGCGCACACCAGGGCCTCTTGCTCGCTCACCACCTCTCCTAGGCGCTCACGCAGTTCATTGGCTTCCTTGGCGGCCAGGCGCTCGATCTGGGGCGCGCCCAGCGGCGTGGGGCGGCGGGGCGCCTGCTTCAACACGGCTTCGGCCAGGGCTCGGCCGCCACCCGTCTGGGGCAGGTTGAGCTCTTCCATGAAAACGCCGGCGATCTCTTCCAGGGGGACGAACTCCAGGCGGGGATGCCCCTTGCTGAGGCGTCGTTCCCTCTCCAGGCTCACGAGCAAGACCCCCCGGCCCTCGGGGCTCTCTTCTCGGCGCAACACCGACCAGGCCGAGCCGTACATGTCCATCAGCACCCGCCCGCGGGTCAGAGCTCCCCACAAGCCGCTTCCCGTGGATTCGCTTTCCTTGGCCAAGCGAGCCCGCAGCCGCTCCAACTGACGCCTCCGGCGGCGACGCACCACCGCCTCCTCGGGTCCGGGGCACAAGGAGCCGGACAGCGCGGCGGCCAGGGCCTTGAGCACCTTTTGGGGGCCGGCCTTGGTGCGCGGCTTGCCCTCGGTGCGCTCCAATCGTTGGAAGGTGGCCAGGGACATGCCCAGGAGCTGCTTTACCTCGGCCGGACGCTGGGACAATAGCAGGTTGAGCACCATGGAAAAGTTGATGGACAGCTGGCTCTCTATGGGTTCGGGCTCAGAGTCCAGCAGGGTGGCAGTGAGGGCCACGTCGTTGAAGGGACCGGGCACCACGCAGGCGAATCCTATGTTGTCCATGCCCCGCCGCCCCGCCCGCCCGGTCATTTGCAACAGTTCCGTGGCCCCCAGTTCCACGAACTCCCGTCCGTTGAAGCGGTCGCTCTGGGTGATGACCACGGTGCGGGCCGGGAAGTTCACCCCCGCGGCCACGGTGGAGGTGCTGAAAATGGCCTTGAGCAGGCCCTTTTGCATGAGCCGCTCCACCAACAGCTTACCCAGGGGGAGGTGCCCGGCGTGGTGGCTGGCCACCTGCACCTTGCGGATCTGTTCTATCTGGACCTGACCCTCCAGGAAGGGGTACCACTCCAGCCAGGCGTCTATTTCGCGGTTCAGACGCTCGGCGCGCTCCGCGTCGTATTCCAGGCTGACCGAGGCGGTGAAGTCCAGGGCGGCGTCGCAATCGGAACGCGACTTCAAGAAAAATATGGCGGGCAGCAGGTTCGCCTGCTCCAGGGAGCGCAGGACGTTGCCCACCGGGGGGATGTGGCTGCCCTGCCAACGGGAGCCCTGCTTACCATTGCTCTCCAGGAAGTGGCGCACCTTGGCCGACAAGCCCCGTTTGGTCTTGAGCTGGGTCAGCTCGCCATCGGGGGAAAGGAATAGGGGATACAGGGGCACCGGCCTTTGCCGGCTCAGCACCGTGGCGCAGGGTTCGTCACGCACGAAGTTGAGCCAGCGGGATATCTGGGCCGCGTTGGCCACCGTGGCCGACAACAGCAGCAGACGCACCCTGACCGGCAGGTAGATGATGACTTCTTCCCACACAACGCCCCGGTCCGGGTCGCCCAGAAAATGGGCCTCGTCCAGCACCACCAGCCCGGCGTCCAGGTCGTTGCCCCGGTGCATGGCGTCGTAGAGCTGGTTGCGCAGTATCTCGGTGGTGCCCACGATGAGCGGCGCGCCCAGGTTTTCCTTGCGGTCGCCGGTGAGGATGCCCACGTTCTCGGGGCCGAAGATCTGGCCGAACTCGGCCAGCTTGGCGTTGGACAACGCCTTGAGGGGGCTGGCGTACCAGGCCCGTTGCCCCTGGGCCAGGGTGCGGGCGATGGCCTGCTCGGCGATCCAGGTTTTGCCCGAGCCGGTGGGGGCGCTGACCACCACGTCCTGCTCAGCCAAAAGCTCCACCGCTTCCACCTGGAAGGGGTCGGGCTTAAAGGGCGCGTCCTCGGGCACCCCAACGTCGGCCAACACCTGCCGGAGCCTGGGGTCCACCCGCGGGTTGTAGGGCCTGTTTTCGCTCTGAGGGGGGCGAGGGCGCCGGGGGGCGCCGCGAGAAGGGCTGCGTCTTTTCCTAGGTGCTCGCTTACTCAAAAATATCTCCCAACTGATGCCATCCTAGCGCAGTCTGACCTATACGGCAACGCCAAGCCGGCGCTGGTCGGCTCAGGCGGGATCCTGGTATCCCGAGATGGCGTCCAGCTCGTCCTTGACGCGGTTGAGCTCGTCCTGCAACTCCCGCAGGGCCGCCTCCATCGCCTCGCCTTTGATGTCCGGCGGGTAGCGGAACTCCCGGCCCGCGCTGAAGTAGATCGTGGCGAAAGGCTTGGGGATCATGGTGCGGTCCCAAGTGTTTTTGAGCACCCAAACCCGCTTGGCGGACCACATCAGGGGCAAAAGGGGCAGGCCGGTCCGGGCGGCCAGGGAAATCATCCCTTTTTTGGCCACGTAGCGTGGCCCCCTGGGCCCATCGGCCACGGTGGCGGCGTAGCGGGCGGGGCCCTCCAAGAGGTATTGGGCCATCTCCTTGAGCGCGGCCAGGCCGCCCCGGCTGGAGGAGCCCCGTACCGGCACGCCGCCCATGATTTTGAGATAGCGGGCCAGGTATTCGCCGTCCTTTGAACGGCTGATCATCACTGCCGGATGTATCCTGCCGAAATAGTACAGGGAAAAAATGGCTCCCCGGTGCCAGGTTACGCCGATGCCGGAACGGCCCTGGTTGAAATACTTTTCCACCAGGTCGTTGCGCAGGATTTTCACCCGGCAGGTGCAGAAGACCAGGCGCACCAGCATGGCCGCGATATGCGAAACCAACCAGAACTGCAGGCGTTGCCCCATACTGTATGACCTGGGTTGGGTCACGCTTTACTCCCGCTAAGGCATGATTCGGCTAATAGTTACCACGCGTTGAGCGCCCAGGCAAAGCCTCGGGCCCCAAATATTTAAAAACTGCCATTTTCTGTTAACAATTATAGACAACACGATAATTGTACGGCTTGCGCGCCCTCTGGACGACCAAGCACTGAAAGGAAGAAGATACATGGTGGAGATGAAGGTCAGCTTGGGTGATGATCAAAAGGTCACCGCGCGCTGGGACGGCTTTGAAGTTAAGACCGACCAGCCCGTCAGCTACGGGGGTGAGGGGACCGCCCCATCGCCTTTTGAGCTGTTCCTGGCTTCCCTGGCCACCTGTGCCGCTTTTTACGTGCTGGAGTTTTGCCGGACCCGCGATATTCCCACCGAGGGGGTCAGCCTGGTTGAGCGCCTGATAACCTCTGAGGACGGCAAGGAAGACAAAGCCATCGAGATGGAGATAATCCTGCCTCCGGAGTTCCCCGTTAAGTACGAAAAGGCGGTGGTCAGGGCGGCGGGCATGTGCCATGTGAAAAAGACCATCCTTAATCCGCCGGAAATAACCTTGACCGCCCGCCGCGCCGCGGGCTAGATCACAGCCACCAGCCCAGGCCCCAGGCCAGGAAAACCGCCCCCCCGGCGGCCAAAACGCTGGCCAGCTGCATCAACTGCACGCATTGGCGGGCCTGGGCTTCCCCGGTGGGTCCGCCGCCGGGGTTGATCCACGGCTTGTCCACCAACACGCCGTGATAGTGGTTGGGGCCTCCCAGGCGCACGCCCAGGGCCCCGGCCATGGCCGCCTCGGGCCAGGCCGAGTTGGGGCTTTTGTGGGCCGCGTGGTCCCTGCGGGCGATGCGCCAGGCCTCGGAGGCGCCGAGCCCCAGCAAGGGGGCGGCCGCCGCCAGGAGCAGGGCGCTAAGGCGGGCGGGCAGCCAACCGGCCAAATCGTCCAGGCGGGCCGCGGCCCAGCCCAGATGGAGATAGCGCTCATCGCGGTAACCCACCATGGAGTCCAGGGTGTTCACCGCCTTGTAGGCCACCGCCCCCACGGGACCCAAAAGAGCCATGTAAAACAAGGGGGCCACCACCCCGTCGTTGAAGTTTTCAGCCACGGTCTCCACCACCGCCCGGCGCACTCCCTGTTCGTCAAGGTTTCGGGTCTCGCGGCCCACGATCATGGATAGACGGTTTCGGGCCTCACCCAGGTCCCTTTCAAGCGCCCTCAGCACCACGTTGGCCTCCCGCCACAATTGACCGGCGGAAAGGCACTGCCAGCACATCACCAGGGCCATGAGCCAGGCTAAAAGAGGGGTAATGGCCTCTAACAGGTACAGCGCCAGCCAGGTGGTAAAGGAGAATCCCCCCACCACCAACAAAACCAAAGCCACGCCGGCCAAACGCAGCCCAAAAGGGGTAGAAGCCGGGGAGCGCAAAACCCCTTCCAGGCGGGAGATGGCGAGACCCATGTAACGAACCAAATGAGGCCAGGCAGGCGGGTCACCGATCTCGGCGTCAAAAATCATGGCCAAGGCGATTATCCAGGCGGGGCCCATTTCATACCTCTTTAAGGGAAAGCAACTCCCGGCAAAAACAAATAAAACCAGTGCTATTAGCGGTTTGAGTTGGTTTTTGCAGAAATGTGTCGTGAGAGTCTAAAGCAAAGTCGCATGCTTGGCAACTTATGGATAATATGTGCTTTGCATTATTAAATGCTTAATTAATGCGCAACCGAGTGAACTCTTTGATCGCAAAATCATATAGGTTGCCAATGAACGCTTGCATATAAAAAAATGGATTCCCCCAGAATAATTGCGTGATAAAGACATCACATGAACAAAGATTACAACTTGACGAAACTGGAAAATAGACTGTATATATAATCATTCAATCTAAGAGTTGTTCGACAAACTACAAATTTAAAAAAAGGAGAATGGACGTGGCGCGTACTTCTCGATGGAATGAAAGTGACCGGGCTAAGTTGCTCAAGATGGTCAAAGGCGGCGTATCCGAACAAGAGATACGTGGCAATTTTCAAACTAAAGGCGTCAAGGGCGCCAGCCGCGACATGACGGCGATTGAATTCGCCCAGCAGTTGAAGCAGGCCATGGTCGAAGCGGGTGACATCAAGCAAGAGGTGCGCAAAAAGGAAAAGGCCCAGGCCGTCATATATAAGGTCACCAACACCGGACGTCTTACCATCACTGATTTCGGCGAGTTGACCGGTGCCGACGAAGGCGCTTCCTTCACCCTGGAAAAACCGCGCGGCCGCTCCAAGGCCTGGCGTTTGGTGCCGGCCAAGTAACGCTCGAGGTTGCCTTTGCGCCGAATCCGTATGAAACGCATGGGTGACTCCTGGGCGGCGGTTATGTGTTTATTGACATAGCGTTCGATGTTGAATCCCGTTTGCGATAGCCTGCCCCGATGCTAACCCGCTTGATAATTAATAAACCGTTTATTAACCGGTGGCCCGAGTTGGCCACCGGTTTGTGTGGCGACAGTCTGCGGGTTAACGTGAAATTGTAAACATGAAAAGCCGCTGGCTTTTAAAGATGATTGTAAGTTTGGGCGTGGGGCTTTTCCCTGGTCCACAGGGAACCTATGGCTCTTTTTTGGCCGCAGGTATAGGAGCTTTGTGGATCGCCGGGGGCGGAGTATTGTCCGGCTGGAGCTACGTGGGCGTGGCGCTTTGCCTGGGTGCGGCGGCGGTGTTTTTCTGCCGGTTGGCGCTACGCCTACAGGTGTTCGGAGAGGATGCCGATCCCGGCAGCATCGTGATCGACGAGGCCGCGGGCATGCTGGTGGCCATGTACGGCATACGTTCTTTGGGGTGGGAGTTGTTGGCCGCCCTGGCCTTGTTCCGGCTGTTCGACATCACCAAGCCACTGGGCATCAACGCCCTGCAGCGTCTTCCAGGAGCCTGGGGGGTGGTGGCCGACGATCTATTGGCCGGCCTTTACGCCTTGCTGGGTTGGCGGGCTCTGGCCTGGCTGGTGGGCTTGGCCGGGGGGTGAGGGGCTCTCCAGAACTTTTAAAACCCCAACCAGACGGACCTGGGTGCGTAGTTGGGGGGCCCACTCTTCCAGGGCCTGCATGGTCAAGGGGCGGGGGTGACCGATGGCCACCGCTTTGCCTCGCTCCCGGGCCAATTGCAGCAGACGTCGCATCTGGAAGTCTATGGCCTCGCGGCTGGCCTCGTGGTCCAGGAAAACGTCCCTGCGCCCGGTGCGCAGACCCAGGCCGCGGGCGCTGGCCAGCCCTTGGGAATCGGCGCTGGTAAAGCTGTCTAGATAAAACAGGCCGCGGCTTTTCAACTCCAGCAAGACCGGCCGCAGCAGGTCCGGGCGCAGGCTGAACCTGGACCCCATGTGGTTGTTCACCCCCACCGCATGGGGCACCCGTTTTAAATCTTCGCGCAACACCTCAAGCAACTTTTCCTGGGACATGCCGCACAGCAATACCCCCTGGCCGGGATTCTGCCCGGGATAGCCCTTGGGCTCCATGGGAAGGTGCAGCATCACCTCCAGCCCCTTGTCTTGGGCCAGGCGGGCCACGGCCTTGGCCTGGGCCGCATAGGGCAGGATGGAAAAGGTCAAGGGAAGCCCCAGCGCGGCCAGGCGGCGGGCCGGGTCAAGGGAATGGCCCATGTCGTCGATAATGATGGCCACCAAAGGCAATGAGGGCTCGGCCGGCTTGACCGGCGGAACGGGCAACGGGGGCTTGGCCTCCTTGACGGTTGGTTGGGCTTTCACCGCCGGGGCCGGGGCGGATTGCTTGGCTTGGACTTTTGGTTTGGGGGCAGGGAGCTTGGGCGCGGGCGAACCCCACCACAGACCCACCAGAAAGGCGAACACCACCCCGCCCGCCCCCAGGGTCCAGAGGACCCGGCGGAGCGGCGGGGCGGCTTTTTGAGATTTTTTACGCCGGGGCACGACTATTTCGCGGCGCCGGCAACCTTGCCTTGGTTTATTTGCTCACGAGCCGAGAAAATCTGCCAGGCCTTCAAAAGATCCAAAGCCCTGAGCATCTGGTTGTCGTTGTCCAGGCGATCCTGGGGATAGTGCAGCTTGTCGGTTTTGGCCTTGCCTTGGGTTTGCTCGGGCTTGGTCTGGGTGGAGTCATCCGGCTTGGCGGGCTCGGCCTTTTCCGCCTTGGCCGGAGCCTTCTCCTCCTCGGCGGGTATGGCTCCCTGCAGGTCTTTTTCCCGCAAATCCTGGGATTTCTTGGCGGCCTTGGTGGAAGGCGCGGGCGGCTTGAAGGGCACCACCAGGTCCGGGGTAATGCCCTTGGCCTGGATGGAGCGACCGCTGGGGGTGTAATAACGAGCGGTGGTCAGCTTGAGCGCGCCCTTGTCCTCCAGGGGCAGGATGGTCTGCACCGAGCCCTTGCCAAAGGTCTGGGTGCCCAGGATCATGGCCCGGTGATGGTCTTGCAGGGCGCCGGCCAAAATCTCGCTGGCGCTGGCCGAGCCCTGGTTCACCAGGACGATGATGGGATAGTTGTTGGCGGTCATGTGCGGCGTGGCCTTGAAGACCATTTCCTGGTCCCGGGTCCGGCCCTTGGTGGAGACGATGAGGCCGCTGTCCAGGAACTGGTCGGCCACGTTCACCGCCTCGGTGAGCAGACCGCCGGGGTTGGTCCTGAGGTCTATGATCAGTCCCTTGAGGGGCACCTTTTGGTTTTGCAGCTCGGTGAGGCCCTTGATCAACTCGTCGGTGGTGTTCTCCTGGAAGTTGGCCAGGCGGATCAGGCCATAGCCGTCTTCCAACAAGTAGACGCGCACGCTTTCGATGGGGATCATGTCGCGAACCACCGTGATGTCCTGGAGGTTGTTGGCCCCCTCCCTCAGGATGGTAAGCACCACCTTGGAGCCCTTGGGCCCGCGGATGCTCTTGACCGCGTCCATGAGGGTCATGCCCTTGGTGAGCTTGCCGTCGATCTTCATGATGCGATCGCCGGCCTCCACGCCCGCCTTGTAGGCCGGGGTGCCTTCGATGGGCGAGACCACGGTGAGAATGCCGTCCTTGGAGGTGATGACTATGCCCACCCCGCTGAAGGTACCCTTGGTCTCTATCTGAAGCTCTTTATACTCCTCGGGGGTCATGTAGTCCGAATGGGGGTCCAGGCTGCTGACCATGCCCTTGACCGCTTCGGTGAGCAGTTCGTTGGGGGTCTTTTTTTCCACGTACCTTTTCTGGATCTGCTCCATCACCTCGGTCAACAGGCGCATGCTGCTGTAGTCCGCATCGCTGGCCGCTTGGGCCGACTGGCTCGGTCCTTGGGGCAGGTAGAAACTGAGTACGGCCAAGATGGCCAATGTTATCAAGCCGTAACGTAGTGAGCGGCCGGGCATGTTTGCCTCCCCGGGCATGGTTTAAGGTATGAAATCTAAGCCTAGCGCTTGGGACCTAACTGGTCAATAGTCCAGCCTCAACCAGACGCGCGGATCCTGGGCCTCGGCCTCCAGGCGCACTTCCAAATACAGGGCGCCCCCGGGTCCCAGGGTTCCCAATCTTTCACCCTGGCCGATCTGCTGTCCCAGGCCGACCGCCAGGGTGCCCAGGCCTCCCAGCACCGTGTGCACCTTTTCCCCGTGATCGATAACCACCACCTTGCCCAAGTTGGGCAGGTTGTCGGCAAAGACCACCCAACCGTCCCAGGGGGCGCGCACCGGGGATCCGGGAGCCGCCGCGATGAAGATGCCCGGTAGACGGGAGTCGTTTTCACGTCGCAACACCTTGCCCTGAACCGGGGCGCTCAGCCCTCCCTGGGCCTCGCGCACCCCCAGCGCCTGGCCTCCCTGGGGGCCCGATGGCAGCGGGGGGAGGGCAAAAGCCTGGGCCAAGCGGGCCTCGGCCTCGCGCAGGGCGGATATGTGCTCGATAAGGCCCAGGCGGCGTTGCTCGAGCTGGCCCAGTAGCTGCGCGCGACGCTGACGCAACTCCTCCTGGCGCTCGCGGGCGGACAAAAGGCTCCTGCGAAGCTCGTCTATTTGTTTTTGCCGCAAGGCCAGCTCGCCCTCGGCTCTAGTCAGTTCGCGGCGGGCGCTCTGCAAGTCGTCCAGACGTTGGTGCTGGGCGGCCAAGAGCCAGGTGAGGGCTTGGGAGCGCTCCAACATCGCCCGATAGTCCTTATCCGAGGCCAGGAGCCCCAGGTCGCTCTCCACTCCTACCAGGTACAGCAGACGCAGTTGCCGTCGGTAGCGTTCCCGCGATACCTGCATGCGTGCGCGCAAGTTTACCTCTTCGGCACGCGCTCCCGCCAGGCGTTCGCTCATTTCCGTTTGACGCAGGGCCAGGCGGGCGGCCTCGCTCCCCTCGCGGGCGAGGTTTTCTTCCATATCCGCCAATTCGCCTTGCAGCCGGGCCGTGTCCAGCGTCGCCTGTTCATATTGACGCAGCGTGTCAACCAGGCGTTCCTTGATTTCCCGGCGCGTGTCCGCCGCGTTTTGAGACCATGAAATCGGGGGGCACAGCAACAGGGCGGCCGCCAAAAGTGACAAGCCCAGAAGGCGCGAAAGGCTCACAGCACCTCACGCGGGTGCAGGCTGCGCCCCACCCCCAAGAAACCGCCCAACAATCCGGAAAGCACGGCCAGCCCGGCCAAAACCGGGGGGAGCAGAGGAGGGAAGGCCAGAATCTGGCCTAGGTTGATACCCCAGGGCAGGGCCCCGGGCGCGGCCAAAAAGGCGAACAGGCCCCAGAGCAACAGGCTGGCCAGGGCCGCGGCGATCAGACCCTGCAACATGGCTTCCACTAAAAAGGGCCCGCGCATGTAGCCGCTCCCGGCTCCCACCAGGGCCATGATCTCCAGCTCCGAGCGCCGCGCGTGCACCGCCAGGCGAACCGTGTTGCTGAAAACCAGCACCACGCCCAAAAACAGCAGAATCCCCAGAGCCAAGGCCAGCTCGCCGCCCACCGCGTAGGCCCGGTCCAGCCGCCGCAGCCAGGGGCGGCCGCGCACCACCTCGCCGACACCATCCACCTGTTTGATCTGCCGGGACAGAGCCGGGGAAGCGGCTGAATCGGGCGGCAACACCAGTTCCACGGCGTTGGGCAGGGGGTTGCTCTCCAGATCGTCCAGCAGCTCGCTCTGGGGGCCGAGCTGGCGGCGAAAGCGCTCCATGGCCTGCTGCTTGTCCACGTAGGTGGCCGATGATACGCCCGGCAGCCCGGCCAGACGGGCGGCCAGGGCGCGGCCCTCTTCCTTGCTCAGCCCGGGTTTGGTCAGGGCCAGCAGGGTGGGGCCGGTCAGCAGACGGCCCGCCGCCTGGCTCAGGTTGAAGCACAGGGCCAGGTAGGCGCCCATGATGGCCAGGGCCACCACCATGGTGCTGATGGCCACGGCTTGCAACCAGGGGTCCTCGCCCATCTGGCGCCAGGCGCGCCCGATCACCCCCCGCCGTTTCAAGCGCACTCCTCCAGGCGGCCGCACTCCAAATTGACGACGCGCACCCCGCGCACCAGCTCCAGCAGGGCCGGGTCGTGGGTGGCCACCAGCACCGTGGCTCCTCCCACGCAGTCACCCACCAGCAGGCGCAGCATGCCCAGGGCGGTGTCCGGGTCCAGGTTGCCGGTGGGCTCGTCGGCCAGGATCAGATCCGGCCGGGGGGCCAAGGTGCGGGCCAAGGCCACCCGCTGCTGCTCGCCGCCGCTCAGGGTGTCGGCCAAAGCCTGGGCCAGGGAGGCCAGATTCACCTGCTCCAACACCTCGCTCACCCGGCGTTGCACCTCTCGGCGTCCAACGCCGGCCACCTCCAGGGAAAGGGCCACGTTGTCAAACACGCTGCGCCGGGGCAGGAGCCGGAAGTCCTGGAAAACCAAACCCAGGCGGCGGCGCAAAAGGGGTAGATGGCGGGGAGCCAGGCGGCTCAGGTCGGTGCCGCCCACCACCACCCGCCCTTGGCTGGGCAGCTCCGCTCCGTAGAGCAGGCGCAGCAAGGTGGTCTTGCCCGCTCCGGAGGGGCCGGTCAGGTACACGAACTCACCGGGCTCCACCCGCAGGTCTATCCGCTGGAGGGCCGGCTTTGGCCGGTGGGGATAGCTTTTGCTAACCTGCTCCAGGCGTATCATGGCCAAAGACTGCGGTCGGGTTTGGGTGGCGGTTTTACGTTGAGGCCTCCCAGCCCCCGGCCCATGGCCCTTTGCAGGCCGGCCTCGGCGATGTTGAAGGTGGCCAGGGAGTCGTTGTAACTGTTGCGGGCCCGGGCCAGCAAAAGCTGGGCGTCGAGCAACTCGGTGTTGGTGGTGAGCTGCTCCCGGTAGCGTTCAAAGGTGACCCGGTAGTTTTCTTCGGCCTGTTTTACCGCCACCTCGGTGTTGGCGATGCTGGCAATCGATTCCTTCAGGTAAAGAACCGCTTCCTTAACCTGGAGGCTCACCTCGTCCACCAAGCCCTGCTTGGCCGCTTCAATGCGGCGCTTGTCGGCCCGCGACTGGCTGGTCTTGTGGCCGGTGCGCCCCCATTCCCAGAAGCTCCAATTGAGCATGGTGGCCACGGTCCAATTGGAGGGGTCGTAATATTCGCTGTCGCCCAGGGAGGGAGAGTCGCTGGTGAAGTCGTAGCTGGCTTGCAGGTCCACGGTGGGGTAGTAGCCGCTCTGGGCCTTACGGATGTTTTGGTCCGCCTGCTGCAGTTGCAGGTCCAGGGATTTGATTTCCGGACGTTCCACCAGGGCGATCTGACGCGAGCGCTGGTAATCGGTGGTTACGGGGTAAGACTTTAGTATGTCCTCGACCCAGGTGTCCTTGTCCACGGGCAAGCCCAGCAGGCGGTTGAGGCGGGCCCGGGTGAGGGCGCGGTTGTTGTAGGCCCTGATGCGGGCCTGCTTGGCGTCAGAAAGGCTGACCCGCGTCTTTAGCACGTCGTTGATGGGGATGATGCCCACATCGTAAAAGTCGTTGCTAACCTTGAGCTGCGACTCCAGCTGCTTCACGGTCTGGTCGGCCACCTCCGCGCCTTTGATGGCTCTCAGATATAGGAAGTAGGCCTGCTTCACCTGGTAGGCGACTTCCAGGTAGCTGAGGAAAAGATTCGATTCGGCGATGTCCACCCCCAGCTTGGCCAGCTCGTATTGGCTGCTTAGATAAAAGCCGGTGAAGATGGGCTGGTTCAGTTCGGTGGACCATTGATAGACGTTTTCCGACCCCACGATTACCGGCTGGCCCATGATGTGGTATTGGGGCGGGTTCTGGCTGTTTTGGGCGGCGTAGCGGGTGCTCAAGGTGGGCAGAAAGTAGGTGAAAGCTTCCTTCTGCTGGCTGGCGGTTTTTTGCATGTCCGCCAGGGTCTGCTTGATGTTGGGCGAGTAATCCAGGGCCATGCTGATGGCCTGTTGCAGGGAAAGCTCGTCATGCTTGGCCGGCGTTTTGGTCTCGGCGGCCGTGGCCGGCGACGCCCCCAGCCAGCCCAACGCCAGGAGCAGGGCCGCCAGGCCGCATGTCAGTTGGCAAAACACCGCCCACCGGTGCGGCCGCGCCCTTGACGTGCCGGCAACCCGCCGGGAATTACGCTGATATGCTTCCGTTGACTTTGAAGATTGCAGGCTCGCCATATGCGTCAACCTCGATTTGCCTAAATAACGATTCATTCCGCTGGATTCCCGGCTCAACCCGCGGTGCCGCCCATGCGGTCCAGGGAAGCCTTGAGCATGCCCAGGGTCCAGGCCCAAGGGCGCAACAAGCACCAGAGCAGGGCCCGGTTGAGCAGGTGGGGCTCTTGGTGGGCCACGCTCTTGATAAAGCCTCGATTTAAAGGATACAACAAAAGCAGACAGATGAGGGGCAGAGTGACGGCCCTTTGCCAATCATGGGCCCCCAGCCCCACCGGGATGGCCACCGCCAGCATCACCAAAAGGCTCTGGGCGAAGCGCCGTCCTCCCCCAGGAGACCCCAGGCCCAGGCGGCGGCGATGCAGCAGATTGCGGAAGCGGTTGCGCCCCAGGCCATAGGCCAGGGCCAGGCAGCCGCCCCAGGTGGAGGGCAGGGGGCGCCTCACCTGCAACTCGGGCTCCCAGAACAATTCCCTGTCCTCGGCCAATAGGCGGTAGGCCAGCTCGTAATTTTCCAGGCCCTCGGAGGCGTCGGCCGGGTCGAAACCGCCGAACTGCAAAAAATCCCGGCGGCGATAAGCGGCGCAAAGGGCGTCGGGCAACGCTTCGTCCTGGCGCTCATAGGCCAGCTCCGCGCCCATGAGCATGGCCAGGGGATCGTCGCGGTTGGCCACCCGGCACAGGCCCGCCACCGCTTCACGCTCCGGTGGGGACAAGGCCTCGGACAGACGAGCCGGCAGATCGGGGGGCAGCAGGCAATCGGCCTGGCTGAAAAACAGCACCTCGCCCCGGGCCTGCTCGGCGCCCTGGTTGCGGGCCGCGCCCGCCGGACAGGGGGGCAGGGGCAGCAGACGCGCGCCCGGGCCCAGCTCCTTGATTAGATCGCGCAAAACCCTCAGCTCCTCTTCGTCGCCCCGGTGGGACACCACCAAGGCCTCGCAGGCGCCGCCGTTGAGCAGGGGCCGCAAGGTGGCCAATCCGGCCCTCATGTGGGGGATCGGCTGCCCGGCCAGGAGGACCAGGCTGTATTGGGGAGAGGGTGAGGGCATTGAAGGTCGCCTTTGATTAAAGGGTTGGTCGGATTGTAGCAGGCCTCTCCGCGGGTCACAAGCCGGGACAGGGAGTTGCATGAGGGCCTAAGGCGCGATAAATATGTAAGATAATTTTTACCGGCTGCTTAGGCCGTTACCGGATTGGGAGGCTCCCTTGCTGCTATCGGTGGTGATGCCGGTCTTTAATGAAGAAAAGTTCCTGGACCAGATCGTCAAACAGGTCCAGGCGGTGGACCTGGGTGAAATCCAAAAGGAACTCATCCTGGTAGACGATTGCTCCACCGACGGCTCCCTGGCCATAGCCCAGGCCATGGAGGGCCAAACCTCCCTGGACGGGAGCCTCAAGCCCTTCGACCGCCCCATACGCCTCTACCGCCATCCGGTGAACATGGGCAAGGGCGCGGCCCTGCGCACCGGCTTCGCCCAGGCCCAGGGCGACCTGGTCATCATCCAGGACGCCGACCTGGAGTATGACCCCCAGGACTTCCACAAGCTCCTGGACCCGGTGCTCAAGGGCAAGGCCGAGGTGGTCTACGGTTCGCGCTTCACCGGCGAGCGGCGCAACATGTTCTTCCACCACTGGCTGGGTAACCGCTTCCTCACCCTGACCACCAACGTGCTGTTCAACACCACCTTGAGCGACATGGAGACCTGCTACAAGCTTTTCCGGCGCGAGGCCCTGGAGGGCATCGTCATCAAGAGCGACCGTTTCAACTTCGAGCCGGAGATCACCGCCAAGATCCTCAAAAAGGGCATCCGCATCTACGAGGTGCCCATCTCCTACACCGGCCGCGAATTTGACGAGGGCAAGAAGATCACCTGGCGCGACGGCTTCGTGGCCCTGTGGTGCCTGGTCAAGTTCCGCTTCACGGATTAGAGCCGGTCCATGTGGAAGCACTACCTGGTCGGGCTGCTGGTCAGCATAGCCGCGGTCTATCTTTTTTTGCGCGCCGCCCCGCCCGGCCAGATGCTCTCTTCCTTTGACCAACTTAACCTGTGGTGGCTGGCCCCGGCCACGGCGGTGTACGTCCTTTCCTATTGCTTCCGGGCCATACGCTGGCACTACCTCATGCGGCCGGTGGCCCTGGTCAAGTTCCGGCCCCTGTTCTCCTCCCTGATGATCGGCTTTTTGGGCAACAACATCCTGCCCGCCCATCTGGGCGAGGTGGTGCGGGCCATCGTCCTGGGGCGCAGCGAGGGGGTGAGCAAGTCGGCCACCTTGGCCACCGTGGTTCTGGAGCGGGTCTACGACGGGCTCACCGTGCTGTTCATGCTGCTTCTAGTGCTCCTGTTCGTGGACCTGCCGGTGGGCCAGGTGGAGGGCAGCCTCATCACCGCCAAGAATCTGCACACCGCCGGCTGGATGGGGCTGGCGTTGTTCGCGGGGCTGCTGGCGGCCTTGCAGGCCTTCCGTTGGCAGCGAGCCGTTTCCCTCAAGGTCATGGCCTGGCTCATGAGACCGCTGCCCCAGCGCATCAGCGCCAAGGTGCTGGAGGGCTGCGACGCCTTTTGCGACGGCCTGGCCGTGGCCCGGGCCAGCGACCTGGTGTGGATCGGGGTGTACTCCCTGTGCACCTGGGGGGTGCTGGCCCTGTGGGCCTGGATGTTCATCCTGGCCTTTGGCATCAATTTGGGCTTCATGGCCGGCGTGCTCATGGAGGTGGTGCTGGCCCTGGCCCTGTTGATTCCGGCGGCCCCGGCTTTTGTGGGCACCTTCCATCTGGCCGCCGCGGCCACCCTGGCCTTCATGGGGGCCAACCCCGGCGTGGCCGGCTCCTACGCCATGGTGATCTGGCTGGATCACTTCGTATCCACCACTTTGCTGGGCATGTACTATCTTTGGCGCTTGGGCCTGGGCTGGGGAGCCCTCACCGGCAAGGCGCTGCAAGACAAGGCGAGATAAAAAAAGTTATCATAAGTCAGTGCACCCGTTTTACTCACCCGAACAGATCGGCCTGCCCATGATCCAAGCGGAAGTTTTCAACGTTCCCCATGCCGAGCTGGAGCTGGCCGGACGCCTGCACCGCCCCCAGGGCGGAGCCCGCGCCCTGGCCGTTATCTCCCACGGCCTGGAATCCTCCAAGGACAGCGCCAAGCTAACCCGCCTGGCCGCGTCCTTGGCCGACTTGGGTTATCTGGCCCTGCGCTTCGACCACGCCGGTTGCGGCGACTCCCCCGGCGATATGAGCCGCACCAGTCTTACTTCGCGCCGTGACGAGTTTCTCTCGGCGGTCAAGGCCCTGCGCGCCCTGGGGCCGGACTTGCCCCTGGTGTACATGGGCTCCTCCTTCGGCGGCACCGTGGCGGCCCTGGCCGGGGACATCGAGCCGCCGGTGTGCTCCCTGCACTGGTCCACCCCCTGGGACTTCGAGCCCCTGCAAGAGCTGGTGCATGACCCCCAGGGGCGTCCCACCCTGCGCGAGATGGTGCGCGACATCTACTACCACGACATCGAGGCGGTGCTGGCCCGCACCGCCCGGGCCTTTTTGGTGCACGGCGAAAAGGACGAGGTGGTGCCGGTGGAGCAGGCCGTGCGAGCCCACCAGATTCTGCCCGAGCCCAAGGGCCTTTTGGTGCTGCCCGGCGCGGATCATCGCCTGAGCAAGCCGGAAGACCAACACCAGGCCCTGACCAGTAGCCTGGCTTGGGTGGAGCAGTTCGTAAAACCAGTCTAGCCTTTTTCAGGGCCCATCCCGTCACCCCGCCGCCTGGATAAGCGAGGCCGCGCGGGGTATTATTCCCGCCAAGAAATTATGCAACGGTTGAAAGGAGTTCGGGCCGATGCCCCGGCCGGCGAGGCCGGACGGCTCGAGAGCTTGCGCCATCAACTTTGTCGCGGACAGCAATACGGGAGAACACATCAGATGAGTGGACCGCTGGAAGGCGTAAAGGTACTGGAACTGTCCATGTTCCAGCAGGGGCCGGTGGCCGGCATGCGCTTGGGAGACCTGGGCGCGGACATAATAAAGATAGAAGCCCCCTCGGGCGACCCGGCCCGCTACTTTATGCGCATAATCGGCGCCATGGCCGGTCTCAAGGGCGAAAACTATTATTTCGAGCACTGCAACCGCAACAAGCGGGCCATGGTGTTGGACATGAAAAAGCCCGAGGGCTTGGAAGTTTTTTTCAAGCTCATCGACCAGGTGGACGTTTTCGTCAACAACCTGAGCATCGACGCTCCCCGCCGCATGGGCATCGGGCCGGATGAGTTGCTGGCCCGCAACCCCCGCCTGATCTACGCCCAGGCCTCGGGCTGGGGCCGCCAGGGCCCGGACGCCGAGGCGCTGTCGTTCGACTACACCGGAATCGGCCGCTCCGGGCTGATGATGGCCGGCGGCGAGGCCGGTTCGCCTCCCACCTACATGTTGCCGGGCATCGGCGACGAGATGGGCGGCCTGGTTTGCGCCTGGGGAGTCTGCGCCGCCCTGTACGCCCGGGAGAAGACCGGCAAGGGCCAGGTGGTGGACACCTCGCTAATGGGCAGCGTCATCGCCAACCTGGGGCTGATCATGGCCGCTCCGGCCATCCTGGGCCAGGAGTTTCCCCGGGAGACCAGGGCCAAGGCCGGCAACCCCATGTACAACCACTACCGGTGCGCTGACGACAAGTGGCTGGCCATAGCCCATTTGCAGCCGGAGCGCTATTGGCCCAAGGTGTTGAAGGCCCTGGACCTGCTGGAGCTGGAGAAGGACCCCCTCTTTGACAGCGTGGAGACCCGCGGGCAAAACGCCGAGGCGCTGGTGGCCCTGTTCGATGAGAAGTTCGCCCAAAAGACCAGGGATGAGTGGCTGGCCATTCTGGCCGAGAACTCCTGCATAGCCACCCCCATCCAGGCTCCCCTGGAGGTGGTGCAAGACCCGCAGGTGCTGGCCAACGACTACGTCCTGGAGCGGGAAAACCCAGCGGTGGGCCCCGCCCGCACCAGCGGCTTCCCCTGGAGCTTCAGCGCCACCCCGGCCTCTTACCGCCGGCGCGCGCCCGAGCTGGGCGAGCACACCGACGAGGTGCTCACCGAGGCCGGCTACTCGGCCGAGCAGATAGCCAAGCTGCGCGAGGACAAGATAGTGGCCTGATTCGCCCAAAAACCTGGACCACGCAAACACGGCCCCCGCCTTGGCGCGGGCCGTGTCGCGTTTTGGGAGCGGCTAATAATAAATGAAATGGGCCGGCCATGGCGGCCCGTCCTTGGGAACTGTGAAATACGCCTTGATCAACATGGGATTGATGGGGCAAATATAAGGGGCTCCCATTGACCGGATATTTGGGCTGCCCACTGAGCTTTCCCTCGCCCTTAGCTGAAAAGGAACCCACGGACCAACCCATGGCCGCAACTCTCCAGCCAAAGCTTAGTCCGACCGCCGCCGCATCCGGCGCGGCAACGCCGGAACCAGGCGAAGCGAAGGGCTACATCCCCTGGCTCGTCTTGATTTACGCGCTGGCCGTGGGTATGCGGTTTTGGCGCTTTTTCAGCGCCGGGCTTAGCGGCGACAACGCCACCACCGGGCTCATGGGTTTGGCGGTTTTAAAGGGCGAGTTCCCATATTTCTTTTTCGGACAAAATTGGATGGGCGGCCTGGACGCCCTCTTGGCCGCGCCGCTGTACGCTCTGTTCGGCCCCAGCGCCCTGACGGTCAATGTCCTAAGCCCTCTGATCTCCCTGGCCATCATGGCCTGCCTGCAGCCCCTGCTGCGCAAGACGCTGGGGGTGTGGGGCATGTTGGCCGGCTTGGCCTATCTAGCGGTGCCGCCCACCACCTGGCTTTTCTGGAGTGGCGAGGCCCAGGCGCACTACCCTCTGGGTTTGCTGCTCTCCTGCCTGGTTTTTCTCATGACCCACCGCCTGGGGCAGGCCCCCCGCTATACCTGGGGGAGCCTGGTCCTGTGGGGCCTGTTCGCCGGTTGCGCCATCTGGACCAACTTTTCCAGCATGGTGGTCATCCTGCCCTGCGTGGCGTTTTTGCTGGCAACCGGCAAGGGCAAGCTGCGCCTGTGGAGCGTGCCCCTGGCCGCCCTGGCCGGGGTGGCGGGCGGCTTCCCCTTGATCTGGTTCAACATCACCCACGGCATGGTGCACGCCAACCAGGGCGGGGTGTTCGGCGCGCGCTACGTGTGGCCCAACGTCCGGGCCCTGGCCGACAACGCCCTGCCCATCGTGCTGGGGGTCAACACGCCCCAAGTTGGCGGCCCCCCGCATTACGGGGTGGCCTTCGCGCTGCTCTACGGCGGCTTGCTCCTGGCGATGGCCGCCGGGGCGTACCTGCTTTTCAGATACGGCCGCGGCCGTTGGTTCGCCGCTCTGCTGGCGGCCATATTGGCCCTCAACCTCGCCGTGGTGCTTGGCTCGGCCTACGGCAAGACCCTGTACTCGCCGGACCAGCGTTACATGTTGAGCCTGTACCTGGTCCTGCCTTTCCTGGTGGGGGCCGGGGCCCGATGGCTGGCCGGAAAGCGGGCCTGGCTGGCCGTGGCCTTCATGCTGGTCCTGGCCCTGGCGCACGTAAGCCAGTATGCCCACTTCCAGCGCTGGGGCAGCCGCCTGCTGGACATCCAGCAGGGATTTTATTTTTCGCGCGAAGCCAAGATGAAGCGCCAACTGGACCAAATCAGCGCCGCGGGATTCAGATACCTCTACAGCAACCAGGATTGCTATCGCCTGGACTTTTTGGGCAACGGTGATCCGGTGGTGTCCGACTATTGGCGCAATCGCTGGCTCACCAGCGCTTTGGAGGTGGACGCCTCCCTGGACCCCGGCCTGCTGAATCTGCCGCCCGGCAGCCTGCAACTGCTGGGCCTGCGGTACCGGCTATGGCAGGGCCGGGTAGCGCACGCCTTCAGCGAACCGAGGGGAGCCGAGTCCTTGTTGCCGCGCGAGGGATGGAGCGCCAGGACCCGGGGCAAGGAGCTGGGAGGGGCGCTCAACGACGCCGACCTGACCACAGGCTACAGCACTCCGGACAAGGCCAAGGAGGGCGACTCGCTTACCCTGGACCTGGGGAGCGAGCAAACGGTGGGCGGCCTGGCCCTGGTCCCGGCGGAATTCCGCGAGGTGCCGCGCGGCCTCAAGGTGGAGTTGGCCGGGGCGGACGGCAAGTTCGCCACGGTGCGTGAGGCTCGCGGCTATTGGGGGCCGCTCTACCTCTCCGGCCCCCATCCGGTTCTCAAGGCGCGGGACATCAGAGTGGAAAGCTATTTCCCTCCCCAAAAAGCCAGATACCTTCGCCTGACTCATCTGGGTAATAGCAACCACCCCTGGAGCGTGCAAGAGGTTCTGCTGTTCGGGCCCGGCAAGAGAGTGGGAGCCTCTTGGGAGGATAGCGCGCAACAAGTCTTCGAGACCGTGCAACGCTACGGGATAGGCGAGGTCTACGGCGACGCTTGGATAGCCGCCAAAATCCTGCGACGTTTCGGCGGGCGCATAAAGACCGTTAGCGGCAATGCGGCCATCAATAATTTCGGCACCACCGTTCCCCCCCTGAGCCAGCCAGTGGTTCTGCGGCCCGGGTCCGGCAAGGCCGTGATCGTGGAGCAGAGGACGGCCGGTATGGTGGGGCGCCAACTGGCCTCTCGAGGCATAGCCCATGAGCGGCGCCCGGCCGGACGCTTCGCGGTGTTCCTGCTAAAGGGTCAGGCCTTGGGCGCGCCCGTGCCGGGGCAGAGCAGGATGTCCGCCCAGGACAACTGCCTGCTGTGGCAAGCCAAGGAAGACCACGCCGCCAACCTGGGCTGGCTGGAGATACAAAACCCGCGCTTTGACCGCGCCCCCACCCCCGGCATCGAGATCAGGGCAAAAAACAGCACTGGAGCTTGGACTCCGGTGGAAGCGGTCAAGGCGGCTCCTGTGGCCTTTTCCGGCCAGGTGCTCTTGGGCTACACGGGCGAGAAAACCCTCTACCGCTTCGCCGCTCCGCTGCAAACCGACTCGCTCAGAGTGTGCCCCTCGCCAGGGCAGGCCTCCAATAACTTGGAAGGGTTGCAGGTGGGCCTCCGCCAGCCGTAGGCGCTCCCCGGCCTAGCGCCTGATCAGCACCACCCCGAGCACCAACAGCAAGGCCCCCGCCAGGCGGGGCAAATCGGCTGGTTGCCGCTCCAGGCCGAAAAGCCCGAAATGGTCAAAGGCCAGGGAGGCGATCATCTGGCCGGCGACGAACAGGGCCAGCAGGGTGGCGGCCCCCAGGCGGGGCAGGAGCAGGATGGTGATTACCACGTACACCGCGCCGAACAGGCCGCCGGTCCAGTGCAGCCAGGAGCTTTTGGCCAGGGAATCTGAAGCGGGCAGGGGCTCGCGCAGGACCAGAATCACCACCAGCATGACCAGGGTGCCCCCCAGATAGCTCACAAAAGAGGCCCAGCAGGCGGAGTCCAGGGCCCGGCGGAGTTGGCTGTTCACCGTGGCCTGCATGACAAAGGAGGCCCCCGCCAGGGCCGCCAGGGACCCCAGGCCCATTAGTTGCCACAGCGCCGCCATACCTATCCTCCCGCTATTGTTTGCCTAGAGCTTAGCATCCTGGGAGAGTTGGGCGAAAGTGGCCCGCCCAAGTGCGATCGCAACGCTCCAAGGGAGAGGAGGGGGCATCGGAACGGATCCGACTGGCAAAGAAAAAGGCCGGCTTGTTCGCCGGCCTTGATCTTATAAAGATTTTTGGTGGAGGCGGGGGGAATCGAACCCCCGTCCGAAAGCTTTCAGCCCAAGCCACTACATGCTTAGTCCGTGATTCTTTCTCACCCCCGGATAGTCCCACGGACAGGGCTTCCAGGTGGCCAGTCTAGCCTATGGTTTCGGTAGCGGGCCGGCCGGACGATGCCCATTCCCTATCCCGCTAATCGTCGCCCCCGTCAGCCCCGCGGGAACGGGCTGGGGGGACGGTAGCCTTTTTACGCGGCTACGGCGTATGCGTAATCATCTGCGATTACTTTAGTTTCCCACCGGATTACGGGCCGACAGGACCCCGGCATGCAACTTAAAGCCTCAACTGCCTCCGTCGAAACCATGTCGCCCCCACAAGACAATCTTGCAGGTGTATTAAATATAGACACTGCGGTGCCACATTACAAGAGCAGCCCCGCCACAGAGGCTATCCACGCTAAAGGTATTGACAAAAGGACGAATATTGGAGATAGTGCCTAACGCGTTCTGACGAACCGGTCGGCCGCAACAGTGGTAAATGAATTACAGGTCCGTAAAAGGAGAGTGGCGTTGGCGCTGACCAAGGAAAACATAATCAACGAAGTATATGAAACCTCCCAGCTGCCCAAAAATCGTTCACGCGAAGTGGTGGAGACGGCCCTGGAGTTGATGAAGGGCACCCTCGCCACCGGCGACGATCTGCTTATAAGCGGCTTCGGCAAGTTCATGGTCAAGGACAAAAAGGCGCGCCGAGGCCGTAACCCCCAGACCCGCGCGGATCTGCAACTCCGGGCCCGCCGTGTGGTGGTGTTCAAGACCTCGGGGGTACTCCGCCGCCGGATCAACGAAGCCGCCGGGCTGGAGTCAGACTAGCTTTTTCCTACCAGGCGACTACAAAGGCCTGTTTGTGGTTTTCCTGCCGCAAACGGGCCTTTAGCTTTTCCGCCTGTTCCAAATTGTCCAGCTTGCCCACCCGCACTCGGTTGAAAATCATGTCGCCCCGGTCGTACTTGACCACCGTGACGTCCTCATATTGGGTGCGCAGGGTGGCCGCCAGGCGATAAGCGTTGCTTTCGCTTGTAAAAGCGCCGACTTGCACCGTAAAAGGACCCAGTTTGACCACGGCGCTTGGCGCGTTGGCGGGCGGGGGCGTGGTGCTGGAGGGCGGGCTGGCCAGGGCCCTGATGAACACCGGCGCGGTGCCGGGGCCGATGACGTTCAACTCGCGGGCCGCGGCCTTGGAAAGGTCAATGATGCGGCCGTCCACAAAGGGGCCCCGGTCGTTGATCCTGACCACCGCCTTTTTGCCGTTGTCCTGGTTTACCACCTCCACCCAGGTGTTCATGGGCAACAGCTTGTGGGCGGCGGTCATTTTTTCCATGTCATAGACTTCGCCGCTGGAGGTGAGCCTGCCCTGAAACTTGGGGCCGTACCAGGAGGCCAAGCCACGCTGCTCAAAGCCATGGGCCTGGGTAAAGGGCTGATAGGTGCGGCCCCAAACGGTGTAGGGCTTGCCCTTGGGCAAATCGCGGCCCGCCGGGGGAGGGGGCACCACCGTGGGACCGCAGGCGCCGACCAGCAGCATTATGGCGCCCAGAACGAGCAAAAACGCAGAGTCGAGATAAACGCGCACGGGCAGCGGAATCCTCCCGGGGAAAAGGGTTCCTTGTTTATAGCTGGTTATGCCCCCATACTCAAGGGGCGCGGTTGACAGGGGGCGCCGGCCCCTCCTAAACTTTAGAAATCGTCAGCATGCCCTGATGATGCCGGCTTTTGGCCTTAGAAAGGAATCAGGATGTTACAGCCCGTGGTTCAATCCTGGCATTGGCTTCTGGCGCATCCCTATATCCTGGCCATCATCCTGTTGGCGGTCACCTTGATCGTCGCCTTTGTGGTGGACTACCTGTTTGGCCGCGTTTTAAAGGGCATAGTCCACCGCAGCAAAACCATCATCGACGATCACATCCTGGATCATTTGCATGGTCCCATGCGCAGCTCCGTGCTGTTATTGTCCATGTTGGTGGCCTTGGATATTTACCTGGAGGAGCAGACCTGGCGGGGCACCCTGATTGATTTTATCTATTCGATCATAGTCATCGTGTGGACTATCTATCTGGCGCGCATGAGCCGTGCCATCTTCCGGGCCCTGCGGGAGCGCCACCGCGCGGAGCATTCCTCTCGCCAACTGCTTCCCCTTATCGACAACCTGATCCTGCTCTTGCTGCTGGCCCACGGCGGCTACTGGATCTTTCATATCTGGGACATCAACGTCACGCCCCTGCTGGCTTCGGCGGGCATCGCCACCGCCGCCTTGGCCCTGGCCTCCAAGGATACCCTGGCCAACCTCTTCGGCGGGGTCAGCGTGCTCATGGATCACCCCTTCAGCCTGGGCGACTACATCACCTTGGGCGACGGCCAGCGCGGCGAGGTGGTGGACATCGGCATCCGCTCCACCCGCATCCTCACCCGCGACGACGTGCTCATCACCGTGCCCAACTCCATCATGAGCACCACCACCATCATCAACGAAAGCGGCCGGGTGCCCCGCTACCGGATGCGGGTCTCGGTGGGGGTAGGGTATGGCTCCGACCCGGACCAGGTGGAGGCGACGCTCTTAAAGGCCTGCGAAGAACTCAGCGAGATTCTGCCCAGCCCCAAGCCCAGGGTGCGCTTCCGCGAGTTCGGCGACTCGGCCCTGAACTATCAGCTTCTGGCCTGGATTCACGACCCCGGCGACCGGGGGCGGCTGATCCACGAGCTCAACACCAAGATCCTCAAGCTCTTCCGCCAGGAGGGCATAGAGATTCCCTTCCCGCAAAGGGTCGTCAGCTATCATCCCCAAGGCGGGCAGTTGCAGGCCAAGGTGGAAGTGGCGGGCGAGGAAAAGGGGAAATCCGCCTAAGCTCTGCGGCGTTGAGATTATTCGTTGCCAACCGCAATCGGGACGGCGGAGCCACCTGCTGGCCGATGGTTTAGGGAATCAGCAAAAAAATGAGGCCCGCCGGTGGTAAAACCCGGCGGGCCTCGTGATTTGTTTTGCGCTGACCTGCTAGCGGAACTGTTTTACCGTCACGTTGTTGTTCTTGTCCGCAATCACGTTCATGGTGGTCGTGGCCGAGGGCGCCGAGGCTTGCCAGACCCGTCGGAAATCCCCCGCGGAACCGGAGCAGTTGGCGTCGTTGAACTTCTGGGCCTCCACGTACTCTATGCCGTCTACAAGCCCCTCATAGATGCTGGTCGCCTGCGGTTTTACCATGCGGGTCTTGGGCGGGCCGTCGGGTATCCACTTGCTCTCCGACTTGGCCCAAAGCAGGCTCTGCCACTTGAACACGTAGCAGTTGCTCTTGGTTTCGTTCTTAAAGCCGATGCGGCCGGCATGCGCGGTCAGGGGGACCAGCGCGGCGGCCAGGAAGGCCAGCAGCGTTATCAGAGCTAGTTGTCGAGACATGCCGTTTTTCCCCTCAGCGTTAGGTCGCAGAAGAATACCGTCGCGCGGGGCGATGGTGCGAGGTGAGGGGGCAGACTCATCTCAGCTATGGAATCATATAATGCTTGCCGGTGATACTTGTGTCAAGCAACAGGGCTCGGGCGGGCACGCCTTGAACAAATAGGGGCGCCGGAAAGTTCCTGACCCTGGTTGCTAGCGGATTTGTTTCACCTCGACGTGACCGCTCTCTTCCACGATCACGTTAAAAGTGCCCTGTTTCGTGGGGTGGTAGGTGTGCCAGATGCGGATAAAGCCGGTTCCGGAAGGGACCCAGCATTTGTCATCTTTATTCTCCGCGTAATTTATATAGCTGATCGCATCGACGAAGCCTTCATAGATGCGGGTCTTGCCCGGCGGTACATCGTAGAGCTTGGGGTCGCCGACCGGCTCCCATTTCTCCAGGTCAGGGTTCCACTTCAAGGTTTGAAACTGGAAGGTGTAGCAGTGCTTGGGGTGGTTGTTCTTGAAGCCGATGCGGCCGGCCTGGGCGGCCAAGGGCATCAGGCTGCTCAGGAGCAGGGCCAGGCAAAAGGTCAGGATTATTTTGCGGACCATGGGATCTCCACTGGTTAAGGCCGTGCCGAAGTAGGGTGTATTCCGATGATGCCAGCAACGACCGCTGGCCTGACAGGACATATTTGCTGATAAGTGATAACGAGTAGATCAGCGTAGTTTTGGCAAGGCTTCATCAAGCCAAGCCTTTGCGCTGGCATCTTTTTTGTAGCCACGTTCAATTCGTTTAATAACTTTATCGTAAAATTCTTTTGACCTAATTAAAGTGGGAAGTTCATCATCTGCCAATTCGCTTTGGTCTAGAACAGCATCGACGTAACGATTCATAGCATAGTCCGCATACTTCTTAAACCTCTGTCGCGCACCCCTACTGACTATGGTCTCCTCGGTAAGCTTTTTCATATAAGTGGCACCGTTACGAAGAGTCAATATTTTAGACAATGTTGCCAATGTAAAAAGCGTGCCTCCTTTCTTTAATATACGAACTTCATCCTGATCCTTTTTCTTTAAGGTTTCTCTTACAATTTCGTCGCATATTAAACCACATATCCACTGCATTAAAATTTCTTGAGCTGTTACATCTGGAGGGAAAATATCATCGTGGTGCTTGGAAAAAATGAAAGCCTTATGCTTGTATGCCAGCACAGGTTGGCCTCTAAACGCCGCAGCATATTGCCCAAGCTGTTCTATTTTAATCTGTCGAATTTTATTTTTATCCTTAAATTTTTTTAAATCTCCCCTTGGTTTGTCTCCTCTCCTAGTAACATACAGGTAAGGTTTGTCAAGATTGGCAAATTCTGTCTTTAGCCTTCTCTGGGTAATATGTTGAGATGCTATATCCCAAGGTCTGATAGGATTTTGGGAGTTGTTAAAAGTAATGATTTCATTTACTATGCTTGGGGATGCAGCTATAAAACGTGTTAACACATGTACGTCCCCGTTGCTTTGTAAGCTCCTTGCAATCGAAACAGTAGTCTGACAGCCATTAACAATACTAAAATTTTTCAGATTTATGTGTGATCCGTCTGATTCGAAGGAATCACAAATGACTGTAATACCATTATTGTATGCCCAAAAGTAGCCATGTTGTGATTCATCTGAGAGTGTGTCAAAAATACCCGCATTAACCGAACCTTTTCTGGCACCCAGAAACAAGCGAACATTTCTATCAAATAATCTGTCTTCATATTTCTCATATAACCTTGTAACCCTCCCTTAAAATAGGGCCAGTTTGAGGTAGAGACTTCTGGCAGATGAGGTGCTACCCGTTTCGGGTCCAGGTGAGATGAGAGATTCCCAGGTTTGCTTCTTTGGAGATGGAGCCCTGGGGGAGGCCACGCAGGGGGCAGGTCCCACCTGCTTGGCATAGGCCTCCGGGGTCATGTTACCCAGGGAGCTGTGTGGCCGATGTTGGTTGTAATCCAGCCGCCAGGTGTCCAGCTTGTCCTGGGCGTCCACCACCGACACAAACCAGTTTTCGTTTAAGCACTCCTCCCGAAGACGTCCGTTGAATGACTCGATAAATGGGTTGTCCGTGGGCTTGCCTGGGCGGCTGAAATCAAGCTCCACCTTGTTCCAGTACGCCCACTGATCAAGGACTTTAGAGGTGAATTCGCTCCCGTTGTCCACTTTGATGGATTTGGGGGCTCCACGTTCAGCGACCAGCTGGTTGAGCACTGCCACTACATCATCGCCCCGTAGGCTCTGACCAGCCTTCAAAGCAAGGCTCTCACGACTAAAGTTGTCCACTATCGTCAGCACCCGGAGCTGATGCCCAGAATAAAGCTGATCGGACACAAAGTCCATAGACCAGCTCTCGTTGCTCCTCTTGGGCTTTGGCTGGCTGACCACCCGGCGGGTCGCGCTCACCCGGCGCCGGGGGCGCTTGCGGCGCATGGTCAGCCCCTCCTCGGTATAAAGGCGATAAACCCGCTTGGCGTTGACCAGCCAGCCCTCCCGCCTCAGGAGCACATGCAGGCGCCGGTAGCCATAGCTGACCCGGACCGCGGCCAGGTCCCTCAGCCGCATGCGCAATTCGTCCTGCCTGTCCGCAATACTCTGGTAGCGATGGCTGGAGCGGGCAAACTTGAGCACCTGGCAGGCCCGCCGCTCACTGACCTTGAATACCTTCTCCAAATAGCCGGCCAGAGCACGCTTGCGGACAGGCTTCATAGTTTTCTTTTTATGACGTCCTGCAGCATGGCCTTGTCCAGGCTCAAGTCAGCCACCAGCTGCTTGAGCTTACGGTTTTCTTCCTCAAGCTGCTTCAGGCGCCTGATCTCCGCCACGCCCATGCCCGCGAATTTTTTCTTCCAGCGGTAAAAGGTGGCCTCGCTCACCCCCATCTTGCGCACGATCTCCGCCACCGGGGTGCCGCTGTCAGCCTGCTGCAGGGCAAAAACGATCTGGGGCTCGGTGTACCTCCTGCGCTTCATCCAGTCCTCCTGGTCAAATGAGAATTATGACGATTTTCTCATCCGATATGGACCAGAATTCGGGAAGCAGGTCACAGACTGAGGTCTGCAAGGAGGACTCTTCACGATGCGCAGGACCAGATTCAGCGAAACTCAGATCGTCAAAATTCTGAAAGAGGTGGAAGGGGGCAGGACCGCCAAGGAGGTCTGCCGGGAATACGGTGTCAGCAGCGCCACCTACTACAAATGGAAGTCCAAGTACGGGGGCATGGAGGCCTCGGACATCGTCCGGCTCAAGGAGCTTGAAGAAGAAAACAGGCGTCTAAAGCAGATGTACGCCGACTTGAGCCTTGAGAATCGGGCTCTGAAGGACGTCATCGAAAGAAAAATATAAGGCCAGCGGGTCGGCGCGATCTGGCTAAGTTCATGTGCAAAGAGCACGGTCTGAGCATTCGCCGGGCCTGCCGCGCCCTGAGGCTGAGCCGGTCGGTTTATGCCTACCGACCCAAGCCCCGCGACGATGGTCCGATCATCGAGGCGCTGACTTCGCTGGCAGACAAATATCCCAGATACGGCTTTGCCAAACTGTTTCAAGTAATTCGGCGGGATGGACATGGCTGGAATCACAAGCGGGTGTACCGAGTGTACTGCGCCCTGAAGCTAAACCTTCGCAGGAAGGGTAAGAAGCGCCTGCCTACTCGTGATCCCCAGCCGCTTGCAGTGCCGGATCTGGCCAATATCTGCTGGTCGGTGGACTTCATGAGCGATGCCCTGTATGGCGGCCAGCGATTCAGGACCTTTAATGTGGTGGATGATTTCAATCGAGAGGCCCTGGCCATAGAGGTGGACGTCAATCTCCCCGCCCAAAGGATAATCCGAGTGCTGGAGCGTATCGCTGCCTGGCGGGGCTACCCGTCCAGGCTGAGGCTGGACAACGGCCCGGAGCTGGTCAGTGTAGCTATGGCCCAATGGGCCGAGGAGCATAGTATCGATTTGGGTTTCACTCAGCCCGGCAAGCCCACCCAGAATTCATACATTGAACGCTTCAACCGGACCTATCGGGAAGAGGTGCTGGACCTTTACATATTTTCCCGTCTAAGCGAGGTGCGGGAAATCACGGATCGCTGGCTCAAGGAGTACAACGAGGAACGCCCTCATGAGTCCCTCGGCAACCTGACACCAGCCGAATACCTCGCTATAAATTCACCTGAAGTTTCTACTGTTGACTGGCACTAATCGGGGGAGGTTTACAACCTTACTAGTTCACTCGCCGGAATATTTGCAATAGCGGCGTCTCCAAAATCCCCAGAAAATTCCAGGAAGTCATCATCAATAGCCACCTTTTCTTCGGAAATTCTCCTGAATTTATCTTGGGTTTCCTCCCATTCTGATTCTATGATACCAATATGTTAGTGTCTGATAACTCTCCGGTTTTCGATATTTTCTCTGTTTTGATTATATACAGCGATATGTTTATCAACGTTTGGTGACTTTTCTCCCGTGTAAACATACCAGAGGTTTATACCGTACCCGTCCCTGACAGCGTCTAAAAACTCTTCAGCCGCTTCCGCTAAATCAGATTTGCCATCCCTTCTCAATGCTTCGGGATTATTTAACCAATTAATGCTACTCTCTAGTTTAGTGACGTCAGTTTCTTTGGCACGATACTTTTGTAAATGGCGGTCCAAAAGCGAGACGATTTTAGTGGCGGTTGAAAACCGTGACACATTGATTCAGTTTTCTTCAGGTGTTTTGGTGCGATGGAGGCCATGGTGGCTTCCAGGCCAGGACTCTCTGGAGGAGCGGAAGGGGTGTACACGGACATGGATCAATGGGCCCGGATCAGACTTGAGTGCGCGATGGCCAGGCGAGCAAGCGCGAGTTAATGCGTAGAGAGGGCATCCATTGGGATACCCTGCAAAAGATTCAGAATTTTCCCGAGCCTCCCGGATACCGGCTCAGCACCCCCCGAGCCAAGCCCAAGCTTGGCCCCTACCTTGAGTTGATCGCCCGGATCATAAAAGAGGACAAAAAGGTTCCCAAGAAGCAAAGGCACACGGCCACGCGCATATATCACCGCATCAAGGAGGCGGGTTATCAGGGCAAGTACACCCAGGTAAAGGAGGCGGTGCGCGCAATCAAGCGCGTGAGCCAGGAGGTGTACATGCCCCTGGTCCATCGTCCCGGCGAGGCGCAGGTGGACTTTGGCTATGCCCTGGCCAAGGTTTCCGGGGAGCTTCGCAAGATAGCGCTTTTTATCATGGCCTTGCCGTACTCCGATGCCTTTTTCGTGGCGGCCTTCGACAAGGAGTGCAGCGAGAGCTACTGGGAAGGGCATGCCAGGGCGTTCGAGTTTTTCGGTGGGGTGCCCCACCGGATCAGTTACGACAATAGCAAGGTCCTGGTTTCCAAGATCATAGGGCCTCATGAGCGCAAGCTGACCGATGGTTTTCTCAAGCTGCAGAGCCATTACCTTTTTCGGGAGCATTTTTGTCGGGTGCGGCGTCCAAACGAGAAGGGCGTGGTGGAAGGGGTGGTCAAGTACGCCCGGCAGAATTTTTTGGTGCCAGTGCCCCAGGTGAAGGACCTGGCCGAGCTCAATGCCATGCTTTTAAGGCAGTGCCGCGACGACATGAAGCGCCGTTTGCGTGGCAAGGGCGGTAGCAAGGCCGAGGTTTTGCAGGAAGACCAGACAGCCTTTGTCCCCCTGCCTCCCTCCCGCTTCGATGCCTGCCGCAAACAGCCTACCCGGGCCAATTCATTGTCCCTGGTCCGCTTCGACGACAATGACTACTCGGTGCCGGTGGCTTGTGCCCACCATGAAATTGTGGCCAAGGGCTATGTGGATCGGGTGGTGCTCTGCCACCATGACGTGGTGGTGGCCCGCCACTCCCGATCCTGGGGCAAGGAAGGGGTGTTTTTCGACTACCGGCATTATCTGCCCTTGCTGGAGCGCAAGCCTGGCTCCCTGGACCACGCCCGCCCCCTGGCTGACCTAGATCTGTCTGAGTGCTTTGAGGTCTTGAGGCGGCGGCTGGTGGCCGGGGAAGACATGCCTGGCCAGGGCACCCGTAAATACATAAAGGTCCTACGTTTGCTGGAGGACCACTCCATGGCCAGACTGAAGCGGGCGGTGGAGCAGGCATTGTACGCGGGAGCCTATGCCCCGGAGGCCATTGTCCACCTGCTGGAGCCGCCATCATCAGGGCCCGCGGCCACCTTCCTGCTGGACGGTCGTGAGCACCTGGGCCGAGTGAGCGTGGCCGGGCCCGATATCACAGTCTATGACTCCCTCCTCGCGCAGGGAGGGGCGCTGTCATGAAGGACCAGGACAAACCCACCGTGCTCTTGGAGTACCACCTCAAAAAGCTGAAGCTGCCCACCATTCTCCGGGAATACGCGGCCATGGCCAAGGTCTGCAGCCAAGACCGCTCCGATTACATGACCTACCTGCTGCGCCTGACCGAGCGGGAGCTTCTGGACCGCGAGAAGCGGGCAGCCGAAAGGCGCATCAAGCAAGCCGCCTTTCCGGTGATCAAGACCATGGACACCTTTGATTTCAAGGCACAGCCCTCCATCAATCAGCAGCTGGTCAGGGAGCTGATGAGGGGCGAGTACATCGCCAAAAAGGAAAACGTGCTCCTGATCGGAAACTCCGGCACCGGCAAGACCCACCTGGCCAGCGCCATGGCCTTTGCGGCCTGCGCCCAGGGAAGCAAGGTGAAATTCTACAGCGCCACCGCCCTGGTCACAGAGCTCATGGAATGCCGCGAGGAAAGACGTCTGCAACGCCTGCAGAAACAGCTCCAGCGCCTACACCTGCTGGTCATCGATGAACTGGGCTATGTGCCCTTCTCCAAGATAGGCGCTCAAATGCTATTCGAGGTGGTGGGTAGGGCATATGAACAACAAAGCCTCATGATCACCACCAATCTCCCTTTCCAGCAATGGACGGAGGTCTTCGGCTCCGAAAGACTCACCGGTGCACTGCTGGACAGACTGACCCATAGGTGCCACATCATCGAGGCCAATGGAGAAAGCTACCGGCTCCGCCAAGCCAAAAGACGATCCCAGGCAAAGCCCAAAACCAACTAAGGCAAGATCATGATTGACAGCATGAACAACAGGACTATATCTCTAAAACAAGTGTCACGGTTTTAGACCGCCAACTGTCCCGCACTTACTCCGCCATTCACAACTTTTGGCTTTCGCTATATTTTCCCTGAGCGATATGGACTATACCTTGCTCCTGGTCCACAAAGAACAAGTCAACACCTTTGTCATTAGACCCTTCAACAGAGGTTGCTTCTCTGGCTTCTGTTTCGGACAGACCAAGGAATGTTACGCCAAACCAGAACAAAAAAGCGACGCTTTTGCTGAGCTTTTCACGTTTAGCGATCCTATCTATTTCGGCAATTATATGTTTGCTAAATTGAGACATAAGGCATCCTTCCGCATATCTTCCTGTGATGGCTAAGTTTATAGTATACTAACAAATTCAATAGGAAAGTAAAAATTTGAGGCCCGCCGGGCAAGGGAGGGGAACCCGGCGGGCCTCTTTGGCAGGATTCAGGATGCTTCCCAAGCCCGGCATCCGGTCGGGCGTTTTATCTAGTAGCTGATGGGGTAGCCGTTCTTGTCCAGCACCTTGGCCGCCACGGCCCGCTTGATGGCGATGGCGTTGGCCGGGTTGTACTTGAGCAGCTTGCGGGCGCCTACCATCATGGTGCGCAGGTCGTCGCCCTCGGCCATGGCCGCCAGGCACTCGTTGGCCCAGGCCATCATCCTGGGCATCACCTCGTCCATGTACACCTGGGTCATGTCCATGTAGACCTTGGCCTTGTCCTCGCCCAGGGAGGCGATGGCCTTCTTGGCCCGGATCACGCAGCTCTCCATGGCAAAGGCCTCGATGATCATGTCCGCGATCTTGAGCAAGAGCTCCTGCTGGTGGATGAGCTTTTGCATGAAGGTCTGGGCGGCCAGGCCGGCCACGTAGATCACCGACTTCTTGGCCATCTCGGCCACGTGGGCCTCGTAGGCCAGGGGCTCATCGGGCAGCTCCACCATCATGGGGGAGTACTCCATGATCTCGCCCAAGAGCTTCTGGCCGGCGGCCATGAGCGGCAGCTTGCCCTTCATGGCCCGCTTGAGGAGCTCGCCGGGGATGGTCATGCGGTTGATCTCGTTGGTGCCCTCGAAGATGCGGTTGATGCGGGCGTCGCGGTAGTAGCGCTCGGCCGGGTACTCGCTCACGTAGCCGTACCCGCCGTGAATCTGCACGCATTCGTCCACCACGTAGTCCAGCACCTCGGAGCCCAGGACCTTGTCGATGGAGCATTCCACCGCGTACTCGCGGATGGCCGCGCTGGCCTTGCCGCCGTACTCGGGATCGTTGGGGTCCACGCCGTGCAGGGAGGCGTCGATGAGGCCCACCGAGCGGTAGATGCTGGTCTCGGCCGCATATATCTTGGAAGCCATGCGGGCCAGCTTCTCCTGGATGGCCCCGAACTCGGCGATGGACTTGCCGAACTGCACCCGCTCCTTGGCGAACTTGGTGGCGGTCTCCAAGGCGCCCTTGGCTCCGCCGGCCGCGGCGCAGCCCAGCTTGTAGCGGCCGATGTTCAAGACGTTCAGGGCGATGGTGGCGCCCTTGCCCCGCTCATAGAGCAGGTTCTCCACCGGTACCTGGGCGTCTTCCAGGATCACCGTGGTGGTGCTGCTGCCCTTGATGCCCAGCTTGTGCTCCTCGGCTCCGGAGCTGACGCCGGGCATGCCGCGCTCCACGATGAAGGCGCTGAAGTCGGTGTTGTCGATCTTGGCGAAGACGATGAAGGTCTCGGCCCAACCACCGTTGGTGATGAACATCTTTTCGCCGTTGATGATGTAGTGCTTGCCGTCCTCGCTGAGCACCGCCTTGGTGCGGCAGCCGCCCACCGCGTCGGAGCCGGCGCCCGCCTCGGTGAGGCAGTAGGCCGCGATCTTGGTGCCCGCGGCCAGGTCGGGCAGGTACTTTTCCTTCTGCTCCTTGGTGCCGTAGTAGACGATGGGCAGGGTGCCGATGCCGGTGTGCGCCCCCTGGGCCACGGCAAAGGAACCGGACTTGCCGATCTCTTCGGTCACGCAGGCGGTGGAGATCTTGTCCAGGCCCAAACCTCCGAAATCTTCGGGTACGTCGGAGCCCAGCAGGCCCAGCTCGCCGGCCTGGGCCATGAGCTTTTTCATCAGCTCGTGGTCTTTTTCCTCGATCTGATCGCTCACCGGGTCGATTTCGCCGGTCACGAAATCGGCCGTGGTGGTGAGGATCATCTTGTGCTCGTCGGAAAACTCCTCGGGCACGAAGGCGGTTTCGGGATCGGTGGGGCCAAGCAGAAAACCGCCGCCCTGGGGAATCTCTTTATCAGCCATGATTCGGGCTCCCTTTGTCTGAAGCTAACAAAATCTTGTCGAGCCGCGCCGGGTAGGGCGGCTAGTAGTTCTCTTTTTCGAAGATGCCGGCCGCGCCCATGCCGAAGCCGATGCACATGGACACCAGGCCCCAACGCGCGTCGTCGCGGCGGCCCATCTCATAGGCCAACTGGGTGGTCAGCTTGGCGCCGGTGCAGCCCAAGGGGTGGCCCAGGGCAATGGCCCCGCCGTTGACGTTGGTTATCTCCAAGGGCAGGTCCAACTCGCGCAGGCAATAGGCCGCCTGGGAGCCGAAGGCCTCGTTGAGCTCGATGAGGCCCAGGTCTTTCACCGTGATGCCCGCCAGGGCCAGGGCCTTGGGTATGGCCTTCACCGGGCCCACGCCCATATAGCGCGGGTCCACCCCGGCCACCGCGTAGGAGCGGTAGGTGAGCATGGGGGTGAGCCCCAGGGCGGCGGCCTTTTCCTTGGACATGCACATCACCACCGCGGCGCCGTCGCTCATCTGCGACGAGTTGCCCGCGGTCACCGTGCCGGTTTTGACAAAGGCGGGCCGCAGCTTGGCCAGGCCTTCCAGGGTGGTGCCGGGGCGGGGCCCCTCGTCCACCTCGAAGACCTCTTCATACAGCTCGTAACGGCCCTTCTTGTTCTTGCGCTGCTTGGTCACCATCAGGGGCACGATCTCGTCCTTGAAGCGGCCTTCGGCGATGGCCTTGAGAGCCAACTCGTTGGAGCGCACGCCCAGCTTGTCCTGTTCCTCGCGGGAGATGCCGAAGTCGGTGGCCACGTTCTCGGCGGTCATGCCCATGCCCTCGTAGGCCCAGGGCTTTTCCATGCCCATCTCGAGGTCGACCATCATCATGTTGCCGCCCATGGGAATCAGGCTCATGGATTCCACGCCACCGGCGATCATGACTTCGGCCTGGCCGCACATGATGCGCTCGCAGGCTATGGATATGGCGTTGAGGCCCGAGGAGCAGAAACGGTTCACGGTCATGCCGGGAACCTCGTCGGGCAGCCCGGCCTTTTGGGCCGCCACGCGGCCGATGTTCAGGCCCTGCTCGGCCTCGGGGAACGTGCAGCCCATCACCACGTCGTCTATTTCAACGGGGTCGAGGCCGGGAGTGCGTTTGACTAATTCGCTTATCACGGTGCTGGCCATGTACTCGGGACGAGTCTGGCGCAGGGTGCCCCGGGGGGCGCGCCCCACCGCGGTTCGGCAGGCCGCGACGATCACGGCTTCCTTCATGAGATACCTCCCACCTTAAAAACTGAGGCGAAAATTATAAAAACAGGAGAGGGGCCCAATAAAATAGCGCCCGCACGACGTGTTTGTATTGTGTTTGCCCCTCTCCTGTTCATTTCCATGGATCCCTTGCTTCCCTTATCAGTTGCGCAGGGGCTTGCCGGTCTTGAGCATGTGGGCCATGCGCGCCTGGGTCTGGGGCATGCCGCACAGCTTGAGGAAGGCCTCGCGCTCCAGGTCCAGGAGGTACTGCTCGCTCACCTCTGTCTCGGGCAACACGTTGCCGCCGGTCAACACCCGGGCCACTTCCATGGCCACGGTGATGTCGTGGTCGGTTACGAAGCCGGCTTTGTGCATGTTGTACAGGGCGTAGTTGAACACTCCCATGGAGTCGCGCCCCATCACCCGGACGTTGTCGATGGGCCGGGGAGGGGTGTAGCCGGCCAGATTCATGGCGATGACGTTGTCCTTGGCCTTCTTGATGCGGTAGTCGGCATTGACCACCACTTTGTCGCTGGGCCGGAAGATGCCCATCTTCAAGGCCTCGGGGGCGCTGGTGGCCACCTTGGCCATGGCGATGGTCTCAAAGGCCCGGGCCACGAAGGGCAGCAGGTAGACCTGCTTGGGATACAGGCCGCCCCTGGCGATCTTGAACACCCGCTCGTGGGTGTTTCTGAGCAACAGTTCCTTGGTGCCGCCGCCGGCGGGGATGACCCCCACGCCGACCTCGACCAGGCCGATGTAGGTCTCGGCCGCGGCCACCACCCGGTCGGAGGCCAGGCAGATCTCGCAGCCGCCGCCCAGGGCCATCTGGTGGGGGGCGGCCACCACCGGCTTGGAGCAGTACTTCAGGCGCATGAAGGCGTCCTGGAACTTCTTGATCATCCAGTCAAGCTCGTCCCATTCCTCTTCCTGGGCGGTGAACAGCACCAGCATGAGGTTGGCGCCCACCGAGAAGTTGGTCCCGTGGTTGGCCACCACCAGGCCTTCCCAGCCTTCTTCCTCCACCATGTCGGCCGCTTTTTCGCATAAGGTGATGATGTCCTGGCCCAGGGAGTTCATCTTGCTGTGGAACTCCAGGCACAGCACGCCGTCGCCCAGGTCGATGAGCGAAGCGCCCTTGTTCTCCATCACCGTCTTGTTGCGCTCTTTGAGGGAGGGCAGCAGGATGATCTGCGGAGACATCTCCACCAGCTTGTAGCCCTTGCTGGGTAGGTCGTAGTAGTACAGTTCGCCGTTTTCCTTCTTGTAGAAGGACTCGTTGCCCGCGGCCAACATTTCTTCCACCCAAGCGGGAACGCTGAAGCCGCCGGCCTTCATGGCCTCCACCGCCTTGGCCAGGTCCAGGGCGTCCCAGGTCTCGAAGGGCCCCGTTTTCCAGTTGAAGCCCCACTTCATGGCGTTGTCGATGTTGACGATGTCGTCGGCGATTTCGGGAATGCGGTTGGCCGCGTAGATCAGGCCCGCGCTCATGTGTTTGAAGGTAAACTCGCCGGCCTTGTCCTTGGCGTAGAACATGGCCTTGAGCTTGCCCTTGCCGCCGGGGGCCTGCTTGGCCGCTTCCAGGGAGGCGAACTTGACCTTGTTCTTGGGCCGGTACTCCATGGTTTCGCGGTCCAGGACCAGGGTGTCCTTTTTACCCTCCGGGGTCTTTACCCGCTTGTAAAAGCCCTGCTTGGTCTTGTTGCCCAACCAGCCGTTGGAGATCATCTTGTTGAACCACTCGGGGGGCTGGAAGACCTCGCGCTGCTCGTCGTCCGGGCAGCCGTCAAAGACGTTGGCCGCCACGTGGCCCATAGTGTCCAGGCCCACCAGGTCGGCCAGGCGGTAGGAGGCCATCTTGGGGCGTCCCAGCACCGTGCCGGTCAGGGCGTCGGCTTCCTCGAAGCTCAGGCCCATCTCGTCCAGGAGCCGGTTCATGTAGCACATGCCGAACACGCCGATGCGGTTGGCCACGAAGTTGGGGGTGTCCTTGGCGAACACCACGCCCTTGCCCAGCACTTCCTCGGCGAACTGGGCCATGCCCTCGATCACCTCGGGCTTGGTCTTGGGGCCGGGGATGATCTCGAAGAGCTTCATGTAGCGGGGCGGGTTGAAGAAGTGGGTGCCCAGGAAGTGCTCCTGGAACTCGGGGCTCAGATCCTCGCTCATGGAGGCCACGGAAATGCCGGAGGTGTTGGTGGTGACCACGGCGTGGGGGGCGCGCACCTTTTCGATGCGGGCCAGAAGGTCCTTTTTGATGTTGAGCAGCTCGACCACCACCTCGATGATCCAGTCGCAGTCGGCGAGCAGATCCAGGTTGTCTTCCAGGTTGCCGGTGGTGACCAAAGATGCGTTTTCAGGCACATAGAAGGATGCCGGCTTGGACTTCAAAGCTCCCTGCAGCCCGTTTTGGGCAAAGTAGTTGCGATAGACCGGGGAGTCTTCGCTAACCCCTTTCTTGGCCAGGGGATCGGGCATCTTGGGGGGAACGATGTCCAAAAGCACCGTGGAAAGGCCCACGTTGGCCATGTGGGCGGCAATGGTGGCACCCATCACCCCTGCGCCGATGACGCCCACTTTCTTGATTTTCAGGGACATAAAGCTAACCTCCTTAGCCTGGCTCGCCGCGCATCTGCTTATGCAATGGTGAATGATTAATCATTCATGTTATCTTGAGCGACCTTCGAATCCAAGACTCACATGGTCAACGAGTGAATGAATTGTCATTCAGTGGATCAAAGGTAGCATGCCCACTTTTAATGTGTCAAACACTTTTTCCGGATAAAGCCAAAAAGACGTCTATGGGCCACGAAAAGGACGTTACTGTTTTTTAGCTGTAGTTCTAAGGTGTTGCAATGATATTTTGTCTATGATAGCGTGCGAGGGTACCTTTAGTTATGCATTTTGCCACCGGGCGCGCGGGCGATTTGTTTGGCAGCGGCACCAAAATTATACCCTGTAGTACCTGCGGGATATGCTTCTTGCGGGTCCGGGAGCGCACGGAGGCCATATTGGCCCCACGCAGGTCCGGGGTTAAAATTTGGTCTTATAACCGAAAACGGGCGTCCGATCCTTGAGAGGCGCTCCTCGTGCCAACTATAATTATCAACTCGGCATAAGGGCCTAAGGCCCTCAACTCTGGAAAAGGCATTGTGTTGGCCAAGCGAAATACCGAATTACTCCTGGTCGAGGAGAACGCGCCGGTGAGGGCCATGAGACTGGGCCCCTGGCTGATCTACCTGGCTTTATTGCTTTTGGTGTTGACGGTTTCCGCGCTGGGCGTTGGGGGGTATTTCCTTTACCAACAGGACCAGGCGCTCAACGAGATAGTGAAGGACAATCGTCGGTTGAGGCTAGCGGCGCAAAACCTGGAGACCATCGTGCGCAGTTTGCAGGACCGGGCCTTTGTTTCCGGGATAATGCCCCCGGAGATTTCGCCGCCACCCCGTCCCGCCCCCCCGCCTCCGCGGCCTTTGCCGGCGCCCCCTCCCGAAAAGGCGGCTCCTACCAAGGCCTCCCAGGATGCGGAAGATGACAAGGCCAAGGACAACGGCGCTTCCACCCCGCAGGAAGCCGAAGCGGTGGAACCCTGGCCCACCAGTTCGGACTGGGTGGACGTGAGCAAGGTCAGTCTCAAAAGGTCGGGGCGCGATCTGTTGGTCTACTTTGAAATAGACAACAAGCTGGGCGGCAAGCAGACGGCCAACGGCTACGCCACCGTGCTGCTGCGCAGCGACCGCAAAGGCGACCCCTGGGTGGAGTCCTGGCCGCCCGCCAGGCTCACCCCCTTAGGCCGGCCGGAGAATCCCAAAAAAGGCGCCCATTTCTCAGTGCAAAAAGAAAAACGGTTTCGGGCCCGCTTTGTCCTGGTGGACAAAAAGGTCGAGGCCGTGGAATTCTTGATATTCAACGAACAAGGAGAGTTGGCTCTCTTGGTGCGCGAGACGCCCGAGTCGCTGAAACAAAAAAAATAGCCGCGGAGCCGATATTTGCCTGCCAACCAACTGACCATATTGGCCGCCGGTACCGTTGTGCGCGGGAATGTATATGCCCAAGACACCCTGGTGGTGGAGGGCGGGGTGCAGGGCTGCGTGGTGGCCCACCGGGTGGTGGTGAAAAACGGTGGCTGGATTCAGGGCAGCCTGAGTTGCCGTTCGCTGTCCATAGAGGCCGGAGGCATGGTGGACGCTCAAGTTCAGGTGGTGGAGAACGGCATGCTCTACAAACCGACGCATGACGATAACCCATCCTTGCCGGGCGGCCCGAATCGAATTCTTTTGACGGAAAATTGATTTTCTAAAACCGGGGTTTCGGGGTGCTGCACAAAAAGGCCGATCAATTGGGATTCTTCACGGCCCAGGACGGTTGTCTGCTGGCCGAGGTCTTACATCCAAGCAATGACCCCATGGCCGGTGAAATCAGCCTGGCCCGGGCCTGCCTGCCTCCAGGCCAATCCACCACACCGCACCGCCTGGAGTTTTTGGAGATATACTATGTACTGCGGGGCAGGGGAGTGCTGCACCAGGACGGACAGGCCCAGGAGGTAGGGCCCGAGTCGTGCGTATACCTGCCGCCCGGTTCGCGGCAATGGATCGAGAACACCGGCTTGGACGACCTGGTGTTCCTGTGCGTTTGTCATCCCGCCTGGCGGGCCGAGGGCGACCATCCCGCCTGAGGCGCCCGGCGTTGGTTAACATAAAGGGGACAGTCATGCCCAAGGTATTGATCGTTTATTTTTCCCACGGAGGCAACACCCGCAAGATGGCCGAGGCCCTGGCGGCCAGCATCGAGCAAGGCGGCTGCGAGGTGTCGCTAAAGAAAGTGGCCGAGGCCAACCTGGAAGACCTGCGCCGGGCCGACGGCGTGCTCCTGGGCGCACCCTGCTATTTCGGCTCCATGGCCAACCCCATGAAAACCTTTATCGATGAGTCCATCCCCCTGTTCGGCAAGGGCGAGCTGGTGGGCAAGGCGGCCGGCGCCTTCGCCTCCACCGGGGGCATCGGCGGCGGCGGCGAGCTGACCATCCTGTCCATGCTGCACGGCCTTTTGATCCACGGCATGGTGGTGCAGGGCCTGCGCAAGGGCGGCCACTTCGGTCCCCTGGCCATCGGAGAGCCGGACCAGCGGGTCATGGATGAATGCGCCGCCTATGGGGCCCAGTTCGCCGAGTTGGTGAACAAGCTGGCCGTTTAAGCCTTGGCCCGCATAGATGACGGGCTTTGCCTGCTGGCCAAGGGGCTGGCCGGGGCGGAGTCCTATCAAGGCCCCCCCGCGGTGCTGGTCCGCGAGGGCAGGGTGGCGGCCCTGGGCCAGGAGGCCCTGGAGCAGGGAGCGGAGCGGGTCGAGTTGCCGGAGCTGTGGCTGTCGCCCGCTCCCCTGGACGCCCACGTGCACCTGTACCTGGGGCCCGGACCCGAGGAGGCCATGGAGGCCTGGCGCCAAGCCGGCGTAGCTGCGGTGCGCGACCTGGGCCACAAGCCCCATCGCGCCACGCCCCACGACGACGGCGGGCCGCCCCTGTTGCGCAACGCCTGCGTGGGCCTGGGGGCCGAGGGCGAGGCGGCCTATTGGATCGCCGCCCGGCTGAGCGGGCCCCAGGCCTTTGCCCTGGCCGCCCGGGAGCAAATAGGGCGGGGCGCGGCGGTAATCAAGCTGTTCGCCACGGGCCTGCTGGATTTCCAGCACCCCGGCCAGGTGTGCCATCCCCAGGCGCTCACCGACGAGGAAATAGCCGCCGCGGTGGGTGAGGCTCACGCCGCCGGCCTGCCGGTTTCGGTGCACGCCAGCGGGGAAACGGCGGTGCGCCAGGCCCTGGACCAGGGAGCCGACGGAATTGAGCACGGCTTTTTCCTGGGCCGCGACACCCTGGAAACCATGGCTCGCAAGGGGGTGTGGTGGAGCCCCACCCTGGCGCCCATCCAGGCCCATCTGGACGATCCTCAGGGCCGGCACGACGCGGCGACCTTGGCGGCCCTGGCCGAGATAGTCGATCGCCAGGCGGCCCAGATAAAGCTGGGCGAGGAGCTGGGGGTGAACCTGGTTATGGGCAGCGACGCCGGTTCCTACAACCTGCCCCACGGCGAGGCGCTGTTTCAGGAGATGACCTCCTGGCTGGATGCCGGGGTGAGCCCGGACACGGTATTCCTGGCCTCCACCCGGCGAGCGGCCCGGGTCATGGGGCTGGCCGGAGAGTTGGGAGAGATCGCCCAGGGAGCCAGGGCCTGGCTTTTGGGCACCCCGGAAGACCCGCGCCGCGATCCCTTGCTTTGGCGCCGGCCCTTGTGGCGTAATTTCTAGCTGAGCGTCGCGCGCTGGCGGGCGGGATAATAGATAACGTATTCCTTGGACAGGATGCGATACCGTTGGGAGGCGTAATCGCGCAGAGCGGCGTAAAACTCCTGCAAGTTGCTCAGGGGGGCCACCAGGCGGGCGAACTGGTGGGGATCGCCGGCGTCCTGGTTCACCGGGGGAATGAAGTGGCCCTCGCCGCCCCGCCAACGAAAGCCCAGGCTTTGGGAGCGTTGGTTCACCTCCTGGTACACGCGGCGTATCAGGTCGGTGCGCAGGATGGCCGAGGGTGCGCTGACCAGAGCCTCCAAGAGGCAGGCCAGGTAGAGCACCTCTTCCTGGGAAGCGGCGTCGTCCCGGTGGCGCAACAGGCCCAAGGCGGTGTCTTGCAGGCCTCCGTCCAGGGAGAAATGGGGGGGCATGCGGCCGGAGGGATCCTGGCCGTTTTGCAGGCACTCTTCGCGGTATTCTTCATAGCCCGCGGCCGAGCCCACGTGCACCTGGATGATGCGGCCGGTGCGCCAGGGTCCCCAGCGCAGACGCATGGGAGAGTCGGTTATCACATGCTCCCGGCCATCCGAGCCGGAAAAGGTATTCCAACGGTCCACGCTACAACCTTTGCCAGGGAAAGCACCTTTGTTCATGGCGAGATTCAAGACTAACAGATGCCACCCGGCCGGGAAAGTACCGGCCCTCGGCCTGCTCCTGGTTTTTCTTTTCATGTTTTATCCGGGCGTGGCCCCCGCCCTGGCCCAGGACCAAAAGGTCTTCGCGCCGCTCAGGGCGGAGATGATCAGCCAGGGCATGAAGACGGCCCAGGTAGACGCCCTGCTGGACGATAAGCGGGTGCGCTTCGAAGGCCGCCTTATGGCCATCCTGTTGGCCCCCTCGGAGCACAAGCTCAACTACGGCCAATTCCTGGGAAGCAAGACCGTAAAGGCGGGCAAGGCCTTCATGGCCCAGCACGCCGCCACCCTGGCCCAGGCCCGCAAGCAGAGCGGCGTGGACCCCACGGTGGTGGTGGCCATCCTCAGCGTGGAAAGCCGCCTGGGCATCTACACCGGCAAATCCATGGTATTCAACGTGCTGGCCTCCCAGGCGGTGCTGGACACCCCGGAGGCCCAAAAGCTGGTGGCCCAAAATTGGCCCTCCAAGCAAAAGGCCGAGCTCAAGACCGCCAAGACCAAAAAACGCTTCGCCAAGCGCGCCGCCTGGGCCCGCAAGGAGATGGGCTCCCTGATGCGCCTGGCCGCCAAGGAAGGGCGCTCGCCCCTGGACTACCAGGGCTCCCTGGCCGGGGCCCTGGGCATGGCCCAGTTCGTGCCCACCTCGGTGTTGATCTGGGGCCAGGACGCCGACGGCGACGGCCGGGTAGATTTGCTGGATCCGCAAGACGCCATCCACAGCGTGGCCAACTACCTCAAGGCCCACGGCTGGCGGCCCGGCCTAAGCTATAAGGCCAAGCTGAAGGTTGTGCTCACCTACAACAACTCCAAGCCCTACGCCAATACGGTGCTGGGCTTGGCCGAGAAGCTGCGGTGAGCTTGCCTTCCGCCCAGGTCTGGCCCACCGGCCAGGCAATGGACCAGGCCTTGAGCCGCAGCGCCGCCGAGGCGCCAGGCGGTCTGCTCCTGGGCGGGGGAGGTCACTATACCTTCCAGGGCAAGAAGGCCCTGCTGCCTTTGCTGTGGTCACAACTTCCCCCCTCGCTTCGCCGGGACCATCCCCTGGCCGAGCTATCCGGGCCGGTGTTGGTGCAAAAGCTCCTGGCAGAACTGGGGAGCCGCACGGCCGCCCTTACCGGTATCTTCCGAGGCCGCCGTTTTCCCCACCGCCTCTGGCGGTTGTTGGTAGGGCTCAAGGCCGCCCGCCTCCAACCCCGGGACATCGCCGCCCTGACCGGCCCTGGCGGGGAGCGCCGGCTAGCCCTGGCCGCCCTGCTGGAGGCCTACTCCCGGGAGTTGGCGCAAAGGGGTCTGGCCGATGAAGCCGACCAACTAAACGCCGTGGAAGAGCACCTGGCGCAAGGCGGCGGTTTTCCCGTGTTGGAGGGCTTGTCCAGCCTGGAGGTGCGCGACGCCCTGTGGCTGCGTCCCTCGGAGCTGCGCCTGGTTCGGGCCCTGTCCCGGGTCATGCCCGTGCGGGTGAGCTTCGCCCTCGCTCCTCCGGTGGGCCGCGAGTCGGAGGTTTTCCGCCTGTTGGAGGCCACGGCCACATCCCTGGAGACTGAGGCGGGCCGCCTTGAGGTTGCATGGGCCGACCTGCCAGGGGAGGGCGGCCCCTTGGCCGGCCTGGCCTTGGGAGAGGGCACGGCCGAGGCGGACGGCGCGGCCCTGCAACTGGTGCGCGCGCCGGGGCGCTACGCCGAGGTGGAGGCCCTGGTGGGCCGGGCCCGCGACCTGGTGGACAAAGGGGTGCCGCCCCAGGAAATCGTGCTGGTCTTTCCCGATCTGAGCCTCTACGGCCAGATGGCCTCCGACGTGGCCGCCCGCCTGGGCCTGCCCCTTTCCTTCCGGCGCAGCGAACCCCTGGGAGGGACGCCCCTGGCCCAGGCGGTGGTGGGGCTGCTTTCCCTGCCGCAACAAGGCTACCCTCGGGCGGAGCTGGCCCAGGTCTGGAAGTCGCCTTACCTGAGTGCGGCCCTGTCACGCCATCTTCAAGTGCCCCAACCGCCCAACCCGGCCCGCCGCTTGGCCCAGGTTTTGTACGTGGACGCCCAGGAGACCCCGGTGCGCGAGTGGCTGCTGCGCGCGGCGGAACGGATGCAGGGAGCTAGTGCCCAGGAAACGCGCGACCTGGCCGCCGCCTGCGGGGGGCTCACCGCCTGGCTGGCAGACCTGGACCGGCCCCAGGGCCTGGCCGAATATTGCGGCCGGGTGGAGAGCCTCTTGGAGGCCTTGCGGCCCACGCAGGAGATGATCGCCGGGTTGAGCGCGGGACGCTGGACGGCCCTGGCCTTGGCGCGGGATCTGGCGGCCTGGGAGGGCATGAAGCGCGCGGTGCGCGGCCTGGCCCAGGCGGCCGAACAGGTTGGCGCGGACGCGGCGCAGAATCCGGGGCGCTTGTTGGCCTTGCTGGAACAGGCCCTGGAGCAGCAGGACGCGGGCGCGGGCCTGGGGGCCAGGGGAGGGGTGCGGGTTCTGCGCCTGGAGGACGCCCAAGGGCTCAGCCCGGCCTATTGCCTGGCCGGAGGGCTGAACCTGGAGGAGTTCCCCGCCCGCCCGGCCGATATTCGCCTGCTGGACGGCGCGGAGCGCCTGGCCTTGGGAAGGAAGGCCGGTCTGCCGGTGTGGCGCACCGAGGAGGAAGAATACGGCGGCCAGGAGTTGCGCCTGCTGTTGCTCTTGGGTTCGGCCCGCGCAGGCGTAACGCTTTCCTGCTGCGCCGCCGATCTGGACGGCTCGCCGCGCAATCCCAGCTTGCTCCTGACCCGCCTGGCCGACAGGCTGGGCCGCCAAGACGAGCTCAAGGCCCCGCCTGGCAGCGTATTCGGCGAGGTGCCACCCTTGGCCCAATGCCGCGACGCCCGCAGCCTGTGGAGCGCCCTGTCCCGCGACCTGCTGCGCCCGTGCCTGAGTCCCAAACCTGAGGAGAGCGCGGCCCAGGCCATCTTGCACGAGTTGGCCCAAAGCGACGACAACGCCCAGGCCTGGCGCTCCCTGGCCGCGCGGGCCAGGGTGGAGGAGCACCGCCAGCGCTTGGAGACCTTGCCGCCCGAGGCCCGCCTGCCCTTGGCCGGACCCTACGACGGCCTGCTGCTGGGTCACGCGGCGCAGGAGTTTCTGGCGGCCCTTTTGGTAGACCCCGCCCGGCGCACCCTTTCCCCCAGCGCCCTGGAGGGCTACGTGGCCTGTCCCATGCAGTGGTTTCTGGCCCGCATCCTGGGCCTGGACGAACCGCGCGAGCCGGGGTGGGACTTGGAGCGCTCGGAGGAGGGCACCTGGGTGCACGACACCCTGGCCCGTTTTTTCGCGCCCCAGGAGTTCGACCCGTCCTGGGACGAGGCTGCCCAGCGCCAACGCCTGGCCCGCTGCCTGGCCCAGGCCATGCAGGAGCGCGCCGGCCACGACCTGGTGCGCCAGGCCCGCCAAGGGGTTTTGGACCACACCCTGGCCACGGTGGTGGCGCGGGAGATGGAAGCCATGGGAGGGGTGCGCCCCTCGCGGGTGGAGGCATCGTTCGGCGGCAAAGATAGCAGCGCCCCGCCCTTGGCGGTGCCTTTGGACCAGGGAGAGCCCTTGTTTTTGACCGGCCGCCTGGACCGCCTGGACCAAGGACCTGGCGCGCTCAGAGTGGTGGACTACAAGCACGCGGGCCAGAAGAACAGGATCAGCGATCCGCTAAAGGAAGAGGCCTTGGGGGTCGGCGCCTTTCAGATGCCGGTGTACCTGGCCGCGGCCCGCGAGTCGTGGGGCCAAGCGGACGACGCTCTGATGGCCAGGGTGGTGCCCACCCGCAAGATGGAGCAGCAGCCCGCGACTCGCGACTTCCCGCCCGGCTCTCCCTTCCTCTCCCTGGACTGGGCCACGCGCCAAGAGCTGGCCGCCTCTGCAGAGCCCAACCTGTTCAACGCCGTGGCCGAGCTGTGGGGCCGCCTGGAGGGAGGCCAGTTCATGCCATTGCCCGAGCAGGGCCCCTGCGATTTCTGCGCCATGGGCGGGGTGTGCCGGGCCCGGGTAAACGCGGCCGCCGCCTTGAACGGAGAGGCCTCGTGAGCGCGCCCAAGCGACTATGCCTGGTGGCCGGGGCCGGGGCGGGCAAGACCTATCGCCTGGTGGAGCATTACCAGGGCCTGCTGGACCAGGGCTTGGAGCCCGGCCAGATCGTGGCCATCACCTTCACCGAAAAAGCGGCCGGGGAAATGCGCCAGCGTATCGGCGAAAAAATCTCCCCGGAGCTGGCCGCCAAGCTGGCCTGGGCCCCCATCAACACCATCCACGGCTTTTGCGCCTCCCTGCTCAGGGACTACGGCCTGGTGCTGGGCCTGGACCCCGAGTTCCGGGTGCTGGACGAAGAGGAGTTCAGCCGCCTGCTGGGCGAGACCTCGACCGAGGTGCTGCGCCAAGGCCTCAAGGAGCGCGACCCCGCGCTGGGCCGCCTGCTGGAACACTTCAACCTGGGCGGCATGGGCGGGTTGCAGGAAAAGCTGATCTGGCTGCACCGCCAGATGGCCACCATGGGCCTGAGCCCCGAGCAGGCGGCCCGGGCCACGGCAGCGGCCCACGCCGCGGACCTGGCCGGCGCCAGCGAGATGATCTCCGCCTTGAACGCGGCGGTGGCTGAGTTGGCGGGCCGCTTCAGCCAGGACGCCAAGTTGGCCGCCTCCAAGGCCCAGTACGTGGCCAAGGCCCAAAACCTCATTGCCGCTTGGCCTGAGTTGCAAAGGCGTCTGCTAGACGAAGCCACCCGTCTGGATACGGCGCGCGATCTGGCGGCCATGGTGGGGGGCTCCGCCTGGGGCAAGGTCAATGACCTGCGCCAGGCCCTGGCGGAAGGAGCCAAGGCCCTCATTGCCTTGGCGGCCATCCCGGCGGCGGCCCAAGCGGCGGATGATTTGCTCGCCCTGGTCGCCGGGCTGGAACAAGGCCTGGCCCGCGAGCTGGCCCGGCGGGCCGCTCTGGGTTTCGACGCCCTGCTCACCCTGGCCCGCGACCTGTTGCGCGACTTCCCCGAGGTGCTGTCCCAATGCCGCCAGCGCTGGCGGGCCCTGCTGGTGGACGAGTACCAGGACGTCAACCCGGTGCAGGACCAATTGGTGGAGCTGCTGGCCGGGCTGCACCGGCCGGACCCCGCACCCGAAGCCGCCCCGCCGTCGCTCTTGGTGGTGGGCGACCGCAAGCAATCCATCTACGCCTTTCGCGGGGCCGAGGTGGCCGAGCTGGCCAACCTGGCGGCGCGCCTGGCCGAGGGCGAAGGAGTGGTGGAGCCACTGGGCTTAAACTGGCGCTCCCATCCCGCCCTGGTGGAGTTCTTCAATCGCCTGTTCGCCCAGGTGCTCGTACCCGGCGAGGGGCAAGAGCACGCCCCCCAGGCCTACGTGGAATTCACCGAGCAGGACCGCCAGGAGCCGGCGGGCCGCAAAGCAGGCCAGGCCGACGAGGTAGTGGTGGAGCTGGTGGATTGCCGGAGCCTGCTCACCGAGGACAAGCCCAGCGCCGACGCCCAGCGCGCGGTGGAGGCCCGCGCCTTGGCCGCCTACTTGCGACGCCTGTTCGAGGAGGGTCGCTATCATCCCGGCCAGGTGGCGGTGCTCCTGCGCAAGCTCACCCAGGTGGGAGTTTACGAGGAGGCCCTGCGCGCGGCGGGCATAGACTTTTACACCGTGCGCGGCAGGGGTTTCTTTGAGTGCCTGGAGGTCAGCGACGTGGCCCACGCCCTCCGGGCCATGCTGGACCCCAGCGACGAGATCGCCCTGGCCGCCTGGCTGCGCTCGCCCCTGGTGGGGCTAAGCGACGAAAGCCTGCTGGCTTTGGCCCATCCCTCGCCGCCCCGCCGGGCCGGTCTGGCGGCCGGGATGCGCGGCGGCGCTCCCTTGCCGGACTGGTGCGGCCGAGAGCAACAGGCGCTCCTGCAAGGCGCGCGGCGGACCCTGGATCGTTTGGCCCCCTTGGCCCGGCGGCTGCACCCGGCCGAGCTTATCTCCCTGTTGCTGGAAGAAAGCGACCTTCTGCCCGTGCTCCTGGGCACCGGAGCAGGGGAGCAAAAGGCGGCCAACCTGCGCAAGCTTTTGGAAACCGCCCGCCAGCCGGGCGGGGTCCTGGCCGGAGGCACGGAGGCCTTTGCGCGCGGCCTGGCCGGGCTGGTGGCCCAGCCCCCCCAAGACCCCCAGGCCCCCCTGTTGGGCGAGGAGGCCCGGGTGGTGCGCCTGATGAGCGTGCACCAGGCCAAGGGCCTGGAGTTCCCGGTGGTGGTGCTGCCCGACCTGGCCGGGCGCGGCGGAGGACAAAACGCCCCGCCAGACCTGGGGCCCCACGGTGAGTTGGCCCTGGCCCCGCCCGATCCGGACACCGGGGCCTCGGCCAAACCTCCCTTGCAAGAACGCTTGCGCAAGCGGGACCAGGCCCGGGGCGAGGCCGAGGAGGCGCGCAAGTTCTACGTGGCCTGCACCCGGGCCGAGGATCGCCTGGTGCTCTTGCTCAGTCCCGGCGGCACCCAGAGCAAGGGCTGGGACCCGTGGGGCCGCGAACTGGCGGCGGCCGACCCGGCCTCGCGCACCATTGACGCGGCGACCCTGCCCCTGGCCGGGGCGGAGGGTCCCCAGGCCCCGGCCGACGCCTGGCCGGAGGGTCTGCCCCCCGAGGCGGGACCGGAACGGGAAGCCGCCGCCGCCATCCTGGCCCGCATCGAGCGGCCCGCCGCGCCCCTGGGCCTGGTGCGCGAGTCGGTGAGCGGCCTGGAGAACTATCTGACCTGCCCCCGGCTCTACGTGCTCACCCAACGCCTGGGCCTGGACACCGCGCTCCTGCCACGCTCCGGCCCTGCTAGAGACGGCCTGGGCCGGGCGGTGGAACTGGGCAGCCTGGTGCACCGGCTCATGGAGGTCACGGACTTCGGCCAAGGCCCGGCCGGGCTGCAAGCAGCCATGGCCTCCCTGGAGCACGACCCGGACCTGGCTTCCCAGGCCCTGGCCTTGGCCGCGCGTTTGTGGGATACCGGGCTGCCAGCCGAGTTGGCCGGGGCGCTGGAATTGGGACGGGAGCTGCCCTTCTGCCTGCGCCTACCGGAAGCCGACGGCGGCCCGGCCTTGGAGATCATCGGCGAGATCGACCTGGCCGCCCGCCTGGAGACCGGCTGGCTGGTGGCGGACTACAAGGTGTCGCACAAAGCCGACCCCGCGCCTTACCGCGACCAGATGGCCCTATATGCGCTGGCGCTGCATCGCGGCCAAGGCGGCGAGGGCCCCGCGCCCCGCTGCTGCCTGGCCTTTCTCTCGGCTCAAGGGGCCAAGCTGGTCTGGCTCGATTTCACCCCGGACGATCTGGCGGTCATGGAGCAGCGGGTGCGCGCCGCGGCCCGGGGCATCGCCGGCCTGGGCCCCCAGCCCGATCCCACCGCCCTGGAGCCGGGCCCGGGCTGCGACCCCGCCGCCTGCCCGGTGGCCGATCTCTGCGGTCTGGCGGTCGGCTCGTGAAGGCTCCCAGCCAGGTGCGGCTCAAGGGCCGGGTGAAGCGCATCACCTTTGCCAACCCGGAAAACGGCTACACCGTGGCCAAGGTGGAGATCGAGGGCCGTCTGGGACTGACCACCCTGGTGGGGCGCATGCCCGGTCTCACCGAGGGCCAGGAGGTCATCATCAGCGGCAAGGAGTCCACCCACCCCAAGTTCGGCCCCCAGATCGAGGTGGAGGAATGCCGCATGGAGCAGCCCTCCGACGCCCAGGGGGTGCAGCGCTACCTGGCCTCGGGCCTCATCAAGGGGGTGGGTCCGGTGCTGGCCGAGCGCATCGTGGATACCCTGGGAACCGGGGCGGTGGACATCATCCTGGAAGAGCCGCGCCGCCTGGCCGAGGTGCCCGGCGTGGGGCCCAAGCGAGCCCAGGTCATCTCCGAGGCGGTGGCCGCCCACGGGGCGCTACGCGACCTCATGGTCTTTTTGCAGACCCACGGCGTGTCCGGCTCCACGGCCCTGCGCATCTACCGCCGCTACGGAGCCGGTGCCCTGGGGGTGGTGCAGAACAAGCCCCATCGTTTGGCCTCGGACGTGCGGGGCATCGGCTTCGCCACCGCCGACGCCATCGCCGCCCGCCTGGGCATCGCCGCCGACCATCCCGAGCGCTTGCAGGCCGGGCTGCTGTGGATACTTACCAAGGCCCGCGACGAGGGCCACGTGTATTTGCCCTACGAGGAGCTGCTGGAGCGCACCGCCGCCGAGCTTCGGGTGGAGCGGGCGTTGCTGGGCCCGGCGTTTGCCCGGCTGCACAGCGAGCAGGAGATCGTGGCCGAAGACACGGCCGACGGCCAGCGGGCGGTGTACCTCAGCGGCCAGCACGCCATGGAAACCCTGGCCGCCCGGGAGCTGGCGCGCATCGCCCGCCAGGAAGGCTTGCTCACTCCCGAGCGGGCGGCCAAGGCGGTGGAGTGGGTGGCCGGGCAGCTGGCCGTGAAGCCCTCGCCCGGTCAGGCCGCGGCCCTCACCAACCTGCTGGAAGCGGGCCTGGGGGTGCTCACCGGTGGGCCGGGCACCGGCAAGACCACCCTGGTCAAGGCGGTCATCACCATCGCCCGGCGCATGGGCCTGAGCATCGCCCTGGCCGCGCCCACCGGCCGGGCGGCCAAGCGCCTGGCCCAGGCCGGGGGCCGGGAGGCCCTTACCCTGCACCGCCTGCTGGAGTACAGCCCCAAGGAGAATCGCTTTTTGCGCGGTCCGGACAAGCCCCTGGAGCACGGGCTCATAGTGGTGGACGAGTCCTCCATGATCGACATCTGGCTGGGAGCCCATCTGGCCGCCGCGGTGGGGCCAACCAGCCGCCTGTTGCTGGTGGGCGACGCGGACCAACTGCCCCCGGTGGGGCCGGGCCTGTTCTTCCGCCAGATCATGGACTCCGGCGCGGCCAAGGTGGCCCGGCTCACCGAGATCTTCCGCCAGGATGAGAGCGGGCTTATCGTGGCCAACGCCCACCGCATCCTGCACGGGCAGATGCCCCGCCTGCCTCAGGGGGAAGGGGAGGGCGACTTTTTCTTCATCGAACAAAAAGACCCGGCCCGGGCGGCGGAGATGATCCGCGACCTGGTGACCCAGCGCCTGCCCCGGAGCTTCGGCCTGGACCCGGAGCGCGACATTCAGGTCTTGGCCCCCATGCACAAGGGCAATCTGGGCTGCGCCCACCTCAACGCCCTGCTGCGCCAGGCCCTGAACCCCCGCGCCGCCGGACGGCCCGGCCTGGCTCCGGGCGACCGGGTCATGCAGGTGCGCAACAATTACGACCTGGACGTGTTCAACGGCGACCTGGGCCTGGCCCTTCGAGAAGACGATGAGGGCCTGGTGGTGGAGATGGAGCATGGGCCGGTGAGCTACGCCCCGGCCGACCTGGATGACCTGACCCTGGCCTACGCCATCACCGTGCACAAGAGCCAGGGCAGCGAGTACCCGGCGGTGGTCATCGCGCTGGCCGGCGAGCACTACATCATGCTCAACCGGCCGCTGCTCTATACGGCGGTGACCCGGGGCAAGCAACTGGTGGTCATCGTGGGGCAGCACAAGGCCCTGAAACGGGCGGTGGAGCACGCCCAACCCATCCACCGCTACGCGGCGCTGGATACCAAGATCAGAAAATATTTGAATTGAGTCGGCGGCCCGGCTATTCCCGGTACTTGTCCGCCTCCAGGAGCACATGGTCCTGGCCGGCGTCGGGGAAGAGGAACACGTTCACCGATTCGCTGCGCTGGGTGATGAGGCTCAGGCCGGTGTAGTCGGGCTGCAGGGGCAGCTCACGATGGCCGCGATCCACCAGCACCGCCAAATCCACCGAGGCCGGGCGGCCCAGGGAGAATATGGCCTCCAGGGCCGAGCGCACCGTGCGGCCGGTGAAGATCACGTCATCGATCAACACCAGGCGGCGGCCCTCCACCGAAAAATTGATCACCGTGTCGTTTAGCTTGGGCACCTGGCTGAGGCGGGTCCAGTCGTCGCGGTAAAAGGCGATGTCCACCAGGCCCTTGTCCAGGTTGAGGGACGCGCCCGAGGCCTGGGACAAGGCCGCCTCGATGCGCCGCAACAAAAGGTCGCCGCCGGTGTGGATGCCCACCAGCCCCAGGCCGCCGGGGTCGGGGTGGCGGCGCAGCAGGCCCTGGGCGATCTCGTTGATGCCCCGGGCGATGTCCCGGCTGTCGAACACGGGACGCGGCTGATTCAGGCTGGCGGATTGCATGTTGTTTACGCGCGATTCTTCTTGTTGTCGGTTATTGCCGTTGGGACAGTCAACGGGAAAGTTTTTTGATAGCAGGAGCTTGAACGATTGTCAAGCGATAGAAAGGCGTGCACGGTCCTCCGCCACGATGGTGGTTATGTAGTTTTGCCCAGCATCAATAGCTGATAATTTTGTCGGCTGATTTAATTTGTTCGTAGAGAAACTTCATGTTGGAGAGCTTTATGAATTGATCTTCATCCACCCCGTGGATGCCCATGCACTTGCCTCAAGCGGCCAGCACCCCCTCGCTCAGGGCGAAAATCTTGGCTTCCTCCCGGATGGGGAAGGTAGGGCTGTCGCCCTGATAAAGGTCCGCGGCCCCTCCGTTCAAGAAAATGGTGACTTCCTCGTTCTGGTTCAAAAGGAAGTTGCCAAGCCTGACCGCGTTCCATTTGATTTCCGGGTCCTGACTGGAGAGGATCACCAGTATTTGCATAACCAATCCTCACTTAGCATTTTAATAGGGATTAGTCATGATACCTCGCGCGCTCCCGGCTTTCCAGAAAATACCTTTGAAGGTGGTATGTAGGCGCAATACCCCCTACCAAGGTCCCCACATGGCCCAGTCCCCCGGCTCGTTGGACCAGCCGTCCAGGTAGTTGTCGCGTGCCTGGCCGCCCTGGTTATACATGTCCCAGCCCAGCTTCTTGAAGCGCTGGTAATCCTCCCAGTTTCCCACCCACAGGCACTGATCGTATTGCGCGTCGGCCCAAAGGTAATAGTCATTGCCGTCGCGCACCACGTGCAGGATGCGATGCTGGGGCATGGATTTGAGATGCTGCATCCGCTCAGGGGTGTTGGCAGGAATGGCGTCGAACCCGGCGGAGATAAGCAACTTGTCGTTTTCCTGCATCGCCTGCGGGCTGTCGGGGCCGGCGCAGGCCAAAACGCCCAGAGCCAGGCCCATGAGCAGGGAGGCAATTAGAATCTGTTTCATGTCCTATCCATTTCGGGTGAAGGGATTTGCCTGCCGTGGCGACAGGTCGCTAAAGGCGGGCCAGCCGCCCAGGCCCTCGGCGGCCAGAACCGCCCGGATGATGGCCCGGCTCAGGCAGTCGGCCGCGGCCCGTCCTATCTCGGTGACGGCCGTGGCCTCCGGCGGCCCGAAAACCCCGGGCGAGGAGGGCAGGGAGCGCTCGCCCGTGGCCAGGGCGAAAATGGTGTCGCCGTCGAACATGGTATGGGCCGGGCGGATGGCCCGGGCCAAGCCGTCCTGGGCCATTTGGGCCACCTTGGCGCATTGGGCCTTGTTAAGGGTGGCGTCGGTGGCCACCATGCCGATGGTGGTGTTCTTGGCCGGCTCGGCCTGTGGAGGCCAGGGCGGCAGCTCCTTGGCCTGGGTGGCCCGCTCCCCGAATTCGCCCTCCAGCTCCAGGCCCAGCTCCCAAAAGCGGCCGCTGGCCGGGTCCAACAGCGAGCCCAGGGAGTTGACCGCCACCAGGGCTCCCACGGTTACGCCGCTTTCCAGCGCCTCGCTGGCCGAGCCCAGGCCGCCTTTCATGCCCCCGGCCACCGCGCCGGTGCCCGCGCCCACGCAGCCCAGGGCGACGGGGCCCGCGCCCGCGGCTTCGCAGGCGGCGCGGCCCCAGTCCGGCCCCACGGGCGGCACGAACTCCGCACCCCGGCCCAGATCGAACAGCACCGCGCCGGGCACGATGGGGGCCACGTGACCCTGATCGTCCAAGGGGAAGCCGATTCCTTGCCCGCCCAGCCAGCGCACCACGCCATCGGCGCAGGCCAGGCCGTACACCGAGCCTCCGCTGAGGCAGATGGCATGCACCCGCTCCACCAGGTTCACCGGGTCCAAGAGGTCGGTCTCCCGGGTGCCCGGCGCCGCGCCGCGCACGTCCACCCCGGCCACCGCTCCGGCGGGGCAGAGCGTAACCGTGCAGCCGCACAGGGCCTGGCGATCGGTGTAAGAGCCCACCTTGAGGCCGGCTACGTCGGTTATGCAGTTGTGGGGCCCAGGTCGGTTCAAGCGTTGCGCTCCTTGTTATGCCGTCCGATTATTATGCCTCATTTTAGGACACGGCCAAACCATAAGTAACAAAAGGCCCCGGCCGTGATTGGCCGGGGCCTGAGGTTCAATCAGGAGCAGGGCGCTGGTCGCCTAGCCGTTGAACTCCTTGAGCTGCTCGATGCTGATGATCGCGCCGTACTTGGCCTTGAGCTCCTCCACCTGCTTGCGCTGTTCGTCGTAGATCTCGAACAGGCGAGCCGGGATGTTCTCCTCCTTCTTGAAGGCCTGGTACTGCAGATCGACGCGGGCCAGGATCTTGTCCGCGTACAGGGCGAACTGCTTGTCGTAGAGCTCCTTGGGGTATTCCTTGTCCAAGAGCTCGGCGAACATGTTCTTGAGGTCCTCGTACTCGGGCAGCAGGCCCACGGGGGAGGGGATGGAGGCCACCTCGTTGTGGATCAGGCGGTCCAGCCAGCCCAGCCACACCTTGACGTCGCGCTTCTCGCCCAACAGGCCGTTGCCTTCGCCGCCGCGGGCCTCATGGGTGAGGAAATAGTTGAGGCCGGCCATGATGGGCCGGTGCTCTTCGGCGATGTCCTTGCTGTTGAAGAACTCGAACTGGGCCACCATGTTGTCGCCCAAGGCGCCGGGAATGAAGGGCTGGTTGGCCCAAGGCTGGCGCTTGACGCCGGTGGCGCCCACCTCGGTGGCCGTTGCCTTGCTCACGATGGAGGCGCCGATGACCACGCCCTCGTCGGCGTCGCGGGCCACGCGCACCGGAGGCATGGTGTCCGCGTCGCGGCCGTTATAGGTGAAGACCTTGGTGATCACGCCCGAGGGGTCGTGCAGCTTGTCGCCGCAGTTGGCCAGAACCTCGGCCCTGAGGGTGAAGCGGGCGTTGGCGTGGGACAGGGGAACGGCCTTGCCGTTGGCGTCCTTCTTGCCTTCGAACCACTCGCCCTGGAAGTTGAAGCCTTCTTTGGGGGTTTCTTCGCCGCTGCCCACCCAGTAGGGCTTGTCGTCCTTCACCAGGATGTTGGAGAAGATGACCTCGGCCTTTTCGTGGCGCAGCAGGTCCAGAATCATGGGGTCGTCGGTCCAGTTGACGTCCTCGATGATGCCGAAAATGCCGGTCTCGGGGTTGATGGAGCGGATGGTGCCGTCCTCGGCGATCCAGATCTGGGCCAAGTCGTCGCTGATGAACTTCTCGCCCACCATGGCCGTGGTGGTCTTGCCGCAACCCGAGGGGGCCGCGCCCGCGAAGTAGGTCACCCGGCCGCCGGGGCCTTCCAGGCCGGTGATGAACATGTGCTCGGAGAGTTCCCTGCCCTTGCGGTAATAGGTGGCCCGGTCCACGGCGAAACGGTGGTTGCCCTTCTTGAGCAGCAGGGTGTTGCCGGCGTAGGTGCAGAAGGTGCTGTAGGTGGTCTGCCAGGAGCGGTCCATGAACACCCGCGCGTTGGGCAGGTCTTCGGCACGGTTGGGGCCCTGGCAGTGCACGTTGGTGAAGAAGTGGCCCACGCGCTCGGCCTCGGCGTCGAACTGGTCGAAGCAGTTGCGATAGAGGAGCTCGGCCGAGTGGCACACGTACAGGGAGGTGGTGGCCTCGATGGCCGGGATGGCCGCCACCGCGCCCACCGGGCCGCGCGAGTAGAAGCCGATGACCAGGATCATGCCCTTCATCATGCCGACCATGTGCTTCTTGACATAGTCATAGGCTTCGGTGCGCTCTATGCGGTTGGCCAGGGAGCTGACGGTGTCCTCGGGGTTGGCGATGTAAAAGGTGCGGTCCACGATGCGGGCCTGTTCCTCGGCCAGATCGTAGTGCAGGGTGTGGCCGGGAATGGCCAGGGCGCGTTCTTCGCCCTGGGTGAGGCACAGCTCGCGGATGCGCTGTTTGTCCTGATCGTTGCCGGTGTTTACGATGACCTTGTCCGGCTGACCCAGAGCGATGGTGTTGGCGATTTTCAAGCGGGCCAGAGGGTTCTTGATCTTTTCAATCTTGGCGAACTCGGTGTCGTCCATGGCCTCGCGCAGAACGCGGTCCACTTCGGCTTCGCCTTTGACGCCACCGATGTCGGTAAGAATATCAACGCCTTTGTTGAGTTCGAGCATTGGGGACTCCTTCTAATTATCGTCGCACCAGACGGTTAAATAGGGAATAGGCTGAGGCGGACACCCCAATGGGGAGGGATACCTTGGGCAACACGATTATTAATCCAAAGGTCCACCCGCCCACCAGGCCGCCAAGGCGGCGCGGAGAGCTGTGGTGTCCGTGAGCACTGTTACCAACCTGTCGGAAATCGCTACCGCCGTGGTTGCGATATTCCCGACCAACCTTAGTAAAAGGGATTTCATTCTAAGCAGGGGGGTAGTCGGGCGTCAAGATGGTTACCGCTTCAAATTTCAAATAAATTGCGTTTATCTTTACCAGCGGGTTAGGGGGCGTTATCGGCTGCTGCGGTCTGCCTCAGGGGCTCCTGAATGGACGACGCCAACCGCGCAACCCTTGACCTATCTGAAAGTTTACATAATATATCTTATGCGACATTATTTATAACGGGAATCTGGAACCGACTTGGCGCTGAACATCGCATATGAAATATTCCTTGATAATTATGTTGTTATATGTTTATTCGAATTCTTGTTATAAATATTATCTTATATCTTATTGTTTACAATACCTTTTTTATAGATACTTGCTCGGAGCTAATTAATAAGGCTAAAATCAACGAAAACCAAGGAGACACCGCCATGAGAGCCGCGTTAATCTGTTTCATCCTGCTGGCCCTTTTGGCCTGCGCCGCACCAGCCATGGCCGCCCCCCCGCAAGCAGTTCCTCAAGGCGGGGCCGTCAGCCTGTATAGCCCGCCGCCCCGCTACCAGATATTCGAGGCGCCCAAGCCCTATGGCGGAATGCTCATGGTGGACACCCAAAGCGGCAAATCCTGGCAGCGGATCATAGTCAACACGCCGCAAGGCATCCGCATACGCTGGGTGGAACTGCCTCGGGTGGACAAGTTCCCCACGGGCAACGAAAGCATCATGTGGAACTAGTCAAGCGGCTCAGGCCAAGCCGCTGATCACCGCGAAGCGCCAGGCCTTGAAGCTGCAATCCACCTCCGAGAACCCTGCTTGCGTCAACCATTGTAGTTGGCTCTCTACCGGCGCGCACTGGTCATAGGACATGCGTTGGCGCGCCTTTGCGACCTCCTCCTCCGATACGCCGAGCTGGCGAATCTGCTCCAACCAGATCCGTTCGTAGCGCTGGTCCGCCTCAAGCGTCGGCCCGGCGACCTGCTCGGCGTTCACGAACAACCCGCCCTGCTTCAACACACGGCGAATGCGACGATATAGCTCGCGTTTCCCGTCGTCGGATAAGTGGTGGATGGCAAGCGCCGAGATGACCAGGTCCCACGGCCCCCTCAGATCGGCCTGGCCCATGTCGGCAATCCGGTACTCCACCAGGTCGTCCTTTGGAAAGCGGCAACGGGCCCGCTCTAGCATGGCGGCAGAACCATCCAGCAGGCACAGCCGCTTGACCTGCCCCTGCCCCAGCACCATGGCCGAAAAAAGACCGGTTCCCGCGCCGATATCCAGAACCTCGATATCCGAGGTGCCCCGCCATTCCTGAATGAGCCTGAGAGCGGTGCCATAGAACTCGTCGAAACAAGGCACCAAAAGGCGGCGCAACTCATCGTATTCCCTTGCGTCGCGACTGAACAGCACCGACGCCCGCACCTCGGCTTCCCCGCTAGCAGCCACCATCTGAGCGCCCTTCCCACATCTCCCGCAATACCCTGGCGGCTCGCGTGGATCCGCTAAGGCCCGGCGGCGGGCCGTCGTATTCCACGCTGAACATTCCCGCATAACCGGACCTCTGGAGGTGCCCCAGGCGCGCCCGGTAATCCAGGCGAGCGGCCTCGGCCTCAGCCTCCCTGGCGTGTGCCTTGTAATGCACGTGCACCGCCTGGGGTGCCAATGCGGCCACCCCGGACAAGGCGTTCTGGTCGCCGTAAAAGTTGTCCAGGTCCAGGCAAACGCCCACGCCGTATTCCCGCAACTGGTGGATTGTATACAAAAGCTGATCCTGGCGGCCGCTTAGGCCCCAGTGGTTTTCCACCCCCAGGGCAAGGCCCAGGTCGGCCGCTTTTCGCGCCAGGGGCAACAATGCCCGCACCGCGCGGTCCAGTTCGGCTCGAGGCGAGGGCGGCGGAGTGGTCCCGTGTCCCCGGTCGCGGGCCAGGCCCGCCCTGGCCAGGACCAGGTAAGCCAAGCGCCCGGCCCAGCCCAGGGGATCGCCTCCCTGATACTTGTGGCTGCGCCAGGAGCTGACCATCTCTAATAGATGCCCCAGGTTGACTCCGGATCGGGCCAGATCCACCCGCACCGCGCCCACCCCCAGGGACGGGCAGGCCTCCAAGAGTGCCAGGCAGCGCTGGGTGGCCCTGTGCAGACGGCCGGGGTCGGCGTCATAGGGGATGCTCAGGCTCAGGGCGTTGTCCGTGGCGCCCGCCTCGCGGCTCATGTACCCCAAACGGCGCAGGGCCCGGGGCTCCAGCGAAGGCAGCAAACGGTCCAGCCACTCCACTCCCTGAAAACCGTGGCGGACCGCCAGGCTTGGCAGTTGCCAGGGAGTCACCTTGCGGCTGAGCGTTTCGGGTAAAAGGGACACCTGGGCCAGCAGGAGGCGCATCACTCCCCTGCCCCGCCCATCCCCAGATAATGGGTCAGCTCGTCCAGGCCGCTGAAAACGGCATGGGCCTGGCTCAGGTGCTCGCGGCCCAGGGTCGTGGCCACCGCGTAGCACACCGCTCCGGCGGCCCGCGCGGCGGCGATGCCCGCCGGGGCGTTTTCCACCACCAGGCAACCATCCGCCGCCACTCCCAGGGCTTGGGAGGCCTTTAGGTAAGGCTCGGGGTGGGGCTTGTGACGGGTCACGTCGTCCGAGGTGACAATGTGGGCAAAGCTGCGCAGCAACCCCTCGGGCAGGCAGCTATCCACCTGGTCGCGCCGCGAACTGGTGACCAGGGCGGTGGGCACCCCCCGGGAGGCCAGGGCTCGCAGCAGGCCGGCCGCGCCGCGGAAGGGAGCCACCTGGCGAGCGAACTCCTCCAGGTAAAGACGGCGTTGGCCGTCCAGCAGGCGCAGCATGAATTCCGCGGCCCCCTGCCCCGGCGGCAGGATTACGCCCTGCTCCTGGAGCAGCTTTTCCAGTACCTCGGTCTGCAGGCAGCCCTCGTGCAGCAACACGAACTCCCGCTCCACGTGCAGGCCCGCCTCGCCCATAACCCGCAGCCAGGCGGCGGCGTGCTGCTCCATGGAGTCCAGCACCACCCCGTCCATGTCGAACAGCACCGCCTGGTAGGCGAAATCAGGCATGGTGAGGCTTTTCCGGCAACTCAAGGCCGCTGACTACCCCGTGGCAGCGGCAGGCGGTGGCCACTAGCCATTTTCCACCCTGGGCCTGCACCAGTTGCTTGAGCTCCAGCATCTCAGAAGCAAGGCAGCCGCCCACTCCAGGGGCCAATTGGTGGCTGCGCAACACCGCCACTCGCCAACCGGGCGGGCTCATCTCGGCCAAGCGCTGGAACAGGGGCGCGCCGCGGGGCTTACCGGTGACCGTGCACAGCTTGGGCGGCTCGGGACAGTCGTCCGGGCAGCGGAAATCGGCCAGGCTGAGGAAGCATTGGCCTTCCTCGCCCCGCATGGCCATGGCCACCTGGGGCAGCGGCTCCTGGGGCACCTCCAAGGCGCGGGCCCCTTGGGGGGCCAGTTCGCTAAGTAGCCAGTCGTGCAGCAGATGGCGCGGCAAGGCGGGCACCACCCAGATGGGGGGGCGCTCCCCGGCCAGGGCGGGGGGCAGGATATCGACTCCCTGGGCTTGCACCACCTCCGCGCCCTGAGCGTGGGCCAGGGCGAGCAGGCCCTCATCCGGGGCGGGCTCCACCACCTTGGTCACCCGGCCGGGCAGGCGCTCCAGGGCCAGGCTACCGAAGCGCCCTCCCCCGATGACCAAGATGTCGCGTGAGGCGTCTTTTGATTTCTGCGCGGCAATCATGGCCCAAGTATGGTCCCTCAGCTCCGGGAGCGCAAATTATCCAGGTTTTGCCGGGCGGCGGGCACGGCCTGGTGCACGAAATCCAGACGGGAGCAGGGATAGTCCACACAGGGGGCACAGGTAGCATGGCCCCGCTCACGGGCGCAGGCGCGGATGTCGCAGGCGTGGCAGTGGCCGAACAGGGGTTCCTGAAGCGACTGGCAACCTTGGCAGTTGATCTGCTCCGGGGTGATTTGGGCCTTGTACATGCGCGACCATTCCTGGGCCGTATTTTGCCGCAGGGCCTGGTCGTCGTTCAGCCAGGCCAGATGGGCCGGGCATTGGGCGCAGTCCAGACCGCAGCAGGATATAGAGTTCATAAATTCTCCTAATATGATGGGGTGATCCATCTAGTTTGACGGCGGCAAACACTTGTGGGAGATTGGAATATAGAGGTGTCATCGACTGAAACCATTGAAGAAGGAGCATCTTGCCAAGCGACCACATCGTGCCTAAAAACCACATGGATCTGATCGCTTGCGACCATTGCAACCTTACCTGCCGCGCCTGCAACCACGCCTCGCCGGTCGTAGCGAAATGGTTCGCGGATCCTGATACGGTTTGCAAGGAGTTGTCCGTCCTTGCCAAGTATTACCGGCCCGCCTACGTGAAGGTGCTTGGCGGCGAACCATTGCTGCATCCCGCCTTGGTGGAAGTGGTCAAGGCCGCCCGCGCCTCAGGCATCAGCCCCCATTTCAAACTCGTCACCAACGGCACCTTGCTCCACAAAATTGACGACGCCGTCCTGCGGGCGATCGACAGCCTGGAGATCTCCAGCTATCCCGAGGTCTCCCCGGACGAGGAAATATTTGCACTGGTCCGGGAAAAGGCTTCGGAGTTCGGCGTCGATTTGAGCATCATGCAGTTTGATGTTTTCCGCCATTCTTTTTCTTCCATAGGTACCCAAGACCGGGAACTGGTCCAACTAATATACAAGACCTGCAAGCTGGCCAACCTCTGGATGTGTACCGTCTATCGCGAAGGCTGGCTGTACAAATGCCCCTGCGGCACCTATATCCCGCAGCTGGTGGATGAAAACGTCGAGGTCGCCACTGACCGACTGCGTTTGCTTGACAGTCCGGATTTTCGGGAGCGCCTGCTCACCCTGCTATATTCCGATGTTCCCACCGATGCTTGCAAGTACTGCCTGGGCACGGTGGGCCAGTTGGCCCAACATGCCCTGATTTCAAAGGAGCAGTGGCGACAAGACATACGCCAGCCTACGGAAAGCCTTTTGGACTATGACTGGCTGGAGCGTTCGCTCGCCGAGCAAGACGAGTGTGACGATTGCAAAATAGAGACTGAACTGGAAGTGGGGGCGGCCCCCGGCAGGTCCTGGTGGAGACGGGTGGGCGAGGTTATGGGCTTGATCTCACCCAAGGGCCCACCGCAAAGCGTGCTCCGGACCAGGCCAGGCGGAGCCCCACCCAGACATGGCAGGCACTGAGCCGGGCGTTAGCCATTCAGGGGCCGCATCGATTCCCAGGCCCGAAACTGTGCGACTGCTTTCTTACCCAGACAAAGGAATGAAACTGCTCCAGGCCGTGGTCTTTGTCTAGCGCCCGGCCACCTCACTCCGCACCCTATTCGCGTCCGGCCTATGGCCCCTAACCTTTCGTCGCTCCCTGAACGACCCCGGCGTCTGCTTGATCCGCGGCCTGGCGATAGGCCCGGCTGGTGGCCGGCCAGAACACGGCCCCGCCGGCTATGACGAAGGCCGCGCCTTGCAACAAGGCCAAGGATGGAAATTGCCCTTGGCTTGCCTGAAAAACCAGGGCGCCGGCCATTAGCGCGTCGTAGGCCACGCAGAGCCAGCGGCCCCAGCCGCGCAGGCTGAAGGCCGCCAGGGAACACAACCCGGCCATGCCCAACTGCACCAGGGATATGGTGCCGCTGAGCATTATCTCGCTCACCAGATAGAACGCCCACGCCAAGGGGGTCAGGGCCAGACAGATGAGCACTTCCTTGGGCAGCTCGTTCAAGGGATATCTACTTGCTTGGCGCATAACGCTCCTTCACAAACTTGGCCAAGGCCATGGCCGTGTCGCCTTCCAAGGCCTCGGGCGACTTCGCCACCCGACGAATGGCCTCTCCGAGATCCATGATCCGGATGCCGTCGAATTCGCGGCAATCACCTATCTGCTCCCGCTCGGCCACCAGTATGGGTTGGGGCAGATGCTCCACCTTGAACCATTTCCTGAGCAGGATGCTGATCAGGTGGCAGGACCGCCAGGTCTTGGTGGTCAAGACCTCCAGGGGCTCGTCACCGGCGAAGAGAAATCCATCTCGGGGATTGAGGCGTCCGGGATGGCGCACCTTGGCCAGCACGAACACGCCGCCTTTGCCGATGAGCAGGTGCTCCACATTGAAAAGCTCCAGGACGATGTCGTTGAACACGAACCAGCCGCCTTCCAGGTGGCTCAACCCATCTATTACGGAGCGGTCTTGCCGGATGTTCCGGTCGAAAAGCTGGGGTTTGAAAACCCGCTGCAGGGAGCGGGGGTAGAGTTTGACGTAGGAAAGTATCATTATCCCGGCCAGGCCCGCACCCACCACGGCCGAGGAAAGAATGCCCCACAGACGGCCGTTGACCGCGTCGTAGATCGATATGGCCGCCACCAGGGGGCCGGCCATGAGCACGGCGAGAGAAATGAGGTCCTTGCGCAGGGGCTTGGTCTCGGGGTAGCCAAAGATATATGCCATGAGCGTCCTTCCTGGCTTGGTGGTTGCCGCCGCCCTCATGAGAGAGTTTGAGGACGGCGGCAACTGTCGTGCGGGACAAGGGCTGTCCATTCGGGCCGGTCCGGAGACCTACGGTCACCAGCCAGCAAAGACTATTGCGCTTCCTTCTGCGCTTCTTCGATTTCCCTGGCGATTTTCTCGGGCGAGTTGCAGGGGAACACCGGCTCCTCGCGCATATAGACGTTCTCCTTCTTGCTGCCCAGATACACCAGCAGGGTTAGCGCGATGGCCGCGCCCAAGCCCCAGGCCGCGCCACGGGTGGCCACGATGGCTCCGGCCACCCCGGCTATGCCCAGGTCGTTGAAGGAGCGGGATTTCAAGATGCCCACCCTCACGCTGACGTAGCTCTGGATCAGCATGGTGGAGGCCAAGCCCACCCCGAGTATCGGCCGCACCGACTCCACGATGGGGGCTATGAAATAGCCCGTCCAGGTGCCGAATCTGAAGGAGCCGGCGCCGCCGTTAACCGATTCCATGGCCGCGGGGCCGTGCTTATAGCGCTCGCAAACCACCACCTGCATGGCCGCCCACAGGGGGCCGCACATGGAGATATCGGGGCCCAGGATGCTCATGATGATGTTGCGGCCGCCGAAGATGATGTGCGAACGGTTGGGGTTGTAGTCCACGTCCTCGTCGGGACGATACTTCTGGGCGTCCTCCAACAGGGCCTGGGACTGGATCACATCGCCGAACACCACGATGTAGGCGCTGATGACCATGGGCAAGCCGGAGATGAACATATGGGCCGGCGGAAAAGGTATGGCCCCCATGACCGTGAAGTTCTTGAACAGGTCCACAAAGTCCGGGCTGGTGAAAAAAGCACCGTCATAGGTGGGCCAGGCCAACTCGCCGGTTAGAGGGCCCACGAAGATGGCCAGGAACAAGGCGGGCATCATGCCCAGGTTGGCCAGATAGCGCAGGGCCTTGTTCTTGCGCCGGATGCGCTTGAAATGCTCGGAGAACAACAGGTAAAAGGCAAGGCCCACGCAGATGATGACGGTCCAGGGGAAGCTGTCGAAGCTCTTCAGTCCCTCTCCAGGTTTGAACACCAGCATGGCCGCCGCGATGCCCGCGCCCAGTAGAATGGCCGACTGCACCGCGTTGGGCACCAGGTTGATAATCCTCTTGGCCAGCCCCGAGAAGCCTATCAACATGGTGAACACGCCGAAGGTCAGCTCAAAGGCGATGAGCGCCTGCATGCGCTCTACGCCTGGGGCAAAGGCCTCCACATATGCGATGAGCAGGGGTATGGCCGGGGTAACCCAGCCCGGCACCACCGGATCGCCGAACATGACGTGGGTCAGGTAAAGGGTGCCGTTTAAAATGACGATGGCCAGGGCAACTTCAAAGGACATGCCAAGTTTGGCAGTAAGCACGGGAATGATGGCCAAGCAAACCGTGCACATCAAAAGCCCTTGCAGGTAATCCGGGAACTCGAATCTGTAGTGAACGAAGGGCAACCGCAGGTATAACTGACCGATCTTGATTCCCGGCTGAATTTTGCCGTATTCCCGTTCCCGACGGATCATCCCCTATCCTCCCTGTGTTGGTTGTGCCTGCCGATAACAATTGGGGGCCCCGGCCTGAGCATCACAGGCCGGGGCGCTCCATCATCCAAGCAACTGTTGCAGATAAGCTCCATCCATTTCGTGAGGCCAGAATGCTTTGCGCCGCTCTTCGGACATGGGCCTGAGCAGCGGGTTGTCCTTCAGGTAAATATTTTCAAACTCGCGCCGCAGGTCGGAGCGAAAATCAGGATGGGCTATGCCGATGAGGCTCTTGGCCCGCTCGGATACCGACTTGCCCCTTAAGTCGGCGACGCCATACTCGGTGACGATGTAATGCACGTCAGTGCGTAGGGTGGTTACTGAGGCCCCCTGGTCGATGGCTGGCACTATGCGGGAGATGGCCCCCCTGGCCGCGGTGGAGTGGAAGGCCAGGATGGAACGGCCGCCCCGGGACCAGCTGGCGCCGCGCACGAAGTCGGCCTGCCCCCCCGGCCCGCTGTATTGGCGGAAGCCTATGCTGTCGGAAACGACCTGCCCGGCAAAATCCACCTGCAGGGCGGAGTTCACCGATACCATGTTGTCGTTCTGGGCCACTACCCGGGGGTCGTTGGTGTAGTCCACCGAGAACATGGCCACCATGGGGTTGTTGTGCAGGAACTTGTAGAGCTTTTCGGTGCCCATGAAAAAGGTGGCCACCATCTTGTTCTTGTGCAGGTTCTTGCGGGCGCAGGTAACGTTGCCCGAATTCACCAGATCCACCACGCCGTCGGAGAACATCTCGGTGTGGATACCTAGATCCTTCTTGTCTCTCAAGAAACCCAAGATGGAGTCGGGCACCGCCCCGATGCCCAGTTGCAGGCAGTCGCCGTCGCGGATCAAGTCGGCGCAGTTGCCTCCGATGGCTTCGTCGGTGGGGGTTATCTTGGCTTGGGGCAGAGAAATCAGCTCCGCGTCCGTGGCCACGATGCAGTCAATATCCTTGATGTGAATGAAGGAGTCCCCCAAGGTGCGGGGCATGTGGTGGCTGATCTCGGCGATGACCAGGCGCGAACTCTCCGCCGCCGGCTTGGTGTAGTCCACCGACACCCCGAAGGAGCAGTAGCCATGCTCGTCGGGCGGGGAAAGCATGCACAGGGTCACGTCCACCGGCAAGATGCCCTGGGTGAACAAATTTGGAATCTGGCTGAAGTGGCAGGGGGTGAAAACCCCCCAGCCGCCGCCCACCGCCTGGCGGGTGGTACCGCCCACGAACAGCGAGTTATGGAAAAAGTGCGGGCTGTTTTCAATCTCGCAATAGTCGGCCTTGCCCATGGAGACCATGTGGACCAACTCTACGTTGTGATAGCGCTCCTTGTTGTCCACCATCGCTCGAAGCAAGGTCTCCGGCGAGCCGCAGGCATGGCCCACCACCACCCGGTCCCCCGAGGAGATCCGGCTGACCGCTTCATCGGCATCGACCAGTTTGTCCCTATATACCTCTTGCCAATCCATTCTTGGCTCCTTTGGCGACTGCGCGCAGTCTCTTTATTGCTTGGTCGAACTCATCCTCTCCATGGACCAAGATCAGCTCGCGGCCCAAAAGGGGCTGGGTATCGGCGCAGGCGTTTTTGCATCCCATGACCACCAGAACGCGCTCCGCTCTTGGATCCTCGTGCGAGACCAGTTCGACCAATCCGTCCAGTACTTGGGCCAGGCGGTAGACTTGCTCGCTCCGGTCGTAGTCGGGCGAACAGCCGCCGCAAAACTTCAGGCCCAAAAACACTACGCCTGCTCCTCCTCGATGCCGGCCAGCTTCTTGGCCACCTTCTGCTTTTGGGCCATGTTCACCTGGCGGGCGATCATGATGCGCTGGGCCTGGGGAGAGCCCGCGCCGTGCATGGACTCGGTTAGGTAGCCGACCGCGGCGGTGCCCAGGGTGAGGTTTTCGATAAGTCGCAGGATGCGCATGCGGTTTTCGGTGGAGACCTCGGGGTTGGCCTTGAAGTACTTGTTCACCCACTTGCCAACTTCGGGCGAGCGCAGGTCGGCCTCCGAAGGCATGGTCACCATAAGGCCGCCGGCGATGTCCTGGGCCAGGCGGGCGATCTCATAGGGGAAGCGGGTCACGTTCTGCTTGCATACGTTGGCCAACAGGGTGTCCACTAGATAGGTCCCGCTGGGCTCCTTGCCGCCCTGGGCCGCGCAGGCTACGGAACCGCAGAACAAGGTCTCGTTGAGATGGTTCATCTCGATGAGCTTGTCCTTGACGTGCGAAGCCTTGGCCACGCCGTTGTATTGGGCCGCAGTTTGGGCCGCGCCGATCAACACGTCGCCCACGCCCGCCTTGCAGGCGTAGCTTTGGCGGTGGTAAGAAGCGAAATGCTCCACCAGGCGCCCGGCGAACTCCCACTCCTTGAACATGAACACCCGGTCCCAGGGCACGAACACGTTGTCGAAAACCACGAGGGACTCGTGGCCGCCGTAAATCCCGTTGCCCCGGTCCATGGTGCCCTCTTCCAGCTTGCGGGTGTCGCAGCTTTGGCGGCCCATGATGTAGGTGATGCCCTCGGCATCGGCGGGCAGGGCAAAGGATATGGCCCAGTCCTTGTCTTCCTCGCGCATGCTGATGGTGGGCATGATGATGATTTCGTGAGAGTTAACGGCGCCGGTTTGGTGGGCCTTGGCCCCGCTCACCACTATGCCGTCGTCGCGCTCTTCCACCACATGCATGAAGGCGTCGGGGTCCGGCTGCTTGCTGGGGGGCAGGGAGCGGTCGCCCTTGGGGTCGGTCATGGCCCCGTCGCAGGTGAAGTCGTTTTCCTGCACATATTGCAGATAGGTCAGAAATCTCTTGTTGTATTCCGTGCCGAATTTTTGGTCGATGTCATAAGTGACGATGGACAGGGCGTTGACGGCGTCCATACCAACGCAGCGCTGGAAGCAGCAGCCGGTCAGGGAACCCAGCAGACGGCCCATCTTGGTCTTTTTCACCAAGTCGTCGGTGCTTTGGTGAATATGGGTGAACCGGTTGATCTTTTCGCCGCTCAGGTGGGAAGTGGCGGTCATCAAGTCTTCGTACTGTGGATCTTGAGCCAGGTCGTAGGTCAGCTTAACTGCTTCCATCGAGGGGCGGATGATAGGGTTGTCGACGACGTTCTCTACTCTTTCGCCGAACATGTACACTTTTAAATTGAGCTTGCGCAGGCTGTCTTCGTACTGTTGGCCGGTCATCATTGGCATCTCTCAACCCTCCTGTTGCCGCGTGATATTCGGAAACCGAGATACATACTCCCTGTAACCGAAAGGATGATTTGCTGTGGCCCCAGGCCATCCACCATGGGTGGGGCCGTCGGCGTTACAAAAAGCAACAAGGATGCCAATATGTGAAACCGTTGCGATTTGGCGGGAAAACAGAGAGGCAATCTGTAGGCTAAGTAACTTTTAATCGTGACTTTATGCTAGGTGCGGTGTTTTGGAATTCGTTTGTGGGCTGTCCGTGAGAAAAGGCTCGAAGACCTAGTGCACAACGGTGACAAACAATGCATTTTTGCCTTTTTGAACAAGCCGTGGAAGGATAACAGCTTGACAATTCTAGGTTAGTGCGCGAACCAATGCGCTACTGCATTAATGCGTTTACGCATTGGACACATAATTTTTTCTACTTGGCTTTGAGACGAATCCCCAGGCGTTTCATCTTGCGGACAATAGTCGACTGGTTCACCCCCAGAGCCTGGGCGGCCTTGTAGGTGCTTTTGTGGATGCGCAGGGCGCTGGTCAGGATCTGCTTTTCAAGCGCTTCCAGGGTGGCCTTCAACGACCCCTCCAATACTTCGGGGTCCTTGCTGGGCTCTTCGGCGGCCTTTTTAAGGTAGTCGGGCATGTCCGCCCAGCCGATCACTTCACCCTGGGTGGTTACCACCATGCGCTCGATGGTATTCATCAACTCGCGAACGTTGCCCGGCCAATCGTAGTCGTAAAGGGCCTGCAACACTTTGGGGTCCACCTGCTTGCTGAATCCATAGCGTCGGTTGAACTGGTCGAGGAAATGATAGACCAGCTTGGGAATGCCATCCTTGCGGCGGCGCAGAGGCGGGATTACCACGGGCACCACGTTTAGGCGGAAGAAAAGGTCCTGGCGGTAGCGTCCCCTGCGCACCATGTCCTGGAGGTCGCGGTTGGTGGCGGCGACGATGCGCACGTCCACCGGCATGGCCACGCTGCTGCCCACCCGGATCACTTCCTTGGCCTGCAGGACCCTCAACAGCTTGGCCTGCAATCCCAAGGGCAGCTCACCGATCTCATCCAGGAAAATGGTGCCACCCTTGGCCGCCTCGAAAATGCCCACCTTGCCCTGTTTGCTGGCCCCGGTGAAAGCCGCGGCCTGATAACCGAACAACTCGGACTCCAAAAGCTGCGCCGGAATGGCCGCGCAGCTTATCTTGACCAAGGGGCCGTCACACCTTTGAGAGTTGCGGTGAATGATGTCGGCGAACACCTCCTTGCCCACTCCGGATTCGCCTTGCACCAAGACGGTGGTGTCCACGTTGGCCAAACGCAGAGCCAACTCGTAGACCTCCCGCATTCTGCCCGACTGCACCACTATGTCGTTTTCTTCCTCGGTGTTGCGGCGCAGAAGCTCCAGCTCACTCTCATACTTGGTGCGCAGCTTTTCTTCGCGCTCCAGTTTGACTTGCAGGTTGTACAACTCGGTGACGTCGCGTACGCTGGTGACCACCAACGACACCTTGCCGGGCGTATCACAGATGGGAGTGCCGGTGACCATCACCGTCTTGCCGGTGCGTATGGTCTGCATTAGCGACTCGGCCCGCTGGGTCTCCAGCACCCGCAGGGTGACCGATTCGTTGTAAAAGCCCTCCTCCACCAAATCGTGCATGTTGCGATCGAGTAGTTCTTCCCGCCGCAGTCCGGTGATGCGCTCGTAGGCCTTGTTTACCCTTAGAGTGCGTCCCTGACCGTCCGTTACATAGATGCCGTCAAAAGAAGATTCGATTATTGCGTTAAGTTCGTTGGTTAGGTCTTTGGTGCGTTCCATCTTATCCGCAATTGCGGCCAGCTCGGAGATGTCTTGCAAAATGGCCAGTGCGCCGATGACCCTTTCGCCGTCTTTTATGGGCGTGCGGTTGGAAATGTAGGTGCGCCCACCTATGACGATCTGGCGTACCGTCTCACGCTGTCCGGTAATGATGATGCGCGGCAAGCGGGTGTTGGCCACGTAATTCTCCACCCGTTGCCCTGTGAGATACTCAACCGTGGTGTTAGCCACCGCCGCCATGGCGGGATTGCAGAAAATAATCGTGCCCGCGCTGTCCACGGCCAACACCGGGTTGTAAATGGAATTGAGGACGTCGAAGAGCAGCCGCTCCATGGGCCAAGCGGCCAAACCGGGCGTGGGGTCTTTGCTGGCGGCGTTCTCTTGTGTAAGGCCGTGAAATTCCCCGACCGGGCCGGCCCAGTTTCTAGCCGGCGCATGCATGGCGGCGCCAGCTGCCACCGCCTCGGCCAGATTGTGATGGACGAACACACCCACCGCCCTGCCCTTGCCGTCGTGAAGGCACAAGGCAGCAACGCCTTTATGGGACAAATAAGATGCGCTTTGGCCCAATGTGATGTCTTGGCTAACAGCCTTGAGCAAAGCACCGGGCTGCTGGGGGATTATCATGGTCTTCGTCCGCTGATTCCTTACCCGGCAGGCCGAACGCCAATAGCCTCGAACCCGTCCCCTTCCGGGTCATCGTTGCGCTCTCACTATAGCTGGCCGGGACCGCCCAGGGCAAGGACTCACTTGGGGCGGCATCTGGGACCTAGGTCGAACTCCCCGAAACTCCCAGAAGGCGGGACGCGGTTAACAGGACGGTTGGACACACAAAAGGGGCTGGCCAATAAGGCCAGCCCCTAATTTTTTTGGAGGCGGCGACCGGATTTGAACCGGTGAATAACGGATTTGCAGTCCGCTGCCTTAGCCACTTGGCTACGCCGCCTTATGTACGATTATTCCGTGACTACGGCCTGTTATAAGCCCAGCACGACCGGCCCAAATAATATCGGCCCCTTGGGGGGGTGTCAAGCAGTTTCGGGCCACGGGCAGCGCTCCCTTGTGTGTCGGAGCGCTTTTGCCAACAAAAAACCGGCCCCCCGAAGGAGGCCGGCGTTGCTTTTGGGTGGAGCGGGAGACGGGAATTGAACCCGCGACTTCAACCTTGGCAAGGTTGCACTCTACCTCTGAGTTACTCCCGCATCGGCAACCGAATATTACAGTATCCGCCCGTTATGTCAAGGCGAAATCTGAACAGAAACTAGCTTTGCCCAATGTAAAGGCGATTGAAACGCACAAAATACCTGAGCCCGGAAACAAAGCTGACCAGGGTGGCCAGCCACAGGGCGATGGTGCCCCAATACTGCACGTCGAACGATCCGATGGGCTCGGGCATGATGAGCAGCAGCACCGCCAGCATCTGCAAGGCGGTCTTGGCCTTGCCCCAACGATCGCTGGGCACGGCCAGCCCTTGGGTGGCGGCCAAGGCCCTGAGGCCGGTCACCGCCACCTCGCGGCAGATGATCACCACCGCGGCCCAGGCCTGTGCCCTTCCCATGGCCACCAGCACCACCAATATGGAGGCGATCAACAGCTTGTCGGCCAATGGGTCCAGGAACTGGCCCAGCACGGTCACCTTTTTCATGCGCCGCGCCAACAAGCCGTCGGCCAGGTCGCTGAGCCCGGCCACGAAGAACAGGATGGCGGCCACCCAGTGCCACCCGGCATCGGGCAGATAGAGCATACCCATAAGCAGGGGTATGGAGCCCACCCGCAGCAGGGTTATTAAGTTGGGCAGGTTGAACACCTGCTCTTTCTTCATGGGGCCCACGGAGCGCCGTTCCTATCCCTTGTTGGCTTTTTCCCAGTCGGCCAAAAAGGCGGCCAGGCCCTTGTCGGTCAGGGGATGCTTGAGCAGTTGGCCGATGACCTTGAAGGGAATGGTGCACACGTCGGCGCCCATCAGGGCGGCGTTTACCACGTGCATGGGGTTGCGGATGCTGGCCACCAGCACCTCGGTGTCGTAGCCGTAGTTGCCGTAGATGTCCACCACCTGCTGGATCAGATCCATGCCGTCGCTGCCGATGTCATCCAGGCGGCCCACGAAGGGGCTGATGTAGGAGGCGCCGGCCTTGGCGGCCAGCAGGGCCTGCAAGGGGCTGAAGCACAGGGTCACGTTGACCTTGATGCCCTCCTGGCTGAGGCTCTTGATGGCCTTCAGGCCCTCTTGGATGATGGGCACCTTGACCACCACGTTGTCGCCCCAGGCGGCGTACTTCTTGCCCTCGGCCACCATGGTGGCGTGGTCGGTGCCCACTACTTCCACGCTAACGTCGCCGGGCACCACCTGCAGGATGTCCTTGATGCAGGCCTCAAAGGGCTTGCCGGTCTTGGCCACCAGGGAGGGATTGGTGGTAACCCCGTCCAGGATGCCCAGGCTCATGGCCTCCTTGATTTCGGCCAGGTCGGCGGTGTCGATAAAAATTTTCATCAGACTCTCCTAGTTATGCCCCTCAAACCAAACCGGCGGCCAGGCCGCCGGGTCATTATCTTGTCAGGCCTTCTTGGCCTTGGGCGACTGCCCGGACTTGTAGGCGTCCCGGCATTCGCGGCTGCAAAAAAATTGCTCCTTGCCGTCGATCCAGGCGCTATAGGCCTCGTGCTTGGGCAAGTAGGTGCCGCACTGAGGATCCTGGACCATCACGTCCATCACCTCGCCCGGCGCGGCATCACGCCGCACTCGCCGGGGTTCGGCGTCCTTGGCCATGAACCGTTTTATCGCCTTGATACCCATCCACACCAAAAGGATGACTACGGCTATTTGGACCAGGCGAACTATTCCCATCGAATCCGTTTCGCTTCCTGGCGGGCCTTTTCCTCGGCGGGCAAGCGATCCCAAAGCTCCCCGGCGGTCATCTCCCAGCGGGGCAGGACCAAGTCCGGGGCGATCTCCATCAGCGGCGCCAAAACAAACACCCGCTGGTTCAGGCGGGGATGGGGAACTTGCAAGCCCGGTAGATCCAATGTCTCCCGCCCGAAAAGCAGCAGATCCAAATCCAGGGTGCGCGGCCCCCAGCGCTCCACGCGCTCTCGCCCCCTGGCCTGTTCCAAGGCCTGCAAACCGGCCAACAGCTCCAGGGGCGCTCCTTCATATTTACCACGGGCCACGGCGTTGTAAAAGTCGGCCTGGTCGGTTTTGCCCACCGGCGCGGTCAGATACAGGGAACTGAGCGCCAGGGGGCGGTATCCCGGCAGGACGGCCAGGCCCTCCAAGGCAAAGCGCAAGTTGGCCCGGCAGTCGCCCAGGTTGCAGCCCAGGCCGATGAACACCTCCCGGCCTTGGGGCACGCCGCTAAAGCTCCAGCTTTTTCATGCGCTCCAGGGCCTCGGCCATGCGCGTCTTGTCCACGGTGAGGGCGAAGCGCACGTAGCTCTCCCCCGGGGCGCCGAAGCCGTTGCCCGGGGTGGTGACGATGCCGCACTCAGACAGCAGGCGCTTGGTGAAATCGGCGCTTTTCATTCCCTTGGGCGTGGCGCACCACACGTAGAAGGTGGCCTTGGGCTTTTCCACTTCCAGGCCCAGGCCCTGCAGGCCCTCCACCAGCACGTCGCGGCGCTTGGTGTACAGGGCACGCATGTCGTCCAGGCTGGACTGGTCGCCCTCCAGGGCCTCGATGCCCGCTATCTGCACCGCGTCAAAAGCGCCGGAATCGATCTGGCTCTTCACCTGGCCCAGGCCGCCCACCAACTCGGCGTTGCCCACGGCGAAGCCCAGGCGCCAGCCGGTCATGTTGTAGGTCTTGGACAGGCTGTGGAACTCGATGCCCACCTCCATGGCCCCGGGGGTCTGCATGAAGCTCAGCGGCTTATATCCGTCAAAGGCCATCTCGGTGTAGGCCGCGTCGGAGACCACGATGATGCTATTGGCCAGGGCGAATTCCACCAGGCGCTGGTAGAAGTCGGCGTCGGCCACCGCGGCCGTGGGGTTGTTGGGGTAGTTGACCACCATGATCTTGGCCGCCTTGGCCGTGGCCGGGTCGATGGCCGCCAGGTCGGGCAAGAAGCCGTTATCCTTGGTCAGCGGCATCTCCACCGGTACGCCCCCGGCCATGATGGTGGAGCTGTTGTACACCGGATAGGCCGGGCTGGGCACCAACACCACGTCGCCAGGATTGACGAAGGCCAGGGGGAAATGGGCCAGGCCTTCCTTGGAGCCGATCAAGGTGATGACTTCCTTTTCCGGCACCAGGTCCACGTCGAAACGGCGCTTGTACCAGGCCGCGGCGCTGGCCCGGAAGCGGTTCATGCCCGAGTAGGCGGGGTACTTGTGGGTGGAGGGGTCCGCCGCCGCCTCGTTCAGGCGCTTGATGACGTTGGCCGGGGTGGGCTGGTCCGGGTCGCCCACTCCCAGGTCGATGATGTCCACGCCTTGGGAGCGGACTTCGTCGCGCAGGCGGTCGATCTCCTTGAAGAGATAGGGCGGCAGTTTTTGTAGGCGCTGGGCGCGAATAATCTCCATGGTCGTTTCCTGTTCTTCTCGCTCTTATCTTTAACTGTGCTTAAACCACGGGGTTGCTTAACACGCCCACGCCCTGAATCTCTATGGCTACCACATCGCCCGCCTGGAGAGGAGTGATCCCCGAGGGGGTCCCGGTGGCGATCACGTCGCCGGGATTGAGGGTCATCACCTGAGAGATGAAAGAGACCAGTTGATAGACGTCGAAAATCATGTCCGAGGTATTGGTGTCCTGCCGGGTCTCGCCATTGACCACGGCCTTGACCTGCACCCGCCGCGGGTCCAGATCCAGGGCGATCACCGGGCCCAGGGGACAGAAGGTGTCAAAGCCCTTGGCCCTGGTGTACTGGCCGTCGCGGGCCTGCAGGTCGCGGGCGGTCACGTCGTTGAGGCAGGTATAGCCCAGGATGTACTCAGGGGCCTGCTCCGGGGAAACCAAACGGCAGGAGCGGCCGATCACCACCCCCAACTCGCTCTCGTGGTCCACCCGTTCGCTTATGGCCGGGCGCACGATCTTCTCGCCCGGCCCGATCACCGAGGTGGAGGGTTTCATAAAGATCATGGGCTCGGCGGGCAGGGCCTTGTTCACTTCCTTGGCGTGGGCCTTGTAGTTGAGCCCCACGGCCACCACCTTGGAGGGGCGGCAGGGAGCCAACAGGCGCACCTCGTTCAGGGGTGCGCTTTCCTTTCCCGGCACCCCGCCGGAAAACGGCGACCCCTGGTAGAGGCGCAACCGGCCGCCGGACACCAGGCCATAGCGCACCTTGCCCTGATAGCTGAAACGAACGATACCCCGCTTGCAGCCCAGCAGATCTTTATTCTTGCTCACTCTTGCCAGCCTCCCTCAGCCCCAGGACGTCCTGCATGTCATAGAGCCCCGGCTCCTTGTTCACCACCCACAGGGCGGCGCGCACCGCGCCCTGGGCAAAGGTGTCGCGGTTGTGGGCCCGATGGGTCAGCTCAAGGCGCTCGCCGTTGGCGATGAAATACACCGTGTGCTCGCCCACGATGTCGCCGCCGCGGATGACGCTTACCCCCAGCTCGTTGGCGGTGCGGGCCCCGGTCATGCCCACCCGGCCGTGGCGGCATACCTCATCGTAATTCCAACCCCGCACCCGGCACAATTCCTCGATGAGGCGCACCGCGGTGCCGCTGGGGGCGTCCTTTTTCTGGTCGTGGTGCGCTTCCAACACCTCCAGGGCGTAGTCCGGTCCCAGCACCTGGGCCATCTGGGCCACCAGCTTGAACATGAGGTTCATGCCCACGCTCATGTTGGGGGCGAACACCACGGGCACCTTTTTGGCCTGGGCGACGAGGGTCTTTTTCTGGGCCTCGTTCAGGCCGGTGGTGCCGATCACCGCCGCCTTGCCCAGGGTGGCGCAAAGCTTGAGGTTCTTTATGCTGGAGGCCGGGGAGGTGAAGTCGATGAGCACCTGGGCCTCGGCCAGGGCCTCGGCGGGGTCGTCGCCCACCACGCCCTCGGCCCCGGACAGGCCCACCACACCGGCCAGCGACTTGCCCACGGTGGGATTGCCGGGGGCCTCGAAGGCCCCCGCCAACTCGGCGCCTTGGCGGTTGTAAACGGCGCGGGCGATGTGCCCGCCCATGCGACCGGCCGCCCCGGCCACGGTGATCTTGACCATACGGCCCTCCCCTACTTGAGTCCGTAAGCGGCCAGAGCCTGCTTCAGGCGCTCCAGGTTGGCCGGAGCCATGTCGCACAGGGGCAGCCGCAGGGAAGCGTTGGGAATGCGGCCCAGCAGGCCCATGGCCACCTTCACCGGAATGGGGTTGGTCTCCAGGAACATGGCCTTGCACAGGGGCAGCACTTTGTAGAATATCTCGCGGGCCCCTTCGACGTCGCCGGCGAACCAGCGGCGGCACAGTTCGGACATCTCCGAGGGGATGAGGTTGTTCACCACCGAGATGACCCCCTTGCCGCCGATGGACAACAAGGGCAGCACCATGTTGTCGTCGCCGGACAACAGGTCCATCTTGTCGCCGCACAGGTGGTAGATTTCGGCCATCTGGCTTATGTTGCCGCTGGCCTCCTTGCAGGCGATCACCTCGTCCAGCTGGGCCAGGCGGGCCATGGTGGCCGGCTCGATGTTCACCCCCGTGCGCCCGGCGATGTTGTAGGGCACCAAGGGAAACGCGGCCTCCTTGGCGATGGCCGCGAAGTGCTGGTAGAGGCCCTCCTGGGTGGGCTTGTTGTAATAGGGGCTCACCAGCAGGGCGGCGTCGGCACCCACCTGCTTGGCGTGCTTGGTCAGGGCGATGGCCTCGGCGGTGCTGTTGCTGCCCGCCCCGGCCACCACCGGCACCCGCTTGTTCACCTGCTCCACCGTGATTTCGATGACCCGGCGGTGCTCCTCGTGGCTGAGGGTGGGTGATTCACCGGTGGTGCCGCAGGGCACGATGCCGTCCGTGCCGCTTTCAATATGCCATTCGATCAGCCTGCGCAGGCTCTCTTCATCCACTTGGCCTTCCGCGGTAAACGGAGTGACCAAAGCTACCATGGCTCCCTTTAACATGGAGAATCCTCCTGAGTATGTAACCAAGCCAGGGCTTCGGCGTTGAGCTTGCCGGAGTAGACGTAATGCGCCGCCCCCTCCAGGAATACCGGGCCGAAGTCCTCGCCCTGCTTATCAAAGTGAACTTTCAATTCCTCGCCGCTGCGAACCTTGACCCTAACCGGCGATTTCAGGCCCATGGCCGGGCCCAGCATCAAGGCGGAAGCCACCGCGCCGGTACCACAAGCCAGGGTCTCGTCCTCCACTCCTCTTTCGTAAGTGCGAACCACCAACTCGCCGTCCTTGGCGCAGGCGAAGTTCACATTGGTCCCGGCCGGGGCGAAGTGGGGGGCAAAGCGCACCTTGCGGCCCACCGGCACCACGGGTGCCGCCTCGATATCCTCCACCGCGATCACCGCGTGGGGCACCCCGGTGTTAACGCCGTCCATCTTCACCATCCCGCCGTCCACCTCAAGCTCCACCCCCTGGTAGGCCCCAAAGGGATGGATCATCTCCAGCTTTACGCCCGAATCCAAAATCCAGGCGCGTATGGGGCCGGCGGTGGTGTCGAACACCATCTCCTCGCCGGCCAGGCCCACGTCGTGGGCATAACGGGCGGCGCAGCGCCCGCCGTTGCCGCACATCTCGGCCGCCGAGCCGTCGGCGTTGAAGAAATGCCAGCGCCAATCCACGGTGCCCCGCACAGGGTCCACCCGGTTGCTGGGCTCCAGAAAGATCATGCCGTCGGCCCCCACCGAACGCCGACGTTGGCAAAGCCCCAGGGCCAGATCGGACATCAACTCCCGGGTCACCCCGGCTTTGCGGTTGTCCACCAGAATGAAGTCGTTGCCCGTGCCGGTCATCTTGACCAGATCGATCCCCGCCAAGGCCTCCAGACGCTTTATTTGTGCCGAATCCATGGTGTTCCTATCTGAATAAATAAGTTAAGGGCCCCCGTCGGGGCCCCTAGTCCATCCACTCGGGCAGGCTTTCGCCGCGCATGAGTTCCTCGGTAGTCTCACGGCGGCGCACCACCGACCACCGGTCCCCGCTGACCATGACCTCGGCCACCCGGGGGCGGGAGTTGTAGGTGCTGGCCATGGAAAAACCGTAGGCCCCGGCGCTCATCACCGCCATCAATTCGCCTCGGCCCATGTCGGGCAGCTGGCGATCCCGGGCCAAAAAGTCGCCGGTCTCGCAGATGGGCCCCACCACGTCACTGACCACTTGGGGGCGCTCCGGGTCTTCGGTCACCGGCCAGATGGCCTGGAACGAGTCGTACATGGCCGGGCGCACCAGGTCGTTCATGCCCGCGTCCACGATGATGAAGTGCTTGGCGGGGGTGTCCTTGGTGAACAGCACCTGGCACAACATTATGCCCGCGTTGCCCACGATGACCCGCCCCGGCTCCAACACCAGCTTCAGGCCCAGGCGTCCCGCCTGCTCCTTGAGGGCCGCCGCGTACTGGGCCGGGCTGGGGGGTTCTTCCTGGTCATAGGAGATGCCCAGGCCGCCGCCCAGGTCCAACAGCTCCAGCTCAATGCCCGCGCCGCGCAGCCGGCCGATGAGCACCCCCACCCGCTCCAGGGCGTCGGCAAAGGGCTCCACCTTGGTCAACTGGCTGCCGATGTGGCAGGAGACGCCCTTGAGCTCCACGTTGGGCAGCTTGGCCGCGTCCTGGTACTGCTTGAAGGCCAGCTCTATGTCCAGGCCGAACTTGTTCTTGGACAGGCCGGTGGTGATCTTGGGGTGGGTCTGGGCATCCACGTCGGGGTTCACCCTGAGGCTCACCGGGGCCTTCTTGCCCAGGCGCCCGGCCACCTGGTCGAGCACCGCGAGCTCCTGGGCGCTCTCCACGTTGAACATGAGGATGCCCGCGTCCAAGGCGGCGGCCATCTCGGCCTCGCTCTTGCCCACCCCGGAGTAAACAATGCGCTCGGCGGGCACGCCCGCGGCCATGCTGCGATAAAGCTCGCCGCCGCTCACGATGTCCGCTCCGGCGCCCAAGTGGGCCATGGTGGCCACCACCGCCTGAGAGCTGTTGGCCTTCACCGCGAAGCACACCAGGTGCTCCAGGCCCTCGAAGGCCTGGTCAAAGGCCTTGAAGTGCCGCTCCAGGGTGGCCTGGGAATACACGTAGACCGGGGTGCCCACCTCTTGGGCGATCTGGCTCAGAGGCACGTCCTCGGCGTAGAGCTCGCCATTCTTGTAGCTAAAATGATGCATAGTCTAACAGCCGCACAATGCTGGTGTTGTTGGTCAAGGGGCCGCCGTCTTGTATGGGATCAGGGCCGGGAAGGCCCAGGCTCAGTCGCGGCGCGGCGGGCGCCCGTTTTCCGGCAACCGAAAGCATGAGGCCTTTTTTCGCCGGCCCCCGGCTTTAGGTTTCATTTTATTCCGGTTCGGTGCCATGCTTCTACCGCCGCTTTCAGATCTGGGCCGCGCCCCGAGAGACGGGGTCGCGGCGCGACCATCGTATACAGATGGTCAATATTCATAAATATGCTTAAAGTTTTGCTTTTGTCAAGCCCAACCCCACCTGGACTAGGGAAGATGGACTATATCCATCTCCTCGCTGAACTGGCTGAGGTTGCCGGCTTCGTCCTGGGCCTGCACCCGGTAGTAATAAGTCTTCTCAGGCTTCACGCCCTTGTCGATGTAAACGTTCTCCACCAGCAAGGAAGCGTTGAGCTTGCTCCACTGCCCGCCCTTGGTCTTGCGATAGACGTTGTATCCGGCCACGTCGACGTCCGGGCTGGGGGTGAAGCGCAGGTAGATGCCCTCTGCGGTGCTGGCTCCGGCCAGATCGCTGGGCGGCGCCGGCGGCTGCATGTCCTTGGGCGCGGCCTTGACCCACTGGCTGCCCTGGCCGGGCAGGTTGTGGTCGCGGTAGGCGCGGGTGGCGAAGACCTGGTAGGAGTAGTCCTTGCCGTTGTTGACGGTCTGGTCCTTGAGCATGGGCACGGTCAAGGGGCGCTCGTTGAGCTGCTTGGTGCCGTCGGGGCCCTTGCGCACCACGATATAGCCGGAGATGTCGGTGAGGGTCTTGCCATTGACCGAGGCCCGGACCGCGTCCCAGGCCAGAATGACCTCTTGATCCCCGGAGGTGGCCTTCAGGTTGAGAGGCGCGCCGGCCGGCACCAGGCGGGGCATGCGCGCCAGGTGTGAAGGCTTGCTCTCCCGGCCCGCGCCGTCGGTGAGCACCACCTGGTACACCGCTTCCATGTTCATGGGAGCGGCGGTGTCCAGATATGAGAAGCGGCCGCCCTCCATGGGGTCCACCTTGCTTTTGCCCTTGGCCAAGGTGAAGTCATAGAACTTGCGCAAGCGCGGCGGGCACGGCGGGCAGGCCGGGTCGCCGGTCAGGGGCAGATAGCCATAGTAGATTTTTATGTCCTCGATGGCCCGCGAGGCGTCCTTGGCGGAAGGCACGTTGAAGCTGATGAGCATGCCCTCGGCGGTGGACTTGAGCGCCACGCTAGAGGGAGGAGCGGGCACCAGGAGCGAGGAGGGAATGGGGTTGGACTTCACCCCGCAGGCAACGGCAAACATCGCCGCCGAAATAACCAATACTAGCGCTACTGCTCTAAGCCTTATGGCCATAACCGCTTCCTCGCCTCCTTGAGGGCTGCTTCAACGTTTTGCCTGGCAGTGCCGCCAGGAGAGATCCTGCGGTCCACCGCCCGGCCGGGGTCCAAGGCTTGTTTTAACCCGTCATCCAGCTCAACCTCAAGCCCTTCGCACAAACGTGCGTGATCTTCGCCGCTTAGCTCTTCCAGAGTACACACGCGTTCCTCGGCCAAGCGCACCGCCTTGCCCGAAACCTCGTGGGCCACCCTAAAGGGCACCCCCCTGGCGGCCAGGTAGTCGGCCAGCTCGGTGGCGTTCAAGAAGCCGTGGTGCACCGCCAGCTCCATGCGTTCGGCGTGCACGTGCATGGTCTCGACCATGGGGGCCATGACCAGCAGGCTGTCCAGGACGGTGTCAAAAGCGTCGAACACCGGCTCCTTGTCCTCCTGCAGGTCCTTGTTGTAGGCCAAGGGCAGGCCCTTGAGCACGGTGAGCAGGCTGATCAAGTCGCCCAGCACCCGTCCGGTCTTGCCCCGCACCAGCTCGGCGGCGTCGGGGTTTTTCTTTTGGGGCATGATGGAGCTGCCGGTGGCAAAGGCGTCACTCAGGGAGATGAAGCCGAACTCCATGGAAGACCACAGCACCAACTCTTCGGCCATGCGGCTCAGATGCACCTGGATCAGGCCCAGGGCAAAGAGGAACTCGGCCGCGAAGTCACGGTCGCTCACCGCGTCCAGGGAGTTGGCGAACACCCCGCCAAAGCCCAACTCGTCGGCCACCGAGGCCGGGTCCAGGGCAAAGCTGGTGCCCGCCAGGGCCGCGGCCCCCAGGGGCAACACCGCGGCACGCCCCAGGCAGTCGGCCAGCCGGGCCCGGTCGCGCCAGGCCATCTCCACGTAGGCCAAAAGGTGGTGGGACAAGAGCACCGGCTGGGCCCGCTGCAAGTGGGTGTAGCCGGGCATGATCACCCCGAGGTGCTCCTCGGCCCGGTTCACCAGGGCGCGCTGAAAATTAAGCAAGGCCCCGTCGATCTCCCGGCAGGCGTCCATGACCCACAGGCGCAGATCGGTGGCCACCTGATCGTTGCGCGAGCGGGCGGTGTGCAGCCGCCCGGCCGCCTCGCCGATCAGCTCCTTGAGGCGCATCTCAACGTGAGTGTGGATGTCCTCCAAGGACTCGGACCACTGCATCTGCCCCGCCTCGATCTCCGCCCTTACCTGCTCCAGGCCGGCGATGATCTTCTTGGCGTCGTCGGCCGTGAGGATGCCCTGGCGGGCCAGCATGGCCGCGTGGGCTTGGGAGCCCCGGATATCCTGGAGGTAGAGGCGCTTGTCCACCGAGATGGAGGCGTTGATGCGCTCCATGGTCTGGCTGGGGCCTTCGGCGAAGCGCCCTCCCCAGAGCCTTTTGGCCTTGCTCTCGTCCATGCGGCGCGGTTAGCCCTTCTTGGCCTGGTCCAAGGCGTGGCGGATGCGCAGCCTGAGGCCGTTGAGCCTGATGAAGCCGGTGGCGTCGGATTGGTCGTAGACCGTGTCCGCCTCAAAGGTGGCGATGTCCGGCCGGTACAGACTGTGGGGCGAACGCCGACCCAAGACGGTGATGTTGCCCTTGTACAGTTGCAGGCGCACCTCGCCGCACACCGGCTCCTGGGCCTTGTCCATCATGCCCTGGAGCATGGTCATCTCCGGGCTGAACCAGTAGCCGTAGTAGATCAGTTCGCTGTAGTGGGGCAGCAGGCCGTCGCGGATGCGCAGCACCTCGCGGTCCAGGCACAGGGTCTCCAGGGCCAGGTGCGCGGCGCGCATGATGGTGCCGCCGGGAGTCTCGTAGACCCCGCGGCTCTTCATGCCCACGTAGCGGTTCTCCACCATGTCCACCCGGCCGATGCCGTGCTTGCCGCCCAGTTGGTTGAGCCGGGCCAGCAGGTTGGCGGGGGAGAGCTTCTCGCCGTCGATGGCCACCGGGTCGCCCTTGTGGAACTCCAGGGTCAGCTCCTCTGGATGGTCCGGGGCGTTCTGGGGGCTGACGCTCAGGACGAACATGTCCTCGGGCGGCGCGGCCCAGGGGTCTTCCAGAACGCCGCCCTCAAAGGAGATGTGCAGGAGGTTGCGGTCGCTGCTGTAGGGCTTGGCCTTGGTCACCGGCACGGGGATGCCGTTTTTCTTGGCGTAGGCCACCAGGGCCTCGCGGGAATTCATGTCCCACTCGCGCCAGGGGGCGATGATGGCCAGGTCCGGGGCCAGCGCCTGGTAGCCCAGCTCGAAGCGCACCTGGTCGTTGCCCTTGCCGGTGGCCCCGTGGCTCACCGAGTCGGCCCCGGTCTGGCGGGCGGCGGCAACCTGGCCCTTGGCGATCACCGGGCGGGCCAGGCTGGTGCCCAGCAGATATTGGGTCTCATAGACGGCTCCGGCCCGGAAGGCGGGGAACACGTAGTCGCGCACGAACTCTTCCTTGAGGTCGTCCACGATCACCTGGCAGGCGCCGGTGTCCAGGCCCTTTTGGCGGGCCTCTTCCAGCTCCTCGCCCTGCCCCAGGTCGGCCACGTAGGCCACCACTTCGCAGTCATAGGTCTCCATGAGCCACTTGAGGATGATGGAGGTGTCCAAGCCGCCGGAATAGGCCAGCACGACCTTTTTTATGTCTTTTTTCATGATCTTCAACTCACTTGCGGAGCCAGGAGGGCTTCCATGATGGCTTTTTGCATGTGCAGGCGGTTTTCCGCCTGGTCCCAGACCACCGATTGGGGGCCTTCCATGACTTCTTCGCTGATTTCCTCGCCCCGGTGGGCGGGTAGACAATGTAGCACAATGGCCTTGGGATCGGCCAGGGACATCAGTTGCGCGTCCAGGGTGTAGCCGGCAAAGGCCTGGAGCCGGGCCCCGGCCTCGGCCTCCTGGCCCATGGAGGCCCACACGTCGGTGTTGATCACCTGGGCCCCGGCGATGGCCTCGCGGGGGTCGTGGGTCAAGGTGATCTCGGCCCCCCGCTCGCGAGCGTGGGCCACGATGCCCGCATCGGGCATGAAGTTCGGCGGGCAGGCCAAGCGCAGGTTGAGCTTCAGGGCGGCGGCGGCCTCCAGCCAGGAGTGGGCCATGTTGTTGCCGTCGCCCAGCCAGGCGTAGGCGATCCCCTCCAGGCGCCCCAGGTGCTCGCTCACGGTCAAGAGGTCGCTCAAGACCTGGCAGGGATGGTACAGGTCGGTGAGCGCGTTGATCACCGGCACGCTGCCCCACTGGGCCAGGTCCTCTACCACGCTTTGGCCAAAGGTGCGCACCACCATGGCGTCCACGTAGCGGCTCATGACCCTGGCGGTATCCTTGAGGGGCTCGTCGCGGCCCAGTTGGCTATCGCGCGAGGTCATGAACAGAGCCTTGCCGCCCAACTGGGTAACGCCCACCTCGAAAGACACCCGAGTGCGGGTGGAGGGCTTGTCAAAGATCAGAGCCACGCTCTTGCCCCGCAGGGGCTGGGGATGCTCCGGGCTGCCCAAGGAGGCCTTGAGTTCCGCGGCCCGCCGCACCAACTCGCGCACCTCTTCGGGATTCAAGTCTCTAATCGTCAGTAGATGTCTGGTGTTAAGTTGCATCCTTAATACCGATTTTAGTTTAGTTCAGTAGTACGGCCAAATCGCCGGCTAAATCTCGGCCAGGGCCTGATCCAGGGCGGCCACAAGCCCGTCGATGTCGCCCTGGGTCACCACCAGGGGCGGGGCGAAACGGATGACGGTATCCTGGGCGGCTCCCACAATGTAGCCCATTTCCCGGAGCCGGACCACCAAGGGGCCGGCCGCCATGTTGAGGGCCAGGCCCAACAAGAGGCCCAGGCCGCGCACCTGGGTCACCACCTTGGGGTACTTGGCGGCCAGGCCTTCCAGTTGCGCCTTGAAGTAATAGCCGGTGGCCTCGGCGTGCTCCACCAGCCCGCCGTTGACCAGGTTTTCGAGCACCACCCCGGCGGCGGCCATGACCACGGGTCCGGCCCCAAAGGTGGTGGCATGGGAACCGGGTCCGAACATCTCGGCCGCCTCGACGTCGGCCAACACCGCCCCGGCCGGCAGGCCGTTGGCCAGGGCCTTGGCCAGGGTCATCACGTGGGGCTTGACCCCGAAGTGCTCGTGGGCGAACAGCTTGCCGGTGCGGCCCAGGCCGGTCTGCACCTCGTCGAACATGAGCAGGGCCCCGTGGCTGTCGCACAGCTCGCGCAGGCCGGGCAGGTAGCCGTCGGGCGGCACCACCACCCCGCCCTCGCCCAGCACCGGCTCCACCAGCACCGCGCACACGTTGTCGTCCCACACGGCCTTCACCGCTTCCAGGTCGCCGTAGGGCACGTGCTTGAAACGGGGCACCAGCGGGTCGTAGCCCTTTTGGATCTTGTCCTGGCCCGTGGCCGAAAGAGTGCCCAAGGTCCGGCCGTGGAAGGAGCGCTCCATGGTGATGATGGTGAAGGCGCCCTTCATCTTGTTCTTGCCCCACAGGCGGGCCAGCTTGAGGGCTCCCTCGTTGGCCTCGGCCCCGGAGTTGCAGAAGAACACCTTGTCGGCAAAGGAGTTCTCCACCAAAAGCTCGGCCACCCTGGCCTGGGGCTCGGTGTAGTAGAGGTTGCTCACGTGCACCAAGCGGGCCGCCTGCTCGCAGACGGCCTCGGTCACTTCGGGGTGGGCGTGGCCCAGGTTGACCACCGCGATGCCCGCCAAAAAGTCGGTGTACTGGTTGCCCTGGGAATCCCAGAGCTGGGTGCCCTGGCCCTGCACAAAAGTGATGGGGGCCCTACCATAGGTGTTCATTACGTATTTATCGACTAGCGTTGCCGCGTCCATTTCCATGGCTCCTTAGCTGAAAGAAAAGAAATTATGCGCATTCCAGGTTCGCGGCTTTATCGTCGTTTCCCGTGCATCAAATACATTTTCTTCTCGCCCCTCCAGTTCCCGCCGATCAACGGGCGCTGAACACCGTGCCCACCCCTTGGTCGGTGAACACCTCCAAGAGCAGGGCGTTGGGCACCCGCCCGTCGATGATGTGGGCCCGCTCCACCCCGGCCTCCAGGGCGTCCAGGCAGCAGCCCACCTTGGGGATCATGCCTCCGGCGATGACCCCGCTCTGTTTGAGCTCCTCGGCCTTGGCCGCGGTCAGCGAGCTGATCAGCTTGCCCTCGCCGTCCAGCACCCCCGGAGTGTCGGTCATCATGATCAGCTTGGCCACCCTCAGGCGGCTGGCCACCGCCGCGGCCACCAGGTCGGCGTTGATGTTGAACGACTCGCCCTGGGGCCCCACCCCCACCGGGGCGATCACCGGGATGAAGTTGCCGTGCTCCAGGGCGTGCAGCACCTGGGCGTCCACCGCCTCCACCTGGCCCACCAGGCCCAGGTCGATGATCTCGGGCGGCTGGTCGGCGGCGAGTCCCTTGCGGGTCATCTGCATCTTGCCGGCCTTGATCAGCCCGCCGTCGTGGCCGTTGAGTCCCACGGCCCGGCCGCCGTGCTTGTTGATCAGCCCCACGATGGAGGCGTTGACCTGGCCCACCAGGACCATCTGCACCACGTCCATGACCTCGGGGCTGGTGACCCGCATGCCGTCGATGAACTCGCAGGCGATGTTGAGCCGCTTGAGCAGATCGCCGATCTGGGGGCCGCCGCCGTGCACCACCACCGGGTAGATGCCCACCGCCCGGAGGAGGATCACGTTCAGGGCGAAGCTCTCCTTGAGGTCCTCGTCCACCATGGCGTGGCCGCCGTATTTGACCACCACCGTCTGCCCGGCGAAACGCCTTATATAGGGCAGCGCCTCGATGAGGGTCTGGGCGGTTATTTTCGGATCGATGGAAGCCATGCTTTCCTTCCTACAGGATATAACGGCTCAGGTCCCGATCGGTGCTTATCTCGGACAGGCGCTGTTGCACGTAGTCCGCGTCGATCTTCAGGGTCACTCCTTCCATGCCCGGAGCCTCGAAGGAGACCTCTTCCAGCAGGCGCTCCATCACCGTGTGCAAGCGGCGCGCCCCGATGTTCTCGGTGGCCTGGTTCACCTGGCTGGCGATCTCGGCCAGCTCCCGGATGGCCTCGGGGGTGAAGTCCAGGGTCAGGCCCTCGGTCTTCATCAACTCCTCGTACTGGCGGATCAGGGCGTTCTCCGGCTCGGTGAGGATGCGCACGAAGTCGTCGGCGCTCAGCGCCTGCAACTCCACCCGGATGGGAAAGCGCCCCTGCAGCTCGGGCACCAGGTCGCTGGGCTTGGACACGTGGAAGGCCCCGGCGGCGATGAACAAGATATGGTCGGTCTTGATCATGCCGTACTTGGTGGTCACCGTGGAGCCCTCCACCAGGGGCAATAGATCGCGCTGCACGCCTTCGCGGCTCACGTCCGGGCCGTGCCCGGTCTCCCGGCCCGCGATTTTGTCGATCTCGTCCAGGAAGATGATGCCCTCCTGCTCCACCTTGGACATGGCCTCGCTCACCACCCGGTCCATGTCGATGAGCCGCCCGGCTTCCTCGTTGGTCAGGATCTCCAGGGCCTCGGGCACCTTGACCTTGCGGCGCTTGGTCTGCTGGGGGAACATGCCGCCCAGCATGTCCTTGAGGTTCATGCCCATCTCTTCCATGCCCCCGGCCGAGAAAATCTCCACCATGGGCGTGGGCCCCTGGGACTGCACCTCCAGGTCCACGTAGCGCTCGTTGAGCTTTCCCTCGTGCAGCAGGCGGCGCAGCTTGCTGCGGGTGGGGTTGAGGTCCTCCCCGGCCCGCACCACCTCCAGGTGGCCCGCGTCTTCCTCGTCCTTTTCGTCGCCCGCCCGGCGCGGCGGCAGCAGGATGTCCAGCAGACGCTCCTCGGCCAGCTCTCTAGCCTTGGCCCGCACCGTCTCGTGCTCGGCCGCCTTGACCATGTTGATGGCCAGCTCGGTGAGGTCGCGGATCATGGACTCCACGTCGCGGCCCACGTAGCCCACCTCGGTGAACTTGCTGGCCTCCACCTTGAGGAACGGCGCGTCGGCCAGGCGGGCCAGGCGCCGGGCTATCTCGGTCTTGCCCACCCCGGTGGGCCCGATCATGATGATGTTCTTGGGCGCTATCTCGTCGCGCAGGTGCTCGGGCACCTGGCGGCGGCGCCAGCGGTTGCGGAGGGCAATGGCCACGCAGCGCTTGGCGTCGTGTTGGCCGATGACGTACTTGTCCAGCTCGGCCACGGTCTCTCTGGGAGTCAGGGTTGCCATTTATAGGCTCTCCACCCTTATCTGGTGGTTGGTGTAAATGCAGATGTCGCCGGCAATGTCCAGCGCCTCGCGGGCGATGGCCTCGGCGTCCATGTCGGTATTCTTTACCAAGGCCCGCGCCGCCGCCAGGGCGAAGGGCCCGCCCGAGCCGATGGCCGCGATGCCCTCCTCCGGGTCGATGACGTCGCCCGAACCGGAGATGATCAAGAGCTTGTCCTTGTCCGCGGCCAACAGCAGGGCTTCGAGCTGGCGCAGGGCCTTGTCGGTGCGCCAGTCCTTGGCCAACTCCACCGCCGCCCGGGTCAGGTTGCCGGCATAGGCCTCCAGCTTGCTCTCCAGGCGCTCGAACAGGGTGAAGGCGTCGGCCGTGGCCCCGGCGAACCCGGCCAGCACCTGGTCGTGATACAACCGCCGCAGCTTGTTGGCGGTGGCCTTCATCACGGTGTTGCCCAAGGTCACCTGCCCGTCGGCGGCCATGACCACCCCGCCGGCGTGCCGAAGGGCCAATACCGTGGTGCCGCGCATCTGGGGAGTGGACATTTATTTATCCTCCTCGCCCTCGGTCTCGTGGGCCCGGGGGTGGGCCTGGTCATAGACCTTGAGCAGGTGGTCCACCGTGAGGTGGGTGTATTTCTGGGTGGTGCTGAGGCTCTTGTGCCCCAGCATCTCCTGCACCGAGCGAAGGTCCGCCCCGCCCTCCAAGAGGTGGGTGGCCATGGCATGGCGCAGGGCGTGCGGGCTGAGCCTGCGTCCCGCGCTGAGCTCGCCCGCGAAACGGGCCACCAGGCGCTGCACGCTGCGCTGGGTGATGCGCCCGCCCTTTTGGTTCAAGAACAGCGCCTCCTGCTCCCCATCCTTGGGAGCCAACTCGCTGCGGGCGGCCAGGTAGCCCTTGAGGGCTTCAGCCGCCCCGGCGCCCACCGGCACCCAGCGCTCCCGGCCCCCCTTGCCCTCCACCACCCGGGCCAGGCCCAGGTCGAGGCGCAGGTGGCCCAGGTCCAGGCCGGTAAGCTCGCTTACCCGCAGACCGCTGGAGTACATCAGCTCCAGCATGGCCAGGTCCCTGAGCGCCGCCGCCCGCTTGGGGCCCAAAAGCGCCTTGGCGCGCATTTGGCGGGCCGGGCCCTCCACCAGGTGAAAGGCCTCGTCCACGCTAAGCCGCGGGGGCAGATGGTGCCCCTGGCGGGGAGGTTTAACCTGCCGCGCCGGGTTGGCCGCGATTTCCCCCTGGCGCAGGAGGAAATCGAAAAACTTCCTGAGGCTCATGAGCTTGCGGGCCATGGTGGAGCGCTGCTTGGTCTTGAGCCCCTGGGCCATCCAGGCCAAGAGGTCGGTTTCGCCCACCGAGGGCCAGTCCCAACCGGGGCGATAGCCGTCCAAAAACGCCGCGAATTCCACCACGTCGCGCCGGTAGGCCGCGCTGGTCAGCGCGGCGGAACCCGCGCCTTCGGCCAGGTAGCCTTCAAAGGCTTTCAGCCACTTTTCCACCGCGCCCTACGCTCGCCTCCTCTTGCCGCCCAGGGCCTCTAAGCGCTTGGGCTGCAATATGAAAAACAATATCATATCGCTCCGGGTGGGGGAATCAAGTGCAAAGAAAATTTACGTCGCCACATGGCCGGGAGGGGGCACATAACAAAATAGTTGGGCGCTATCCAAGCTAAGACTTGACTATCGTGTGGGGCTTGGTTAATTTTGGCCGTTACATTCCGTTTTTACCGGCATAGTTACCTCTTGCAGCTTTTAGGAGCCGACATGAGCATCGACAAGATCAAAGCAACCCGCACCGTCGCCATCGTAGGGCACGGCGGTGGGGGCAAGACCTCCTTGGCCGAGGCCATGCTCTTCAACGCCAAGGCCACCGACCGCCTGGGCAAGGTGGACGAAGGCACCACCACCCTGGACTGGGAGCCCGAAGAGGCCAAGCGCGGAGGCAGCATCAGCGCCTCCTTCGGCCACTACGGCTTCAACAAGTTCACCGTGAACTTCGTGGACGCCCCCGGCGACGACAACTTCCTCTCCGACGCCGCCGCCGCTCTCCGGGCCGTGGACGGCGTGGTCATGGTGGCCGACGCCATAGACGGAGTGAAGGTGCAGGGTGAAAAGGTCTGGCAGTTCGTGGACAAGGCCGGTTTGCCCGCCCTGGTGGTGGTCAACAAGATGGACCGTGAGCGGGCGGACTTTGACGCCGCGGTGAACATGATCCCCGACATGCTGGGCATCAAGGCCATCAAGCTGCAAATTCCCATGGGCGCCGCCGATAGCTTCACCGGCGTAGTGGATTTGTTGGCCAACAAGGCCTACACCTTTGCCGCCGACGGCTCGGGCAAGATGACCACCGGCGAGGTGCCGGACGATTTCGCCGACGCGGTGGAAGCCGCCCGCGAGACGCTCATCGAAGACATCGCCGAGGCCGACGACACCCTCATGGAGCGTTACCTGGAGGGCGAGGAGCTCAGCGCCGACGACCTGGCCAAGGGCCTGGCCAAGGGCGTGGCCGATCGCCTGTTCCTGCCCGTGGCCGCCACCGCCGCCCTGAAGAACATGGGCGTGCAGCCGGTGATGGACCTGATCAACCGTCTGCTGCCCTCCCCCATCACTCGGGGAGCCGTGGCCGGCATCAACCCCAAGGACGGCAGCGAGACCTCCTGCCAGCCCGATCCCGCCGCGCCCTTCGCGGGCCTGGTGTTCAAGACCGTGGCCGATCCCTTTGCCGGCCGCCTGAGCATGGTGCGGATTTTCGCGGGCACCCTCAGCTCGGACATGCAGCTGATCAACCCCAACCGCGACGCCAAGGAGCGCTTCGGCCAGCTCTACCTACAGACCGGCAAGACCCAAAAGACGGTATCCGAGGCCCTGCCCGGCGACATCGTGGCCATTCCCAAGCTCAAGGAAACCCGCACCGGCGACACCCTCTACGCCGCCGGGGCCAACATCCAGTTCGAGACCATCGAACCCCTGCCCGCGGTCATTTCCTACGCCATCGAGGCCAAGGAAAAGGGCGACGAGGAAAAGGTCTTCGCGGGCATCAACCGGCTCTTGGAAGAGGACCCCACCCTGCGCCTGGACCGCGACCCCCAGACCAACGAGGCTCTGCTTTCGGGCATGGGCTCGGTGCACATCGAGACCACCCTGGACCGCCTGAAGCGCAAGTTCGGCGTGGAGGTGAACCTCAAGACCCCCAAGGTGCCCTACCGCGAGACCATCAAGGGCTCGATCAGGGTGCAGGGGCGCTACAAGAAGCAGACCGGCGGCCGGGGCCAGTTCGGCGACACCTGGCTGGAGATCAGCCCCTCGGACAACCCCGGCGAAGGTTACGTGTTCGTGGACGAGATCGTGGGCGGTTCCATTCCCCGCCAATACATCCCGGCGGTGGAAAAGGGCATCGGCGAAGCCCTGCTGGGCGGCGTGTTGGCAGGCTATCCCATGGTGGACGTGAAGGTGCGCCTGGTGGACGGCTCCTTCCACCCGGTGGACAGCTCGGAAATGGCCTTCAAGGTGGCCGGTTCCATGGGCTTCAAAAAGGGCGCGGCCCAGTGCAAGCCCACCCTGCTGGAGCCGATCATGCTGCTGACCGTGACCGTGCCCGAGGACGCCATGGGCGACGTCATGGGCGACATCAGCTCCCGGCGCGGCCGGGTGTTGGGCATGGACTCCAAGGGCAGCCTGCAGGTGATCAGCGCCCATGTGCCCATGTCCGAGCTGCTGACCTACCAGCCCGAGCTCACCTCCATGACCGGCGGCCGCGGGGCCTTCACCATGGAGCTGGATCACTACGAGGAAGTGCCCGGCGACGTGCAGGCCAAGATCGTGGAGGCCTACCAGCAAGCCAAGGAGGAAGGCAATTAGGCACCAAGCCGCCATCCTGACCATCAGCGACAAGGCCGCGCAGGGCCGGCGGGAAGATCTCGCCGGCCCCGCGCTTCGTGACGCCCTGGCCGCCTGGGAAATAGACACCGTGGTCAGCGAGACGGTGCCAGACGAGCCCGAGCAGATCGTGGCCGCGCTCAAGCGTTTTGCCGACCAAATGCGCCTCGCGCTGGTGCTCACCAGCGGAGGCACGGGCCTGAGCCCTCGGGACAACACCCCCGAGGCCACCGCCCAGGTCATCGAGCGCCCGGTCCCCGGCATCGCCGAGGTCATGCGGGCCGAGGGCCTCAAGCACACCCGTCACGCCATGCTCTCGCGAGGCCTGGCCGGGGTGCGCGGGGCCACCCTCATCATCAACCTGCCGGGCTCTCCCCGGGGCGCCCTGGAAAACCTGGAGGCGGTCCTGCCCGCCCTGCCCCACGCCCTGGACAAGCTCTGCGGCGACCAGAGCGACTGCGCCCGGCCCCTGGATTAGACATCATGAAATACAGCGAAGCCAAACTTGGCCGGGTGTTCCTGGTCACCATCGAGGACGGCGAGCGCCTGCCCGACGCCGTGGAAAAATTCGCCCTGGAGCAGAAGCTCACCCATGGGGTGGTGTTCATGCTGGGAGCCCTGCAAAACGGCGAGCTGGTGGCCGGGCCCGACGACCCCAAGGCCAACCCGGTGACCATCCTGACCACCCTGGTGGAGCGGCCCAACGACGCCATGGTCATGGGCACCATCTTCCCGGACGAGGCGGGACACCCGGTGGTGCACCTGCACGGCGCCATGGCCACCGGCGAGCGGGTGAGCATGGGCTGCCTGCGCCTGGGGGTGCACGTGTGGGAGGTGGCCGAGGTGGTGGTCATGGAGCTGGCCGGCCTCAAGGCGGTGCGCCGCTTCGACCCCGAGGTGGGCTTCAGCCGTTTGGTGCCAGACCCGGAAGGCTAGACCGGCCAGACAACCCGAGACAAGCCTATTGCCCTGGCGCGCTGCCGTGGAGTTTGTCCATGATGGCCGTCAGGCGTTGTTTTGCCCGCTGGCCGTGGCTGCCCGGCCAGAACACCTTGCCGCACTGGGGGCAATGGGTGAATCCCTCCGCCGTGTCCAGAATATAGTCCGGCACCCTACCGGAGGCATCCTCGCGGGCCAGCAGCTCCACCGACACATTGCAATCCAAACAGCGGGTGAAAAAGCGGGCCGGGTCCGGGGCCAACTCCAACTCGGCGAGTACCTGCCCCAGCTGGTCTTCCAGGCGGTCACGGCTGATGAACAGCACCCCCGGCCTGCCCCGCCAGGCCTGGCGGCGGGTTAGCAGAAACTGGCCGGGCGGGGCCTGGGCGGGGATTCGTTTGAGCAGGGGGGCGTCGTAGCCCATGAGGCGCAGCCAGCGGGCCAAACGGCCCAACATGCTATCGCACACGAGGCGGGTCACCTCAGCTCCACCACCTCAAGGCCGGGCGGCACCGCCACCTGGAACAGGGAGGCGTCCACTTTTTGGTTGAGCTTCATCTCGTGGCTTATCAACAGCAAGCTGCGGTCCTGGCCGTCCGTGGCTTTGATCTGGGTGGGGTAGCGCGAGCCCAGGGCCTCTTGAAAGCGGTCAAAGGACATGTCCAGGTTGGGTCCGCGGTCCCGGCTTTCCAGCCAGGCCCGGCGTATCGCGTAATCCCCGGGATCAAAGACCACTCCCTCGGCCACCTGTCCGCCGGGCTCCACCAGGTGCAGCAAGGCCATGCCCTTTTCCGAGTCGCTAGGGATCACCTCGGCCTGGGCCGTGGAGGGCAACAAGGGCACCGAGCCGGTCAACAGCGCATATATCTCGCTCGAAGACAAGGCCAGGCCCAGAAAACGCGCCAGGTTTTCCCGGCTGGCCCGGCCCATGTAGGCGCGGTTCTCCCGGTAGGAGAGCACGGCCATCTTCTGACCGTCGGTGATTACCCTGAGCAGGGGCTGCCCAAAGGGGCCCATTATCTCGGCCCGGATGCGGTTTGGCGCCAGGCCCATGATCAAATGATCGCCGTTCAGGGTTCCCTGGGGTGCGGCCAGCTCCACCTCGCCGCTCAACACGAAAGAGGACACCGCCTGTTGGCGAGCCTGCAGGCGTGCGCGCACCTCTTGGGCCACGGGCAACAGGCTGGCGGTGGGGCCGCCGGGCAGGTGGACGCACGAGGTGAGGCCCAGCGCTAGGGCTGCCACCAGCAGCATGCAGCTTATGGCGCGCAGGCCCGGCATATCATGCAAGGTCTCTCACTGCGCGCCCTGGAGGCGCTCGGCCTCCTTGAGCTTGCCCCGCACCTTTTTGGGATCAAGGGGATTGCTGGCCAGGGACTGTTGATAAGCCTTGACCGCCTCCTGGTAGCGTTTCAGCTTCATGTAGGTATCGCCCAGGTGTTCGAAGATGACCGGGTCCGCAGTTCCGGCCGCCGTCGCCTGCTTCAAGTAATGCATGGCCTGAAGGTATTGCCCGCGCTGATAGTAAACCCAGCCAAGGCTGTCCATGATGAAAAATGCGTTGGGTTCCACGGCCAAGGCGCGTCGGATGTAGCTTTCCGCCTTGTCCAGGTCTTGGCCCTTTTCGGCCAAGGTGTAGCCCAGGTAGTTGAGCGCCCGTGCGTGGCGGTCGTCGATGCGCACCGCTTTTTCCATCTCCTCCATGGCCTGCTGGTGCTTGCCCTCTTTGTCCAAGACCACTCCCAGGCGGAAGTGGGCCTCGGCGTTGCCCGGCTCCAGGTGAAGCGCCTTTTGCAGCTCCGCCTCGGCCTTTACCATGTCCTTGCGCGATTCGGCCAAGGCGGCCACGGCCAGGTGTAGATCGGCCTCCTTGGGGAAGAGCTTCAGGGCTTCCTCCAAGACCTTGTCGGCTTCCTGGTCCTGTCCCAAGTCCAGCAAAATTTCCGTCTGCAACAGGCGGCTTTCCACATAGAACTCGGAGCTGGGCGGCACCTCCTCCAACACCTCCAGGGCCTGCTCCGGCTTGTTCAGCTCTTGCAGGGTCAGTCCCAGGTAATAACGGGCGCGGTACATTTTGGGGTCTTGTTTCAATATGGCCTGAAACTCTTCGGCCGCCTGGCCGTAGCGCTTCTGCTGCAGAAACACCATGCCTATCTTGACCCGCACCTCCGGATCGTCATGGCTCAGCCCTTTGAGGATGGCGAACTGGTTCAAGGCCTCCTGGTAGCGGCCCGAGCGCAGGTAAAGCCGCCCCAGCCGCTCGTGGGCCAGGGTGGATTCGGGATGGTTCTTCAGGATATCCCGGTACATGGCCTCGGCCTTGGCCATATCCCGTTGCAACTCGTAAAGACGGGCCAATTCGAATTGGGCCCCCTGGAACCGGGGGGAGAGTTCCAGCACCTGTTGAAAGCTTTTCTCGGCCGCGGCGTAGCGCTTCAACCCCACTTGGGCTTGGCCCAAATAATAATGGGCGGGCACCAATTCCGGTTGGATTTTCACCAGAGGGGTAAGGACCTTGGCCGCCAACTCGAAACGACGGTCCTCCAGGTACATGGTGCCCAAAAGCAGGCGGGCGTCCTCCTGCTCGGGATCAATGGCCAAAACCTTTTCATAGGCGCTTATGGCCCGTGACACTTCCTTGCGGTTGGAATAGATGCCCCCCAAGAGCAACCAGGCGTCGGCCAGATCGGGGCTCAGCTTCACCGCCTCGCGGGTTTCGGCCAGGGCCTGGTCCATCTGGTTGATGCGCACCAGCACTCGGGCCATCTCCAAGTGGAGATAGCCGCTGGAGGGGTCGGCCTGCTGGGCCTCGCGCAGGTATTTAAGTGCCGCCACGTGGTCGCCGTTGCGCAGACTCACCTGGGCTTGGGCATAGAGCGTCAGGGAGCGCAGGTTGTCCGACGGCGTTGCTGGGGCCTTGGTCGCGGGTGGCGCTTCCCCGGATGCCGCGGGCCTGGCCACCTGGGGAGACGCGGTCGCAGACACGGGGGCCCCGGCGCAAGCCGCCGAGGCCAAAAGAACCAGACCCAAAACCACAGCGTAAAGGGTTTGGCTTTTGGAACTGATGCTCATGAGCAAGGCCGACTCCTCAGTCGCCCTCGGACAGGCCGGCGAACTGTTCTTCAAAATTGGGGATGCGTTCACTGAGACGGTCCTTGAGCTTATCCATTAAGCGTACTTGCAATTGACGTATGCGCTCGCGACTGACCCCGTGTTCCTCACCCAGCTCGTTCAGGGTCATGGGGTTTTCCGCCAACAGACGGCGGTCCAATATGTCGCGCTCCTTTTCATCCAAAGTATCGCGCACGGCCATCAACTCGTCATGGAAAAGTTTTCTAAGTTCCTGGTTGACCAGCTCGTCCTCGGCATCGCTCTGCTCTTCGTCGGTCAAGAAATTCTGGTGCGCCTCTTCGGAGTCTTCGCGCACCGGCGCGTCAAGGCTGAGCTCCCAGCTGTCCAGGCGCTGGGACATGTCGATGACGTCCTTTTCCGATACTCCCAGGCGGGTGCTCAACAGTTTGGGGCCGGGGGTGATCCCCTGGGACTGAAGCTTTTCCTGCTCGCGGCGCAGGTTGTAGAAAAGCTTGCGCTGGGCCTGGGTGGTGCCCAGGCGGACCAGGCGCCAGTTGTCCATGATGAACTTGAGGATGTAGGCCTTGATCCAAAAGCTGGCGTAGTAGGAAAACTTGATGCCCCGGAAGGGGTCGTACTTTTGCACCGCCTGCATAAGGCCGATGTTGCCTTCCTGGATCAAGTCCAGGAGGTTGCGCATCCAGAACCGCTGGTGATCCATGGCGATCTTGACCACCAGGCGCAGGTTGCTGGTCACCAACTTGGCGGCCAGGGCCGGGTCGCCGCTGTCGTAATAGGCTTGGGTCAGCTCCTTTTCCTCTTCCCTGGTCAAAAGGGGATACTGGCGGGCTTCCCACAGGTAGCGCTGAAGGGGGTTGGTGATGGCCGGGGGGCCGCCGCCAGCCAGGGGCACCAGGCCGGGCTGCTCCTCTGTTTCATCTTCCGAGTCGCCTGGCTCGCCGGGAGAGCCGAACTCCAGATCGTCCTCTTCGAGCAGGTCTCCCCCCGCCCGGGGCGAATCGGTTTGTTCCTCGGGGTCCAGTATTTCCGGCTCCGTCACGCTTGTCGGAGCCTCGCCCTTGGCAGAGACCTTGCCCTTGCTCGGCTTGGCCGGCGCTTTTTTAGCCTGGGGCTTTTTCCGAGGGGCAGAAGCCTTTTTCTTGCCTGTGGATTTTGCTGACATAATGCCTTTCAAGTGCGAAATTCAGCTTGCCAACCTGCTGTATACGATGATTTGGGTTAGAATGGCTGCATGTTGGTTGCGCATAACAATTCCGACTAATTAAGAAAATACTAGCCGCCGTAGTTCGCGGCAACAAAAAAGGACAATTGAATGGGCCGCAATAATTCACCAGCGCTTCCTTCGGGTCTAGACAGTTACCGTATTTCTTTTGATTGGGGGCAACTGCACCTGGTCGCCGGAGGAAGCGGGCCGCCTCTTTTCATGGTGCATGGTTTGGGAGGCAGCTGTCACGATTTTCTGCCCATGGCTTCTCGGTTGGCGGACGATTTCTCCCTGTTGATCCCCGATCTGCCCGGCTCCGGCTACTCCGACAAGCCCGACCTGCCCTACGGCCCCGGTTTTTACGCCCAAGTCCTGAGCCAGGCGGCGAAAAACTTGGGAGTGGAGCGCGCGCACTGGCTTGGCCATTCCATGGGCGGACAAGTGGTGTTCTCCCTGGCCCTGGAGCGCCCGGGGTTGCTGCGTTCGCTGGTGGCGGTTTGCCCGGCCGGGGGGCACGACGGGGCCAGCGGCTGGAAAGGATTTTTGGAAAAAGTGCTGGTGAACAAAAACCAGAGGCTCCGCTTTTTCGAGCCCTGGATGATCAACCTGTCCACCCGCGCCATTTTTGGCGATCCCCGCCACCCCGCGCGCTTGGAGTTGACCCGCCGGGTGCGTGCCCAGTGGATGGGGCCGGAGCGGCCCCTGCTGGAACGCTCCCTGGTTCGCTCGGGGGTGGCCATTTTGGATCAGCCGGTTTGGCCGCGTCTGCATGAGATACAAACACCGGTTCTGTTGGTGCAGGGTGAACAGGATCAGGTAGTGCCTCCGGTGGAAATCCAGCGCCTTTACGCCCAACTGCCCACCGGGGCTCGCTGGGAGTCCCTGCCCTGCGGCCACATGCCCGTCTACACCATGGTTCCGGAGTTAGTCTCCCTGGTGCGTGATTTTTTAAAAGGCCTGGATTAGTGCCTCCCTCCGCCCTCCCCGGCCTGGTGCTACGCTTGCGTCCCCTGGGCGAAAGCGACCTCATGCTCGATGTGTTTACCGAGCCCATGGGACGCCTCACCGCCGTGGCCAAGGGGGGCAAGCGCTCCAAACAGCGTTTTTTCGGGGTTCTGCTCGAGACTCATCTTTTGGAAATGAATCTGGAGCCCACCAAGAGCCCCGACCTTTGGCGCCTGGCCTCGGCCAAGGTGATGGCTTCCCACGTGGGGCTGCGCCAGGACTACCGCCGCCTGCTGGCTGCCGGGCCAGTGCTGGAGCTGCTGCTGCGGGCCACCCCGGTGCAATCGCCCCAAAGCGGGGCCCTGGAACTGGCCCTGGCCGTCCTGGCCCGCCTGGAAACGGGCGACACCCCGGCCGAGTTGGGCGCGGGCCTGGCCGTCTTTTTGGTGCGCCTGCTGGACCGCTTGGGCTACGGCCTGAACCTGGACGCTTGCCTGCATTGCGGCCGCCCCCTGGAGCAGATGAAAAGCGCGCGGCTCAGCCTGGGCGGGGGCCTGGTGTGCCCCTCCTGTCCACCGGGGCACCGCGACCACCAGGCGCCGCCCGGCCTGGTGAAGTTTTTGGCCGCCGCCCGCGATCTGGAACCCCAAGCCCTTTCGCGCCTGCGCCTTCCCGCCGGGCAGGCCCCCCTGGCGTTGGGATTTTTGGCCGATTTTTGGCGGGAGGTGGTGGGCCACGATCTGCCCAGCCTGGGGCTGGCCCTGCGCTCCCTGCGAGTCTCCGGCAGCCCTTCCGGGCGCTGAACCACCATTCATATTGACACCCGCCCTCCCCGGTGGTTTATTGAAATTCCCCGCCCCTGGGTGGATAGTTACAAGCTATGGTAATTTACCGGCGCCGCACGCCTGCACATTCCAGCGAGGTAGCATGAAGCAGTTCTTTTACCCCTCATCGGTGGCCATCCTTGGCGTCTCCCCCCGGCCCGGCAACATGGGCCGCAACATCCTGGCCAACCTGGAGAACATCGGCTTCCCCGGAGAAATCTTCCTGGTGTCGCCCAAGGGCGGCGAATTGGGTGGGCGCCCCATCTACTCCAGCGTGGCCGAGCTGCCCCAGACGCCCGACCTGGCGGTGGTCCTCACCCCCGCGGCAACGGTGCCCGGCCTGGTGGAAGACTGCGGCCAAAAGGGCGTCAAACGCATGGTCATCGAGACGGGCGGCTTCCGGGAGCTGGCCGACGACCGGCGCTCCCTGGAAAACCAGATCGTGGAGGCCAGCCGGAAATACGGCATGCGCTTCATCGGCCCCAACTGCATCGGAGTCATCTGCACCGAATCCAAGCTCTCGGTGCCCTTCCCCCTGCTGGACCGCCCCATCCGTCCCGGCGGCCTGTCCATCCTGGCCCAAAGCGGCGGCATAGGGCTCACCTATCTGCACGGCTGCTCGGAAAACAAGGTGGGCGTGGCCAAGTTTTGCAGCATGGGCAACAAGCTCAACGTCAACGAGCGCGATCTGTTGGCCTATCTGGTGGACGACCCCCAGACCGAGGCCATCCTGCTGTATCTGGAATCCATCGTGGACGGACGGGCCCTGTACGACCTGATACGCTCCACCTCCAAGCCGGTGGTGGTGCACAAGTCCAACATCGGCGCCACCAGCCACGCCATTGCCAGCAGCCACACCGCGGCCCTGGCCAACGACGACGCGGTGGTGGACGCGGCCCTCAAGCAAGCCGGCGCCATAAGGGCCCACACGGTGCACGAGTGCATGCAGATCGTGAAGGGCCTGAGCCTGCCCAAGCCCAAGGGCCGCCGCCTGGCCATCATCTCGCGCTCCGGTGGCCACGCCGTGGTGTCCGCGGACGCGGCCTTCCGCCACGACATGGTGCTGCCCCCCTTTCCCGAGGAATATTTGGCCCCCATCCAGGAGGCCACCCGGGCCTCGGTGATTCATTTGCAGAACCCCCTGGACCTGGGCGATCTGTTCCACTTCGAGCTGTACGTGGACATAGTGAAGAACGCCCTGGCCCAGGAAGATTTTGACGCTGTGGTCATGGTGCACGGCTACCGGGGCCCCGAGGTGGAAGTGTCGCGCCAGTTCGTGGCCAAGGTGGGCGAGTTGTGCAAGCAGGCCGGCAAGCCGGTGGCCTTGGTCCTCTTGGTCGATCCCGAGGAGATGATAGAAGCGGCCAAGCTCTCCTCCATACCCTTGTTCCCCTTTGCCGAGGAAGGCATCCTGGCCCTGTCCTGCTCCCAAAAGGCGGGTGGCATCCCCGTGACCGACCGCCTGGGCTGCGCCGAGGGCTTTGACCAGGACATGGCCCAGCGCCTGCTGGCTTCGGCCGGTCCCGACGGTTGGCTGGATCTTCCCGAGGCCCTGCACCTGCTCAACGCGGCCCGCATTCCCGTGGCTCCTTTTGTCACCGCCCTGGACGCCGAGGACGCGGTGCACGCGGCCGAGACCCTGGGCTATCCCGTGGTGCTCAAGGCGGTGGGCGGCGCCGAGCTCTTGCACAAGACCGAGGCCGGCGGCGTGGTGCTGGGCTTGGAGGACGCCGAGGCGGTGCGCGCGGCGGCCCAAAAAATGATGGATCGACTCAAGCCCCAGCGCCTGGTGGTTATGCAGCAGATCGGGGGCGGCCAGGAACTGATCATGGGCATCAAGCGCGATCCCGGCTTCGGGCCGGTGGTGCTGTTGGGCCTGGGCGGGGTTACGGCCGAGGCCCTGGGCGACGTCAGCCTGCGCCTGGCCCCGGTGGACGACAACGAGGCGGGCCAGATGATGGACGAGCTCAAGGGCGCCGCGTTGCTCAAGGGATTTCGCGGCCGGCCGCCGGTGAGCCGCGCCGCCTTGTTGGAGGCGGTGATGCGTCTGGCCATCCTGGCCGACCGGATGCCCGCCATAGCCGAGTTGGACGTGAATCCCTTGCTGGCCGGCCCCGGCGGAGTCATGGCCGTGGACGCCCGGGTGCGGGTGGCGGGCGACCTGCCCAAGCCGGGCCACTAGGGCCGAATCTTGTCGGCGTCTCGCCAGTTGGGCATTACCTCCACCATTCCGGTGGAGGTGGCCCTGGCCGGGGGTTGGACCCCGGTGGACCTCAACAACCGTTTCGTCACCTACCCCGATCCCGAGGGTCTGGTGCGCCGGGCCGAGGAGCAAGGCCTGCCCCGCACCCTGTGCGCCTGGATCAAGGGCATGTACGCCTGGTGCCTGGAGCACCCCGAGGTGGGCGCCCTGGTGGGGGTCACCCGGGGCGACTGTTCCAATACCCACGCGCTCATGGAGCTGCTCAGTCGGGCGGGTCGTCGGGTGGTGCCCTTTGACTACCCCGCCCAAAACGACCCCCAGGCCATGGCTTCGGCCATCCAGCGGCTGGCCCAGCAACTGGGGGCCGGCCTGGAGCGGGCCGAGGCCATACGCCGGGAGCTGGTCCCCCTGCGGGCCGATCTGGAGCGCCTGGACCGGCTCACCTGGCAAGAGGGCAAGGTCAGCGGCGGGGAAAACCACCTTTGGCTGGTCAGCGCCAGTGATTTTGACGGCGACCATCAGGATTTCGCCAGACGCCTGAGCCGTTTTCTGGACCAGGCCGAGGCCCGCGCGCCGCGCCGTCACCCGGTGCGCCTGGGGCTGTTGGGCGTGCCGCCCATCATCAGCGGCTTGCACGAGACCTTGGAAGAGCTGGGCGCGGGGGTGGTATTCAACGAGGTGCCCCGCCAGTTCGCCATGCTGGACGGCGAGCAAGCCTCCGTGGATAGCCTGGCCGAGCAATACGCCCGCTACACCTATCCCTACGAGGTGGGGGCTCGGTTGGCGGATATAAAGCGGGAGGCCTTGCGCCGAAGGCTGGACGGGCTTATTCATTACACACAGAGCTTTTGCTGGCGGCAGATGCAGGATTTGGTGCTGCGCCGCGAGCTGGGTCTGCCCCTGCTCACCCTGGAAGGCGACCAATACGCACCGGTGGACGGCCGCACCCGTCTGAGGTTGGAGGCCTTTGTGGAGGTATTGGGCTGAATCTCCCACGCCTGGTATTCTTTTGAGCAAATTCCCACCGCCATATGATTGGAGCGATCATGTCCGATAAGAACCAAGAGTTCCCCATTGATCAGGAATTGGAAGCGCCGCTCAAAAAGGTGCGTTACCCCGGATTTGACATGGACATTTTGTCCATGCAGTTGGTCACCGAGGCCCGCTTGTTGGAAGGCAAAGCCGTAATCCAATTGCGCCCGGTTTCCGCCCCGCCCGAGGTTCGCGAAGAGTTGGAAAACCAGATCGCGGCCATGGTGCGCGAGGCCACCGGCGTGGCCGAGGTGGAGGTGCATTCCCCCGAACCGCCCCAGCCCAAGAAGCAAGAAGAAAAAGGGCCCCACGCCATCGACGGCGTAAAGTGGGTGGTGCCCGTGGCTTCGGGCAAAGGCGGAGTGGGCAAATCCACCGTGGCGGTCAACCTGGCCATGGCCCTGTCCAGCCAGGGGCTCAAAGTGGGCATCCTGGACCTTGACCTTTACGGCCCCTCCGTGCCCATGATGCTGGGAGTAACCGGAGTTCAGCCGGACGCGGTGGGCGACAAGATCGCTCCCATCATGGCCCATGGCCTCAAGGCCATGTCGGTGGGATTTCTCATCAAGGCCGACACCGCCCTCATCTGGCGCGGCCCCTTGGTGATGAAGGCGGTGCGCCAGCTTTTGCACGAGGTGGCCTGGGCTCCCTTGGACGTGTTGATTCTGGACCTCCCTCCCGGCACCGGCGACGTGCAGATCAGCATGGCCCAGGAAGTGCCCATCACCGGAGCGGTGGTGGTGACCACGCCCCAGGACGTGGCCCTGACCGACGCCATCAAGGGCGTGGACATGTTCCGCCAGGTGAACGCGCCGCTCATGGGCATCGTGGAGAACATGAGTTACTTCAACTGCCCGGACTGCGGCAGCCGCCACGAGATTTTCGGCCACGGCTCGGTAAAGCCCTTGTGCGAAAAGCTGGGCGTGCCCTACCTGGGCGAAATACCCCTGGACCCGACCTTGCGCCAGTTGGCCGACCTGGGCCAGCCCAAGACCGTCTTGGAGAGCCCGGCCGGCGAGCCCTACCGGGAGCTGGCCAAAAAGGTGATGGCCCAGTTGCAAAGCCAGGACTGATTAGCTAGGGAGGCTTAGACATGGCCGAGGTATCCCGCGAAGCGGTGGAAAAGGCCCTGGATGCGGCCCGCGCCGAGCTCAAGAAGCACGGCGGCAACGTGGACTTGGTGGGAGTGAACGACCAAGGAGTGGTCCTGGTGCGCCTGATGGGCGCCTGTTCGGGATGCGCCTCGGCCAACGTCACCCTCAAGGAGATCATCGAGAAGTCCCTCAAGGAGCAACTGCCCGGCATCAACCGGGTGGAAGCGTTGATGTAGCAAGAGGCTCATGGTTTCCAGCGACGGCAAACCCAAGGCCGTGGTGCTTCTCTCCGGCGGCCTGGACTCCACCACCTGCCTGGCCATGGCCCGGGCCCAGGGTTACGAATGTTACGCCCTGAGCGTCGTCTACGGCCAACGGCACCAGGTGGAGCTTCAGGCGGCCCGGCGGGTGGCCCGGGCCCTGGGCGCGGCCCAACACCGGGAGATCGGGGTGGACCTGAGCGCCTTTGGCGGCTCGGCCCTCACCGCCGACATCGAGGTGCCCAAGGGCCGCTCCGAGGACGACATGTCCGGCGAGATACCGGTCACCTACGTGCCGGCGCGCAACACCGTGTTCCTCTCCCTGGCCCTGGCCTGGGCCGAGACCCTGGACAGCACCGACCTGTTCATCGGGGTCAACGCCCTGGACTATTCGGGCTATCCCGATTGCCGCCCCGAGTTCATCATGGCCTTTGAAAACATGGCCAACCTGGCCACCAAGATGTCCACCACCCAGGGGCGGCGCATCAAGGTGCACGCGCCCTTGATCCGCCTGAGCAAGGCCCAGATAATCGAAGCCGGGCTCAAGCTGGGGGTGGACTACGGCCTGACCCATTCCTGTTACGACCCCGCCCCGGACGGCAGACCCTGCGGCCAGTGCGACTCCTGTTTGCTCAGGGCCAAGGGCTTTGCCGAGGCCGGGGTTTCCGATCCGGTTTTAGCCCCCTGACCTTGTGAGGCAGCTGCCATGGCTTTACCCCAGAGTGAAGTCGCCGGCGTAATTCTGGCCGCCGGATTGGCCACCCGCTTCGGCGGGGCGAAACTCGCCGCCCCCCTGGCCGAGCGCCCCTTGATAGCTTGGTGCGTCGAGGCGGCCCTGGCCTCCCGCCTGGGCCGGGTGGTGCTGGTGGCCGGTGCGGAGCAGGCCGCGGAATTGACCCAGGCCTTTCCCCAGCTCGAGGTAGTGGTCAATCCCAACCCCCAGGACGGCCAGGCCTCTTCCCTGCGCCTGGGCCTGCGGGCCCTGGGCGATGAACCAAGCCACGCCCTGTTCTTGCTGGCCGACCAGCCCTTGATCTCATCAGCTCTCATCGACCGTTTTGTGCAGGCCGCCGAGGAAGACAACGACCTGGCCGCCCTGGCCGGACCCGATTCCTTTTCTCCCCCTACCCTGTTCGACCGCCGCTATTGGCCCGAGCTTCTGCAATTGACCGGCGACACCGGGGGGCGCGGCGTGCTGGACAAGTACCGCGACGAGGTCTTGCCGCTTGCGCCCGACTTTCCCCTGGCCGGTCTGGACGTGGACACCCCCGGGCAGCTCGGCCGGGCCGAGGCGGCGCTCAGGGGCCGCTTTAGCCTGGTGCTGGAGCTGGAGCGGGGCGACTTGGTAAGCGTCGTGGGGGCGGGAGGCAAGACCAGCCTTATCGAGGCCCTGGCCAGCGAACAGGCAATGCGCGGCAAGGCGGTGCTGGCCACCACCACCACCCATGTCTTTCGCCCCAGCGGCTCGGTGCTTATCGAGCCCCACGAGGACTGGCTGCCCGAGCGCATCGAGCGGCTGCTGGCCCCCGGCGCCTGCCTAACCGTGGCCTCGGAAGCGAAAACAACGGAGGGGCGGATCAAGCTTAAAGGCCTGCCCCCCCAGAGCGTGGACTGGCTGTGGGAGACGGCCCTGGTTCCGCTCATCCTGGTGGAGGCGGACGGAGCTCGTCGCCTGCCCCTCAAGGCCCCTCGCTCCCATGAACCGGTCATTCCGCTATCCACCACTCTGCTGGTAGGGGTCGTGGGCCTGGCCGCCCTGGGCCGGCCGCTGGACGAGGAACACGTCACGGGAGCCAAGGAGCTGTGCGCCCTGAGCGGCGCCGCGCCCGGCGACCCGGTGCAAGCGGCTCATTTGGCGGCGCTGGCCCTGCACCCCAAGGGTCTATTCAAGAAGGCCCCGGCCCGCTGCCGCAAGGTGTTGGTGCTCAACCAGGGCGACCTGGCCGGCGCGGAACAGGCCGCCAACCAGGTGGCCGAGCTTATCGGGCAACAAGACCCATCGCTGCGGGTGCTGCTCACCAGCTTTTTGCAGGGCGCTTGCCAGGTTTTGCGGGAGGGGGATTAGGCGGCGAGAAGTTTGCCCGAGGCAGCCGGCCCGGCCAAGGCGATTCGCTGGTCTTGGTCCAGAAGCAGGGCCTCACCCTGCACCAGCACCAGGCAGCCCTTGATAAGCCCCCGCTGGTGCAGGCGGAGTGCCGCCTCGCGGGCCCCACGCAGGGCCTCGAGCCGCTGCTCCCTGGGCAAAGGCTCCACTGCGGTGGTGATCTTTTGCTCGCCCAGGCCGCTGTCCGGGTCGATCTCGCGGGCCGAAGCCTGGCGCGCGCCTTGGGCTTGGGCCGCGTTGCCCAGGGAGGTGGCCGCCGCATCGGCCAGGGCGGCGTCCCCGGCCCACACCGTGACCAGATCGGCCACGCCGGAGCTGTGGCTGCGGCCCTGCCAACCGCTGGAAGCCACCCCGCCGATACCGTCACCGCCGCGGAGGTTCAGGCGCCCCATGAGCGGCGAGGCCTCCCCTGCTTCCCGGTCCGGCGGTTTCACCCCCACCTTGAGGGTTTGCCCCGGCGACAGGCGCACCGCGATGTCCCCGCCGTTGTTCACCACCACCCGGTCGGCTCCCAGGCTGAGGGCGAAATCAGCCACCTCGTCGGCCACCGCCCCGGCCACCGCCGCCAGGGGGGTCAGCCCGCCGTCAATCGCCCGGCAGGCCCGGGCCGCCCGTTCCACCACCGGCGGCAGCGGCCGCCCGGCGGGCAGCTCGCGCACCCGGCGGCGCATGTAGCCTTGGAATTCGGCCAGCACCGCGAGACAACGCAAAGCCGCCCGGGCGGCCTGGGCGGCCATCACCGGGCGGGGTTCGTCGTTTTGCCAAGCGGCTATGGTCAGGGTCATGGGGCCCCAGTCCACCAGGACCAGGTCGGGCCGTATTACTTGCACCGGTTCCATGGCACCGGTTCCTGGGCCGCGAAGGGTTTCACCGCTTCCAGATGGCCGCCCATCTCTTCGTAGTCGCTAAGGCGCATGGTGTATTCGATGGGGGCCACCGTGGCCGGGGTGGGCACCCAGGTGAAGGCCCCGGAGCGCACCTTTTCCACGTCCACGTAGAAGGTGATGCCTCCCCCGGGCAGCACGAACACCTTGGCCCCGCCGCAGGTGAGCACCGCCTTGGCCGCGTGCACCGCGTGGGTCAGGCGCAGGGGATAGCGAGCCACACCGGCCCGGGCCGAGCCTCCGGCCCCGCCCACGTACACCGCCGATACCAGCGAGCGCTGGCAGGTCTCGGCCAGGGCGGCCACGGCCTGCTGGGCCTTGTCGCTCAGCTCGGTGGGGGCGAACTTGCCGTCCTCGCCCAAAACGTACATGGCCGCGTTCTGGCCGGTGGTCTCGGTGATGAGTAGGGTCGATCCCGGCTTGGTCAGGCCGGTGTCCACCTGCTTCACGATGTCCAGGGGGTCGGCCAGGTCGGTGCCGCCCCAGCCCTTGCCGTGGGTGCCGAAGTAGCGCCCTGGCGTGGAGCGTTGGAAGCAAAGCTCCACCCCGCCAGGAGCCAGGCCCAGGCAACGCCCGGCCGCGTGATGGCTGAACAGGCTGGTGATGTGCTGGTCCAGCACGATCACCTCGTCGGCCGCGTCCAGGAAGAAGGTGGCGAAAAGCCCGGCCGAGGCCGAGCCGCAGCCCACCCGCATTTTTTCCACCAGTTGGCCGTCGATGACCGGCGGTTGGCCCACCTGGAGTTCCAGCTTGGCCCCGCCCTTGACCTTGAGCCGCACCGCCTCGCGGTTGGCGATGGCCGCCACCGCCCGGGCCGCGGCAAAGCCGTGCCGCCCGGTCAGGCGGTTGACCCCGCCGATGGCCAGCATCTTGGAGCCGTACTCCTCGGTCTCCACCATGCCCACGGTGCGGCCCTCGAAGGTGATGGGCGCGCCTTCCTCGCCCACCTCCAGGTCGGTGTCGATCTTCACCTTGAGCCCGGAGTAGGACAGCGGGGCCTCGGTGACCACGGTGACCACCTCCACCCCGTCGCGCTCGTGGCTGACGATATAGGGCGCGGGCACGTAGTCGGGATAGGTGCCCCCCGCCCCGATGGCGGTGATGCTGGGGCGCTCGATCAGCAACTCCGGTTCGGGCCCCACCTCGGCGGCCACCTCGGCGTAGGTGAGCAAGGGGCGGCTGCGCACCAGCTCATGGCCCTGGTTTTTATAGCGGCCGCAGGCTCCGGTAAGGCCCTCGGGAATGCGGCAGCCCACCGGGCAGTGGGTGCATTCCTTGGCCCCGGCCACGGGCACCGGCTCGTCCAGCGCCGCGCCGCGCGGGCACACCCGGAAACAGGTGTGGCACTCCACGCAGGAGGGGCCGATGACCGCTTTTTTGTCTTGCAGGGATATGGCCGCCACCGGGCAGTCCTTTACGCACAGTCCGCAGCCGTTGCAGCGCTCCAGATCAATCTTCACGGTGTTTGTCTCCTTCAACGGCGGTGAGGGCCTCCATGACCCGCTCCAGGGATATGGGCAGGTGGCGCATGGGGCGGCCCAGGGCCCGGCCCACGGCGCCGGCGATGGCCGGAGCGGTGGGGATCAGGGCGGGCTCCCCCACCCCCTTGGCCCCGTAGGGACCGGAGGGCTCGGGGTCTTCCACGATGAGCGGGGTGATGTTGGGCGCGTCGGCCGCGGTGGGTATGTGATAGGACTGCAAGTTGTCGGTGCGGCCCTGGATGTATTCTTCCATGAGGGCCATGCCCACGCCCATGACCACGCCGCCGCTGATCTGGCCTTCCACCGCGCGGGGGTTCACCGCCCGGCCCACGTCGTGGGCCGCGGCCACGTCGGTGACCTTGACCATGGCGCTGGCCCGGTCCACCCGCACGCGAGCGCACTGGGCCGCGTAGGCGTAGGCCGCGTAGGGACGGCCCTGGCCGGTCTCCGGGTCCAGGGTGGTGAAGTTGGGATCAAAGCGGCCGTCGCCCATGGCCCGCGCGCCGGACTTGGCCAAATGGCACACCACCTCGGCGGGATCGATCTGCCGGCCGTCGGCGGTGGTGAGCATACCGCCCTTGAGTTCCACCTCCAGATGACGCTCCTTGAGCATCTCCCGCGCCCCCTGCAAGAGCTGCATCTCTAAATTGGCCGCCGCGCCCAGCACCGCGTTGCCGCTGATATAGGTCTGGCGGCTGGCCGAGGTAGCCCCCGCGTTGGTGGTCCGATCGGTGTCGCCCCGGCACACGTCCACCCGCTCCACGGGCAGGCCCAAGCGGGCGGCGGCGATCTGGCGCAGGGCCGTGTCGCTGCCCTGGCCGATGTCCGCCGCGCCGGTGAACAGGGTCACCCGGCCGCTGGGCAGCCATTCCACCTGGGCGGTGGAGGGGTTGGAGGCTCCGGTATTGCCGATGCCGTAGTACATGGCCCCCACGCCCACGCCTTCGTAGTACTCATCGGTGTGCCGGGCCTCGGCCTGCCACTTGCGGTAGATGGGCTCGATGCGCTCCAGGCACTCCAGCAGGCCCACCCCGGCCCTGAGCAACTGGCCGGTGCAGGTGTGGTCGCCCTGGCGCAGGGCGTTTTGCTTGCGCAGGTCCAGGGGGTCCAAGCCCAGCTCGGCGGCGATGGCGTCCATCTGGGCCTCGTGGGCCAGGGCCACCTGGGGGCAGCCGAAACCGCGCATGGCTCCGTTGAAGGTGTTGTTGGTGTAGGCCATGCGGGCCACGATGTCCACGTTGGGGGTGCGGTAGGGGCCGGTGGCGTGCACCGCCGCCCGCTGGTTCACCGCCAGGCCGTAGGAGGCGAAGGCCCCGGTGTCCCCGTTGAGGGTGGCCTTGAGGGCGGTTATGTTGCCCCGTTCGTCGGCCCCGGAGATGAAATGCATCCACAGGGCGTGGCGCTTGGCCGTGGCCATGATGGACTCTTCCCGGCTGTAGCGCAGACTCACCGGGCGCTTGAGGTGCCACACCGCCAGGGCCAGGAAGGGTTGCAGGGACAAGTCCAGTTTGCCCCCGAAGCCGCCGCCGGTCTCGGCCTGAATCACCCGCACCTTGTCCGCGTCCACCCCCAGGAAGCGGGCCAGGTCGGCCTGGTCGTAGTGGGGGTTCTGGGAGCAGGCCTTGACCACCACCTTGCCGTCTTCCCACCAGGCCCGGCCACCTTCCACCTCTATGGCGCAGTGCTCCAGGCGCTCGGTGGTATAGGTGGCCTCCACCACCACGGCCGCATCCTTGAGGGCCGCCTCGGCGTCCCCCTTGCGCACCTTGTTTTCCCGAAGCAGGTTGCCGCCCGGATGCTCGGGTTGCACCAAGGGGGCCTCGGGGGCCAGGGCCTCGTCAAAGGAATAGACGCCGGGGGAGAAATCGTATTCGACCTCTACCGCGCGGGCACCGGCCCGGGCCGCTTCCAGGGTTTCGGCCACCACGAAGGCCACGCACTGGTAGGGTTGGCGCACCGTCTCATGGGCCAGGAACTCCTGGTCCTGGGTAACCGCGATGATGCCCAGGCGGTGCTCGCCGGGCACGTCGGCCGCGGTGAAAACCCGCACCACGCCGGGCAGGGCCTCGGCCCCGCGGGCGTCGATGCTTACGATGCGGGCCGGGGCCTTGGGGGCGCGCACGCAGGCGATCTGCAGGTCGCCATCCTGGGGCATGTCAAAACCGTAGCGGGTCTCGCCGCGCACCTTGGCCTCGGTGCCCAACCGGATCAGGCTCTGTCCCAGGCTCATGAGCGCTCCTCCAGGCCGGCCCAGGCCAGGCTTAGGGCCCGGGCGGTTATCCGGGTGATGGCCGGGACCTTGTAGGTGGCCGATGAGCGCCAGCCGCACACGTCGGTGAAGTGGCCGGCCGCCTTGTCGCCGGCGGCCTGCCAAAGCGCGGGGCCCGGCTCGCCGCTCTTGACAAGCTCCTCCACGTCGGTCAGGCGGCGGGGAGAGGGAAAGCAGGAGCCCAGCACCACCCGGGGGTCGTTCATGGCGCGGTCCAGGCAGGCGGCCAGGTTGAGCCGCGCCACCGCCACCTCGTGGCGGCGGCCCACCTTGAGGAACACCTGGCCTTCGGGCTCGGGGGGCGGGCTGACGGCGTAGCCCAGGATCAGCTCGCCGGGGGCCAGCGTGGTCCGGTTGGGCGCGGTGATCAGCTCGGGCAAGGGGCAGTGGCGCACCCCCTCCTGGGAGGCGATCTCGGCCACCGCGTCCAGGGCCACCAGGGCGCTGAGGCTGTCCGCCGCCGGGGAGCCGTTGGCCACGTTGCCCCCGATGGTGCCGGTCTGGCGAATCTGTTGGCAGCCCACCTTGGAGGCGGCCTGGGCCAAAACCGGCAGGCGGCGGTTCACCTCCGGGCTTTCTTCCAGATAGCGGAACGTCAAACCAGCCCCCAGGTAGCAGGCGGAGCCGTCCAGCTCCAGGCGCTTCAGCTCGGGCAGGCGGGTCACGTCCACCAGCAACTCGGGCAGGGCCGCGCCTTCCAGGCGGGCCTGGCGCAGGGCGATCATCAGGTCGGTGCCTCCGGCCAAGACCTTAGCGCCGGGCCGGGCCAGGGCCTCCAGGGCCTCGGGCAGCGTGGCGGGGGTCAGGAAGCGGCTCATGCCTCCTCCCCTTCTCCGCGCATGTACTTGGCTCCCCGGCGCACGGCGCGCACCACGTCATGGTAACCGGTGCAGCGGCACAGGTTGCCCGACAAGGCCCGGCGTATCTGCTCGTCGCTGGGCTCGGGGCTCTGCTCCACCAAATCCAGGGCGGTGAGGATCATGCCCGGCGTGCAAAAGCCGCACTGCACCGCGCCGGTTTCCACGAAGCCTTTTTGCATGGGATGCAGCTCGTCGCCGACGGCCAAGCCCTCCACGGTGGCGACTTGGCGTCCGGCGGCCTGCCAGGCGGCGGTTAGACAGGAGTCCACGGCCTTGCCGTCCAAGAGCACGGTGCAGGCGCCGCACTCCCCCACTCCGCAGCCCTCCTTGGCCCCCAACAGGCCCAGGCGGCCGCGCAGCACTTCCAACAGGGTGGCTTCGCCCGGCACGTCCTCCAGGCTCACCTTATGGCCGTTAAGAGTGAAGTTGAGCGCCACTTGGACACACCTCCCTACCGGGTCATCATGTTGGGCAAAAGCGTGGCGATGCCGGGGATGACCGTGATCAAAAAGGCCACGAAGAAGATGGCCAGCAAGAAGGGAGCGACCCCCTTGAAGATGGTCTCCAGCTTTATGTCCGGGGAAACGCCCGCCACGGTGAAGATGTTCAGGCCCATGGGCGGGGTGATCAGACCGGCCTCCATCATGAGCACCGCGATGACCCCGAACCAGATGGGATCGAAGTGCAAGGCGGTGATGATGGGATAGATCACCGGCAGGGTGAGCACCATCATGGAGATGGCGTCCAGGAAGCAGCCCAGGAAAAGGTAGATCAGGATGATGACGGTGTGGATCAGGTAGGGCGAGACATCCAGGCTCGCCGCCCAGCCGGCCACCTGGGTGGGGATGGTGGACAGGGCCAGGAAGTAGCTGAACACGTTGGCTCCGGCCACCAAAAACAGCACCATCACCGAGATGCGCACCGATTCGATCAGCGCCCCGATGAGCACCTGCCAGGAAAGGCGCCTCTTGATGAGAGCCACGAGGAACAAGACCGTGGCGCCCACCGCGCCGGCCTCGGTGGGGGTGAAGAATCCCGCGTAGATGCCGCCCATGACGACCATGAACAGCACCAAAGGCTCCCAAACGCCCTTGAGGGAGGCGAACTTTTCGGCCCAGGTCACCCGCTCCGGGCTTGTGGGGGCCGCATCGGGGTACATCTTGACCCAGGCGATGACGATGCCCACGTAGGCCAAGCCCAGCACGACGCCCGGCAACATGCCCGCCACCAACAGCTTGCCGATGGATTGCTCGGTGATCATGCCGTAGACCACGAAGCCGATGCTGGGGGGGATCAAAAAGCCCAGGGTGCCGCCCGCGGCCACCGACCCGGCCGCCAGGCTGGATTTGTAATTGAAGCGCTTCATCTCCGGCAGGGCCACGGTGCCCATGGCCGCGGCGGTGGCCACCGAGGAGCCGGAAACCGCCGAGAAGCCGCCACAGGCCCCGATGGTGGCTATGGCCAAACCTCCGGGCAAACGGCGCATCCACTTGTCAAAGGTGCCGTACATCTCGCTGGTAAGTCCCGAGCTGCTGGCAAAACCTCCCATTACGATAAACAAGGGAATGACGGTGTAGGGGTAGAAGGACGAGACTTCCCACACCGTGCTGGCCACCTTGGGCAAGGCGGCGTCGACCGAGGCCAACATGCTTATGCCCGAGAAGCCCACCAGCATCAAGGCGAAGGCAATGGGCATACCCAGGAACAGCAGCACGAATACGGCGATAGTTCCGATTACGCCTATGGTTACTGGATCAATCATCATTTACCTGCCAGCCTGCGCACGGTGTCCACCAAATCGCACAACAACTCCAGACACAGGAAAAAAGCTCCCACCGCCACCAGCATCCGGAAGGGATACTGGGGGACGCGCAGCATGTCCGATACCGAGACCTCTTCCATGGCCACCTTGTAGCCTTGCCAGCAGAGCATGGCGATGATGAAGATGCTCAACAGGGTGGTGAAGACATCCATGCTCAGGGCCACTTTCTCGGGCAGGCGGTCGGTGAACATGGTCACCCTAACGTGACCCCTGACTTGCTGGGTGTAGGCCAGCCCCAGCAGGATAAAAATCGACAGCATGTAGCTGGACAGCTCCAAGGTGCCGGGGATGGGCCGGGACCAAATGCCCCGGCCCACCACTTCGGCCGCCGTCAACAGCATCATGGGAATGAGCAGGAACATGCCCACGTAGGTCAGTATTCGCGTGACCTTTTGGATAAAGGCCTTTACGTTCTCATACGCTTGCATATCCACTCCCGATCATGGGCACGATCCTGCCGATGAGGTTGTTACTTCTTTCCGTCGGTGTGCCACTCGGGGGGCGCGGCCACGCACTTGGAACCGGCCTGCTCCACGATCTTGGTGTACATCATCACGGCTTCCTTGGCGGGCTTGCCCTGCTTTTCCATTTCAGCCACCCACTTGCGGGTGACCTCCTGGAAGCGGGTGAACCAGCGCTCTTCCTCCTTGGGAGGCAGGGTGTAGAGCTTCACGCCCTTGCCCTGGATCTCGGTGATCATCTGGGCGTAGGTCTTCTTGTCCAGACCGTGGGTGGTGGCGAAGGGGTTGCCCACCACCTCCACGATGATCTTCTGCAGATCCGGGGGAGTGTTGTTCCAGAACTTCTCGTTCATGATCACGCCTTCGGACACGCAGCCGAAGGTGGCCTTGACGCCGTACTTGGCCACTTCATAGAGCTTGAAGGCCAGAACCAGCGGGGGGCAGGTGACCAGACCGTCGATGGTGCCGGTCTCCATGGCCAGGTAAACGTCGCCCAAGGGCATGAACACGGGCTGGGCGCCCAGGGACTTGATGTAGCCGGTCTGCATGCCGCCGGGGGTGCGGATCTTCAGGCCCTTCAGGTCTTCCAGGGTGTGCACCGGCTTGGTGGTCCACAGGAAGGACTGGATGCAGCCGTTGAGTTCCAGCACCTTGACGCCCTTGAACTCTTCCTGCAGGGCCTTTTCGTATACCTGGTTGCCGATGTTGGCGGCCAGGTCCTTGCCGTCCACCCAACTTGCCATGGACAGCACGTCGGTGAGGGGGAAGCGGCCCGGGGTCCAGGTGGCGGTAAAGTAGCCCATGTCGGCCAGGCCGTTTTTGACGATGTCAAAGTGCTCGGGGCCCTTGCCCAAGGCGCCGCCGGCATAGAGGGTATAGGTGATGCGGCCGTTGCTGCGTTTCTTGAGTTCCTCCAGCATGGGAATCCATACGGTTTTCACCTCGCGGCTCATCGGGGGATGCCAGGTGGAGAACTTGATATGGATGCTCTTTTTCTCGTCAGCCGCCTTGGCGCCGGTGAATCCGCCGAAGCAGATCATGAGCGCCGCGAACAGGCCCAACAACCAAGCAGACTTTCTCATCTAGATTGCCCTCCTTGAGTAATGTGACATGGATCCAGCGCCGACCTCCGCACCCTGGAGGGCACGCATGTGTAAGCGCCATAACATAGCCAAACGCCAATGGTAAAATCGTTTGTTCGTCGTCATGCGCCCTTCCCTTGCGGCAAAGAGGGCCAAATTCGCGTAAAATTAATATTTGCTTTAAATGTTAAAATATAGTTAAAATCTCCTAGACGTCAAGGAAATTGTCATCAGCGGTTGCAGGGTATCCGCAGCCAACTATCCGAGAAACTGCGGAAAAGCTTCAATTTTGTTATTACCTGACCACGTGATCCCTTTTGCCCTTGACCAATACCTTTTTAATAGATAGTATATTTTTTAATTTATATTTAATATGGCGCTGTCGTCAAGCAGTTTTTGAAATGGCGCGGGAGTGACGGAGGCCTTGGAAACACTAGGCGGCAAATTAAGGGCATTGAGGTTGGCCAAAAACCTTACCTTGCAGCAGGTGGCCAAACAGGCCCACTGCACGGCGGCGCATTTATCTCAGATCGAAAACGACAAGGCCTCTCCCTCCATCGCTACCCTGAAAAAAATCGCTGCGGTCCTGGAAGCCAGGATCGTGGATTTCTTTGACGATGAAACCGATGAGGATCCCGTGGTGCTCGACCCATCGCAATGGGTCAGGGTGAGCCTGCCCCGCTGGAAAGCGGACATCAAGCAGATGGTGCGCATGGTCAAGCATCGCCACATGCAGCCATTTTACACAGTGATCCAACCCGGCGGAGGCGCCAAGGAAGATTATCATCACGTTGGCGAGGAGTTCGGCTTGGTTCTGGAGGGCGAACTCACCTTGCGCCTGGGCGACAACGTCTACCAGGTTCCCGCCGGTTCTTCCTTTTACTATTCCTCCACTCAACCCCATGCCTGGACCAACGAGGCCAAGCAACCCTGCCGGCTGGTATGGGTCGTCACTCCCCCCAGTTGGTAAAAGCCATTTCTGAAAGGAAGCGAATCAAATGAGTTCGGTTTTGGTAAAAAACGTCGGTCTCATGCTTAGCGGCGATATTGACCAGCCCATCCTTGATGCCGACAGCCTGGTAATCGCCGACGGACTGATCCAACAAATCGGCTCGGGCCTCGCGGCTCCCCAAGGCGCCATGGTGATCGACGCCCAGGGTTGCGCACTCACCCCCGGCCTCATCGACTCGCACTGCCACGTGGTCTTGGGCGACTGGACCCCCCGGCAGCAGATGGTCAACTTCCTGGATTCTTCCCTGCACGGCGGCGTGACCACCTCCATCAGCGCGGGCGAGGTCCACCTGCCCGGCCGGCCCAAGGACGCCCTGGGCACCAAGTGTCTGGCCATCGTGGCCGCCAAGAGCTGGGCCGCTGTGCGCCCCGGAGGCATGAAGGTCTTGGGCGGCGCGCTGATTTTGGAAAAGGGCCTCACCGAGGCGGACATCGAAGAATGCGCCCAGGCCGGGGTCAAGGTCGTGGGCGAGGTGGGCCTGGGTTCGGTCAAGAACCCGCCCGAGTCCACCGAGATGGCCTCCTGGGCCAAGGCCCGCGGCATGGTGGTGATGATGCACACCGGCGGCACCTCCATTCCCGGATCTTCCCCGGTGGGCGCCGAACAAATCATCGCTACCGGACCCTCGGTGGCCAGCCACATCAACGGCGGGCCCACCGCGGTGAGCCTGGAAGAAGCCAAGCGCATCATCGACCAGACCGACGTGGCCATCGAGATCGTGCAGTGCGGCAACGTGAAGCGCGCCGCCGAGGTGGCCCGCTACATGGACGAGACCAAGCAATGGGGCCGGGTGATCTTCGGCAACGACGCACCCAGCGGCACCGGGGTGGTGACCCTGGGCATCCTGCGCAACATGGCCATGGTGGCCAGCCTGGGCGGGGTGGCGCCTGAGCTTACCGTGGCCATGGCCAGCGGCAACACCGCCAAGCTTTACGGCCTAAATCGGGGCCGGATCGCCGTGGGCCTGGAAGCCGACCTGGTATTCATGGACACGCCCATCGGCTCACCGGGCGCCGACGTGCTCGAGGCCCTTTCCGAGGGCGACACCCCCGGCGTGAGCATGATCCTTATCGACGGCAAGATCGTGGCCAAGGTAAGCCGCAACACCCCGCCGGCGGTTCGCAAGGCCCAGGTGGTGGACTAGTATTTTTCTCAATTTCCTGGAGATGAAACCATGCAGATTCGCAAGCTGGTGACCATAGTGGAGGAGACCCTGCAGGAGGCGGGCCGCGACATCAAGCCCGCCACCCGCAAAGCGGCGGCCATCGCGGTTATCCACAACCCCTTTGCCCACGAATACGCCGAGGACCTCAGCGAGCTGATGAACATCGGTGAACAGTTGGGCGACCTTTTGGGCAACAAGGCCCGCGAGGCCCTGGGCATCGCCCCCGAGCAATGCGAGAGCTACGGCAAGGCGGCCATAATCGGCCTGGACGGCGAGTTGGAGCACGGCGCGGCCATCCTGCACCCCAAGCTGGGCGCCCCCTTCCGCAAGGCCTTGGGCCGGGGCCTGGCCCTGATACCCTCGGTAAAAAAGCGCGGCCCGGCCGGATGCACCATCGACGTGCCCCTGAACCACAAGGACGCGGCTTTCATCCGTTCGCACTTTGACGGCATGACCGTGAACCTGGAAGACGCTCCCCTGCCCGACGAGATCCTGGTGGCCCTGGTGGTCACCGATTCCGGCCGTCCCCTGCCCCGCATCGGCGGCCTTACCACCGCAGACGCCAAGTACGAGGACGGCCTGCGTTAGGGCCGCGCCCCAAGTTAATCATTAGTGAGGAGAGGGCCGACCATGGCCATTTTACCCGAAGTCAAAAGCCACTACGGACGCCTGAAGCTGCTCATCGGCGGCGAGTGGGTGGAATCCAAGTCCGATATCATCAACAAGACCTACAACCCGGCCACGGGCGTGGAGATCGCCGAGTACCCCACGGCCACCAAACAGGAGGCCCGGGCGGCGGTGGAAGCGGCCCAGCAAGCTTTCGTGGCCCTGAAGGGAATCGCCCTGCGCGAACGGGCCCGCATGCTCTTTAACATGCGCCAGATCTTCGACCGCGAGGAGGACATGCTCGCCCGGGTGCTGGTGCAGGACCACGGCCGCACCTACAAGGAGGCGGCGGGTTCGGTGCGCCGCTCCATCGAGAACATCGAGTCGGCCTGCTCGGCCGCCTACGGCATGGCCGCGCGCAACGAGCATATCGACAACCTGGCCCGGGGCATCGACATGTGGTTGACTTGGGAGCCCCTGGGCCCCTTCCTCATCGTCACTCCCGGCAACATCCCCATGCACGCCTGGAGCTCCTTCGTGCCTTACGCCCTGGCCGCGGGCTGCCCCGTGGTGGTCAGCCCCTCGCGCCAGGACCCGGTGGCCGCCGACTACATGAGCAAGGTGGCCCTGGAGGCCGGCTTCCCGGCGGGATGCATCAACCTGATCCACGGCGGCCGCGACGTCAACAGCTACATCCTGGAGCAGCCGGAGATCGAGGGCATCGGCTTCATCGGCTCCACCTCGGCCGGGTTGGATCTGTTCGCCCAGTGCGGCAAGCTGGGCAAGACCTCCAGCCTCAACGGCAACGGCAAGAACACCGTGGTGATCACGCCCGACGCCGACCTGGAATCCTGCCCCGCCTATGTGCGTCAGGGCTGCTTCGGCATGACCGGCCAGCGCTGCCTGGGCTCGGACAACGTGGTCATCCTGGGCGATAAGGCCCGCTATGAGGCGGTCAAGCAGTCGCTGGTGGAAAACGCCTCGGCCATGAAGCTGGGCTACGGCCTGGACGAGTCGGTGACCATGGGCCCCTACGCCACGGCCGCCGGCCGCGACAAGGTGTGGGCCTGGGTGGAGCGCGGCCTGGCCGAGGGCGCCAAGATGGTCCTGGACGGGCGCACCATGGTGCCGGCGGACTATCCCGACGGCTACTTCCTTGGCCCCACCATCATCGAAGACGCCGACATCGACATGGAGATCTGCAAGCAGGAGGCCTTCGGCGCGGTGGCTTCCCTGATCCGCGCGGACAGCGTGGAGCAGGTGATCGAGTGGATCAACACCAAGACCGACCTGGGACACAGCGCCTGCATCATGACCTCCAGCGGCGCCACGGCCCGCCAGTTCGCCCGCGAGGTGAACGTGGGCAACGTGGGCATCAACGTGGGCGTGCCCCAGCCCTACGCCTTCTTCCCCTTGGGAAGTAAGCGCAAGAGCTTCCTGGGCGCGGCCAAGTCCCGCCTGGCCTCCATGCGCCTGTTCCTGGACGAAAGGACCGTCACCGCCCGCTGGGTGTAAACGGCCTCTGAGCGTAAATCGCTTGTCAGGGCTTCTCCCCTCGGGGAGAAGCCCTTTTTTTATGAGCAGGCCTTGTCACACCCAGCACTTGGTGGCCATAGTTATATAGTTATAAGGAACAGCCATGAACCTGGAACAAAGGAGAACACCATGGCAGAGATTCTCATCGTCTATGCCACCGATCATAAGGGTACCCATAAGATGGCGGAAAAGATCGCCGCCGGTGTGGAGTCCATAGAGGGCTGCAAAGCCATACTGAAACTAGCCGAGGAGGCCACCTCCGAGGATGTCTTGGCCGCAGACGCCTTGGTTTTGGGCAGCCCGGTACACATGGGCTGCATGGACTGGCGGGTGAAAAAGTTCATCGACCAGCAGTGCGGCGGGCTTTGGATGGGCGACGAGGTGGTGGGCAAGGTGGGCGCGGTGTTCGCCTGCGGCTCCGGCTTTGGCAATGCCGGCGAAGGCAGTGAGTTGACCCTTTTGTCCATGCTCAACAACCTGTGCGAGTTGGGCATGGTGATGGTGCCCCTGCCCAAGAGCGCCCCAGGCTACGCCAAGGGCGGCGCCCACTGGGGTCCCTATGGCCGCGCCCACAACGAAGACCTGACGCCCATAGCGGGCGGGCTTCCCGAAGAGCGCTCCGAGGCCTGCATCCAACACGGCAAGAACATCGCCAGGGTGGCCCAGGCGCTAAAAGGCCAAAAGTTGATGGCCTGAGTGCCGGTCCCACTCTAACGTCGTCGTTGCTAAAAAAACCGGCCGCGCCACCTGGGTTGGCGGCGCGGCCGGTTGTCTTTTGAAGGCTTGCTTTACTGGCCGCTGGAAGGCAGCCCCGGCGGGCTCTGCTCCGGCATCGTCCCGGTGCCCGGAGCGCCAAGCGGTAGCTCCGACTCCGGCCGGTCCTGGGGCCGCACCAGGCGGAAAGCGCTCCGATCCACGGTGTAGATAAGCACCGGCTGTTCGAACAGCCGCTGGGAATCGACGCTGATGGCGCCGCAAACCCCGGGGATATCCTTTACCTCCTGCAACGCCTGGCGCATGGCCTGGCGAGTGCGGGGAGCCTCCTTGAGCCTTATGAGGTGGCGCAGCGCCAGGGCCGCGTCAAAGCCCTGGGCCTCCAGCAGCGTGGGTATGCGGTGCAGGGCCTCCTGGTAATCTAGAACAAATCCCCGCACCAGGGCCTGCTTGGAATCCGGGTCAAAGCATCCCGGCAAAATGGCCCCCTGCACATCGCGGGAAGCCAGCTTGATCAGGCTTTCCTCGTGCCACAGGTTGGTGCCCATCAAGAGCACCCCGGTAACATCGAAGTAGCGCAATTGCCCTGCGGCCATGGCCACGGGCTGGGGGCCGTCGGGGATGAACAAGCCGTCGAAATCGATCACCGGCTGCGGCGAGTCGGGCAAGCCGAGACGGTACCGGCCCGTGGGCAGCTTCACCAGGCGCTGCACGTATTGGGTGAAGTCCTTGGCCTGGGGATCGTAGTAGATGTGGCGCACCACCACGCCGCCCCTGGCGGCCACGCTCTTTTCAAACAGCCCGGCAAAGCCCCGGCCATAGGAGTTGTCCGGAGCCAGCACCGCGAAACGCTTCTTGTTCCTTTGGTTCATGGCCTCGTCCAGCAGCCCGTCAACCTGGCGCTGGGGGGTGAGGGAGTCCTGAAAAACGTAGTCGCCGCTCTGGGTCAGGCCGTCGATGCGCGCCAAGCTGATAAGAGGCACTTGGCGGACCTGGGCCTGGCGCGCGGCGGCCAGGGACGAGCCCGCCCCCAAGGGCCCGATGATGGCCATGACCCGGTGGCGGTCCACCAGCTGGTCCACCTGGGCGGCAGCCTCAGCGGGCTGGCCCTTGGTGTCGGCAATGTAGAGCACCGGGGCCTTGCCCGCGGCGCTCTCGAAAAGCCCCAGGCCCAACTCCACCGCGTAAAGCACGTCCTTGCCGGTTTGGGCCCAGGAGCCGGTGAGGGGTACGAGCACACCCACCGCGACCGGGTTAACCAGCTTGGCCTGAGAGATTTCCTGGCGCAAGGTCTGGGCCTGCTGGTTTATGTCCTGGTCGAGCACCAGGCCGTCCACTTGGCTCAAGGTGCCCAGCGCCTCGTCCAGGCGCCCTTCCCTGAACTGGGCCCTGGCCAGGGCCAAAAGCAGGATGGCGTTGAGTTTGGGCGCCCGGGGCTTGCCCAACTGGGCCTCCAACTCGCCGGCGGAGGCTTTATCGGCGGCCTCGGACAGGCTTTGTTGCAGCGAGGATGAGAGGTAGCCCTCTAGGCCGGCCAACTCCAGCAAGGTGCCCGTGGCCTGACCGTAGCGCCCCAGGGCGCTCTGAGTGGCGGCCAGCGAGTTGAGCACCTGGCGCTGTTCAAAGTCGTTCAGGGGCTGGGGCGGCTCGCTGGACAGGCGCTGCAAGGTCATGGCGGCCTGGTTTAGCTGGCCCAGCTTTCTTTCCAACTCGGCCTGCAGGATAAGGCCCTTGGTGAGCACCGCCGGATCGCCGCCGGTCAAGGGCATGTTGCGCAACTGCTCCAGGGCCAGGGCCTGCTCGCCGGCGCCATCGTAGGCCTGGGCCAGGCTCAGGCGCAAACGGCTGGCCACCGGGGGGGCGGGATTTTGCTTGAGAGCGGCCTGGTAGGCGTCGGCAGCCGGCAGGTATTTTCCCATGGCCAGCCGTTCGTCGCCCAGCTTCTCCAGGGATGAAGGAGGCAGCCCCTTGTAGGCGGCAGTCCCCGGAGCGGGGGGCGCGGTGGGAATCGGCACCTTGCGCGCCGGAGCGCATCCCCAGGCCAGCAGGGCCACCGAAAGCATAAGCAGGCCCGCCCACCAAAACCGCCGGCCGGTGATTCGCGAAACAGCGCTGAGCATGGGTCCTCTCTTGTTGGCTGGCCGCACGGGCCTAGGCCGGCTTTCTGCTGACCACCACCATGGCCGGACGCAAGAGGCGACCCTCGTAAGTGTATCCCTTTTGGGCCTCGGCCAATACGGTGTTCTCGTCCTGCTCCGGGTCTTCTTGCTGCATCATGGCTTCATGCAGCTCGGGATCAAAGGCCTGGCCCACGGCCTGCACCGGCTCCAGGCCGTGACGGCCCAGGGTCTTGAGCAACTCACCGTGGATCATCTCCACGCCTTGCACCAGGTTGGGATCGCTTTGGGTGTGCTCCTTGGCGCTGGCCAGGGCCCGCTCCAGGTTGTCCAACACGGGCAGCAGTTCCTTGACCAGGCCCTCGTTGGCCCGCTTGAAAAACTCGGCCTTTTCCCGCTCGGTGCGCTTTTTGTAATTATCCAGCTCGGCCGCCTGGCGCAAGGCGCGCTCCTTTAGCTCGGTCACCTGGGCGGCCAACTCCTCGCAACCCTGCGCCGGCGTCTCTTCCGGCAGATCGGCGCTAATTTTTTCTTCCTGCTCCGAAGCCGGAACGGCCCCGGGATTTTCGCTTTTGATCACTGGCTGATTTTCCTTTCGCCAACAGCAAGACCGGATCGGGCTATTTGCCCCTCTCGTCCAAAATCCGGCTGACCAGACGGGCGGTGAAGTCCACCATGGGTATCACCTTGGAGTAGTCCATGCGGGTGGGCCCGATCACTCCCAGGGCCCCGGAAGACTTGCCGGGTTCGCCATAGGGCGAGGTGACCACGCTCAAGCCGTCCAATTCGGCCAGGTCGCTCTCCGAACCGATGACCAGGCGCACCCCCTGGGCGGTCAGGGCCTTGTCCAACAGGCGCAGAAGGGTGGATTTCTCCTCAAAGGCCTGAAAAATGCCCCTGAGGCGCACCACGTCCTTGAACTCGGGCTGATCCATGAGGTTGGTCTGCCCGTCGATGAGCAACTCGCCCTCGCTGCGGTTTTCCAAGGCCTGCTTGCCCAGGGTCAGGGCCCGGGACAGCACCGTATCGAACAAATTGCGCTCGTTGGCCATCTCCTGGGCCACCCGCTGCTTTACTTGGTTCAAGGTAAGGTCGGCCAATAGATCATTCAAGTAGCGGGTGTAGCGGTCTAGTTCCTCTTGGGCGATGTCCTCTTCGGCTTCGATGATGCGGTTTTGCACCCCCCCGGACTTGGAGACCAGCACCACCAGGATGAGCCCTGCGGCCAGGCGCACGAACTCCATATGCCGAAACACTTCCTGTTCCGGGCTGGGCACCACCACCAGGGCGGTCTGGCGGCTTATGCGGCTCAGGGCCCGGCTGGTGGCCTTGAAGATGTCGTTGGCCTCGTTGACCGGCTGGTTTTCCAGTTGGGCGCGGATGGTGTCCTTGGTGCGCTGGTCCAGCTCGTCCAGTTCCAGGATGGAATCCACGTAGAGCCTCAGGCCCTCGGAGGTGGGCACCCGTCCGGCCGAGACGTGGGGCTGTTCCAGATAGCCCATATCCTCCAGGTCAGACATGACGTTGCGCACCGTGGCCGGGGAAAAATCCACGTTTTTTTGCTTGGATACGGTGCGCGAACCCACCGGCTCGGCCGTGGCGATGTAATTGGCCACCACCGAAGCCAGCACCAACCGAGCACGTTGTGAAAGTTCTTGGGTCACGCCCACTTACCCCTGTCGTATTTGGATAGAAACCACCAGATAGAATTTAGCAATCGAGGGTGGCCGTGTCAAGGCAACGCCCTGATTAAGCTTTATGTTTCAAGACTTAGCCAATCCCACAGCGCCAGAATCACCTCCACGTCACCCTGGTCCAACTCCAAATCGTCCAGGCGCACCGCCTTGAGCCCTTCCAGGGCCTTGCCCCGCGCCTCTGGGGAGCGTTTTTCCCGGCAGGTCAACTGGCCCACGGCTTGCTGCAAGGCCTCGGCCAGGGACAGGCTGACCCCGTCCCAGCACAGCCTGAGCCCCACTTGTCCGGCCAGGCCCGCCAGGCGAAAATCCACCGCGGCAAAGGCGGCCTGGGCCAGCTCGGGGGCCGCCTGATGGCTGGCCTTGGCTATGGCCGCCTCGTCGACCCCCTGGGGCTTTTGCAACACCCCGTCCGCCCCCCCCATGCACATGGCCGCCGCGTCGGCGTACAGGGCCTTGCGGCTGTAACCCAGGGCCGCGGCCCAGGGCTGGTGCTCGCGCACCTTGGCCAGGGAATCCAGGCCAAAGGCGGGGCCTTGGCCCAACTGCCCGGCCGCCGCGCCAAAAGCCTCCTGGGCCACCTGCACTCTGGCATATAAACGGCGCAGGAACTGGTTGGCCTTTTCCGAGCCCTCCCCTTCCAGGTTCTCATAGAGCGAGTCCACCACAAAGCCCTGGCCCAGGGCCGAGGCCAGGCTCTCCGGTCCGGGAAGCTCGCCGGAGCCGCCCCCCGCACCCGCGCCGTAGATATCCAATAAAAAGCAAAGGCAGCGGCGGCCGTTGAGCTTGTGCAAGGCCCGGTCAAAGTCACGGGCGTAAATGAACTCAATCCCCTTGAAGGCCGGAGCCACGTTTTTCTGGAAATTGTCCAGCTCGAAATCAGCGTCATCGATGAAGCAAAAGGTAGGCTGCATAACCCCACGGTCTCCCTGGGCATGTGATTTTCCAACTTTCAATCAGTATACCTTGGTAACACTCCCCAGGTTGGGGCACAAGCCCTCATATGATGCCTTGACCAGATGGCCCTCTAGTGCTATTGAAGGCCTACGTTTAACAGGGAATAATTGCCCGCCAGGGCGGGCCGATTTCAGGAAGGGATAAAGAATGAAAAAAGTATTTATCGTGGGCTGTGGGGCCTACATGGAAAGCGGCTACGGCTGCCCGGGCGAATGGCGCTGCCTCAAGGCCGCGGCCCTGGGCGAGGGCAATTTCGACGAACCGGTGCAGGTGATGGGCTTCCATACCTGTCACTGTCCCGGCCGCAACACCGCCCCCAACATGGGGGTGGGCATCAAAATGAGCGGCGTGAAGCCCGACGTCATCTACATGAGCAGTTGCATGGCCAACGCCAAGCCCTCTTGCCCCTATGGCAGCGCCCAGGAAATGGCCGATATCATCAGCGCCAAGACCGGAGTGCCGGTGGTCCTGGGCACCCACGACTATCACTAAATCACAACGTCCGCCTTTAAGTTTCGGCCCTTCCCGGCGCTCCCGGGAGGGGCCTTGGCTTGCGTACGTCCCCAAGCCGCCCTATAAATATATGGAGAACCCAACTTTGCGGAGAAAAGCATGGATTGCTCCAGCGAACCCCAAGGCTTTGACTACGTAGGCAATTGCATCCGCCCGCCCAGCGAGGCCTATTCCATCCTGATCCAGGCCACCCTGGGCTGCTCCCACAACAAGTGCGGCTTTTGCGGCACCTACAAGGACAAGCGCTTCGCCATAAAGGACCAGAAGATACTGGAGCGCGACATCGAGTTCGCCTCCAAGCACTGCTCGCGCCAGCGGAGAGTGTTCATCATGGACGGCGACGCCTTGATCATGCCCATGAAGCGCTGGGAGTGGCTCCTGGGCCAAATCAAGGAAAAGCTGCCCTGGGTGACCCGGGTGGGCGCCTATGCCAACTCCAAGGCCGTTGCCATGAAGAGCGACGAAGATCTGGCTCGCCTCAAGGAGCTGGGCTTGGGCATCCTCTACTATGGCGTGGAAAGCGGCCATCCGGTGGTGCTCAAGGAAATGGTCAAGGGCGCCACCCCGGAGAAGCTCATCGAGCAGGGGCGGCGGGTCAAGAAGGCGGGGATCAAGTTGAGCGTCACCGTGCTCCTGGGGGTGGGCGGCACCAAATACAGCCTGGAGCACGCCAAGGCCACCGGCGAGCTACTCACCGCCATGAAGCCCGATTACGTGGGGGCGCTCACCCTGATGCTCATCCCCGGCACGCCCATGTACGAGGCCCAGCAGCGCGGCGAGTTCGAGCTGCCCGGCGTGGAGGGCATGCTGCGCGAGCTGCGGGAGATGATCGCCAACACCGACCTGGGCGGCGGGCTGTTTTATTCCAACCACGCCTCCAACTACCTGCCGGTCAAGGCGGTGCTGCCCCGGGACCGCGAGGCCACCCTGGCGCTCATCGACCAGGCCCTGGGCGGCCGGGTGGGGCTCAAGCCCGAGTGGATGCGGGCGCTGTAGGGCTGGTAAACGGCTATATCAACCTAGCCCCGCCATCAACTACCATGGACGTTCCGGTCATATAGGGGTTGGCCATTAAATAAACGAATGCGTCAGCTATTTCATCGGATGAAGCGATTCGTCCGACGGGAAATCGCTCGGCGTATTGCACGGTTTCCGGGGGCTTGGGCGCGACAAAACCGGGGCTCACGACGTTGACCCTGATCGGCGCCAGCTCAACCGCCAAGGAGCGGCAGAGGGCCTCGGTGGCGCAATTTATCACCACCATTGTGGAATGGTTTTGAAATATTTTTTCACCGGCAATGCCGGTGGTCATTACAATGCTGCCTTTTTTACTAATTCGCTTGTGCGCCTTTTGAATCAGCTGGTATTGCCCCCAAAACTTGGTTTCAAATGCCGCCTTGGCCTGTTTGAGATCGGTTTGAGCAAAAGGAGCCGGATTTATCTCCGGCCTGGTGGCAACCACAAGGTGATCAATATCACCAATTCTCTTCAACGTGGTTTCCGTTTCCAGCTCAGAGGTCACATCAAAAGAATACGTTTCGACCTCATGCCCAACCAGGGCAGTCAAGTCATGACGGTTTTCCGCCGCTTTCCTGGAGGCGATGACGACTTTGCCTCCGGACTTGCATGATTGCCGCGCAACCGCGAGGCCAATGCCGGAGCTACCGCCAACAATAAGTATTCTTTGATTTTCTAATGAATGATTCATTGCAAGTATTTGCCCCTGAATAAGCGTCGGACGCCTCATTTTGGCGTTCTATTGGGCGGCGGGCGGCTGGCTCTGAGTATCGTCCTGAACCGGCGGCGCGGTATCGGGCAGGGCGGAAGCGCTCTCGCTCTGGGTATCTTGTGCCTGGGGCACACCCTCGCTCTGGGGCTGCTCAGGCTGGGTCTGCCCGGTCTGGGGCATCGCCTGCGGCCCCAGCTTCACCCCGTGGCGCCCATCCAGAAAGTCCTTGGCCAGGCGCTTGAGGTCGTTGGGGTCGATGTCCACCACCCGCCAAGGGCCGTTCTGGACCTTTTCCATGCCCAGGCGCAGGCGCCGGCCCTTTTCCGGTTCGGAAAACACCACCAGGGCGTAGTTGCCGTTGCGGGTCACGCTGGAGGCGAACACCAGGGTCCAGGAGGAAGGCAGGTTTTTGCGATTGGGGTCGTTGATGGCCTTGACCACCTGGGCGGCCATCTGGTCGCTCAAGGGGGCCATGAAAGCTCCCACCAGGCCGCGCACCAGGTTGCGGGTGTCGTCGTCCTTCTGGCCCTTGGGGGCCACCAGGTCCACGATGGTCTCTTTTTGCCCCTGCAGGATGTTCTCTATGTCCACGTGGGCCAGAAAGAGGTGGGGTTCACGGTCGTGGATGGCCTTGCCGATCTGGTAGAGCGCCCAACGGGGGCCGTCCAAAAAGCTGTGGGTGAGGTAGAACGCGCCCGTGGCCAGAAAGGCCAGCAGGATCCACAACCACCAGCGGCGCATGGTTTAGTCCCGGTCCAGGCTGGAGGTGGAGTCCGAAGGTGGGGCGGCCATGCCGTCCTTGGCGAAAAGCACCTCGCCCACCACCTTATCCGCCGCGTCGGCGGTGTCCAGGAGCATCTCCACCTTTTCGATCATCTCCAGGCGCAGCTCCTCGCTGGCGTGGTTGAAGGCGAAGGCCCACTCCCCGGATTCCAGGAAGTCCTTGAATTTGGCTAGGTCGTCGGTCTTGAGCATGCAGGGAGTATAGGGCGACAAATCGGGGGTGTCAACGCAGGCGCCGCCCTACTGTGCCTCCACCCTCACCTCCAGGCCGCGCTCGTTACCTGGCTTCAGACCCAGGCGTTCCAGAAAGCTGCCCTGGCTCAGGGCCAGCTCCAGGCGGCCCTGGGAGTTGAACAGGGCCAACAGCTGGCCGGGCTCCTTTTGACCGTAGGCGCGGGAAATGCCCTTCACCGCCCCGCCGGCCAGGCTTATCAAGGCCTGGCGGTCCTTTAGAAAGGCCCCCACCTCCGCTTGCGGCAGGTTGCTTATCAGGTTGCCGAAGCGATCGGCCATGAGCACCTGGCCCACCAGGGCCTCGCCTTCGCGGCGGGGCCGGGGCCAGTCCAGGCGCATTGGATCGCTCACCAAGGGGCCCAGGGTGGCCGGGTCGCGGCCCAGGGCCAAGGCGGCGGCCACTGGAGCAAAGACGTCCCGGCCGTGGAAGGTGGCGGACACGGGATCGCGGAAGAGAGACTGGTCGGTTATCTCATAGGCCTTGGCCGCGGGGTCGGCCAGAAAGACCGGCGTGAAGATGCCGTTGTCCGGCCCCACCCACAAATCACCCGCCCCGGCCACCGCCAGGGCGCGGCGTTCGGTGCCCACACCGGGGTCCACCACGGCCAGATGCACCGTGCCGGGGGGAAACACCCCCAGGGCCTGCTCCAAGGTCAAAGCCCCGGCCAGGACGTCCTGGGAGGCCAGGGAGTGATCCAAATCCACCAGGGTGGCTTGGGGGCAGAGCCCCAGGATTACCCCCTTCATGACGCCCACGTAGGGTCCGGGGCCGAAATCGCTGGTCAGGGTGATGATGGGGCGCTCTTGCATGCTCATACCGCCAGCAGTTGGGGCAGGATCTCGCCGGCCTTGCCCATGAGCGACAGGTCCACTTCCCGGCTGTTGGGGGTGGGCTCCAGGTTCACCTCGATGACAAAGGCCCCGGCCTGCTTTGCCACCGAGGCCAAGCCGGCGGCGGGCTGCACCACCGCGCTGGTGCCCACCACCAACATAACCTGGCATCCGGCCGCCGCCCGCCAGGCCGCGTCGAGAATGCGGCCGTCCAGAGACTCGCCGAACCACACCACGTGAGGCCTGAGCAAGCCGCCGCACTCCCGGCAGGCGGGGCGCGGGGAAAGCTCCAGACTGCGTTCCTCGTAGAGAGCCCCGCAGGCGGTGCAGCGCACCATCCACAGGTTGCCGTGCACCTCCAAGAGGTTGCGGCTACCGGCCAGGCGATGCAGGCCGTCCACGTTTTGGGTTATCAGGGTAAAGGCTTCGGCTCTGTATTCCAGGTCCTTGAGAGCGCGGTGGGCCGGGTTGGGGGCGCAACGGCTTATGAGCTCCCGCCGCCATTGATACCAGCGCCAGACCAGCTCCGGGTCGCGGGCAAAGGCCTGGGGCGTGGCCAGGTCTTCGGGGCGGTATTGCTCCCACAAGCCGTCGGCCCCGCGAAAGGTGGGCACCCCGGACTCGGCGGAGATGCCCGCCCCGGTGAGCACCGCCACTTTTTGGGCCTGGGCCAAGCGCTGGGCTGCTGCTTGTATCGGCGTGGGCTGCATGTTTCCTCCCTGGCTCAAAATAGGCGGCTGGGCCGGGAGTGTCAATCTCCGGGCATGGCACAGGCGCCCTCCCTGCACGGGGGGCGCCTGTGGTGTTGCTCAGGATTATGCCGCTTGCCTAGCTCTTGTCGGCCTTGGCTGCCTTGGGCTTGGTTTCCTTTTTGGCGGCGGTGTCGGTCTTGGGAGCGCTGTCGGTGGAGGCCGGGCTTTCGACCGGCGCCGCCGTGGAGGAGTTCTTACCCTTGTAATCGGTTACGTACCAGCCGCCGCCCTTGAGCTGGAAGGAGTTCAAGCTCATGATCTTCTTGAGCTTGCCACCGCACTGGGGGCATTTTTTCAGGGGCGCGTCGCTGACCTTTTGCAAGGCCTCGCAAACCTGGTTGCAGTTACAACATTCGTATTCATAAACGGGCATGGTCAAACTCCTCTGACTTGTCTTGCCGCGCTAGCAGTGACCCTCTGGGCTGAGGGTGGCTGCGAAATTCTCGTAACAATCCAGCACCCGCTCCAAATGGGGCAGACGCACCTTTTTCAGCACCTCGGCGCTCAACCGGTGCACCTTGGCCTCCTCGGCCTGGCGGCGCTGCTGATCCAACTCGAACAACTGCACATAAGTGGCGAAGCGCACCACGTGCACCAACTCGTGCACCATCACGTAGGTGAGCATGGGCAGGAATAGCTCTTGCTCGCTTTGGCCTTCCATGGCTTCCAAGAAATTGTGGTCCTGGAAGCAGATGCGCCAGAAATCCCGATTCCGCAGCCTGCGCGAATCCGCTTGGCGCAACCTAAGCACCTGGGCCAGAGCCTCGGGAGCCACCTCCGTGGGGGCCAACTCGGCCAGGGTGCGCACCTCAAAGGGGTGGCGGCACCAAAAGCCCTCGGACAGGCGGAAATAATCGCTCACGCTGTCCTCGGCTACGTTGAGCCCTTCGGCCAAAAGCCGAAGTTCTTCCTGGCCAAATACCGCTTGGGGCTGCACTTGCTCCTCCTGTGCTCTCGGAGATGAATATAATCACCACCCGGCGATGGTGCAAGTCACTTTTTGTTTATCTTTTACAGCGCCTTGCCAGGCATTGACAATACCCGCTCCCACGGGGACAATGAAACCAATATTGCCCATTCCCGCTCATCCATCGGATCAACTAAATGCGATTTAGGACACTGTTTTTCCTGCTGATTTTAGGTTGTTGCCTGGTATTGCCCTCCTTGGCCCCCGCCCAGGACGCCTCGCCCCTCAAAGCCGGCATCTATCAGCCCGCAGATCTCTCGGCCACCGCCTTGGTGGCTCCCCAGCCCGACGGCTCGGTGCTCCTGCGCCTGTGGCAGGGCGACAAAGCCACCCACCTGGGCGGTTTCGCCTACCTGGGGCGCCTGGTGCCCGGACCGGGCGGCAAGCAGCTTACCGGAGTGTGGCAATCCCTGCCCGGCTCCTGCTGCCCCGGCCGGGGCCGCCAGGAAATAGAGCCCCTGGGGCCGGAGGCCTTTCGCTTCACCTTGTTCGCGCCCACCCTGGATCGCCCGGCCTGGCCCGGCGACTCCGGCATGGTCTTCCGCCGTATAGCCGGCTTGCCGCCCAGGGAGCAGACGGACCGCCTGGCCGGGGGATGGCGGATAACCTATTGGTATGCCAATCTATTGCCTAATGGCGTGCCCGGAGACCTGACCCAGGGCAAGTTGGAGCTCACCCCCCAGGGCGACTCCCTGGCCGGGGTTTGGGAGGGCAGGCCCGGCCATCTTAACCTCACCCCCACCTCGGGCGGCGCCTTGCTGCAATACAGCGACCCGGCGGCGGGCTTCGAGTTGAGGGCCCAACTGGCCGAGGAGGCCTCGGGGCTTAGCCTGGGGGGCGCCTTCACCTCCACCCTGGGTCAGGGGCAAATCAACCTGACCCGCCAGGGACTGCCCGCTTCTCCCCCCGGCCCCCAAATCAGCCGCGAAGGCAACCTCAGCGGGGTGTGGGTGGACACCCGCACGGGCAGCGACTTTTTTAAGATCACCGGCTCGGACAAGGGCTTCTCTTTCGTGGCCTATGGCGGCTCGCTGGAGCGGCCGCGCTATCTTTCCAAGGGGCGGGCCACGCCGGCCGGGCCCGAGCGTCTGGAAGGCCAGGCCCAGGACCAGCCCAACCAGTGTTGCGGCAACCAGGGCAGCTTCGCCTTCCGGCTGCTTGAGCCTAACCGCATGGAAGTGACCGCCTATTGGTGGCCCCAGGAGCAACCGAGGCCGCCTCATCTGAAGCCGGAGACCTTCCTGCTGGAGCGCACCAGCACCCAAACCGCCACGGCCGCCGCCACCCCGGAGGGTTTGCCCCAGGTTATCCCCTCGCGCACCGATCTGCCCGGCGGCCCCGCCGGCGCGGTGGAGGTCAGCTTCAATCCCGGCCCGTCCACCGGACAACCCGGGGCCCTGTTCTCCCAGGGGGGCTACGGCCAGCGCCTGGAGCTGTACCTGGACTCCCAAAACCACCTTTGCGCCCTGCTGGACACCAGCCAGGGAGTCGCGTCCCTATGCTCCGACTCCACCGTGTCGCCGGATGGTGAACACACCGCCTGGCTGGGCTGGGAGGCCGGGGGACAGGCCCTTTTGCGCCTGGACGGCAATCAGGCGGCCGCCGCGCCCCTGCCCGGCCCCTGGAGCGGATCGGCCGCCCCCTACCTGGTGGGAGGCAGCCGCTGGCCCGGACGCTCCTTCAAGGGCACTATCAGCGAGGTGCGCCTGTGGCCCCAGGCCGAAGACCCCGCGTCGCCCACTCCGCCCGGCCTGACCATCAACCCCGGGGCGTCCCAGGCGGCCGCCGAGCCCACGGCCCGGCCTTCGGCCCCGGCCACCCACGACCTGATGCGCCTGTGGCATCCGGGCCTGCTGCGCCACGCCTACGCCGTGGACGCCGACGGAGTCCGCTCCTGGGAGGCGCAAGGCTATCGCCTGGAAGGCCCCGTGGCTCGCCTATGGGTCAAGCCGGTCACCGGCAGCCGCGCCCTGTGGGGCTACGTGCACGACCAGGCCGGTTACTACCTGATAACTGACAGCACCACGCCGCCCCCCGGCTGCCGCCCCCTGGGCCTGCTGGGCTACGCGCCCGAGGAAAAAGGCCCCGGCCGGGTGGAGCTGTGGGGCCTGGAGGCCCAGTTCCCCGAACCCCTGCGCGGCGGCACCTCCCTGGACCGCCTGTACGCCAGCGATTCCAAAACGGTGGACCAGGCCCGCCAAGAGGGCTATGGCACCCCCCGCCGCCTGGCCTACGCCCTGGCCGCCAAGGGGGCCCGCTACAGCCCGCCCCTGCTCTACGACTGGTCCGGTTCCTGGCGCGGCGACGGCTGGGGCCGTTTCTTCCTGGTCCGCCGGGGAGACGAGCTGTTCATGTTCTGGTACTACGCCAACCTGGAGGGCCCCAAGTTCTACGGCCGCTACCGCCTGAGCGCCGACGGCAAGAGCGCCGAGGGCGTGGCGGTGGGCCAGCCGGGAGCCAAGGCCCGTTACTATCGCCACAAGCTGGAGTTCGTGACCGACGCCCCCACCGGACCGCGCATAAAGCTCACCGCCTGGCGGCTGGCCGCTCCCCTGGACGACGGCCGCCTGGTGGCCTTCAAGCAGTCCCGCCCCACGACCAGCGAGCTCATCAAGTCCCAACAGCGCGCACCGGATCAGGAACGCAGCATTCTGGACAACATGCTGGGGTCCCCCTCACCCGAAGAACAGTACCGCCAAGCGCTGGAGCAGGCCCGCAAAGCGGGGCGCCTGCTGGAGAGGTGAGACCCATGTCGGAAGAAAAAAACGCGCTGCGCCAAAAGCTGAGCACCCGTTGGCAATACCTTTGGCCCCAGGACTTGCACCCCGGGCGGGTGCCGTTTTTCGAGGGCGCGGGCCAGGCCGCCGAACGCCTGCGCCGCCTCAAGGAGTATCACCTTACCCGTGTCCTGGCGGTCACTCCGGAACCCAGCCTTTTGCAGGTGCGCATCAACGCGCTAAACGACAACAAAAGCCTTTTGGCCGCCACGCCGGGCATGAAGCAGGGGTTGATACGCATAGCTCCGCAGGACGTGCCCCTGCCCCTGCGCAGCCGGTCTCTGCGGGGTTGGTCCCTGGCCGAGTCCGGCCATCCGGTGCGCCTTCCCGCCTCCCGGCCCGGCAAAGCCGAGTTGGTGGTGGGCACGGCCCTGGCCGTGGACCGGCGCGGCCGCATCCTGGGCGACGGCCGGGGTCTATGGGATTTCACCTGGGCCTTGCTCAAGCATTTGGGGGTAATCACCGACGCCACCCCTGTGGCGGTGCTGGTGCACGACGAACAGATTGTGGAGGAGCTTCCCCAGGATCCCTGGGACCTGATGGCCGATCTGGTGGTTACCCCTCAGAGGGTGTTGCGCATCCCCGCGGTGCGGCGGCCCAAGGGCTCCCTGCGCGATCTGCCGGAACCCCTGGCCTCTTTGCCGGTTACCCAGGCGGCCTTGGGTAGCTGAGTAGGTTTGCCCCGCGTCCCTGTTTTAAGGCCTTGGGTGCTTTACCAGGGCCAGACCGGCTCGGAAAGGCATGTCTTGGTCGTCCGGCTCGCGGTTGAGCCAGCGCAACTCGGCCGTGACCAGGCGGGCACCGCCGCCGGGCAGGGGGAGGTTGAATTCCAGGAGATAGTCCTGGGGCGATTGGAGACAGCGATGCAGATGAAAGCCGCCGCAGTCGAGACGCCTCAAGGCCAGGCAACAGCCCCGGCGGGAGATATTGACCACTTGGGCGGGGCACGGGGTAGAAAGCGGCTTGCCGGAGACAGCCTCGCGCACCAGCAATTCCATCGCAAAGTCGGCATCGTCGCGTATCTGGGCGCGGCGCTCGGGGCCCAAGGGCAAGCGCCTCATCAAGCTTCGCAACGCCGCCTGGGGCTCTGTAGGTGACCAACGCATGATTATCATTAGCAAACCGGCACGGAAAAATCAAGCCCCCCGGCCGAGGGGCTCACTTTGACCCAGAGGGAAAGACGCAAGTGCCCCACAGCGACATCGCGATAAACAAGGTTCTGTTTCTCACTCCCGAGGTGACCCCCCTGGCCAAAAGCGGGGGCCTGGGCGACGTGGCCGCCGGGCTGCCCCCGGCCCTGGCCGCCCTGGGCCTGGACGTGCGCCTGGTGATGCCCCTGTACGGCCATATCGACCGCCAGGCCCATGGTCTCAGGGACAGCGGTCTGGAGTTCATGGTGCCCGTGGCCGGGTGGCCCAAGCCCTGCCGGGTGTGGCAGGGCCAAGTGGGCGGCTGCCCGGTGTATCTTTTGCACAACGAGCAATACTTCAACCGCCAGGGACTCTACAGCGACGGGTACGGCGATTTCGGCGACAACCTGGAGCGCTTCGTTTTCCTGTGCCGGGGAGCGGTGGAACTGGCTCGGGCCCTGGGCTGGCCCACCCAGGTGGTGCATGCCCACGATTGGCAGGCCGCCCTGTTGCCCGCCTACCTGGCCACCCGTCCCTTTGACCTGGGCCCCCTGGACGGCGCGGCGGGCATTATCACTATTCACAACCTGGCGTTCCAGGGCGTCTATGCCCGTCACGACTTCCACCTCACCGCCCTGCCCCCCTATATGAACGACGTGGAAGGGGCCGAGTATTGGGGCAACATATCCTTGCTCAAGGCCGGGCTGATCACCGCCGGAGCCATCACCACGGTGAGCCCCACCTACGCGCAGGAAATTCAACAGCCTGACCTGGGCATGGGCATGGACGGCGTGTTGCGCCGCCGCTCCCCGGACCTGCACGGCATATTGAACGGGGTGGATTACGCCCAGTGGTCGCCGGAAAACGATTCCCTGCTGCCGGCCACCTATTCCAGCGCCGACCTGAGCGGCAAGGCGGCCTGCCGCCGGGCCCTGCTCACCGCCTTTGGCCTGGACGCCGACTTGGCCGGCCCGGTGCTGGGCTTCATCGGGCGCCTGACCTACCAGAAGGGGGTGAGCCTCATTGCCGAGGCGGCCGAAGCCCTGGTGGGCATGGGGGCGGGGTTGGCCCTGTTGGGCACCGGCGACGCGGACCTGGAAGGCGCTCTCACACACCTGGCCGCCCGCCATCCCGGCCGGGTAGGACTAAAGCTGGCCTTCAGCGAGCAGCTGGCCCACCTGCTGCAAGGGGGCAGCGACGTGATGCTCATGCCCAGCCGCTTCGAGCCCTGCGGCCTTAACCAGATGTACGCCCTGCGCTACGGCACCCCGCCCCTGGTGCACGCCACCGGCGGGCTCAAGGACACGGTGCTTGCCTATGAACAGGCTCAGGGCAAAGGCACGGGCTTTGTTTTCCACGAGTTCAACCGAGAGGCCTTTTTGGAGCAGGCGCGCACGGCCTGCCGGGTCTTCGCCCAGACCGAGGTCTGGCAAGGCCTAATGCGGCGCGGCATGGCCCAGGACTTCTCCTGGACGGCCAGCGCGCGGCGCTACCTGGAGCTCTACCAGGCCACGGCCGCGCGGCGTTAGCCCTCGCCGCTGATGTCGCGCACTATGCTCAGCACATACAAGGGGCGGCCGCTTTCCTCGCGCACCAGCCAGGCCTGGGTGCGCACCGGAAAGACCGTGCCGTCGCTTTTAAGGTATTCCTTCTCATAGACCTCGGACCAGCCCCGCGGCATGATCTGCTCCAGGCGCAACTCGTCTTCCATCGGGCGCCACTTGGCCGGGGTCAAGTCGTGGCAGGTCTTCTTGTGCAGCTCTTTGAGGTTGTAGCCCAGCATGTCCTGAAAGGCCTGGTTGGCCTGCACCACCTTGCCGTCCAGGGAGCAGAGCACGATGCCCTCGCCCAGGGCGCGGGCCAGGGCCATGGTTAGGGTGTGGAACTTGTCCCGGCTCCGGGCCAGGCGCTCTTTTACTTCGGCCAGCTCGTCGGTCATGCTCCCCTCCCGCTTGATAACCGCCTTTGCTCACCGTCACGCCCTCTATTGGGGCGTCTTCTGCCCTCCCCCCATGCGGTAGCCTTCCAGGTCCAGGGCCACGTAATCGTATCCCGCCGCCTTCACCGCCTCCACGATTTGGCCGCGCAACGGTTCGCCCAGGGCGCGGGCCAGGTCCGCAGGCGAAAGCTCCAGGCGGGCCACGGGCAGATGATCGCGCACCCGGAGGTTGCCCGGCAACAGCTTCCTGAGGCCCGCCTCGGCCCGGCCGATGCGCTCCAGGGCCTCGGGGGTAAGGGCGGTGCCCCAGGGCACCCGGGAAGCCAGACAGGCGGCGGCGGGCAGATCGGCGGTGGGCAGGCCCAGGGCCCGGCTCAGGGTACGCACCTCGGCCTTGCCCAGGCCCGCCTCGGCCAGGGGGCTGATGAGCCCCAGTTCCTTGACCGCCCGTTCGCCGGGCCTGAAATCCTGGGCGTCGTCGGCCTGGCTGCCCTCGGCCACGGCGGCAATACCCAGCTCTTGGGCCAGCTCCATTAGGCGGCCCAGGCGCAGGCGCTTGCAAAAATAACAGCGCTGGGGATCGTTGCGCACGATGTCCGAGTCGTCCAGCTCGCAGGCGTCCATCTCGTGCAGCTTCACTCCCAGGCTCCGGGCCAGGGCGCGGGCCCGCTCCGCCTCCCAGGAGGGGGTAAAGGGGCCCAGGCACATTCCCGCCTGCACCCGATCGCCAAGGACCCGCCGGGCCACGGCCAGCAATAGGCTGGAGTCCACCCCGCCGGAAAAGGCCACCAACAACGAATCCAACTCCTCCAGCCGCCCCACCAGGCACCGCCACTTGGCGGCCAACTCCGGGGGCAGGTCCAATCTGGCGTCCGTAGACGGCATGCCTAAAGCATTACCCCGTGCCCGGCCTCCTGCAAGACGGCCACCAGGGGCTCCAGCTCGGTCTTCTTAAGGCGGAAGGTGTAGATGCGCCGCCCCACGTCGGAGGAAAGCTGGGCCACGCTTATCACCTCGCCGCCCTGTCGCCGGATGATGGCGTAAACCTCTTCCAGGGACTCGCTGCCCGGCTTGAGGGCCACGTCCAGGCGGGTGCTGTCTTCCAACAGGCCCAACAGGGCCACCAACACCCCCAGGATGTCGGCCAGGGTGATGATGCCCACCAGACGGCCGTTTTCCACCACCGGCATGCCGGTCAGCTTGTTTTGGTGGATAACCCGGGCGGCCTGGAAAACCGTGTCCCCGGCCTGCACCACGATGGGGTCGTGGGCCATGACGTCGCGCACCTTGATTTCCTCGAGCAGGCTGGCGAAATAGGCGGTGCGCAAATCTATGTCCGTGACCAGCCCCACCAAAAGGCCATCCTCCACCACCGGCAGATGACGCACCCCATGGTCCTGCATCAATTTCAAGGCTTCGGCCACCGAGGCTTCCGGCGATATGGTCCAGGGGTCGGGACTCATGCGATTGGCGACGATCATCCAGCTCCTCCCGCTGAGAAATTGCGCTCTATATGTTGGAAATAGCAGCTTTGCGGGGCAAAAAGATAGCCCAAAAATATGACCCACGGGTCATGTTGCGACAAAATATCGCACTTTAAGCCTTGTTGAGCATCCCAGTGCACACTATAATACGTCATGCCGATTTTTTATAGAAATGTCACAACAAGACATCTTGACATTAACTTAGGTATAATCTTAAGTTAGAGACAACAAACCATGGCGGTCCGCGCCAGGTGTCGGGACCAACCGTGCACCAACACGGCCACCACCAGCCGCGCAGGAGATCGTGACAATGACCCCAAAATTTATCTTTACCACCGGTGGCGTGCTTTCATCCTTGGGCAAGGGCCTGGCTTCCGCCTCTATCGGAGCCCTTTTGGAGGCCCGCGGGCTCACGGTGGTGCTGCAAAAGCTGGATCCCTACGTCAACGTGGACCCCGGCACCATGAACCCCTTTCAGCACGGCGAGGTGTACGTCACCGACGACGGGGCTGAAACCGACCTGGACATGGGCCACTACGAGCGCTTCACCCACGCCAAGATCACCAAGAAGTGCAACTTCACCACCGGCTCCATCTACAACAGCGTGATCAACAAAGAGCGCCGGGGCGACTATCTGGGCGGCACGGTGCAGATCATCCCCCACGTCACCGACGAGATCAAACACGCCATCACCAACGTGGTGGACGGCTCGGACCTAGCCATCGTGGAGATCGGCGGCACGGTGGGCGACATCGAGTCCCTGCCCTTCCTGGAGGCCATCCGCCAGTTCCGCAACGACGTGGGCAAGGAAAACTGCCTGTACGTTCACCTGACCCTGGTGCCTTACATCAAGACCGCCGGCGAGCTAAAGACCAAGCCCACCCAGCACTCGGTGTCCGAACTGCGCCGCGTGGGCATCCAGCCGGACATCCTGCTCTGCCGCACCGAGATGCCCCTGGACCGCAGCCTTAAGGAAAAGATCGCCCTGTTCTGCAACGTGGAGCCCGAGGCGGTCATCACCGCGGTGGACGTTGACACCATCTACGAGTGCCCGCTCAAGTTCCATGAGCAGGGCCTGGACGAGCAGATCTGCCGCAAGCTCAACATCTGGACCCGCACCCCCAAGCTGGACAACTGGGAGGACCTGGTCTACAAGCTCAAGAATCCCGCCCACGAAGTGACCATCGCCATGGTGGGCAAGTACGTGGACCTCAAGGAATCCTACAAGAGTCTCAACGAGGCCCTGTGTCACGGCGGAGTGGCCAACAACACCCACGTGAACATCAACTACGTGGATAGCGAGCAGGTGGAGCGCGAGGGCGCGGGGATCATCGGCGAGGTGGACGGCATCCTGGTGCCCGGCGGATTTGGCTCGCGCGGGGTGGAAGGCAAGATCAAGGCGGTGCAGATGGCCCGCGAGCAGGACATCCCCTACTTCGGCATCTGCTTCGGCATGCACATGGCGGTGATCGAGTACGCCCGCAACGTGCTGGGCTGGAAAGAGGCCCACTCCTCGGAGATCGACCCCAACACCCCTTATCCGGTTATCTACCTGATGCGCGAGTGGTTCGACTTCCGCTCCCAAAAGGTGGAGCGCCGCGACGAGCTTACCGACAAGGGCGGCACCATGCGCCTGGGGGCCTACCCCTGCAAGCTCGTCGAAGGCACCCTGGCCTACAAGGCCTACAAGACCGAGGAGATCAGCGAGCGCCACCGCCACCGCTACGAGTTCAACAACGAGTTCAAGCAGGCCCTGGCCGACAAGGGCCTCATCGTCAGCGGCACCAGCCCGGACGGCGAGTTGGGCGAGATCGTGGAGATGACCGATCACCCCTGGTTCCTGGGCTGCCAGTTCCACCCGGAGTTCCAGTCGCGCCCCATGAACCCCCACCCCCTGTTCCGCGATTTCATCCGGGCGGCCCTGCGCCACAAGAACGCCAAGGCGGCCTAGGTCATGGGCGAGCCGGTCCCCAGCCTCACCCTGGGCGGGCGCTCCTTCGGCCGCGAGGAGTTTTTCGTCATCGCCGGGCCCTGCGTGTTGGAGAGCCTGGAGTTGGCCTCCCAGGTGGCCGAGCGCCTGGCCGAGGCGGCCGCTTCCCTGGACATCCCGCTCATCTTCAAGTCCAGCTTCGACAAGGCCAACCGCACCAGCGTGACCAGCTTCCGCGGTCCCGGCCTGGAGCAAGGGCTGGAGTGGCTGGAGCGCATCAAGGAGCAGACCGGCCTGCCGGTCATCAGCGACATCCACAGCCCGGAGCAGGCCGCCCCGGCGGCCCGAGTGCTGGACGTGCTGCAAATACCGGCCTTCCTGTGCCGCCAGACCGATCTGTTGGTGGCCGCCGGGGAGACCATGAAGCCGGTCAACGTGAAAAAGGGTCAGTTCATGGCCCCCCACGACGTGGGGCCCATCATCGCCAAGGTGCAGAGCACCGGCAACCCCCAGGTGTGGCTCACCGAGCGGGGCAGCAGCTTCGGCTACAACAACTTGGTGGTGGACATGCGCTCCATCGGGGTGATGCGCGGCTTCGGCGTGCCGGTGGTGTTCGACGCCACCCACTCCGTGCAGCTTCCCGGCGGCTTGGGCGCCTCCAGCGGCGGCGACCGGGCCCACGCCCCGGCCCTGGCCCGGGCGGCGGTGGCCGCCGGAGCCGACGCGGTGTTCATCGAGACCCACCCCGACCCGGAGCACGCCCTGTGCGACGGGCCCAACAGCCTTCCCCTGGACCGGGCGGCGGCCCTTTTGAAACAACTGAAGGCCATCCACGCCCTTGTGCGGGAGGAAACGGCATGAGCGAGATCACCGCGCAGGAGCGGGCGGCCCGCATAAAGCTCTTGGTGCTGGACATCGACGGGGTGCTCACCGACGGCCGGGTGGTCTACGACCAGGACGGACGCGAGCTGAAGTTTTTCGATATCAAGGACGGCCACGGCCTCAAGCTGTTGCAGCGGGCCGGCTTTAAAATCGTCTGGCTCAGCGGCCGCGCCTCCAAGGTCAACCAGGTGCGGGCCCAGGAATTGGGCATCGACGAGTTGGTGGAGGACTGCAAGATCAAGCTGCCCCGCTTCGAGCGCGTGCTGAGCGAACATGGCATGCAGCCCGAGCAGGCCGCCTTCATGGGCGACGACCTCATCGACTTGCCGCCCATGCGCGCGGCCGGCCTGGCCCTGGCCCCGGCCGACGCCTGGCCCGAGGTGCGCCAGGCCGCCCATTGGGTGGCCACCCTGCCCGGCGGCCGGGGTGCGGTGCGCCAGGCCTGCGAGCTGCTCTTAAAGGCCAGCGGCAAGTGGGATGAGGTTACGGGGAGATACTTTTAGAGCGCTCTCCGGCCAAACGCTTTTGCCGCGTCAGGGACGGACAACGAACAGGGGCCACCCCGGGTTGACGATGCCTCGACCCTCATGAAAAAAAGCTGCATAATGGGAACACGCATTTCATCACCCGTAACCGGACAGGTGTGAGCCCATGCATAACGGCAAATCCCGACACGGCATCCGGCCCCTGATATTGGCAGCCCTGGCCTGCGCCGCCGGGCTGGCGTTCGCCGCCCCCGCCGCCTGGGCCGGCGTGGCGCATCATGCCGCGGACGCCCCTCTCCTGCTTGCCGACAGCCGCTGCCGCAATTGCGACAACCGTCGAAACGGCAGCTATGACGCCTCCCGGAACGAGGTCGTGGTGTCCGGCAAAAGCGAGCCCGCAGATCCGGCCATTCCCCGCTACGACCCCAAGCCCCTGAGCCCCAGGGACGAGTACAAACTGAGGGTGTTCGAGGCTACCCAGGATCGCCTCAACAACCCGGACTACAATGACGCTTCCAGCAACGATGCCGCCGGCGGAGAGGCCCCAGCGGATTCCCAAGAGGCCAAGGACCCCAAGGCTGCGGACGGCGCCGCCGGAGACGGATCGCAAGCCCAGGCTCAAGAAGGCGCTCCCGCGCAGGGCGGTGGCCAGGATCAGCAAAAGGCCAAAGGCAAGAAAAAGAAAGAAGAGCCCCCGCCGCCACCGGAAAAATCGGGAGGCTTCAAAATGATCGTCATCCAGCCGCAAGGCGGCCAGAGCGTCATCAAACCGCAAAACTGAACGCCGAGACGTTAGCACCTTGCCACAAGCCAATCTGGACAGCCTGCGGGCCAAGGCCCTGGAGTTGGGTGCGGATCGCGCCGCCGTTGTTCAGGTGCGCGACATCACCATGAGCGACGCGGTGGCTTTCAAGTGCCGGGTGCCCCGCTGCCCCCAATACGCCTCCTGCGCCCACTGCCCGCCCCACGCCCCCAGCCCCGAGGAGTTCCGGCGGGTGCTGACCGATTTTCATCAGGCCCTTGTGTTCAACCTGCACGTGCCCCCCGAGGTGATGCTGGGCTCCGATCAGATAGATGCCCGGCGCCGGGCCTTCCGCTCCGTCTTCGAGCTGGCCGCCAAACTGGAGTCGGCCGCCTTTTACGCTGGGCACTACCTCTCCTTCGGCCTGGCCGCCGGCTCCTGCCGCAACGTGCTGTGCCACGCTCAAAAGGCGTGCGCGGTCCTCGAGGGCCGAGCCTGCCCGCACCCTGGCCTGGCCCGGCCTCCCCTGGAGGCGGTGGGCATCGACGTGTTTCAGTTGGCCGCCCTGGCTGGTTGGAAGATGCAGCCCCTGGGCCGCGAGGCCGACGCCGCCCAAGTACACGACTCATCGCTAACCGGCATGGTGGTGGTGGGCTGACACGCGCCTGCTCCCAGACTTTCCACATTATCTCGTAGGAAAATCCGCCCTCGGCCGTTGCGGCCCTACTCCTGTTGGGCGCCGCAGACGTAGGCGGTGGTCTGTTGGGCGTGCATGTTCACCGCCTTGACCCCAGGCACCTGCATGGCCTTTTGTTTGATTTCCTCGCCCAGCAGCGGCTCCTGGCTCTGATTGAATTTGGCCTCCACGCTGACCACCCCGTCGCAGGCGCTGACCTTGACCATGGGGTAGTCATGCACCAACGCGGCCTTGACCTGGGCGGCAAGGAGCAGGTTGTGCAAAAACTGGTGGGATTGCGGGGTGGCCTGGAACTGCTCCAGTTGCGCGGTGTGGCGAATTATGTCCGCCACGTCGTCCACGGTCAGCTTATGGATGTGCAAGACCAGGTCATACAAAAGCGGGTCCCAGATGTCCACCTGGTGCAGCTTGAGGCTCCATTGCCGTCTCTCATGGTCGTCCTTGCTCAGCCTCGCCAGTGCCTCCTCGCGGCCTATGTGCTCCCGCTCCATCTCCAGGGCGGCCCGGGCCTGCATATCAGCCACGATGCGAACTTTGAGCACATGGGAGACGCCGCGCAACAGAAACTGTCCCGCCAGGCCGTGGTAAACCACGTTGTCCTGGTGCACATGCTCCAAAAAGGCGGCGGTGATATAGGCCAGGTAGCGCTCTTTGCCATAGGTCAAGCGCTCCAGGATGGAAGGAGCGTCGTGCAGGGCGCGCACCAGCTTTATCTCGGGAATGTTGAACTGCTCCGACGCCTCCAACAGGAGTTCCCGGGAAAAGCACTGGTACCCCAGGGCCTGGGCGACCTTTTCGGCCACCTCCTTGCCCTTGCTGTTGGAGCCGCGAGAAATGGTTATGATGGCCATGGCTCAGTCCTCCCTAGAGAGCAAACCCTTTTAGTGCCCCCCGCCCATGCGGCCGAAAACCAGCCCGGTGAGCATACCCACCGCCACGGCCAGGCCCACGGCCAGCAAGCCATACCAAACCCCATGGTTTTGACCAAGGGAAGAAAGGACGTACGGCATGCCCTCCAGTTGCACCTTAAAATAGGCCGTGCGAACCTCGCTTACCTCGCCCCCCCGCACCACTGATAGCTTCACCTTGTAACGGCCCGGCTTGACCTTGGACGGTAGCCGGAAGCTGGCCCGGCCCTGCCAGCGCCCCGGGCCGGTGCGGACGATTTCCAGGCCCCCCGGATAGAGTCGATAAAGTTCGTCCCGTTCCTTGAGTTCCACGAATTCCCGGAATATGTCGGGGTCTTCCACCTGCTTCAGACGACCGCGAAAAGTCGCCCGGTTTTCCTGGGCCATATAACCCCAGGGCCAATGGGTGGCATCGCGGGAAAGCAGACGGGGATCGCTACTCAGCACTATGTAAAGGGTGGGCGCGTTGTAAATGTCCACTTCGCCGCTGTTCATCCACAGGTCCCAGTGGCGAGCCTTACGCATTAACTCCTGTTCGATCCTCTTGCCCCGCACCTCCAGCACGGCCTGGCTGCCCGGCGGCAGGTCGGCGGTGATGCTCATTTGCTGTCCGGCGAAAAAGGAGTTGATCCGTACCACGGGCGGCGTCACTTCCAAGGTGCCCTCCGCCTCCGCCGGGGAGGCCGCAAGCGCCAATAGAAATACCAGCGCCCCCAAAACCACGTTTCGATAGGCTCCTGAGCTAGGCATTTCAATCCCCCGCCTTGAAGTCGAGCATGTAATGGGGAGCCACCACCAGGCCCAGAAAAATTTTGACCATAACCGCCAGCACGATGCAGGCCAGCAGGGTCTTGAGGTGATCGGGCTTCAGCTTGTGACTGAAGCGGGCTCCAAGTTGGGCGCCGATACTGGAGCCGAGCAAAAGGATGATGGCCAACACCAGGTCGACCGTGTGGTTGGAGGCTGATTGCATGATCGTCACGTTGGCGCAGACGAAAACCTCCTGGAACAGGTTGGTGCCCACCACCACGTGCATGGGCATGCCCAGCACGTAGCACATCATGGGCACCATGATGAAGCCGCCGCCCAGGCCCATGACCGCCGCCAGGACACCCACGAAGCCGCCCACCAGAAAAGGCAGAACCGGGGAAAGGGTCACGTCGGATTTGGGGAAATAGATTTGCCAGGGCAACGCGGCCACCATCCGCCGGAAGCGTGAAGGCCGCAGGGGCTCTGCCTGCAACTCCTGGTTCAATCGCGCCCGCCGGCGGCAAAGGATACCATCCACCAGCATGTAGGTGCCTACCAGGCTTAGCATGACCACGTAGGTCACCTTGATGAAAAAATCGGCGTCGCCCAGGGTTCGCAACGCCTTGATGATCTGCACCCCCGCCGTGCCGCCAAAAAATCCGCCTGCCAAGAGGATCAGGCCCATTTTGAAGTCCACATGGCCCATGCGGTAGTGGGCGTAGGTGCCCGAGGTGGTGGCCGCCACTATTTGGTTGGAATCCGAAGCGGCGGCGATGGTGGGAGGTATGCCGGCCATGATCAGCAGGGGGGTCATGAGGAAACCTCCCCCCACCCCGGTGAGACCGGAGAGAAAACCCACCGCCCCTCCCAGTCCCAGCAGCATCATGATGTTCAGGCTGTGCCCGGCGATGGGCAGATAAAAACTCCAAGGCATAGTGCAGGCGCTCCCTCTGCGAGGCGATAAGGAAGCGTGAGACTCGATCGGCCCAAGATGATGATCAAGCCAGGTGGCGGCCAGGAGGGAGCTTGCGGGACCTTATCGCCGGGTGACCGGCGGAGCGGCCGACCCGGCTTCCGGCCAGGCAACCGCTCAGTTACCCCTACACCTATTAATATACTCTTCGATCAATCCCAAACTACCCCGACCGGCCATTAACCCCGGCCGCCACGTTGCGAGGGCCGCAACTTGCCGCTCCGGCCGTAATGGAGACAAGGCTCAGGTGCGGGAATCCTAGCTCACCGGCATGGTGGTGGGGCCGGAGTTACCTGGCGCGGCCCGTGGCGGGGGGGTGGGCCTGCGCAAGCCGGCGCACGGTCTCCCGGTAGCCCTCCTCTATGGCCTCCTCGGCGCGGTGGAACTCCATGAGACGCAGGTGGCCCAGCCGAGGCCTGATCAATAAATCCGGCGGATCGCGCTTCAGGTTAATTTCGGTGATCTGAGCCGCCATGATGTTGATGGAGGTGGTCAGGACCTCGATGATATTGGGGGTGGGCTCCTTGCTTATCCACTTGCCTATCTGAGACAGGGATGGCGAGCTCAATTGGCTGAACCGGTCGGCCAACTCCTGGGTAATTTTCCGCTTGAGATCTTCCTCTCCGTGCTTGGCCGAGGAGTCATTGTCCGTCATTGCGCCGTTCCCGGATTTATCGATCCGGCCATGGTTCAGGTCCACGGCGATGACGTAATCCGCCCCCATCCGGCGCGCGACGCTCACCGGCACGGGGTTGACCAGGCCGCCATCCACCAGAAAGGCCCCGTCGCGCCTGGCCGGGGTGAACACGCCCGGGATCGATACGCTGGCCCGTATGGCCTCGACCAGGTCCCCCTGGCTGAAAACCACCTCGTCGCCGGTAGCCAGGTCGGTGGCCACGGCACAGTACGGCAGGGGCAGATCCTGTATGTTGACTTCGTGCACGTGGCCGCGGAAAAACTCCGTGATCTTGCCGCCGTCGAAAAGGCCGGAGCGGGGAAAGACCACGTCCAAGAACGACACGATCTGCTTCCAGTCCAGTTGGCGGGCGAACTCCTCCAGGACGTCCATTTTATCCAGGGCGAACCCGGCCCCCACCAGGGCGCCTATGCTGGTGCCCGCGATGCAGCTTATTTCCACGCCCGCCTCGGCCAGGGCCCGGATCACCCCGATGTGGGCCCATCCCCGGGACGAGCCGCTTCCCAGGGCCAAGCCCACCTTGGGGGCTCCAGCCCTGCCTTCGCCCTGCTTGTTCATCGCCCTGCTCCTCCCAACTTGGCCGGCCTCGCTTAACTGGTTTGCCTGGCAACCTTCTCCTGTTTGATTTTACCGCGCGGCCGGGGGCGGGGTCTTGCATTGGCCCATAAAAAAAGGAGCCCCCGAAGGGGCTCCCTCTCATTTTTTAGCTCGCCTGGTTGCTAGGCCGCGGCCTTGAACCCCAGGTCAAAGGCCTTGACGTTAGAAGCGGCGAAGCGCTTCTTGGTCTGGGAGCGGATGACCTTTTTCATGGTCTTGACGTCGATGGGCAGCTTGACCGCGCCGAACAGCGCGCCCAGCATGACCATGTTCAGGCTCAGCGGGTTCTTGGCCTCCTCGGCCAGGGACTGGCCGTCAAAGGCGATGACCTTGGCCAACTTTTTCTTGAGATAGACCACCGAATCCTCGGGCGCGGGATAAGGCGCCGCGCCGATGGCCACGGTGAACGGAGGCAAAGGCCGGGTGTTGGTGATGACCAGGGAGTCCTTGTTGACCTTGTTCAACAGGCGCAGGGCCTCCACCGGCTCGAAGGAGACCAGGACGTCGGCCTCGCCGTTGGACACGATGGGGCTGGTGGCGTCGCCCAGGATCACCGCCGACTCCACCACACCGCCGCGCTGGGCCATGCCGTGGATCTCGCTGACCACCACGTGCTGGCCCGCGGCCAAGGCCGCCTGCCCCAGAAGGTTGCTGGCCAAGAGGTTACCCTGGCCGCCCACGCCCACGAATACTATGCGTTGGGTGCTCATGATTTCCTCCTTACCCTTCGGCCTTCAACGGCAGGATGGCGTTCTCGGGACAAATCTGGGCGCACAGGGCGCAGCCGATACACTGCAAGGGATTGATCTTGGCCTGGCCGTTTTCCACGTACATGGCAGGGCAAGCCACCTTCTTGATGCAGTCCATGTGGCCCTTGCACTTGTCGGTGCTCACCTGGAACACGCGTTTGGTTGGCGGAGCCACCCGGCGGGCGAACAAGGGGCACAGCTCCTGGCTGATGACCACGCTCACGCCCTGGTAGGCGATGGCCTCCTCGATGGCCTTCTTGGCGGCGCGCACCTTGAAGGGCTTGATGGTCACCACGTGCTGCACACCCAGGCCCTTGATCAGGGGCTCCAGGTCGATGTGGGTGGTGGGGTCGCCGATGGCCTCGGTATTGACGCCCGGATGGGGCTGGTGGCCGGTCATGGCCGTGGTGCCGTTGTCCAGGACTACCAAAGTGAAATTGTGGTTGTTGTGCACCGCGTTGACCAGGCCGGTGATGCCGCTGTGGAAGAAGGTGCTGTCTCCGATGAAGCCCACCACCTTCTGACCGGTGGCCCGGGAGATGCCTCCGGCGCTGGAAACTGAACTGCCCATGCAGACGAGGAAGTCGGCCGCCTTGATGGGCGGCAGCACCCCCAGGGTGTAACAGCCGATGTCGGAGGCGTAGACGGCTTGATCGCCGGCCACTTCCTTCACCGCGAAATAGGTGGCCCGGTGAGGGCAGCCGGGGCAGAGGTTGGGCGGCCGCCCCGGAGGGGCGGGCATGCCGGCCAGGCTCAGTTCGGCGGGCTCTTCAAAAGCCAGGCCGAAGGTCTTGGCCATCACCTCGCGCACCAGGCGGGGATTGTACTCGAAGGCCCGGCTGAAGAAGCCCGGCGCTTCGATGTCCACGCTCTTGGCCGGGATCTTGCCGGGCTCCTTGCCCACGATCTCCACGGCGATGCCCTTTTCCTGGGCCAAGGCCCGTACCGCCTGCTCCAGGATGGGCTCCAACTCCTCGACGATCAGAACCTTTTCCACGCTTTTGAGGAAGCGGACAATCTTCTTCTCGGGCAAGGGATAGGTGAAGCCCAGCTTGAGCACCTTGATCTTGCTCTTGGCGCCCAGGTCCTCCACCGCATCCATCACGTAGTTGGCCGCCACCCCGCTGCTGATCACTCCCAGCTTGCCCCGGCCCATAATCTGGTTGTAGGGGCTGGCCTCACTTATGGCCTGGGCCTGCTTGTAGATGTTGAGCAGGCGCAGGTGCAGGTTGCGGCTCACCGCGGGCACGGTTACGAAGCGCATGGGGTCTTTCTGGAACTTGGAGGTCTTTTTGACCTTGCCCAGCTTGGCGAAAGGCACCGCCTCGCGGGCGTGGTTCACCCGGGTGGTGGTCCTTAGCATCACTGGGCTGCCCAGCTCTTCGCTAAGCTCGAAGCCGTAGGCGGTCATTTCCTTGGCCTCGACCGGGCCCGAAGGCTCCAGCATGGGCAGACCGCTCAGACGGGCGTAAAAGCGGTTGTCCTGCTCGTTCTGGCTGGAAAACAACGAGGGGTCGTCGGCGGTGAGGATGACCATGCCCGCGTTGACCCCCACGTAGGCCAGGGTCATAAGGGGATCGGCCGCCACGTTGACGCCGACGTGTTTCATGGTGCACAGGGTGCGCACTCCGCTGGCCGCCGCGCCGGCAGCGCACTCCAGGGCCACTTTCTCGTTGGTGGAGTATTCAAAATAATACTTCACCTTGTTGGGAAACTGCTTCCTGAGGCGGTAAAGGGTGTCGGGCACCTCCGAGGAAGGCGTGCCCGGGTAACAGGTGGCAAAGGCCATACCCGCTTCCAGGGCTCCGCGCACGATTGCCTCGTTGCCCAAGAGCAGGTGCTCTTTCCCGCCAGAAGGACTCAGCAGTACATCCATGCTTTCACATCTCCGGCCAATATTGTGGATGGTTTAGCGCGTCCCCAGCCGGCTGCCCTTAGAGAGGTGACCTTGTTTGAGGCGTAGGCAAATCGGCGCAGCGCTTGGTAGTTACAAATTAGCTACAAAATGACTATTGTGAATTTAGACGTCTCTCTCCCCAGATGTCAAGGATAAATGCCATTTACCACAATAGAGCCGTCTGTGAAAGTTCTGAGTCGCATCAGACCTTTAATTTGCTAATGCCTATGGGCAGGATTGACTTATAATAGCCCCTAGTTTAAGGTCAGAGTCCACATCGTTGCATTCTTATCAACCTCAATTTCAGCCAGGGGAAAAAATGGCCAAAATTCTTATCATCGACGATGACGACGATTTCCGCACCGCAACCTCCGCCATCCTGGAAGCCGCCGGCCATGCAGTCCTCATTGCCAGCGACGGCAAGGCCGGTCTGGAAATGGTCAAGGCCGAAGACCCGGACCTGATCGTCCTGGACATCATGATGGATTCCATCTACGAGGGCTTTTCGGTCATCACCACCCTGCGGGCCACACCCGAATACATCGACTACCGCGACATTCCCGTGCTGATGTGCTCCGCCGTGAAGCAGATCACCGGAGAGCGCTTTGACATTCCGACCGAGGCCCGCATTGCCCATGGTGACGAGTTCCTGGATAAGCCCTTTACTGCCGAGCTGTTGCGCGAAAAAGTTAATAAGCTGCTTGAAGCATAGGCTGGGCCGGCATGAGCACCCACCATCAGGTGCCGCACATCTTGTGCGTGGACGATGACCATGTCGCCCGCGAAACGGTGGAGTTGCTTTTCAACCGCTGGGGCTATCGGGTAAGTCTGGCCGAAAGCGGCGAGGCGGGTCTGGAGGCCATCGCCCAGGATCCGCCCGACCTGATCCTTTTGGACATCCAGATGCCGGGCATGGACGGCCTCGAGGTGCTGGAATGGGTGCACGCCCACCATCCTTCCATCATTTGCATAATGGTCACCGGCCATGCCACCCTGCAAAACGCGGTGGAGGCCATGAAACAAGGGGCCTACGACTTTTTGGCCAAGCCCTTTGCCCCCGACGAGATGAAGCTGACGGTGGAGCGAGGCCTGGAACACCGCTGGCTGATTTTGGAGGCGGAGCGGCTCAGGGCCGAAAAGGCGCTGATGCAGGCCAACTTCATAACCCTGGTCTCCCACCAGATGCGCTCCCCCCTGGCCGCGGTGCGCCAACTTCTGGAGGTTCCCGCCACCCAGGCCCTGGGGCCCCTGCCCGGACCCTACCAGGGATTCATCGACCGGGCGGTGTATCGCCTGGACTTGTTGGCCCGCACCCTGAACACCTGGCTGGCCATGAGCCGCCTGGATCAAGACGGCATCGACAGCCGCAAGAGCGTGGCGGAGTTGGGCGGGCTGATGGGAGATCTGGTGCGCCGGGCCGAGGCCGACGTCACCGCGGCGGGCCAACACCTCAAAACCCATACCAGGGACGGCAACTGTACCTTGAAGGTGGACCGGGAAAGCCTCTTGGAGGCGCTGTACAACCTCGTCAGCAATGCGGTTAAATACAACCGTGCCGGAGGCGACATCATTATAAAAGGCCGCAAGCGCGGCGAGGTGGTGGAGCTGAGCATCAGCGACCAGGGACCGGGGGTTTCTTCCCAGGAGGCCGCCTATATTTTCGACGAATTTTACCGGTCGCGCCGCAAGGACATAAAGGAAAAACCAGGCACGGGGCTCGGCCTGGCCATTTCCCTGAAGGTGGTCAGGGCCCACGGCGGAGACATAAAGGTCGCTTCCCAAGTGGGACAGGGCGCCACCTTCACGGTCACCCTGCCCTGCCAAAAAAGCTAACAGCCCGATATCGGTTGACATGACCTTCAACTATGAATAATATTTTGGCCCGAGCGGTGGCTACTCGGGCCTACGCAGGGATAATCAAGGCAAATGGTCGTACTCCCTGGACAAATACCCGGCTCGGACAGGAGAATAGACTCCCCCTGCCGGTTAATTTTTAGGCCTACCTTGTGGCTTTATTCACTAAAATTAGCCATAAACGCAGGCTGCAAGCCTAGCATCTGAGCGCCTGAACTGGAGTTCGTTGGGATGAAACTTTCAAATCTGTTCAAGGGCATTCGCCTTCCACGCCCGCCGGCGGCGGCGCCCCCGGTGGACTTACCTGCCCCGGAGCGCGTCTATCTGCCTCTCAGACAGCACCGCGGAGCCGTGGCGGAGGCCCAGGTTAAACCGGGAGACCAGGTAGCGATCGGCCAGGTGGTGGGAGCCTCGGAGGAATTCGAGTCGGCCGCCGTCCAGGCCACGGTCAGCGGCGTGGTGGAATCCATCGTGCAAACGGTGGACCCGGCCGGGCAAAAGGTGCCCACCGTGGTCATCAAAAACGACGGCGCAGACACCTGGGTGGCGGATACCGCCGAAGCCCTGGCCGACCCCGCCGGGGCCAAGGCGTCCCGGCCCAGCCGCCTTCTCAAGCGTCTGCGCGAGTCCGGCCTGGTGCGGGCCCAAGTGGAGGGCCGCCCCCTGCACGTGGACCTGAGCCCGCCCATGGCGCCGCAGTCCTACCTTTATATGACCGGCATCCCGGTGGTGCGTCCCGTTGACACCCTGATCGTCAACGCGGTGGACCCCGATCCGCCGGTTTGTCCCAACCTCTCCTGTCTGACCCAAGTCGGCGAGGAGCTGGCCGTGGGCGTGGCCGCCCTGGCCCGCATCAGCGGGGCCAAAAGGGTGATCCTGGCCTTGCCGGCCGGCGGGGACGCTTCGGCCCTGGCGGCCATGGCCGGACAGCATGAATGGGAGACCGCCTCGGTGAGCCAGACGGCCTATCCCTTTGCCACCGACAACCTGCTGGTCAGCGCCCTCACCGGCCGCCAGGTGCCCACGCCCTACGGCGAGCCCAAGGACGTCGGCGTGGTCCTGATGCCCCTGATCAGCGCCCTGGACGTGGGCCGGGTGCTCATCAGCGGACGCCCGGTGATCGACCGGGTCTTCACCGTGGCCGGCGAGGTGAAAAATCCTCAGACTTTCCGGGTGCGCCTGGGCACTCCCATCAGGGACGTGATCGAGGCCGCCGGCGGCGGTCCTTCGCGCCCGGGCAAGATAATAGTGGGCGGACCCATGATGGGACTGGCCATCTTCGACCCGGCCACCCCGGTCACCCGCTCCACCGAAGGCGTGTTGGTGCAGAGCGCGGGCAACGTGGTCTCTTACGCCGACCACCCCTGCATCCACTGCGGGCGCTGCGTGGCGGCCTGCCCGGTGAACCTCATACCCTCGGAGTTGGGCAAGCTCTGCGAGTTCCGCATGTACGAAGAGGCGGCCGAGATGAACTTGATGAACTGCATCGAGTGCGGCTGCTGCGCCTACGTATGTCCGGCCAAGCGGCCCATGGTCCACTTCCTGCGTCACGGTAAGACCGAAGTTCTGGCCGGGAGGATGGAATAATGAACGAGAATCTACTTACCGTATCCACCTCCCCCCACAAGCTGGGAGGCATGAGCGTGCGCTCCATGTACTTGGAGTACATCATCGCTCTGGCCCCGGCCTTGTTGGTGGGCCTTTACTACTTCGGCTTCCCCGCCTTGATCACCGTGCTGCTCACCGTGGCCTCGGCGGCGGTGTCCGAGTTCGTCGCCAGCCTGATCAAAAAGAAGCCCTCCAACCTGAGCAACCTGCACGTGTTGTGCATGGGCCTGATGCTGGGCATGATCCTGCCCCCCGGCGCGCCCTGGTGGCTGCCGATCATCGGCGGCGCCCTCACCGTGCTGTTGGGCATGAGCATCTTCGGCGGCCTGGGCGCCTACCCCATGAACCCGGTCCTGGTGGCCTGGGTGGCCTTGTACATCTCCTGGCCCGAGTCCATGAACGCCTTCCTGGAGCCCCAGGCCCTGGGCACCGGCGACGAGTGGAGCGAGGCCGAGACCCTGCTGATGCAGCTCAAGGGCGACGTCAGCACCTTTGAAATGGTCGAGCTTGGCGCCCTGTGGCTGGGCAACGTGGCCGGCTTCATCGGCTCCACCAGCGCCTGGGCCCTGCTGGTCGGTGGTGTGTATCTCCTCATCCGCCGCATCATTCCCTGGCAGATTCCCGTGGGCGCCGTTTTGGGCGCCATCGGCATGGCCCTGCTGGCTGCCTACACCGACCCCAGCATCCTCGAGCTGGGCTACGAGGAGTTCGGGGCCAACATGAACATAGTCTGGTTCCACCTGGGCGCGGGCGGCTTCATGATCGCCGCCTTCTTCCTGGGGCCCGAGCCGGTGACCTCGCCGGTCACCCCCTGGGGCACCTTCTTGTTCGGGGTGGGAATCGGCCTGATGACCATCATTGTACGCACCTGGGGTGGTTTGGTGGACGGCGCCTTCTACGGAGTGTTGCTCATGAACGCAGTCACTCCCCTGCTGGACCGTATCCGCCCCAAGGTCATCGGAAAGGTGGTGAGCGGTGCGTGATATTCTGAAAATGCTGGTGGTGCTCACCGCCATCTGCGCGGTCAGCGGTTTCTTGCTCGCCTTGGTACACGACGTGACCAAGGAGCCTATCGAGTACAGCCGGCTCAAGTTCGTCAAGGAGCCCGCGGTCAAGGCGGTGCTCAGCGGCTACCAAAACGACCCCATCAAGGATCGCCTCAGCATCCCGGTGGGCAAGGACAAAAAGGGCAAGCCGGTCAACCTTATCGTCTTCCCGGCCAAAAAGGACGGCAAGACCTTCGCGGTGGCCTTCGAATCCACGGGTTCGGGTTATCACGGAGAGATCGGGGTGATGCTGGGCGTGGATCTGGCCAGCAAGAAGCTGACCGGCCTCAGTATCGTCAGCCACAGCGAGACCCCCGGTCTGGGCGCGCGCATAATCGAGCCGAACTTCACCGACTCTTTTAAGGGCAAACCCATGGACAAGGAACTGGGCGTAGGCGACATCAACGCCCTGTCGGGAGCCACTTTGTCCACCAAGGGCGTTTTGGCCGCGGTAAACAAGGCCCAGACGACCTTGGACAAGTACCGCGACAAGATGGTTCAGTAGGGAGCGCGGTCATGAGTATAGCTAGAGAATTCACCAAAGGCTTGTGGGAGATCATCCCGCCCTTCCGCCTGGTGTTGGGCCTTTGCCCCACCCTGGCGGTAACCACCTCGGCCGAAAACGGCATGGGCATGGGTCTGGCCACCACCTTCGTGCTGGTGTGCTCCAACCTGCTGGTGTCCTTGCTGCGCAAGATAATCCCCAGCAAGGTGCGGATCGCAGGCTACATCGTGATCATCGCCAGCTTTGTGGTCATCGTGGAGCTGATGATGCAGGCCTACACCTTCCCCCTGTACCAGGCCCTGGGCATCTTCATCCCCCTGATCGTGGTCAACTGCATCATCCTGGGCCGGGCCGAGGCCTTTGCCGGCAAGAACGGCCCTCTGCCCAGCATCGCCGACGGCTTGGGCGTGGGCCTGGGCTTCACCATCAGCCTCACCGTGCTGGGCGCCTTCCGCGAGATCCTGGGCAACGGCACCATCTGGGGCCACGGCCTGTTCTGGGATGGATTCGAGCCCTTCACCTTCATGGTGCGCGCGCCGGGCGCCTTCGTGGCCTTGGGCTGCTTCCTGGCCATGATCAACCTCGTCAGCTCCAAGCTGGACGAGCGTAAGCGGAGGGCCCAGTCATGAGCTTCGGCGACTACATGCTGTTTATCGTCAGCGCCATCCTGGTCAACAACATCCTGCTGGCCAAGTTCCTGGGCAACTGCCCCTTCCTGGGGGTCAGCAAGCGCATGGATACGGCCACCGGCATGTCCATGGCGGTCATCTTCGTCATGGTCATGGCGGGCATGATCACCTGGCTGGTGCAGTACTACATCCTGGTGCCCCTGAACATCGAGTACCTGCAAACCATCGCCTTCATCTTGGTGATCGCCGCCCTGGTGCAGCTGGTGGAAATCGTGATGGCCAAGAGCCTGCCGGCCCTGTACCGGGCCCTGGGCATCTTCCTGCCGCTGATCACCACCAACTGCGCGGTGCTTGGCGTGGCCATCATCAACATCAACGAAGAATACGACTTCGTGGACACCCTGGTGTTCTCCCTGGCCTCGGCGGTGGGTTACAGCCTGGCCCTGGTCCTGTTCGCCGGCATCCGCGAGCGCTTCATGCTGGTGAAGATGCCCAAGGCCTTCCAGGGCACCTCCATCGGCCTGGTGGTGGCCGGATTTTTGGCCCTAGCCTTCAGCGGGTTCGCGGGCCTGGTGGGCGGCCACTAGCGCGCGGGAAGCAAGGCAAGATGCCGCTATGATCCGACATAAACAAACGCGGGGCAAGGCTCCCGCGAGGAGAACCTAATAATGTTATTCGAAGCCCTGGCAATCGGTGGATTGGGCTTGGCTTCCGCCCTGGGACTGGGTGTCGCCGCCAAGGTCTTCGCCGTGGAGGTGGACCCCCTGGTGGAGGCGGTGGAAGGAGCCCTGCCCGGCGCCAACTGCGGCGGCTGCGGCTACGCGGGTTGCGCCTCGGCGGCTCTGGCCATCGCTGGCGGCAAGGCCCCGGCCAACATCTGCGTGGGCGGCGGCCCCGAGGTCGCCGTGGCGGTCTCTGCCGTGATGGGCGTGGAAGTGGTTTACCGCGAGCCCGACGTCTCGCAGGTGGATTGCACCTACTCCACCCAGATCGCCCCCTTGAAATACAAATACGACGGCGTGCAGGACTGCCGCGCGGCGGTGCTTTTGGCCGGCGGCCCCAAGCAGTGCGACATCGGTTGCGTGGGCCTGGGCTCCTGCGTCAAGGCCTGCCCCTTCGGGGCCATCCAGATCGGTCCCGACGGCCTTCCCGTGGTGGACCCGGCCCTGTGCACCGGCTGCGGCAACTGCGAAAAGGCCTGCCCCAAGAGCATCATCCACCTCACCTCGGTGACCCGGCGGGTTCTGGGCTTCAACGCCAACTACAACTGTCTGGCCCCCTGCCAGGCCACCTGCCCGGCCCAGATCGACATTCCCAGCTATATCCGGGCCATCGGCGAGGGGCGCTACGAAGACGCGGTCGGCATCATCAAGGAGCACAACCCCCTGCCCCTGGTTTGCGGCCGGGTGTGCCCCCATCCCTGCGAGGATCAGTGCCGCCGGGGCAAGAGCGACGAGCCGGTGAACATCAACCACCTCAAGCGCTTCGCCGCCGACTATGAGATGAACTCGGGCAAACGCATCCAGCCCTTCTGCATGCCCAAGAACGAGCGCAAGGTGGCCATTGTGGGCGGCGGCCCTGCCGGCCTCACCTGCGCCTACTACCTGGCCCGCCTGGGCTACGCCCCCACCATCTACGAGGCCCAGCCTCACCTGGGCGGCATGCTGCGCTACGGCATCCCCGAGTACCGCCTGCCCAAGGCCACCCTGGATTGGGAGATCCAGGGCATCCTGGAGTTGGGCGTGGAGGCCAAGACCGGCATGGCCATGGGCAAAGACTTCACCCTGGAGAGCCTCCGGCAAGAGGGCTACGAGGCCATCTTCCTGGGGGTGGGCTGCTGGTCCAGCCGGGGCATGCGGGTGGAAGGCGAGGACCTGAATGGGGTCCTGCCCGGCACCGACATGCTCATCGACCGAGGCAACCTCAAGGATACTCCGGTGGGCGAGCGGGTGGTCATCATCGGCGGCGGCAACACGGCCATGGACTGCGCCCGCACCTGCTGGCGCCTGGGGGCCAAGGAAGTCACCGTCCTTTATCGCCGCACCGAAAAGGAAATGCCCGCCAACGCCATCGAGATCGAGGAGGCCAAGCACGAAGGGATCAACTTCCACTTCCTGGCCGCCCCCACCAAGCTCGTGGGCGACAACGGCAAGCTCACCGGTCTGGAGTACATCAAGATGGAGTTGGGCGAGCCCGATGCCTCGGGCCGCCGCCGTCCGGTGCCCATCGAGGGCAGCGAGACCATCTTGGAGTGCGACAACGTCATCGCGGCCATCGGCCAGTTCCCCAACCTGGCCTTCCTGGAGGCCGACGCCGCGGCCAAGGACCTGGCCGTCACCAAATGGAACACCATCGACGCCAACGTGGACGCCGGGACCACCAACATCCCCGGCGTGTTCAGCGGCGGCGACACCGTGACCGGCGCGGCCACGGCGGTGGAAGCCATCGGCGCGGGCCGCCGGGCGGCGCGGGCCATGCACCTGTACCTCAGCGGCGAAGAGCCGGAGCCCCAGGATAACTGGGTGCGCGGCCCCAAGGAGTTGCCGGTGGTCAGCGAGACCCCGGAGGCGGCTCCGGCTGGGCGCGCCCGGGCCAAGATGCCCGAACTCAGCGTGAGCGAGCGGGCTAACAGCTTCGTGGAAGTGGAGCTGGGGCTCACCGAAGAGATGGCCAAGGCCGAAACCCAGCGCTGCCTGCAGTGCGGACTCTACTGTTACCGTCACAAAGATCAGCCTTACGAGGCTTGGAAATGGGAGAGGAAGGACAATGCCTAACAGTCTGGATCGCCGCTCCTTCCTGCGGTTCGCCGGCAGCACGGCCCTGGGCGCGGCCGCCCTGCCCCTGGTTTCGCCGGCCATCGGCCTGGCGGGCCTGGGCCGAGGCCAAAACGCCGCGCAGGAAACTCGTATGATGATGGGCACCCTGGTCTCGGTGACCGTGGTGGACCCCTCACCCGCCAAGGCTCAGGAGGCCATGAACCAGGCCTTCGCGGCCATGGCCAAACTCACCCCGGTCTTCGACCGGCACCGCCCCGGCGGTCCGGTGGCCGCCTTCAACGCCGAAGGCCGCCTGAACGATCTGGAGCCCCGCCTCAAGGCGGTGCTGGAGTTGTGCATGGCGGTGCAGCAAAGCACCGGCGGAGCCTTCAACCCCACCGTGGCCCCCATCATCGACACGGTGAGGGCCAGCTTCCTGCAGACCCACCAGCCCCCCAGCCGGTCCCAGATGGCCACGGCCGTGGCCAAGGTGGGCGGGGTGAACTACGACGGCCAGGGCCTGCGCCGCACCAAGGACGGCGCGTCCCTCACCCTGGACGGCGTGGCCAAGGGCTTCATCGTGGATGAGGGCCTTGCCGCCGCCGCCAAGGCGGGCGCCGGCCACGTGCTCATCAACGCCGGCGGCGACGTGGGCGTCATAGGCGACCGGGGCGGCAAGCCCTGGCGGGTGGCCGTGGCCGACCCGGACCATCCCACCCAGGCCAAGATGACCGTGTCCCTGACCAGCGGGGCCCTGGCCACCAGCGGCGACTACGAGGTCTACTTCGACCAGGAGCGCCTGTATCACCACATCGTCAACCCGGCCACCGGGCGCATCCCCGGCTCGGGTCACAGCGTGAGCGTGCGCGCTCCCAAGGCCTCCCTGGCCGACGCCCTGGCCACGGCCTGTTTTGTCATGCCCCCGGCCCAGGCCCACCGTTTCCTGGCCGCCCGCCCCAGCCTGGAGGGGCTTATCCTCACCCGCTTCGGCCAGCGTTACCAGACCAAGGGCTTCGCCGTCTAGGCGACCCTCCCCCAAGACAAGCAAGACCGGCGGCCCAGGGGCCGCCGGTCTTTTTCGTGGCCGCGTTTCGGGGCTCAGCGCCGGGTCATGTCCAAGGGGCCGCGCAGTTTGACGGGCTGAAAACTTTTGACTTGGTCCTTGGGCAGCAGCTTTTCCGCCGGGTTGTGGTTCAAAAACATGATGGTGCCGCTGATCTCGTTGTTCTTGAAATTGCCGCTGAACTGGCAGCGCCAGATCATCTCCTCGCCCTGGAACCAAATAAAGTCGTCCTGCACCTCGCCCGAGGTGATCTCCAGGACGATCAGGTCGTCGGGCTTGTCCCCCACGATAAGGCTGCCGGTAATCTTGTCCCCGGCCTGCTTCAGCTCGGCCTTTACGGTGGTCATCTGAGCCTTGTCCTTGGGGGCTTCGCCCTCCTTGGTCAACATCGCCTTGCCCACGTAGTTGCCCTGCACATACGCGGGCGCAGCCCAGGCCGAAGCCCCGCAAGCCAGCCACACGGCCAGCACCAGTGAACAGCACATTCCGACACGTAGAGCGCGCATGAGCCTTCCTCCTTGGTGTTTCCTAAAATTTAGCACCATCGCCACCGTCTTGCAGCCCATCGCCCATTTTGACCATGGTGATGGTTTGCCTTGGAGCGCGCGGATGTGTTTCAATACTCGGGCACACCTACACCCCTGGGGAGTTTCGCCATATGCCTAAATCCTTCGTCACGCTGGGCAGCCTCGTGGTTTTGCTGGCCATGGCCGTTTCCCTGAGCGGTTGCGGCAACAGCGCCCTGGAGCAAGGCCTCCGAGCCGAAAAGGCGGGGCAGGATAACGACGCTTTCGCCTCTTACAGCTCGGCCATAGCCTCCACCTTCATGGTCAGCGAAAAAAGGTCCCAGGCCTACGCGGGGCGGGCCGGCATCTACATCCTGCGGGGCAAATTGGACCTGGCCCTGGCGGATCTGGACAAGGCCCTGCAACAAGACGCCCAGTCCGAGGCCGCCTACTACAACCGGGCGGTGGTATACTTGCTCCAAGACGAGCCCAAGAAGGCGGCGGCCGATGCCAAGCGCCTGCTTGAGTTGGCCCCCCAAAACCAGGCGGCCCGGCGTCTGTACGACCTGGCCGAAAACCCTCCCCCCAAGTTCACCCTGCCCCTTACTTGGATGAAGGCCAACCAGGGCTAGGTCTCGCCCGGCGGGGCGGGTGGCCGCGTTTGTCGCCTGGCCAAAGTTGACCCGAGGCAAGGAGCCCAACCCATGGCTTACACGGACTCCCAGGGCCGCATCAGCCTGAAGGACCTGCTGGAGCTGCTCCAAATGCCCACCAGGGGCGAGGTGCAGTTAGAGGGCTACAACCCGGACATCGAGACCTACCGCAAGGTGGTGCACAAGGTGGCGCGCAGTTTTTTCCAGGCCGCCGGGCTCACCCTGTGGCCCCTGGACGACGACCTGTTCCAGGTGGCGCCCTCGCCGGGCAACGAGTGGGCCGACGCAGCTTATTACCTGGCCCACCTAGGCAACCTGGAGGCCTCGTCCGTGGTTATCCATTCGGCCCATGAACTCATGAAGCGCAACGCCCCCCAGGCCGAGCCTTGGAGCGATTACGAGCAGGCGGTGCTGGCCAACCTGGACATCCTGCGCGAGGCTCCCCAGACGCTGGGCATAAGCTCGGCCCGCGACGCCATCATCAAGAGCTTCGAGTTGATCAAAAAGGGACCGGAGGCCATAGCCGCCGAACTGGCCGAGGAATACGGCGAGCAATAGAAAACCCCGGGGCGCGCGGCGCTCCCGGGGTCGAATAGACTGTGGCGGACGGTGGTCTTATTCCACCACGCAGATGGTGGCGCCCACCAGGTTGCCGATGACGCCGCTGGAAACCGAACCAAAGAGCATGCCCGCCAGGTTGCTCACCCCTTTGCGGCCCATGACCACGGTGCCGTAGCCCCCGGTCTTGACCTCGTCGATGATGTCCTTGGCCACGCTCTTTTTCTTTTCCACGTACTTGACCTTGACCTGTTCGTCGCCAAAGCCCTTGCGCAGGAGCATCTTTTTGGCCTCTTCCAGGCCCTCGCGCCCCTTTTCCCGATCCCTTTCCAGAACGGAGATGCGAGCCCGCACCTGGTCGGTGAACACCGTACCCTCCATGTCATGCTCGGGCACCTTGTCGTAGACCCCGAAGATGATCACTTTCACGTTGTCGACCCGGGCGAACATCTGACCCACGTACTCAACCGCCCGAAGGGCCTGTTGAGAGTTGTCATAGGCAAGCAGTACTTGATTCCAGAGCATCCCCTTGTTCCTTTCGCAGAATACGCACCACCGTGACGGTCAATTCCTTGCGCCCTGCCAGGCGCTTGGACACCTTGCGCAAAATCATCCAAGCCGCGACCAAAGCCGCCGCGCCCAGAACCACCGCGGAGGTTTGCGGCTCCAGGCCCCAGGCTTCGCCCCATTTTCTGCCCAAGGCGGCGCCCACCAGCAGGGCGGCCACGGGCACCATGTAAACCAAAAAGCTGGCCCCCAAAACTCCCTTGCGGGGCATGGCCATGACGACCCTGTCCCCCTCCCTGGCGCCAACCTGATTTACCGCGGTGATGACTCGGCGCTTGTCCCCGCCCATGGCATGGCACATGCCCTGGGCGCCGCAGGATTTGCAGGCCTCCTGTTGGGTGGTCTCCACCTGGGCCAAGCCGCCCATGGTCTTGACGACCAGTCCTTCTTCCTGCATGTGGTTCGAGGGTATTGCTTGCATATTTATTTTATATCACGCGCAGGCATATTAACAAAGAGGCAACCGAAGGTTAACATCCGTTATTACCGGTGATTTTCAACCTTTTGCCCCCGATTCGGCGCGCATCAAGTCCAGCCACTGACCCAAGGGACGCCCATCCACCGGGGTTGCGAACAATGGCCCCAGGGTTTGCTGCAGGCGAGCCTGGTGTTCCGGCGGGGCCACCAGGCCGGGCAAGGGCTCGCAGCTGAGCAATCCCTCGCCCTTCAATGGATCCTCCCGGCGCAGCACCGTGCCCAAGGAGCCGTACATCCCGCCTAAATCGATGTGCTCGGCGATCTGCATAAGCGCGGTGTCCAGGGTGAACCACCAGGGGTCTCCCTGGGCCCCGCCACCCTCGCGGCACCTAACGCGCGAGGCCATCACCCGGCAGGCCAGGGGCCGGGCCTCGTAGACCCCGCAGCGGCCATCTTCCAGCAGGGCGCAGGCCGCCCCCTGCCCCGAGGCCACCTCCTCCGGCGGCTCTTGGCCCTCGATGCACAGGCGGGCCAACTGGTTGCAGGTGTAGGCCGGCTTAGGGCCCGGCTCCAGGCGCGCCAACAACCCCAAGCGACCCTGGCGGGCCAGCTCCCGGCGCAGCAGGTCGCCCTCCAGGCCGGTCAGGTACACCCGGTCGGTGCAGCAGGCCGCGCAGCCGGGGGCGCAGGCCACCTCGCGCGACGCTTCCATCTGGGCCTGGAAGCGATAAAGGCTGTGCAGCAACTCCTGCCTGGGAAATCTCGTTGAAGCATCCACGCGATTGCACTCCTCATTTGCCTGTGCCGGGGCATCTTAGCATTATTGGCTTCCATGCGGAATCCTTGACACCTCTCCATTGGGCTGCCCATAATTTCCTAATCGCAAAAAACCGGAACCCGCCCGTCGCGCATAACCTGGAGAGACATGATGAAACGCGCCATCGCCGTTTTCGCCGCCTTGGCTCTATCCATGGGACTGGCATCCGCCGCCCTGGCCGATCAGATCAGCGACCAGCTAAACCAAGGCGTGAAGCTCTATCAGGAAGGCAAGGTGAGCCAGGCCATCAGGGAGATCGAGTTCGCTCTGGCCCAGATGATGCAAAAGAAGGCCGATATGTTGGGCCAGGTCTTCCCCGAGGCGCCCGCCGGCTGGACCGCCGCGGAGATCGAGAGCAAGTCCGGGAGCGGGGGCATGTTCGGAGGCGGGGTCAGCGCCACGCGCCGCTATAAAAACGGCGAGCGGGGCCAAGTGAAAATCCAGGTTATCAGCGACTCGCCGCTTATTCAGTCCATGGGCATGATGCTCAACAACCCCATGTTCACCCAGGGCGGCAAGCAAGGCAAGTTGGTGCCCTTCAAGGGTAACAAGGCCCTGCTCAAGGATAGGGGAGACCGGGCCGAGTTCCAGTCCCTGATCGACAACAAGGTCCTCTTGCAGGTGGATGCCAGCCGGGTGAAAAACGCCGCCCAAGTGGCCCAGGAGTTTGCCGACAAGGTGAATATGGAAAAGCTCAAGGAGCTGACCCGGTAGGCCCGTTGACAGGGCCGCCACTAGCGTATCACTATGATAATAGGCGGGCTAAGGCCACAGACGGCCACTTTTACCTGGAGGTGAGTCATGAAGGCGGGAATCATCTTCACCGGAACCGGCCCCATTCTGGTGCTGACGACCTACGGCTCATTCGATGATGAGCAATTCGTGGAAAAGCTGGCCCGCAAAGGCATCATGAAGTTCATCGCCTACGGGTTGAGCCTGGAATTGGTGCAGAAGAAGTACGGCGGGCAATTCCAGGCCATCGTCAACGACGTGAAGCAGGAAGACGACCTGCGGGTTTTGGACTACAACGGGCACAACGTCTTCTACAATTTCAGCTTCAAGGAGATGGGCCCACCCATTACCCACGAATAGGCGCCCTATATCTCCGCCGGGTTTCCCTTGGGCAACAGTGACCGGCGGGGGTATTGACCCCGCCGGGGCTGGGTGGTAACTTGTGGCCATAAGCGTTGGAGGCCAGTGTGATTTTCCGCGAGACCCGATTTATGGGGTATTATTATCCGCCAGCGCACGGGTCCGTGGAGGCATACTGACGCCTTAAGCAATCAAGCCAGTAGCAGCCGCGGGCCCCAGGGCCCGCGGCTTTTTTAGTTTCCCACCCAGGGAGGTTTTCCATGCCGGTAGCTCACAAAATAGCTGAATTCATAGAACGCTCCAGTTGGATACGAGCCATGTTCGAGGCCGGGGCCAAGCTGAAGGCCGAAAAGGGCGCTGAAAACGTCTTCGACTTTTCCTTGGGCAACCCCAACATCGAGCCGCCGGAGAAGTTCTTTGAGGTGGTGGCCCGCCTGGCCGCCGACCGCACTCCGGGGCGGCACGCCTACATGCCCAACGCGGGCTACCCCCAGGTGCGGGCCAAGGTGGCCGACTACCTGAGCCGGGAGCACGGCCCCGGCTTCAGCGAGAACGAGATCATCATGACCGTGGGCGCGGCCGGCGCCCTCAACATCGTGCTCAAGGCCATCGTGGACCCCGGAGCCGAGGTGGTGGTGCCCACCCCCTACTTCGTGGAGTACGACTTCTACCTGGACAACCACGGCGGCAGCGTCAAGCGGGTGCCCACCACAGACACCTTTGAGTTGGACATCGCGGCCATGGCCTACGCCATCAGCGAAAAGACCTGCGCCGTGTTGATCAACAACCCCAACAACCCCACCGGCGCGGTCTACACCCAGGAATCGGTGGACGCCCTGGCGGCCATGCTCACCGAGAAGAGCAAGCAACTGGGCAAGGCCATCTACCTGATCAGCGACGAACCCTACCGCCAGATCGTTTTCGATGGCCTGCACGTGCCGTCGATATTCGCGGCTTATCCCAACAGCATCGTGGTCACCTCCTTCAGCAAGAACCTGTCCCTGCCGGGCCAGCGCATCGGCTACGCGGCGGTGCACCCCCAGATAGCCGACAAGGGCATGCTGATCGGCGGCATGACCCTGGCCAACCGCATCCTGGGCTACGTCAACGCGCCGGGCATCATGCAGCTGGCCGTGGCCGAGCTGTTGGACGACGCGGCCGAGGTGGCCGAGTACGCCCGCAAGCGGGAGTTGATCCTGGGAGTGCTGGACGAGGCGGGCTACGAATACGTGCGCCCCGGCGGCGCCTTCTACGTCTTCCCCAAGGCCCCCATTCCCGACGACGTGGCTTTCTGCAAGCTGGCCATCGAGCAGAACCTCTTGCTGGTGCCCGGCTCTGGCTTCATGGGCCCCGGCTACTGCCGCATCGCCTATTGCTGCGACGACGCCACCATCATCAACTCGCTGGAAGCCTTCAAGAAGGCCAAGGCCGCGGCCAAGTAGAACGGGAGCGGGGCGAGGCCGGTGAAGCGCTACACGGTGGCCAGCCTGGGCTGCAAGGTAAACCAGGCCGAGGCCGCCCACCTGGCCGGGCAAATGCGCGAGCGAGGTTGGCTGGCGGCCGGAGATGGCCAAGCGGTGGATCTGGCCCTGCTGTTCACCTGCTCGGTCACCGGAGTGGCCGCCCGCCAATCGCGCCAGATGGCCCGGCGGCTGCGCCGGGCCCATCCGGGCGCTCGGGTGGTGGTCACCGGCTGCGACGTGCAGGCCGAGCCCCAGGCCTACAGCCAGGCGGGGTGCGAGGTGTTGGGGCGGGCCGCCCTGGCCCAGGGGGCGGAGGCCTTGTCTGGCTCTTCTCTGGATCAGGCAACCGCCCTCCCCGCCCCGGACGCCGGCGGCTTTTGCCCCGGGGCGCAGGCCCCCGGCCCGGAGCGCACCCGGGGCCTGTTGAAGGTGCAGGACGGCTGCAACGCCCACTGCGCCTATTGCATCGTGCCCAGCACCCGGGGCCGCTCGCGCAGCCTGCCCCTGGACCAGGCCGCCGGGGCCTTTGCCGAGTTGGGCCGCAGCGGGACGGCCGAGGTGGTGCTCACCGGCATCCACCTGGGGCGCTGGGGCTGGGACTTCACCCCCCGCCAGGAGCTGGCCGAGCTGCTCAGGGCCCTCTTGGCCGCCCACCCGGCCCCGCGCCTGCGCCTGTCGTCGTTGGAGTCCGAGGAGCTGACCCCGGAGATCATCGAGCTGGCCGCGGCCGAACCCCGGCTGGTTCCCCACTTCCATTTGCCCTTGCAGACCGGCAGCGCCCGCCTGCTCAAGCAGATGGGCCGCCCCTACGGCCCCGAGGATTACGCCCGCACGGTGCGCGTGGCGGCGGCGGCCCTGCCCGGTCTGTGCCTGGGGGCAGACGTGTTGGTGGGCCTGCCCGGTGAGAGCGACCAGGACTTTGAGCAAACCCGCGGCCTGCTGGCCGGCCTGCCCATCAGCTATCTGCACGTGTTCCCCTATTCCTCCCGCCCCGGCACCAGGGCGGCGGACATGGCCGACCACCCCGCCCCCGAGGTGAGCAAAGAGCGCGCCGCAGTCTTGCGCGAACTAGGCCTGGCCAAGAAGCGGGCCTATTACCAGGCCCAGGTGGGAAGCTCCCAGGAAGTGATCGTGGAAGGCTCCGGCCTGGGGCGCGGGGCCAATTATTGCCTGGTGCGCCTGGCCAAAGAGACGCCGGCTGGAAACAGGCTGCGCGTAAACATCACGGGTTGCGAGGAGCTGGACGGCCAACCTTTGCTGGTCGGTGCCTTTTGACTTGCCTCACGGGCTCTTGTAAAGTTGGAGCGGTAAGTTACGCTCGCCCGGGAGGCGGCCTGAACATGCGCTCTCCGACCCGCTCATTCCTGTTGGTTCTGCTGCTTTTGGCGGCCTGGTTCAGCCTGGCCTCCGCCCCTGCGTCCGCCCAGGAGACCGGCCCCCGGCTGTTGTCGGTGGAACTTTCCATCGGCGGCCTGGCGGTCACGGTGCGGGCGGGCGGCGTGGCCACGGTGCACCCGGACGCCCCCTTCCGGGTGCTGGGGGCCAAAAGCGACGCCTGGCTGGATTATGGCCTCAGTTTTCGCCTGGCCGATTTTCCCGAACTCAACCTCAACCACTACCACACCCTGACCAACGTCCTGGGCCCCCGGCTCTACACCACCGACAGCCTGGAGTTGGAGGTGCTCAAAAGCGGGCGCAAGATCGGCTCAGTCAGCCTATTGGTGCGTCTTCTGCCCATCGACTGGCTGCGCCGCGCCGCCCAGACCCAGGATCTAGGCAAAAAAATCGCCTACACCGAAAAGGCCCTGGCCCTCAGCCCCGACGACGACCTGATGATAGAGCGCTTGGCCGACCTTTACGCCGAAAACGGCCAATATGGCTTGGCGGCGGAGCTGCTGTCCAGCCACGGCCGCAGTCAGAAGGACCCCCGCTGGATGGAGCGTCTGGCCGATTTATATCTGGCCGCCGGGCAGAGGGAAGAGGCCGTGGCCGCCCTGAGCAAGCTGGCCGCCCTGCGCCCCGGCGACGCCCAACTCCTGGGACGCCTGGCCCTACTCTACGAGCAGCTTGAGCGTTGGGAAGAGGCGGCCGTGCTTTTGGAGAGGCTCTCCAGCCTGCAAAACGCGGCGGAGCGGGCCCAGACCCTGGCCCGCCTGGCCAAGGCCCAGGAAAGCGCCGGGCAGGCTGATCGAGCCCTGGCCAGTCTGGAACGTGCCGTGGTCCTGGACCCCGCGCGACCGGCCCTCTGGCAGCAATTGGCCCGCCTGCGCGGCGGCGCCGGGGACCAGGCCGGCGCCTTGCGGGCCCTGGAGCGGGCCGCCGCCCTTTCGCCCCGTGATGCCAACCTGCACTTGCGCCTTAGCCAGGTCTACCTGGCCGAGGGCAAGCCGGCCAAGGCCGCGGTGGAAATGGAAAAGGTGGCCGCCCTGGACCCCCTGAGCCCCACCCCGCTTTTGAACCTGGCCCAGCTCTACGAACAGATCGGCGACCGCCCAGCCCTGGCCGGGGTCTACCAGCGCCTGCGAAAGCTGCAACCCGACGACCCGGACCTGGCCTATAACCTGGCGGTGTTGGCCATGGAGGAGGGCAAGCCAGAGGAGGCCCTGGAGTTACTGGCCACGGTGGAAAAGGCCCGCCCCGATGACGCGGACGTGCGGGAGGTGAAGCTGAGGCTGCTCTTGTCGTTGCAACGCTGGGACCAGGCCATGGAACTAGCGGGCCGGCTCTTGGAGCAAAAGCCTCACGATCTCGACCTGTGGATCGCGGTATTGGATCAGACGGCCGAGAGCAAGCCCGACCTGGCCGCCACCCTGCTCAATAAGGTCCTGGCCCAAAACCCGGACAGCGTGAGGCTATATACGCTGAAAGCCGCCCTGGCCCTGGATGCCAAGGATCCCCAAGCGGCCGTCAAGGCCCTGGACCAGGCGGTAAAGCTGGAGCCCAAGGACCTCAAGCTCAAGTTTCAGCTGGCCGGGCTCCTGGAGGCCGAGGACCGCGACGCCGAGGCCCTGGAGCTTTACGAGGCCATCCTGGACGCCGACCCCGCCTTTCCCCAGGCCGAGGAGCGCTACCTGAGCGCGCGCACCCGCCAACTGCGCCGTACCAACCCGGCCCCGGCCAAGCCATGACCGGGCTCCAGTCCGAACCGGCTTTCCTGGAAGTGGCCTGCGCCGTCATCGTGCGCCAAGGCAAGCTGTTGTTGGCCCAGCGGGCGTCCAACGGTTTGTGGGAGCTGCCCGGCGGCAAAGCCGAACCGGGCGAGAGCCTGCCCGAGTGCCTGACCCGGGAGTTGCAAGAGGAACTGGCCGTCACCGTCAAGGTGGGGCCCCTTATGCTCACCCAGGAGGGCTTGACCCCCGAGGGGCTTCCCCTGCGCCTGCACGCCTTCGCTTGTCGCCTGAACGGCCAGAGCCCGCAGGCCCTGGAACACCGGGCCCTGATCTGGCTGGCGGGGGACGAGGCCGCCAAGCTCTCCTTGTGTTCCACGGACCGCGCGCTGCTGGAGCGACTTAAATCCACCGGTGACCTTGACAATTCCGCCCACGGGTGGTAGTCAATTAGCCTTCCAACCCACTCCTTTCTCCGACCGCTAAAGGCCGTGGCCGGGGACGTCTAGACCGAGAGGAGGCCTTATGCGACATTATGAGACCATTTTTATTGTCCATCCCGAGCTGAGCGAGGAGGACACCGCCGCCTGCGTGGAGAAATTCCGCGGACTTCTGGAAAAAGACGGCGCTTTCATCGTGAAGGAAGACCACTGGGGACGCCGGCGGCTGGCCTACATGGTGAAGAAACAGACCAAGGGCTACTTCGTCCTCATGGAGTACGGCGCCACCGGCGAGGCCGTGGAGGAGATGGAGCGCAACTTCAAAATCGACGAGCAGGTGATCCGCTACCTCACGGTCAAGATCGCCGACAGCTTCGATGAAGAAGCCATGGCCCAGCGCAAGGCCGAGGCCGAAGCGGCCAAGGCCGCCGGAGCCACCGGCGCCCGCCCGGACGATGACGACGAGCCGCGTCCCTCCGACCGGGACGACGACGACGATGACGACGACGATGACGATGATGATGATGACGACGACGATCGCGGCAAGCGTCGCGACGACGACGATTAGGAGGACGGCATGATTACGCTCAAAAGAAGGAAATACGGACGCCGCAAGGTCTGCCGCTTCTGCGCCGACTCCAGCATCACCATCGACTACAAAGAGCCGCGCACCCTGCGTTACTACACCACCGAGAGGGGCAAGATCATCCCCCGGCGCATCAGCGGTTGCTGCGCCAAGCATCAGCGCGAGCTGACCCTGGCCATCAAGCGGGCCCGGCACATCGCCCTGTTGCCCTTCTCGGCCCAGGGGAGCAACTAGCCGGCCTATGCCGGCGGCGCTGATGAGCCGCGCTCTACCCGGTGAGTGGTTGCCCGCCGCGGCGGCCGCGTCCGTGGCGTTGGTGCTGTTCACGGTGCCGTGGATGTTGCCCCTGGCCGGGTCGGTTATCACCTTCGCCTCTCCCCTGCCCCTGGCGCTGGCCTATCTGGCGCGGGGCAAGGGGACCGGACGCAAGGCGCTGATCCTGGCCGCGGTGGCCGCCCTGGCCCTGTCCATGGCGGCCGGTCCCCCTGGAGGTAGCTACTATCTGGTCTACTTCCTGGTAATGGCCGCGGCCCTGGGCGAGTTGGGGGTTATGGGCCTGTCGCCCAGTTGGGTGGTGGGCTCGGCGGCCGCAGCGGCCATGGCCGCCTCGGTGCTGGTGCTTCTGGCGGGTTCGCTGGCCTACGAAGTGGGCCCCTGGACCCTGTGGAAAACCCAGTGGCAAGGCGAGATGGCCGCGATGGTGCAAGCGTATCGCACCATGGACCTGGAGCCCGAGACGTTGCGCCAGTTGGAAGAGGGCCTGGCCGCCGTGGGGCGGATTGTCCTCAGGTTGGCGCCGGGCATACTGGCGGCCGTGTCGTTGGTGGTGGCATGGTTGAATTTCCTGGCCGCGCGGCGCATCGGTCGGCGTCTGTCCCCCCAGGCCGACGGCGCGCCCCTGAACCTCTACCGCACCCCCGAGCGCCTGGTGTGGCTGCTCATAGCGGGCGGGGGGTTCATGGCCCTGGGCGAGGGCTGGCTTTTTTGGCTGGGGGCCAACCTGGTCCTGGTCATGGGCGTGCTCTACTTCTTCCAGGGCCTGGCGGTGGTGGACTTTTGGCTGCGCCGCAAGAACGCGCCGATCCTGCTCAGGACGGCGGTGTATTTGACCGTGGCTCTGGAAATTTACGTGGCCGGCTTGTTGGCCGCCACCGGGCTTTTTGATATGTGGTTAAATCTGAGACGGCTAGGACAAGCCAAGCCGTCCGGGTCGGAGGAATAGAAATGAAGATAATCCTTACCCAGGAAGTGCTGGGTTTGGGCGATCCCGGCGAGGTGGTGCAGGTCAAAAACGGCTACGGCCGCAACTACCTGATCCCCCAGGGCATGGCCCTGATGGCGACCAACAAGAACATCAAGACCCTGGCCGCCGAGCGCCAGCGCATCGAGGCCGGCCAGGCCCGCGAGGCCGAAAAGGTCAAGGCCGAGGCCGCTACCTTGGCCGGCGTGCAGGTCAAGGTGGAAGCCCGCGCCGGCGAGGGCGGCAAGCTCTACGGCTCGGTGACCAACATGCAGATCGCCGAGGCCCTGGCCGCCCTGGGCTTTGACATCGACCGCCGCCGCATCATCATGGCGGAAGGTCCCATCAAAAAGCTGGGCACCTACACCTTGCCGGTGAAGCTTCACCCCCAGGTGGTGGTTGATATAGAATTGGAAGTGGCTCCCGACGCCGAGACGGCCGCCGCCAAGGCCGAGGCCGATGCCAAGGCCGAAGCCAAGGCCGAGGCCGAGGTCGTGACCGAGGCCGTAGAGGCCACCGAAGAGGCCGAAGCCCCCGCCGAGGAAGAAGCCGAGGAGCCGGCCAAGGAGTAAGGCGTGAACCCAGACGGCGCCTCCAGCCGCAACGCACCCCCCCAGGACCTCGCCGCCGAGCGCGGGGTGCTGGGCGGGGTGTTGGTACATGGCAGCGAGGTGCTTTCCGGAGTAGCCTCCCACCTCAAGGCGTCGGACTTCTACGACCGCCGCCACGGCCTCATCTACGAGGCCATGCTGGCTCTTTATGAAAAGAACCAGCCGGTGGACGAGATCACCGTCACCTCGCGGCTCACCGACGAATCCCGTATCGACGCGGTGGGCGGCGCGGCCTACCTGGCCGAGCTGGCCGACATTTTACTCGGCCCCGCCCACGTGGATCACTACGCCTCCCTGGTCAAGGACAAGTCCCTGCTCCGGGGCTTCATCAACGCGGCCCACAAGGCCATCGACGAAGCCCACGCCCACCAGGCAGAGCCGGAAATCGCCCTGGAAGGGGCGGAACGGGCCATCTTCGCGGCCACCCAGGAGCGCCTGAGCTCCCAGGTGAGCCCCATCGGCGAGGTGGTTACCAGCTCCCTCAAGATCATCGAGGAGCGCTTCAAGAGCAAGGGCCAGGTCTCCGGGGTGCCCACCGGTTTTAAAAAGATGGATCAGCTCACCACCGGCCTGCAGCCCGGCGATCTGATCATCATCGCCGGGCGGCCCTCCATGGGTAAGACCGCCTTTGCCCTGAACATCGCCTCCAACGCGGCCCTGGAGGCCGGAGTGGTGGTGGCCATCTTCAGCCTGGAGATGAGCAAGGAGCAGTTGGGCATGCGCCTGCTAGCCTCGGAGGCCCGGGTTTCCGGCGAAAAGATCCGCTCCGGCTTCCTCTCGCACAACCAGGACTTCCCGGCCCTGACCCAGGCGGCCGACCGTCTGCACGGCTCGCCCATCTATATCGACGACACCCCGGCCCTGTCGGTGTTGGACCTTAGGGCCAAGGCCCGCCGCCTCAAGCTGGAGCACGGCCTGGGGCTCATCCTGGTGGACTACCTCCAGCTCATGCGCGGCCGGGGCTCCACCGAGAGCCGCGAGCAGGAGATCAGCAACATCTCCCGCTCGCTCAAGGCCCTGGCCAAGGAGCTCTCCGTGCCGGTGGTGGCCCTGAGCCAGCTCAACCGCAAGGTGGAGGAGCGCCCCGGCGGAGACAAGCGCCCCATGCTCAGCGACCTGCGCGAGTCCGGAGCCATCGAGCAGGACGCCGACGTCATCGCCTTCATCTACCGCAAGAAGGTCTACAAAAAGCGCGACGACCCCGAAGAGGACGACGACAACGTGGCCGAGATCATCATCGGCAAGCAGCGCAACGGCCCCACCGGCACGGTGCGCCTGGCCTTTTTGGACGACCTCACCCGCTTCGAGGACCTCACCTTCGACCCGGTGCCGGAGTAGGCCTTGGCCAAGGTTCTGGGCCCCACCACCGGCCTCAAATCCAGCCAGATAAAACGGCTGAACAACCTCTACCGCCGCCGCCTGCCCCCGGAGGCGCTCATCCTGCCCGAGCAGGCCCTGGACCTGGCCCGCCTGAGCGCCGAGCTGGCCCGGCCGGTGGGCCTGGTGCTCAGCCGCCGGGGCGAGGTGGAGCAGGTGGTGGTGGGCTCTCCCCAGGGCATCGCTTCGCCCCAGCCCAGCCGCCTGCGCCGGGGCCCGGGACGCTTGGCCGGTTTCACCTGGCTGCACACCAGCCTGGGCCAGGGGGGCCTATTCCCCGGCGACTTGACCGACCTTTCCCTCAAGCGCTGGGATCTGAGCGCCACCCTGGAGGTGCGCGAGGACGGCCTGCCCGGCCTGATTCACGCGGCCCATCTCTTGCCCCAGCCCGAGGCCGAGCGCGACTACCGCCTGCTGGAGCCCTTCCCTCCCGGCCAGCCGCCCGAAGACCTGGCCCGCCTGGTGCGCAGCCTGGAGGAAGAGCTGGCCCGCAGTGTATCCGGCCGCGAGGTGGGCGAGGCAGGCGCGGCCCTGCTCATCAGCGTGAGCAGCGGACCGGCGGCCGAGGCCGAAGAGCGCCTGGACGAGTTGGCCGAGCTGGCCCGCTCCGCCGGGCTCAGCGTGGTGGGGCGCGTGACCCAGCGCCGCCGCAAGCCCGACCCGCGCACCCTCATCGGCCCCGGCAAGCTGAACCAAGTGTTGATCACCGCCCTGCGCCTGGGCGCCGACGTGCTGGTGCTGGACCAGAACCTCAACCCCAGCCAGGCCCGCTCCCTGGCCGCGGCCACCGGCGCGGAGCTGAAGTTCATCGACCGCACCCAGCTCATCCTGGACATCTTCGCCCAGCGGGCCGCCACCCGCGAGGGCAAGCTCCAGGTGGAGATGGCCCAGCTCAAGTACCTCATGCCCCGCCTGAGCGCCCGCGACGACGGCCTGAGCCGCCTTACCGGCGGCATCGGAGGCCGGGGGCCCGGCGAGACCAGGCTGGAGATAGATCGCCGCCGGGTGCGTCAGAGGTTGAACCGCCTGGAAAAGGACTTGGACCAGATCGCCCGTCAACGGGGACGCCGCCGCGAGGCCCGGGCCCGGGGCGGCCTGCCGGTGCTGAGCATCGTGGGCTACACCAACGCCGGCAAATCCACCCTGCTCAACGCCCTGACCGGCAGCGAAGTCAAGGCCGAGAACCGGCTCTTCGCCACCCTGGACCCCACCACCCGCCGCCTGCGTTTTCCCCGCGAGCGGGAGGTGATCATCACCGACACGGTGGGCTTCATCCGCGACCTGCCCGAGGAGCTCAAGCGGGCCTTTGGGGCCACCCTGGAGGAGTTGGAGCAGGCCGACCTGCTGTTGCACGTGGCCGACGCCTCCAACCCCCAGGTGGAGGAGCAGATCCAGGCGGTGGACGCCATCCTGGATCAGATGGAGTTCACCAACGCGCCCCGCCTGTTAGTGCTCAACAAGGCCGACGCGGCCCCGGCCGAGGCCCTGGAGCGCCTGGCCAACCGCTACGACGGCGTGGTGGTCAGCGCCCTGAGGCCCAAGACCCTGCCGCCGCTATTGGAGCGTATCGAGCGCATGGTGGATATCGCCGGCGGCTGGGAAGCGGCCGGGCGAGACTATCTCTCAGCGGATCAAGAGACGGCGGAGCCCTGACCTACTTCTGGGTCTGCATGCGTTTGGTGTCGGGCGGATAGATGTAGCGGGGGTCCATCTGGTGGGTCACCGGCAGTCCCCAGAACACCCAGCCGTTGAGACGGCCCTGGATGCCGTAAAGGGGGGAATACTTCTCGGCCAACTCGGCCTGTTTTTCCACCAGCAGGGGCTGGCCCAAAAAGCCATGCTCCAGGTTGAACACCTGGGTGAAACCCGCTTTAGACAGGGCGGCGGCGGCCTGGGCGCCCTGCTCCCCGTCGGTGGAAAGGATAAGCAGCTTGTCGCCGGGCTTGAACAGGGACTTGACCACCCCGATGAAATCCGGGTTGGGTTTGGGACTTAGCTGGTAGCCGGTGAAGGTGACCTTGTTGCCCTGATAGGAGCCACCCTTGATCTGAAAATCTCCGGTGGCCAAGCGCCAGGGCACGTTGTAGGCCTGGGGAGGATGCCCCATCAAGGCGTATTCCGCTCGGGTGCGCACGTCCACCAGGAACACTTCCTTGGGCTGGGAGGCCAGCATCTGGGCCGCCTCCAACACGCTGATGGTGATGGGCTCCATGGGTTGCTTGGCCATGGCCGGCCCGGCCAACGCCAGCAAGCAGGTCATTATAAAAATTACAATTGTACGAATCATAACAATCCTTTTCATCACTCAGTCGGCTTGCTGATCTTACGCGTAGCGCCTGCGGGTGTCAATGGTGAGCCGGTCCGGCGCGCCGCGTTGACCGGCCCTTCGGGGTGTGCTATTTTTGCCGGGCCGGGTATATTTAAAATCTTTAATAGATCAATCAATAGGATAGCTTATCATGAGCCTTGACTGCGACGCCCTGCCCGTGTTGGAAGCCGCCCTGGCCGGCGGCGGCCAGATGTCCGAGCTGTTCCTGGAGCGCTCCACCGGCCTGATGATCGTCATGGACGACGGCAAGGTGGAAAAGGTCTTGGGCGGCGTGGACCAGGGCGCCGGCCTGCGCCTGATCTACGACCTCAAGACCGCCTACGCCTACGGCAATTCCTTTGACCAGGCGGCCCTGCTGCCCCTGGCCCATAGCCTGGCCCTGTTGGCCCAGGGACAGCCGGTGGCTCCCCAGACCCTGGTACCGGCCGCGCCGGGCCTGGTAACCCACACGGTCAAGCCCTTCAAGGACGCCGCCACCGCCGTCAAGGTGGACATGGTCAAGGCGGCCGAGGCCGCGGCCCGGGCGGTGGACAGCCGCATCAGCCAGGTGCGGGTGATCTACATGGATCGGGGCCAGCAGGTGCGCATCCTCAACTCCCTGGGCGTGGAGGCCGAGGAGGAGCGCAGCCAGATCATCATGGCCGTGCACTGCGTGGCCACCCAGGACGGCCGGGTGCAAACCGGCTACGAGTCCATGGGCGGCATCGGGGGCATGGAGATATTCGAGCGCAAGGATCCGGTGAAGGTGGCCCAGGAGGCGGCCCGGCGGGCGGTGCTCATGCTGGAGGCCGATCCCGCGCCCGGCGGGGCCATGCCGGTGGTCATATCGGCCGAGGCGGGCGGCACCATGGTGCACGAGGCGGTGGGCCACGGCCTGGAAGGCGATCTGGTCTACGAGAACATGAGCGTGTATGCGGACCGCGTCGGCCAGCAGGTGGCCAACCCCCTGGTCACCGTGATCGACGACGGCACGGTGCCCGGCCGCCGGGGCTCGGGCGGTTTCGACGACGAGGGCACCCCCTGCCGCAAGAACGTGGTCATCGACCAGGGCGTGCTCAAGGGCTATTTGCAGGACCGGCTCTCGGCCTGGAAGCTGGAGGCCCAGCCCACTGGCAACGGCCGCCGGGAGAGCTATCGCAACCGTCCCATCCCCCGCATGACCAACACCTTGATCGCGCCCGGAGCCGATGATCCCGAAAGCATCGTGCGCACCACCGGCGACGGCCTCTTTGTGCGCAAAATGGGCGGCGGCCAGGTCAACACCATCAACGGCGACTTCGTGTTCGAGGTGAGCGAGGGCTATCTCATCCGGGACGGCAAGGTGGACCGCCCGGTGCGCGGGGCCACACTCACCGGCAACGGGCCCGAGGTGCTCAGCCAGATCGACAAGGTGGGCAACGACCAGGGCTGGAGCCTGGGCACCTGCGGCAAGGACGGCCAGGGCTCGCCGGTGGGCGACGCCCAACCCACCCTGCGCATCCCCCGCCTGGTGGTGGGCGGACACCAGCAGGGCTGAGCGGCTTGCCCCCCTGCCCCGCCCGCCTGCTCTGGGACACCGGAGGCCTGTGGTCTTTGATGACCCTGGAGGCGGCCTGGCAACGCGGCCTGGCCCTGGAGCCCATCAGCGCCGCCCAGATCGCCACTGGCGGCCTGGAGGGCGCCAGCCTTTTGGTGGTGCCCGGCGGCTGGTCGGCCCGCAAGAAAGCGGCCCTGGGTTCCCTGGGCGCCACGGCCATCGAGCGCTTCGTATGCCATAGCGGCACCTACCTGGGTTTTTGCGGCGGGGCGGGCCTGGCGCTGAGCGTGGACGACGGCCTGGGCCTGGTACCCCTGGACCGGGCCTCGGGCGCGCAACGCCTGCCCGGCCTGAGCGGCCCGGTTAAGATATCCCCCTGTCCCGAGGCTAGGGGCCACCCCCTGTGGCGACACGGCGAGACTCTGGCCGCCTGGCCGGTGTGGTGGCCCGGTCAGTTCAGCGAACCCGACGATCCGTCCATCAGCGTCCTGGCCCGCTACCACGGCCCCACCGAGGAGTTGTGCGCCTTTGATTTGGCCCTGGGCCAGAGCGACCCGGACGAGGTGGCCGCCCGCGAGTCGGATTACGGCGTATCCCTGGACCCGGCCCCCCTGTGGGGGCAGCCAGCAGTGATCGAGGGCCGCTATGGGCAAGGGCGCCTGCTGTTGTCCTACCCCCACCTTGACACCCCCGGCGAACAACCGGCGGGCCAGGCCTTGGAACGCCTCTGGCGCGCCTGGCTGGGCCCGGAGGCCCCGGGACGGCCCAAGACCCCGCCCAACGCCCCTTCACCGCTTGTGGGCCGTCTGGCGGCCCGTTGCGCCGCCTTGTGGGAGCAGGGCCGCGACCTGGGACTGTGGCAGACCCGCCACCCGGTGATGCCTCTGTGGCAGCGGGGGGCCCGAGGCCTGGAGTTTTACGAGCTGGCCCGCTTGAGCGGGGCCCTGGCCCTGTGGGCGGGAGATGATTCGCTGGACCAGGAGCTGGAACAGGCCCTGGAGCCCATCTTGGCTCACGGCGAGGTGGTGCTCAGGGCCCAGGCCGCGCTGTTGGCCGGGCAGGAGCCCGTGGCCGAGGGGGCCGCGGTCCAGGCCGCCTGGTTCCCCCGGCCCCGGCGGGTGGGGGGAGATTGGGCCGCGGCGCGGGAGATGCTGGAAAAAGCGCTGCTGAGTTTGCTTAGAAACGCCTAGCCCGATTGACAACACCCCGCCCTGATGGTACAAATCCTTTCGCGTCGGGACGTGGCGCAGTATGGGAGCGCACTTGAATGGGGTTCAAGGGGTCGCTGGTTCAAATCCAGTCGTCCCGACCACTTAAAAAACCCCACCGGCGGTTGGTTCAGGCCAGCCGCCGGTTTTTTTGTGCCCCAACCGCGCCCGCTTACTGCCCCAGGCCCAGCAGGGTGGCCCCGCCGTGGGCGAACAGGCCCGCCACGCAGCCGGTCATCATGGTGGCCAGCGTGGCGGCCCACAGGGCCTTGAGCCCCAGGCGCGACCACTCGCCGATGCGCCCCGGAGCCAACGCCCCGAAACCACCGAGGAAAATGGCCACCGAGGCCACGTGGGCAAAGCCGCACAGGGCGTAGGAGGCGATGAGAGCGCTACGGCTGTAGGTCAGGCCGCCGTGGCTCAACAGCTCGCCCAGTTGCAGATAGGCGGGTATTTCGGTGACCAGCACCCGCTGGCCCAGAAGCGAACCCACCGTGGCCGCGTCGGCCGGGGGCACCCCCATGGCCAGGGCAAAGGGATAGCCCAGCCAGCCCAGGATGCCCTGCAAGGACAGCTCGCCCAGGCCCACCAGACCGGTGAGCCAGCCCAGCAGGCCGTTGAACAGGGCCAGGATGCTAAGAAAGCTTAGCAGCAGGGCCGCCACTCCCACCACCAGCTTGACCCCGTCGTTGGACCCGGCGATGACCGCCTCCATGAGGCCGCCGTACTTGCCCAGGGCCGGGTCCACCACCTGCCCGGCGGTGAGCGGCTCGCCGGTTTCGGGCTCCATGAGCTTGGCCACCACCAGGGCGGCCGGGGCGGAGAGGAGCGAGGCGCTGATGAGGTGCCCGGCGATGTTGGGGAACCCGCCCTTGAGGGTCATGACGTAGACCCCCAGGGTGGAGGAGGCCACGGTAGCCATGGCCGCGGTGAGCAGGGTGAAGAACTCGCTGCGGGTGAACTTGGGTAAAAAGGGCCGCACCATGCCCGCCGACTCCACCCCCACGAACATCAGGCTGGCCACGCCCAGGGACTCGGCCCCGCTGGCCCCCAGGGTCTTGACGAACAGGCGCGAAAACAGGCGCACCACCCGCTGCAGGATGCCCAGCTGGTACAGACCGGCGGTGAGGGCCATGAAGAAGACGATGGTGGGCAGGGCGTGCAAGGCCAGCATGAAACCCATGTAATGGGGCTCGCCCGGCTGGTCGGCCAGGGGGCCGAACAGGAAACGTATGCCCGCCTGGGAGTAGCCCAGCAGGGCCACCATGGCGTCGTTGACCGCCAGCAGGCCGTAGCGCCCGCTGGGCAGGGCGAAGACCAGGGCCCCGATGAGCAGTTGCAGGCCCAGGCCCCAGATCAGGGTGCGCCAGGCGGTTGGCCCCCGGCCCAGGCCCGAGAGCCGGGCCAGCAGCACCAGGGCGACCAGGCCGCCCAGGGAAATCAGGTTGTAGAACCAGGGCGCTTCCTGCATAGCCTCTCCGTCTGGGGTGTGCCTGTGAATATAGCACGGCCACGGGGTGTTAGGGCAGGCCACGGCTTGCCGAGGGCCCGTGCGGATGTTATCTTCTGGCCCCATGATCACCTTGCACAACGTCAGCAAATTCTACGGCAAGCAGGACGTCCTCAAGGAGGTGAACCTGCACGTAAGCCCGGGAGAGCGATTGGGACTGGTGGGTCCCAACGGGGCGGGCAAGTCCACCCTGCTGGGCCTGATGCTGGGCACCGTGGAACCGGACAGCGGCGAGGTGTTCAAGGCCAAGAACCTGCGCCTGGGCTATCTGCCCCAGGAGCTGTTGTCCCTGTCGGGCCAGACCGTGCTGGAGCTGGCCATGGAGACCGGCGACAGCCTGCCCCAGGTGGAGGCCGAGCTGGACGAGGTGCACCAGCTTTTGGGCAAGGTGCGCGACGAGGCCGAGCTGGAAGAACTGCTGGCCCGCCAAGGGCAGCTCCAGAGCCAGTTCGAGCAACTGGGCGGCTACGACCTGGAGGCCCGGGCCTCGCGGGTGCTGGCCGGCCTGGGCTTTGACCAGGAGCGCTTGAACCGCGACGTGGGCGAACTGAGCGGCGGCTGGCTCATGCGCGCCGCCCTGGCCCGCCTGCTGCTCTCGGCCCCGGATTTGATCTTGTTGGACGAGCCCACCAACCACCTGGACCTGGAGTCCCTGTTGTGGCTGGAGGGCTATCTGGTCACCAATCCCGCCGCCCTGCTCTTGGTCAGCCACGACCGGGTGTTTCTGGACAAGGTGGCTACCCGCATCGTGGAGTTGGACGCGGGGCAGATATTCTCCTACGGCGGCAACTACAGCCATTACGAGGAGCAGCGGGAGCGCCGCCGCGAGGCCCAGCGGGCCGCCTTTGAGAGCCAGCAGGAGCGGGTGCGCCAGATCGAGGACTTCGTGGCCCGCAACCGCACCCGCAAGGACCGGGCCAAGCAGGTGCAGGGCCGCCTGAAGATGCTGGAGAAGATGGAGCGGGTGACGCTGCCCGCCGAGGACCAGGCCATCAAGCTGGATCTACCCCCCTGCGAGCCTTCGGCCAAGGTGGTGGTGGAGATGCTGGGCCTGGAGTTCGGCTATGGCGCCAAGACCCTCTACCGCGACCTGAGCCTGGTGCTGCGCAAGGGCGACCGCCTGGCCCTGTTGGGTCGCAACGGTGAAGGCAAGTCCACCCTGCTGCGCCTGCTCTCGGGCCAGGTAAAGCCCCGCAAGGGTCGCCGCCTGGTGGGAGGCCGGGTCAAGATGGGGGTATTCTCCCAGCACACCATGGAGGATTTGAACCCTGAGAACACGGCCCTGTCCGAGCTGGGCAGCGTGGCCGGGCTCATGGCCCAGGGCCAGCAGCGCACCATCTTGGGCGCTTTTCTGTTCAAGGGCGACGACGTGTTCAAGAAGGTCAAGGTGCTCTCCGGCGGGGAGCGGGCTCGGCTGGTGCTGGCCAAGCTGCTCATCCAGAAGCCCAACTTCTTGCTCATGGACGAACCCACCAACCACCTGGACATCGCCAGCCGCAAGGTCCTGGAGGAGGCGCTCGGCCAATACGACGGCACCCTGGTGCTGATTAGCCACGACCGTCACCTGATCAACGCCATCGCCAACCAGGTGGCCTACGTGCACGCGGGCAAGGTCACCCTGCTGCCCGGCAATTACGACGATTTCGAGCGGCTGTGGAAACAGGGACTGGACGCCGAGGCGGGCAAGGCCAAACCCGCCGCGCCCTCCCCCGCCCCCGCGCCGCAGCCCAAGGCCCCGCCCAAGCCAGTGGATAGCGAGGCGGCCAGCGGCCCCAAGAGCGCGGACCAGAAGCGGGCCGAGGCCCAGGCGCGCCAGGAGCGCTACCAGCGTTTGAAGCCGCTAAAAAGCAAGGTGGCCAAGCTGGAGGCCCAGGTGGAAGAGGCCACGGTGGAGTTGGACAAGCTGGTGGCCGAGATGGTGGACCCGGCGGCCTTTGCCGACGGGGTGCGCTGGACCAAGCTGACCAAGGCCCACGCCAAGGCCAAGGACGCGGTGGAAAAGCTGACCGCCAAATGGGAAAAGGCGGCCCTGGAGCTGGAGGAGTTGGAGTCCGGCGACTAGCCCCGGCTTAGTCCATGTCCAGCAGGTGTTCCAACTCGGCGACTTCCGCCTCCAGTTGGGCCCGCTGCTCGGGGGTAAGGTCGTCCTGGGCCAATTGCCGCTTCATGCTGAGCAGGCGCTGACCGGCGCGGTAATCGGCGCAGGGCACGCAGGGTTGAGTGGCCATGTTGTCTCCTCCTGATGCAGGGGATGGTACCACGCTTCACGTCCCCCGGCCAGAAATCCGCCTGCTATAATCCAAACATGTATTGCGCTCTACCCTCCCCAGCTAGGAGCTTTTCCCGCCTGGCCGGCGCCGCCCTGGGCACCATGTGCGGCGACGCCCTGGGCATGCCCGTGGAGGGCTGGAGCGCCGCGCGCATCGCCCGGGTGCACGGCCGTTTGGACCGGATGCTGCCCGGCCGCCTGGCCGCCGGTTCTTACACCGACGACTCCCAGATGATGATCGCCATCCTGGAGACCCTGGCCCAGCGGGGCGGCCTGGACCCGGCCTACCTGGCCCGGCGCTTCCTGGCCCGCTACGAACCGATACGCGGCTATGGCGGGCGCATTAACGCCCTGATGCACCGGCTGGCCGCCGGGGAGCCCTGGGACCGGGTGGCCACCGACTCCTGGGGTAACGGTGGAGCCATGCGGGTGGGGGTGCTGGGGGTGTTTTTCGCCAAGGATCGCGAGTCCTGCCGGGCCGCAGCCCTGACCCAGTGCCGCATCACCCACACCCATTCCCGCGCCCTGGCCGGGGCCGCGGCCCAGGTCCTGGCCGTGCGCCGGGCCGCCAGGCTGGGGTCCAAGGGCCGCGCGCCGGCCCCCGGGCGGTTCGTGGAGCATATCGCCGCCCAGGTAGAGAACCTGGACGCCCATGTGGCCGGACGCCTGCGGGCCATGCCTCCCCTGCCCCTGGGCGACGAGGCCGCGGCCCGCGAGGGCCTCACCCGCGCCTATGCCTGCGACGTGTCCGCCGCCGAGGCGGTGCCCCCGGCCCTGGGGGCCTTTTTGGCGGCCCGGGACCCGGAGCAGGCAATGGTTCTGGCGGTCAGCCTGGGGGGCGACGCCGACACCATCGGGGCCATGGCCGGAGCCATGGCCGGGGCTTACTGGGGCCTGGAGGCCCTGCCCGCCCAATGGCTGGAGGCCCTGGAAAACCAGCCCCTGGGCCGCGACGCGGTCTTGGAACTTTGCCGTAATATATGCGATGAAAACTATTGACGGAGCCCCGTCTGGCTGATAAAAACAGCTTCACGACTTCAAAGGGCTGCTAGCTCAACTGGCAGAGCAACGGACTCTTAATCCGTAGGTTCAGTGTTCGATTCACTGGCAGCCCACCAAGAAAAACAGGCGGTTAGCTCGCAAGAGCTGGCCGCCTTCCTTTTTAAGCCACGGCAAACACCAGGCAATCCCCGCCGCCGCTTCAACCAGGCCTGGCGCGATGCGCTCAGGTCTGTTAATACCCCATGCTTATGAAACACCAACCTGACAATGCAGGGGCTCAGAGCGAGCCCGAATTTTTGGTGGACCTGGACCGGGTGGACTACGCCCTGGGTGACAAGCTGTTGCTCAAGCAGATCACCTGGCGACTGCGCCCCGGCTGCCACTGGGCGGTGCTGGGAGCCAACGGCGCGGGCAAGAGCACCTTCCTGCGCCTGGTGCGCGGCGACATCTGGCCGGTGCTGGCCGGACGCCCCCGCCGCCGTTACACCGTGGACGGACGGGTGACCACCAGCCCCCTGCTCTTTCGGGAGCGCACCGGCATGGTCTCCGGGGAGATGCTCAACCTGTACCACCGCCGCGAGTGGGACTTTACCAGCCGCATGGTGGTGGTCACCGGCATCACCGGCGGGCACCTGCTCTATCAGGAGCCCAGCGAAGAGCAATGGCAAAGGGCCGACGACCTGCTGGCCCAGCTGAAGATCAGCCACCTGGCCGACCGGCCCCTGCTGTCGCTGTCCCTGGGGCAAGGCAAGCAGGTGCTCATCGCTCGGGCCCTGGCCGGCCGCCCCAGCCTCCTGCTGCTGGACGAGCCCTGCGAGGGCCTGGACGCCGCTTCCCGCCGCCGGCTCTTGGCCCTGCTGGGCCGGGCGGCGGCCTCTGGCACCCAACTGGTCTACGCCACCCACCGGGGGGCAGAGCTGGTGCCGGGCACCAGCCACGCCATGCTTTTGGACCACGGCGAAGTGCAGGTGCAAGGGCCGTTGCGCCTGGTCATGGACCAGGGCGGTTTGGCCCTGGCCCCCAGCCGCCCGGACGTACCCGCAATCCAGACTCCCGCCGAGCTGCCCGGCGACTACCTGGCCCGGGTCAAGACCGAGAGGGTCAGCGTGGAGCACAAGGCCGTGCTGCACAACCTGGATTGGGAGGTGCGGCCCGGCCAGAACTGGCTGGTGCTGGGCCCCAACGGGGCTGGCAAGACCACCCTGTTGCGCTTGTTGGCCGGGGAACTGCGCCCGCAATACGGCGGGGTCCTGGGTTGGTTCGGCAGCGCCAAGCCCCGCAACCTGGAAGAACTGCGCCAGGAGGTGGGAATGGTCTCGGCCGCCCTGCAGGCCCGGCATTTTCACCGCCAAAACGGTCTGGAGACCGTGGCCTCGGGTCTCATGGGCAGCGTGGGCCTGCGGGGGCAGCTCAGCGAGGCCCAGCGCGAGCAGGCCCGAAATTGGCTGGAACGTCTGGGGCTCATGGACCTGGCCGAGCGGGACATAACCACCCTTTCCTACGGCCAACTGCGCAAGCTGCTCATCGCCAGGGCCATGGTGACCAATCCCCGGCTGCTCCTGCTGGACGAGCCCCTGGCCGGTCTGGACGCCCCGGCCCGTTCCGAGGTCAACGCCATCCTGGCCCGCCTGGCCGCCCATGGCACCACCCTGGTGGGGGTGACCCACTACCCCGAGGAAATGATGCCCTACATGAGCCACGTGGCGGAGCTCCAGGCCGGGCGCATGGTGTTCCAGGGCACGGTGCGCGTGTATCTGGAGCGCCAGGCCCAAGCGTCCGCTTGACAAGCGAGGCCCGCCCCAACAACATAAGGTTACGGAACCATTAGCCGCCCCCATGCCCAGGAGTAAGCTCATGAGCCTTCCCAAGCCCTATGTGGATTTCAAGGAATACTTCCCCGAGTTGGCCCAGGCCTTTGAAAAGCTGGGCCTATTGTGCAAGCAAGCCGGCCCCCTGGACGGCCGCTCGGCCCGCCTGGTCAAGCTGGGCGTGGCCGTGGCCACCGGCAGCCGGGGCGGCATCAAAAGCCAGGCCCGCAAGGCCATCGGCGAAGGCTTCACCCCCGAGGAGCTCCGGCACGCGGCGGTGTTGGCCATGCCGGCCATCGGCTTCGCTTCCGTGGTTGCGGCCATCGGCTGGATCAACGAGGTGGTGGGAGAAACCGCCTGATGAGGCCCGGCCGCCCATACCCTCGCGGATGGGAGAGCACCGGCGGCAAAACCCGGTCTAGCGCCCCATTAACACTGGCGTTGCGCGTCTGACCTGGTAAAATCGTAAGCGTTTTTTGGCCCGTCGTCTAACGGCAGGACATCAGCCTTTGGAGCTGATTATTCAGGTTCGAATCCTGGCGGGCCAGCCATAACTATTGCAGGGACCGGTCTCAGGGCCGGCCCCTGTCTTTTTATGGCTTCGCCTCTGGGCCGTGAACGGACCGGGGCTTGGCGGGTGTGCCCCCCGTGGTGCCCAGATATATGGCGGCCACGGCCAGCAAGGCTCCGCCCGCCTCCAGGGCGGTGGTGGGTCTTCCGAAGATGACCACGTCCCAGACAAAGGACAGCGTGGGCTGCAACAAGAGCGCCAAGGCCGCGCGGGAGGCGGCCACCTGTTTGAGAGCCAGGGAGATGAGCACCCAGCCCACCGCGTGGCAGATCAGGCCATAGACCACCAACCAGCCCCAGTCCCAGGCCGAGCTCACGGCCAAGGACTCGCCGGAGCCCAGCAATTCCAGCCAGAGGATCACGGCGCAGACCAGGGATATCAGGGCCACGTTGGCCATGGAATCCAGGCCGCCCACCCGACGCACCGACCATCTGAGGCACAGGATGTAGGATCCATAGGCGCAAGCGGTCAGCAGGCCCAAGACCACCCCGTGTTGATAGCCGTCTCCCAGCTCCCGCCAGTTTACGCCCACCAGGAGCCACAGGCCCAGCATGGCCAGGGGGATGGACACGCCCAAGCGCCATCCAGGTTTCTCGCCCAAGACCAGGACCCCCACCCCGGCCACCGCGAATACCTGAAAGTTGGCCAGGATGGTGCTGAGCCCCGGTCCCAGCAAAAGTATGGCCCGATGCCAAAGGCTCAGATCCAGCGCGAAAAGCAGACCGGCCAGCGCGGCCAGGCCCAGCGCAGACCAGCCGGCCCACAAGGCCTTGCCGCGCAGACGGGTCCACAGGGCCAAAGCCAGGCCGCCGATGAGCACGCGGTAAAAAGCGCTAGCCGTGGGGCCCACGGACACCAGCCGCACCATGACGGCGGAAAAGCTGATCAGGGTGGCTCCGGCCAAAAGGCACAAAAGAGCACCCGCCGACGGAGAGAGCCGGGTCATGCGTGGCTCCCTGCCGCGGCGGGCGTTGGTTCGGCGACGAGGATGGGGGCTATGAGCCTTCCCCATCGGTTGCGGCCTGGCCCGCGCTGGGTGCCGCGGGAGGCTTTGCCGTTTGGGCATTCTTCTTTTTGGAGCCCATGCGCTCGAAGAGCACGAACAGGCCGGGCACGAACACCACCCCCAAGAAGGTGGCGGCCAGCATGCCGCCGAAAACGGCGGTGCCCAGGGCTACGCGGGCTCCGGCCCCGGCCCCGGTTGCCACCACCAGGGGAAGGGTTCCCAAGATGAAGGAAAACGCGGTCATCAAAATGGGGCGGAAACGCAGACGCGACGCGTCCATGGCCGCTTCCACTATCCCCTTGCCCTCGCTGTGCAGATCGCGGGCGAACTCCACGATGAGGATGGCGTTCTTGGTGGCCAGACCCACCAGGAGCACAAGGCCTATTTGGGTGTAGACGTTGTTGTCCAACGAGCGCAGCTGCACCGCCACAAAGGCTCCCAGCAGGGCCAGGGGCACCGCCAGGATAACCGGCATTGGCAGCTTCCAGCTTTCGTATTGCGCCGCCAACACCAGGAACACGAAGATCACCGCCACCACGAACACCACCGAGCCGGTGCCTCCGGCCACCACCTCTTGGTAGGTGATGCCGCTCCAGGCGTATCCCATGGACGAGGGAAGCTTTTGCTCGGACAAGGTCTTGAGCAAATCGATGGCCTGGCCGGAGCTGTAGCCGGGCGCGGCGTTGCCGCGAATGGTGGCCGCCGGGTAGAGGTTGAAGCGGGGCAGCACCTGGGGGCCAACCGTGCTTTGGATGCTGGCCAGGGTGGCCATGGGGACCATGTCACCGTTGGCGTTGCGCACCTGCAGCCTGGCGATGTCCTCGGCCTTGGCCCGGAAGCGGGCCTCGGCCTGCATGTTGACCTGGAAGGTGCGACCGAATTTGTTGAAGTCGTTCACATAGGCGGAGCCCAGGTAGGCCTGCAGGGTATTGAACACCGTGGACAGGGGCACGTTCAGGGTCTTCACCTTGGTGCGGTCCACGTTTACGAACAACTGGGGCACGTCGGCCCGGAAGGTGGTGTACATGCCGGTCAGGCCGGGGGTGACGTTGCCGTCACGAATCAACTCGTTGGTTATTTCTTCCAGGTTTTGCACTCCCGTGGCCCCGCGGTCCTGCAACTGGTATTCGAATCCTCCGGCCAGGCCCAATCCGGGTAGGGCCGGAGGGGGGAAGGCCATGGCCCTGGCCTCCTGGATCTGATACATGCCCATGTTGATGCGGCCCATCATCTCCGGCTGGCTCTCACCGGGCTTGCCGGCGCGATCGCCCCAACTCTTGTACACGGCGATCAGTCCGCCGGTGTTGGAGTTGTTGGTGTTGTCCAGCAAGTTCAGACCGGTAAAGGAGATGTTGAAGGCTATGCCCGGAGTGCCATCAACTATCTTGTTGACGCTGTCCATTACCTCCTGGGTGCGCTGCATGCTGGCGCCGTCGGGCAGTTGGATGGTGCCGATCGCGTAGCCCTGATCCTCCACGGGCACGAAGCCGGTGGCGGTTTGGCTCATAGTGTAAAAAGCCACTCCGGAAAGGATTAGGTAGACGATCATGGAGACGCCAATCTTGTGCACCACCAGCCCCACCACGCTTTCGTAGCGGTTGGTGGACCAACTCAGGAAGGCGTTGAAGCCTCGCCAGAACCAGTTGCGGTGTTCCTTGGTGGGCCGGAGCAACAGGGCGCAAAGGGCCGGGCTCATGGTCAGGGCGTTGATGGAACTGAAGAAGGTGGCCGTGGCGATGGTCAGGGCGAACTGCTTGTAGAGGATGCCGGTCATGCCCCCCATGAAGGCGGTGGGGATGAACACGGCCAAGAGCACCAGTGTGGTGGCCACCACCGCCCCGGAGATCTCCTCCATGGACTTGATGGCCGCTTCCTTGGAACTGAGCCCGTGTTCGTCTATGTTGCGGGCGCAGTTCTCCACCACTACGATGGCGTCGTCCACCACAATGCCGATGGCCAGCACCAATCCGAACAGGGTCAGGGTGTTGATGGAAAAGCCCAGGATGCCCATCACCGCGAAGGTACCGATCAAGGAAACCGGGATGGTGATGGCCGGGATCAAGGTGGCCCTGATGTCCTGCAAAAAGATGAACACGGTCAGGATGACCAGGATGGCCGCAATGACCAGGGTCATCACGATTTCCTCGATGGAAGCGCGCACCACGTCCGAGGCGTCGTAGGTGACTTCCGCCTTCACGCCCTCGGGAAAGCCGGGTTCCAGTTCCTTGAGGACTTTGCGGCAATTGTCGGAAATTTGCAGCAGGTTGGCCCCCGGCAACTGGTAGACCATGATCGTGGCCGTGGGCTTTTGGTTCAACTGGCTGCCGATGGTATAGGTCTGGGCCCCCAACTCCACCCGGGCCACGTCCTTGACCCTGACGATGCGTCCGTCCGAGCCGGTCTTGATGATGATCTGCTCGAATTGAGATACGTCGCTCAGGCGGCCCAGCACGTTGACCGTAAGCTGGAAGTTCTGGCCCTTGGGGGCCGGCTGCTGGCCGATGACGCCGGCGGCCACCTGCACGTTCTGCTCTTGAATGGCCGAGGTCACGTCGTCGGTGGTCAGGCTATAGGTCTTGAGCTTCTGGGGGTCCAGCCACAGGCGCATGCTGTAAGTGCCGGCGCCGTAAACCTGTACGTCGCCCACCCCGTATACGCGGGCCAATTCATCCTTGATGTTGATGGTGGCGTAGTTGGCCAAAAAGATGTCGTCGTAGAGTCCGTTGGTATCGAGCAGGTTGATGCACAGGGCGAAGTTGGTGGACTTCTTCAGCGTGGTTACGCCCAGGCGCCGCACGTCCTCGGGCAGCTTGGGAGTGGCGATGCCCACCCGGTTTTGCACCAGCACCTGCGCCATATCCGGGTCGGTGCCGGTCTCGAAGGTTACGGTCAGGGTATATGAACCGTCCGAGGCGCTGTTGGAGGACATGTAGATCATGCCCTCCACGCCGTTGACCTGCTCCTCGATGGGCTGGGCTACCGTTGCCGAGACCACCGTGGCGCTGGCGCCGGGATAGGTGGCGGTCACGGTGACCGTGGGAGGCTCTATGTTGGGATACTGGGCAATGGGCAGACCCACCAGGGTAAGCAAGCCGCCCAGCACGATGACGATTGACACCACCGCCGCGAAAATGGGCCGGTTGATGAAAAAGCGTGAGAACATTTAAACCCGCCTACTTTGCGCCCTGGGCGGGCTTTTCCTTGGTCGCCGCCGCTTCCGGCGCCTTGCCCTTTTGCTGGGCCATGGCTTTTTCGCGGGCGGCGGCCTGGGCTTGCTTAACCTGCTCGGGAGTCATGGGGGTGCACTTGGCGCCGGGCCGCACCCTTTGCAAGCCGTTGATGATCACCCGGTCCTTGAGCTGAAGGCCTTTGAGGATGACTATCTTGCCGTCCGTTTGCACCGGCCCGGTTTCCACCGGCCGATACTGCACCACGTTGTCTTGGTCCACCACGAGCAGGTAGGTGCCCCGCTGGTCGCGCCCCAGGGCCCGGTCCTCGGTGAGGATGGCGTCCTTTATAACGCCAACCGGCACCTGAACGCGCACGAACAAGCCGGGAACCAGCACCCCGTCGGAGTTGGGAAACACCCCGCGCATCTGAATGGTGCCCGTGCCGGGATCCACCTTGTTATCGATCCAGTCCAAATAGCCTTTGTGAGGATAATCCTGATCAATGGCCGCCCCCAGGCTGGCCAGGGGATAGCCTTGTGCGTTGAGGGGCACTTCCCGGTCGCGCTGGTTGGCGCGGTATTTCATCACGTCGGATTCGGCCACGGTGAAATAGGCGTAAATGGGGTCGTCCATGACGATGGAGGTCAGCTTGGTGGTCTGGCCCGCTCCCACCAGGTTGCCCACGTCCACCAGGTTGCGCGATACCCGGCCGCTGATGGGGGCGTGAATGTGGGTGTAGCCGTAGTCGATGCGGGTGCGCTCCAATTGGGCCTTGGCCGCCTGCACCTGGGCCTGGGCCTCGGCTTCCTGGGCCTTGGCCTGGATCACGTCGACCTCGCTCACCGCGCGGTCCTTGAAGGCGTTTTCCTTACGCACCAGGGTCGCCTGGGCCAGTTGCAACTGGGCCTGGGCCACCGCCTGGTTGGCCTTGGCGATGTCCACCTTGGCCATATAGGGCTCAGGCTCGATGACAAAGAGCAGTTGCCCCTTTTTGACATGGCTGCCCACATCGAAATTGACGCTTCTGAGCTGGCCTTCCACCCGGGCCATTATGTCCACCGAGAACTGGGCCTGGGTGTTGCCGGTGTACACCGCGTAGTCGGTGACGGTGCGCGTTACCGGCGTGGCCACCGTGACCACGGGCGCCGGCGGCGCGGCCATTTTTTCTTTTCCCCGGTCGCAACCGGCCACCGCCAGCGTGAGCCCGGCCGCCAGGGCCAAGGCGATGAGCGCCTGTCTACTTTTCCCCATTTTCATGGCAAATTCCCTTGAGGGTCCGCGGCCCCGCCTTAGCGGAGGGCCGTTTCCAATGCATTGTTGGGCGGGGCCTCGCGTTTAGCCGCCGGGTCCCAGCCGCCGCCCAGGGCCTGGTAGATGTTGACCAGGTTAATGGCCGTCTGTCCCCTGGAAGCGGCCAAGGCGTTGTCGTAGTCGAACAGGTTGCGCTGGGCGTCCAACACCCTTTGGAAGTCCTGCAACCCCTCTTTATAGAGACGAATGGCCAACTTCAAGGAACGCCGCGAGGCGGCCACCGTGGTCTTCAAATATTGCTGGCGCAGCTTTTCCTGCTCAAAGGCCACCATGGCGTCCTCCGCCTCTTTCAAGGCGGTGAGCACCGTGCTTTCATAGCTTAAAAGCGCCTGCTCGGTCTGGGCGTCGCGCACCTTTATCTGGGAGCGGATGCTGCCACCGGCGAACAGGTTCCAAGACATGGTGGGGCCTATGGAAAAGAAAGTGCTGCCCCCGGAGAAAAGATCGCCGCCGGTCATGGCCGCGGTGCCCAGGGAGCCGATCAGGTTGAAGCGCGGATACAGGTCGGCGGTGGCCACCCCGATGCGGGCGGTGGCCGCGGCGAGCTGGCGCTCGGAGCGCCTGATGTCCGGCCGCTGGCGCAACAGGTCGGCCGGCACGCCCACCGCCACCTCGGCCGGCGGCACGGGTATGGGCTGGGTTCGCATGAGTTCCGGGGCCAAGGAGTTGGGGGGGAGCCCCAGCAACAAGGCCAAGGTATTCATGGCCTGGTTGAGATTGCTTTTGATCGGCGGCAGCTCCGCCTGGGAACTGCCCAGCACCGTCTGGGCCTGGGAAACGTCCAGATCGGTGGCCAAGCCCCACTTGAAGCGGGATTGGGTAAGCTTCAGTACTCCCTTTTGGGATTCGATGTTCTCGCTGGTGGCCGAGATGCGCGCCTGCAGGGTGCGCACCACCAGATAGGTTTGGGCCACCTGGGCATAAAGGGTCACCATCACCCCGGCCCGGTCCTCCTGGCTGGCCTGATAGTCGGCCTGGGCGGCTTCTACCTGACGCCTTACCCGGCCGAAGAGGTCGATCTCCCAGCTGGCGGAAAGGCCCAGGGAAATGTTGTTGCCCAAAAGACCGCTCTGGCTCAGGTCGTTTTCGCTGTACTGCTGGCGAAGGGCCGAGGCCGGGGCGTCCACGGAGGGCAGCTCTTGACCAAGCACCACCCCCAGGTAGGCCCTGGCTTCTTTCACCCGGGACATCGCGGACTTGAGGTCCAGGTTGCCGCTGTCGGAACGTTTAATAAGGGAAGTCAGCTCGGGGTCGTTGAACACGGTCCACCAACGGGTCAGGTCGGCGGGCTTTTTTTGGAGCGCGGGATCGCTCGATTCCTGCCAACTGGCCGGAACCTGGCTCTTGGGAGGCTGGTAGTCCGGCCCCACTTTCATGCAGCCGGTCACAAGCAACGAGAGAAAAACCGCCAGACAGGCCGTGATCAGTCTTGATTTGTTCAGACTCGCCAAACAAAGATGCATACGTATCGCCCTTCTAGAGTCATGCCCATCTTGTTTTATACCCATGCGATTGTCAACCAGACTTACCAAGAAAGCCATTTATCCGCCCAGTCGGCTTTAACTTTTACTCTTCATGGTGTGCAAGCTCACCAGACGCGCCACCAGAACCACCATGTAAAATTGCCCCACCACCGATTCGGTGATGGCCAACTGCCCGGCTATAGGGGTCAAGGGGGTGATGTCGCCGTAGCCGGTGGTGGTGATGGTGACGAAGCTGAAGTAAAAAAGCGCGGGCAAGTCGTACGCATATAGAGATGATCTTACCGTTTCCAGCAGTTGGGCGGGAATATGGAAAGAGCCGGACCAACTTGCTTCCACCGCCTGGTAGGCGAATCCCCACATCAGCCCCATGAGCAGATAACCGTTCAAGGCGCCGGCAATGGTATCAAAGGAGACTTCTTTTTGGGTGAGGACCTCCTTGACGATGGCGAAGATGACGATCGCCATGAATCCGACGTAGCAAACGCTGCCGGCGATCAGCGCCCGCTTGGTTTGCCAGTAAAATTCACCCATCAACAGGACCAGACCCGCCACGAACAAGAACAAGGCGATAAAAAAGGTCCGCTTGCGATCAATCACGGTATAGGCGGCGGCCACCAGGACGAAAACGATGAACAGATCCAAAATGCTTTTGCTTTTGGGCATGATTTGTTCGATCAGGGGCACGATCAACAAATAGAGCATCAAGGTGCCGAACAGCCAAATGTGCCGGGATTTGAACCAGGGAAGTTTGTGGCGGTGATGAAAGGGAGCCACCACCGGTCCGGACTGGTCTTTTTTCCTCACAACACATCCTCCCAACGGTCGAGTTGTTCAAAGGGCAGGAGTTGTGAAAAAGCGCGGTTGGTGGTGACTATGCCTTCCTCCTCCACAGCGGCCATGGGGTTGAGCCCGCCCCGCACCACCATGCCCACCCGTCCGGTGGCCAGGGGTACCTCCAAGAGAGGCTGGCCGGGCCGGCCGATCAGGATGATGGCCCCCAGGCCTGCCTTCTCCAGGCGTCCGGCCAGGCGGCGGGCCTTTTCCGCCGCCGGGGCGGGAATCTCGCGAAAACTGGCCCCGATGACTCCCTCGCCGGTGGCCACGGCCTGGCTGACCGAAGTCATGCGGCCCTTGATGAAAATCTCCAATGGGTCCAGGGTGGTGCCGTCGTAATTGATGATCTGAGTAAAGCGCAGCGGCTTGTGCTCGCTGACCTGTAAGAGCCCGCCGAAGCGGTTGGTCATGGGCACGCCTTCATCGAGCATCACCCCGTTGATGGCGATGGAGCACACCGTGGCCACCACCACTTCATCGGGCTCCGGGGTGTAGGAGCCCACCTTTTGGCCGGGGCGGCCGACGAGCAGGCGGTCGCCCAGGGAATAGCCCGCCTGGAACACCCGGCGCATCACCTCCTTGGCCCGGGGCACGTCCTGGGATCTGAGCACCGAAAGGTTCACCACCACCTTGCCCCGGCCCTGCCGGAGCTTGAAGTCCATACCGTAGATCAGGGCCTCGGCCCGCGCGGCCACGAAGCCGACCTTGTCGACCACGTAGGCGGTTTCCAACTCCCGGCGCCCCTCGGCGGTCAGCTTGCGTCCCCGGCGGCCCACCTGCTGGGTCAGGCCTTCCTGGTCGGTTATGCTAAGGTAGTATCGGATGGTCCGTTGGCTCATGTCCTTGCCGGCCAGGGCCAGGGCGTGGGCAATGCGGGTGCCGCCCAGGGGCTTGTCCGATTCCGACAGCACTCTTAGTACATCGAGGATTTTTCTTCTGCTGCGTTCGTCCACCGCAAATTCCTTCCATTTGGTAGGCTTCTACCTGGTGCGCAATGGCCCTAACCTAACCGCTCGTATCGATAAAGTCAAGCATGATGCGGCAAAATTGCCGTCTATTCCCGTGCGCTCAACACCCTGGCGCGGCGCGTTTCACCCCCCAGGGGGCGTAATAGCCGGTTAACCAATTAAATCAACGGATAGCAGCCATTGCTGAAGCCGCGCGGGGTGGGTGTTGACAATATGGAAATCCTCTGTCATAAAGGCAAAGGTTGCCGTGTTTGCCAGGGGACGCATCAGCCCTCCGGCCGCCCTCAAGGGGCGGGTGCAGCTTACAATTCGCGATAGCACGCCTTTGGTCGCCTCCAACCCGCGGGGCGGCATGCGTGTGTCGCGGCAAACCAAACCGGCGGCCGCAACGTCATATTGAGCGGCCGGGCCCGGCACTTTCGCCGGGCGGGGTTCCGGGAGATTTTTTAGACCATGGCCAATAATTCGACCGCAGATTTCCAGCCGCAGATCACCCTGCTCTATTGCCGCCAGAGCTTGGCCGCCGAGGCCAAGCCGGTGCAAGGGCAGCGCGCCGGTGAGGGCTTCGGAGTCCGCCTGGTGCTGCTGCCCTGTAGCAGCAAGGTGCAGCTTCCCCACCTCATGCGCCTTTTGGAAAAGGGCGCCGACGGGGTGCAGATAGCGGCTTGTCCCGAGAAGGCCTGCCAACATCTGGTGGGCAGCAACCGGGCCGAAAAGCGCATTGCCCGCGGCCGGGGGCTTTTGGAGCAGGTTGGCATGGGCGCCGAACGCCTGGGTCTAGACCGGGGCGCGGGCCTTAGCCTGGATGATTTAATGGAGATGGCCGGCCAGAGGGCCGAGGCCGTGCGGGCCCTGGGGCCCAACCCCATGAAAGGAGTTTGAGCGCCGATGATTACCGCTGAGTGGAAGCCCATTGAGGAGATGGTGGGTTACCTGCGCGGCCATAAAAAGGTGCTGGTAATCGGCTGCGCCACCTGCGTGGCCGAGTGCGCCGCCGGCGGAGAGCGGGAGGTGGAGACCTTGGCGCCCCTGCTGGCCATGGCCATGCAAAACGACGGCAACCCCATCGAGGTGAAAAGCGCCACCCTGGAGCGCCAGTGCGAGCCCGAGTTCCTGGAGGACATCGCCGAGGCGGCGGCCGAGGCCGACGCCATCGTCAGCGTGGCCTGCGGCATCGGCATGCAGCTGGTGGCCGAGCGCTATGCCGATACCTCGCTCTACCCCGGAGTCAACACCACCAGCCTGAGCATCCGTGAGGAGCCGGGCCTGTGGACCAGCCGTTGCGCCGCCTGCGGCGACTGCGTGCTGGGGCTGACCTTCGGCCTGTGCCCGGTGGCCCGCTGCGCCAAGAGCCTGCAAAACGGCCCCTGCGGCGGCACCCGCACCAACGGAATGTGTGAGATCAACGAGGACACGCCCTGTATCTGGCGGCTGATCGTGGAGCGGGCCACCGCCCGCGGCCGGTTGGAGGACCTCACCAAGGTGCGTCCTCCCAAGGACTGGTCCAACTCGCCGGCCGGAGGGCCCAAGAGGATGCTGCGGGAGGATCTGCGGTCATGAGTCTCAAAGCGGGAACCAAGTTAGAGAAGGTTTTGGCCGCCGGCCAGTTCGCCCTCACCACCGAAGTGGGCCCGCCCCGGGGCCCGGACGTGGACGAGGTGCTCAAAAAGGCCGAAGTGCTCAGGGGCATTGCCGACGCCTACAACGTCACCGACAACCAGACCGCGGTGGTGCGCATGTCCTCCATCGCCGGCTCCAAGATCCTCTTGGACGCCGGGCTGGAGCCGGTGGCCCAGATGACCTGCCGGGACCGCAACCGCATCGCCATGCAGAGCGACCTGCTGGGCGCGGCCGCCCTGGGGCTGAAGAACATCCTGGCCATCAGCGGCGACCACCAGGGCGCCGGGGCCAGCGGCAAGCTCAAGGGCCATCCCGGAGCCAAGGGAGTCTACGACGTGGACTCCATCCAGCTGATCAACATCATCAAGAACATGCGCGACGAGGGCCTGCAGGCCGGGGGCGACAGCCTGACCAGCAAGCCGCAGTTCTTCATCGGCGCGGCCTGGACTCCCCTGGGACCGCCGGTGGAGTTTCGCGTGTTGCGCCTGGCCAAGAAAGTGGCCGCGGGCGCGGACTTCATCCAGACCCAGGCCGTCTACGACATCAAGGCCTTTGCCGAGCAGTTGGCCAAGGCGGTGGACATGGGCCTGACCGAAAAAACCGCCATCCTGCCGGGGCTCATCGTGCCCCGTTCGGCGGGCATGCTCAACTACATGAACAAGAACGTGCCCGGCGTGGTGGTTCCCCAGGAGCTCATCGACCGTATGAAAGGCGCCTCCGACCCTCAGGCCGAGGGTATCAAGGTGACCATCGAGCTGATCGAACAGGTCAGGGAGCTTACGGGGGTCAAGGGAGTGCATCTGCAGGCCATCGAGGCCGAGGAGCTCTTGCCCGAGATAATCAACCAGGCAGGCCTGTCCCCGCGTCCGGAGGTCTAGACTCCGGCCCGGGCTCAACGCCAGCAGACGAGCGGGATTTTTATAATGGGCGAAAAGTATCACGTCGAGGTGGACCCCACCCAACCGCGTTTCACTCCGGTGGCCAAAATCGCCGCCATGGAGACGGAAGGCTGTTTGGGCTGCCTGAAGTGCGTCAAGCGCGATAGCTGCATTTACGAGGTTTATCGCAAGAAGACCTTTGACGCCGGGCAGGTGGTGGACACCACCGACTCCATGTGCATCAGCTGCATGCGCTGCGTGCAGGAATGCAAAAAAGGCATCCTCTCCCGGGCCGTGAACCCCCAGTTCGAGGCCATGGGCGACGATTATTGGCGGCCGGACATCATCGGCACCCTGTGGAAGCAGGCCACCACCGGCGCCATCCCGGTGTCCGGGGCCGGCTATCGCGGCCCCTTTGCCGGTCCCGGCTTTGACAAGATGTGGACCGACATGAGCGAGATCGTGCGGCCCACCCGCGACGGCATCCACGGCCGCGAATACATCAGCACCACCATCGAGCTGGGCCGCCGCCCCGACCGCCTGTTCTTCGACGAAGACGGCGCCCTGGACGTGGACATGCCGCCCATGGTGGAGTTGCCCACGCCCATGATCCTGGACATCCCCCCCTGGGGCAAGGCGGGCCCCGGCACCCGCCGGGCCTTGGCCCTGGCGGCCAAGGAGGGCAGGACCCTGGCCGTGGCCACCTATGAGGAGGCCGCCGACCTGTTGGCCGACCTGCGCCCCCACCTCATCGTGCGCCTGGACGGCGTTCCGGCCAACCTGAGCCCCCTGGACGGGGTGGTCATGGCCGAGATGATCGACACCCCCGGGGTGATGGACGACGTGGCCAAGCTCAAAGAGCTCAGGCCCGACCTGGTGGTGGCCGTGCGCCTGGCTCTAGACCAAGACGCGGCCGACCGCGCCGCCGAGCTGGCCCTGGCCGGAGCCGAGGTGCTCTACCTGCAGGCCGGCTACAAGGGCCAGGGCCTGGGCAAGGCCGCGGGCACCTTCATCACCGACCTGTTGCGCGAGGTGCACCTGCGCCTGGTGGACGAGGCCTGCCGCGACCAGGTGACCCTGGTGGCCGGCGGCGGGGTGGCCCTGGCCGAGCACGTGGCCAAGACCATCCTTTGCGGCGCCGACGCCGTGAGCCTGGGCCTGGTGCTCAACGTGGCCATGGAGTGCCGCTTGTGCGGCTCTTGCACCGAGGGCTTCGACTGCCCGGTGAACCTGGACGGCATCGACGCCGAGCAGGGCAAACGCCGCGTGGTCAACCTGCTGGGCGCCTTCCACTCCCAGCTCATCGAGCTGATGGGGGCCATGGGCATCCGCGAGGTGCGCCGCCTGCGCGGCGAGATGGGCCGGGCCATGGTCTTCGAGGACCTGGAGAAGATGAGCTTCGCGCCCATCTTCGGCGAGCGGGTCACCGACCTGCCCCCCGCCAAGCCGACCGCGGCCCCTCCGCTGGCTCCCGGCGATTACAGCGCCCTGCCGGTCAATATCGCCACGGCGCCCTCGCGCTACCGCAACGCCCTGACCAAGTTCAAGGTCGAGCGCCTCAACACCTGCGTGGCCTGCGGCAAATGCGCCGAGGTCTGCCAGTTCGGGGTGCACGTAAAGGCCGGCGAGAAGATGCTGGCCCCGCGCAGCCGCCATTGCCGGGGCGCGGATTATTGCCGCTCCATCGGCTCCTATTGCGGCGACGCCTGTCCGGTGGAAGCCATTCGGGTGGGGCAAAACCCGGTGTGGAAGACCTTCGGCGATCCCCGCTGGCCCGCCGACCTGTTGGTGGCCACCTGGATCCAGGCCGAGACCGGCAAGCCGCCCGAGGAAAATCTGGAGTACCGCAAGGGCGCCAGCGGCGGCGGCTTCGACCGCATGGAGATAGTGTTCCCGCCCGAGCCGCCCGACGCCAGCTTCGGCCCTCAGGACGTGGACCTTTCCCTGCCCCTGAACCGGCGCGACGACGACGGCCGGCCTCCGGTGGAGATCGGCTTCCCGGTCTACGGCGGCGGCATGAGCTTCGGCTCGGTGAGCCAGGCCACCATGGAGAGCCGGGCCCGGGCTTACTCCTCCATGAACTCCTTCACCTGCACCGGTGAGGGTGGCTTCCCGCCCGTGCTGGAAAAATACTCCGACAACGTGATCACCCAGGTGGCCACGGGTCTGTTCGGGGTGCGCGAGGATACGATCCAGCGGGTACGCATCGTGGAGTTCAAATACGCCCAGGGCGCCAAGCCCGGCCTGGGCGGCCACCTGCTGGGCGACAAGGTCACCGAGGCGGTGGCCAAGATGCGCGAGGCCGTGGTGGGCACCTCCCTGTTCAGCCCCTTCCCCTTCCACTCCGTGTATTCGGTGGAAGACCACAAGAAGCACGTGGACTGGATCAAGCACGTCAACCCCACCACCCTGGTCTCGGTGAAGGTCTCCACCCCGGTGGACGTGGACATGGTGGCCGTGGGCTCCTATTACGCCGGGGCCCACATCGTGCACCTGGACGGCAGCTACGGCGGCACCGGGGCGGCACCGGACATCGCCAAGAAGAACATCGCCATGCCCATCGAGTACGCCATCCCCATGGTGCACCGCTTCCTCACCGAGGAGGGCATCCGCGACAAGATCACCCTGATCGCTTCCGGCGGAGTGCGCACCGCTTGGGACGTGGCCAAGGCCATCGCCCTGGGCGCCGACGGCATCGTCTGCGGCACCGCGGACATGGTGGCCCTGGAGTGCATCCGTTGCGCCAACTGCGAGTCCGGCCGGGGCTGTCCCCGGGGCATCGCCACCACCGACCCCGTGCTTTCGGCGGCTTATGACGCCGACTGGGGCAGCCAGCGGGTGATCAACCTGTTCAACTCCTGGGCCATCCAGCTGCGGGACATCCTGTGGCGCCTGGGGCTCAAGAGTGTTCGGGACCTGGTGGGACGCAGCGACCTGCTCACCCATCTGGATTATCAGAAAAAGGCTTGAAAGAGAGAGGAACCGCCATCGTGGCCAGCCTATTCCAAGCCCAAGGACGACAAAGCCGCCTCCCCTCCCGGGAGGAGCTGACCCGCATGACCGAGGCCATCCTGGCCTCCCGCCGTAGGGCGTCGGCCGACGCTCCTCCGCTTAGCCCCCACAAGGCCGCCGAAGAAGGCGGCTGCGGCGTGGTGGGTTTCGCGGCCAACGTGCCCGTGCGGGGACGCCATATATTCGAACCGTCGGTGCAGATGCACAACCGGGGCAACGGCAAGGGCGGCGGCATCGCCGCGGCCTGTCTGGACCCCCAACAGCTGGGCGTGGACGCCGGCACCCTGAAAGACGACTACATCCTGCAGGTGGCCCTTTTGGACCCCGAGGCCGAGGGTGAGGTCGAGGCCCAGTGTGTCAGCCCCTACCTGGACATCCACCACAAGGCCAGGGTTGAGACCCAGGGCGACTACCGCGATTTCGGCCTGGAGGTGAAGCCTCCGGACGTGGTGCGCTATTTCGTGCGGCCCAAAGCGGCGGCCCTGGAGTCCTTCGCCGCCGAAGAGGGCCTGGGCGAGCTGAGCGGCCGAGCCCTGGAAGACGAGTTCATCTACCGCAACACCAACCGCCTCAACGCCACCTTCTACACCAGCCTGGGCGAAAAGCGCGCCTTCGTGCTCAGCCACGCCCGCAACCTGGTGATCATGAAGGTGGTGGGCTACGCCGAGACGGTGGTGCAGTACTACGGCATGGACGACTTCAAGGCCAAGGTGTGGATCGCCCACCAGCGCTACCCCACCAAGGGCCGCGTCTGGCACCCCGGCGGCAGCCACCCCTTCATCGGGCTAAACGAGGCCCTGGTGCACAACGGCGACTTCGCCAACTACTACAGCGTCAGCGAGTACCTGCGCCAGCACGGCATCGCCACCCAGTTCCTCACCGACACCGAGGTGGCGGTCCTGCTGTTCGACCTGTGGACCAGGGTGTACCACTACCCCCTGGAGTACGTCATCGAGGCCATGGCCCCCACCACCGAGCTGGACTTCGAGCGCCTGTCCGCCCAGAAGAAGCCGGTGTACAGGGCCATCCAGGCCATGCACATGCACGGCAGCCCGGACGGCCCCTGGTTCTTCATCATCGCCCGCTCCAACCCGGAGAAGGACCTGTACCAGCTTCTGGGCATCACCGACACCTCCATGCTGCGTCCCCAGGTCTTCGCCCTGCAACACGGCGACGTGTCCATCGGCCTGGTGGGCTCGGAAAAGCAGGCCATCGACGCCACCCTGCTCTCCCTGAACCAGGAAGATCCCCGCTTCCGCCTGGTGGCCGACCGCTACTGGAACGCCCGCGGCGGCAGCTCCACCGACGGCGGCGCCTTCCTGTTCAACGTGCAGGGCAACGGCCAGGGCTACGACCTCACCTGCATGGACAAGTTCGGCACCCCCATCGAGGTGGACTCCGGCCAGTGGCGCTTTGATCCCCAAGAGGTCACCAGCGTCCCGGACCAGGCCCAGAGCCTGGAAGAGGCGCTGAACGCCGCGCCCGAGGGCTCCGAGCCCATGGCGGTATACGAGCAGGCGGCCTCGGCCATGGCCTCCTGGAGCTTCGCCCAGGTGCGCTGGCTCATCGCCCAGGTGGAAAAGGTGGCCCAGGCCAGCGACCAGGGCACCCAGTGGGCCCTGGAGGTCCTGACCCTGCTCAACGACCGCCGCTACGACACCGGCGAGCTGAAGCGCTCGGTGGTGCTGCAGCTGCTGCGCACCGCCATCAACGGCATCCTGGACCGCACCCCGGCCATCGCCGAGAACAAAGGCACCCGCTACGCCCGTATCGACTGGGAAACCAAGGGCGATTTGCGCGCGCCGGCCGGCGATGAAAAGGTGCTGGTGGTCTACGCCCACCACTTCCCCCCCGAGGGCGACGAGTGCGATGCCCGCCTGGAGGTGCAGGCCTATCACCTGGGCTGGAAGCGCTTCATCGTCTACGGCCTCAAGGGCCAGCGTTTCCACGGCTGCGGCCTAGGCCCGGAGACCGAGGAGGTGCGCTTCGACATCTACGGCGCCTCCGGCGACTACATCGCCTCGGGCATGGACGGCCTGGAGATTCAGATCCACGACAACGGCCAGGACCAGCTGGGCCAGATCCTGAAGGCCGGCACCCTGGTGATTCACGGCGACGTGGGCCAGGCCTTCATGTACGGGGCCAAGGGCGGCCAGGTTTTCATCATGGGCAACGGCGCGGGCCGGCCCCTGATCAACGCCGTGGGCCGTCCCCGGGTGGTCATCAACGGCACCTGCCTGGACTTCCTGGCCGAATCCTTCATGGCCGGCGACCCCTACAACGGCGGGGGCTTCGTGGTGCTCAACGGCATCACCTTTGACAAGCAAGGCAAGGTGGTGCCCCTGGAGGCCCCCTACCCCGGATCCAACCTGTTCTCCCTGGCCAGCGGCGGTGCCATCTACGTGCGCGACCCCGAGCACAAGCTGGTGGACCAGCAGCTCAACGGCGGGGCTTATTTCGAGCTCACCGACCAGGACTGGGAGCTGATCCTCCCCTACCTGGAGGCCAACGAGCGCCACTTCGGAATCAGCGTGGACGACCTGCTCACCGTGGACGGCGTGAAGCGCGCCCCCCACGAGGTCTACCGCAAGGTGGGCCCGGGCAAGAAAACGGTATCCCCCAAGCACGCCATTCCCGAGTAGCCGACCAACCAACCAGACCGGACCGCCGCATCCCTCGGGGTGCGGCGGTCTTTTTTGCGCCGCTTCAATGAGCCATTTTATTGCCGCTTGCCAGGGGCGGCTGATATGTTAACTTCATCGTGCCATCGGGCGGCCAAGGGCCGCGACCGGCGCGGCACAAGGCGATGGAGGTGCTTTTATATGCGCAGTTGGGGGCTACCGGCCATGAATATCTCGCGTTCGTGGTTGGGCAAGGCCGCGTTGGCCCTGGCATGGGCCCTGGCCATGCGTTTGCTGCTCCATCGCCTGGGCCTGCCCGATTCCCCGGCCGGGGATTTGGCTCCCCTCATCGGCCTGGACCGTCCTGGTTTCTGGTGGAAGTTCCTGGGCGACTGGGCGCCCCTGGGCCTGCTATTCATGAGCAGCGCCGGGTATCTGCTGTCTCGCTGGGCCAGGACGGACGCCCCGCGCTCCGCCGCCCGTTTCTCTTCCCTGGATTGGCCTGCCTACGCGGCCCTGCCGCTCATGCTGGGTTTCACCGCCCTCCACGCTCATACCCCGGCCTGGCCCCTATGGTGCGGGGTGGCTTATTTGGCGGCCCTGAGCTGGCAGGCGGCGCTGGTCGCGGCCATGCTGTGGGAGGCGGGGGGCAGCCCCGGGGCCGACGGCCGGTTGCTGGCCTGGGGCGGCGCGTTGTTGGGCCTGGCCCTGTACCTGGGCCTGAACTTTTGGGTCGCCCAGGCGGTGAGCACTTGCGGCGACGAGTCCCTGTATCTGATCAACACCGACCGGCTTATGGCCGCCTTGGGCCTGTCTTCCGGCCAGGCCCACATGCCGGAATACCGTCTGCATTTTTATTGGGGCGGCTGGAGCAAGAGCTTGGCCAAGCCCTTGGCCGAGTCCTGGGGGCTCTTCGCCCTGCTGGGCCCGGGATGGGTGCTGGCCGGCCGCCTGGGCGCCTTGGCCATCCTGGCCCTGGCCGGGGCCCTTGCCCTGGGGCTGTTCTGCCGCCTGGGCCTCAACCTGGGGTACAGGGAGCGGCCCGTGCTGGCCGCCACCTGGCTGCTGGGCTTTTCCCTGCCCCTGTTGCAGCTCACCCAACACGTCTATCCCGGAGCCTTGGGCGTGCTGGGGGTCATTCTTGGCTTGCATTGCTGCCAGTGCATCCAAAGGCGCACCGCGCCGGCCCTCCTGCTATTGGGCCTTATCGCTATTTTCCTGGCTCTGGCCAAGATGCGCCTGGCCCCGGTTTCCCTGGGCCTGATCCTGGCCGGCCTTGCCGCCCTGTATCTGCATTTCCCGCTTCGGCGGCGCAAAATCGTGCTCATCGGTTCCGGTCTGCTCGCCTTGTTGGCCGCGCTGTTGCTGGCCTCCCTGCTCGGTGCGCCCGGCCTTGGCCTGGTGACCAACAAGCTCTGGAGCATCAAAGGCGTGCAGTTGGGCCCCATGCTCGTCTCCCTGCCGGCCATGCTCTTTGACCAGCAATTCGGGCTGCTGGCCTATGCGCCGTGGCTTATTTTGGGCCTGGCCGGAGCGGCCCGCTTTGGCCGGGAGCACCCGCGCCAACTGCTGTACGGACTTATAATCGCCGGGGTGTCGGTGAGCGCGGTCGTTCTATGGCGCTGGGTGCAATGGGAAGGTGGCTTCACCCCGCCGGGGCGCTTTTTGGCGCCTCTGCTGCCCATTCTGGCGCTATGGTCCCTGCCCGCTTTCGCGCGTGGCGGTCGCCTGTGGCGCTCGCTGTGCGCCGCGCTGGGCCTGGCCAGCCTGGCGGTGGCCTGGATTTTCACGCTTATTCCCCAGTGGCGTTTCCATCGCCGCACCGGCATCAACAACTTCCTGGCCTGGCTGGACGACGCCCTGTCCGGCACGGCCCATCGCTTCTGGCCCTCGTTCAACGAGATCTCCTGGCAACCTATTTTGCCGGTACTGCCCTGGCTGCTCCTGTTGGCAGCGTCCGCGTATTACCTCTGGCGCGATCCCAAGCCCGCGGCCGCCCAGCCGCCCGCTTGGGGCCTGGGCCGCCTGGGGATCGCGGGCGGAGCCCTGGTTTTGGCGGCGCTGCTGACAAGCGTGGTTTTGGGGCGTCTGGTCCCGACCGGTTACATGGAAGCGGAAAACCTACGCACCGCAGAGTCGCGGCTTTACGGCAATTATTACAACCGCCGGGTGCAGTTGGTATTGCGCAGCCCCGCCGACCATGGCCAAACCATGGTGGTGGCGGGGCGGGACATAGAGTTCCTGGAGGTGCGTGCCCACCGGGTGGCGGACCGTACCCAAGCGGGGCCCCCGCCGGTTATCGCGTTTTATATGGACGACAAGCCATTGGGTCAGATCCTGGTGGTCAAAACCGCTTGGCGCATCTACCGTTTGCCGATCAGCGTTTCACCGGGCCGCCACCTGCTTCAAGTAAGAATGTTGAGCCACAGCGGCCGCGACGCGGTGGGCCTGGACTGGCTGCGCCTGGGGCCATGAAGGAGCGGCGATCAACCGTGACTGGAAAACGAAAACAAGGCAAGTGAGCCCAAATCTGGAAAAAGGCACCTCCACCCTGTGGTGGATCGCCGTTATCGCCCTATTGGCCTTGGCGGTGCGCGGCATATTTTTCCTGGCCCCGTCCCTGGACTCCGACCAAGCGGTGGTGGGGCTCATGGGCATGGACATCCTGGAAGGCCACCTGCCCCTGATGTTTTGGGGCCAGGACTACGGCGGCAGTCTGGAGTCCATTGTGGCCGCCGGATTTTTCGCGCTGTTCGGGGTGAGCCGCCAGAGCCTGTATCTCTCGCCCACCTTCATGTCCCTGTTCTACCTGGCCGCCATCTACCTCATCGGCCGGAACCTCTGGGGACGCCGGGCCGGCCTGGCGGCCCTGTTCCTGGCCTCCCTGGGCCCCTTCTACCTCATCTGGCACTCGGTGTTGCCCCGGGCCATTTACATCGACACCCTGGCCCTGGGGGTATGGCTGATCTGGGTCACCCTGCGGGCCCTGCGCCGGGAGCCGGGCACCAGAGAATACGCCAGGCTCTGCGCGGTGTTCGGGCTGCTGGCCGGAGTGGCGATGTGGTGCCACATGCTGGCGGTGTACTTCATCCTGCCCTGCGCCCTGGTGTGGTGGCGGCGCGATCCCCGCCTGATGATCCGCCCGGCCTTCGCCCTGATGATGGCCGCTTTTTTCCTGGGCAGCCTGCCCCTGTGGTGGCACAACGTCGTCACCGACTGGTCCACCTATTACTTTATGTTCCACCCCAAGCCCAAGGAACCTTTCTGGCAGAGCCTCCGCTTCATCTGGGAACGCAGCCTGCCGGTTTTGTTGGGCGCTCACTATTTCGCCCTAAGCGGCAAGGACGCGGTGGTGGTGCCCGTACTCAGCCAGGCGGTGCTGGCGCTCACCGGCCTCAGCGCCATGGCCGGGCTGATCTTCTGGGGCAAGAACCTGGTGCGGCGCCTGGTGTGGGGCAACCGGGGCGACGGCTCGGAGGTGCTGCTGCTCACCGTGGGCGCGGTGGTGCTGGTGTTCGGGGTAATGGGCCTCTCCTCCTCGGGCACCCACCGCTATCTGGTGCCCCTGTACGCGGTGTGGCCCTTGCTGCTGGCCTGGGCTTTTGACCGCCTGGGGCAACGGGGAGTGGCGGGACGGATGGCCGCCTGGGCCGGGCTGGGCGCGGTGGCGGTGCTTCTGGCGGTGGGGGTGTACCGGGTTTCCCCCTTGGGTGACCCGGACCTGAAACCGCGTTACGAGGGCTTCACCACCCTGGCGAGAGATATGTCGGGCTTCCTGGCCTCCCAGGGGGTTAGCCACGCCTACGTGTCCCACTATTGGGTGGCCCCGGTGCTCACCTTTGATTGCCGCAAAAAGGTGGTGTTCGTGGTCTCGCGCAAGGACCGCAACCCCGCCTTTGAGCGGGGCCTGCTCCGGGCCGAGCGCTTCGCTTTTTGCGAGATCGGCAAGCCCGCCGTGCCCCGTTTGCGGCAAAACCTGCTTTCCCTGGGGGCCCGCTTTCAGGAGCACGAATTGCGCGGCTGGCGCATCTTCTACGACGTGACTCCCCCGCCCCAGCATCCCCAGGCCCTCTCGCCCGCCGAGTGGCGGGTGCAGGCCGGACCCAACCCGGCCTGGTCGTATCGGGCGGTGGACCACAACGCCAACCTGGGCTGGCGCAGCCTTGCGGGCCAGGAGCCGGGCCAGCAAGTGGCGGTGGACCTGGGCCGCGTGGTGCCCCAGGTATGCCAGGTGCTGCTATTCAACGGCATGGCTGAAGACGCGCCCCACCGCATTAGGGTGATGGGCAGCGTGGACGGACAGGCTTGGCAACGGTTGGCCGAGGTGGAGGGGGACCCGGTGCCCTATGCCTGGACCGGAGACGACAAGCTGGTGGCCCTGCGTTTCGACAGCTGGCAAGAGCTGCGCTTTACTCCCCATGACCTGCGCTATCTGCGTTTGGAGCAGGTCGGCCATCGGCCCAAGTGGAACTGGTCGGTGCTGGAGTTGTTGGTGGGCGCGGCCGGAGCCCCCCGGCCCGAGCCCCAGGCCGCCGCCCATTGGCTACGCCAGGAGCTGGGGCCCCACGCCCAGGTCTGGTGCCCGCCCGGCCTGGCCGCCTGGCTGCCCGAGAAAATGCGTCCCCAGGCCCTGCGCCACGGCCACCCGGACTGGTTGCCCAAGTACCTGCGGGCCTCCTGGCTGCTGCCCGATGACCATCGCCTGTTCTTCGCGGTGGAAAGCGGCCGCCTGGGCTATGCCCTGGCCGCCCTGCGCGGCGCGGGATGGCGCGCCGAGAGCAAGACGGCCCACGGCTACGGCCTTATCATCGCCGATCCGCCCCAGGCCCCGCCTGCCGCCCAGGGCCAAAAGTTGACGTTGCTGCCCCAGGGAGACGGCCTGGTGGCCGATCTGGGAGCGGGGCGCAAGCTCGCCCAGGTGGAGCTGCTGCCGCCCCAGGGCCAGACCCTCACCCCCGCCGGTCTGCGCCTGGAGCTTTCCCGGGACGGCGCGGCCTTTACTCCGGCCACGTTCCAGGCCCGCTGGCCCTCCCGGCTATACTGGTCCGGCCTGGCGCCCATGGCCGCCATGCCCGGCCCGGTGCGCCTGGAGCTGGCGCCAACCACGGCGCGTTACCTGCGCCTGAGCCGCCGGGAGGCGCCCCTGCCCGCGGGTTTGGCCCTTAGCGTAATTCCAGTGGGAAAATAGACGGCAGACCGCTCGCGGGCCTGCAACATGATCAGGCGTTATAGGCCCGCCAGGTCTGCTCCAGGCCCCACAGGCGCTCGGTTTGGGGCGACCAGCCGGTGAGACGGCGCAGCAGGCTCACGTCCAGCACCAGGCGATAGCCCCAGCCCGGCTGGGACTGGTCGTCCGGCGGCGGGTCCACCCCGGCCAGGCGGCTGACCTCGGCGGCCATCTTGGCCACCCGCCAGCCCCGGCCCGAGCCCAGGTTGACGACGCGGTCGGCAGGCTCCGGCTCCAGGGCGGCCAGGCGCCGCATGCCTTCTATCACGTCGTCCACGTAGATGAGGTCCAGCTCCTCGCCGGGCCGGCGCATGAGCGGGGTTTGGCCGGCGCGGGCCATGGCCATGGCCTCGGGCACCACGGTACCCGGATGGGCTCCCGGCCCGTAGACGTTGCCCAAGCGCACGATGCGCAGGGCCAGATCGCCCTCGGCCGCCAGGGAGGTGAGACCCTGTTCGGCGGTCAGCTTGGCCTCGGTGTAGGGGTTGCGCGCCAGGACCGGGTAGTCCTCGCGGACGTCGCTGCCGTCTATCACCGGAGCGTAGACCAGGCAGGTGGAGGCGAACAACATACCGCGCCCGCCGGCCTCCAGCCAGGCCCGGCCCAGAGCGGTGGCCATGTCGGCGTTGAGGGCGCGGGCCATCTGGGGATCGCGGGCGCAATCCACCGGCATGCTCAGGGCGGCCAGATGAAACAGCATGGCCCGGGAAGCCTGACCCGGATCAAGCTCCAAGCCTTGGCGCATGCCCTGGGGGCTCATCAGGTCCACCTGCCGCCAGCGCACTCCGTTCGGCAGGCCAGTCGGCGGCGCTACCCGGTCCAGGGCCGTCACTTCGGCCCCAGCCTGGGTCAAGGCCCTGATCAGGTGCCGTCCCAAAAAGCCCGCCGCGCCGGTGACTACAGCCCTACGTCCTTGCCAATCAGCTTGTCGCATAACCCGATGCCTTGCTCCAAACGGCCCGATTATCCCTGAACCCTGTTTACCACCAACAGCGCTCCGGCTCAAACCTAGCTCAAACCAATTGGCGGCAGTGGCTTTCCCTGGCCAGGGCCAAGAGCACCACGGCCAACAGGATCCAGGCCACCATGGGGATGAAACTGATCTGGTAGGCGGACAGGTCGTAGACGCGCGCTCCCTGCACCACCGCTCCTCCCCAGTTGAGGTCCAGCAGCCAGCCCACCGTGGGCTGCAACAGGGTGGGCCCCAGCATTATCCCCATGTTGGCCGCACCGCTCACCGTGCCGCCAAGATGGACGGGCACCGATTCCTTGCACCAGGCAAAGGTAAGGATCATGCCGCCGGTGGCCAGGCCGGCCAGCACCCCCACCCCCACGAAGGCGGTCAGGGGCAGGCCGGGCCAGTAGAGCATCACCAGCCAGCCCAGAAACACCACCACCGTCCCGCCCAGATACACGGGTTTGCGGCGGCCCATGCGGTCGGAAAGACCGCCCACCAAGGGGCTGCCCACGGCCCAGGAGAGCATGAGCACCGAGCAGATCAGGCCGCCTTGTGCCGGGGTCAGTCCGTAGCGCTGGCAAAGGTAGGGCGGTCCCCACAGCCCGGCGAAGGTGAGCGCCGGTCCCACCACCCCGCCTCCGGCGATGCACAGCAGAACGGTGTTGGGGTAGCGCCAGATGTGGGCCACTCCGGCCAAAATTCCATGGGAGGCGCCGTCCGGAGCCCGCGCCGGGGCATGGCTGCGCCAGCCGCGCTGGCTGGGGTCGTCGCGGATGACCAGCCAGATGGCCAGGGCTATGGCCAGGGTAAGGACCCCCGAAGCGGCCAGCACCGGCCGCCAGCCAAAGGCGTCCACCAGCAGGCGCAGGGGCGCCCCGGCGGTGACCGCCCCGATCACCCCCACCAAAAGGCCCATGCCGGTGATGGCCGCGAAACGCTTGGCGTTGAACCAGTGGGCGGCCAGCTTAAGCAGCGCCACCCAGGCCACCGCCACCGCCCCGCCGATCAGCAGGCGTCCCAGCTCGGCCCAGCCCAGGGAGGGAGCCAGGCCGAAGAGCAGCGAACCGGCCCCGGCCACCAGGGCTCCTGAGGATAGCAGGCGGCGCGGCCCCCAGTGGTCGGCCAGCACCCCGGTGGGGATCTGCATGGCCACGTAGGCGTAAAAATAATAGGCGGAAAGGTTGCCCAAGGCGGCGGCGGAAAGGCCGAACTGGCTCATGAGCTCGCGGGTGATGACCGCCGGGGCCACCCGCTGATAAAAAGCCATCAGATAAAACAGCGCCCCCAGGCCCCATACCAGCCAACTGAGCCACAGCGGCGGGTATTTGGTGGCCGGGGTTTGCAAGCGCTCTAGCCCAGGAGCATGACCGTGTGCACCAGGCCCGCCCATTGGCCGTCCACCAGCCAGGGCCGCACCCTCACCATGAACTCCTTGTCGCCCCGTTTGAGCCGCCAGCAATACTCCTCGCGCCCGCCCTGGGCATAGGCCGCGAAGATCCGCTCCATCTTGGCGTTGCTGGCCGGCTGGTGGAACTCGCGGATGTCGCGGCCCAGGTATTCGGGCTTGCGGTCCACCACCTGGGGCGCGTGCTCATTGTAGTATTTGATGATGCCCTCGCGGTCCAGCACGGTCACCGCCACCGGGAGCTGATCCAGCAACTCCGCCGGGTAGGATATGTTTGCCACGCTGCTCATGCGCACGCTCCGAGTTGATGAGATAATTTGGCCGACCGGCCATCGGGCCCCCGGTACAATGCCCGGCCTAGTCGGCAGCTCCCGTAGCCTCGATGACCCGCATATTCTGCCACAATCCCCGGCCGTAGCGCCAACGGAACACCAGGCCCAGCACCACCACGTAGAAGGTGACGCAGCCCCAGATGTAATAGAGCCCCAGGCCCAGCAGCTCCACGCCCAGCAGCATGGGGGCGATGACCATGCCCAGGCAGGCCAGAGCCATGGTCCACATCACAAACATGATGTCGCCCGCTCCCTTGAGGGCGCCCATATACACCAGGGCCATGGCGTCGAACAGGGAGTAGACCGCCACGAAGCGCAACAGCTCCACCCCCAGCTCCAGCATGCGGGCCTGGGAGGCGGCGTCCGCGTGCTCGGAGTGGAAGAAATACAGCAATTCGCGGGGCAAGAACACGAAGGCCAGGGCCACCAGGCCCATGTAAGCCAAGGCTATGTGCAGGGTACTGGAGGTGGCGCGCACCCCTCCCGAGGGCTTGCCCGCGCCTATGGCCTGGCCCACCAGAGTGCTCACCGCCACGGACATGCCGATCATGGGCATGAACGACAGGGTGTTGATGGCCATGACGATGTTGGTGGCCGCCAGCTCGGCCCGGCCCAGGCGGCCCACCATGAACACGAAAAAGGTGAACACCAGGATGTCCAGAAAAAACTGCACCCCGCCGGGCAGGCCATAGCGCAACATGCGCCGCATGAGCCCCCCGTCCCAGGCCCGGGCCCGGCGCACCGCGAAGCAGCGGTCGTGGCCGCGGGTGAAAACGGCCAGGGCGAAAAGCAGCAGCACCAACACTTGGGAGGCCACCGTGGCCAACGCCGCTCCGGCGATGCCCATCTCCGGGAACCAGCCCACCCCGTTGATGAGTATGTAGTCCAGGGGGATGTTCAGCGCGGCACCGGCCAGGTTGACCAGCATCACCGGGCGGGTGAGCCCCCGGCCCGAGAAAAAGCAGCTCAGGGTGGTGGCCATTACCACCGCCCCCGCCCCCAGGGTGAGGATGCGGAAGTAGATCACCTCCAGGCGCATCACCTCGGGATGGTGGCCGGCAAAGGCGAAGATCGGCTCGGCCACGAAATACAGCGAGGCCAAAAACAGGGCCGAGGCCAGGGAAAAATAGATGCCCTGCCACAGGGAGGCTCCCACCCGCTGGAAGGCCCCGGCCCCCACGTATTGGGCCACGAAGACGTTGACGTAGCTGACCACGCCCATGAAAAAACAGATGCTCAGAAACGAGGCGATACCCGCCGGCAAGGCGGCGGCGATGGCGTTCACGGAGTAATTGGCCAAAAACACCCGGTCGGTGAAGTGGATCAACGAGGTGGTGCCGAAGCTCACCACCAGAGGAAGACCCACGGCCAAGACCTGGCGGTAGCCGTTTGGTTGAGACCAGCGCCGAAGCATTGCGCGCACCATAATTCAACGCCCGATTTTGCGGGGTGATCTAAAGGCTGCAAGAATACTGGCACGCTGAAAGGCGGTCAACCGGCAAGAAATTGACAATTCGGGTCCGGCCCCGGCGGCCTGGGGCTCGCGCCCGATTTTCCGGGTCAGTTCGCCATGAGGGCGGTGACCGCGGGGGGCAAATACCAAAGGAGCTTGCCCTTGCCCCGGGGCAGATCCTCCACCTGGAGAGCGCAGACGCCGCCCCTCTGGAAATCCACCTGCGCCTGTCCGGCGGCGGACAAGAGCCCGGCGGTCACCTTGGCCAGGTTGGGCAGATGCCCCACCACCAACAGCGGAGCCTGCTCTTGCTGGGCGGCCAGGAATTGCAGGGTGTCGCCGGGCTCGGTCATGGCCTTGACCTGATCGCTAACCAGAATTTGGGTGGGATCGTAATTCAGGGCCCGGGAAACGATATCGGCGCTTTGGCGGGCCCTGGCCTTGGGGCTGGAGATCATGAGGCCGGGGTGCAGGGCCAGGCGGGCCAAGGCCACGGCGGTACGGCTTACCACCACCTCCCCTTCCGGGCTCAGCCCCTCCTGGGGGTCTTGTTCCGGCGGCAGGTTGGGGCCGTGCTGCATCAGATAAATTTCCATTACCCACCTCCCATGGTCTATTTCCTGGGTTGGGCGCCGTCCACCAGGGGCACGAAGCGCACCGCCAGCAGGGAGCGCTTGCTCACTCCGCCCTGGGCGTCCTTGCTCACCAGCGTCAGTTCCTCGGACCAGACGTCCGGCCCCAACGGCAAGATCATGCGCCCGCCCGGTTTCAACTGCTCCACCAGCTTGGGGGGTATCTTGCGGGCGCCGGCCGTGACCAGGATGGCCGCGAAGGGCGCCTCGCCGGGCCAGCCCAGATTGCCGTCGCCCGCCATGACCCGCACCTTATAGCCCAGGCGCTTGAGGCGCTCGGAAGCCTGAACGGCCAGCTCGGGAATAATCTCCACGCTGTAGACCTCGGCCCCCATGGCCGCCAGGACCGCCGCCTGGTAGCCCGAGCCGGTGCCGATCTCCAATACCTTGTCACCCGGCTTTATGGCCACGGCCTGGCTCATGAAGGCCACGATATAGGGTTGGGAAATGGTCTGTCCCTGGCCGATGGGCAGGGGGTGGTCGGCATAGGCCTTTTCCCGCAGATCGGGCGGCACGAAAAGGTGCCGGGGCACCTGACCCATGGCCGCCAGCACCCGGGGATCCTTTATGTCGCGGGCGGCCAGTTGCTCACTCACCATGCGTTGGCGCGCGGCGGCGTAGTCCTCGGCCCCCCAGACGGGCAGGGCCAGGGACAACAGCAGCGCGCAACTCAAAATTACCCGCAGGGACATTACCCGCGCCTCCGCAAGCGACAGAACCTTGGGACTATATCTATTATTTTGGCACCTCGGCCCGCCCGGCTTCAAGGCAAGGACAACGGCGGCGATGCCGGGAAAGCGGCGGCTAGATGAGCAAGGAGGCCACCAACAAGAGGCTGGCCCCGCCGGCTATGGTGGTGGAAAAGGCCAGCTTGGCGGCCAGGGGGCCGTCGCAGCCGTAGCGTTTGGCCAAAACCACCCCCAGCAGGGCCGAGGGCATGGCCGCCTCCAGGACGAGGATGTTTTTGCCCAGCTCGGGCAAATCGACCAGGGACAGGGGCAGCCACACCAACAGGGGCGCGGCAACCAACTTGATCAGGCACACCGCGGCCACCAGGCCGATGCCCGCCGAGAGCACGTTGAGCCGGAGCACCAGGCCCACGGTGAGGGCCACGGCCAGGGTGTTGGCCCCGGCCACCACCCGCAGGCCGTCTAGGATGGAGGACACCACCGGGTTGTGCCGGGGCAGGCCGATGCTGGACAGGAGCAGGCCCGCCGCCACGGCGAAGAAGATGGGCGAACGGAAAAAGGCCAGCGCGGCCGAGACCCTTTGCCCGGCTCCCACCTTGGCGCTGCCGAAGTAGATGGCCACCATGACCCCCACGGTGAACAGGGGCGGACCCACGCCGATCTCGGAGATAACCACCGCGTCCACGATGGCCTGGGCCTGGCCGGGGTACACCTCGGCCACCAGGGCGTAGCCCAACAGGGCCGAGGAACCGAAACCGGCGGTGAGCATGAGGGAGCCCAGGCGGGGATGGTCCAGGCCCAGGGCGCGGCCGATCAGCCAGGCCAGGGCCAGGCAGAGCGCCTCGGCCAGAAACATCAGACCCGCCAACTGGACGTCGCCCCAGGGTATGGGCTTGGATACCAGGTAGACCAGGATGGTGGCGGGCAGGGTCACCTGGGAGACCAGCTTGGCGAACAGGGCGCCGTGGGACTCTTCCAGCACCTTTAATTTTCTAAGGAGAACCGCCAGGCAGATCAGGCCCACCAGCACCGCGATGGAAGACAACACCCGGATTTGAAAATCCATGTAGCCCCTCCTTGCGGCAGAGCGCCGGGCCGCCCACACCCCAACCGTGCTCAGGCCGCGCGGCGCGGTCTAGTTGCGCAGCGAGCGGATGGGCGCGGGCAGGTGGCCGCCCCGGGCCACGAAGGCTTCCCCCGAGAAGCGGTTCACCGGCATCACCGGGGCCCGGCCCAGCAGGCCCCCGAACTCCACCGAGTCGCCGGCCTTGGTACCCGGCGCGGGGATCACCCTGACTCCGGTGGTCTTGTCGTTGGCCATGCCGATGGCCAGCTCGTCGGCGATGATGGCCGACAAGGTGCCGGGGCTGGTGTCGCCGGGCACGGCGAACATGTCCAGGCCCACCGAACAAACCGCGGTCATGGCCTCCAGCTTTTCCAGGGTCAGCGCCCCGGTCTCCACCGCCTCGATCATGGCCTCGTCCTCGCTGACCGGGATGAAGGTGCCCGACAGGCCGCCCACCCGGCCCGAGGCCATGGCTCCGCCCTTTTTCACCGCGTCGATCAAGAGGGCCAGGGCGGCGGTGGTGCCCGGCGCGCCCACCCGCTCCAGGCCCATGCCCTCCAGAATGCGGCCCACGCTGTCGCCCATGGCCGTGGTGGGGGCCAGGCTGATGTCCACCACCCCGAAGGCCACGCCCAAACGCCGGGCCAGCTCGCGGCCCACCAGCTCGCCTCCCCGGGTGATCTTGAACACGGTGCGCCTAATGATCTCGCTCAGCTCGGTGAGGTCGGCCTCGGGGTGCTTGTCCACCACCGCCCGCACCACGCCGGGCCCGCTGATGCCCACGTTCAGGGCCGCGTCGGCCTCGCCCCCGCCGTGGAAGGCCCCGGCCATGAAGGGGTTGTCCTCGGGCGCGTTGCAAAAGGCCACGAACTTGGCGCAGGCCACGGCGTTGTCGGCGGCGGCGGCCATGTCCTTGAGAATGTGCCCCAGCCGGGCGATGGCGTCCATGTTCATGCCCGCCAAGGTGGAGGCCAGGTTCAGGAAGCCGCACAGGCGCTGGGTGGAGCCCAAGACCTCTGGCAGGGATTCCATGATGCGCCGGTCGGCGGCGGTGGTCCCCTTTTGCACCAGGGCCCCGAAGCCGCCGATAAAGTCCACCCCTCCCTCGATGGCCGCCGCGTCCAGGCCCTGGGCCAGGAGCAGCGGCGCGTCCTTTTGGGCGCAGGGCTCGATGAGCCAGGCGGCCGGGGTGATGGACAGGCGCTTGTTGATGATGGGCAGGCCCATGGACTCGCTCAGCGCGCAGGCCTCGCTCACCAGGCTCTGGCCCAGCCCCGCCAGGCGCTCGTTGGCCTCTTCGGCCAGACGCCCGGCGTCGCGGTCGATGAGGTCCTTGAGGTTCACCCCCAGGGTCACCGCGCGGATGTCGAAGTTCTCGAAGAGAATCATCCCCGCGGTTTCAAATACCTCTTCTACACCGAACTCCATGGCGACACCCTAAATCCTGTGCATGGCCTTGATGACGGCCTCGTTGTGCAGCATCACCCTGAGGCCCATGGATGCGGCCAGCTCTTCCAGGGCGTCGCGCAGCCCGGCCGAGCCCGAGGCGCTGTCGCTGATGTCCACCAGCATGGTCATCACGAAGGTACCGTCCATGACCTTTTGCTGCACGTCCTCGATGTTGGCTCCGTGCTTGAACAGCAGGCCGCTCACCTGGGCGATGATGCCTTTTTGGTCCTTGCCCAGGACCACCACGAAGACTCGTTCCTTTTCCATGCTCTCTAATCCTGGTCCGCTAGGTGCTCCTGCCCAAAGGGGCAGTGCTTGAGCAGGCCGCAGCCGGGGCAGTCGGGCTTGCGCGAGTGGCACACCTGCCGCCCGTGGGTGATGACCTGGTGGCTGAAGGGAGTCCAGCGCTTTTGAGGGATGATCTCCATGAGGGCGAACTCGGCCTTTACCGCGTCGGTCTGGTCGGTGAACTCCAGACGGCGGCACACCCGGCCCACGTGGGTGTCCACGGTGATGCCCGGCACCCCGAAGGCGTCGCCCAAGACCACGTTGGCGGTCTTGCGCCCCACGCCGGGCAGCTTGACCAGCTCATCCAGGTTGTCCGGCACCTGGCCCGCGTGCTTTTCCATGATGGCCTGGGCCGCGCCCTTGATGGACTTGGCCTTGTTGCGGAAAAAGCCGGTGGAGCGCACCGCTTCCTCCAACTCGGGGAGCCCCGCCTTGGCGAAATCGGCCACGCCCGGATATTTGGCGAAGAGGTCGGGGGTGACCTGGTTGACCCTCTGGTCGGTGCATTGGGCGCTCAGGATGGTGGCCACCAACAGCTCCCAAGGCGTGCGGTAGTTCAGGGCGCACTTGGCCTTGGGATAGAGCTTGTTCAAGGCGGCCAGCACCGCCTTGACCCTGGCGGGATCGGGCGGGGTGAACCCCCGCCCGCTTTTGTTGCCCTTGTCGCCGGCCAAGGCCTACTCCTGGACCACTTCCGCCTTGTTGATCACCACCGGGGTCACCGGCACGTCCTGGTGCATGCCCTTGGTGGTGGTCTCCACGGTCTTGATCTTGTCCACCACGTCCATGCCCTTGATGACCTTGCCGAACACGGCGTAGCCCCAGCCCTGGGCGTCCTTGCTCTTGAAGTTCAGGAAGTCGTTGTCGGTCACGTTGATGAAGAACTGGGCCGTGGCGCTGTTGGGGTCCATGGTGCGGGCCATGGCCACGGTGTACTCGTCGTTCTTCAGGCCGTTGTCCGCCTCGTTCTGGATAGGCTTGTCGGTGGCCTTGAGCTGCATCTTGTCGTTGAGGCCGCCGCCCTGGACCATGAAGCCGTTGATGACCCGGTGGAACACGGTGCCGTTATAAAAGCCCTTGTTGACGTAGTTGAGGAAGTTCTCCACCGTCTTGGGGGCCTTGTCGGGATAAAGCTCTATCTCGATGTCGCCCATGCTGGTCTGAAGTTTGACCACGGGATTGCTCCTTGCGGCCAGGGAGGCTCCCCCGGCCATGAAAGTTAAACTAATGGCCGCAGCCAGGATAAACAAAACCGCTAACTTGCTAGCCCTCATTGCCTGCTCCGCGCCCCAAAGATACCTTCGGGTTTCTAAAGTATCACCACCTGTTTGATGAGCCGCACCACCTCGGCCGGGTCGTCCATCACCCGGAAATAGTCGAGGTCTTCCGGGCTGATCATCTTGTTGGCCAACTGCGTGTTTTTGATCCAGTCTACCAGGCCGGACCAATAATCGCTGCCCATGAGGATCACCGGGAAGGGGCGGATGCGCTTGGTCTGGATCAGGGTAAGGGCCTCGGCCAACTCGTCCAAGGTCCCGAAGCCGCCGGGCATGACGATATAGGCCACCGAGTATTTGACGAAGATGACCTTGCGCACGAAGAAGTAGCGAAAGTTCATGCGCACGTTGGCGTAGGGGTTGGGCCGCTGCTCAAAGGGCAGCTCGATGTTGAGCCCCACCGAATGGCCCCCCGCCTCGGTGGCTCCCTTGTTACCCGCTTCCATGACCCCGCCGCCGCCGCCGGTGATCACCGAAAAACCGGCCTCCACCAGCTTGCGGCCCACCTCCTCGGCCAGCTTGTAGGACGGGCTGTCCGGGGCCACCCGGGCCGAGCCGAAGATGCTCACCCCCTTGGGGATGTGACTCATGTCGTCGATGGCGTCAACGAACTCGCTCATGATGCGGAACATGCGCCAGGATTCCCTGGCGCTGAGGGCGTCGATTACGTACTGTTGTTCTGATTGATCCGGCATGGTCTCACCTCGCTGAGGGTGCCTGTTCGCCCCCGGCCATGAGACCAAGGACCAAGACCCTGATATACTAGCAGTCGTTTTGGTATCGTCCACGCAACGGCGGCCCGCTGTCAAGAGGCGGAACCGGGGCCGTCCCGAGCAATAATACCAGGCCAAGGAGTAGCGAATGCGACTTACCTGCATGGGCGCGGCCCGCACCGTGACCGGATCATCCTATCTCATCGAAATGGACGACGACCGCTGTTTCCTGGTGGATTGCGGCATGTTCCAGGGCAGCGCCCAGTTGGAGCGGCGCAACTGGATCGCCGGGCCCTACCGGGTGCCGGACCTGAGCGCCATTTTCATCACCCACGCCCACATCGACCACTCCGGCCTGGTGCCCCGCCTGGTGCGCGACGGCTACTCCGGCCCCATTTACGCCTCCAAACCCACCTGCGAGTTGCTCAAGATCCTCTGGCTGGACTCGGCCAACATCCAGCAGATGGAAGCCGAATGGCAGAGCCGCAAAAATCGCCGGCAGGGCAAAAACGCCCTGGAGCCGCTTTACGAGGTGGCCGACGCCGAGGCGGCCATCACCTTGCTGCGGCCGGTGGAGTTCGAATGCAAGGAGGAGCTCTTGCCCGGAGTGCGGGCCTGCTTTGTCAACGCGGGCCACATCCTGGGGGCGGCCAGCCTGCACCTGACCCTGGTGGGTGAAAACGGGGTTCACCGGGTGGGCTTTTCCGGTGACGTAGGCCGCCCCAACCAGCTCATCGTGCCCGACCCCGGCAAGATGGACCCGGTGGACACCCTGTTCATGGAAACCACCTATGGCGGGCGCACCCACAAGTCCCTGCCCGAGAGCGTGCACGAACTTTTGGACATCGTTAAGCAAGCCTACGCCGAGGGCGGCAAGGTGGTCATCCCCGCCTTTGCGGTGGAACGCACCCAGGAGCTCATCTACATCCTGGCCAAGGCCCATCGTGATGGCGAGTTGCCCGAGGACATGCCGGTGTTTTTGGATTCGCCCCTGGCCATCAACGCAACCCGCATCTTCCGGGATCACCCGGAGTACTTCGACGAGGAGACCAAGGAGATCCTGGCCAACGGCGACACCCCGCTGAACTTCCCCAACCTCAAGTTCACCACCAGCACCGAGGAAAGCCAGAACATCAACCGTTTCATGGGACCGGCCATCATCATCGCGGGCAGCGGCATGGCCAACGCCGGACGCATCAAGCACCATCTCAAGCACAACCTGTGGCGGCCCAACACCCACGTGGTGATCGTGGGCTTCCAGGCCAAGAACACCACCGGCCGCCTGCTGGTGGAAGGCGCCCCCAAGGTCAAGATATTCCGCGAGGACGTGGCCGTGCGGGCCAAGGTGCACACCATCAACGGCTTCTCGGCCCACGCCGACCAAAGCGAGCTGCTGGCCTGGATGGAGCCCTTGATGCGTCCGGGCGTCAAGGTCAACCTGATCCACGGCGAAGAGGAGCAGATGGTGACCTTCAAGGCGGTGGCCCAGGCGCGCTTCCCCAAGGTGCGCTTCCACATCCCCCGCTGGAACGAGGTGCAGGATCTCAAGACCCGTCCCGAGCAGCTGGCCAAGGTGGAGCCCGCCGAGCTGGCCGACGAGGTGCGTAAGCTCAGCGGCCGCCTGGCCCAGCTGGCCGACCGCCTGGCCGTGCCGGAAAGCGGCCTGAGCCCCGAGGAGGCCACCGCCCTGCTCAGGGCCCTCAAGGCGGCCAACCAGGCCGCCGCCATGGGGGAGGCGGCCTAGACAGTGCCTCGTTGGGAGTTATTAGGCCGGGTGGAAAAACCGGCCCGCTACCTGGGCGGCGAACCGGGCGCGGTAATCAAGGACCCGGCCCGGGTGCGTCTGAACCTGGCCCTGGCCTTTCCCGAGATCTACGAGATCGCCATGAGCCACCTGGGCATCAAGGTGCTCTACGAGCACCTGGCCGGACGGCCCGACGTGGCCGCCGAGCGGGTGTTCTGCCCCTGGCTGGACCTCATGGGCATCATGGAGACCGAGGGCGAAGCCCCCTGGTCGCTGGAGAGCGGCCGGGCTCTGGGCGACTTCGACGTGATCGGCTTTTCCCTGCAGTACGAGCTCACCTACACCAACCTGCTCATGATGCTTAGGCTGGCCGGGGTTCCCGCCCGCCGCGAGGAGCGCGGTCCGGAGCATCCGGTGGTCATCGTCGGGGGGCCCTGCATGGTCAACCCCGAGCCCTTGGCCGACTTTTTGGACCTGGCCGTGGTGGGGGAAGCCGAGGAGCTTCTCGATCCGCTCATGGACCTTCTTATCCAGGCCAAGGATGAGGCCTGGCCCAGGGAGCGGCTTTACCGCGAAGCGCTGAATATCGAGGGCATCTACGCCCCGGCCCTGTTTCAGCCGGAGTACAGGCAGGGCCGCCTGCGCCAGATCAAGCCCCTGGACCCGGAGCACCCCAAGGTGCACCGGCGCATCGTGGCCGACATGGCCGCGCACCAGCCGCCCCACCGCACCATCTTGCCCACGGTCACCCCGGTGCACGACCGCCTGGGGGTGGAGCTGGCCCGGGGTTGCACCAGGGGCTGCCGCTTTTGCCAGGCCGGGTTCATCTACCGCCCGGTGCGCGAGCGCCCGGCCCAGCAGGTGTACGAGGCGGCCCTGGCCGGTCTGGGCGGCGGCCTGGAGGAGCTGGCGCTCCTGTCGCTGTCCACCAGCGACTACACCTGCATCGAACCCCTGGCCGCCGCGCTCATGGACGCCCTGGAGCCCCGGCGCATAAGCCTGAGCCTGCCCAGCCTGCGCATGGACTCGTTGGGCGAAGAGCTGATCAACCAGATCAAGCGGGTGCGCAAGACCGGCTTCACTCTGGCCCCGGAGGCGGGCAGCGAGCGCCTGCGGGCGGCGATCAACAAGAACCTGAGCGAAGAGCAGATCATCTCCACCGCCCGCACCGTCTACGGCCTGGGCTGGAACCTGGTGAAGCTCTACTTCATGCTGGGCCTGCCCACCGAGACCGATGAGGACATCCTGGCCATCGGCCGCCTGGCCTCCCTGGTGGCGGGCGAGGCCAAGAGCGCGGGCCGGGGCCGGGGCAAAAAACCGGTGGTCAACGCCAGCCTGGGCCTGTTCGTGCCCAAGCCCCACACCCCCTTCCAGTGGGAGGGGCAGATCGGCCTGGAAGAATCGTTGCGCCGCCTCAAGCTGGCCAAGGAGAACCTGGGCGACCGGCGGATCAAGGCCAAGTGGAACGATGCCAAAACCAGCATCATCGAAGGGGTGCTCAGCCGGGGAGACCGCCGTTTGGGCGCGGTGCTCCTGCGGGCGGTAGAGCTGGGCTGCCGCTTCGACGGCTGGAGCGAGCACCTGGACTACGATGCCTGGCTCGCCGCCCTGGCCGACCAAGGCCTTTCCCTGGACGACTACCTGCGGCCCCGGGAACAGGACGAGGTGCTGCCCTGGGAGCACATCGACACCGGGGTGAGCAAGAAGTTCCTCTGGGCCGAGCGGGAAAAGTCGCTGCTAGGCCAGTCCACGGCCGACTGCCGCCGGGGCCGCTGTCTGGACTGCGGGGTGTGCGACCACAAGGTGATCAAGCCGCGCCTGTGCCCGGAGGCCGCCCTGCCCTCTCCCCCCGCCGCGCCCGGCGGCGAGGGCGAACGCCTGGACTGGCGCTTCCGCCTGGAAAAAACCGGCCCGGCCCGCTATCTGGGGCATCTGGAGATGATGCGCCTGTTGGAGCGCACCATCCGGGCCGCGGGCATCGAGCTGGCCTACACCCAGGGCTTTCACCCCCACGCCCTGGTCAAGACCGCTGCCGCCCTGCCCACCGGGGTGGAGAGCCTGGTGGAAGTGTTGGAAGTCTCCACCCTGCGCTCCTACGACCCGGACCGCTTGGCCGCCCAGGTAAACGAGCTGCTGCCGCCGGGCCTGCGCCTGGCCGACGGCCGTCCCGGCCGCCCCGGCGAAAAGCTCATCGACCCGCCGGTGGCGGTGTACCGCATTACCCCCTCCGCGCCTTTGGACCCCGAGCGCCTGGAGGCTTTTCATCGGGCCGACCAGTGGACTATGCTTAGGGTCTCCCCCAAGGGAAGCCGGGAGATCGACCTCCAGGCCGCCGTGCGCCAGGTGGCGCTGGAAGGCGGAGAGCTGCTTTTGGCCGTGGGCTCGTCCGGGGGACGTCCCAAGCCGGTGGAGGTGTTGGCCCACGTTTTCGGGCTTAGCCCGGAAGAGGCGGCCGCCGCCCGCGCCCTGAAGGTGGAAGCCAGAGAGGACAACCAAGCCTGATGGCCTCGACTCTGCTCATAAACGCGCGCTCCTACGAAACCCGCGTGGCCCTTTTGGAAAACGGCCAGTGCGTGGAGGTCTACGTGGAGCGCCACAAGCAGATGTCCTTGGCGGGCAACGTATACCTGGGCCGGGTGGCCCGGGTATTGCCGGGCATGCAGGCCGCCTTTGTGGACATCGGCCTGCCCAAGGCCGCCTTCCTTTACGTAAGCGACGTGTACGAGCCGCCGGAAGAGATGCAGTGGGAGGCGGGCGAGGTGCCCACCGAGGCCCAGCGCAGCCCCGGCAGCCGCATCGAGCAGATGTTGCGCGAGGGGCAGGAGATCATGGTGCAGGTGGCCAAGGAGCCCCTGGGCAACAAGGGGGCGCGCATCACCAGCCACGTGACCCTGCCCGGCCGCAACCTGGTGCTCATGCCCACCATCGACCACGTGGGGGTGAGCCGGCGCATCGAGGACCCGGAGGAGCGCCAGCGCCTGCGGGGGCTCATCGAGGAGTTGCGCCCCACGGGCATGGGTTTCATCGCCCGCACGGTGAGCGAAGGCGCCGACCACCAGAAGCTTTCCGCGGAGATGGACTTTCTGCGTTCGCTGTGGGATTCCATCGGCCAGCGCCGCCGCCTGTCCCAGGTGCCCTCGCTGCTGCATCAGGACCTGTCGGTGAGCCTCAGGGCGGTGCGCGATTTGTTCACCAGAGAGGTGGACCACCTGGTCATCGACTGCCAGGAGGAATACGACATGGTGGTGGAGTTCGTGTCCACCTTCATGCCCCGCCTGCTGCCCAGCGTGGAGCTTTACGACCGCGCCGAGCCCATCTTCGACGCCTACGAGGTGGAGCCGGAGCTGGCCCGGGCCCTGGAGCGCAAGGTCTGGCTCAAGAGCGGCGGCTACGTGGTCATCGAAAAGACCGAGGCGCTCACCTCCATCGACGTGAACACCGGGCGCTACGTGGGCGGCTACAACCTGGAAGAGACCATCGTCAAGACCAACCTGGAAGCGGTCAAGGAGATCGCCTGCCAGATACGCCTTCGGGACATCGGCGGGCTCATCGTTATCGACTTCATCGACATGGAGCGCGAGGAAAACCGCGAGCGGGTGGTGGCCGCCCTCGAGGAGGCCCTGGGCGCCGACCGCTCCAAGACCAACGTGCTGTTCATGAGCCCCCTGGGCCTGGTGGAGATGACCCGCAAGCGGGTGCGCGAATCCCTGGGCGAATCACTGGGCGAGCCTTGCTTCTACTGCGAGGGCTCCGGCCGCCTGCGCGACCCCACCACTGTCTGCTACGAGATTTTCCGGGCCCTGGAACGGGAGTTGAAAAACTCGGTGGCCGGCGCGGTGAGCGTCATGGTGCATCCCCAGGTGGCCGAGGTGATGCTCCAGGAGGAGCGCTTCGCCCTGGAAGAGCTGGAATCGTTGCTCCAGCTCACCATCCACGTGGTGCCCAACCAAAGCCTGCACCGGGAGCACTTCGAGCTGCGCCCCGAGGCCCGCGCCTGAGGCCGTGGCCTTGCCTTGCCCCCGTCCCGGCGGTAGCCTTAGCCCATCATGCACCCATCCGGGGATTGGTGAGAATTGACCCACTTCCGCTTGCTAGACACCGGTCTGTTGACCGCCGCCGAAAACATGGCCTTGGACGAGATCATCACCCGCCGCGTCGGGGCCGGCCTCTCTCCCCCCACCTTGCGTTTCTTGCGCTTCAGCCCGGACGCCGCCTTGGTGGGTTTTCACCAGGAGGCGGAACGGGAGCTGCGCCTGGACTACTGCGCTCAGCAAGGCATCGAGGTAAACCGCCGGGTCACCGGTGGCGGGGCCCTGTTGTTCCAGGAGTCCAGCCTGGGCTGGGAGATCATCGCCCCCTGGGGCCAAGGCCCCTTTGCCGGCGGCTTCAACGCCGCCCTGGAGCGCATCTGCCTGGCCGCCGCCCGGGGCATCTCATCCCTGGGGATCGAGGCCTGCTTCCGGCCCCGCAACGACATCGAGGTGGACGGGCGCAAGATCTCGGGCACCGGGGGCATGGTCCTGGAGGGCGGAGCCCTGTTCCAGGGCACCGTGCTGGTGGTCAACGAGATAGAGCGCTTTCTCAAGGCGCTTAGGGTGCCGGTGGAAAAGCTCAAGCGCCGGGAGATCGAGTCGCTCATGGAGCGCATGGCCTTTCTGGAGGATCTCTTGGGGCGGCCCCTGCCCATGGCCGAGCTGAAGCAGGTCCTGGCCGACGGCCTGTCCCAGGGCCTAGGCCTGAGCCTGGAGCCCGGCGGGCTCACCGAGGGCGAACGGGACGAACTGGCCCAGCGGCTGCCCTACTTCAGCTCTGAAGAGTGGCTGCGGCTCAAGTCCCTGCCCTCGGACCGCCCGGCCTGGCTGCGCCACTACGTGCAGGGCGACGGGGGCAGCATGCAGGTGCACCTATGGCTGGACAAGCGGGGGGCGCGGGTGCAAAAGGCGCTGATCAGCGGTGACTTCTTCGCCCGGCCCCAGCGCCTGGTGCCCGACCTGGAGGCGGCGCTCATGGGGGCCAAGGCCCAGCTCGAACAACTGCGCCGGGTGGTGGAGGAGTTTTTTGCGAACGCTCCCGGCGAACTGGTGGGCATCACCCCCTCGGAGGTGGCCCGGGCCGTGGCCCAGGCCGGGGCGCGCCTGGCCCTGGCCAGGGAGCTGGGCCAGGAAAATGCGGCCGAGCTGTTTTTGGTGAACCTCGCCCCGGAAGAGGCCCTGGAGCAAAAAGCGGCCTGGCTGCTGCTGCCCTATTGCTCCAAGCCGCCGGATTGCGAGTTCCGCTACGTGTCCGATTGCGGGGTTTGCGGCGATTGCCAGTTCACCGCGATGATCACCCTGGGCCACGAACTGGGTCTGGAGCCGGTGAGCATCCAGTCATTCGAGCACCTGATGGAAAATTTACGGCGTATCCACCAGCAAGGCGGCTGGTTTCTGGGCTCCTGCTGCGAGGCCTTTTACACCAAGCACCAGCGGGAGATCGAGGAGTCCGGGGCCCGGGGGGTGCTGGTCAACCTGGACTCCACCACCTGCTACGACCTGGGCAAGGGCATGGCCGCCTATGCCGGGCATTTCGACAACCAGACCGAGATGAACACCGCGCTTATTGAAAAGGTGGCCCGGAGGATGGGCCGTGCCTGAGAACTTCGACGTATTGGTGATCGGCGGCGGCCCGGCCGGGGCCCTGGCCGCCACCCGGGCGGCCAAGGCCGGGGCCAAGGTGCTCTTGGTCGACAAGAAGCGCCGCTTCGGGGCCCTGCCCCACTGCGCCGAGTTCGTGCCCCGTCTGCTGGCCCGGGAGGTGAGCTTCCCCGAGCGCGGCCGGGTGCAGCCGGTGGAGGGCATGGACACCATCCTGGAGGGCGCGGAGCGCTACACGCCGGGACCGGGCTGGATATTGGACCGCCAGGTGTTTGACCACGGCCTGGTGTTGGCCGCCGCCCAGGCCGGGGCCACGGTATGGGCCGGGGCCAAGCTCATGACCGTGCAAGGCGACGCCTGGGAGATACAGCGCGGCGCCCGCAAGATAACCCTCTCCCCCGGCGCGGTGGTGGCCGCCGACGGCGCGGCCTCCCTGGCCGCCCGCCTGAGCGGTTGGCCCTCGCAGGCGCTGATGGCCGGGGTGCAGATGCAGGTGCCCCTGGCCCGTCCCCTGGAGCGCACCCTGGTCTATCTGGAGCCTGCCATCCGCCACGGCTACGCCTGGCTCTTCCCGCGCGGGGCGGCGGCCAACCTGGGCCTGGGCTGCCGGGTGCAGGCCAAGCCCCAAAAGCGCCTGGACGAGCTGCGCTCCCGTTTGCTCGCCCAAGGCTTGATCCTGCCCGGCGTGCTGGCCCTGGCCGGAGGAGCCATACCCGTGGGTGGTCCGCGCCCCGAAATGGCCAAGGGCCGGGTGCTCTTGGCCGGGGACGCGGCCGGGCTCACCCATCCGGTCACCGGAGCGGGCATACCCCAGGCGGTGTTCTCCGGGGCGGAGGCGGGCCAGGCCGCCGCGCGCCTGGCCTGTGGGCAACCCGAGGCGGGCCAGGAATATCAGCACGAGGTAGCGGCCCGCTACGGCCGCCACCTGGCCCGGGGCCTGGCCGCCCGCGCGGAGATGGAGCGAGGCTGGGACGCCGAAGATTTCGCCGGTCTCATGGCCCGCGTCTGGCCCGCCTGGGGAGGCCGCCGTGGCTAGCCTGGATCAAGCCCTGGACCAGGCCCGCGCCCTGTCCTGGCAGCATCACGGAGCCAAGCTGGGCATCTATCTGCCGGGCATGTTCACGGCCTACGGCCGCAAGGGCCGCTACCCGGCGGTGAGCATCACCGGCCAGGAGTGCCGCCAGGGCTGCGACCACTGCCGAGGCCAGCTTTTGCGCACCATGCGCCCGGCCTGTGGTGGCGAGGCCCTGTACGCCCTGGGCAAGCGTTTGGCCGCCCAGGGTCAGTTGGGCATGCTCATCTCCGGAGGCAGCGACCCCCAAGGCCGCCTGCCCTGGGACAGCGTGCTGGGGGGCATCGAACGCCTGGCCCGGGAGACCGACCTGGTGCTCACCGCCCACGTGGGGCGCATCGGCGCGGCCACGGCCCGGGCCCTCAAGGCCGCCGGGGTGCGCCAGGCGCTCATCGACGTGGTGGGCAGCGAGGGCACCGCGCGAAGGGTGCTGCACTTGCCCGACGGCCTGGCCGCCCAGAGCGAAACCCTGGCCGCCTGCGCCGAGGCCGGGCTGGAGGTGGTGCCCCACATCATCATGGGCCTGGACCACGGCCATATCATCGGGGAGTACGACGCCCTGGAATTGGTGGCCGCCCTGAACCCCCGGCGGGTGGTATTCGTGGTGCTCATGCCCCTGAAGGACACCCCCCTGGCCCGGGCCGAACCTCCCGCCGTGGAGGAGGTGGCCTCTTTCATGGCCCAGGCCCGCCTGCGCCTGCCCGCCGCCCGGCACCATTTGGGCTGCGCCCGCCCCCGGGGCCGCTACCGGGCCCGGTTGGACGGCCTGGCGGTGCGGGCGGGGATCAACGCCCTGGCCATCCCCAGCGACGGGGCCCTTGAGCAGGCCCGGTCCTTGGGTGTAAAAGTTAGTTTTCAAGACACCTGCTGTTCCCTGGCCTGACGCGAGGAGAAATCATGCCCTTAGCCGCCGCCGAGGCAGACCTGAGCCATTCCAGCCCCGAGTACGTGCGCCTTTCCCTGGCCGCGGCCATGACCCTGGGTTTTGCCGAGGGGCGTTTTTATCGCAACGCCCGCCTGGGCTGCATCAACCTGCTCTTGACCTACCCCGGCGGCTGCCGGGCCAACTGCGCCTTTTGCGGCCTGGCCCGCGAGAGCCAGATCCCGGCCGAAGACCCCCGCTTCCAGAAGTTCATCCGGGTGATCTGGCGGGCCTATGCCCTGGACGACGTGGTGGCGGCCTGCGCCGCGGCCCCGCCCCACGTGGAGCGGGTGTGCATCTCCATGATCACCCGCCCCGAGGCCCGGCAAGACACCCTCGAGGTGTGCCGCCGGGTGCGGGCGGGCTGCGATCTGCCGGTGAGCCTGTTGATCGCCCCCACCCTGCTTAAGCGCGACAACCTACTGGAGATGAAGGACGCCGGGGCCGACCGCATCGGAGTGGCCATCGACGCGGCCACGCCGGAGCTGTTCGCCAAGTACCGGGGCAAGCCCGCCGGCGGCCCCCACCGCTGGGAGCACTACTGGGACATCTACGAGCAGTCCATCGAGGTGTTCGGCCAAGACATGGCGGGGGTGCACCTGATCTACGGCCTGGGCGAGACCGAGGAAGAGCTGGTCTGGGCCATGGACCGCGCCCGGCGCATGGGCGGCTACACTCATTTGTTCTGCTTCTACCCCGAGCGCTTCTCGGCCCTGAAGGACACCCCCCAGCCGCCGGCCGCCGGCTATCGCCGCATCCAACTGGCTCGCTGGCTCATCGATCACGACCTGGCCCGGGCCTCGGACATGGCCTTTGACGGCCAGGGGCGCATCGTGTTCTTTGGCGACGACCCGGAGATCATCGAAAAGGCCATCGCCTCTGGGAAGCCTTTCATGACCTCGGGCTGTCCGGGCGCCTCGGGCGAGGTGGCCTGCAACCGCCCTTACGGCAACGAACGGCCGGGGCCGGACCTGCGCAACTACCCCTTCCTGCCCGAGGCCGAGGACGTCGCCTTGGTGCGCGAGCAGTTGGCCACCTACTGAAAGCCAACCGATTCCGACCCCTTGGACGCCGCTTTTGGGTTGCGGAGGGTCCAGTGGGGTGTTATATCACTACAATTTCGCATTATTTAACCTTAACCCCTCTTGAGGGCAAGGAATACCGGTCATGAAGGTCAACGTGGAAGAGCTGAGCCAGGTCCAGCGACGCATTACGGTGGAGCTGCCGGCCAAGGAAGTCGACAAGACCCTGAACAAGGTCTACAACAAGCTGAAAAACTCCGTAAAGATCAAGGGCTTCCGCCCTGGTAAGGTGCCCCGGCCCATTATGGAGCGCTACTATGGCGATCAGGCGGCCAGCGAGGCCTCCCAGGAGCTTCTGGGCGGCAGCTATGCCGAGGCGCTCAAGGAGAGCGGCCTGGAGCCGGTGGCCCAGCCGGATTTCGACTTCGACCCTCCCAAGGCGGGAGAGGACTTCGTCTACAAGCTGACCTTTGACGTGCCCCCCGAGTTCGAGCTCGCCAAGGAGGACTACCAGGGGTTTGCGCTCAAGGAGCCCAAGCTGGAGGCCACCGACGAAGAAGTGGCCCAGCGCCTGGACCAGTTGGCCGAGCGCCAGGCGGTGCTGGTGCCGGTGGAACAAGAGCGTCCGGCGGCCATCGGCGACGTGGTGGTGGTGGACTACGAGGCCTTTGACGGCGAGGAACCCCTGGAGGGCGGCAAGGCCGAAAACGTGGAAGTGGACCTGGGCGGGGGCAAGAGCCAGCAGGAGATCGAGCTGGCCCTGGTCAAGGCCAAGGTGGGCGACACCCCCGAGGCCACCGTGCACTTCGAGGACGACCACCCCAACAAGTCCATGGCCGGCAAGGACATCCGTTTCGCCATGAGCGTCAAGGGCCTCAAGAGCAAGGTCAAACCAGAGATGGATGACGATTTCGCCCGCTCCCTGGGCGGCGAGTTCGAGACCCTGGACGCCCTCAAGGAGCGCATCCGCGCGGACCTGGAAAAGATGTACCAGGACCAGAGGGACCAGGAACTGCGCCGCCAGATTCTGGACCAGGTGCGCGAGCTGGGCGAGTTCGAGCTGCCCAACTCCCTGGTGGAGGGCGAGCTGGAGGAGATGGTCAAGGATTTCATGCAGCGGCTGACCCAGTCGGGCATGGACCCCAAGGCCGCCGGGCTGGACCCCATGAAGCTGGCCGACGACTTTAGGCCCGAGGCGGAAAAGAAGGTTCGCGCCGGTATAGTTTTGGGCAAGATTACCGAGCTGGAAGACGTGCAAGTTTCCGATGAAGACATCGACGCCGAGTTCGCCAAGATGTCGGAACGCACCGGCCAGCCGGCCAAGGCCTTGAGGGATATTTACAATAAAAACAATGCGATGCCCTCACTGACCGCCCATATTCTGGAAGAAAAGACGTTGCAGGCCATAAAAGCCGGTGCTACTATTACACAAGTAGACCCAGCCGAATTGGTTGATAAAAAAGAGTCCGAGGAAAACGAGGACCAAGGCTAAAACGCCGGCTGCATACGATTAACGAAACGAGGCGCTGATGCCCCTAATTCCTTTTGTCATCGAGCAAACCAGCCGCGGCGAAAGATCCTATGATATCTATTCGCGGCTGCTCAAAGACCGAATCATCATCTTGGGCGAGCCCATCGACGACCACGTGGCCAACGTGCTCATCGCGCAGTTGTTGTTCCTGGAGGCCGAGGATCCCACCAAGGACATCAGCCTTTACATCAACTCGCCGGGCGGGCAGGTTACCGCGGGCATGGCCATCTACGACACCATGAGCTACATCAAGTCCAAGGTGAGCACCCTGTGCCTGGGCCAGGCCAGCAGCATGGCCGCCATTCTCTTGGCCGCCGGCGAGCCGGGCATGCGTTTTTCCCTGCCCCACTCGCGCATCCTGATCCACCAGCCCATGGGTGGTTTTCAGGGGCAGGCCAGCGACATAGATATCCACGCCAAGGAAATCTTGCGTCTTAGGGAGGAGCTCAACCTGATTTTGGCCGGACACACCGGTCAAAACGTAAAGAAGGTCGCCGCCGACACCGAACGCGACTTTTTCATGAGCGGGGAAGAGGCCAAGGCCTACGGGATCATCGACAAGGTGATCACTCACCGCGAATTGGCTGAGTAGCCAGCACCCCGCAAGTTCCCCAGGGGGACGGAGGCCGGTCTAAATGACCAAGAAAAACGACGGCAAAGGTTCCGATCTAGTTTGCTCCTTCTGCGGCAAGAGCCAGGATGAGGTGAAAAAGCTCATCGCTGGGCCCTCGGTGTACATCTGCGACGAGTGCATCGAGCTTTGCAACGAGATCATCGAGGAGGAGTATCAGAAGGAAGAGGCCGCCAGCCGCGTCGCCATTCCCAAGCCAGCGGAAATCAAGGCGATAATGGACGAGTACGTGGTTGAGCAGGATCGGGCCAAGAAGATCCTCTCCGTGGCCGTGCACAACCACTACAAGCGCATCGACGCCAAGATGGAAATGGGCGGGGTGGAGCTGCAGAAATCCAACATCCTGTTGGTGGGCCCCACCGGCTGCGGCAAGACCCTGTTGGCCCAGACCCTGGCCAAGATACTCAACGTGCCTTTCACCATCGCCGACGCCACCACCCTCACCGAGGCCGGTTACGTGGGCGAGGACGTGGAAAACATCATCCTCAACCTGCTCCAGGCGGCGGACTACGACGTGGAGCGGGCCCAGCGGGGCATCGTCTACATCGACGAGATCGACAAGATCGCCCGCAAGAGCGAAAACCCCTCCATCACCCGCGACGTCAGCGGCGAGGGCGTGCAGCAGGCGCTGCTTAAAATCATCGAAGGCACCCAGGCCTCCGTGCCGCCCAAGGGCGGCCGCAAGCATCCGCAGCAGGAGTTCGTCAAGGTGGACACCACCAACATCCTGTTCATCTGCGGCGGCGCTTTCGTGGGCCTGGACCGGGTGATCAAAAACCGCCTGGGCGCCAAAATGATGGGCTTCACCGCCAAGGTGAAGGAGCGCCCCGAAGACGTCCCCTTGGGAGAGGTGTTGGCCAAGTGCCAGCCCGAAGACCTGATCCGCTTCGGCCTCATCCCCGAGTTCGTGGGTCGTCTGCCCGTGGTGGCCACCCTGGAGGAACTGAGCGAGGAAGCCCTCATCCGCATCCTCACCGAGCCCAAGAACGCCCTGGTCAAGCAGTACCAGAAGCTCTTCGAGCTGGAGGGCGTGGAGCTCAAGTTCAGCGACGAGGCCCTGAAGGCGGTGTCCAAGGAGGCCCTGGCCCGCAAGAGCGGCGCCCGCGGCCTGCGGTCCATCCTGGAGGCGGCCATGCTCGACATAATGTACGAGCTGCCCTCTCTCAAGGAGGTCACCGAGTGCGTGGTGGGCGAGGAGGTTATCACCAAGGGTGAACAGCCTCTGCTGCTCTATTCGGATCAGGCCGAGTACGCCTAGGCGTTTACCGGCCCGTTCCGTCTGCCCTTGGGACGGCAAAAAAATAACCATGCAATCGCCCCCAAGAGTACTTATTCTCTTTTAATAAGAGAAGGTAGTTTTTTGCGCCCTCTCTCCCACGAGAAGGCGTTCCCTAAGCAAGGAAGCTTGATATGCGCGCACCGTTGATGCCCCTCAGGGACGTGGTGATCTTCCCTTCCATGGTCGCACCACTTTTCGTGGGGCGCGACCGCTCCGTGGCGGCCCTGGAATACGCCATGGAACACGGGAAAACCATCTTTTTGGCCACCCAACGCGAAGCCAAGGTGGACGACCCCGGCGAGGGCGATATCTATCAGGTGGGCACCCTGAGCACCGTCCTGCAGCTCCTGCGCCTGCCCGACGGCACGGTCAAAGCCCTTATCGAGGGCCGCGAGCGGGCCCGCATCGTGGGGTTCCAGCCCAACCCCGACTTTTTCATGGTCGATCTGGAGGTGGTTGAGCAAGGCTTCGCCTCCGACCTGGAGTCCGAGGCCCTCATCCGCTCGGTGGTGGCCTCTTTCGACCAATACGCCAAGCTCAACAAGAAGATACCCAAGGAAGTGCTCCTGTCGGTGTCGGCCGTCACCGACCCCGGCGCTCTGGCCGACACGGTGGTGGGCCATCTGCCGCTCAAGCTGGACGACAAGCAGCAGCTGTTGGAGCTCATCGAGCCCAACCGCCGCCTGAGCCGCCTGTTCGAGCTGTTGCGTAGCGAGATCGAGATTTTGCAGATCGAGCAGCGCATCAAGAGCCGGGTCAAGCGCCAGATGGAAAAGACCCAGCGCGAGTACTATCTCAACGAGCAGATGCGGGCCATCCAAAAGGAGATGGGCGAAAAGGACGACCTCAAGAGCGAGGTCCGCGATCTTGAGGAAAAGCTCAAGAAAAAGCCCATGCCCCGCGAAGCCCGCATGAAGATAGAGGCCGAGCTCAAGAAGCTCAAGATGATGTCGCCCATGAGCGCCGAGGCCACGGTGGTGCGCAACTACGTGGACTGGCTCATGGCCCTGCCCTGGCGCGAGCGCACCCGCGACATCCTGGACCTCAAGGCGGCCCACACCATCCTGGACGAGGATCACTACGGCCTGGACAAGCCCAAGGAGCGCATCCTGGAGTTTTTGGCCGTGCAGGCTTTGACCAAGAAGATCAAGGGCCCCATCCTGTGCTTCGTGGGCCCTCCCGGGGTGGGCAAGACCTCCTTGGCCCGCTCCATCGCCCGGGCCATGGGGCGCAACTTCATCCGGGTGAGCCTGGGCGGCGTGCGCGACGAGGCCGAGATCCGCGGCCACCGGCGCACCTACATCGGCGCCCTGCCCGGCAAGATCATCCAGTCCATGCGCCGGGCCGGCAGCGTCAACCCGGTGTTCTGCCTGGACGAGGTGGACAAGATGTCCACCGACTTTAGGGGCGACCCCAGCGCCGCCCTCTTGGAGGTCTTGGACCCGGAGCAGAACTACGCCTTCAACGACCATTACCTGGACGTGGACTACAACCTCTCCGAGGTCATGTTCATCACCACGGCCAACACCCTCTACTCCATCCCGGCCCCCTTGCAGGACCGCATGGAGATCATCCGCCTGCCCGGCTACACCGAGATCGAGAAGCTGGGCATCGCCACCCAGTTCCTCTTGCCCAAGCAGGCCAAGGCCAACGGCCTGGACCCCGAGCAGGTGCAGCTGAGCGACAAGGCCATCCTGGAGATCGCCCGCCGCTACACCCGCGAGGCCGGGGTGCGCAACCTGGAGCGGGAGCTGGCCAGCGTGTGCCGCAAGGTGGCCAAGCGCCTGGTGAGCGAGAACGACACCAAGGGCACCGTGCGGGTGCCGGTTAGCGCGGTGGAGTCCTATCTGGGCGTGCCCAAGTTCCGCTACGGTCTGCCCGAGGAGTCCGACCACGTGGGTCTGACCAACGGCCTGGCCTGGACCGAGACCGGCGGCGAGGTGCTGACCACCGAGGCCATCATCATGCCCGGCAAGGGCAAGCTGACCATCACCGGCAAGCTGGGCGAGGTCATGCAGGAATCGGCCCAGGCGGCGCTGAGCTACGTGCGCTCCCGGGCCAAGTCCCTGGGCCTGCCCGAGGACTTCTACACCAAGGTGGACCTGCACATCCACGTGCCCGAGGGCGCCATTCCCAAGGACGGACCCTCGGCGGGCATCACCCTGGCCACCACCATGGTCAGCGCCCTCACCCGCATTCCGGTCAAGGCCAATGTGGCCATGACCGGCGAGATCACCCTGCGCGGGCGGGTGTTGCCCATCGGCGGGCTTCGGGAAAAGGTCCTGGCCGCCCATAGGGCCCAGATCACCCAGGTGTTGATCCCCAAGGACAACGAGAAGGATATCAAGGAGATCCCCCAGAGGGTCCTCAAGGTTATCGAGCTGATCCCGGTGGAGCACATGGACCAGGTGCTGGCCTACGCCCTGGCGGTGGACGACCCTGATACCATCTTTCAGGAATCACCCCAGCCCTACGCGTTGCCGGCCGACGCGAAAAATGACGCCTCCAACGAAGTAGTAGCCCATTAATCGGTTGTAATCTATTGACAGATCGCGGCCGTGTTGATAAATAGTAGTCCCCTTGACGGGGTACGGGGCCGGGCGGGAGATCGCGCGGCCTCGGGACTTGGGCGGGTAGCTCAGTTGGGAGAGCATCGGCCTTACAAGCCGGGGGTCACAGGTTCGAGCCCTGTTCCGCCTACCACCACTATCCCCGTTGAGGACGGTGGAGGTAGGACCGAACCGACACCGGCTTCAAAATATATATTACGCGGGGGCGTAGCTCAGTTTGGTTAGAGCGCCGGCCTGTCACGCCGGAGGTCGCGAGTTCGAGTCTCGTCGTCCCCGCCAAAATTAGCAGGAAAGACAAGGGGTTAGCCGAGCCAGGCTAGCCCCTTGTCATTTAGAACCACCCGCTAGACGTAGGATTGACGTAGGGCGGTTCTCAGTCGCCTCTGCTTCCACCATTTCGAGCCCTCCCTTGAGGATCTCCAAAGTGGGCTTCAGCCTCCGCGACTTGTTGATGTATCGTTCGGTGGTCCTCACGTTCTTGTGCCTGAGAACCGAGGCGATGTTGACCATGGCTTCGCCGGATTCGGCCAAGACCGTACCGGCCAGCCCCCTGATCCCGTGCAGGCCGAAGGGTTTGACCCCCGCCTTTTCGCACAGGTCTTGCGGAAATCCCCGGTTCTCGATGAAAGGTTGGCCTTTGCGGCGATTGGTTTGCACGAAAACCCACTCATCACTGAGCCCAAGCTCTCTGTGGAGTTCAAGGGTGCGGGCGAGTTCTTCGTGCATCGGTAGCCAATCCTCTTGTAAATGGCGGTCCAAAAGCGAGACGATTTTAGTGGCGGTTGAAAACCGTGACACATTGATTCAGTTTTCTTCAGGTGTTTTGGTGCGATGGAGGCCATGGTGGCTTCCAGGCCAGGACTCTCTGGAGGAGCGGAAGGGGTGTACACGGACATGGATCAATGGGCCCGGATCAGACTTGAGTTGCGCGATGGCCAGGCGAGCAAGCGCGAGTTAATGCGTAGAGAGGGCATCCATTGGGATACCCTGCAAAAGATTCAGAATTTTCCCGAGCCTCCCGGATACCGGCTCAGCACCCCCCGAGCCAAGCCCAAGCTTGGCCCCTACCTTGAGTTGATCGCCCGGATCATAAAAGAGGACAAAAAGGTTCCCAAGAAGCAAAGGCACACGGCCACGCGCATATATCACCGCATCAAGGAGGCGGGTTATCAGGGCAAGTACACCCAGGTAAAGGAGGCGGTGCGCGCAATCAAGCGCGTGAGCCAGGAGGTGTACATGCCCCTGGTCCATCGTCCCGGCGAGGCGCAGGTGGACTTTGGCTATGCCCTGGCCAAGGTTTCCGGGGAGCTTCGCAAGATAGCGCTTTTTATCATGGCCTTGCCGTACTCCGATGCCTTTTTCGTGGCGGCCTTCGACAAGGAGTGCAGCGAGAGCTACTGGGAAGGGCATGCCAGGGCGTTCGAGTTTTTCGGTGGGGTGCCCCACCGGATCAGTTACGACAATAGCAAGGTCCTGGTTTCCAAGATCATAGGGCCTCATGAGCGCAAGCTGACCGATGGTTTTCTCAAGCTGCAGAGCCATTACCTTTTTCGGGAGCATTTTTGTCGGGTGCGGCGTCCAAACGAGAAGGGCGTGGTGGAAGGGGTGGTCAAGTACGCCCGGCAGAATTTTTTGGTGCCAGTGCCCCAGGTGAAGGACCTGGCCGAGCTCAATGCCATGCTTTTAAGGCAGTGCCGCGACGACATGAAGCGCCGTTTGCGTGGCAAGGGCGGTAGCAAGGCCGAGGTTTTGCAGGAAGACCAGACAGCCTTTGTCCCCCTGCCTCCCTCCCGCTTCGATGCCTGCCGCAAACAGCCTACCCGGGCCAATTCATTGTCCCTGGTCCGCTTCGACGACAATGACTACTCGGTGCCGGTGGCTTGTGCCCACCATGAAATTGTGGCCAAGGGCTATGTGGATCGGGTGGTGCTCTGCCACCATGACGTGGTGGTGGCCCGCCACTCCCGATCCTGGGGCAAGGAAGGGGTGTTTTTCGACTACCGGCATTATCTGCCCTTGCTGGAGCGCAAGCCTGGCTCCCTGGACCACGCCCGCCCCCTGGCTGACCTAGATCTGTCTGAGTGCTTTGAGGTCTTGAGGCGGCGGCTGGTGGCCGGGGAAGACATGCCTGGCCAGGGCACCCGTAAATACATAAAGGTCCTACGTTTGCTGGAGGACCACTCCATGGCCAGACTGAAGCGGGCGGTGGAGCAGGCATTGTACGCGGGAGCCTATGCCCCGGAGGCCATTGTCCACCTGCTGGAGCCGCCATCATCAGGGCCCGCGGCCACCTTCCTGCTGGACGGTCGTGAGCACCTGGGCCGAGTGAGCGTGGCCGGGCCCGATATCACAGTCTATGACTCCCTCCTCGCGCAGGGAGGGGCGCTGTCATGAAGGACCAGGACAAACCCACCGTGCTCTTGGAGTACCACCTCAAAAAGCTGAAGCTGCCCACCATTCTCCGGGAATACGCGGCCATGGCCAAGGTCTGCAGCCAAGACCGCTCCGATTACATGACCTACCTGCTGCGCCTGACCGAGCGGGAGCTTCTGGACCGCGAGAAGCGGGCAGCCGAAAGGCGCATCAAGCAAGCCGCCTTTCCGGTGATCAAGACCATGGACACCTTTGATTTCAAGGCACAGCCCTCCATCAATCAGCAGCTGGTCAGGGAGCTGATGAGGGGCGAGTACATCGCCAAAAAGGAAAACGTGCTCCTGATCGGAAACTCCGGCACCGGCAAGACCCACCTGGCCAGCGCCATGGCCTTTGCGGCCTGCGCCCAGGGAAGCAAGGTGAAATTCTACAGCGCCACCGCCCTGGTCACAGAGCTCATGGAATGCCGCGAGGAAAGACGTCTGCAACGCCTGCAGAAACAGCTCCAGCGCCTACACCTGCTGGTCATCGATGAACTGGGCTATGTGCCCTTCTCCAAGATAGGCGCTCAAATGCTATTCGAGGTGGTGGGTAGGGCATATGAACAACAAAGCCTCATGATCACCACCAATCTCCCTTTCCAGCAATGGACGGAGGTCTTCGGCTCCGAAAGACTCACCGGTGCACTGCTGGACAGACTGACCCATAGGTGCCACATCATCGAGGCCAATGGAGAAAGCTACCGGCTCCGCCAAGCCAAAAGACGATCCCAGGCAAAGCCCAAAACCAACTAAGGCAAGATCATGATTGACAGCATGAACAACAGGACTATATCTCTAAAACAAGTGTCACGGTTTTAGACCGCCAACTGTCCCGCACTTACTCCGCCATTCACATCCATCGCTCATTGATTTTAGCATCCACCTCTGCGGCGGGACGGCAATATTTTTGGCGGGATCTTGCCGGCGTGCCTTTTTAATGGGGCAGGTCGCTGCGCATGAACATTATTAGGAACCGAATCCATTTTCCCAATGAGGACGCGGCCATCAAACTCCTCGCACCTCGACGGGCTATCTGCCATAGGTCAAGGTGAGTTCTCGAGGTCACCTCCATAACCAAAGCGCCTTTTTAGGCATGACTATCGCCCACGTAATCATCTAGATAGCAGGTCCGTAGATTCGCTGGCCACTCTCCTCGGTCACCATGACCTCGCCCCGGTTTTCCAGGTATCGTAAATGGGCCATTGCTTCTCCGGTTGCAAACCATTTCTGTGCCACGGGGAACTCCTCCCAAGAAGAACAGTTGATGTCCCAACTCATGTGAGCGGCGGTCTGATAAGCGTCGCGCGGCGCAGCGGACATAATGCCCCGAATCTCTTCCAGTCGCAGGTGGTGGTGTTCTTTGAGTTGCCCGATCCGCTCTTTAATGTTCTGGATCAAGCTGCGGTGGCCGGGTAGGACCAGTTGTGCGTCCAGGCGAGTGGTCTTGTCCAGGCTCTCCAAATACATGGCCAGGGGATCGAAGCCGTCCCGCCAGCATTGAATGTTGGGGGTGATGTCGCCTAGGATGTGATCACCAGCGATGAGGATTTTACGTTCCGCCTCCCACAGACAGGTGTGGCCCAGTGTGTGCCCAGGCGTAATGAGACAGGTGAAGTGATAATCGCCAACACTCATGGGCTCGCCCTCTTCTATTATGTTAAGGTAAGGCATCCAGGTCGAGCCGTGCTTGAAGCCAGGGTGAGCGTTTAGGGCTGCCTCCAACTCCGCCCGTGGGAAACCGTTGAGCCCGCCGTAAGCGATCATGGGCTCCCAATGGAAACCCGCCTCTACGATCTCAGCCTCAGGACGGTTGAAGAAGACGCGGCTGGTTTTACCCACTACCTGGCTGGTCAGGGCAAAGTGATCAGAATGCATGTGGGTGATGAAAAAATCGGTGCGCTCCAGATCCACTCCCAGCTGCCGCATCCCGGCCCGTAAGGCCCTCAGGCACTCAGGGCGGTTGAGACCTGTGTCCACGATGAGGTTGCGGGGCTCGCCCAATATGAAATAGGAGTTCAGAAACTTTAGGGGGCTGTTGGGAAGTGGAATCTGGACCCTATACAGGGAGGGAGCCACTTCATGAATCATCTGGATCATCCTTCATAAATGGCACGGAGACACCCTCTCTAAAACAACTAGCGACTTGATGACTTATAATCCCTGCTGCAGAAGGCTCGCACCTCTGGCGAACAAGCAACCCACCTGGTAGGCCTTAGCCGGAAAAGGTCATGTTATTTCTTTTTGAGTAGGTTGCGGGCTATTACCAACCGCATGATCTCGTTGGTGCCCTCATAAATCTGGGTGATTTTGGCATCGCGCATATGGCGCTCCATGGGGTATTCCTTGCAGTAACCGTAGCCACCCAGAATCTGTACCCCCTCAATGGCCGCAGTCATAGCAGCGTCCGAGGCAAACATCTTGGCCATGGCCGAGTTCTTCTCAAAATGCAAATGCTGGTCTTCCATCCAGGCTGCCTTGAGAAGCAAAAGTTCCGCCGCCTCCAGGGCCGCAGCAATATCAGCCAATTTCCACTGAATGGCTTGGAAGGCACTGATAGGACGTCCGAACTGTTCCCGTTCGTTCGCGTACTGTATAGCCTCCTCCAATACTGCCTTCCCGATGCCTAACGCCTGGGAGCCAATGCCGATGCGGCCACTGTCCAGAGTGGTCAGCATCTGACGCAGGCCGCCGCCTTCCTGGCCAAGCAGGTTCTCCTTGGGGATGCGCGCGTCCTCAAACACCAACTCCGAGGTGCCCGAGGCGCAGATGCCCATTTTGTCTTCCACTCGGCCCACGGTGAAGCCGGTAGTATTCTCCAGGTCCACGATGAAGGAACTGATGCCCTTGGCCCCGGCGGACTTGTCTGTAACCGCCGCGATCACCGCGTATGAGGCCACGTTGCCATTGGTTATGAACTTCTTCTCCCCGTTAATGACCCACTTATCTCCATCGAGCACCGCGGTAGTGCGCATAGAGGCGGGGTCGCTGCCCGCACCCGCCTCGGTGAGGCCGTAGCAGCCGATCTTGGCTCCACTGGCCACTGGGGTGAGAAAAGTCTTCTTCTGCTGTTCGTTGCCAAAGGTCATCACGGGGAAACAGTAGAGCGAGTTGTTTACGCTCATGATCACGCCCACACTGGCGTCGCCCCGAGATACCTCACTAAGGGCCAACACATAGGAAACGTAATCCATACCTGCGCCGCCGTACTCCTCCGGTACCGCGATGCCCATGAAGCCCAACTCGCCCAGGACCGCGCAGGCCTCTGACGGATGCTCATGACTTTCATCGAAATGAGCAGCCTTGGGCTTCAAATCCTCGTCGGCGATGCGTGCCGCCGTATCCTTCACCATCTGCTGCTCTTCAGTAAAGGCAAAGTTCATGTTTAATCCTCTTTAATCATCTGACTTAAATATGCCGCGCCGATGAGGCACGATAAGCAGGATCAGGTACAAGGAACGGGGCGCCAGCGGCTACAGCCCACCTCAACAAATGCCTGGGAAAGCGCCTTCGGACTAGCTGTCGATACGTTTGCCATCTTTATCGTACTCATACCAGCCTTTGCCGGTTTTGCGCCCCAGGTGCCCTGCCTCCACTTTGCGCCGCAGGATGGACGGCGGATAGAAACGCGGATCCTTTTCCTCGTCATACACATTGGTGTAGGCCATGAGCTGCACGTCCAAGCCCACCAAATCCGAGGTCTCCAGGGGGCCCATCTTGCGGCCAAAGGCCAGGCGGAAGCCGGTGTCAATATCCTTGGGGGTGGACACCTTCTGCTCCACCAGGCGGTAAGCCTCCATGTTAAGCAGCATGTTGCACCGGTTCAAAATAAATCCAGCGATGTCGCTATCCACCCGGATCGGCTCCTTGCCCAGGTAACGGACGAAGTCCACACCAGCCTGCATGGTCTCTTCGCTGGTGGAGATTCCCTTGATCACTTCCACGGCGTCCAGCATGGGCACCGGGTTGAAGAAGTGCAGGCCTAGAATCCGTTCGGGATGCTCCAGGCCGCCGCCGATGGCGCTAATGGGAATGGCCGAGGTGTTGGAGGCCAGCAGGCACTTGGGGCTAACGGCCTTTTCCAAGGCGCCGAACACTTCCTTCTTGACCTCGATGCTTTCGAACACCGCCTCCACCACCAGGTTGGCGTCAGCCCCGGGGGCGTAGTCCTGGCTGGCGGTGATGCGTGCCATCACCGTTGCCTGATCATCGGCGATCTTGCCCTTTTCGGCCAGCTTGCCTACCGACCAGGCGATCTTTTCCATGGCCTTTTCCAGCATTTGCTGGGACACGTCGGTCATCACCACCTGCAGGCCGGACTGGGCGCAAACTTGTACGATTCCCGAACCCATGGTGCCGCAACCCACCACCATTACTTTCTTGATATCCATTTCAGACCCTCCGAAGGCCTTGTTTTGGTTGTTTAGCCCTACCCTCTTTCGTTACCCAAAATGGCCACCGCGCTGATCTGGGGCGGGCCGCCAAAAGTGTGGGACAGTCCCCTGCGCGGGTTCTTTACCTGGCGCTCGGGGTTATCCACCTTCTGTTGCAATTGCTTGTAAATCTCGTAAGTCATGCGCAGGCCGCTGGCTCCGATGGGATGGCCGAAACACTTGAGCCCGCCGTCGATGTTCACCGGCAGGCCGCCGCCTATCTCGAAGAAGCCGGAGCGGATATCCTCGATGGCCCCACCGGGAGCACTAAAGCCGAAATTTTCGTAGATAGCAAGCTCGGTGATGGTGAAGCAGTCGTGAACCTCGGCCACGTCCAACTCCTCGCGGGGATTGGTGATGCCGGCCATCTCATACGCCTTCTTGGAGGAGTTCATCAAAGCCCCGAAGTGGATCCAGTCGAACTCGGGTCGTATATGGGGCATGGTGGAGTCCATGGCCACACCCATGCCCTTGAGGTAGATGGGATCGTCCCTGAAGTTCTTGGCCATGTCCGCCCGGGTGACGATGGCGCAGGCCGCACCGTCGCTGTTGCCGCAGCAGTCGAACAGGCCCAAGGGCCAGGCGATCACCGGGGCCTTGAGCACCTTCTCCAAGGGCACCTTGTTGTGGAAGTGGGCCTTGGGAGTGCGGCTGCCGTTGTCGTGGTTCTTCACCGCTATGCGCCCGATGAGTTCCTTGCCCTCTTCGTTGCTCAAGCCGTACCTCTCAAAGTAGCGCTTGGCGATAAGGGCGAAGGAGCCGGGCGCGGTGCGCCGGGCTTCCAGCACCGGGTTCATACCCCGGCCCATGCCCAGACCGGCATAGCCGGTGTCCTTGAGCTTTTCCACGCCCAGGGCCATCACCACGTCGTACATGCCGCTGGCCACGGCCATGCAGGCCTCGAACAGAGCGATGTGCCCGCTGGTACACCAGTTCTCGTTTCGGATGATGGGAATGTCCCTGAGCTTGAGGGCGTCGGCCGCTGGGGAAGCCCCCAAGCCGCCCATGGGGGCGTAGACCGTGCTGAAGAAGCAGGCCTCTATGTCATCGGGCCCCACGCCCGCGTCTGCAAAGGCCTCGCTGGAGGCCTCTATGGCCAGGTCGCTCATGCCGGTGTCCCAGCGCTCGCCGAACTGGCTGCACCCCATGCCGATGATTGCAACTTTATCTTTAATGCTACCCATGATTATCTCCCCGCTACCTCACCGGCCGGCACTTCCAGAAGTAATTGTGGAATCCCCCCAGATCATGCATGCGGCGCAGAGTGAGCTTCACCGGCATGCCCAGTTCCACCTGATTGGGGTCGGCGTCAGTCATCAGGCCGTAGAAACGGGCCCCGTTTTCCATCTGCACCACCGTCTGAACGATCACTGGGTCGTCCGGCCGGCCGGCCAGATTGTCCCGGCTAAAGGTGAAAACTTCCCCCGTCATGCTGCTCAGGCGCACGGTGTCGAACTTGTCCACGCTGCGGCATTTATCGCAGATGCGCTGAATGGGAAAGGCCGCGGTGCCGCAAACTTGGCACTTGCTGCCCCGGCAGCGCAGCAGGGAGTCACGCTCTCGCCAGGTAACCGTGGCCGAGGGCACCAGGCGGAAGGGTTCGCCCGGCTGGGGCTCCACCAAACCGTTAAAGCTCAAGAAGCGAGCGTAGGATTTCAGCTCCCCACGGTTTTCCATATGCTGGGCCATGCTCACCGCCGGCTTGGCCGGTGTGCTTTCCACCTCGAACAACAGGGCCTGAGCTCCATCGCCATAGGCAGCCATCAGAATCTTCTCGCCGGGCTTTGCCGTTTCCAATACCGAGGCCAGCATCACTAGGGGATGAGCCGCCCCGCAGAAGCCCACTTCATCCAGCAGCGAGTCCACAGCCTCTCCGGCTTGGCCCAGGCCGGTCTTTTTCAATATGCCCATGGCCGAACGGGAGTCCGGCGCGGGTATTACGGCCTTGGCGATGTCCTCGGGATTAACAGCCATCTGGGACATAAGGCCCTTAACCGCCTTGGCCATCACCCTCAGGTAGCCTTCACCGGACACGAAGCGCCCTTCCCAGTTCTGCACGTAGGTGTCTTCCTGGGTGCGCCACACGTCGGTGATCTCATCGGTTACCGCGAAGCCGCCGAGGTAAGCCACCGGGGCCTCACCTCCTCCCACCAGCACCGCGGCCCCGGCGTCGCCGAAGAGCTGCTCCTGGTCGGAGCGGGGATAGCCCAGGCGATTTTCGCCTGAAGTTACCAGGACCTTTTTGCCTTCTGCCGCGGTGTCCAGGGCAAGACTCAGGGCGCCCAAGCCGCAACGCAGGGAGTTGCCTAGGTCCAGTGTCTCCATATTGCTGTCCAAATCCAACACCGTGGCCAGCATCGCCGAGGTGGCTTTTTCCTTGTAAGGAGCCGTGGTAGAGGCGAAGTAAAGCGCCTGCACATCCTCGCGTCCCGTCGCTTCCAGAACGAAGCCGGCGGCCTCGGCCGCCATGGTCAGGGAATCCTCGTCGCTTCCCGCCACGCTGCGAAAGCCCTTATGGGCGCCACGCTCCCAGGCCCCACCTATGGTTTTTCGCTCCATCTTCAGATAGGGAATATGAGCAGCGGCTGTAAAAATGCCCGCCATTATCCGATCCTCCTGCTTGAATCCATATGTGGCGACCCCTGTTAAGGATACGAAACCTTACATAATGGATCTGTTAGTGATACCCAAATAATTCCATTAGTGATCTTCTGGATATTGACAAAGTTCTATTAACACTCCATGGGTGGCCTTTGGATGGAGGAACATTACCTTGGCGTCGTGAGCGCCCTTCCATGGCCGTTCAGCGGTCATGGGCACCCCCTTGGCTTTCAGCTCCTCAACCGCGGCTTCTATATCATGGACATCAAAGGCCAGGCGGTGCAGGCCCTCTCCCTTTTTTTCTATGAACTTGGCCATGGTGCCGTCAGGTTCGGTGCTCATGACCAACTCCAGCTTGGCCTGGCCCATGGGTACGAAACTGGTGCGGAGTTCACCCACCGCTTCAGTAATGGATATTTCCAACGGCAAAATTTCGGTGTATATCTTTGCGGCTTTATCCACGCTTTTCACTGCCACGCCAATATGGCCAAGCGTTTTATTTTCATGTGCCCTCCCGATCTAATAGGCTCACAAAGCCGAGAGTCGGTGGGACTCGGTCGCCACCAAAGTGCATAAGGGTTTATGCCGGTTTGCCCCAAAGGGGCCTAGATGGTTCTCACCGGCTGGTACTCACCGAACACCTCGCGCAACACTCCGCAAATCTCGCCCAAGCTGGCGTAGGCTTCCACCGCTTCAATGATCACCGGCATCAGGGCGCCATCGCCCTGGGCGCTCTGCTTTAGAGCCGCCAAGGCGCTTTCCACCTTGTCGTTGCTGCGCCGGTTTTTCATGGCATTCAGCCTCTCAATCTGGTCCTGCTCAGCCTGGGGGTTGGACTCCACCAGCACCTCTGTCTCTTCTTCTTCAATGGTGTACTTGTTGACCCCCACCACCACCATTTCGCCAGCCTCGATCCTCTTTTGGATGTCGTAGGCACGGCGCTCAATCTCCTTTTGCACGAAACCCTTTTCAATGGCCGCCACTGCGCCGCCCATCTGCTCCACCCGATCCATCAGTTCCTTGATGCGGGTGTAGATCTGGTCGGTCAAGGCTTCCATGTAGTAGGAGCCGCCCAGAGGATCAATGGTGTCGGTCACCCCGGTCTCCTCGCGCAAAATCTGCTGAGTGCGCAAGCTGGTGCGCACTGACTCCTCCGTGGGCAGACTCAAGGCCTCGTCATAGGAGCAGGCGGCGATGGACTGGGCCCCGGCCAACACGGCCGCCAGAGTCTGATAAGCCACCCGCACCACGTTGTTTAGCGGTTGCTGGGCAGTCAGGGCGGCGCCGCTAGTCTGAGTGTGGAAGCGCAGCATGCAAGAGCGCGGGTCCTTAGCTCCGAAGCGGTCCCTGAGCAGTTCGGCCCAGATTCGCCGAGCGGCACGGTATTTGGCCACCTCCTCGAACAGCTTGTTGTTGGTGTTGAAAATCCAACTGATGCGCGGGGCAAAGGCGTCGATGTCCAACCCCGTGTCCAGGGCCGCCTGGATATAGGCAATGGCGTTGGTGAAGGAGAAGGCTATCTCCTGCACCGCCGAGCACCCCGCCTCGCGCAGGTGGTAACCCGCCACATTAATGGTGTTGAATTTGGGCACGTTCTGGCTGCAATAAGCAAAGATGTCGGTCACGAGGCGGATGCTTGGCTGGGGCGGAAAAATGTAGGTGCCCCGCACCGTGTACTCCTTGAGCACATCGTTCTGCAGTGTGCCGCGCAACACGCTGGGGTCCAGGCCCTGCTTCTTGCCTATGCTCACGTACATGGCCAGCATGATCGCCGAGGGCGCATTGATGGTCATGGAAGTGGAAAGCTTGTCCAAAGGAAGATCCTCGAAGATCACTTCCATGTCCTCCAGGGTGTCCACCGGAACGCCGACCTTACCCACTTCACCCGCAGACATGGGGTGATCCGAGTCGTAGCCGATTTGAGTGGGCAGGTCAAAGGCCACACTGAGCCCGGTCTGGCCCTGCTCAAGCAGATAGCGGAAACGGGCGTTGGTATCCTTGGGCGAGTCGTAACCCGAATACTGGCGCACCGTCCAGGGACGTCCCAGGTACATGCTGGAGTAGACACCACGCACAAAGGGGAAATCGCCCGGGAAGCCGCTCTGGTTCAGGTAGTCTTGGTCGCCGCCGTCGGCCGGAGTGTACAGGGGTTCCACCGGGTCGCCCCAGTCGGTGGTGTGAGGAGCGCACTTGGCCAACTCATGGTGGCGTCCCTCCCAGCTTTGCTTGGCCTCTTGTATTTTATTCTTGTCCATGGAAATGGCTCCGCTCTTTCTGCCATTAGCTCAGGGGCTGGTTGTCCTCGATAAATTTGACAATCTGGGGCATGGTGGCGCCGGGTCCGAATATTTCGGAGATTCCTTGCTCTTTCAGCACGACGCGGTCCTTGGGAGGCACGATGCCTCCGGCAACTAGCAGGATGTGGGAGGCCCCCTTTTCCTTGAGCAATTTGGCCACTCGGGGCAAGTGCTGGTTATGCGCCCCGGACAGGGTGCTCAGGGCGATCACGTCCACGTCCTCTTGCAAGGCGGCGGACACGATGGCCTCCGGGGTCTGGCGCAGGCCGGTGTAGATCACCTCCATACCAGCGTCCTTCAGGCCGGTGCAAACCACTTTTATGCCCCGGTCGTGACCGTCTAGGCCGGGTTTGGCCGCCAGGACCCGAATCCGCTTACTCATTTTTTCAAGCTCCTTTAAAGGCAATCATATTCCTACAGTGGCACGTTGCCGTGCTTGCGCCACGGCTTGGGCTCCTGCTTGTCTTCCAAGGCCTCGAGGGCGCGCATCAAATAGGGCCGGGTGTCGCCGGGTAAAATCACCGCATCTACGTGAAGCTTTTTGGCCACATCGTAGGGGTTGGCAAACTTTTTCCGGTACTCGTCGATTTTGTCCTGGCGGGCGGTTTCGGGGTCGTCGGCCTTGGCAATTCCCTTAGCGTAGACGATATCCACCGCGCCTTCCGCACCCATCACCGCCACCTCGGCCGAGGGCCAGGCCCAAACCTGGTCGGCACCAAGCTGCTTGGAGCACATGGCCTGATAGGCTCCGCCGTAGGCCTTGCGCAGGATGATTGTAATCTTCGGGACCGTAGCCTCGGAATAGGCGTAGATCATCTTGGCGCCATGGCGGATGATGCCGCTGTACTCGTGCTTGACCCCGGGCAGGTAACCGGGCACGTCCACTAGGTTGACTAAGGGTATGTTGAAGGCGTCGCAGGTGCGCACGAAACGGGCGGCCTTGTCCGAGGCGTCGCTGTCCAGCGCCCCGCCCAGGTGCCGCGACTGGTTAGCTACGACTCCCACCGCCCGGCCGTCGATGCGGCCGAAGCCCACAACCACGTTGGGGGCATACAGGGCCTTGATCTCCATGAAATCGCCCTTGTCCACCAGACGCTCAATTACCTGACGCACGTCGAAAAACTTCTTGCGGTCATCCGGGATTATATTTTGGATCTCTTTGTCGTAATGAGGGGTCCACATGGCTAGACGTGGGGGCTGGCTCTTGGAGTTGCTGGGCAAATAGGACAAGAGGCGTTTGACTTGGTCCAGACATTCCTTGTCGTCCTCGGTGGCCAGATCGCAGTTGCCCGAAATCTTGGTGTGGATGCGCGCCCCGCCCAGCTTTTCCATGGTCACGTCTTCGCCGGTAACCGACATGATGACCTTGGGGCCAGTTATGAACATGTAGGAGGTCTTTTTCACCATGAACACGAAGTCGGTCATGGCCGGGGAATAGACCGCCCCACCGGCGCAGTTTCCCATGATCACCGAAATCTGGGGCACCACTCCGCTGGCGTTGACGTTGCGCCTGAAGATGAGGCCGTATCCCGCCAGGCCACCGGCGCCTTCCTGTACCCTGGCTCCAGCCGAATCGTTGATGCCCACGATGGGGGCGCCGGCCTTCACCGCAAGGTCCATGATCGTGCATATCTTTTGCGAGTGCATGTCCCCCAAGCTGCCGCCCATTACCGTGGCGTCCTGGGCAAAGGCGAAGACCTTGCGTCCGTCCACCTGTCCGTAGCCGGTTACCACGCCGTCGCCGGGCATGTGCTGGTTTTCCAACCCAAAGTCTCGGCAGGTGTGATCAGTCAACAAGCCAACTTCGATGAAGGTATCCTTGTCGAACAGGTAGTCCAGGCGTTCCCGGGCGGTAAGCTTGCCCTTGGCGTGCTCCCGTTCAATGCGCTTGGCACCGCCGCCCAGGCGATACTCTTGGTTCCTTTGCTCGAGTTCCTCGATAAGATGATCCATGGCTGTGACCTAGAATCCGCACTCTTTGGAGATGACTATGCGCTGCACCTCGGAGGTGCCCTCGGTCACCGTGTACAGGCGGCCGTCGCGCCAATGACGCTGTATGGGGTACTCCATCATGTAGCCGTAGCCGCCGTGAATCTGCATGCCGGCGTTGGTGATATTCTGAAGCAGTTCGGCGCAAAACAGCTTGACCATGGAAGACTCCTTCTTTACGTTGGCCCCGGCCTCGTACAAACGAGCCACACGCCAAACGTAGGTGCGCATCACATCAATGTAGGTAGCCATCTCGGCCAGTTTAAAGGAGGTGTTCTGAAATTTAATGATGGGCTTGCCGAACTGAACCCGCTGCTTGGCGTACTCCACGGTCAGGTCGTAGGCGGACTGCGCCGTGCCCAGACAGCGCGCGCCATAGGTGATGCGCCCTGATATGAGGGTGGATTCCAACTGCTGGAAGCCGCCGCACTCCTTGCCGCCGATGAGATTTTCGGCTGGGACGCGGCAGTCCTCGAACACCAACTCGCCGGTCTCCGCGGCGTGGTTGCCCACCTTGTCCAGCTTTTTGCTGACCGTGAAGCCGGGGGTGCCCTTATCCACCAGGAAAAGGTTGATGCCCAAGCCCCGCTTGTCAGGCTGGGTGTAGGCGGCCACAATGACGTAATCGCAGATGGTCGCGTTGGTGATAAACATCTTGGTGCCGTTGATCACGTACTCGTCGCCGTCTCGCACCGCCCGGGTTTGGATGGATGCGGCATCGGAGCCCACGTTGGGTTCGGTGAGACCGAAAGCGGCGATTTTTTTGCCCTGGATTGCCGGTATCAGGTATTTCTCTTTCTGCTCGTCGGAACCATGCAGAAAGATGGGCATGGTGCCCAGGCCGCTATGGGCCACGATGGCCCCACAGAAGCCCGCGTCCACCCGACAGACCTGCTCGATCATGATGCACTCGGTGAGCTTGTCCGCACCACCGCCGCCCAGGTCTTCCGGATAGCGGGGACACAAAAAGCCCATCTCGGCCATCTTGGTGAAAAGTTCCAGGGGGGTATTGCCAGTCTCTTCCGCCTCGTCGACCATGGGGGCAAGGACCTCATCGGCGAAGTCAGTCATCATATCCTGGAATATTCTTTGCTCCTCGGTGAGCTCAGAAGTGTTGTACTGCATCACAACCTCACTTATTGGCTAAATAGACCTATGTAAAGTATTCCAGAGGCCCAGAGTAGGTCACTTGCCCTGGAACTTGGGTTCGCGTTTTTCGAATAGGGCCTTAATGCCCTCATGCCGGTCTTCGCTGGTGAACAAAAGACATTCCACCATGGCCTCGTAGTCCAGCCCAGCCCTCAGACCGGTCTCCTGTGAGGCGTTGATAGCTTTTTTGGCCCACTTGAGAGCCAGGCTGCTTTTGGCCGTGATCTTCTTGGCCACGGCCATAACCTGCTCCTCCAGTTCCTCGGCCGGAAAGACGCGGTTGACGATGCCGAGGCGCTCAGCCTCATCGGCCTTGATAAACTCGCCGGTGAAGATAAGCTCCTTGGTCTTAGCCACGCCCACTAAGCGCGGTAGGCGCTGGGTCCCTCCTCCCCCCGGCATGATGCCGAGACGTATCTCGGGTAGACCCAGCAGGGAGCGATCCGAGGCAAAGCGCAGGTCGCAGGCCAGGGCAAACTCAAGCCCTCCCCCCAGGCATAGCCCGTCAATCATGGCGATCACCGGGCGGTCTAGACGCTCAAACCGCGAATAGAAACCCTGAGCCAGTGTGTCCATGAAGTGCTCCATGTCCAGCGGGCTGTACTGAGCCAACTCCTTAACATCCGAGCCGGCCACGAAAGCCTTTTCCCCGGCCCCGGACACCACCAATACCTTTATAGAAGGGTCAGCCTGCACCTTGGCCAACACGTCTGCCATTTCCAAGCGGGCAGCCCGGTTGAGCGCGTTGCGTGCTTCCGGCCGGTTTACGATCAGCTGGCCGATATTGTCTTCCACTTTGAAAATGATGTTTTGGTAATCCATGCTCAGTTTCCCCGCTGCTTAAGTTTTATGGATGTTACTGTGGCGGACGGCCCCCAGTTACCTAAAATCCATTTTCCCAGCCCGCCTCATTTATTATCATAAATATGATTTTCTTTTAAATTACATTATTATTTGTTTGAGGCAAGTGAAAAATAGGCCCCTTTCCTTATTCTCGTTAATCTGACCCCTTAAATCGCTTTATTCCTGCCGGTCCTCGGGGCACCAGAAAAGGGATAAAGGCCAATTTCTTCACGTTGGCGCAGAGCGGAGGTTATGCGCTCCAGACTGGCGGCGATATGCTTATGGTTAGTTTCAACGACCGTCTGGGCGTCTCCTCTACCCAAAGCGCCAAGAATGCGGCGGCGTTCTGAGGTCACCTCGCGCACTTCCATGGGATTGAGGTATTCGGGGCGGTACTTCAGGTACAGCTTTTCAAAGACGTCCTGCAGAATGTTAAAAATGACCCGGTTGTCGGCATACTTGGCCAGCCTCAAGTGAAACTTTGCGTCCACCATAATCAACTTTCGGTTAAGGCCGCCTACGGCGTCACCACCGTACTGGCGAAATACCTGCTTGATCTGTTCAATGTCATGTCGGGTTATTTTTTCGATGATACGCGGGATCAAGCAGGTTTCCATTGCCTCGCGAGCTTCGAACAACTCCAAAGTCTCGTCCATGGTGATCTCTCCCACGAAGTAGCCTTGGTTAGGCACGTAGGTCACGAAGCCGCTGGCCTCCAGCCGGTTGAGCGCCTGCATTACTGGCGTGGTACTGGTATTCAGGCGACGGCTGATGTCCCCATAGATAATTTTTTGTCCGGGGGCTAGGAGGTTGTAATAGATCAAGTGTTTGATCAGGGTATAGGCATTTTCGATGGCCACTCCCCGTCTGTTGGAGACCCCGCTTTTGGTTTTTCTCTGCTGAATTGCCACTGTTCCCGTCCTTACCATCTATATTTTTAGTATCACAATTATGATCTTAATTTTAATTTTTTTTTGAATTTGTTCGGGAAATTAAGCTCAGCGATTTGCTCGAAAACCAAGCAAAGGTATTGTCAATCAATAGGTTATGAATATTATCCGGTTATGTGCACCACACCAGTTGGCATAGCTGGCGCACCCTGATTCTTCAGAAAAGGATTGACTTTTAGTTCCCAATAAGGGGATTATTGATCACGCATTGCACATTTATGTAACACTATGCGTAACTTTATTGATTGTGTCGTGCGGATGCATTCGACTCAGCCTCGGCTATGGGAACCCGGCAGCGTGAAGGCGATATGAAAACTGTCCGCGTTTGAGTATGGTGGAAAAAGGAGTCTCCATGAAGATCTTGGAGCAACTGCAGGCTCAACTCAATCATCTCGAAAAGATAGATTATTACCGCAAGCGTTTTGCTGATGCATCGGTGGATCCGTGTGCTGTTAATTCCCTGGAGGACTTTGCCCGCCTGCCCTTTACCACGGCCAAAGACTTCCAGTCAGAGCTCAAAAAGCCACCCGCCCAGTGCTCCCTTTTCACCCCCGAGGTAACCCGGGTAAACTTCTCTCCCTCAGGTCAGGAGCTTTACCCGGTGTATCACACCAACCAGGATTTGGAGACTATGCACCGGGTCTGCGCCCGTTCCCTGGAAGCGGCCGGCTTGTCCCCCCAGGACTCGGTGGCGGTGACCTTCGGATACCACCTGTTCATCGCCGGCCTATTCTATCAGGGGCAGCTTGAATATTACGGCGCCAAGGTTATTCCCCTAGGTCCCGGCGAATCGGAGCGAGCGGTTAAGATAATCAACGATCTCCAAATAAGCGTATTGGCCTCCAACCCAACATTTGCCATGAAGCTGGCCGAACAGGGTATCCCTTCTGTTCACACCCTTTTTGTGGGTGGAGAGCCCTTCACTTCGGTGCAGGGCTACCCAGAAAAGGTGCGGGCTGCATTTGACCGGGAAATCACCATAATCGACTCCTACAGCATGGCCCTGTGCATGCCCATCGCCCGTTCCTGCCGTCACAACAATGGCCTGCACTTGATGGACGACTTTGTCTATGCTGAGGTGGTTGACCCGGACAGCGGAGAGCCTTTACCCATAGGCGACAAGGGCGAGCTCGTACTCACTCACCTTCACAAACAGGCCGCGCCCCTGCTGCGCTACCGAACTGGCGACCTTACGGTACTGGAGCGGCGCCAATGCGCATGTGGCCGCGAGCTGACCATGCCCCAAAGCGTGATTGGCCGCACCGATGAGATGCTTAAGATCAAGGGTATAAAATTCTGGCCCAGCCAGGTGGCCACGATCCTTCGCAGCTACCCTTCACTATCGCTTAACTACAGGGTAGAAGTAGATTCGGTGCAAGGGGTGGATCAACTGCGCCTGACCGTGGAGGGTTCTCTGGCCGACGATGGAGAACTTGAGCGGCTCGCAAATCACCTCAAAAGCGAAACGCTGCTTAAATTCAACACAATCGAGACAGTGGATAAACTGGAACAGGGCCCTGGTGTAGTGGACAAGCGCAAGGGGCGCTCCTTCTGACAACATGCCTGGCGAGCGCAGCAGAGCAAATTGATGTGCTTTCAGGCGCAGACGTCGCATGGCTTAAATAAGTGACTTTTACCTTGCAAAATATAATTTTATATATAGTTGTATTTAAGATTCTGTATAGCGGGTGCTGCTGCCGGGGCATCAAGTGAAATTTTAACCGCCCCGGCGGCGCTCCCCCCGCAAACGAAGCCAACACCGCGGGACAACTATGTCGAACGGTACTTCCCGCTGGAAGGAGTAGATCAGTTAATGTCCGACAAGTTGGAAGCTCGCGGTTACGATCGGCTCCTGTTCGAGCAAAGGGACGCCGTGCTAAAGGTTATCATCAACCTGCCTGAAAAGAATAACGCCATTAACTTGGAGGTCCGGCCTGAACTGATCGATGTGTTCGACAAGTTGCAGGACGACAGTTCGGTAAAAACGGTAATCCTTACTGGCGCGGGGAATAACTTCAGCTTTGGCGGTGACCTTCGTTCCATGGAAGGCATTCCGGGCTCCATGGCCGCATACGACCGCATGAAATACGGTCAGCGCCTTATCAAGGCCATGGTGGATCTACCCAAGCCGATCATCGCTTCGGTACAGGGCGTGGCTGCCGGTGCGGCGGTCAGCTTGGTTCTGGCTTCAGACCTGGTCATTGCTGCCGAACAGGCTAAGTTCGTTTTCGCTTTCATAAAGGTTGGGCTGACCCCCGATTGGGGACAATATTTCTTCCTGCCCCTCAGGGTGGGCATGGCCCGCAGCAAACAATTCATGATGGAAGGCGGCATGATTTCGGCAAAAGAAGCGTTTGATATGGGCATGATCAACCGCATTGCCCCAGACGCTGAGTTGGACGAGCAGGCTTGGGCCTGGGCACAAAAGCTGTCAAAGGGAGCCACCAAAGCCATGTCCATGGTCAAGGCGGCCATGAATTGCTGGCCTATGAACCTCAGCAGCTATCTAGACCTGGAGGCTGGGTTACAGGCGATTGCCCTGACCAGCGGCGATCACAAGGAAGGCCGTGAAGCATTTTTGGAAAAACGCAAACCTGAGTTCAAAGGCGAATAAAACCTATTTGGCGGCCCGGCTACTAGCAAGTCGGCCGACCCTGACTGATTGAAACATTTAGACTGGAGCGTGATGTGAAGAAGTTGCGGTTCATCAAATGTAATGATTCCTATGCCGACTTTTCCACCAGTATTTCGCCCGCCGTGGAAAAAGGGCTGGAGTATGGAGTGGCATCGAACACAGTGCTACTAAATGTTTTTAGTACCGACAGCATCACATCGGGTTATTTAGACGACCCGGAAAAGGCCATTGACCTGGCGTTCTGTGAACAGGCGGGCATCGTGGTGCGCCGCCGCCAGAACACCGGCGGGGCTGTTTTTGGGCCTAAGGGCGGCGCTTTCCTCTGCCTCTACTTGAATCCACGCGCCCTAGGCGTGCCCATGACCAACATCAAGGACGCCTTCCAGGTGTCACTTACCGCCATGGCCGAGGCTGTGGAGGAATTGTGGCACATACCAGCCCGTTACCGCCCCCTTAACGACATAGAGGTCGAAGGACGCAAGCTTGTACCCAGTTCGGCTCGCCTTGAAAATGGGATTCTGACCTTACGGTTACTAATCAATGTGGTCAACACCGATCGCGCAGTGCTCAGCAAAGCCATTATCACCAACCCGGAGAAAGTGAAGGACAAAGCCATTAAGGATGTTGGAGCCCGTTATACCAGCCTTGAGAATGAGCTGAACCGCGAGATCACGGGAGAGGATATGGAGCAACTCTCCCGGCTTACCATAGCCAAGATGTTCGGAGACGACCTAGAGCTTGTCCCTGGTCAACTTACCCCTGAAGAGGAGCAATACCTCAAAGAATATCAAAAGACCTACAATTCGCCTGAGTGGTTCTTTGCCAACTCCGAGCGCATCCGTTTTAAGGGTGCCCACCCCTATGCAATCAAAAGCGAAGGCAACCAAAAAGCGGTGGCCGGCCTGATCCGGGTGACCCTGCTGAGCCGGGAGGGCCGAATGGATGACCTGATCGTAACCGGTGACTTCCATCCCTCGCCTTACCGAGTGACCCGGGATATTGAGCATGCACTGCGGGGTAAGCCATGTGACTTGGCGGTTGTACGGCAGGAACTGGAGCGCATATACGCCCGCGAGGATGTGGAGATGGCTGGCATTGAAATAGATGACTTCATGACCGCATTTGCCAAGGCCTTTGGCAAGGAATTTGGCCCACAGTAATTCACTGGGCCGCAGGGTGGCCACAGTCGGCACCCAATTACGGGGAAAAGGAGGTTAACAAACATGGCAGGCAAATATTCCAAGTACATAGTGACTGAACCCAAGATCATCGATGAGTTTGCGGCACACGCCAAGGGCAAATATCAGATTTTGATGGACGGCGAGTTGGTTCCCGGTGCGAACTTCTTCATCGCTGGAGGCATCCACAACAAAATTCATCAGTCTGAGCCCATCATAATGAAACATCACCACGACCAGAGCGAGGCCTACCTGTTTATAAGCAAAAAGGACGATGCAGAAATCGAAATAGAGATCGAAGACGAGACCTACACTGCTACTACGCCCTGCTCCGTGTTCATCCCTGCGGGTGTGAAACATACTTACCGTTACAGGCGTATTGACGGACCTCTCACTGTGGTGGCAATAGTGCAGAGTGGGGAATACGTACCTATCGTTTGATAGATTGATTGCGGTTTGGGCTCCTGCCACTCCCCGCTGGCGAGAGCCTTTTTATTATTTTTAACTCAAGCAACACCGTTTTCTTTCGGATCGCCTACTTGTTGTCTACGTTGCCAATCACGCACCGCCCTGTGCAAGGCCAAGGACACAAGGCGGGCGCAGGGCCATTTATCTTCGGGCAGTCCCGCCTGCTCACGAGCCAGTGCCTCGGCGTCCACTTCAAGGGCCTCGGGGGGAGCAAGCCCTTTGACTATCTCGGTTATCCAAGATGCCATGGCCACTGCGGCCCAACAGCCGTGGGTAGTGAAGCTGGCCCGTTTGATGCGCCCACCATTGAAGTGCAAATAAACAACTAGTTGGTCCCCGCAGACCGGGCCTAGCACCTCACCCACCCCGTGGGCCCCGGGCATCACTCCCTGGTTGCGGGGGGAGACGATATGCGATTTGATCTCATCGGAAAGCATGCCTTAAAGCCACCGGTTATAGCCGGCCTTGTCAAAGCTGCTTCAGCCCCTTGTCCAGCAAGGTAGCGAAGTCGCTAAGCTCGGTACCGGGTATCTCCACTCCCGGGGCATTGTACACTGTTTCCACCTGGGCCATCAGGGCCTCCAGCTTCAGGGGCTGACCGCGCAGGGCGTCTTCCAGGCGGCCCATCACAGAGTAGGGACTGGGATGGAAGTCGGCTAGCAGGATCACGTCGTGCACCTTACCCTGCAGCCCCAGCAGGGCCAGCCCCATAAGCCCGGCTGGTGCCTTGTGATAGGCCTCGGCCCGGCTGGCGCTTGGATCGGCACCGGCGAAGCGAATTCGTTCGCTGTTGGCGAAGTACCATTCATCCGAGCAGTAGAGGTCCTGATAGTCATGAGAAAAACGCTGCTCCTCGGTGGTCAGCGCGCCTCGCTCCAAGATGACCTCCTGGCCGAAAACTTTCTGCATGGTGGCTACCGCCAGCTCGTGCATCTCCGACCGTTGTAAAGCCCGGCCCAGCTCGTCCTGAAAACAGGTGAAGCGGGCGCCGCCATCCTTGTGGACCTTGTCAGCGAACTTCTCGGGCCGCGCTATGATGGCTCCGGCGATCAGTTCGCGGTCCACCGGGAACACATTGATCACGCTACGGAGGGTCAAGATTTCAGCTTCCAGGCGGGCCGAAGTGGCCACCAGCTTGCGTCCACCGACCTCTATGTCGTTCACAGGCCGGTAGCTTGCCTTTAGGCCAAACTGCTCGCTGATCACCGCGGCCATGCGCTCGATAAAATAAGGGAATGCCTCTCGGATGCTCTTAAACGGCACCCAGTCCTGGCCCAGGTCAAGATAGAGGCAGGTCATCACCGAGCCCTGGGTGCCGAACACCGCACCGCCCGGATTCTGCCGGCGGCGCACTTCTATGCCGTGCTCTCGGCAGAAATCCAGGTTCAGGGATTTTTCGGGGTCCTCCAGCACCCCGATGGTTATGCTGTTGGCCCGGAAAAAGTTTACCACCAGGGTGTTGGGGGACCGTTGCTCCTCCAAGTATTTCTCGATGGCCGGCGAAATGCTGGTGGACAACTCGGCATAGGTGTATTCGGTGGTCAAAAGGCGCAGATGGGCCATATCCCGTCCCCTAGCCAACCTTTTCCTTGTCCTTGGCGAAATCTAGGTAGTGTTCCCGCTGCACCACCAGCTTCATAATCTCATTGGTGCCCACCGCTACCATGCCACCCCGAATGTCGCGGAAGTGCCGCTCTATGTCGTGCTTAGTAGTGTATCCGATACCACCCATGACCTGCAGGGCTTCATTGGCCACCCAATAGGAATTTTCAGCCGCAAAACCCTTGGCCATGGCCGCTACCTTGGTCACATCCTGTCCCATGTCCAGCATGCGCGCTGCCTTGAAGCGAAGCAGGCTGGCCGCCTCCAGGCGGGTGGCCATCTCCGCCACCTTGAAGCTTACACCCTCAAAATTGCGTATGGGCCGGTGGAAGGCCTCGCGCTCCATGGTGTAAGCGGTGGCTATCTCCAGGCATGTGCGAGCGGTGCCAAGCAGACCGCTAGCTACCAGAATACGCTCACTGTTGAGCATGTCCATGAGGATGGGGAAGCCTTGCCCCCGTTCGCCGATGAGATTTTCCTTGGGAATCTCGGTGCCATCGAAGATCAGTTCCGAGACGATGCGCAGGCCTCTCCAGCCCAACGTGTCGAACTCCTCCATGGCCACGATGCCCGGCGCATCCTTCTCCACCGCGAAGACACTCATGCCCTTGCTGGGGTGTACGTCATGCTCGGTCATGGCGAACACCACAAACAGGTCAGCCACCGCGCCAGAAGCTTGGAAGCGCTTCTCGCCATTGATGACCCACTTGTCGCCCTTGAGCTCAGCCTTAGTTTTCATGCGGACCGCGTCCGAACCGCCGGTGGGCTCTGTTATGCACTCCGCGGTGAGGATGTCGGCAGTAAAGATGCCGGGTAGATACTTGCGCTTCTGCTCTTCGCTACCGTAGTTGGCGATGATAAAGGCGCAGTGGTGGGGCACGCTGCGGGCGCAGGCCAGTGCGTAAGATTGGGCCGCGGTCTCCTCGTTGACCAGGGCCTCATGCATCATGTCCAATCCGCCACCGCCGTACTTGGCAGGAAAACGTACGCCAATATAGCCCTTTTCGCCCATTTTCTTTAGCAATTCAAAGGGATACTTATTATCGCGGTCCATAGCCAAAACATGAGAGCGGGCTTCAAGCTTAAAAAACTCTCTGGCCTCGAGAGCGTAGGCCTGCTCCTTTTCTGTCAGGAAAATGGATTCCATTGAAATACCTCCTCCTACTTTTTTCGAAATGCATTCCTACAGCCACCCACATCGGCCACCAATTAAACGAGGTTTGTCTGTGGCCAAAAAGGAACTTGACTTTAAATTAGATTAAATTTTAAAATAACGCAAGTTAATACGAGGTATCGCATTGCGTGACAGAATGTTCGTCAAGTCAGTGGGTAAGGGAATTGCCATTTTGGAACTTCTGGGCAGTTCTACCGAGCCTCTTTCCCTAACTCAGATGGCCGAACGTCTGGAAACTAACAAGACTACCGTACAGCGTTTTCTCTACACCCTGATGGAACTGGGATACGTGCGCATTCTCGCAGGCAAACGCTATATGCTAGGCAACAAGGTGCTCAGCCTAGCCTTCCAGTTTCTAAACAGCGAGGGTGTATTCAGCATCGCCCGCCCCTACCTTGAGGATTTATCCAGCAATCTAGAACGCAGCGTGAGCATGGGTGTTTTGGATGGGGATGAGGTATTGGTGATCTTCCGCAAGGAGCGTACCCGTTTTTATCCATTCGCCGTGTATGTGGGCTCACGAGTACCCGCCCATTGCACCACCATGGGCAAGGTACTCTTGGCGGCCCTGCCCATCGAGAAAGCCAAAGAACTACTGCACAAGATGAACCTGTTCAAAGTGACCCCCAACACAGTGATTAACAAGAACGGAATCCTAAAGGATCTAAAGGTCACCAGGGAACGTGGCTACGCGATATCCGACGGAGAATTTTCTCTGGATTTGTATTCTATCGGAGTCCCCCTGCTCAACCATGAGGGCCAAGTGGTAGCTTCGGTGGCGTTGTCGCTTAACATCAGCGACAAAGGGTTGCAAAAGACCGTTGATAATGCGTTGGACAAACTACTGAAAACGGGAAAAATAATTTCTCAGGGACTGGGGTACGAAGGATCCTATCCGGTAATTCCTGCTTAGAGACACAACATTGAGAGCCTGATTGGCCTTTCTTCCCTTTTTACCCTATATGAATAGAGGGAAAATTTTGAGGGCCAGTTTTCAAAAGTCTAGTCATGCGTTAGTCAGCCTTTCGCTGAGCATGGTTCACTTCTTCTACGCCCGCCCAGGAGATAAAACTGCCCCGCCCATGCTGTCCCTGGCGACGCTTATCGCCAATGCGCCTGTCAGATTTTTCAACTCACTAATTATCTGCTCATCAACATCTTCAATTCGGTTATCACCCCCGGGCTAGACTGACCCCCAGAGGGGAGTAGGTCGTTAATTTGTTTTCATGAATCAGGAGGAAAAGATCATGAGAAACTCAGTCAAAAATAAGATTTTATTTTTCTTGGGCGCGTTTTTGGCGCTAACCCTGACCCTCGCACCTGCCGCCTTGGCGGGTAGCAAGGTGGATTTGCCTAAAACCATGGTCTGGAGTTGCTACGATATCGGTTCTTCGGGCTACATGCAGGCATCGGCAATCGCCGATGCCTTCAGCAAGAAGTTCGGCATGCGTATCCGCCTGCTGCCTTCTGGCACCTCCATCGGTCGCCTTATGCCGTTGACCGCCAACCGGGTGGCCTGCGGCTTCTTAGCCAATGAGGTGTATTTCGCATCCGAGGGTCTTTACGACTTTGCTACCGTGGAGTGGGGCCCCCAAGACCTTCGTGTGATCCTAGCCCACCCGGCCACCATCGCCTTGGCCACCACCAAGGACTCGGGCATCAAGACTTTTAAGGATCTCAAAGGCAAGCGGGTATCATACATACCCGGAGCCCCCACCCTCAACGTTAAAATGGATGCCTTCCTGGCTTTCGCGGGCCTGACCTGGAAGGACGTGAAAAAGGTAGAATTCTCCGGCTACGCTGCTTCCCTGAAGGCGCTCATCGAGGGCAAGACCGACGCTTCGGTGACCGTCGCCTCGGCTTCTATCATGTACGAGTTGGAGACTTCTGCTCGCGGCCTTTACTGGATTCCCTTCCCCCCCGACGACAAGGCCGCCTGGAAGCGCATGAACAAGGTCGCTCCCTTCCTGGCCCCGGCCCAGGAAACCATCGGCGCAGGCATCTCCCCGGAAAAACCTGTGTGGCTGGCCGAGTACCGCTACCCCATGATTACCGTATACGCCAACAAGGATGCTAATTGGGTCTACAACATGACCAAGGCTATGGATGAGGCTTTCGACCTTTACAAGGGCGCTCATAAGGTCATGCCCTTGTGGAACATCAAAAAGTCTGGCAAGCCTCCCGCAGACGCCCCCTTCCACGAGGGTGCCATTCGCTACCTCAAGGAAAAGGGCGTGTGGACCGCCGAAGCCCAAGCCTGGAACGATGCGCGCATCGCTCACATGAAGAAGCTCCAGGCCGCTTGGGAAAAGGCCCTGGAGGAAAAAACTGCCAAAAAGATCAAGGAAAAGCAGTTTGAGGAGTTTTGGCTCAAAGTTAGGGCTGAAGCTCTGGCTGACTAAGGCATAAGGGAAGTTTGGCCGGCGCCGGGCATCAGCGCCGGCCAAACAGGTTTTATTTTATTCAGTGTAATTACGGGCAAAGCTGCAAGAAAAACAATTAGGAAAAAATCATGTCCGATGTGCTGCGCGAAAGCATTAAACCGATGCGGGTCAGGTCTTCAAAGGTCGTTTACTTTTTGGCCACCGTCCTATCCGTGCTGGGCACCTTGCTGTGCATCAACCAGATTTTCCACCTAAAATTAGGTGGCTTCATGCCCATTGGCAGCGCCTATTATTATTACATCCTGGCCACCTACCTATCCCTGGTCTTTTTGCTTTTTCCTGGCAGTAAGGCGGGAAACGCAAAGGTCATGTGGTACGACTGGGGCCTGTTCTTTTTAAGCGTTGCCATCAACCTGTACCTTGGGGCGAATGCCTACAACATCCTAACTAAAGGATGGGAATACGCGGCCCCCAACCTGCCCACCCTCGCCAGCGGCGTGCTTTGCCTTTTGGCCCTGGAAGGAGTACGTCGCGCAGGAGGCGGCTCCCTGTTCTGGATATGCTTGGGTTTCTCCGTATATCCCCTGTTCGCAGGTTACATGCCCGGCTTCCTGTGGGGCAACGAATTGAGCCTTTTGGAGACCGTGCGCTACCATGCCATGGGCGTGGAAAGTATCATCGGCATCCCCACCCGGGTCGTGGGCAACCTGCTCATCGGTTTCATCATCTTCGGCGTGGCCTTGGTCGCCACCGGCGGCGGCAAGTTCTTCATGGACTTCGCCATGTCCCTGATGGGTCATAGCCGGGGTGGCGCAGCCAAGGTGTCGGTCATTTCCAGCGCCTTCATGGCCAGCCTCAGTGGCAGCGTCATTTCCAACGTGGTCACCACAGGCTCCATGACCATACCGGCCATGAAGAAGACTGGATACAGCCCCGTTTGGGCAGCCTCGGTTGAGGCCTGCTCATCCACCGGCGGTTCCATCATGCCCCCAGTAATGGGCGCAGCGGGATTCTTGATCGCCTCATTCTTGAACGTGCCCTACGCTGCGGTAATGCTGGCGGCCTTTTTCCCGGCCCTCTTGTATTACTTCACCCTGCTGTTGCAGGTGGACCTGCACGCCTTGGGTCACAACATGGGCGGCATACCCCGGGACCAACTCCCCCGCATAGGCGAGACACTGCGCAAAGGGTGGTTCTTCCTGGGCACCATCATCATGCTGGTGGTCATACTTTTTTATATGCGCACGGAGGCTTGGGCGCCCTTCTTCGTAATGATCTTCCTGTTCGGCTGCTCCATGCTGCGCCGTGAAACACGTCTGACCTTGAGCGGCTTTATCGCCTTTTTGGTGGACTCTGGCCGCCTACTGGCCCAGATCACCGGCATTCTGGCAGGCGTGGGCCTGATCATCGGGGCCCTATCCTGCACCGGTGTTGCAAACTCCTTTAGCCGTGAGCTGGTGCTATACGCCGGGGGCAACGTGGCGTTGCTGCTGATCTTCGGCGCGCTTACCAGCTTCGTGCTGGGCATCGGCATGACCGTGACTGCATGCTATGTGTTCCTGGCCATCGTGCTGGTTCCAGCGCTGGTCGGCGTGGGGCTCAACGAAATGGGAGCTCATCTTTTCGTGCTCTACTGGGGTTGCCTTTCCTACATAACCCCGCCAGTTGCCCTGGGTTCCATTACCGCCGCGGCCATAGCTGGCTCGGACCCCATGAAGACCGGCTTTTTATCCATGCGCCTGGGCTCGGCCAAGTACATTGTGCCCTTCCTATTCGTGCTGAATCCCGCCATGATCCTAGACGGCACTACCGGAGACGTTACCATCGCAGTGATCTCTGCCCTGATCGGCTGCATGCTACTGGCCGGAAGTCTGGAGGGGCATTTTTATGGGTTCGGCAAGCTGCCTTGGCTGTATAGGGGTCTAATTTTCTTCACGGCTTTCTTGTTCCTGTGGCCCCACTTGCCCACAGATTTGGTTGGAGTGGGCATATTGGTGGGGCTGTACTTCATCTCTCGCTTTGGCCCACTTAAGCTGAAGAGGAACCTTGCCGGCAAGCAAGGCATGAACCGGGCCTGATGCACGGCCCAAGGTCTTGACAGCCAGTGGCTTCGGCCCTCGGATAGCGCAGCCCAAAGATCTTGGCGAGCTAAGAGGCGGCCCGGGGCCCTTGCGGGTCGGAGCAAGTAGGCGGGCCCATACCACCTTGAGGGTAGTGTCAACGATCTTTCGCTTTTATTTTTGGAAGCGGCCTCCGTCGTGGTCAGCCCGCGAGAGCTTCGCGGTAATCCCCGTGGTTGAGTAGTTCAATGTTCAGGCACTTCCTGGTGCCCCACTTGGAAGAGGCCACGTGTCTTAGTCTTGCCGCCACCAGCATGAGGGCGCTTTCTCCATCCGGGAAGGCCCCGACCACCCTGGTGCGCCTTCGTGTCTCCCGGATGATGTGATCTTACCCAGTACCAGCGGACAATTCGTTAAGCGACCATTTTATGTTCAAAGGCCAGAGGGCTGATGTAGCCATTGGCGCTGTGCCTTCTGGATCGGTTGTAGTCCACTTCAATATACTCGAATATGGCCCGACGCATGTTTTCACGTGTGGCGAAGCTCTCGCCGTGGACCATCTCCACCTTGAGAGTGTGAAAGAAACTCTCGGCGCAGGCATTGTCATAGCAATTGCCCTTGCCGCTCATGCTGGGGGTCAAGTCGTGATTGGCCACAAGGGCCTGATACTGCTTTGAGCAATACTGGCTGCCTCGATCCGAGTGGACCATCATGCCTCTGGGCATTTTTCGCCGCCAAAGGGCCATTTGCAGGGCATCGCAGACTATCTTGGCCTTCATGCGCTTATCCATTGCCCAGCCAACCACCATGCGTGAGAAAAGATCAAGCACCACGGCCAAGTACAGCCAGACCTCGCCGGTCCAAAGGTAGGTGATATCGTAGACCCACTTCTGATTCGGGGCATGGGCGCTGAAATCCTGCTCCAGGTGGTTCGGGGCCACCGGCAAGTTTTGATCCGAGTCGGTGGTGGCTTTGTACTTCTTAGCCGCCTTGGCAACCAGCCCCTGCCTTTTCATGCTGGCTGCTACGGTCTTGCGGTTATATTTGTGGCCCAACTCATCAAGGTCAAGTGTAAGCCCCACCGAGCCGCTACGGCCCTTACGAGCGGCAAAGGCCTCTGCCACCAACTGGTCCAGCTGATAACGGGCAAACTGTCTTCGGCGGGGGTGATCTTGCCTGCGCCGCCAAGCGTAATAGCCGCTACGCGACACGCCATAAACCTCACACTGAACTCGGATGCTGGCTTGGCCTACATGCTTGTGTATAAATGCGTACTTCACTTCAGGCCTTTCGCGAAGTACGCGGCCGCCTTTTTTAACAGGGCCAGATCCTCTTCCTGCTTGGCCAATTGGCGCTTGAGCCTGGCATTATCGATGGCCAGTGCCTTTTCGGTCTCGCTACGGCTCGCCTGTGAATGGCGGAGTAAGTGCGGGACAGTTGGCGGTCTAAAACCGTGACACTTGTTTTAGAGATATAGTCCTGTTGTTCATGCTGTCAATCATGATCTTGCCTTAGTTGGTTTTGGGCTTTGCCTGGGATCGTCTTTTGGCTTGGCGGAGCCGGTAGCTTTCTCCATTGGCCTCGATGATGTGGCACCTATGGGTCAGTCTGTCCAGCAGTGCACCGGTGAGTCTTTCGGAGCCGAAGACCTCCGTCCATTGCTGGAAAGGGAGATTGGTGGTGATCATGAGGCTTTGTTGTTCATATGCCCTACCCACCACCTCGAATAGCATTTGAGCGCCTATCTTGGAGAAGGGCACATAGCCCAGTTCATCGATGACCAGCAGGTGTAGGCGCTGGAGCTGTTTCTGCAGGCGTTGCAGACGTCTTTCCTCGCGGCATTCCATGAGCTCTGTGACCAGGGCGGTGGCGCTGTAGAATTTCACCTTGCTTCCCTGGGCGCAGGCCGCAAAGGCCATGGCGCTGGCCAGCTGGGTCTTGCCGGTGCCGGAGTTTCCGATCAGGAGCACGTTTTCCTTTTTGGCGATGTACTCGCCCCTCATCAGCTCCCTGACCAGCTGCTGATTGATGGAGGGCTGTGCCTTGAAATCAAAGGTGTCCATGGTCTTGATCACCGGAAAGGCGGCTTGCTTGATGCGCCTTTCGGCTGCCCGCTTCTCGCGGTCCAGAAGCTCCCGCTCGGTCAGGCGCAGCAGGTAGGTCATGTAATCGGAGCGGTCTTGGCTGCAGACCTTGGCCATGGCCGCGTATTCCCGGAGAATGGTGGGCAGCTTCAGCTTTTTGAGGTGGTACTCCAAGAGCACGGTGGGTTTGTCCTGGTCCTTCATGACAGCGCCCCTCCCTGCGCGAGGAGGGAGTCATAGACTGTGATATCGGGCCCGGCCACGCTCACTCGGCCCAGGTGCTCACGACCGTCCAGCAGGAAGGTGGCCGCGGGCCCTGATGATGGCGGCTCCAGCAGGTGGACAATGGCCTCCGGGGCATAGGCTCCCGCGTACAATGCCTGCTCCACCGCCCGCTTCAGTCTGGCCATGGAGTGGTCCTCCAGCAAACGTAGGACCTTTATGTATTTACGGGTGCCCTGGCCAGGCATGTCTTCCCCGGCCACCAGCCGCCGCCTCAAGACCTCAAAGCACTCAGACAGATCTAGGTCAGCCAGGGGGCGGGCGTGGTCCAGGGAGCCAGGCTTGCGCTCCAGCAAGGGCAGATAATGCCGGTAGTCGAAAAACACCCCTTCCTTGCCCCAGGATCGGGAGTGGCGGGCCACCACCACGTCATGGTGGCAGAGCACCACCCGATCCACATAGCCCTTGGCCACAATTTCATGGTGGGCACAAGCCACCGGCACCGAGTAGTCATTGTCGTCGAAGCGGACCAGGGACAATGAATTGGCCCGGGTAGGCTGTTTGCGGCAGGCATCGAAGCGGGAGGGAGGCAGGGGGACAAAGGCTGTCTGGTCTTCCTGCAAAACCTCGGCCTTGCTACCGCCCTTGCCACGCAAACGGCGCTTCATGTCGTCGCGGCACTGCCTTAAAAGCATGGCATTGAGCTCGGCCAGGTCCTTCACCTGGGGCACTGGCACCAAAAAATTCTGCCGGGCGTACTTGACCACCCCTTCCACCACGCCCTTCTCGTTTGGACGCCGCACCCGACAAAAATGCTCCCGAAAAAGGTAATGGCTCTGCAGCTTGAGAAAACCATCGGTCAGCTTGCGCTCATGAGGCCCTATGATCTTGGAAACCAGGACCTTGCTATTGTCGTAACTGATCCGGTGGGGCACCCCACCGAAAAACTCGAACGCCCTGGCATGCCCTTCCCAGTAGCTCTCGCTGCACTCCTTGTCGAAGGCCGCCACGAAAAAGGCATCGGAGTACGGCAAGGCCATGATAAAAAGCGCTATCTTGCGAAGCTCCCCGGAAACCTTGGCCAGGGCATAGCCAAAGTCCACCTGCGCCTCGCCGGGACGATGGACCAGGGGCATGTACACCTCCTGGCTCACGCGCTTGATTGCGCGCACCGCCTCCTTTACCTGGGTGTACTTGCCCTGATAACCCGCCTCCTTGATGCGGTGATATATGCGCGTGGCCGTGTGCCTTTGCTTCTTGGGAACCTTTTTGTCCTCTTTTATGATCCGGGCGATCAACTCAAGGTAGGGGCCAAGTGTAACCCTCCCTTAAAATAGGGCCAGTTTGAGGTAGAGACTTCTGGCAGACTGAGGTCTGCAAGGAGGACTCTTCACGATGCGCAGGACCAGATTCAGCGAAACTCAGATCGTCAAAATTCTGAAAGAGGTGGAAGGGGGCAGGACCGCCAAGGAGGTCTGCCGGGAATACGGTGTCAGCAGCGCCACCTACTACAAATGGAAGTCCAAGTACGGGGGCATGGAGGCCTCGGACATCGTCCGGCTCAAGGAGCTTGAAGAAGAAAACAGGCGTCTAAAGCAGATGTACGCCGACTTGAGCCTTGAGAATCGGGCTCTGAAGGACGTCATCGAAAGAAAAATATAAGGCCAGCGGGTCGGCGCGATCTGGCTAAGTTCATGTGCAAAGAGCACGGTCTGAGCATTCGCCGGGCCTGCCGCGCCCTGAGGCTGAGCCGGTCGGTTTATGCCTACCGACCCAAGCCCCGCGACGATGGTCCGATCATCGAGGCGCTGACTTCGCTGGCAGACAAATATCCCAGATACGGCTTTGCCAAACTGTTTCAAGTAATTCGGCGGGATGGACATGGCTGGAATCACAAGCGGGTGTACCGAGTGTACTGCGCCCTGAAGCTAAACCTTCGCAGGAAGGGTAAGAAGCGCCTGCCTACTCGTGATCCCCAGCCGCTTGCAGTGCCGGATCTGGCCAATATCTGCTGGTCGGTGGACTTCATGAGCGATGCCCTGTATGGCGGCCAGCGATTCAGGACCTTTAATGTGGTGGATGATTTCAATCGAGAGGCCCTGGCCATAGAGGTGGACGTCAATCTCCCCGCCCAAAGGATAATCCGAGTGCTGGAGCGTATCGCTGCCTGGCGGGGCTACCCGTCCAGGCTGAGGCTGGACAACGGCCCGGAGCTGGTCAGTGTAGCTATGGCCCAATGGGCCGAGGAGCATAGTATCGATTTGGGTTTCACTCAGCCCGGCAAGCCCACCCAGAATTCATACATTGAACGCTTCAACCGGACCTATCGGGAAGAGGTGCTGGACCTTTACATATTTTCCCGTCTAAGCGAGGTGCGGGAAATCACGGATCGCTGGCTCAAGGAGTACAACGAGGAACGCCCTCATGAGTCCCTCGGCAACCTGACACCAGCCGAATACCTCGCTATAAATTCACCTGAAGTTTCTACTGTTGACTGGCACTAATCGGGGGTGTGAATGGCGGAGTAAGTGCGGGACAGTTGGCGGTCTAAAACCGTGACACTTGTTTTAGAGATATAGTCCTGTTGTTCATGCTGTCAATCATGATCTTGCCTTAGTTGGTTTTGGGCTTTGCCTGGGATCGTCTTTTGGCTTGGCGGAGCCGGTAGCTTTCTCCATTGGCCTCGATGATGTGGCACCTATGGGTCAGTCTGTCCAGCAGTGCACCGGTGAGTCTTTCGGAGCCGAAGACCTCCGTCCATTGCTGGAAAGGGAGATTGGTGGTGATCATGAGGCTTTGTTGTTCATATGCCCTACCCACCACCTCGAATAGCATTTGAGCGCCTATCTTGGAGAAGGGCACATAGCCCAGTTCATCGATGACCAGCAGGTGTAGGCGCTGGAGCTGTTTCTGCAGGCGTTGCAGACGTCTTTCCTCGCGGCATTCCATGAGCTCTGTGACCAGGGCGGTGGCGCTGTAGAATTTCACCTTGCTTCCCTGGGCGCAGGCCGCAAAGGCCATGGCGCTGGCCAGGTGGGTCTTGCCGGTGCCGGAGTTTCCGATCAGGAGCACGTTTTCCTTTTTGGCGATGTACTCGCCCCTCATCAGCTCCCTGACCAGCTGCTGATTGATGGAGGGCTGTGCCTTGAAATCAAAGGTGTCCATGGTCTTGATCACCGGAAAGGCGGCTTGCTTGATGCGCCTTTCGGCTGCCCGCTTCTCGCGGTCCAGAAGCTCCCGCTCGGTCAGGCGCAGCAGGTAGGTCATGTAATCGGAGCGGTCTTGGCTGCAGACCTTGGCCATGGCCGCGTATTCCCGGAGAATGGTGGGCAGCTTCAGCTTTTTGAGGTGGTACTCCAAGAGCACGGTGGGTTTGTCCTGGTCCTTCATGACAGCGCCCCTCCCTGCGCGAGGAGGGAGTCATAGACTGTGATATCGGGCCCGGCCACGCTCACTCGGCCCAGGTGCTCACGACCGTCCAGCAGGAAGGTGGCCGCGGGCCCTGATGATGGCGGCTCCAGCAGGTGGACAATGGCCTCCGGGGCATAGGCTCCCGCGTACAATGCCTGCTCCACCGCCCGCTTCAGTCTGGCCATGGAGTGGTCCTCCAGCAAACGTAGGACCTTTATGTATTTACGGGTGCCCTGGCCAGGCATGTCTTCCCCGGCCACCAGCCGCCGCCTCAAGACCTCAAAGCACTCAGACAGATCTAGGTCAGCCAGGGGGCGGGCGTGGTCCAGGGAGCCAGGCTTGCGCTCCAGCAAGGGCAGATAATGCCGGTAGTCGAAAAACACCCCTTCCTTGCCCCAGGATCGGGAGTGGCGGGCCACCACCACGTCATGGTGGCAGAGCACCACCCGATCCACATAGCCCTTGGCCACAATTTCATGGTGGGCACAAGCCACCGGCACCGAGTAGTCATTGTCGTCGAAGCGGACCAGGGACAATGAATTGGCCCGGGTAGGCTGTTTGCGGCAGGCATCGAAGCGGGAGGGAGGCAGGGGGACAAAGGCTGTCTGGTCTTCCTGCAAAACCTCGGCCTTGCTACCGCCCTTGCCACGCAAACGGCGCTTCATGTCGTCGCGGCACTGCCTTAAAAGCATGGCATTGAGCTCGGCCAGGTCCTTCACCTGGGGCACTGGCACCAAAAAATTCTGCCGGGCGTACTTGACCACCCCTTCCACCACGCCCTTCTCGTTTGGACGCCGCACCCGACAAAAATGCTCCCGAAAAAGGTAATGGCTCTGCAGCTTGAGAAAACCATCGGTCAGCTTGCGCTCATGAGGCCCTATGATCTTGGAAACCAGGACCTTGCTATTGTCGTAACTGATCCGGTGGGGCACCCCACCGAAAAACTCGAACGCCCTGGCATGCCCTTCCCAGTAGCTCTCGCTGCACTCCTTGTCGAAGGCCGCCACGAAAAAGGCATCGGAGTACGGCAAGGCCATGATAAAAAGCGCTATCTTGCGAAGCTCCCCGGAAACCTTGGCCAGGGCATAGCCAAAGTCCACCTGCGCCTCGCCGGGACGATGGACCAGGGGCATGTACACCTCCTGGCTCACGCGCTTGATTGCGCGCACCGCCTCCTTTACCTGGGTGTACTTGCCCTGATAACCCGCCTCCTTGATGCGGTGATATATGCGCGTGGCCGTGTGCCTTTGCTTCTTGGGAACCTTTTTGTCCTCTTTTATGATCCGGGCGATCAACTCAAGGTAGGGGCCAAGCTTGGGCTTGGCTCGGGGGGTGCTGAGCCGGTATCCGGGAGGCTCGGGAAAATTCTGAATCTTTTGCAGGGTATCCCAATGGATGCCCTCTCTACGCATTAACTCGCGCTTGCTCGCCTGGCCATCGCGCACTCAAGTCTGATCCGGGCCCATTGATCCATGTCCGTGTACACCCCTTCCGCTCCTCCAGAGAGTCCTGGCCTGGAAGCCACCATGGCCTCCATCGCACCAAAACACCTGAAGAAAACTGAATCAATGTGTCACGGTTTTCAACCGCCACTAAAATCGTCTCGCTTTTGGACCGCCATTTACATCGCCTCATACCGGGCTTTCTTGCCCCAGGCATAAAGCTGAGATTCATGCAGGCCAAGCTGCTTCGCCGCACTAGACACCCCCACCTGCTCGGCAAGGCCAAGGGCTTCTGTCTTGAACTCGTCCGAGTACCGCCGACGGCTTACCTGCCTCCGACTCTTCTCATCGGTCATGGATCACCTCCGTTAAGCAATTTACTCGCTTAACTGGGTGTCCGCCAAAAATGGGGTGGATCAGTACAGAGCCGAGGCCTCCATGCAATTCCCTATATGTAGCGTTTTTCAAACAGGGGAGTTTTGCGAGTAGACTTTTCCAGACTGCCCGGTGCGGCCCACTCGATTACTGGCCGAATCTTTAGCTGATCGTGCATGGCCTTAATAATATGGTTCGCGAGGCCTGCCAGATCCTCGTCGCTCACTTGGGACGAACGCTCCAGCCGCAACTTGAGAGGGGGCACCACCCGTGGGGGTTTAGTTTCCAGCACTACCCGCATCTCTCCGGTCACTTGCGGAGTGAAGGATTCCACAACCTTTTTCAAGGCTGCGGGGTAAATGTTCACCCCTTTTACCACCAGCATGTCGTCGGCCCGACCAATGATCCGGGCCCTGTGGCCCGGGAAGCCGCAGTGGGGGCAAGGTTGGTTGGAAAGCTGTACCACATCGCCGGTAGCGAACTTGACAAGAGGAGCGGCTTGACGCTTGAGTGAGGTGACCACCATCTCCCCCACCGCGCCGTCCTCAATGGCTACCGGTTTTTTAGTGTCCGGATCTACCAAATCATGGAAGGCTGTGCACAGGTCTGGGGCCACGGCATGCAGGCCCAGATACTCGCGCGAGCCGCAGGTAATAGCGATGGCGTGGCCTGCCGGAGCCCAGTAGTCGTACACCGGGCAGCCGTAGGCTTCTTCTAGGCGCTGACGCACCTCAGGTATGGCTACCCCTACCTCACCGGTAACGAACACGCCCGCAAACTTCAGGTCTCCCACCTCCCTACCTATGATGCCTTTGGACTTGCCGATTAAATATTCAGCGAGTGACACAGTGGTGGCCATGAACCTGGGCCGCGTCTGGGCAGCGAAGCGCAGCATTAGTTCTGACCCCGCCCGTGCATCCACGTCGATGGGCACTCCCCCAACACTACGCAATCCGAACAGAGAGATGGTAGTGGCATAGATGCCTAGAGCGAAGATGAACAGCACGCGATCGCCATACTGCAAACCGTTCATGACGAAACGGTGGCCTAGTGCCGGAGCGAAGTTGTCCACGTCTTCGCGTGTCAGGGAATAGGTGAATGTAGGTACTCCGGTGGTGCCCGAGGTGGTGGCGGTCACATAGATATCACGAGGATCGATGCACAAGTGGGTGCCGAAGGGGTGGCCGTCGCGCTCAAGGGATTCAACCGCATTCAGGCGCTCCTGGTCCTTGTTCATGAATATGGGCAAGGCTCGAAGGTCTTCCAAGGTCTTGATATCGCGGGGGTCGGCTCCGCACTCCTGGAACTTGCGCCGGTAAAATTCCGAGTTCGTATAGCAATATGGCAGCTGGGCGCGAAGGCGTTCCTCCATGTAGTGGCAAATTTCCTCGGGCGACAATGAATTTAGATCCAGGTTCGCGAAATATTTGCTCATTAAAACTTGCCTTTCTCGCTTCAAATCATTCAGTGCCTCCTTGCCACACTTTGGCAGGAAGGCCACGGAAGCAGCAGGAAGCTGGTGATCTAAAAAATGATCTGTATGGCTCCTGACGGCTTCCCTTGGTTCGCCGGTGGCTTATTTTCCGCACTGTCTTCCTGTTATCGTACCCCAGCTACCCAGCGACCTAGCTTGGGTAGGCGTATCGGCCGTACTTTTCTTAGCCTCTCGGGTGGGATGTCACAACTTGCTAAGGGCTGCGGCCATCCAGGGGTAGACCAAGCGGGCCTAGCCGTAAGGTCGCGGTCCGGCCCACTATTCAAAAGTGGTTTGGAATGGCGACCTGCTTGGTAGGGGCAACCTCAGCGATTTCTACAAGTCCATGTTAAGTATATCCTCGCCGCCGGATTGGTTGCGCAAGCTCTGGATGATCCTTTCAGCGCCTGCGGCCAAGTGATCCCGGGTCATTTCGCGGACCCGCTCCACGTCTTTTTGGCGCAGTGCCTCCAAAAGCTCCTTGTGCTCCTTATAGATGCCTTTGAAGGTGTCGCTGTGTAAATACTCCGGACGATACTTCAGGAAAATCTTCTCAAAGACGTCCTTGAGCAGGCGGTAGATAACTTCATTGCCTGATATCTTGGCGATGCGCAGGTGGAACTCAGCATCTACCAGGATAAACTGCCTGCGGGCCTGGTCACTTTTTTCTCCCCTCTGGCGGGCGAAGGTCCGGCGCACCTCATCCAATTTCTTGTTGGTGATGTTCTCCACCACCTTCGGGATAATGTAGAGTTCCAAGGCCTCCCGGGCCTCATAGAGTTCTTTAGCTTCCTGCTCGTTTATTTCGCCCAAGAAGTAGCCTTTGTTGGGCACATATTCAACCAAGCCGGAAGCCTCCAAGCGGTTCAGGGCCTGGATGACCGGGGTCACAGAGATGTTAAGCCTGCGTGACATGTCCTCGCCATGGATCTTCTGACCCGGTGCGAGTTGGTTGAGATAGAGCATCTCCTTGATCCGCTGGTAGGCTTCTTCGATGGCTACGCCTTTGCGGGAGCCAGCCTTTTTGCTTTTGCCAGTATTGGGCATTTTCTACGCTTTCACTCCCCGGAATAATAAGTATCATCAACGGCCCCGTAAAAATTAAACATATTAAACAACTCCATAAAATTATTGAGTTGTTTATATAATAATTTTTACAATTAATTTTTATCTTACCTTTAAGGTTCTGTCTATCACTGTGCGGTTCTAAACTCTGGTGTTAGACACCCATCGAAATTAGCCCCGTCCTTTTATGCGAAAGGTGCTACCCGAATTAGTCGCATTTTCTCGACTACCTATTAAATCATCGCAAGTGCAGCTTACATAGTCTGACGTCTTGGGAGCGCACCTCCCTCCAAGTATATTTTTTGCGTCAAAACATCGACCCGACTACTCCGGCCGAGCGCCTTACATTTCCACCACACCTCGCAAGTTCTTGCCAGCCACCAGGTCGGCAAAGCCCTGGTTAATGTCCTCCAGGCTGTAGCGATTGCTGATCAAGGAATCTAGGTCCAAACGACCGATCTTGTATAGATCCAGCAGCATGGTTAGATCGGTGCACATGTCACTGGAGCCGTAGTAGCAGGAAATCAGCGACTTTTCCATGACCAGCAATGGGGTCAAGGGGAGGTCCAGCTTCTGGTCCGCCGGACCCATTCCCACCATGATTACCTTGCCACCGCGGCGGATCACGTCCACGCCCAGCGCCACCAACTGCGGGCTGCCCACCACGTCAAAGGCATAGTCTGCGCCCCTGCCGCCTGTGAGTTGCATGACCCTTTCGACCACATTCTCCTTATTGGGATTGATGGTGTGGGTGGCGCCAAACTTCTTGGCCATCTCCAGCTTGTTGTCCAGCAGGTCCACCGCAATGATCTTGGTGGCCGCGGCCAAAACGGAGCCCTGTATCACGTTGATGCCCACGCCGCCGCTGCCGATAATCACCACGCTGCTTCCGGGTTTGACCTTGGCAGTGTTGAGCACAGCGCCAACCCCGGTGATCACCCCGCACCCGGTGAGGGCGGCGATCTCGAAGGGTATATCCTTGTCGATGGGTAACACGCAGTTTTGGGTCATCACGTTGAAACGGTTGAAGGTCCCCACGCCGGTCATGTTGAAGATGTTGATGTCACCCTTCCTTAGGCGGTGGGTGCCGTCGGGCATCATGCCGCCGCGAGTGAACTGGCGGAAATCGCACATGTAGGGCTGCTCATGCTGGCAAAAGAAGCAATGGCCGCAAGAGGGCGCCCAGAGAATCATCACGTGATCACCTGGTTTGACCTTATCCACTCCGGGCCCCACTTCTCGCACGATGCCCGCACCCTCGTGCCCGGGTATGCAGGGCAAGGGAGGCATCTGAAATACGCCAGTGAGCACCGACAAATCACTATGGCATATCCCGGCTGCCTTCATCTCTACCAGCACTTCGCCTTTTTGAGGCGGATCCAACTCCAGTTCTTCTATTACTAGGGGACTATTGTGCTTGTACAAAACTGCGCCAGTAGTCTTCATGATAGCTGCTCCCCTTTGTGGGGGTCTTAATTGACCCCTTTTAGATCATCGCTTGTGCCAAATGCTTTCCACCGTCCCTCACACCCCCAGGTAACGGTCCAGAACTGTAGGGTCATCCCGCAGTTCCTGGGATTGACCATGCCAGCATATCTGGCCTTTTTCCAAAATATATGACCGACTGGATACGTCCAAGACAAAGGAGGAATCCTGCTCGGAAATAAGAATGGTAACGCCCTCCTTTTGTATTAGCAGGATCTGTTCCTTAATGGCCCTCACCACCAGGGGAGCCAAACCTTCTGACAATTCGTCCAATAACAGCAGGCTTGGGTTGCCCATCAGAGTTCTAGCAATGGTGAGCATCTGCTGCTCGCCCCCGGAAAGGGTGCCCCCCCACTGATTGCGCCGTTCCTTGAGGATTGGGAACAGCCTGAAAATCTTGTCTAGGTCCCAGCCGCTGCGCTGGCTGTTCTTCTGCACCCCCATCTCCAGGTTTTCCTTCACCGTGAGATTGGGGAAGATGTCTCGGTCCTCGGGTACGAAGCCCACGCCCTGACGGGCGATCTGGAACGGCTGGCGGCCATTTATCCTGCAATCCTGAAAATAGATTTTTCCCCTGCGGGGCGGAGTCAGGCCAATGATGCTCCTGAGCAAAGTGGTCTTGCCCACACCGTTGCGGCCTAACACGCTCACCGTTTCTCCCTGGGCCACTTCCAGGCTCACCCCAAAGAGGATGTGCGTGGCGTCGTAATAGGTGTCTATGTTTTCTATTTTGAGAAACACTACTTCTCACCCTTACCCAGATAGATCCGCTGAACCTCTTCGTTGGCCTTGACCTCTTCAGGCTTGCCGCTGAAGATAAGCATGCCTTGGTGCAAAACATTGATTCGGTCGGAAATGCCGAACACCACGCTCATGTCGTGCTCCACAAAAGCGAGGCTGATGTGCCTGGCCCGCACCAGGTCCCGGATCAACTCAGTGGTTTCCACGGTTTCTCCAGGGCTCATTCCCTGAGTGGGCTCGTCCAGCAGCAAAAGATCAGGGTCTAGTGCCAAAGCTATGCCCAACTCCAGCCTCTTCTGGTCTCCATGGGCTAGCAAGCCGCCAAGGGTGTCCGACTGTCCCCCCAGCCCCACGCTCTGCAGTATCTTCTCTACCTCGTCGCCCAACATTTGGTAGGAATCGGAGAAAAGGTTGCGGTTCATCTTTTTTGCCGAGAACAGTGAAGACTGAACGTTTTGAAACGCTGTTAAGCGTGGAAAAATATTAAGTTTTTGGAAAGAACGCCCTATACCCTTACGAGAAATATCATACGGCTTGCGGCCAGTGATATCCTCGCCCTTGTAGGTGATGATGCCCTTGTCCGGGCGGATGTGGCCGGTGATCAGATTGAACAGAGTGGATTTACCCGCTCCATTAGGCCCGATTATGGAAACCAGCTCTTCCTGGCCGATGGTTATATCTACTTCGGAAACAGCGCTGAGCCCCCCAAAGGATTTGCTGAGCCCTTTTACCTCCAACAGCATGGTTTTAAACCCCTCCCTAGGCAGCCTCGCTCTTGCGGCCGGCCCAATATGCGGACAAGGTGCCTACAACGCCCTTTCGCATGGCCAGGATGATGAGCACTATGATGCCTCCCAGGATCAGATGCCAGTGCATGGTGTACTCGGAAATGATCTTGGTCAGCACGGTGTAAACCACGGTGCCCACCAGGGGACCGAAGAAGTTGTAGATACCGCCCAATAGGCAAATCACCAGCATGTCGGCCGACTTGACCCAATAGGCGTAGTCCGGGAAGGCACTACCGCTGAAAACACAGTACATGCTTCCCGCAATACCCAAAAACATGCTTGAGATGACGAAGGAAGCCAATTGGTAAAGCTTGACGTTTACCCCGATGAACTCAACCCGGTTGGAATTTTCCCGGATGGCCTGCAGGGTCATGCCGAAGGGGGAGTTGACGATTTTCCAGATGGCAAACAGGCACACACTCACCACGGCCAGCATGAAGTAGTAGCAGTTGGTGACCTCGAAGAAAAAATCGGGTACGGGCACTGAAACCAAGCCGTCGTCGCCTCCGGTTACCGAATACCACTGGAAAATCACGGTCCAGATGACCTGGGAAAAGGCCAACGTCAGAAGAGCAAAGTACACTGCCGAACGCCGCACGCAGAACCAGCCGACCAACGCGCCGACCAGACCGGCCATGACCGGAGCGGCCAAGGTGGCTGGCAGCATGCCCCAGCCAAGCTTTTCCATCAATACGCCGGTGGTATAGGCACCCACCGCATACAGGCCCGCCGGACCGAAGGAAACCATGCCGGTGTAGCCCAGCATGATGTTCAGGGCGCTGGCGGCCAGGGCCAGAATAAGCATCTCAGTGGTGATGCTCAGCCAGCTCTGACCCAAGAAATATGGAAGCGCTACCATTACGATCATCGCGCCAGTCAGCATCACGGCGTTGCGGGGGCTGGTACCCAGCAAAGAAATTCGATTCATGCCCACCGTTGTCATTCTGGTTCCCCCATCAAGCCGTAGGGGCGAATTATCAGAATAATAATCATCAGGATGAATCCGAAGGCTACGGCCAACTTGGGTATCAAATAGAGACCGAAGGCGGTTGTAAGCCCCAGGATAAGGGCGCCCACAAAGGCCCCGGCCAAGCTGCCCAGCCCGCCGATGACCACTATGATGAAGCAGTCGATCACCACAGCCATGTCCGAGCCCAGCATCACAACTGAAACCGGCGGCCACAACGAACCGGCCAATCCGGCCAGCCAGGCGCCCAACATGAAAACGCCGGTGTAGACCCGCGGCACGTTGGTGCCTAAGGCGTTGGCCATTTCCCGGTTTTCAGTTACCGCTCGTATGTTGCGTCCCAAATCGGTTTTGTTTATCAGGGTTCTAAGGCCGATGAAAACCAAGGGCCCCATGGCGATGAGGAACAAGTTGTAGATGGGGAAAGATAGCCCGAAAATACCAACCGATCCCTGAAAGGGCCAAGGAACCTTGACGCTATGGTAGCCAGTACCCCAGATCATCTTGCAGACCTCGGCAATGATCAGCACTAGGGCGAAGGTCAGGATGTATTGATATATCATCTCGGCCTTGTAGATAGGACGTAGCAAAAAGACCTCGATGATGCCGCCCACTAAAGCCACAACTAGGGGGGCGATCAGCACCGCGAGCCAGAAGTTGCCAGGTACACCAGCCAAGCTCACTGTCACCTGGTAGCAACAGAAACTGCCCAGCATGTACAGGCTGCCGTGGGCCAAGTTGAGGACCTTGAGGGTGCCAAAGATGATCGACAACCCCGCGGCGATTAGAAACCAGACCATGCCCAGGCTGATCCCGGCCAGAGCTTGACCTGCGAATGCTTCTAAAGTCACGTGACACCTATCGTGTGTGATCGGCGAGCGGAGCAAGGACCCCGCCCGCCGACCTTTAGCATTGAGGCTCTACTCGCCGCGGATTTTTTTGATCTCGTCTATAGTGTGATAGCTCTCCGCCCCTAGCTTGCCCACATCGGTGATGTGGGGGAAAGGCAGATCGGGGGTAAAGCGCATGATGCCATACCAGGTAGGCATCATAGCCTGGTGGTCATAGGCACGCATCTCAACTGGTCCCACGAAGGTATCCATCTTCAAGGTCTCCATGGCCTTGATGACTTTTTCGGTATCAGTGGTGCCGGCCTTGGTTACCGCTGCCTTGATAGCATAAACAATCACGTAGGCGTCCATGGATCCGTAGGAAGGCCATAGACCGGTCATCTCGCGAAGTTGCTTCACGAACTTGGCGTTTTGCTCGCCTTTAATGGCCCAGAAGGGGTAACGGCAAGTGGCCAGGGCGTTCTTGGGGTAAGGGTCGCCCTGCTTAACCTTGCCCCAGGTCTCCACGTCGCCAGCGCAGGGCTGCACCGCCTTCATCTTGTCGTAGAGGCCAAATGACCAGGCCTGCTTGGTGAAGGCAAGCTCGCCGCCACCGTAGATGGATGCCAGGTAGAAGGCATCAGCACCGGAGTTGGCTATTTTGGCGATGTGGGCGGTGAAGTCGGTGGAGCCCAGAGGAACCCAGAGCTCATCTATGATCTTGGCATCCGGAACCATTTTGAGATAGGTATCCTTGAACTCCTTCAGTGCATTTTTACCTGCCTCATAGTCGTAACCCAAGGATATGATCTTTTTGGACTTGTAGGTCTTGGCCAAAGCGATGGCCGGACCTTTGCCAAAATAAGGCGTGCCGTTGGTAGTGAACCGGAAGGTGTATTTGTTGAATTTCTCTTCGGTAATGCGGGTGCTCTGGGCGATGTTGATCATATAGATTTTTTTGGCCCGCTTTGCATAACCAGAGATGGCCATACCCACGCCCGAGCTAATGGTGCCTGCTAGGAAGTCTACTTTCTCCTTGAGCACCAAGTCCTTGGCCTCGCGCAACCCCGCCTCCGGGTTTACCTTATCGTCGCGAACGATCAACTCCAACTTCCTGCCTAACACACCGCCAGCCGCGTTGATCTCCTCCACCGCAATTTTGGCACCTGCGGCTGAGGTGATCCCATACATCGAAATTGGGCCACTCATGGTGTGGATGAAGCCGATTTTAATGGGTTTTTTCTCGGCCATGACCGCGGTGGGGGTCAAACCTATCGCGGCCACCAATGCAATCACCACCGCAATGATTCCTAATACCTTGGTTGCTTTAATCATAAATTCTCCTCCTAAGTGAGAAACAAACTCTTACCTGTAACTTGTCTATGCTGAGACCAGACAAGTTGCAGGTTCACCTTGTAGTTGGTATCGGCCTATATTGTGCAGAAACCTTACTCTTCAATGGATTCGGAACATCACATGTATAACTTGTGACCCTAATCTCTCAGGAGGTGTATACATCATTGATGATTTGAAAAAATTTCGTATTTTCATCTGTTGATTTATTTTTATATTTTATAATTAATTTAATTTTTCCAAGTCAAGCACTAACTAACCATTTGGCGTAAAAATGCGACAACATTCCGCGATGCGTTACAAAAGCGAAAAAACTTGGGTTTTGGAATGATAAAATCGTCAAGTGGGGTAGGCATGATGGGAGCTGGTTTATGCCCCGCTTTCCCTAGTCCTGAATTGTTTGCGCACTTCCCGACGCAGCACCTTACCTACCGCGCTCAAGGGGAGTTGGTCCACGAACTCGATGCTTTTGGGGACCTTATAGCGGGTCAGGTGCTCTTTGCAAAAAGCTATGATCTGTTCTGACGAAGCCTCGGTACCCTGCTTGGTAGTCACAACGCCACATACCGCCTCGCCCCAGTATTCGTGGGGTACCCCAACAACGGCTGAATTCTGGACGGCCGGGTGAGAGTTGAGCACGTTCTCAACCTCCTGGGCATAGACGTTGAACCCACCGGTGATAATCATGTCTTTTTTGCGGTCCACAAGGTACACTCGGCCCATTTCGTCGCAATAGCCGATGTCGCCTGATTTCCAGTATCCATTGGGTGTAAAATTGGACGCGGTCTGCTCAGGGTCCTTGTAGTAGCCGACGATGGTGTTGCCGCCCCTAATCCAAATCTCGCCCTCTTTGGCGACGGGCATCTCGTGGCCGTCCTCGTCACAAATCAGCACCTCCACCCCTGGCACCGGGGAACCCACGGATTTGAGTACCCGGCGCTTCTGTTCGGTATCAAAAGCATGCTCATCTCGGCCCAGAATCGTGGCCGGAGGCCAGCACTCTGTGGAAGCATAGCCCTGCACGAATATTCGGCCGAACTGGTTTAACAGTCCCTCCAGCTTGGCCGGGGAGATCGGCGAGGAGCCGTAGCGGATTGTGCGCAGGCTGCTTAGGTCGTATTTTTCGGGCAATCCCATGTCCAGCATCCGATAGAGCACAGTGGGTACTGTGTAAATCATATGGGCGCGGCGCTTTTCGACTACCCGACACATGAGATTAATGTCCGATTGGTTTAGAGTAATGATTTCTCCACCCTTGAAATGGATAGGCAGCACCATTGCCCCAGCCGCATGGGTGATGGGAGTGGACAGTAAGCCCCTGGGTTTGGCAAAGGGGAACAATTCTATGTAGTGGATGGGATTTAATCCCGCGCTGTACATATTGGCTATGCTGTACATCGTGCATTTAGCTTGGCCGGTGGTGCCACCAGTGAAACGTAGGATGGCTACGTGCTGACTGGAGTCTTCGTAGGACTGCTGGCAATGGGGGTCCTCGCCAGAAGCCTCTTGAAGTAGGTCCCAAAAATAATATAGATGTTCTCTTGGGATGCTGGGCTTGTCCATAACCACCATCCTGATTTGGCGAGCCCGCATTTGATCATAATACTCGTCTACCAGGCGCTCTTCCATGAACATAACCCGGGCGCCCACCCAGTCGATCTGGTGCAGATGCTCCTTTACGGAGTCCATGATGCCCAGCCATAAGGCAGTGGCTTGGGCCTTGGCCATCCATAGGTGGAAGATACCCATGTTATCGTTCTCCAGCAGAATGGCGTAGCAGTCGCCCTGCTTCAGGCCGAACTTGCCTTCTAACACATGACAAACACGGTTGGTTAACTCATGGAGTTGGCCAAAGGTGAAACCGCGGTCGCGCTCAACATTTTACAAGGCGGGCTCGTCCCAGTAGCGTAGGGTGGTCTGCCTCATCAGCCTAGCCACGTTTATCAGCATGTGCGCTTCCTTCTTTGTGTTTGCACCTGCGCCCTTATAATCCTTAGGCAGAGGTCTTAACCATCTCCTCGATGATTTGGGCCACCGTTCTGACCTGCTGCACCAGGCCTGAAACCTGACCAGCGGGCAGGGTATAGGCTTCTACGTCTCCCCCGATCCAGGCCTTGCCAATGGCGTCCCCGCCCAGGGCTGTGCCTACCTGTCCGCTGTCATCAGTGCGCAGACTCTTGGCCAAATTAGTGGGCAACACACGCACCCTGATACGCCCTCCCCGTTTGATCAGAAAGGTACTTGTATCGGATGCCTGGCAGATCATCTCTTTATAGGTGGGATGGGCAACACACTCGACTGAGGCGATAAAGCGAGTGCCTACCTGCACCCCGGACGCGCCAAGGGCCAACGCGGCGCGATATCCCCGCGCATCGCCAATGCCGCCCGCAGCCACCACGGGAATGTCCACAGCATCGCAGACCGCAGGCACCAGCACCATAGTACCCACCGCATCCACCCCCTGAATGCCGCCAGACTCGCCGCCCTCGGCAATCACCGCGTCCACCCCTGCAGCACGGGCCTTGACTGCTTTGTCCACGGTGGGGCAGACGTGTAGTACCATGACCCCGTGGGTTTTAAGCTGATCCACCAGGGGGGTCGGATCGCCCGCGCTAGTTGTCACCGCCTTGATGCCCATCTCCAGAATCACCTGAGCTAGTTGGGCAGAGATTGGATTGAGCACCGTTAGGTTAGCCCCAAAGGGCCTCTCGGTCAGGGCCTGCACCTGTTCGATCTGGCGGCGTAGAGCCTCAGGATCGTTTTGGAAGGCCGAGCCCAGCACCCCGAAGCCGCCTGCCTGGGAGACCGCTGCCACCATCTCCGGGTTGCAGATGACTCCCATGGCTCCTTGTATCACGGGATGGGTGTGTAAACCTCCCCCGATTAGTGCCAGTCAACAGTAGAAACTTCAGGTGAATTTATAGCGAGGTATTCGGCTGGTGTCAGGTTGCCGAGGGACTCATGAGGGCGTTCCTCGTTGTACTCCTTGAGCCAGCGATCCGTGATTTCCCGCACCTCGCTTAGACGGGAAAATATGTAAAGGTCCAGCACCTCTTCCCGATAGGTCCGGTTGAAGCGTTCAATGTATGAATTCTGGGTGGGCTTGCCGGGCTGAGTGAAACCCAAATCGATACTATGCTCCTCGGCCCATTGGGCCATAGCTACACTGACCAGCTCCGGGCCGTTGTCCAGCCTCAGCCTGGACGGGTAGCCCCGCCAGGCAGCGATACGCTCCAGCACTCGGATTATCCTTTGGGCGGGGAGATTGACGTCCACCTCTATGGCCAGGGCCTCTCGATTGAAATCATCCACCACATTAAAGGTCCTGAATCGCTGGCCGCCATACAGGGCATCGCTCATGAAGTCCACCGACCAGCAGATATTGGCCAGATCCGGCACTGCAAGCGGCTGGGGATCACGAGTAGGCAGGCGCTTCTTACCCTTCCTGCGAAGGTTTAGCTTCAGGGCGCAGTACACTCGGTACACCCGCTTGTGATTCCAGCCATGTCCATCCCGCCGAATTACTTGAAACAGTTTGGCAAAGCCGTATCTGGGATATTTGTCTGCCAGCGAAGTCAGCGCCTCGATGATCGGACCATCGTCGCGGGGCTTGGGTCGGTAGGCATAAACCGACCGGCTCAGCCTCAGGGCGCGGCAGGCCCGGCGAATGCTCAGACCGTGCTCTTTGCACATGAACTTAGCCAGATCGCGCCGACCCGCTGGCCTTATATTTTTCTTTCGATGACGTCCTTCAGAGCCCGATTCTCAAGGCTCAAGTCGGCGTACATCTGCTTTAGACGCCTGTTTTCTTCTTCAAGCTCCTTGAGCCGGACGATGTCCGAGGCCTCCATGCCCCCGTACTTGGACTTCCATTTGTAGTAGGTGGCGCTGCTGACACCGTATTCCCGGCAGACCTCCTTGGCGGTCCTGCCCCCTTCCACCTCTTTCAGAATTTTGACGATCTGAGTTTCGCTGAATCTGGTCCTGCGCATCGTGAAGAGTCCTCCTTGCAGACCTCAGTCTGCCAGAAGTCTCTACCTCAAACTGGCCCTATTTTAAGGGAGGGTTACACTGGGTGGTGCCCTCGGCCATGGTCAAATGACGCACATCACGGAAGTAGCGCTCCACCGGAAACTCCGAGGTGTAACCGTAGCCGCCGTGCACTTGGATGGCCATGTTGCAAACATCCACCATGGCTTCGGTGCCAAATAGCTTTGCAAAGGATGCCTCGCGGCGGCAGTCCTTTTTTTGGTCAAGCAGCCTTGCCGCATGTGACCCAAGTAAACGGGCGGTGTCAACTTTTAGGGCCATCTGCACTATAAGATCCTGGACCAATTGGAAGCTTGCGATGGGCTTGCCAAACTGCACCCGCTCTTTGGCGTAGCGAATGGAGGCGTCCAGGGCGGCTTGTCCAAGGCCCACCACCGCAAAGGTCACGTTCACCCTGCCCTCATTGAGCCCGGTTAAGGCGATGCGCTGCCCTGCGCCCTCCTCGCCCAGCCGGTTGGCCGCCGGTACCCGGCAGTCAACAAAGGCCAGTTCGGACAGGGGTGAGCAGTGCATACCCATCTTGGGTATATCCTGCGCCTCGAATGGCGATTCGTCTCGATGCACCAAAAAGGCGGTGATGCCCTTGCCACCATTGGGCTGTTTCACCTGGGCGTATACCAGCACCACATCAGCCAAGCTGCCGCCGGTGATCAGGGTCTTGGTGCCGTTGATGATGTAATGGTAGCCGTCGCGTTCAGCCTTGGTATCTATGGAGCGGGTATCCGAGCCTACGTTGGGTTCTGTCAGGGCGAAGCAGGCCAGATCGTCCATAGCCATGAGTCGGGGGAGAAACTTTTCGCGCTGTTCCGGGGAACCCTTGCGCCCCAGGAGTTTGGTAACCAAAGCCGAGGAGGTGACCATGGTGCGCAGAGAGGCCCAAGTACGGCTCAACTCCTCCACCATCAGGGCGTAGGTGAGACAATCCAACTCCAGGCCGCCGTACTCCTCGGCCACCAAGCCGCTGGCGTAGCCGTAGGGTTCCAGCATTTTGATGATGTCCTTGGTGATGGTCTTGCGCTGGCTCTCGTGCTCCTCCACTAGAGGAGCGATTTCATTCTTCAGGAACTTGCGAATGCTTTCGGTGATGATGCGCTGGTCTTCGGTTAGCTCGATATTCATTGTAAAGACACCTCAATCATCATGAATACTTGCTTCGTGTAACGATCAGATAATCTTGCGCTCCCGGAAATCAGATATTTGCTCCTGCCCCATGCCCAAGGACGAGAGCCACTTGTCAGTGTCGCGTCCCACTCTCAGATCCACACCTTGTCCTGACCTGCTTCCCGAATTCTGGTCCATATCGGATGAGAAAATCGTCATAATTCTCATTTGACCAGGAGGACTGGATGAAGCGCAGGAGGTACACCGAGCCCCAGATCGTTTTTGCCCTGCAGCAGGCTGACAGCGGCACCCCGGTGGCGGAGATCGTGCGCAAGATGGGGGTGAGCGAGGCCACCTTTTACCGCTGGAAGAAAAAATTCGCGGGCATGGGCGTGGCGGAGATCAGGCGCCTGAAGCAGCTTGAGGAAGAAAACCGTAAGCTCAAGCAGCTGGTGGCTGACTTGAGCCTGGACAAGGCCATGCTGCAGGACGTCATAAAAAGAAAACTATGAAGCCTGTCCGCAAGCGTGCTCTGGCCGGCTATTTGGAGAAGGTATTCAAGGTCAGTGAGCGGCGGGCCTGCCAGGTGCTCAAGTTTGCCCGCTCCAGCCATCGCTACCAGAGTATTGCGGACAGGCAGGACGAATTGCGCATGCGGCTGAGGGACCTGGCCGCGGTCCGGGTCAGCTATGGCTACCGGCGCCTGCATGTGCTCCTGAGGCGGGAGGGCTGGCTGGTCAACGCCAAGCGGGTTTATCGCCTTTATACCGAGGAGGGGCTGACCATGCGCCGCAAGCGCCCCCGGCGCCGGGTGAGCGCGACCCGCCGGGTGGTCAGCCAGCCAAAGCCCAAGAGGAGCAACGAGAGCTGGTCTATGGACTTTGTGTCCGATCAGCTTTATTCTGGGCATCAGCTCCGGGTGCTGACGATAGTGGACAACTTTAGTCGTGAGAGCCTTGCTTTGAAGGCTGGTCAGAGCCTACGGGGCGATGATGTAGTGGCAGTGCTCAACCAGCTGGTCGCTGAACGTGGAGCCCCCAAATCCATCAAAGTGGACAACGGGAGCGAATTCACCTCTAAAGTCCTTGATCAGTGGGCGTACTGGAACAAGGTGGAGCTTGATTTCAGCCGCCCAGGCAAGCCCACGGACAACCCATTTATCGAGTCATTCAACGGACGTCTTCGGGAGGAGTGCTTAAACGAAAACTGGTTTGTGTCGGTGGTGGACGCCCAGGACAAGCTGGACACCTGGCGGCTGGATTACAACCAACATCGGCCACACAGCTCCCTGGGTAACATGACCCCGGAGGCCTATGCCAAGCAGGTGGGACCTGCCCCCTGCGTGGCCTCCCCCAGGGCTCCATCTCCAAAGAAGCAAACCTGGGAATCTCTCATCTCACCTGGACCCGAAACGGGTAGCACCTCAGTCCCTTCCCGCGTTTCTCCATGGCCGGCACCGGAAAATGGGGCAAGCTGGCGAAGAGTTTCTCTTCCTGACCCGGACCGAAAAAGCCCCTGGCCAAAAGCTGCGGGTCTTGGGCCCATTGATCTAGATCGTGCAATGGAGCCACAGGCACGTCTGCCGCGATAAGTGTTTTAAGCCAATCCTCGCGGCTGCGCGTCTGGAATACCCGTTCCAAGATGGGTTTAACACGTGCCGCATGACGGTTTCGCGCCTGCCAGCCTTGCAGTTCAGGGTCCACGGCCAGCTCTTCCAGGCCGGCTGCCCGGCAGAAGTTGACCCAAAAGTGGTCCTCCACGATACCCAGGGTCAGGTACTTGCCATCAAGAGTCTGAAACACCCCATAAGGCCCTCGAGCCATGAACGCCTCTTTGGATGGCTTCCCACGTTCCAGATACTCAAGATAGCGCGGCATGATCAGCATGCCGGTGGCTTCAGCAATGGACACGTCAAGCCAACGGGCCTCGCGACTTTTACCCTGGCCGATCAAGGCCGCCAAAATGGCGTTTACGGCGAACAGTGATCCAGCCAGGTCGGAATACTGCGGACCCGAAGGAAATTCCGGCCGTCCGGAGTTTGGATCGCCGGATATGCTAAGCACCCCGGTAAGCCCCATGTAATTGAGGTCATGCCCGGGCAGGTCCTTGTAGGGTCCATCCTGGCCGTAGCCCGAAATTGAGCAATAGATGATCCCGGGAACGGCCGCGGCCACGGAATCGAAATCCACTCCCAGGCGATCAGCCACCCCAGGTCGAAAACCCTCTACCAACACTTGGCACTCCGAGGCCAGGCTCAAGAACAGATCCCTGCCCCGCGAACTCTTCAAATCCAAGCTGATCAGCTCTTTCTGACAGTTCAAGTACTCGAAGGAGCCCGGCGACATGCGGCGCATTAAGTCGCCTCCCCTGGGGTTCTCCACCTTTAGTACTTGGGCCCCCATGGCGGCTAGAAGCATGGTGCAGTATGGTCCTGGTAGTAGAGCGCTGAGGTCCAGTATTTTGATGTCGCTAAGTGGTGCGTAACCTTCCATGACATTACCTACCTGAACTGGCCCGGAGCAACGGCCTGAATGGCTTAGGAACCGACGACTGCCTTTTTGGAAGATGTGAACTTGTAGATACCATCCTCGTCGAACTGTGACTGTCGCACAAAACGAGCCAACACGGCCTCAATGTGATCGCGCACTCGCTTTTCCACCTCCTGAGGATTCCGTTCGCGAAAAGCCTTCAGGATGAGTTGGTGCTCCTCGATTGACGATGGAATGATGCTGCTGTTCTTGTAGTACTGGGTGGTCAACCACAGCCAGAGAAGAGATTTGACTATGGAACCAACGGCCCGCTTAAGAGCCTTGTTGTTGGCCAGGTACAGGAAGGATCGATGAAAGGAGAAGTTCAATTCTGCGCACTTTTGATAGTTGCCGGCCTCGTACTCTCGCTCGATCTCCAGGTTAATTCTCTCGAGTTGCTGGATGTCTTTGGAGGTGATGTTGGCCGCGGCTAGGCGACCGGCCAAACTTTCCAGGGCGGCTAGCACAGGAATGTTGTCAGTCAGGTCCTCCCGAGTCAGGTTGCGCACGTACTTTTTTTTGTATGCATCCACCACCACCAAACCATCGGCCTCCAGCAGGCGGATGGCCTCACGGATGGGCGCTCTGCTGACCCCGAAGTCATTTTGCAGAACCTGCTCCACCAGCCGCGTACCGGGTTCCAGATCCCCAGTAGTGATGGCACGGGCGATGCTGTCATAGATCTGATCGACCATAGACTTGGGTTTGCTGAACTCTGGCACCCACTTTCCTCGCTTTGAATCCATAACAACGTTGTAGGTTTTGCCCAATATAGTAGTCTTGTCGACAATTAGTCAATTATAATTTATTCATGTAATATTGAGGGCCCGGACGCATGGTTGTACGCCGGGCCTAAAATGTAAGAGTTGTGTAATTTAAAAAGAGAGAGGCATGGTCACCACAATGGACATAGGCCTAGACTTCGGGCGGCGCGTCCATGGAAATGATTTCGGTTTTACCATAGCCCCGGTCGCCGGGTGGTAGATCAAGAATCTTACTGGCCGTCTCATATTTCAGCTCAGGCAGATCGGCCCCTGGATCGGGCCAATAGGCCAGGGTGCGGGTAAGCCAATCGCGGTCGTTGCGCGCCGGGTAATCGGCCCGGGAGTGGGAACCCCGGCTCTCAGTGCGCATCAGGGCGGCGTAAGCCACGCAGAGTGCCAAGCGTATCATGCCAGGCACCTTCAGAGCCAGGGCCAGCTCGGGGTTGGCCCCAATGCCGCTGGAACGCAAGCCGATCTTGAGCGAGCGCGCATAGAGTTCGCAGAGGTTGTCTACAGCCTGCGCCAACCCCTTTCCGTCACGGAAAATGCCCACTCGGTCCATCATTTCACGCTGAAGGGCGCTACGGATTGCGTAGACATTCTCTTTGCCGCCGTTCCCACTCACCAGCCGATGGATGCGCTCGGCGTCGCGCATGACCACTTGTTGAACCCTCACGGTGGAAAAGCGGTTTTCATGGCCGGCTAGGAACTGGGCCACTTTGCCCCCCACATGGCGACCAGCCACGATCGTCTCTGCCAAGGAGTTTCCCGCCAGGCGGTTGAAGCCATGCAGGTCCCAGCAGGCCGACTCTCCAGCTAGGAAGAGATTTTCAAGACCGTAGGCCGCGCCGTTCTTGTTAATGCGCATTCCGCCCATGGAATAGTGCTGGGCGGGTCGCACCGGGATGAGCTGTTTGGTGCAGTCGATCCCCAGGAAATTGTGACATAGCTCGTAGACCTCGCGAAGCTTGGTGCGAATGTTCTTTGCGCCCAAGTGGCGAATATCAAGCCACAGATGATCGCCGTAGGGGCTGTTCACCCCTTTACCTTCTGCAATGTGGTGGGTCATCCAACGTGCCACCACGTCGCGGGAAGCAAGTTCAGCTTTGCCAGGCTCATAATCGGGCATGAAGCGGTGCTTATCAACGTCCAGCAGAGTGCCGCCTTCGCCTCGACAGCCCTCGGTGACCAAAATGTTGGTTGGCACAATGCCGGTGGGGTGGAACTGCACCGCCTCTGGATTGCCGAAAGGCACTAGGCCGGTGTCCAGGGCGATGATGTGCCCACCGCCCTCGTTGATGATGTTGCTGGTGGTCTCGGGGTAAAGTCGGCCGTAGCCGCCGGTGGCGATGAGGGTGGCCTTGGCCAGGTAGATTCGGAGCTTGCCGGTGCGCAGATCGCGCCCCACGCAGCCCATGCAACGCTGGCCATCGTGGATGAGGCTGGTGGCCTCTACCCGGTCATGCACCTTGATGCCCAGTTCGAGAACCTTACTGTCCATAGCGTATAAGAGGGTGTGACCGGTTCCATCTGCGGTGTAACAGGCCCGCCACTTGCTGGTGCCCCCGAAATTGCGCGCGGTGATCAGACCGTTAGACTCGGGGGTCTCCACCATTTCAAAGGATTCGCCCCCCTGGAAATAAGTGTTTGGGCCGGCCACGACGCGGTTCCAGGGAACCCCCCAGAAAGCGGCCTCACGGGCGGCAACGGGCGCGGTCTGACAGAAGATACGGGCCACCTCCTGGTCGCATCCCCAGTCAGAACCCTTGACCGTGTCTTCGAAGTGCAGTTTCGGGCTGTCACCCTGGCTCATGGACATGTTTCCCAGAGAGGCCTGCATGCCGCCCTCGGCCGCGCAGGAGTGTGAGCGGCGTGGAGGCACCAGACTGAGCAGGACGGCTTCAAACCCTTGGGAAGCCACCTCTATGGCAACCCGCTCGCCGGCCAAGCCGGCTCCGATGCACAGTAAGTCGGTGCTGTAGGTCTCGTAATGCATATAATTCCGCTGGAGCTTCCTCAATATTTCTTGTCAATGCTTATAGCGTCGGGTTCGCACCGCTCCAAGCACTGGTCGCACAGGATGCACTCATCCACGTTTTTATCCGCCACCTGGGGACGGTCGCCCTGCTTTTCAAAAATGCTCACGGGGCATACCTTAACGCAGGCGCCGCAGGCTGAGAGGCCTATGCATTTTTCTTCTGATATGCCGACTTCCACGAAGTAGCCCATGTCGCGTTTAACCCTTCCTCGCTTCAAGCTCTTTTTTGTGCCGCTTTGGCCTCGATTGCACCTCCCATAGCCAAGATGCGTTGGCAGCGCTCCACCACCGGCTTGTCCACGAACTTACCCCGCACCATGAGTACCCCCTGCCCCTTGGCCCGCACGGCCTCGAAGGAGTCTATGACTTCGCGGGCAAAGGCCAACTCCTCGCTGGTGGGCGAGAATACTTTGTTGCAAACATCAACTTGGTTGGGGTGGAGGCAGAGCTTGCCCATGTAGCCTAACCCACGCGCCCGCCGGGCGTCGGCATGCAAAAGGGCCTGATCCTTTAGATCGTACATATACGGGCTGTCAATGGGACCTAATAGACCCGCTGCGTGGCTGGCGTTACTCAGACGGTGGCGAGGGAAATCAAGGTTCTCGCCGCCGGCGGTTAACTCCTGACCCATGTCGGTGGAGTAGTCGGCCGCTCCGAAGGCCAGCATGCCCGCCCGCTCAAATCCTGCTAGGCGGTCAGCCACCTCGAAACAGCGCTCAACGCCCAGTGGCGTTTCAATCAGGCACAGCAGGGTCACCGAGGAGGTAGCTAGGCCACCACCTCGCTCCAACTTGCGCAGGGCTTGGTCCAAACGCTCCACCTCAACACCGCTCTGCACTTTGGGCACGAATAGGTGGCCAAGGGGGGCTCCAGTCAGGGCGCCTAAATCTTCCTCGCAGTGGCCCGAGTCCAGGGAGTTGCAGCGCACCATTAGTCGCGCCCCGTTATGCTCTGCCAGCTTAACGCGTGCTGTCTGGCGGGCTTCGGCTTTTTGCTCTGGAGGCACAGCGTCCTCCAAGTCAATAATCACCATGTCGGTCTGGGTGGCAAGCGCTTTATCCACCCGGTCGGGACGTGTGCCTGGCACGAAAAGAGCAGTCCTCAACAAGGGAATGGACATGTCCTTACACCTCGTATTCCCGGCGCAGGATGGTGACAATGTCAGAAAAAGCATGTGCCACCTTGACCCCGGCCCGCTCCAGTACCTTAATTTTGGATTTGGTGCTGCCTTTTTCACCCTCAACGATGGTGGCGGCGTGGCCGAAGCGCATGCCTGGCATCTCATCCACGAAGCGCCCGGCAATGAAGGTGACGATTGGCATGCTCACTTGTTCGGCTTGAACCCATTCGGCCAACTTCTCCTCAATCACCCCGCCCGGCTCACTGAACAATACTACCGCCTCGGTATCCGGGTCCTTATAAAAGCGCTCCACCAAGTCCAGGAAGTTAGAGCCCACTACCGGATCGCCGCCCACACTGATGCAGGTGCTCTGGCCAATGCCGTTGGTGGTTAGTAAATTGGCGATTTCGGTGGTCATACCGCCAGAACGGGAGGCTATGCCCACCTTGCCTGGCATGTAGGCTTTTTTAACATCAGCCACCGGCCCCCCGGCCATACCCAACTTGACTACCCCCGGCGAGATTAAGCCCAGGGTGTTGGGCCCGATCACTGTGGCCCCCGTTTGCCGTGCCAACTCCAGCAGTTCCACCGTGTCTTTGCGCGGCACTCTCTCGGTAACGATGACCAATAGCTTAATGCCGTTCAGCAGCGATTCAAGAGCTGCCTCCTTGACCATCAAGGGAGGTACTGAGATTATAGCTGCGTCTGCTGGTTGGTAGGCCATGGCTTGGGCCACGGTGTCGAACACCGGCACCCCATAAACGCTCTGGCCCTTTTTGCCTGGAGTGACCCCAGCCACCACTTGGGTGCCATATTCCATCATGTCCTTAGTGAAGGAGGCGGCCTCGCGGCCGGTGATGCCCTGCACCAGGACCTTGGTTTGCTCATCAGCTAATATTGCCATCTACATCACCTCATATACTCGCTCAAGGCATAGTCGAGACCACCGCTCGCCTAGCCGCCTCGTCGATCGATACAGTACGGTCGCAGTAGGGCACACCATATTTGTCTAAGAGTTTGAATCCCTCGGCCTCCCAGGCACCTGGCACCCGAAACACGGCCACGATTTGGGAAGGGTCCTGCCCCTTTTCCAAAATGCCCTTGATCACTCCGCGTGCCACTAGATCCACACGGGTGTTGGAGACAACATTCATGATCACCGCAATCTTGCTCACTCCCGGCTTGGAGAGAATATGCTTGGTCAGCTCCGTGACCTTGAACACTGAAGGGTTACCCCCAATCTCGCAGTAGTTGGCCGGCTCACCGCCGTGCTGGCGAACAGCGTCGAAGGCGGTCAGCGAGGCCCCTCCACCACCGATGATCAGCCCCAAACTGCCCGGAAACTCAATCACCCGACCAGCCACCCCCCGATGGTCCATGCTGTCGATCTCCTGGGCCCGGCGCTCGAATTCACTGGTCTCGCGACCGCCAGCAAAGCGTGCCTCCTGTTTCTCAATGGCGGCTATTTCTGGCTGCCTGGGCTGGGCGTCGTCGTCTACTTCCAGATGACAGTCGAGGGCAAGCAGGTGACCGTCCTTGCTAAGACCTAGGGGGTTGATTTCTGCAAGGGTGGCGTCGTATTCGAAGAACACATCGGCCAGACGGGCGAAGACCGCGCCCAACTGAATAAGTAGCCTGCCGCTCACACCAGCTCGGGCCACCAACTCCCGTGCTTGGAAGGATGGAAAGCGCCTAAGCGGAGACAGGTGCATGCTTACCACTTTTTCGGGCTTCTCTCTGGCCAAAGCCTCTATGTCCACCCCTCCCTGAGAAGAAAAGACGGCCACTGGCATCTTGGTGACCGTATCGTGGGTGATAGCCAAAAAGAACTCTCGCTCCAGTTCAACCATCTCCTCAACCAGGATGCTAGTGGGCAGGTAGTCTCGCACCGGCGTAGCCAAAAGACGCTCAAAGTGGTGGCGAATTTCCTGTTGGGTCGCGGCGGCAAGAATGCCCCCGACTATACCCCGCCCGCCCACGGGCACCTGGGTCTTGAGCATTGCCGGCGGTGGGAAGGTTATCTCATCTACTGTCTTTACCACCTCACCCCGAGGCACCGGAATGCCGCACTTTTTTATTATTTGCTTTGCTTCATGTTCGAGAAGTCGCATCTTTGCCTCTTAGCGATAGTTAAGCCTACTGCCAACCCAGGCATTGCCAGGCGATGGGCAACTCGGAACCCAACGCTCGAAAAAAGTGCCAACATGATCTTGCCCAGTAACAGCGGACACTTTATTAAGCGATCATTTTGTGTTCATAGGCCAAGGGGCTGATGTGTCCGTTGGCACTGTGCCTTCTAGATCGGTTGTAGTCCACTTCAATATACTCGAAGATGGCCCGGCGCATGGCTTCCCGGGTGGCGAAACTTTCGCCATGGACCGCCTCCACCTTCAGCGTGTGGAAAAAGCTCTCGGCCACCGCATTATCATAGCAGTTGCCCTTGCCGCTCATTGAGCAAATCAGATCGTGTTTGGCCAAGAGGGCCTGATACATGCGCGAGCAGTACTGACTGCCCCGGTCTGAGTGGACCAGCACGTCTTTAGGCATTTTCCGCCGCCACAAGGCCATCTGCAAGGCATCGCATACCAGCCCCGCCTTCATGCGCTTATCCATGGCCCACCCCACCACCATGCGAGAGAAAAGATCCAGCACCACCGCCAAATACAGCCAGCCCTCCCCGGTCCATAAATATGTAATGTCGCAGACCCACTTCTGGTTGGGGGCCTCTGCCGTGAAATCTTGCTCCAATCGATTTGGAGCCACGGGCAAGTTATGATCCGAATCCGTGGTGGCCTTGTATTTCTTGGCCGCCTTGGCCACCAGACCCTGCCTTGTCATGCTGGCTGCCACGGTCTTCCGATTATATGCGTGGCCCTGATCATCAAGGTCAAGGGTTATACCCACGGCTCCACTGCGGCCCTTGCGGGCCTCGAAAGCCTGGACCACCAGATTGTCCCGCTTCTCACGCTCCACCTGCCTTCTGCTGGGATGCCGCCGCCTAAGCCGCCAAGCATAATACCCGCTACGCGACACCCCGAAAGCCTCACACTGGACGCTAATGCTGTATTTGCCTATATTGTCATGCATTAACGCGTACTTCACTTCAGGCTTTTCGCAAAGTACGCGCTTGCCTTTTTTAATATTTCAAGCTCCTCGGCCTGCTTGGCAAGCTGCCGCTTCAGCCTGGCATTTTCTATGGCCAGTTCCTTTTCAGTCTCGCTACGGCTGGCCTCGTACCGAGCCTTCTTGCGCCAGGCATAGAGCTGAGATTCATGCAAGCCAAGCTGCTTGGCCGCACCGGCCACTCCCACCTGCTCCGCAAGCCCAAGGGCCTCTGACTTGAACTCGGCTGAGTACCGCCGCCGGCTTACCTGCCGCCCACTCTTCTGATCAGTCATGAATCAACTCCGTCAAGCAATTTACTCGCTTAACTCGGTGTCCGACAAATCTGGGCTGGATCAGCCATTTGCCGGTCGTGCAGGCGCGACAGGAAGGCCAGGTTCATCAGGGAGCCCAGCAGGCACCCGGCCATGTCGCTCTGGGTGTCCCACACGTGGCCCTGAGTGCCCAGGAAGTCCTCGGCCGCCGTGCCGGTAAGCACTGCGGTCCACCATTCTATGAGCTCGTAAAAGGCGCTGATAACAAGGCACACGCACACCACCAGAAAAGCCAGCCAGCCCGCCGGGTCACCATCCGATTGCGCACCGGAACCTACCAAGTCACCATGGTCGGGATGAAGCCCTGGACCAGGTGCCCCAGCTTGTAGTAGTTGTTGCGCGCCAGGTCCAGGGCCTAGCTCAGCCAGCCGAACAGGGGCACGCGAGCGTAGGTGTAGTGCCCGCCTACCAGCAGGATGATGGCGTGGACCCAGATGAACAGATAGACCAGACGGGTGAGGCGGAAGCGACGGATAGGTAAGAGCTAGGGCGGCCAGGCCCATGAGCGCCGGTAGCACCTCCCAAAATTAAATGAAGCGGTCGTATGGCCTGATCCTCGACCACAGCAGCAGGGCCAGGGAGCTAAGCAGATAGAAAAGGTTCAGCTTGTCGGTCTTGTAAATGACCCTTCGCTTGCTCGGCGGCCGGTTTGACGTAGGCCCCATGGAGCCAAAAAGGCCGGCCTAGGCAAAGGGCGGAGGGGATCGGGGCGGCGGCTTGCGCTAAGCGAGGATCAGGGCAGGGAAAGTATCTCCTGCTGGCGTATGCGAAGGGACTCCAGGATGCGCTCACGGCCTTGGGCGATGTGCAGCTTGGTGATGGCCGTGGCGGCCACGGCGTCCCGGCGAGCCAGGGCTTGCAGCAGGCTGCGATGCTCGGAGGCGATCTCCTTGAGCCTGGCCGTGTCCATGTATTGGGGCGGGTATTTCAAATAAAGCTTTTCGAATATTTCCTTGAGCATTCGGTGCAAGATGTCGTTGCCAGAAATCTTCACCAGTTGTAGGTGGAATCGGGCGTCGGCCAGGAACAGGTCGCGGTCCGCGGGCACCTGGCCCAGGTGGCGGTATTTCTTGGAGGCCTTTTTTATTTGGTCCAGGTGGGATTGCTCGATTTTTTCGATCACCTTGGGCAGGGCGTGCAGCTCCAGAGCTTCGCGCACCTCGTAGAGTTGAGAAGCTTCCTCAATGGTGATCTCATTTAAAAAGTACCCCTTATTGGGGACGTAACTGACAAAGCCTGAAGCCTCCAGCCGGTTCAAGGCGTGGATCAGGGGAGTGACGCTCATTTGTAGCTTCTTGGCGAGGTCGGTGTAAATGATTTTCTGACCAGGTGCCAGTTGGTTGGAATAGATCATTTCCTTGATCTTGTTGTAGGCCTCTTCTATGACCACGCCTCGCTTGATTGGCATCTTGCTTGGTTATCCTCGGCAAACTATGGCCGCCCCTGGGCTCGGGCGGGCTTTCATGCCTTGCTACGCTATTTGGGCGAACACACAAACGCCAAAGCAATCTTGGGGGAGCGCCTGCCAAAATATAATTATATTTATATAGAAAATCGTCTTTGATCAAGCTTAAAAACCTACTATCAAGTGTGTCCGCACCATTATTCACCATACACGGCGGCCGCGTGGGCAAGAGCGCTCCAGCAGTTGCTAAGTGGGGCGTATCGCAGTTGATATTATTAATACTTTGTAATTAAATTAAAATTAGTCTGTTTGCATTTTGTTTCCTAGGAGTAGCCTCCACGAAAAACCCAAAAAATGAGAATAATTTGGCTTGACACGCGATATATTATAATTTTAATTTAAATTAATTTTATTTTATAAGTTTCCCTCTCGGCACACCCACCGATCATACAGCACATGCGAACTTGACCCGGGAGCGGGGTCAGGGTGGGGGTTTTTGTCGTTTCAAAAGGAGAGGCCAAAAAACGATGAATCGTTTCAAGTGGCTGTAAAGTTTGACCTGTCAATCCTAAGGGAGGAGGGAGACATGACCAGATGGGGTAAGGTCATTTGCTTGTTGGCCGTGGTAATGGCTTTTGTCGTGGCCGCCACGCCAGGGTTTGCCGAAGGCAAGAAATATACTTTGCGTATCCAATGCATCTATCCTGAGACCAGCTACGTCCCGCAGATGATAAAGCAGTTCGTGGCCAAGGCCGAGGAGTACACCAAGGGCCGGGTTGATATTAAGCTCTTTTGGCCGGGGCAACTCGTCTCCGCCAAAAAGGGTTTCGACTCCGTGAGTAAGGGCACGGTGGAGGGGCTGGTCTCCGCCCTAATCTATTACGGCGGCACCTTGAAGGAGGGTAAGGTGGAGTGGTTGCCCTTCACCTGGCGCGACCCCAAGGAGGCCTACGACCTCTACGTGAACGGGGGCTTCCTGGACCTGATGCGTAAGGCCACGCAGAAGCAGAACGTGCAATACCTGTTCCCGGTCATGGCCGGCACCATGGGCTGCATGACCAACTTCCCGGTTAACAACCTTGACGACTTCAAGGGCAAGAAGATGCGGGCTCCTGGATTGGACGGCCCCATCGTAAAGCTGCTGGGTGCGTCTCCGGTTTCCCTGAGCGCCAAGGAAATCTACATGTCCCTGCAACGGGGCACCGTAGACGGGGTGGTCTACCCCTACTACACCCTGAGCACCTACAAGCTCTACGAGGTGATCAAGTACGCCATCCTGCCCGGTTTCCACACCCCGGCCATGACCGGCCTGTACCTCAACCTGGACTTCTGGAAGTCCCTTACGCCTGAGCTTCAGGCGGCGCTGAACAAGGCAGGCATCGAGACCTTCTACGCTTCCTCCCTCAAGAGCCCCGAGTGGGACCAGAGCGCCCTGAAGGCGGCCGAGGGCAAGGGAGTCAAGGTCATGGAGCTTTCCCAAGCGGACGTGGCCAAGGTGCGCAAGATGTGCATGCCTCTTTGGGAAGAGGTTGGAGGGGCCACCCCCCTGAGCAAAGAATTGGTGGATCTGCTGAAGTCCTATCTGCAGAAAAAAGGCGCTTTGTAAAAAAACCCAAGCGGGGCGGCCCACGACGGTCGCCCCGCTCTTGAGCGGGGACCATGAGCGAATTAGTGCAACAGCGTCCTGCCGCCAGGATCATCAAAAGCATCAACGCCCTGATTCTGTGGGTGGAGAAGATTTTTTCCCTCACCGTGGTGGTGATGGCCATCAGCATTTGCTGGGAGGTCTTTTGCCGCTACCTACTCAACTCCCCCACTGATTGGGTCAATGAGACCAACCAGTACCTGCTGTGCCTTATGAGCATGCTCGGGGGTAGCTACTGCCTTTTGATGGACCAACACGTGCGTGTGGACTTTTTCTTCCGCTTGCGCGGCGAAAAGCAAAAGGCGGCGATGGAGCTGGCCACCTGGTGGCTGGCCGCCCTGTTCTGCCTGGTTATCATCTGGTGGGGCGGCGAGATGGCCATAGAGGCGCTGGTCAAGAACAAGCTCAGCGACACCATCCTAGAAATGCCCCTATGGCCTTCGCTGTTCATGGTGCCCCTGGGGGCGCTGCTGCTGATGTTGCAGATAATCGCGCGCAGCCTGAAGAACCTGCTCATCCTCATTCACCCAACCGAAGAATTGCCCGGACTCCTGGCCGAGCTGCGGTTGGACAAATCCTTTTTCGAATAGCCTAATCCATGGACACCGCGCTTTTTACCGCCATTATCACCGGCCTGCTGCTGCTGTTTCTGGTCCTGGGCCTTCCCGTGGCCTTTTCCCTGGGCGGCATCGCTGTGTTGGGGGTGGTCTACATCTGGGGCGCCAAGGGCATGTACATGGTGGCCCAGACCGCCTATTCCGAAGGCACCAACTCCATTCTAACTGCCGTGCCCCTATTCATATTGATGGCCAACGTGTTGCGAACCTCGAACCTGGCTGACGAGTTGTACCACATGATCCAGGTGTGGATGGGGCGGCTGCCTGGAGGCCTGGCCGCCGGAACCGTAGTCATCTGCGCCATTTTCGCGGCCATGGCGGGCATTAGCTCAGTGGCCACGGTGAGCATGGGACTCATCGCCCTGCCGGCAATGCTCAAACGGGGCTATGACAAGCACCTAGCTACAGGCTGCATCTCCGCGGGCGGGGCATTGGGTATCCTTATCCCGCCCAGCATCATCATGATCATCTACGGGACCATGGCCGAGGTCTCGGTGGGCAAGCTGTTCATGGGCGGCCTAGTGCCTGGCATATTGCTGGCCCTAATCTTTTGCGTGTTCATCCTGGTTCGCAGCGCCCTCAAGCCCAGCTTGGGTCCGCCGGTGGACGAGGTGTTCTCCTTCAGGGAGAAAATATTGGCCCTCAAGGGCATCTTCCTGCCCGCCGCCCTTATCATCGTGGTGCTGGGGGTCATCTACACCGGGGCGGCCACCCCCACCGAGGCCGCAGGCATCGGAGCCGTCGGCTCCCTACTCTGCGCGGCGATCCAGCGCAGGCTTAGCTGGGCCAACCTCAAGGGTGCTCTGTCCTCCACATTCAGCCTCACCGCTATGGTGCTTTGGATCGTGATCGGGGCAGTGGCCTTCACCCACGTCCTCGCCTACGCCGGGGTTTCGGATCTAATCAAGGACACCATCCTGGGGCTCCACCTTTCCAAGTGGTGGATCTTCATCGGCATCCAAATCTGCTTTTTTGTGTTGGGCATGTTTCTGGACCCGGCGGGCATCATCATGCTCACCACGCCCATATTCGTGCCCCTGATAATGGAGTTGGGCTTCGACCCGGTCTGGTTCGGGATCATCTTCACAATCAACATGGAGATGGCCTACATCACCCCGCCCTTTGGCTTCAACCTGTTCATCATGAAGGCGGTGGTGCCAAAGGACGTGACCTTAAACGACATCTACCGCTCGATCATTCCCTTCGTGATCCTGCAGGCCGTGTGCCTGCTGATCGTGACCATTTTCCCCGATCTGGCGCTTTTCCTGCCGAACTTCATGGAATAGACGTCGTCATGGAAGCGGGCGGAATTGACGAGCTTGCAAGATCAATCGCGGCAAAGGTTCTAGGAGAGGAACATGAGAGACGTTGCCATCGTGGGTATCGGAACCACGAAATTCAAGTCGAGATGGCTGGAAAAGACCTACTATGAGTTGGCTTTCGATGCGGCCAAGATGGCCTTCGAGGACGCCGGCATTGACAAGGACCGGGTGGACAGTGCGGTGTACGGAATCTACAACGATTTCTTCCAGCGCCAGTACCAGCCCGACGCCTTTGTGCACGACTACCTGGGCCTGGGCCTCAAACCCATGGTCCGGGTCAACTCCGGCGGGGCCACCGGCGGGGCCGCCCTGCGCATCGGCTACCAGGAGGTGGCCAGCGGCCTGCAGGACGTATGCCTGGTGCTGGGCGTGGAAAAGTGCGCCGACACCTACAACTACGAGTTGCAAATGGCCACTCCGGAGGTGCTTCGAGCCATTCTCTACACGGCGGACATGACCTACGACAACCCGGCCGGGCGCACCGCCGCATCGGGCTTCGCCCTGGCCGTGGTGGCCCATCGCGACAAGTACGGCAACCCCACCGAGGAGCAGATGGCCAAGGTCTCGGTGAAGAACCACTTCAACGCCACCAAAAACCCCGTGGCCCAGTCTCCCAAGGTCTTGACCGTTCAGGATGTGCTGGACTCGCGCATGATCGTGGAGCCCTTCAAGTTCTACGACAATTGCCTCTACACCGAGGGGGCCTCGGCGGTGATCCTGGCCTCCAAGAAAGTGGCTGAGAGCATCTCGGACAATCCCGTCTGGATCAGCGGCCTGGGGGCATCGGTGGACTACGTGATGCCTGGCAACCGCCCCAGCATCCACACTTTCGAGTCGTCGCGCCTGGCGGCCAAGAAGGCCTATGAGATGGCGGGCATCACCAACCCCGTGGAGGAACTGGACCTGGCCGAGTTGCACGACGCCTTCACCGGCACCGAGATCATGGCCTATGAGGACTGCTTCTTCTGCGAGGAGGGGCGTGGCGGCGAACTCATCGACGACGGCACGGTACTGCCCGATGGCCGCCTGCCGGTAAACCTCAGCGGCGGACTGATCGGCTGCGGCCATGCGGTGGGGGCCACGGGGATAATGCAAACCTACGAAGTGTGCAAACACCTGCGCGGCGAGGCCGGGGAGCGCCAGCGCCAAGGCGCGCGCAAGGGTCTGGTGCAGAGCATCGGGGGGACCTTGTGCACCTGGAGTATTTGCCTGGTTTTAGAAAGGTAGGCAGCAAATGAACAGCGCTGAAAGAGAAGCCTGGTATCGCTACCAGCACGAAAAATACGGCATCCCCGTGGAGCACTTGCGGCGGGAATTCGAGGAGGAGCTTAGCGGTAAGAACCCCATGGACGCGCCCCTGGAGATCCCGGACAAGATGGAGGTCGTCTTCAAGTACTCCTACGGCGGCCAGTCGCGATTCTTCCGGGAGTTAAGGGAAAACAAAACCCTGTATGGGGCTGAGTGCCCGGAGTGCGGCAAGGTCTTTTGCCCGCCGCGCAGCAACTGCCACACCTGCTACCAACCCACCCAGTGGAAGAAGCTGGCCGGCACCGGCACTATCGAGGCCTGCACCGTGCAGCACTACACCACCAGCAGCTTCATCAAAAAGGTGCCCTTTGTCTGCGCCTACGTAAAGCTGGACGGCACTGACTCGTTGCTAATGACCAACATGGAGGTGGACGACGTGGCGGGGGTCAAGGTGGGCACCAAGGTGAAGGCGGTCTACCGCGAGCTAAGGCTGGGGGCCATCACCGACGTTTATTTCAAGCCCCTGGATTAATGCGCCCGCCAGGTCTGTGGCTTTTGAGGGAGAGCCCTTTTCATGAGCAATCAAGTGATCATCACCGTAGCCCCCACGGGTAGCATCCCCACCCGCGAGGACAACCCCAACATCCCCTACACCGCCGAGGAGGTGGCCGCCGAGACTCGACGCTCCTACGAAGCGGGCGCCTCGGTGGTGCATCTGCACGCCCGCCACCCCGATACCGGAAAGCCCACCCCGGACTTGGCGGTGTTTCGGGACTACCTGGCCGCAGTGCGCGACGCATGCCCCATTATCACCCAGATAACCACCGGAGGCGGGGCCACCACCCTGGGCCTCAGCGTGGAGGACCGGCTTAAGCCGGTAGAGGAGCTGCGCCCCGATTCGGCTTCGCTAAACGCAGGGTCCATGAACTTCGGGCGGGGCCTATTCCCCAACACCCCGGACACCATGGAGCTTTACGCCAAGCGCATGCGCGAATGGGGGGTCATGCCCGAGTTCGAGGTATATGACCTGTCCATGATCCAGAACATGGAACACTGGATCCGCAGGCCTGGCCTGCTGGAGCCTCCCTTCAGGGTCAGCTTCGTGCTGGGGGTCATGGGCGGCATCCCGGCCAGCCTCAAGAACCTGGTGCTCTTGAAAGACGCCCTCGACCCCGGCTACTCCTGGCAGGCCATCGGCATCGGCCGCCACCAGTTTCCCCTGGGGACCGGCGCCCTGATCCTGGGCGGGGGCATGAGGGTTGGCTTCGAGGACAACGTTTACCTCTCTAAGGGTGTGCCCGCCAAGAGCAACGCAGAGCTGGTGGCCAAAGCGGTGCGCATCGCCAGGGAGCTGGGTCTGGAACCTGCCGGCGTGGAAGATGCCCGGCGTATGTTGCCCCTGCTCAACCGGGGATAGCCGCGATCAGTTGGCGGCTGGTCACCGGATCGACCCCCAGGCGCATTGGAGGAGCGACCCCATGGAAATGACCCTAGGCGAGGCCTTTGAGCGCTCGGCCCGCAAGTTTCCTGGCAAGGTGGCCTGCATCGACGACCAGGCCAGGGCCACCTATGCCCAGATGAGCGCGGCGGTCAACCGCTGGAGCAACGCCCTGGATGGTCTGGGCCTGGGCAAGGGCTCCCACGTGGCCACCCTTTCGGACAACTGCCTGAGCCTGATGCAGGTGATCCTGGGCAACCTGAAGCGGGGCCTGGTGTCGGTACCCCTTGACTCTCGCGGCACGGTGGACGACGTTTGCCGCATGGCCAAGATCACCGACTGCACCGCCTTGGTCTTCGATGTCCATTACCAGGGCCTGGCTGAGGAGATGCGCGACCGCCTGCCCGCCCTGAAAACCCTGGTAGCCTTCGGCGGGGCGGCACCGGCGTTCGCCCGGGACTATGAGGCTCTGAAAAAAAACGCATCCGAGGGGGAGTCGCCCCAGGTGGTGAGCGAGGACGACGAGTCGTTCATCTTGTTCACCGGAGGCACCACCGGCCGCCCCAAGGGGGCGGTGTTGACCCACAAGAGCATCCTGTGGAACATAATTTCGGTGACCACCGAGAACCACAGCCCAGCCCCGGAGGAGCGCATCTTCTATCCCATGCAGATGTATCACGTGGCCTCCCTGAGCCGCTTCTTGGCCTTCATGTACGCTGGGGGCACCTTCATCGGAAGCAAGACCTTCGAACCGGACCACTTTCTGGACGTGGTGGAGCGCGAGCGCACCACCTTCGTGGTAGGCAACCCCACCATCTACCGGATGCTCCTGGAGGCCATCAAACGCAAGCCACGCGACACCAGCTCCATGCGCCGCTGGCTGAACACCCATGGAATCTTGGACCCGGCCGAGAGGAAAGAGATTGAGACCAGGCTTTGGCCCAACGGGGCCTGTTACAGCTCCTACGCCCTCACCGAGGCATCCCCAGCGGTGACTGTGCTCAAGCCCTGGGACCAGCCCGAGGAGCCCGGCAGCGTGGGGCGCGGCTACATGTGCACCGAGGTGCGGGTGGTGGACGCCCTTGACCAGGAGCCGCCCCCCGGAGAGCCCGGCGAGATCATCGTGCGGGGGCCCAGCGTGTTCAAGGGCTACTACAACGCCCCCCAAGAGACCGAGGCCACCCTGCGAGGCGGCTGGCTGCACACCGGCGACCTTGGGCGCTTCGATGCCAAGGGCTACCTGTACGTGGTGGACCGGCTCAAGGACATGATCAAGACCGGCGGGCTGAACGTCTACTCCCGGGAGGTGGAGGAGGTCCTGCTGCAACACCCCCTGGTACGCGACGTGGCGGTGATCGGATTGCCCCATCCCCGCTGGGGTGAAGCGGTGTGCGCGGTGGTGATGGCCCAGCCCGGCGCCCTTCTGGACGAGGGGATCATCCAGGCCCACTGCCAAGAGCGCCTGGCCGGGTACAAGAAGCCCGCCATGATCCGCTTCGTGGACGCGCTCCCCAAAACCACCTTCGGGGGCAAGGTCCTGAAACGGGAGCTGCGCGAGATGTTCAAAGACAGCTAGGGTTGTAGCCCGCCGCAGCCCGAGAAACGGCATTTTTAAAAGAGGCCTGAAATGAATCCAATGTACTTCGACGACTTTGAGCTGGGCCAGGAGTTCGTGACCAAGGCCAGGACGGTGACCGAGGCCGACATCGTGAACTTCGCGGCCCTGTCTTGGGACACCAACCCGCTGCACACCGACGCCGAGTTCGCCGCCGGGAGCCATTTTGGCGAGCGCATCGCCCACGGCATGCTGGGCCTGGTGATCCACGCCGGTCTTTCCCAGCAGTTGGGCAACCTGGAAGGCACCCTGGTGGCTTTCCTGGGCATGAACTGGCAATTCCACCATCCCATCAAGATCGGCGATACCATCCACGTGGTGCAGAGGGTCAAGGAACTGCGCGAAACCTCCCAGGGCAATCGCGGGGTTTTGACCTTTGAAAAAGAAGTGCTCAACCAGCGCCACCAGGTGGTGCAAAGCGGGACCACCACCGTGCTCATGCTGCGCAAGAAATCCGGCGACGACTAGTCAGGAGGAGCTGTTGTGAAAAACATCTGGGACGCGCTGCTTTCCGAGGAACACCGCATGGTGCGCGAGACGGCGCGCAGGCTGGCGGAAAAAGAATTGGCCCCCATCGCCCGGGAGCTCGACGAGCAAGAGAGATTCCCAATGGAAGCCTACCGGGAAGCGGGGCGCAACGGGTTGATCGGCTCCACCTCCCCGGTAGAGTATGGCGGCGGCGGGGCGGACCTGCTGACCAACGCCCTGATCAAGGAAGAGTTTTGCCGGGTGGCCGCCGGTTTCGGCATGTCGGTGAACATGTGCACCACCAACTTCTGTTACTTCATCTCCAAGTACGGCAGCGAAAAGCAAAAGACCACCTACATACCGCCGGTGCTAAACGGGGAAAAGCTGGCAGCCTTTTGCCTCACCGAACCCGAGGCGGGCTCTGACGCACTGGCCATCAAGACCACCTACGCCAAAAAGGGCGCGGCCTATGTGCTGAACGGATCCAAAACCTTTATCACCAACGCCCCCCTGGCCCAGTACTTCCTGGTAATGGCTAGAGAGCACGGCACCAGGGGCGCGGGCGGCGGCACCCTGTTCATTCTAGATCGGGAAATGCCGGGGGTTTCCACAGGCCAGCCCTTCGAGAAAATGGGCATGCGCTGCTCGCCCACCGGCGAGGTGTTCCTGGACCACGTGGAGGTGTCCGGCGAGCAAATTATGGGCGCCGAAGGGCACGGCTACCCAATCCTGTTCGAGACCCTGGACGAGGAGCGTGTGCTGGGGGCAGTCACCAGCATCGGCATCATGCAGGCCTGCCTGGAAGAATCGGTAAAGTACGCAAAGGAGCGCAAGCAGTTCAGCCAGCCCATCTGCGACTTCCAACTGGTCAAAAACATGCTGGCCGAAATGGCCACCCGCCTGGAGTTGGCCAGGCACTACGCATACTCGCTGTGCCCCCTGATCGACGATGGGCGCCGCATTTCCAAGGAAGCCTCAATCGCCAAGTATTACGCTTCGTCCATGGCCACCCAGGCGGCCCTGGACGCCATCCAGATACACGGAGGCTACGGTTACATGCGCGAGTACCCCGTTGAACGCTACATGCGAGACGCCAAGCTGGTGGAGATAGGCGGCGGTACCTCTGAAATACAGAAAATGATCATTGCCCGGGAACTCTTGAAGGAGATCTGAGGACGGTTCGAATTCAGGCGCACAGCTGGCGGAAACATCAGGCAAAAGAGTGAAGATCGCGTCCGGCATAGTCTCTATGAGGCGGCGATAACGCTCTTCGCTTTGGCTTAGTCGGTTTTCAGCTCTTTTGCGCTCGGTTACATCGACAATGGGCATTCTGAATCGCACGGGTGGGTCATCATCAACCTGACCTGCCCCCCTTAAACCGGTACAGATTTTAAGTTAGGATTATGGGCCGTAGCCGCATAATTTGGGCCACTATTTCCTGGTTTGGTCAAAGTTATTTTCATCCTGCGGCGTAATACGATGAAACAGGCGGTAGCAGCACCTTTAGGATCACAAATTGATCAGAGCCTAAGCATAGGCTTGGTCCTGACTATGATGGCCCTGGCACTGCTCTGGGGCGCCAACATGGCCGTGGTCAAGCTGGCCGCAGGCCAATTGCCTCCCATTTTCCAGGCCGGAGTTCGCTCGGTAGTGGCCGCATTTTGCCTGTGGGTGTGGATGGTGTTCAAGGGGGTGCGGGTATTTCCGAACCGGGTGGTGGCGGTTCACGGCTTAGTCCTAGGCCTTTTCTTCGGCACAGAGTTCGGCTTTCTTTATCCTGGCATGATCTTGACCAACGTGGCCCGCAGCTATACTGTATGCTGCGCCGTTTTTCGTGGCCGTGGGGGCCCATTTCTGGCTGCCAAACGACCGCTTGACGCGCCTGAAGGTGGCAGGCTTGGTGCTGGCCTTCGGCGGCTTGGTGGTCCTGTTTGGCCAGGGTCTAGACCGAATCACGCCCAGGTTCCTGTTGGGCGATCTGTTTTCACTAACTGCCGGGGCCCTGTGGGGAGCCACCACCGTCTATCTAAAGCGTTTCCTGGCCGAACGTGCACAAGCCCTCCAAACGTTCTTTTACCAACTCTTTTTCTCGTGGCCATTGTTGTTGGCAGCCAGTTTCTTGCTGGAAGACCCTCTGTCGGCCAGCCTAACCGGCTTCGGGGCCTTCTCGCTTTTCTATCAGTCGGTAATAGTGGCCTTCATCAGCTACCTGGCATGGTTCAACCTGATCCACCACCACCCGGCCAGCCTGGTGCAGGCCTTCACCTTCTTCACACCAGTGGCCGGGGTGTTCATCAGTGGGTTTTGGATTTTGCATGAAAATGTGGAGCTGCGATTATTGTTGTCCTTGGCCCTGATCAGCATCGGCCTGGTATTGGTCAACCGTCCGGCCCACAAAGCAACGGTGGCATAGCGTCTTTTTTGGGCGGTATTTCCAATTTGGTTGCCCAAGGACCTGTGGATACGCTTTCGGTTGTAATCTTTCTTCCATGCCTCGATCATGGATTGGATACCCCTGAACGAGATAACCCAATATCTACGATTCTTGACTGGCCAGGGAAAAAGCCCTGAACTGTTTCCAGTCTAGTGCCGTGGACAAAGGCAGACAGCCGCCCATGCACGCGTCAGCATCAGCCGGAGCCTATTGATATGGCCAACCCGCGAGGCAATAAGCGCCTGGCGGGGGCGGTATGCATGGTGGGCTCGGCCTTTTTCTTTGCCCTGGTGGGGGTAGGAGTGAAGCTCGCCGGCAGTCAGGTAGGCATCTGGCAGATCAGCTTCTACCGCGCCCTGGTGGGCATCGTGCTCATGGCCGCCGTGGCTCTGGTGTACAAGGTGCCGCTGGTGGGCCCGGACTTGAAGCTGCTCTCTTTGCGAGGGCTGTCCGGCACCTTCGGCTTTTTGTCCATGATGATGGCCCTGCGCCAGATACCCCTGGCCGAGGTGATGGTTTTGTTTTACATGTTCCCCGCTTTCGCGGCCCTGTTCTCGCCCTGGCTCAATGACGAGCGCCTTGCCCCCCGCGACTGGCTTTTTCTGGCTCTGGCCTTTGCCGGCACTTTGGTAATTTTGTTCCGCGGTGGTGGCATCCAGCTATGCCTGGGACATATTTATGCCCTGATCACGGCCGTGCTGGCCGGGCTAAACACCTCCCTGGTACGCCGCCTCTCCAGCCGGCACAGCCCGTATGCCATCTACTTTTTCTTTTGCCTGGCGGCGGCAGTGGTATCCATCTGGCCCCTGGCCATAGGCTCCGAGCCCGTGCTGTCCAGCGGCATCGGCATGCTCTATCTGGTCGGCATCGGGGTAGTGGCCACCTTCGGCCAGGTGCTGATGAACCAGGGCTTCTTCCACCTGCCCGCAGCTGAGGGGGGGGTAGTGCTGATGAGCCAGGTGGTCATCGCCGCGGCCTGGGGGGTGGTGATGTTCGGCGAGCCCATATCCTGGCGCCTGGTGGTCGGGGGCTGCATGATCATGCTGGGCGGGGCGTTTCTAAACCGCTCCTCCCGAAAGCGTTCGGCCGGCGAAAGGGTCGGCCCTGAGGCGAACGGCTAGATACCTTGGCGCCCCGATCGACCGGCGCTCCCGGCCCCCGCGTCGACCCTTGGTTTTGCTTATTTTGGGGAGACTGGGGTGCATACCTCTGCCCACAGGACGATTGAATCCCGCCTTTAATGTCGGCAGGCTTGATCCTACCCAGTAACAGCGGACAATTAGTTAAGCGACCATTTTGCGTTCAAAGGCCATCGGGCTGATGTAGCCGTTGGCGCTGTGCCTTATGGATCGGTTGTAGTCCACTTCAATATACTCGAATATGGCCCGACGCATGTCCTCACGTGTGGTGAAGCTCTCGCCGTGGACCATCTCCACCTTGAGAGTGTGGAAGAAACTCTCGGCGCAGGCATTGTCATAGCAATTGCCCTTGCCGCTCATACTGGGGGTCAAGTCGTGTTTGGCCACGAGGGCCTTATACTGCTTTGAGCAATACTGGCTGCCTCGATCCGAGTGGACCATCACGCCTCTGGGCATTTTTCGCCGACAAAGGGCCATTTGCAGGGCATCGCGGACTATCTTGGCCTTCATGCGTTTATCCATCGCCCAACCAACCACCATGCGCGAGAAAAGATCCAGCACCACCGCCAGGCACAGCCAGCCCTAACCGATCCAAAGGTAGGTGATATCGCAGACCCACTTCCGATTCGGGGCTTGGGCGCTGAAATCCTGACCCAGGTGGTTCGGGGCAACCGGCAAGTTGTGATCCGCGTCGGTGGTAGCTTTGTACTTCTTAGCCGCCTTGGCAACCAGCCCCTGCCTTTTCATACTGGCTGCTACGGTCTTGCGATTATAATTGTGGCCCAACTCATCAAGGTCAAGGGTAAGCCCCACCGAGCCGCTACGGCCCTTACGAGCGGCAAAGGCCTCTGCCACCAACTGGTCCAGCCGATAACGGGCAAACTGTCTTCGGCGGGGGTGATCTTGCCTGCGCCGCCAAGCGTAATCGCCGCTACGCGACACGCCATAAACTTCACACTGAACTCGGATGCTGGCTTGGCCTACATGCTTGTGTATAAATGCGTACTTCACTTCAGGCCTTTCGCGAAGTACGCGGCCGCCTTTTTTAACAGGGCCAACTCCTCTTCCTGCCTGGCCAGTTGGCGCTTGAGCCTGGCATTCTCGATGGCCAGTGCCTTTTCGGTCTCGCTACGGCTCGCCTCATACCGGGCTTTCTTGCCCCAGGCATAAAGCTGAGATTCATGCAGGCCAAGCTGCTTCGCCGCACCGGACACCCCCACCTGCTCGGCAAGGCCATAGGCTTCTGTCTTGAACTCGCCCGAGTACCGCCGACGGCTTACCTGCCTCCGACTCTTCTCATCGGTCATGGATCACCTCCGTTAAGCAATTTACTCGCTTAACCGGGTGTCCGCCAAAAATGGGGTGGATCAGCGAACCAGTGGAAATCACTTGATGTCCACCGCTCAAAAGCCAGCCTGATTTTAGCTAGCAAATACTACGCTAATTTTCGCCCTAATCGCCATAGTTAAGCCTGTAGCCGATATCGTCAACTGAGTAGGTCACAGCAGAACGGGATGAGCATTTTTCCTCTCCTTTGCAGCGCCGACACCGTAGGTAGAGCCCCCGTAAGGACTGTGGTGGCGCGCTCAATCAAAATAAGGCAGGTGCTGAGGTGGGATTAGAGGGAGAGATACTTGCGCTGTATTTCCTCGTTGCTTGTGATTTCCTCGCTGCTGGCGTCGAATTGTACCGCCCCCTTGTCCAGCAAATAACCCCAATCGGCCAGACCCAGGCAAAATCTGGCGTTCTGCTCTGCCAGGAGAATGGTCACCCCCTCCTGCTCCTTGAGACTCTTGATCAGGCCAAAGAGCACCTGGTTCACGATCTGAGGGGCCAAGCCCTCACAAGGCTCGTCCAACAGCAGGAGGTCTGGGTTAGTCATCAGGGTGCGCGCGATGGTAAGCATTTGCTGCTCGCCCCCGCTTAGGTTTTGCCCCTTGTTGTCCCGCAAGCGCTGGAGCACCGGAAAGTAATGGTAAATCTTTTCAAGGGACCAGCGTCTTTGTCCATCGGCTGATTGCTTGGCGGCGACGGTAAGGTTGTCCAGCACGGATATGTCTGGGAATATCCCCCGGTCTTCAGGCACAAAGCCCAGCCCCTTGCGAGCCACCTCAAAAGGTTTGCAGCGCTGAATATCCTGGCCCTTGAAGCGAACGGCCCCACTTCGGGGAGGGGTAAGCCCCATTATGCTGCGCAGAGTGGTGGTCTTGCCCGCCCCGTTGCGCCCCAGCAGAGCTACGATCTGCCCCTGTTCCACTTTCAGCGAAACGTCCTGCAAGATGTGACTCTTGCCGTAATAGGTGTTGATACGGTCCACTTCCAGGATCAGCACACTTCCCCTCCCAAGTAAATCTCCTGCACGTCGCGGTTGTTCTTGATGTCCTGGGGCAGCCCCTCGCAAACCACTTGCCCGTAATGCATGAAGGTGATTTTGTCGGCCAAGGAGAACACGACCTTCATGTCGTGCTCGGTGAGAAGCAGGGTGAGGCGCATGCGGCCTACCAGGTCCTTGATCAACTGGATGGTGCTTTCGGTCTCCGTGGAGTTCATGCCCGCGGTGGGCTCATCCAACAGGAGCATGCGGGGCTCCTGGGCCACCACCAGACTTATCTCCAGCTTGCGGCGGTCACCGTGGGACAGATTGTCAGCTATGACATCGGCCAAGGGCAGCAGGCTGAAGTCTTCCAGTATCTTACTTACACGCTGGTTCACTTGTTCCAGGCGGCTCACCGGCCAGTAAAAGATACGGCTTTTGCGCATACGCGAGAGCACGGCGATGCGCACGTTTTGAAAGACGCTGAGGTTTGAGAAGTAATTGGAAACCTGGAAGGAGCGGCTGAGCCCTTTGCGCACAATGTGGGGCGGGCGCATACCTGATATCTCCTTGCCCGCGAACACCACCTTCCCGTTGTCAGGCTTAATGCGTCCGGATATCAGATTGAACAAAGTGGTCTTGCCCGCACCGTTGGCCCCGATGATGCAGCGCACCTCTCCTTCTTCGATTGCCAAGTCCAGGCCGTTGACCGCCTGCAGCTTGCCGAAGGATTTGCTGACCGAGCGTACCTCTAACAGACTCATTTGGAATCATCCTTGCCGCGTTTCAAATGCTCGGACACGAACCCCATGATGCCCCCGGGCAGGTACATGATGAGCAGCATGAGCAAAAGGCCGTACCAAAACATCCAATACTCGGTAAAACCGGTGATCCATTCCTTGATGAACACGAAGATGATGGCTCCAGCGATGGGACCGAAGAAAAAGTACATGCCGCCCAGCAGGCTTATCATGAGCGGCTCCGCTGAGTGGGACCAGTGCAGCAACTCCGGGGTGACGATTCCCTGGAACGGCGCGAACAGGGCGCCGGCCACTCCCCCGAAGGTCCCGGCTATCACGAAGGAGGCCAGGCGGTAGTTGCGAACCTGGATACCCAGAAACTCGGTACGCTCGGAATTGTCGCGGATGGCTTGCAGCACCTCGCCCAGGGGCGACCTGATTATGAGGTAAAGCAAGGCCATGGACACCAACACCACTAGCAGCACGAAGTGGTAATAGGCTTCCGGCCCGTCGATGTTCATGGCCAGGAACGGCTTTTTGGGTATGCCCACGATTCCGTCGTCTCCGCCGGTGAGGCTGGACCACTTGTAGGCCACCACAAAAAATATTTGCGAGAAGGCCAGCGTGATAATGGCGAAGTAGAAACCACGTAAGCGCATGCAGAACAAGCCGATGATCAAAGCGCACAGGGCGCTCATTCCCACGCAGATGAAAAACGAGGCCGCAAAGGGCAAACTGGTTCCCTTGATCAGCAAGGACACCGCATAGGCGCTGGAGCCGAAAAACGCCACCTGGCCGAATGACAACAGCCCGGTGAAGCCCAGCAGTACGTTGGTGCTCACCGCAAAAAGGCTCACGATCAATATTTCGGTGATGAGGTAGACATAAAAGGTGGGCAAAAATAATGGGGCGACCCAAAGAATAATCAAGCTGGCGATAAACCAGATAATGGGGTTTTCAAATCTATGCGGTTTAGAAGGCATAATCAATGACTTTATTCCGTTACCTTGATCTGAATAAGCCTTCCGGCTTGGTCAACAGGACCACGATCACCAAGATATAAGTGAATGCCATGGCGAAGTCGGGGAAGAAGACCACCCCGAAGGTGTTCAACTCCCCGATCAAAATGGACGCGATAAAGGCGCCCTTCAGACTGCCCACCCCCCCCACGATCACGATGGCGAAGATGGTGATGATCACCGTTTCGCCCATACCCACGCTGACCGCTTTGAGAGGGCCCGACAGGCCGCCCGCCATCCCGGCCAGGATGGCGCCTAAAATAAAGACCAGGGTAAAGAGCCTGGGTACGTTTATGCCCAGGGCGCTGAGCATTTCCTTGTTAGCGGTGCCCGCCTGGATCAACTTACCCAGTCGCGTCTTGTACAACCCGAGCCAAAGCAGATAGGCAACCACCAGGCCGCACAGGATGATGAAAATGGAGTAGATCGGCATTTCCCGATCGCCCGGGAGGGTGATGGCCCCATCCATAAGCTTGGGTATGGCAATGCTGAGAAAATCCGTGCCCGCGAAATATTTGGTGGCGTCGTCGATCATCAGAATGAAGCTGAAGGTCATCAACAACTGCAGGGCGTGCGTTCTTTCATATATCTTGCGAAGGGGGATGAACTCCAGGACCGCTCCGATGATTCCCACCGCCATTACAGAAAATACAATGGCTAGGCCGAAGGGCAGCCCGGGAATACTCTTTAGGAAGTAGTATGTGAAGTAGGCCCCCAGCATATACAGGGAGCCGTGGGCAAAGTTTGGAATATTCAGCAGACCGAAAATAATGGTAAGACCCGATGCGATCAAAAACAGCAACATGCTATAGGACAGACCGATGATCAGCTGATATATGAAGTAGGAAAATTCCATGCGTCTGTTTTATCTTCCGAATTACAGAAGCTTAATATTCGCGGGCAGGTTGCACGCCCCCAGGGAAAATCCCTGGGGGCGATTTGTCGTCGTTGGGAATTTAGGGCTTGGCCATCTTGCAGCCGGTCTGGTCCAGGGGCATGGCGAGTTCCTTGCCCGGCACCGTGAAGTAGGTCTTGGGGTCGTACACCCAGAAGGGGTACTTGGGGTCGTGATGAAATTTACCCAGCAGCACCACCTCGTCGATGCCGCTGTGATCCTCGGGACGGATCCACTTTTTGCCCTCGGGGACTTCGAATTCTAAGCCTTCCAGGGCCGCAATCACCTTGGGGGTGTCCGTGGTTCCGACCTTTTCAATGGCCAGCTTCAGGGCCAGAACCGCGGCAAAACATTCCGCTCCGGTATCGGCCGCGGGGTATCCGCCGAACTTCTTCTGGTACATGCCGATGTACTTGCGGTTGAGCTCGGAGTCCCGATAGAAGGGATAGTAGCGGGCCTCTCCCCAGAAGGGCAGCATCTCATTGCCCAATCCGATGGAGGTCGCCACGGCGGTGGTGTTGTTGACGAACACCTTGACCTTGTCGAAGAATCCGAACGGCTTGGCCTGCTTTATGAAGTTGATCAGGTCCCCGGTCCACAGGGAGGTGAACACGCCTTCGGCCTTGGATTCCAGCAGGGCGGTGATGTAAGGCTTGTAGTCCTGGCAGCCAAAGGGTGAAAAAGACTCTTTGACGTATTGCACCGGGTGCTTTTTGTCCTTCATGCCCTGCTTGAAAAACTCCCAGGATTCGTGGCCAAAGACGTAGTCGGGATTGATTCCGGCCCACTTTTTGACGTCCGGAGCGTTGGCCACCATGCAATAGGCGCTGGCTTTGGAGGCCATGCTGGTGGACTCGCCGATCCTGAACACGTATGGGCTGCAGTTGGCGCCGGTGTACTTGTCGCTCATGGAGGTGGAGATGAATATTTTCTTGAACTCGTTGGCCAGGGGCACGCAGGCCAGGCCCACGCCGCTGGAATTGGTGCCGAAGACAAATTCCACCTCGTCCTCGAGGACCAGCTTTCTGAACTTGCGCACGCCCACGCTGGGCTTCACTTGGTCGTCTTCCTGCACCAGCACCAGCTTGCGCCCCATGATCCCGCCTGACTGGTTGATGAAATCCTGAGCGATCTGCGCGGCGCGCATGGCCGGCACGCCCTGGCTGGCCATGATGCCCGAGGTTGTATTGAGCTGGCCGAACTTGATGGGCTTGTTGGCAGCCCTGAGCAGGGTGGGCACTCCGAAGGTCGCCGCCCCGGCAACCATGGCGCCGCCCCCCACCACTTTCACAAATTCTCTACGCGTGATCTGTTTCTTCACCATCTTTCCCTCCCGCGGAAATAGGAACAGGATTTTCTGGCTTGATCGTGCTCACATCTTTTACTTGCTCAGGAGATAATTTTTTGTTGCAGGATGTCAGGATCATGCAAAGCCAGTATTTTATCGGCACGGCTTCTGAGCCGTACCATGCTTTCGTAGGCATCGCGGGCGTTCAAGAGTATGCCTGGCAACAAGGTGTGGTCGTCGCCGACCATGGGGTGCCCGGCCTCAGGATAAAAATTCTCTTGGCAGGTGCACATGCCTGCGATGGCCACCGTCCCGCTGTTGGTATCCACCAAGACCGCCTGCCCGCCGGCCGCGTGTCCGGGTACCGGCAACAAGGTTAGGCCGGGCTCTATTTCATACTCGCCCTCGATGAGTTTCAGGTTGGCCCCTTCCCAAAGCTCCGGACGGTATATGCCCGCGTAGGGTACCGGGTCCATGGCGAAGTCGAGTTCTGCCTTTTGCACCAGCACTTCAGCGTTGATGCAGCGCCTCAGGTTGTAGCAATGGTCGAAATGCAAGTGGGTCTGCACCACTATGTCCACCTGCTCCGGGGTGATGCCCACTGAGGTTAAAGCCTCGTCAAAACTCTGCAGGTGGGTGATTTCCAGGTCCTTGAATCCGGGGTGGTAGTCGCGGTAGTCCTGGGACTCTATTCCGCTGTCCACTATTATGTTTTTGGACGTCCCCTTGATGAACCACACCACAAAGGGGCGGATGATGTTTTGCCCGTAGCCGGTCATATAGGTCATGTAGCCCTTTTCCGCTTGGTAGTAGCACAAGGTCAAGGGAACGATTTCAAATGACATATCTAACCGCTCGTCCTGCTATTCATAGTTCTTTTCAAACAAAGGCGTCTTGCGGGTGGACTTTTCCAGACTCCCCGAATCTACCCATTGGATTTCTGGCCTTATCTTAAGCTGATCGTGCATGGCTCCCACGATACGCCGTGCCAGACCCTCCAAGTCCGTGTCGACCACCTGGCCCGAGCGTTCCAGCTTTAGCTTGAGTGGCGGCACCACACGGGGGGGCCGGGTCTCCAGTACAATGCGCATCTCGCCAGTAACCTGCGGAGTGAAACCCTGCACCACTTGTTTGATGGCTGCGGGATAAATATTCACTCCCTTGACCACCAACATATCGTCGGCCCTGCCTATGAGCTGAGCTCGCTTGCCGGGGAAACCGCAGTGGGGACAGGGTTCGGTCCACACCTGCACGATGTCGCCGGTGGCGTACTTGAGCAGTGGGGAGGCTTGACGCCTCAGGGAGGTAATCACCATTTCTCCCACCGCGCCATTCACCACCGGCACTGGCTGTTTGGTTTCCGGGTCCACCAGGTCATCGAAGCTGGTGCACAGGTCCGGAGCGACCCAGTGCATGCCACTGTAGCTGGGCGAATCGCAGGTGATGGCGATGGCATGGCCGGCCGGGGCCCAGTAGTCGTATATGCGGCATCCATAGGCCGACTCAATGCGCTGGCGTACCTCGGGGATGCTCACCCCCACCTCGCCGGTAAGGAAAAGACCCCGGAAACCCAGCTCACCCACCTCCTTGCCCAGCACGACCGGGGCCTTGCCAATGAGGTACTCCGATAGAGACACCGTGGTGGCCATGTACTTGGGCCGGGTGATATCGGCAAAACGCAGCATAAGCTCGGAACCGGCCCGGGCGTCCACGTCGATGGGCACTCCTTTTATGCTGCGCAGTCCCCACAGGGACATGCTGGTGGCGTAGATGCCCAGGGCAAAGATGAACAACACCCGGTCGCCGTAGGCCAGGCCGTTATAGGCGAAGCGCCAGCCCAGGGCTGGGGCGATGGTCTCCACGTCCTGCTTAGTGAAGGTGTAGGTGAAGGTGGGCATGCCGGTGGTGCCTGAGGTGGTGCCCGTGAGGTAGATGTCTTTGGGGTCGGCGCACAGATGCGTGCCAAAGGGATGGCCATCGCGTTCCAGTGACTCCTGAGCGTTCAGGCGCTCTTGGTCCTTGTTCATGAAAACCGGCAGGGCCCGCAGGTCATCCAAGGTTTTGATATCGCCCGGTTCGACGCCGCAGGCGCGGAACTTTTCGCGGTAGAACTCAGAATGGTCGCGGCAATAGGTAAGCTGGGGAACCAGGCGTTGCTCCTGCAGGACGTAGATTTCTTCCGGCGATAGCGCGTCAAGGGCTGGATTGGCAAAGTAGCGTTGCAAAGGGATTGCCCTTTCATTCTAGCGGGTGACGATAATATGCGGGCTGCTCAGCGAAGTGCGGATCACGGGTGGTGTGTACTATAGTATACAATTATGTATAATTAACTGCATGTGTGAAAGTCAACCAGTTTTTAAGCAGGGTGGTCGTTTGAAACTACCCGTGAACCATCCGGTCAAAATTCTCGTTTAATAGTGATTGGCTAACGGTCTAGGGAAAGGGAGACTGCCCCTAAGCCCGCCAGCATACCCCATTGCTGATATCAGTCATGGCTGGGAAATGGTGACCAAGGCAATGGCTCTAGGTTTCCCGAAATGAGATAGGCAGCTTCCAGCACGTGGTTTTTCATGATGGAGCCTGCCAACTCCGCCTTACCCTTTTCCAAGGCCTTGATGATGGCTTCGTGGCCTGCCGCGTACTGGTGAATGTGAATGGGCAGGGTACTGCCTCGGGCCACTATGCGGTATATGCGATCACGCTGCGAGCGGGTTAGCTTAACAAGGGTCTTATTGCCCGATTTGAGGGCAAAGAAATCGTGAAACTGGCGATTGCCCTCGTAGTAGTCGGCAAAGTCCTGGTGCTCTGTGTATCGCTTTAGGGACTCATGCAAGCGGGCCAGTTGGGCCATATCCTCCGGCGAGGGAGGGAGCTTACCAAAAAGCTCCACCGCCATGCCCTCCAAGGCGGCCACCACCTCAAATATTTCGCGTACCCCTTCGGGAGAGATCTTCTTTACCACGGTGCCCACATTCTTTTGGTGCACAACGTAGCCCAACTTCTCCAACTGGAGCAGGGCCTCTCTGATGGGAGTGCGGCTTACTTTGAAGCGTTTGGCCAGGCTGGCCTCAGACAACCGTTCACCGGGATTGAGCCTGTCGGTGACGATGTCCTCGATCAATTTATTATAGATTTTTTCCCTAAGGGGGCTGCTTTTTTTAGGCATCCGACACCCTCTCCATCCTTGATCCCAAGCAGGCAGACCGCTGGCGGTAGCTTCAGACAATCATAGCAAATTCCGTCTTCCCGCCCTCTCCTGGCTATGTTGTTGTCTAATGCCTAGTCCTATTTCAGTTGCCAGCGTGGGCTACGCTTTTCGATGAAGGCCTGCTTGGCTTCCTTGGAATCCTGGGAATTCCAGACCGGAGGGGTCAACCGTTCCAGCAAGGTCATAGCCTCCTGAGGACTCATGCGTTGCCCTCGGGTGTAGAGTTCTTTGGCTGTGAAATTAGCAAGAGGGCCCATCTGGCATACACGCTCCGCCATTTCCTCCGCCGCATTTACCAACTCGGCTTGGGAAACCACCCGGTTCACCACCCCAAGGTCATAGGCCCGCTGCAGTTGCAGCGGTCTGCCGGTAAGGATCATTTCGCAGGCAATCGCCCGGGGAATATAGTCGAAGATGAAGGGCGCAAACAGGAAGGGCACGTTGACCCGGCCCTCGGGCAAGCCCAGTTTGGTGTTGTCGGCGGCCAGGCGTAGGTCGCACTCCAAGAACATGACCAGGCCACCGCCGTATACATGTCCCTGCACCGCGCCTATGATCGGCTTATACAAATCATTGGCATGAGGCAACGCCGCATCGTCACCCAAGAGCACGGAATCTCGGAAGCGCCACTCTCCCCTCTCCATCTCCTTCACGTCGGCCCCGGCGCAAAATGACTTACCCTTGCCCCCTAGGATAGCTACCCATAGATTGTCGTCATCGCGGAAATCCACCCAGGCCTGGGACAGTTCCCTGGCCATCGTCCTTCCCAAGGCGTTGAGCTTTTCGGGCTGGTTTAAGGTGATATGGGCGATATGACCTCGTTTTTCATAAATGATTTTGTCCATTGCCTGACTCCTAATTACATCTAGATCAGAGTTGAACCATAATTAGCGCACATATATTGGTTATCGTATACAATCTTACATACCAATAACAAGCTTTTTATGTTGCCGTCTCCGCTACATCCTAACGCTGAACCTTGAATTAGATAGATGATCAATTTGTCTAATTGTCTGATGAGAACCATTACATATCGCCGCGTTGTAAGGCTAGGTATTGCTGCGACGCGGGAATAAAATATATTTTTTAGGTCTTTGGCGGGAGACACTTTAGGTCACATTCCAATTCGGTCCCCTTCCATCATAATAGACTGCTGCGATCGACCAATTACAAGTCGGTGGTAGTGGGATGAGGTCGCATTGTTTATATTGAAGGCGTGTGGGATTATGATGGCGGCTACTGAGATTATGACGGTTACCGTTTTTTGCCTAACCCATTAATGCTTGGCTCCTTTATGCAACTAGAGCAAGTCGATTGGGCTATAGGTATGTCCCTCGGGCCAGAATCTGCAGGGCCGAGCCCTGATTTTTAATTTCCATCCGTACCTGGCTTTTGAGGTGCATGATGAAGTATGCTAGGCGGCGCTTGAAGTCGGCGGCTGGAATGTTTGCTTGAGATTTGGATGAAAGGAATAAACTAGATGTTTGAAACCAGGATTACAAAAATGCTAGGGATCAAGTATCCCATCCAATGCGGCACCATGATGTATCTTTCCAATGCAGAGTTCGTGGCGACGGCAGCCAACGCAGGTCTACTGGCTTGTCTTGCTTCGGCCATGTACCCAGACAAACAGTCGCTTAAAGAAGAAATCGCCAAATTGCATGACCTTACCGATCAGCCTTTCGGGGTCAACGTCTCATTGTTCCCAGGGCATTCGGCAGTCAAGGTGGACGAGGCCCTGGACATCCTGGCCGACGAAGAAGTCAAGGTTCTAGAGACCGCCGGGCGCAGCCCCGAACCCCACCGGGCCTTCATCAAGCAGGCGGGATTCACCCACATCCACAAATGCGCCCGCCTGCGCGACGCCATTAAGGCGCAAACGCTGGGGGTGGACATCGTGACAGTAGTAGGGACCGAATGTGGCGGCCATCCAAGTATGGATGAGGTGTCCACCATGGTGTTGGCCCCCCAGGTCACTGAAGCCCTTGATGTCCCGGTGATCGTTGGTGGCGGCTTTTGCGACGGCCGTACTCTAGTGGCCGGCCTAGCCTTGGGGGCCGATGCGGTACTCATGGGTACCCGCTTTTTGAACGTGGCCGAATGCCCCGCGCACCCATATATTAAGAAGCGGTTAATTGAAGCAGCTTCTGATCAAACCATGATAATTCAAAAAAGTATCGGCAGCGGGGTGAGAGTACTAGCCAATGATTGGGCTGGTCAGGTCCTTCTTATGGAGCAGAGCGGGGCCAGCCTGGAAAAGTTGATGCCATACATCAGCGGCCAGCGCACCAAGAACGCCTGGCTCACCGGCGATCCCGACGCAATTATCACTTGTGGCCAGGTAGTGGGCAGCATTAAGACCAATCCCACAATGGCCGAGTTGGTGGGCCATATCATGCAAGAGGCATCCTCGGTGATGAGGAAGTTGAATCAACTGTAGCCCAATACTAGGCAAAATAAACAACACCCCCCGTAATGATACAGAGGTGTAACCCTCCCTTAAAATAGGGCCAGTTTGAGGTAGAGACTTCTGGCAGATGAGGTGCTACCCGTTTCGGGTCCAGGTGAGATGAGAGATTCCCAGGTTTGCTTCTTTGGAGATGGAGCCCTGGGGGAGGCCACGCAGGGGGCAGGTCCCACCTGCTTGGCATAGGCCTCCGGGGTCATGTTACCCAGGGAGCTGTGTGGCCGATGTTGGTTGTAATCCAGCCGCCAGGTGTCCAGCTTGTCCTGGGCGTCCACCACCGACACAAACCAGTTTTCGTTTAAGCACTCCTCCCGAAGACGTCCGTTGAATGACTCGATAAATGGGTTGTCCGTGGGCTTGCCTGGGCGGCTGAAATCAAGCTCCACCTTGTTCCAGTACGCCCACTGATCAAGGACTTTAGAGGTGAATTCGCTCCCGTTGTCCACTTTGATGGATTTGGGGGCTCCACGTTCAGCGACCAGCTGGTTGAGCACTGCCACTACATCATCGCCCCGTAGGCTCTGACCAGCCTTCAAAGCAAGGCTCTCACGACTAAAGTTGTCCACTATCGTCAGCACCCGGAGCTGATGCCCAGAATAAAGCTGATCGGACACAAAGTCCATAGACCAGCTCTCGTTGCTCCTCTTGGGCTTTGGCTGGCTGACCACCCGGCGGGTCGCGCTCACCCGGCGCCGGGGGCGCTTGCGGCGCATGGTCAGCCCCTCCTCGGTATAAAGGCGATAAACCCGCTTGGCGTTGACCAGCCAGCCCTCCCGCCTCAGGAGCACATGCAGGCGCCGGTAGCCATAGCTGACCCGGACCGCGGCCAGGTCCCTCAGCCGCATGCGCAATTCGTCCTGCCTGTCCGCAATACTCTGGTAGCGATGGCTGGAGCGGGCAAACTTGAGCACCTGGCAGGCCCGCCGCTCACTGACCTTGAATACCTTCTCCAAATAGCCGGCCAGAGCACGCTTGCGGACAGGCTTCATAGTTTTCTTTTTATGACGTCCTGCAGCATGGCCTTGTCCAGGCTCAAGTCAGCCACCAGCTGCTTGAGCTTACGGTTTTCTTCCTCAAGCTGCTTCAGGCGCCTGATCTCCGCCACGCCCATGCCCGCGAATTTTTTCTTCCAGCGGTAAAAGGTGGCCTCGCTCACCCCCATCTTGCGCACGATCTCCGCCACCGGGGTGCCGCTGTCAGCCTGCTGCAGGGCAAAAACGATCTGGGGCTCGGTGTACCTCCTGCGCTTCATCCAGTCCTCCTGGTCAAATGAGAATTATGACGATTTTCTCATCCGATATGGACCAGAATTCGGGAAGCAGGTCACAGACTGAGGTCTGCAAGGAGGACTCTTCACGATGCGCAGGACCAGATTCAGCGAAACTCAGATCGTCAAAATTCTGAAAGAGGTGGAAGGGGGCAGGACCGCCAAGGAGGTCTGCCGGGAATACGGTGTCAGCAGCGCCACCTACTACAAATGGAAGTCCAAGTACGGGGGCATGGAGGCCTCGGACATCGTCCGGCTCAAGGAGCTTGAAGAAGAAAACAGGCGTCTAAAGCAGATGTACGCCGACTTGAGCCTTGAGAATCGGGCTCTGAAGGACGTCATCGAAAGAAAAATATAAGGCCAGCGGGTCGGCGCGATCTGGCTAAGTTCATGTGCAAAGAGCACGGTCTGAGCATTCGCCGGGCCTGCCGCGCCCTGAGGCTGAGCCGGTCGGTTTATGCCTACCGACCCAAGCCCCGCGACGATGGTCCGATCATCGAGGCGCTGACTTCGCTGGCAGACAAATATCCCAGATACGGCTTTGCCAAACTGTTTCAAGTAATTCGGCGGGATGGACATGGCTGGAATCACAAGCGGGTGTACCGAGTGTACTGCGCCCTGAAGCTAAACCTTCGCAGGAAGGGTAAGAAGCGCCTGCCTACTCGTGATCCCCAGCCGCTTGCAGTGCCGGATCTGGCCAATATCTGCTGGTCGGTGGACTTCATGAGCGATGCCCTGTATGGCGGCCAGCGATTCAGGACCTTTAATGTGGTGGATGATTTCAATCGAGAGGCCCTGGCCATAGAGGTGGACGTCAATCTCCCCGCCCAAAGGATAATCCGAGTGCTGGAGCGTATCGCTGCCTGGCGGGGCTACCCGTCCAGGCTGAGGCTGGACAACGGCCCGGAGCTGGTCAGTGTAGCTATGGCCCAATGGGCCGAGGAGCATAGTATCGATTTGGGTTTCACTCAGCCCGGCAAGCCCACCCAGAATTCATACATTGAACGCTTCAACCGGACCTATCGGGAAGAGGTGCTGGACCTTTACATATTTTCCCGTCTAAGCGAGGTGCGGGAAATCACGGATCGCTGGCTCAAGGAGTACAACGAGGAACGCCCTCATGAGTCCCTCGGCAACCTGACACCAGCCGAATACCTCGCTATAAATTCACCTGAAGTTTCTACTGTTGACTGGCACTAATCGGGGGAGGTTTACATAAGCATTCCTCCCGAAGAATTCTTTAAATGACGAGATGAATGCATTGCGCGTGGACTTGCCATGGCGGCTGGAATCAAGTTCCACCTTTTTCCAATACACCCACGCTCTCGCCAACCGGTGGGAGCGGGCCGTTTTTTATAGCTTTTGAGCCGGCGGCCTAGGCTTTTTCAAACACGTAGTTGAGGTTGCCGTTGGGCAGTTGGTTGACCTTGGTCACCATCTCCATGCCGATCTTCACCTCTTCAAAGGGCACCTCGCCGATGCGGCCGAAGACCTTGAAGTCGCCGTAGTCCAACACCGCGATGGCATAAGGCAGGTCCTCGCCAAAGCCGATGGGCGCGTACATCAGCTCGCTGAAGGTCATCAGCTTGCCCGTGCCCTGCACCTCGAACCACTCCACAGGCTCACCGGGGCAGGCGAAGCAGTCGGAGCGGGGCGGGAAAAACTTCTGGCCGCACTTGGTGCACTGGGTGCCCGCCACCTTGCCCTCTTCCAGGTAGCCGATGAAATCGTTGACCTTGGTGACCGCGGTGAAGCTCACCGTGCCGAATTTGCTGAAACGGGTGTCCATTTCCGGTTTAGGCATGCCTCACCTCCCGAAGATGGTGACGTTGCCGTACAGGCCCACGCCGCCGATGTTGTGCACCAGACCGAACTGCGGGTCCTTGACCTGCATGTCGCCCGCCTGGTCGCGAAGCTGCAAGACGATGGTGCGCACCTGGCTGCCGCCCGTGGCTCCGATGGGGTGACCCTTGCTCAGCAGGCCGCCGTCCACGTTCACCGGGATGGAGCCTTCCTTGTAGGTCTCCTTGGCCCGGATAAGCTCCGGCCCCTGGCCCGGCTCGGCAAAGCCCAGGTTCTCATAGGCCATCATCTCGGCGATGGTGAAGCAGTCGTGCACCTCGGCCACGTTGATGTCCTTGGGGCCCAGACCGGCCATGGCATAGGCCTGCTTGGCCGCTTCTTCGGCCACCGCCAGGCCGTGGAACTTGTCCCGGCAGGACATGTTGATGGGCATGGAGGCCGCGCCGATGCCCAGGATCCACACCGGCTTGGTGATGCCCATGGCCTTGGCCCGCTCTTCGCTGGCCACGATCACGCAGGAGCTGCCGTCGGCGTTGGCGCAGCAGTCAAATACCTTGAGCGGCTTGGAAACCGGATCGGCGCTGAGGCACTGCTCCAGCTCCACCCCCTTGCGGTACACCGCCTTGGCGTTGATCTGCCCGTAGGTGGCCGCCTTCACCCGGATGCGGGCCAGGTCTTCCTCGCTGGCCCCGAAGTGGTCCAGATAGGCCTTGGCGTGCATGGCGTAATAGGCGGGCATCATGGTGCCGAAGGGGCTCTCGAACTGGATATCCGCCCCGCGGCCCATGCGCTCCTGGCTCTCGGCGCTGGTTATCTCGCTCATCTTTTGAAAGCCCAGCACCATCACGCTGTCGTGCAGGCCGCTGGCCACCAGGGAATAAGCCAGCTTGAGTCCGGTGGAGGAACTGGAGCACAGGGTCTCCACGTAGAAGGTGGGCTGGGGGTTGAGGCCGCAGTACTCGGCGATGACTCCCGCCGGGGAACGCTGTTTGTCATACTCCGGGCTGGAGCAGATCACCGTGGCCCCGATGTCGCTGTTTTGGGCCCCGGCGTCGGCCATGGCCTCGGCATAGGCCTCGAAGGCCAGTTCACGGATGGAGCCGGGGTAGCCGCGCACAAAAGCCGACTGCCCCACCCCGATTACGGCAACTTTGGGCATAGTTAACTCCTAAAAGCAATACGAGGCACTATACTGGTCTCAAGCGATGGGTAACCTCTTTTAAGCGTCTTGGGCAAAAGCTACTTGCCCAGATACTTCGGCTTCCTTTTTTCGATGAAAGCCTTGGCGCCCTCCTTCATATCGTGGCTCAAGCTGAGTCCGGCCCACAGGTCGGATTCCACTTCCAGCCCTTGTTGTAGAGGCAGGTCACGGTTGCGATTTATGGCCTTTTTAGCGGCAGCCACTCCCAAAGGACCTCGCCTGGCAATCTTGTGGGCCAACTCAAGGGCGGCGTCCATGACCTGACCGCTCTCGGTCACCTTTTCCACGAGACCGTACTGCAAGGCCTGTTCGGAGCTGATAGTTTCCCCGGAGTAGACCATTTCCTTGAAACGCCCCAGTCCCAAGAAGTACTGGGACCGGACGGTTCCCCCATTACCCGGAAAAATGGAGAGCTTCACCTCGGGAAAACCGAACTGAGCATCGCGAGAGGCGTAGCGCACATCGCAGCACAGGGCCAGCTCCAGGCCTCCGCCAAAGCAGAAACCGTGGATGGCCGCGATTACCGGCCAGTGAAAGCTCTCCACCACTTCGTAGACCTTGTGGCTGCGCATCAACCGGCGCTTGGCGCTCTCGGGCTCCAGGTCTACGAAGGCCTTTATGTCCGCCCCGGCCACAAAGGCCTTTTCGCCACCGCCGGTGAGGACCACCGCGCGCATTTGATCCCTGATGCGGTCCAACTCCAGAAAGGCTTCCTCAATGGCCAGCTTGGTGGGAACGTCCAGGGCGTTCAGGGGCGGGTTATTGATGGTGACGATGGCTACTTGATCCGTGATTTCGTACTGGGCTAGGGCCATTGTCTCAACCTCAATCTTCCGCCGGGCCCAGCATCTTGCCGTCCTCGCTGTAGCGGTACCAACCGGTGCCCGTTTTGCGGCCCAACTGTCCGGCTTTCACCTTGCGGCGCAGTATCATAGGCGGATGCCAACGGGGCTCTTTGGTCTCCTGGTAGATGGACGACAAGGCGCCCAGGGTCACGTCAAGGCCCACGATGTCTCCGGTCTCGAAGATTCCCATGCGTCTACCCAAAGCCAGCTTCACGCCTTTGTCGATATCGGTCACCGAGGCCACGCCTTCTTCCACCACGCGCATGGCCTCGATGCTGGAGGGTAGGTTTATGCGGTTGATAACAAAGCCCGGGCAGTCGCGCATGACCATTATGGGATCCTTGCCGATATGCAGCACAAACTCGCGGCCCGCATCCAATACCTCTGGGGAGGTACATTTGCCCTTGATCACTTCCACCGCGGCCATTAGGGGAACCGGGTTGAAAAAGTGCAGCCCCAGAACCCTCTCCGGGTGCTCCACAAAGGCGGCCAGGTCGGTGATTGGTATCGCGCTGGTGTTGCTGGCTACCAAGGCGTCGGGTGAGGCCACCCGGCTTATTTGCTCCAGGACCTCGCGCTTTACCTCGATATCCTCGAACACCACCTCGATGATCATATCGGCTTCGGCCGCTTGCTCGACGCTAGGGCTGAAGCCGATGCGCGACATTACCTGGTCTAGAGATTCCGCGACCTTACCTTTTTGAATGAACTTGCCCACAGACCAGGCGATCTGTTTTTCGGCCTCCGTCAGAGCCTTTTCGGCCGCGTCGCAGAGCACCACCGACAAACCGCTTTGGGCGCAAACCTGGGCGATGCCGCGCCCCATGGTGCCGCCCCCCAGGATGAATATCTTGCTGATGTGCATTTTCCGCTCCTATGCATGGACAAGGGCAACGCTGATGGGACACGAGCGCCTATCATGCTTTGTCCTTGGTATATTGCCGCAAGTGCTCACTGGCCTTGGCATAGGCCTTGGGCACCTTGAAATCGGCGCGCAAATAAGCCGGCACGGGGTAAGCTTGGCCGCCCGCATGACTCTTTTCTATGCCTTCAGCCAAACGCCCGGCATAACTTAAAGGCAACGAAAAGGCCATCTGGTGGTCTTCCACATGCCCGAAGATGCGGTCACCGTTGCCGGGCAAGATGTAGCGCGGTTTGTCGCTAAGTATCACCCGGCTCAAATATTGCGAACACCCCTGGGCCCCGGCGGAAGACGATTCCAAACTACCGCCTTCCTCGAAGAGGGTGGATTGCACCAGGCGCATGGCTTGCCCGGGGGTGCAGTAAATAACCACCACCTGGGGCTCAAAGGGACAATCACCCAGAGGAGCCGCGGCCATGGAAGCCACGCTGCCCGCAGGCATGCAGGTTACCGCCTCCATGCGCCGTCCCCTGGCCGCGTCGCTTTGGTTGAAAGGCGACACCGGAATCTCTCCGCGCAAATATTCCGGGCTCATATCCACCCAGCCCATGGTCAACAGCCCGGTGGGGCATTCAACCGATTCCGGTGTCACCAAAACTTGCCAACCATACAAACGCACAATGGCCATGGCCTGACAGACTAAAAGCTTTTCAGGCAACCCCTGGCCCGGTTTCCTTATTTCCTGCAACCAGGCAGGGGCCTGGGCCTCTTCTTCGGGGCTCACCAGACGCACAGCCACAGGGGCGTTGGAAATGAAAAGCCTCTGTTTCAGAGCACGGTCCAGTTGTTCACAATCACTGCGCCAGGACATTACTTTGCTCCTTTTTATGCAACCGGCCCGGCCGCCGCCTATTGGTCCACATGAACAGCAAGCAGGCCACCAAAAGCACTAGCCCGACGATGTCGGTCATGAGTTCGGGGGCGGCCAGCATTAAACCAGCTATGAACAAAACCGGCCTGAGCCAAAGCGGTGGTCGTCCCAGGCCTAGGACCCAGCCTTCCATGGAGGCGCTGATCACCAGTACCCCCAAAAAGCAACCTGAAATCGCCTGGGCTACCTCCCAAGGCGGTCCCTGAAAGATGAGACCTGGGTTCAATACAAAGAAGAAAGGCACGAAATACTTGACCACGCCCAGTTGCATTGACTTGAAACCGGTCTTCATCGGATCTGAACCGGCGATGCCCGCGCCGGCAAAGGCGGCCAATGCTACCGGTGGGGTGATGTAGGAAGCCATACCCCAATACATGATGAACAGATGCACCGCCAGAGGGTTGAGATCCGAGCGTATCAAGGCCGGAGCCAAGACCATGGCCAGGAACACGTAGCAAGCGGTGATGGTCATGCCCATGCCCAGCACAAAGCTGGTGATCGCGCCAAGGGCTAAAAGTAACCAGACCTGTCCGCCAGCCAGTTTGATGATCTCGCTGGAAAACGAGTGCGCCACGCCGGTAATGGAGAGGGCCCCAATGATCATACCGATGGCGGCCAACAGTGCGGCCAACTCGGCCAGCACGGTTCCCACTCCACGCACAAAACCGGCCCACTGTTTAAGCCTTAACGCTTCGTGCTGGCGGGTAGTCGCCACCAGCAATAGCAGAGCGGCGGAAATGAACGGCGCCCACACCTCCCAGCGCATGTACAACAGCATCCACACCAGGAGCAAAAGCGAGAAAATGTAGATCCAACCGTTCTTGACGGTTACTCCCAGGGACGGTAATTGGTCTCTGGGCATCCCCTTTAGGCCTGTGCGGGCGGCATAGGCATCCGCTTGCAAAAATAGGCCCGAGTAGTACAGGGCGGAGGGAACAACTGCCGCGATACATATTTCCACGTAAGGCAGGCCTAGAAATTCGGCCATGACAAAAGCGGTGGCGCCCATCACCGGGGGCATGAGTACTCCGCCGGTGGAAGCGCAGGCCTCGATGGCTGCCGCATAATGGGCGGGATAGCCCGCTTTTTTCATGGCTGGGATGGTGATGGCCCCGGTAGTAAGTACGTTGGAAATGGAGCTGCCGCTGATGCTGCCGAACAAGGCGCTAGAAAAGATGGAGACTTTGGCCGCCCCGCCGCGCACAAAACCGAACAGGGCCGAGGCCAGGTCCAGAAAAAACTTGCCACCCCCGGTCGCCTGCAGGGCCACCGCGAAAACCATGTAACCTATTAGTATGTTGCCGACGACCCGCATGGGCAGGCCGATGATGCCCGAGGGTCCCATGGAGAAGTAAGCGGCCAAGCGGCTGGGCCCGTAGGACATGCCTTGCAACAGGCTGGGAAGATGCGATGAATATAACCCAAAGGTAGCGAAGAACAGACACAGGCCGGCGAACACCGGGCCACCTACCCGGCGGGCGGCCTCCAAGACCAACACCACCAGCACCACGCCGCAGATGAGCGGCGTCATAGGCGGGTAGATTTCCCATCCCATGGCCCCGATCTCCTCGGCATGCCAGCAAAAATACAAGTTGCTGGCCAAGGCCAGCACGGCAAAAAACACATCGTAAGATGGCGGGCTGTTTTTTATGGCTCGGCCCTTGATGGGATAGATCAAAAACACCGGTGGTAGGAAACAGGCTAAAAGCAGGTAGTAATAGGCGCTGCCCATCAAGGTACCGAGGAAGTCAAGGTGAAATAGTTGATACAGGGCCGAGAATACCCCAACTGTGGTTGTGGCTAGAAAGTATATTCCCAGCCACCCCTTTAACTCCCGGCGCCGGGCCGCAGCGTTCTCAACAGGCTTATCTGCCGAGGCGGGTTTTGTCATATGGCCATACCTTTTGTAGCAATGCCAAAGATACAGGCGGGGAGGCTCGAGGGGCCGCGGCGGGTCCACTAGACGCCGCCGCGGCTGTTATACGCGGTGATATGTCTTAGAGCAGGTTGTGCTCGCGGGCATATTCCTCCCAGAATTTAGGCCACTCCTTTTGGGAAATGCCTTTTCCCTTGGCGGATTTCTGAGCCGCGACGTACCCAGCCAACCTGGCCTTCTCCTGTTCCAGCAGCATCTGCTGAATCTTTTCGTGCTCGGCGCTCCAAGCGCCGGCAGACTTGAAGGCCTCTACCGATCCTCGGTGGTAGGGCACCACAAAAGCCCCATTATCCAAAGCGGCCGCGCGAGTCCATTTTTTAAGGGCCGCGTGCATGTCGGCATAGATGTCATAGCCTTTGTAGATGGAGCCTGTGATTACCTCGGCTAACTTTGGGTCCATATGGGGATAGGTCACAAAACCATAATAGTAGGAAGCGATGTGGGCCGGTTTCTCAGGAGTGATGCCGGCGCCTTTCTTGGCCTCATAGGGGCGCAGGTAGGGGCACCAGGAATTCAGGCGCTTCCAGCCCGCCTTGTCTTGCGGTGGAGCGGGAAGCCAGTGGATACCGTGCGGGGAGGCCGCCAGTTCCATGGCCGCGCTGGAAGTGACCAAGCAATGCGCCGTGTCGCTGGAGCCTTCCAGTACCGACTTCCAGGCCGCCTTCCAGGAAGAAACCTTGACCTTCTTTACGTCCTTCCAGTCCAATCCGCCAAAAGCCAGATAGCCACCGTGCAGGAAAGTGCAAGCGGGAGAACCCGGTATAAAGGCCACGCGTTTGCCCTTGAGATCGGCCAGGGTCTTGATGCCTGCATCGGCCCTGGTCATCATGCCGGCCACGGCTCCGATGTTGCACGCCCATACGAGGCGCAGCTTTTGGGGGCCCATGTTGGGGGCAGCGAAAAGCTGCAACCCGCGGCTGGCCATAAACTGGCCCGCCCCAGTGAGGATGCTGAACGCTGCCTCCTTGGACATGACCGGCATCAGCTTGGATACGTCGGTGCCGGCGGGTACCACCTTGACTTTGATTCCGCCCTTTTCCTCAATGGCCTTGCACAGGCCCATGGATATGGCGTAGCCGGTGGAGCCCACGGTATAGGTGGTGGCGCTGATCATCTTGGGCAGGTCATCAGCGCCCGCCGCGACCGGCAGCAACATTATGGCCGCCGCGATAACCAACAAAAATAGTTTCCTTATTCCCTTCGTTCCCTTCATTTGACCCCTCCTAGATCGAGTGAATGTCAATCGGGACTCCTTGCTAATTAGGACAGCGCATCATTCATAGGCTTTCTCAAACACAGGTGTTTTCCGGGTGTGCCTCGGCAAATCTCCCTCCGGAACCATGATGACCTTAGGACGCATACGCAGGGTGTCGTGCACTGCCTGGGCTATTTTTTCGGCCAGGGCGTCAAGCTCCCGCTGATCCAAATTCCCTTGGTATTCGACTTTCAATTTCAAGGGGGGCTCCACCCTGGGAGGCGGAGAGTCCAGCACTATACGCATTTGACCGGTTACTTGAGGCTTGAACTTCATTACTTCTGTGCGCACTGCGGCGGGGTACACGTTTACCCCTTTTACGATGAGCATGTCGTCAGCGCGGCCGACCAACTTGGCGCGGATGCCTTTGAATCCGCAAGAGGGGCACTCTCCCAAAAATATCTTGACCACGTCCCCATACGCGTACTTAACCAGGGGGCAAGCTTCACGGTGCAAAGAGGTGTGCACCATCTGGCCCACGGCCCCATCTTCCAAGGGGACCGATTCACCGCTTATTGGGTCGATCAGGTCAAAATAGCTGGTACATACTTCCGGGGCGATGGCGTGTAGGCCCTGATATTCATCGGACAAACAGGATATGCCTGGGGCGTGGCCAGCCGGGGACCAATAGTCAAAACTGGGGCATTGGTATGACTCTTCCAGAGTCTTTTTTATCGCGGGGTTGGCGATGCCGGGCTCACCAGTGGTCAACAGCCCTTTTAACTTAAGTTCGGAGACGGGATATCCCAGCATCTTGGGGCATTTTTCTATGAGATAAAGTGCCAAGGACGGGGTGCAGGCCAGATGAGTGGGGCGGGTCAAATCGGCGAACTTTAGGAAAGTGTCGGTTCCCGCCCGTGCGTCTATATCGATGGGCAAGGCCCCCAATAGGCGCAATCCCCACAGAGTCATGGTAGTGGCGTAGATGCCCAGGGTGAAGCAGAACAATCCTCTGTCACCCTTGCCTACCCCGCATAGGGCCAACCGATGCGCTAAACGAGGTGCCAAAAAATCCAGGTCGTTTTTGGTGAAGGTATAGGTAAAGGTCGGCACTCCTGTGGTTCCAGAGGTGGTGCCGGTGAGGTAAAGTTCATCCACCGGGGCGCAGAGGTGGGTTCCGAAGGTATGCCCCAGTTTTTGGCGCGACTCCTCCTGACAGGCCCTCTCGTCTTCCTTGGTCATGAATACGGGCAACTTGCGCAGGTCTTCAAAGGTTTGTATGTCCCCGAGTTCAGCCCCCGCTTGTTTAAACTTTTCTTTGTAATAGCGTGATGAGTCGTAGCAGTATTTGAGCTGCTCTCGCAGCCGTGGGGCCAGCATAGCCTCGATTTCTGGTATGCTGAGCCCGTCCATTTCGGGCATGTAGTAACTAAACCGCTTTTTCATCAATTCCTCCGTCATCGAACAAATGCCGTGCGGGAAGTCCCTTGTCCGCATCCTCTTCAGCGCACAGGATCAATTTGCGGCTCACAGTCTCGATGTGTTGTCGGTTTAAAGCCACGGCCTCAAGCACCTGGCCGGTAGCCATCAGTTCTATGAGTTGCCGGTGTCCGGCCAGAGTGCCTTCCACCATCTCGGCTGTAGGGGGGATCGCTTCCAAATAATAGGACAGGAGTTTGAGCACCGCGCCTACGTTCAGTTCCAAGACGGGGCTGGCGGCTACGCGGGCCAATTTCATGTGAAAATCCAGGTTAGCAGCGACGCGCAGTTCCACTTCACCCTGTTTATAGAATTGCTCCGCCTCATCGACATTCTTGTGCAGAAGGGCCACATCGGCCGGTTTCAGGAGAGCTCCCGCCTCCTGAATCACCACTGACTCCAGTAGCACCCTGGTCCGAGTAAGCTCGCTGACCTCTACCAGGGAGAGCCTGAGAATATCGGCGAAAACCGGCACCAAAGAGGCTACGTCCCGCTCCTGTACAAAGGTGCCTCCCCCATGCCCCCGTCGTACCGCAACGAGCCCGGCGCTTTCCAATATCCGGATGGCTTCACGCACGGCGGAACGACTAACGGCCAGTTGGCGAGCCAATTCTGGCTCAGACGGCAATTGATCGCCGGGCTTGAGGTCGCCCCTAAAAATTGCGATGCGGATACGATCAACCACTTGATGATAAAGGCTTTTATCCCCTATCGGACTAAAGGGGGCACCTGTGTCGGGCATTAACAGCCTCCGTAGTTATCTGATGTCTGACATCATATAAAAAACAAATCTCCCACTGTCAACAGTTAATTTATGAACTTTTTATTAAACGAAAACCCAGTAGGTCTGAGCACTGGCAGAGAGGCATTAAATTTACTGGTTTTTCCTGTAACCTATTCAAGTTGTGCTATGAACCAAATAATTGTTTTGGAAGCAGGTCAGCAATTGCGATCTGGGTCATGGGTCTTGGAAGCCCCCAGCCATGGAACGATCCTCTAGGTGATCGATGTTTTGTGTAGTAGAAGTAAGATGCACATTTACTGGCAAGACATAATTTAAGATAATGCCAGGTACCCTGCACTTAGCTCGGCACACAATTTTTTAACAGTGCACTTGCTACAGCAACAGATGAGATCGCGTGACGTAGGATTTGACGTAGCGCGCCATGCATTTTTATGCAGAATGCTGCATTTTGATGCATTGCTATGCAGTTAAGTACCTGAAAACAGGAGGGGTGCGTACTTCCAGGTGTCCTGTCACGCCGGAGGTCGCGAGTTCGAGTCTCGTCGTCCCCGCCACGCAAGATCAAGGGCCCAGCCGTTTAGGCTGGGCCCTTTCTTCTTATCTCGCGCCAAGGCGGCCATCTCGCTCGGCGTCCTCCCCGGCTGGATTCCTGCTCTTTAACGACCCGTCGCCCGCCCTGGCTCAAGCCTTCCGGCTGGCCTCCTGTTCCTTCTTTTCCCAGCGTTCCTTGATCGTCAGTATCTCCTCTTGCACGCTCAAAAAGGCCTGCACCACCTCCGGGTCGAAATGGCTGCCAGCGTCCTGCTGGATTACCGCCAGGGCCTTTTCCAATGGCCAGGGGTCTTTGTAGGGGCGCTTCATGGTCAGGGCGTCGAACACATCCGCCACCGCCGTGATGCGCGCCACCAGGGGTATGTCTTGTCCGGCAATGCCGTCCGGATAGCCTGAGCCGTCCCATTTCTCGTGATGCCCCTGGGCGATCGCTTTGGCCATCTCAAAAAGCGGGGTGTCGCCGTCAGCCATTATCTGGGCCCCCACCTGTGAGTGACGCCGCATGATCACCCATTCGTCCTCATCCAGCTTGCCCGGCTTCTTCAGTACGTCGTCCGGCGTGCCCACCTTGCCCAGGTCGTGCATGCGCGCGGCCAGGCCCAGCATCATAATCTGCTTGGCGGACAGGTTCATGGCCTTGCCGATGGCCACGCTGTACTCGGCCATGCGCTCGACGTGCCAGCCGGTGTCGGTGTCCTTGTAGTGGGAGGCCTCGCCAAGCATTTGGATATTCACTTCTTGGCTGCGGGTCAGCTCCGCCAACAGAGGATTAAGCCGCAGGAACAGCCACGCGCCACCCGCGATGATGAAAACCCCCATGAGCAGGATGAAAACAAACTGCTCCAACATAGCCTTTTTCAGGGGCTCCAGGGGCGTGCCGATGGCCAGGCCCAAATGAATGTTGTTCAGCGTTAGAGGAGCGTAGGCCACCTGAAAAGATCCCCGCTCCACGGTGCTCACCTCCATCACCCCGCTTTTGCCCTGCAAGGCGCGCTGCATGACACTATGCATAATGTGGCCTTGGGGCAGATAAAGGGGCCGGCCCTGCTTGTCGAGCAGGTAAAAAAGCCTTGGATGCCTCTCGGCGTTGGGGTCTCCACGTCCCCGAAGCAGCACCACTATGCGATCATCCTTGGTGCCCACCATGGCGCTCTCCACGACGCCCTCGGGAACCTGGTTTATGGAGGCCTGATAAGCCTTGAGCACCTCCTTGGCAAAATCTATGGGGTCGCGGTGATGCTTGGACTCCAGGATGAGTTTGAGCAACTGCACCCGGTTGGATAGGTTCACGCCGTTGTATTCCAGGATGGTCCGGTACACCTGCCAGGAAGAAAACGAAATCGCCGACAAGATCAGCAAGGCCAAGATGAAAATTATGACTGTTTTCCGGTTTTGCTTACGCGCCAGGGGCAGGGTTTTTTTCATGGTTGGACTCCCTGAGGATGGGAAGCGTTGGGTTCCACCTTGCTGGAACCCAACTGAACCATCGCCAATTTTATTACCTTTCCTCGCAGGGCCACAGTTCGAAATTTGGATTTGTTTATAGGGCCGACTTTCACGATACCACAAACCAAAAACCCAGCGTATGAACCAAGGGCTTGCGCGCCCCCAACGCGGCAATCCCCAATTAAACGAATATTCCAACTCTTGCTTTAGCTCATAGAAAAGACGGCGCGCCGCGTGGTTTTCCGATGAGCTCAAGTGGGATAACTTAGCGTAACTTCTGCGCCTTAACCAAACGCAGGTTTGCAGTTTCCCACATTACCGCTATAATAATTTCCGACAGTGGAGCAATTATGCTGGTCAACAATGATTTTCATGGCTACAGTTCTAATTGACAGTTGATTCACCGATTAGGCAAAATTCACTATGGCAACCGGTAAACACCATCGCCCTCTGCGCAAGCTGACCGCCAAAGGTCTGCGTACCCGCAACGAATTGCTGGGGTGCGCTAGCCTGGCCTTTGAGGAGTACGGTTATTTTGCCACCAGCGTGTCGGAGATCGGGCGCCGCTGCGGGGTGAGCCAGGGAACTTTTTATCAGTATTTCAGCAACAAAGAGGAAATTTTCCGCGAGTTGGTGGACCGGGTGCTGGCCGATTTCTGGCAAAAGGTTAACCAGAACCAGGGCGACTCGCAGGATTTTTATTCCCGCTTGAACGCCGGGGTCGGGGTCTTGCTCGAGCATTGCTCCCAGCACCAGGCCCTGCACCGTATCCTTAATGAATTTGAGCTGATAGACATCCTGACCATCGGCTACTACGAGTCCATGGCCCGCTATTTCCGCGATTTCTTCCGCCAAGCGGCCAACCAGGGGCACCTGCGGCACCTGGACCCCAACGTGGTGGCCTACTCCCTTATCGGCATGGCCATTTTCCACTACATGGATTGGGGCCCCGATTCGGATCGCTACAACCAGGCGGAGCTCACCCAAATGACCGCGGACCTGCTCCTGGGCGGGATTGCCTCGGACACGCCTTGGGAAATTCCTTCCCGCCTGGGGGTTTCGGCCTTCCCCGAAACCCTGGGCGCCCCCTTTGCCTGGGCGGACGACGACACCCAGGCCAACCCCACTCGCAACTCAATTTTCCAGGCAGCAGAGAAAGTTATCGGTAAAAATGGCTACCACGGGGCCAGCATCGCCGAGATAACCCGCCGGGCCGGGGTGGCCCAGGGCACCTTCTACGTGCACTTCAACAGCAAGCAGGACCTCATGCAGGGGGTGGTGCGCCACCTCTCCCGGGAGCTGCGCCACAACCTGCGCCAGGCCACTGAGCGCGTGAACGACCGCCGCCTGCAAGAGCAGGAAGGCATCGTGGCCTTTTTCCGCTTTCTGGAAAACCACAGCCAGATCTACCGGGTGGTGGCCGAGTGCGAGACCATAGGCCGCGAGACCGGCCTTTGGTACTACCGCAAGCTGGCCGTCGGTTACCAGGACACCCTGGCCCAGGGCGTGTCCCAGGGTGAGCTACGTCCCTTCCCTCCCGCCTTCTTGGCCCGCAGCCTCATGGGCCTCAACCACATGATCGGCCTCAAATGGCTGGTCTGGAACTCCGCCCCCGGAGCCAAAGTATCTGAACAAACCATTGAAGATACTATATTTCTAGTGCTTTTCGGCCTCAGTTCCAACGCCTGAAAAATTTATGCATTTAGGGGCTTGACAAGCGAAGCTCCGCTTTGGCAGTATTTCTGACAGTTGGTTCATGTTTCATAAAAACGCAAGGAAAGCTTCATGCCCCAGCTCCACCACAAGGTGGCGGTCGTCACGGGAGCCAGCTCCGGCATCGGAGCGGCTCTGGCCGTGGAGCTTTCCCAAGCCGGGGCCCACGTGGTCTTGTTCGCCCGGCGCCGCCCCAAGCTGGAGCAAATCTCCGCCGCCTGCCCCGGCGAGAGCCTGGTGCTGGCCGGGGACGTGACCCAGGAAACCGACCGTCAGACCCTCTTGGCCGCCGTTTATGAGCGCTGGGGTCGGGTCGACCTGCTGATCAACAACGCCGGGATCGGAGCTTACGGCGACCTGGGGGGTTTCAGCCAGGAATGCTGGCGCCGGCTCATGGAGATCAACTTCTTCGCCGCCGTGTTTCTCACCCAGGCCGCGCTGCCGGGCATGTTGGCCCAGCGCAGCGGCCTGATCCTCAACCTGGCCTCCATCGGCGGGCTCATCGCCCACTCGGTCAAGGTGGCTCCCTACGTGGCCAGCAAGCACGCCCTGGTGGGCTTCACCCGGGGGCTGGCCAAGGATCTGCAAGGCAGCGGGGTGACGGCCAAGGCCGCCTGCCCCCACCTCACTGCCACCGAGTTTTTCGACCGCTCCCAGGGCGCACGGGAGCTGGCCCCGGTGGCGGCCAAATACCGCGAGCACATGGACACCCCCGAAGTGGTGGCCCGGGGAGTCCTGGCCGGTTTGGACGGCGAGGCCACGATTTTCTTTCCCACCCAGGCCCCCGCGCAGGCCTACGAACGCGGGCGGGAGATGTAGATGATCGCGCCGGAGGTTAAAAACGCCCTGGTCGTCGGCGGGGGCTCGGGCATGGGCCGGGCCGCGGCCCTGGCCCTGGCCGCGGCCGGAGCGCGGGTGATGGTGGCCGATCTGGACCTCGCGGCGGCCCAGGCCACGGCAAGCCAGGCGGGAGGCGGCTCCCTGGGCTGGGCGGTGGACGTGGCCGACCCGGCCTCGGTGGCCGGGCTGTTCGCCCAGCTGCGCGAGGAGATCGAGGCCCTGCACATGCTGGTGCACACCGCGGCCATCCTGGGCGGCACCGCGTTCATCGACGAGGTGAGCGACGCGGCCTGGCGGCGCATGATGGCCGTCAACCTGGACGGGCCCTTCTATTGCAGCCGAGAGGCGGTGCGCTGGATGAAGCGGACCGGCGGGGGGCGCATCCTGCTGTTCTCCTCGGTGGCCTCGCTTACCCCCACCCCCGGGGCCCTGCCCTACAGCGCTGCCAAGGGCGGGGTGAACATGCTGGCCCGCACCCTGGCCGCCGAGGCGGCCAAGCACAACATCCGGGTCAACGTCATCGCCCCCGGCTATGTGCGCACCCCCATGCTTGAGGGGCTGCCCTCGGGTTTTGCCGAATACATCGTCAAAAAAACCCCTCTGGGCCGCCTGGGCGAGGAGTCGGAGGTGGCCGCCCTGGTGGCCTACCTGGCCGGCCCCCAGGCCGACTTTTTCACCGGCCAGGTCCTGAGCCCCAACGGCGGCCTGGTCATCTGAGAAGGGAGACCGGTATGAGCACCCAGTTGTTGAACATCGTCAAGCAGGGCGAAGTGGCGTGGGTGGCTTTCAACCGGCCCCAGGACCGCAACTCCATCAACTCCCAGCTCATGGCCGAATTCCTGGAGCTTTTGGAGGAACTGGAGCAGGGTCCGGCCCGGGCGGTGGTGTTCACCGGCGCGGGCGACACTCACTTCATCGGCGGGGCGGACGGCATCGAGATGATGCAGCTGGACCTCGAGGGCGGACGGCAGTTTTCCCGGCGCTTCCAGGCCATGCTGGACCGCATGGAGGCCAGCCCCCTGCTGTTGGTGGCGGCCATCAACGGGCTGTGCTTTGGCGGTGGCTTCGAGTTCGCCCTGGCCTGCGATCTACGGGTGGCCGAGGCCAAGGCCCGCATCGGCCTGCCCGAGGTCAAGGTAGGGCTCATCCCCGGCGGCGGCGGCACCCAGCGCCTGCCCGCCCTGGTGGGCAGCGGCCGGGCCATGCAGATGATCCTCTCCGGCCGCCTTTATGGCGGAACCGAGGCCGAGACCCTGGGCCTGGTCCACCTGTGCGTGGCCGACGGCGGGCTGGCCGGGGGCGTGGACCAAGTGCTCGCCCCCATCCTGCGCCAGCCGCAATACGCCCTTTCCCTGGCCAAACGGGCGGTCAAGTCCTACGGCCGGGGCGGCCTGGAACAAGGCCTGATCGCCGAGGCCGAGCTTTTCAGCCAGTGCCACGCCGGGGGTTGGTTCCACGACCTGATGATCGAGCAACTAAAATCAGGCGCCCTTACCACCAGCGCCGATGTCAGGCACCTGCTCAAGGAGGACGCATCTTGAAAGTGCTGGCCATCACAGGCAGCCCCCGGGTCGAAAGCAACACCCGCCGCTACGTGGAGCATTGTTTGGAGGTTCTGGGGCAGCACGGCTTGGAGACCGAACTGATCGCCCTGCGCGAAAAGAAGATCAACCCCTGCCTGGGCTGCTATGCCTGCACCAAGGAAAAACGCTGCGCCCAAAAGGACGACTTCGCCGAGGTGCTAGCCGCCATGGAGTCGGCCCAGGGCATCGTGCTGGGCTCGCCGGTCTACCTGTCCTCGGTGGCCCCGGAGATGATGTCCCTGTTGGCCCGAGCCACCTTCGTTGCCCACTGGAACAACAAGTTCCTGGCCGGCAAGGTGGGCGGCCCCATCACCGTGGCCCGCCGGGCCGGGCACAACCTGGCCTTTTCCCAACTGCTGCTGTGGTTCTTCATCAACGGCATCACCGTGCCCGGATCCACCTATTGGACCGTGGGCATGGCCGGGGCGGGCGGGGCCCACGACGCCGACCAGGACGCCGAGGGCATGCAGCACGTGGCCAATTTCGCCGAAAACATGGCAAAGGTGATGAAAAAGCTCTATGCCTGAGACAAGCCCCAACCAGCAAGCCCTCCGGGGCATCGGCTCCTGGCTCACCCTGCGGGCCCAGATATGCCCCGAGCGCGAGGCGGTGGTGGACGGCGAGCGCCGTCTGAGCTACGCCCAGCTCAACCAGCGGGTCAACCGCCTGGCCCGCGCCCTGCAGGCCCGGGGCCTGGCCTACGGCGACCGCCTGGCCATGCTCTCCTACAACCGCCTGGAGTTCATAGAGATCATCATGGCCTGCGCCAAGCTGGGCCTGGTCCTGGTGCCCCTGAACTGGCGCCTCACCGCGGCGGAGCTGAGCTTCCAGCTAGGCGACAGCCAGACCCATAGCCTGGTTTTCGACCCCGGCTTGGCCGAGTTGGCCCAGGGCGTCATGCAACAAGCCGAGCTGGACTTTTGCCTGGCCGTCGGACAGGAGGAGGCCCTGGGGGCTCACGCCTACGAGGCCCTGCTGGCCGCGCAGCCGGGGGACGAACCCCAGACCGCCGAACCAGTAACCGCCGAGGCGCCCCACATCATCATGTACACCGCCGGCACCACCGGCAAGCCCAAGGGCGCGGTGCTCACCCAGGCCAACAGCCTGTGGAACGCCATGAACCTGCAGGTGGACATGGAGTTCACCGGGGCGGACCGCGACCTGTTGGTGCTACCCATGTTCCACATCGGCGGCATCGGGCTGTTCACCCTGCCCATGCTCTACGTGGGAGCCACGGTGGTGATCCAGCGCACCTTTGACCCGGCCCAAACGCTGGAGCTGCTGCGCCAAGAAAAGATCAGCCTGTTTTTCGGGGTGCCGGCCATCTTCCTGTTCCTCATCCAGTCGCCCGGCTTCGACCCCGAGGCTTTTGCCAAGGTGCGCCTGGTGATGAGCGGCGGGGCTCCCCTGCCCCCTTCCCTGGTGGAGCAATACCACGCCCGGGGAATCGTCTTGCAGCAGGGCTTCGGCATGAGCGAGGCCGCGCCCTCCATCGCCACCCTGCCCAAGGAGCAGGCCCTGGCCAAGGCGGGCAGCATCGGCCGCCCCCTGTTCCACTTGCAGGTGCGGGTGGCCGACGCCCAGGGAGAGGAACTGCCCCGGGGGCAGGTGGGCGAGCTTTTGCTCAAGGGGCCCAACATCATGAACGGCTACTGGAACCGCGCCGAGGCCAACGAGGAGGCCTTTGCCGGCGGCTGGTTCCACACCGGCGATCTGGCCCGCATGGACGAGGAAGGCTTCTTGTTCATCGTGGACCGCAAGAAGGACATGTTCATCTCCGGCGGCGAGAACGTCTACCCCGCCGAGGTGGAGCACGCCATATTCGAATTGGAGGCCGTGGCCGAGGCCGCGGTGGTGGGCCTGCCAGACCAGCGCTGGGGTGAGGTGGGGCGGGCCTTCGTGGTGCTCAAGCCGGAGCACAAGCTGGACGAGCGGCAGGTGCTTGAACATCTGGCCGGCCGCCTGGCCAAGTACAAGATTCCCAAGAGCGTGGTGTTTTGCGAAGCCCTGCCCCGCAACGCGGCGGGCAAGGTGCTCAAGAACGCCCTGCGCGAGAAAGGCGTCTAGAAACACCGGCCGCGGGATGGGGCCCACGGACCGGAATGATCGTCATACAAACTCGGACCATTGAAAACCAGGGACTAAGGAGGGAAACATGAAATCTTTCGGCAAGGGACTGTTGGCCTTGCTCGCCGTGGCCGCCATTTTGGTGGCGGCTCCCGCGGCGCGGGCGGCCGAGCCCATCGTAATCGCCCAGTTGGCCGGGCTCACCGGCCCCTTGGAGGCCTACGCCAAGCAGGCGGTCAACGGCTTCCAGATGGGCATCGAGTATGCCACCGGCGGCACCAACCAGGTGCTGGGCCGGCCCATCAAGATCATCGTCAAGGACACCCAGCTCAAGCCCGACCGGGGCAAGCAGCTGCTCACCGAGGCCTACAAGGACGACGGCGCGGTGCTGGCGGTGGGCCCGGTCTCCTCGGCGGTGGCCCTGGCCTGCCTGCCCGTGGCCAAGGAGTTCAAGCGCATCCTGATCGTGGAGCCCGCGGTGGCCGACTCCATCACCGGCTCGGCCTGGAACCGCTACATCTTCCGCACCGGCCGCAACTCCTCCCAGGACGCGGTGTCCAACGCCATGGCCATTGCCAAGCCCGGCGTGTGCATCGCCACCCTGGCCCAGGACTACGCCTTCGGGCGTGACGGCGTATCCGCCTACAAGGCCGCGGCCGAAAAGGCGGGGGCCAAGGTGGTGCACGAGGAATACGTGCCCATCAAGACCACCGACTTCACCGCCCCGGCCCAGCGCATCATCCAGGCCATGAAGGGCCTCAAGTGCCAGGAGAAGTACCTGTTCGTCATCTGGGCGGGCGGCAACAACCCCCTGGGCAAGCTCCACGCCATGAAGCTGGACTCCAAGTACGGCATTCAGCTGGCCTCGGGCGGCAACATCCTGGACGCTCTGAAGCTTTACAAGCCCCTGGTGGGCATGCGCGGCGCCACCTACTACTACTACGACATCCCCAAGAACAAGATCAACGACTGGCTCAAGGCCGAGCATCAGAAGCGCTACGGCGGCCCGCCCGACTTCTTTACCTGCGGCGGCATGAGCGCGGCCATCGCCGTGGTGGAGGCCCTGAAGAAGGCAAACTCCACGGACACCGAAAAGCTCATCAAGGTCATGGAAGGCATGCACTTCATGACTCCCAAGGGTGAGATGGTCTTCCGTCCCGAAGACCACCAGGCCCTGCAAAGCATGTACGCCTTCAAGATGACCGCCGATCCCAAGCTGGCCTGGGGTGTCCCGGAGCTCACCAAGGAGCTGACCTACAAGGACATGGACATCCCCATCCGCAACAAGCGTTAGCATAACTCCCGGTGGCGGGCGCTTTGTAGGCGCCCGCCACGGGGACCAATAAACGCACCCCCCGGCCCAGCGCCGGGGCCCACAGGCGCCGCCCACGGGCGGACGAGGGGATCGGACCGTGGACAACCCGTCGTTAATCGAGACCAGGGACCTGACCATAAGCTTTGGCGGCAACGTGGCCGTCAACCGGGTCAACCTGAAGGTGGAGGCTTTCACCCTGAAGTCCATCATCGGACCCAACGGGGCGGGCAAGACCACCTTGTTCAACCTCATCAGCGGGCAGTACCGCCCCACGGGCGGACAGGTGCTGTTCAACGGCCGGGACGTTACCGCCCTGGATGCGCCGCGCCGCACCAAGCTGGGCATCGGGCGCTCCTTCCAGCTCACCAACGTGTTTCCCAGCCTGACCGTGTTGGAAAACGTGCGCCTGGCCCTGCAGTCGCGGGCCGGGGTGGGGCTCAATTTTTGGACCCACTACCGCTCCCTGCCCCAACTGGAGGATGAGGCCTACGACTATTTGGGCAAGGTGCTCTTGGACGACCGCTGGTCGGCCGAGGCCTCCACCTTGACCCACGGCGAACAGCGCAAGCTGGAGATCGCTATCCTGCTGGCCCTGGACCCCCAGGTGCTGCTGTTGGACGAGCCCACCGCGGGCATGAGCCTGGAGGAGGTGCCCACTATTCTGGAGCTGATCCGGGCCATCAAGGAGGCCCGCAAGCGCACCATTCTCTTGGTGGAGCACAAGTTCGACATGATCATGGCCCTGTCGGACACCATCGCGGTGCTCAAGGAGGGCAGCCTGATCTGCGACGACACGCCCCAGGCCGTGTCCTGCAACGAGGAGGTGCTGGAGGCCTACCTGGGCGGGGGGGTGTCCCATGACTGAGCCCATCCTGCGCCTGGAGGGCGTGCACACCTTCATCGCCCAGCACCACATCCTGCAAGGGGTGGACATGGCGGTCATGCCCGGGCGGGCCACGGTGCTCCTGGGACGCAACGGGGCGGGCAAGTCCACCACCATGCGCACGGTGATGGGCCTTACCCCGGCGGGCCGGGGGAGCATCCGCCTGGGGGAGCGGGACATCACCAAGGCCCGCCCCTACGAGGTGGCCCAGGCCGGGGTGGGCTTCGTGCCCGAGGACCAGGCGGTGATCTACAGCCTGTCGGTGGAGGAAAACTTCCGCCTGGCCATGCTGAGCGAAAACGAGGACTCCTGGCGGCGCATGGACACCATCTTCGAGCTGTTCCCGGCGCTCAAAAAGTTCTGGCGCTCCAAGGCCGGAGTGCTCTCCGGTGGGCAGAAGCAGATGCTGGCCATCGCCCGGGCCTTTGTGGGCGACCACAAGCTCCTGCTCATCGACGAGCCTTCCAAGGGCCTGGCCCCCATCGTGGTGGACCAGCTCATCGACTCGCTCAACCACATCAAGGAGCACACCACCATCATCCTGGTGGAGCAGAACTTCCACATGGCCTCCCACGTGGGCAGCGACTACTTCATCCTGGATGACGGCCGGGTGGTGCACCAGGGGCTCATGGAGGCGCTGGTGGATGATCGGCCTTTGAAACAAAAATATCTGGGCATTGCCTGAGGGAGCGGCGAAACCATGACCAGCCAAATTTCAGCCCTTAACGCCAAGCCCTCCTTGGACATGCGGCAAACGGCTTTCTGGACCGTGGCCGGCGGCATCTGGCTGCTGCCCCTGCTCTGGATCGACCCCACCACCTACCTGGTGCTCACCGTGGCCGGCATAGCCATGGGCATGCTCCTGTTCCTCACCGCGGTGGGGCTCACCATCATCTTCGGGCTCATGGACGTGCTCAACCTGGCCCACGGCGCCTTCTTCGCCTGGGGGGCCTACGTGGGCTTCACGGTGCTGGGGGGGCTCAACAGCCTGGGTTGGGTGGAGACCGGCACCTTGGGCCAAAGCGTGCTCAGCGTGCTCATCTCCCTTGGGGTGGCGCTGGTGGTGGGCGGCCTGTGGGGCCTGGTGCTGGAGCGCCTGATCATCAAAAAGATCTACGGCGACCACCTCAAGCAGATCCTCATCACCGTGGGCGCGGCCATGATCATGGCCGAGATCATCAAGGTGCTGTGGGGCCCCAACCAGGAGGTCATGCCGGTGCCCGCCGCCTTTGTGGGCAGCTACGACATCGCCGACGTGGTGATCAACAAGTTCCGGGTGGCGGCCATCGCGGTGGGAGCGGTGGTCTACGCCGGGGTCATGGCCGTGCTGCTCAAGACCAAGCTGGGCATCATCATCCGGGCGGGGGTGGAAAACCGCGAGGTGGTGCAGACCCTGGGCTACAACATCAATCGCATCTTCACCGGCGTGTTCGCCGCGGGCGCCGCCCTGGCGGCGGTGGGCGGCAGCATGTGGGGCATCTTCCGCGAGGAGATCAACCCGGCCATGGGCGAGGAGAACCTCATCTTCGCCCTGATCGTGGTCATCATCGGGGGCCTGGGCTCGGTGACCGGCTCCTTCCTTTCGGCCATGATGGTGGGCCTGGCCTTCAACTACGTGGCTTTCCTCATGCCCAAGCTGTCCTTGGGGGTGAACATCCTGATCATGGCCATAATCCTTCTAATCAGGCCCTGGGGCCTCCTGGGCAAGGAGTAGGCTCATGCAGGTGAGTGAACAGAGCCTGACCCCCATCCAACTCCAGCGCCTGAGCGAGCAGAGCACCCGCTACACCAGGCCCGCTTTCCTGTTGCAGTTGCTCCTGCTCGTGTTGCTAGTGCTCTGCCCGCTGCTGTTCCAGTCCTTCCGGGTCATGGACGTGGTGGCCAAGATCATGATCTTCGCGGTGGCCGTGGCCTCCTTTGACATCATCATCGGCTACACCGGCATCATCTCCTTTGCCCACGGCATGTTCTTTGGGATAGGAGCCTATGCGGTGGGACTGGTGGCCTACTACGCCAAGGCCCCCGACTACCACCACATCCTCATGGGCCTGGGCCTGGCCGTGTTGTTGGCCGTGATCCTGGCGGTGGTGATCGCCTTTTTCTCGCTCCGGGTCAAGGCCATATTCTTTGCCATGATGACCCTGGCGGTGGCCGAGTTCGCCCACATCCTGGGCTACCAGTGGTCCAGCCTTACCAAGGGCGAGGACGGGGTGTCGTTCAAGATGCCGGGCATCTTCAACGTCAACTGGTCCGACGGCTCCATCCTGGGGGTGCCCCTCAACGGCCGCCTGGTCACCTACTATTTCATCCTCATCGTCAGCGTGCTGTTGTTCGTGGGCATAGTGCGTTTCGTGCGCTCCCCGGCCGGCCGGGTGCTAAAGGGCATCCGCGACAACGAGCAGCGGGCCACTGCCCTGGGCTACCGCATCTTCCGCTACCGCATGCTCTCCACCGTGTTCGGCTCCACCATCTCGGCGCTGTGCGGCGGACTGTTCGCCATGTGGCTCAACTACGTGAACCCCGACACGGTGCTGGGCATCCCCCTGATGCTCAACATCCTGTTGATGGTCATCGTGGGCGGCCTGGGCACCATCTACGGCGGCATCGTGGGCGCGGCCTTCATCAACATCGCCGAAACCTGGCTGCCGGACCTGCAAAAGGTTACGGCCAGCCTGTTCCCGGGATGGGAGGTCTTGCAGCGCCTGTCCGAGCGCTGGGTGCTCTACTTCGGCATCCTCTACGTGCTGGTGGTGCTGTTCTTCCCCAAGGGCCTGCTGGGCAGCCTGCGCGACATGGCCGCCCGGCGCAAGGCCGCCCCCAAGCTGGGAGGTCCCCATGCCTGATCTGAAAGCCGAGGCCGGCATCCTGAGCTTTGCCGCCTACATCCCCCGCGCCTATCACGACGCGGACTACATCGCCTCCCAGTGCGACACCCCGGCCGATATCATCCGCACCAAGCTGGGCTGGTATCAGAAGAACGTGCCCGGCCCGGGGGACGGCACCGTGGCCATGGGCCTCAAGGCGGCGCGCAAGGCCCTGTATTACTCCAACCTGAAACCTCAAGACATAGACCTGGTGATCTGGTCCGGCGAGGAGATCAAGGAGTACCGCAACTGGCCGGTGGGCACCAAGGTGCAAAAGGAGTTGGGCATAGAAAACGCCTGGTCCTTTGACATGCAGCAACGCTGCGGCACCACCCTGGTGGCCCTCAAGGTGGCCCAGGATTTGATCCGAGCCAACGACGGCATCGACAACATCCTCATCGCCAGCGCCTACCGCAACGCCGATCTCATCCACTACCCCAACCCCCGGGTGCGCTGGATGTATTACCTGGCCGCAGGCGGTGCCGCCTGCGTGGTGCAGCGCGCCTGCCCCAAGAACCAGATCATCTCCAGCCACTTCATGAGCGACGGCTCCTTTGCCTGGGACGTTTACGTGCCCGAAGGCGGCTCGGCCGCGCCCATGACCCTGGAGGGCCTGGCAGCGGGTCGGCAATACCTTGACGTCATGGACCCGGTGGGCATGAAAGAGCGCCTGGAAAAACTCAGCCTGAGCAACTGGCTGGTGTGCATCGACCGGGCCCTTGCCAAGGCGGGCTACACGCGGGGCGACGTGGACTACCTGGCCACCCTGCTGGTCAAGCGCTCAGCCCACGACTACCTGATGGAGCAGTTGGGTCTGGCGCCCGAGCAGACCCGCTACCTGGCCGAGTTCGGCCACCACGGCCAGAACGACCAGATTCTCTCCCTGGAGCTGGCCCTGGAGGAAGGGCGGCTCAAGGACGGCGACCTGGTGCTGATGATTTCGGCGGGTATCGGATACGCCTGGGACGTGGTGCTCATGCGCTGGGGCGCGGCGGAGAACGGCAAATGATCTACGGCGACTGGATAGGACGCTGGGGCCAAGCCGACGGCGGCCGCGAGGCCCTGGTGAGCGAGTTGACCGGCCGGCGCTACACCTACGCGCAACTGGCCCAGGATATAGATCACCTGGCCCATCTGCTGGGCAACGAGCTCAAGATCGTCAAGGGCGACCGGGTGGCCTGCCTCTCCCTGAACCGGGAGGAGATCATCACCCTGTTCTTCGCGGCCAGCCGCCTGGGCGCGGTGCTGGTGCCCCTGAACTTCCGCTTGGCCGCGGGCGAGTTCGACTATTACTTGAACGACTGCTCCCCCAAAGCCCTGTTCTGCGACGGCGGCCACCGGACGCAGGCCGGTGAACTGGCCGCCAAGCACGCCATCGAGCAATTGGTGTGTTTCGACCACGGAGCCGGCCCCGGACTGTCCCTGCCCTCGGCCTGGGCCGCCCTGCCCTCGGGTTCCCTGCCCGCGGTGGAGATCGCCCCCGACGACCCCCAGCTCATCATCTACACCTCGGGCACCACCGGCCTGCCCAAGGGGGTGGTGCTCACCCACGGTTCCATCGCGGCCAACGGCCACAACACGGTGCTGGGCTGGGGCCTGCGCCCCGGCGACCGCACCATCCTGCACGCGGCCATGTACTACACCGCCGGGTGGAACGTCTTCACCCTGCCCCTGTTCATGAACCGGGGGGCCAACATCCTGGTGCCCAGCTTCGAGGCCGACCAGGTGCTGGAGTTGATCGAGCGCGAACGGGTCAGCGTGTTTTTCGGGGTGCCCACCATGTACCAGATGATGTTGGAGTCGCCGGCCTTTCCCAAGGCGGACCTCAGCTCTCTGCGCTTTTGCATCTCCGGCGGCGCGGCCCTGGATCTGCAACTCATCCGCGCCTACCAGGAGCAGAAGGGCCTGCGCATCTGGGAGGGCTACGGCCTCACCGAGATCGGGCCCAACAACTTCATGGGCAATGGCAAGCCGGGCACCTTCGGCAACGCCATGCCCGGGGTGGACGTCTCGCTGGTGGATGATCAGGGGCTCCCGGTGGAGGCCGGGCAAGACGGCGAGATTTTGCTGCGCGGCGCGCACATGAGCGCCGGATACTGGAACAAGCCCGAGGCCACGGCCGAGGCCATCCAGAAAGGCTGGTTCCACACCGGCGACCTGGGCCGCATGGACACGGACGGTCACGTTTCCATCGTGGGCCGCAAAAAAGACATGATCATCTCCGGCGGAGCCAACATCTACCCGGCGGAGATCGAGATGCACCTGGTGGAGCACCCGGCGGTGAATGCCGCGGCGGTGATCGGGGTGCCGGACCCCAAGTGGGGCGAGGTGCCCAAGGCGGTGGTGGAGTTGCGCCAAGGCCAGAGCCTGGACCTGGCCGGCCTGCTGGAGTTCCTGCAGCCTCGCCTGGGACGCTACAAGCTGCCCAAGTACCTGGCGGTGATCGACGAGCTGCCGCGCACCGCCGCCTCCAGCAAGGTACAAAAATTCATCCTCAAAAAGGAGCACGGGGGTGCGGACCATGCCTGATCCGTCCGCTGTGGTGGGCCTGGCCGGGCTGGGGATCTACCTCCCCTCCCAAATCCAGGGCGCCGAGGAGATAGCCGAACTTTCCGGCCTGAGCCGGGAACAACTCAGTGAACTGGGCATCGTGGCCAAGGCCCTGCCCGGGCCGAAGGACCAGCCGGTGGGCATGGCCGCCCGCGCGGCCCGGGCCGCCCTGACCGATGCCGGCGATGTGGACCCGGCCACGGTGGATCTGGTGCTGTGGATCGGCGAGGAATACAAGGACTACATCGCCCAGACCGCCTCCATCCGCTTGCAGGAGGAGTGCGGCTGCCGCAACGCCTGGGCCTTTGACCTGGTGGGCCAGGGCATCACCGCCGTGCTGGGGCTCAAGGTGGCCTGGGACATGATGACCGCCGATCCGGCCATCAACACGGTGCTCCTGGCCGGTGGAACCCGCAACATCGACCTGGTTGATTATGCCGACCCGTACACCCGCTTTCTGCTGGCCTGTTCCGCCTCGGGGGGCGCGATGCTCCTCCAGCGCGGCCTGGAGCGCAACCTCCTGCTCGGGGCGATCGTGGAGAGCGACCCGGCCATGGCCGACGAGGTCTACGTGCCCGGCGGGGGCACCGAGATTCCCTTTGCCCCGGACAACCTTGATTCCCGCCTGATGCGCTTCACCGCTTTTAACCCCGAGTTGCTCAGCTCCTATCTGGATGATAACTTTCTGGGGCGGCTGGGCGAAGTCGTGGAGCGCGCTCTGACGGGTAGGCGGCCCCATTACCTGGCCCTGCGGCATCTGGCTCCGGCCTTGCGGGCGCGTCTGCTGGCCCGCCTGGGCCTGAAGGGAGAGCAATCCCTGCCCTTGTACGAGTTGGGCCATCACGGCACCAACGATCCCCTGATTTCCCTGGACCTGGCCCGCCGGAAGGGCCTGCTGCCCAACAGCGGCGTGGTGGGGCTGGCGGCTGCGGGAATCGGCTTCAACTACGCGGCCGCGGCGCTCCAATGGGGGCCCATGGACCGCTCCCACAAGGACTAAACCCATGAACCAACCGCTGAGCATAGACCAGATCAGCCTGGGGCAGACTTACGAGACCACCGTGCAGGTGGACGAGAAGCGTATCGCCGCCTTTGCCCAGGCCACCGACGACGACAACCCCATCCACTTTGACGACGAGGCCGCGGCCAAGAGCATCTTCGGCCGCCGGGTGGCCCAAGGCATGCTCACCGCCGGGTTCCTATCCGGGGTGTTCGGCACCCAGTTTCCGGGCTCGGGCACCATTTACCTGTCCCAGACGGTGCGTTTCCTGCGCCCGGTGTTCATCGGCGACGCCATAACCATGCGTCTGAAGGTGCTGGAGCTTTGGCCCGAAAAAAACCGCATCCGGGTGGAAACCACCTGCCTCAACCAGGACGGCAAGGAGGTGGTCACCGGCGAGGCCATGGTCATGCCGCCGCCCAGGGAGTCCTGAGATGGCCGACCCCCAAGTGCTGCACGCTTCCGGCGCGGGCCTCGGCATACAGCTGCATTCCTGGCCGGGCCCCGAGCCGCCGGTGGTGGCGGTGCACGGCCTCACCGCCAACGGCCGCTGCTGGGAAACCATCGCCCGCGAGTTGGCGGGCGGCCGCCGCCTGGTGGCCCTGGACCTGCGGGGCCGGGGCGGCTCGGACAAGCCCGAGCACGGCTACGACCTGGAGCATCATTGCGCGGACCTAGACGGGGTGCTCGACGATTTGGGCCAGGAACGGGCGGTGCTCATGGGGCATTCGCTGGGGGCCTATATCTCCTTGGCCTACGCCGCCACTCGGCCCCAGCGCGTGGAGCGGCTGATCCTGGTGGACGGCGGCGCGGTCTTGAGCCCCGAGCAATGGGGCAAGGTGGCCCAGGGCATCGGGCCCTCCCTGGAACGGCTGGCCCAGGTCTATGCCTCTGTGGAAGATATGCTGGCCCAGGTGCGCCAGGCCCCCTTCCTGCAGCCCTGGAACCAGGCCACGGAGAACTATTACCGCTATGACTGCATCAAAGTGCCAGGCGGGGTTCGGTCAGGCACCAGCAGCGCCACCGTGGCCGAGGAGAGGGCCAACCTAAACAAGGTGGACTTCTCCCGCTTCTATTCCCAGGTGCGCTGCCCGGTGCTGGTGTTGCGCGCCGGCCAGGGCATGCTGGCGCCCGACCAGCTGGTGCTGCCGCCCGATGCCGCCGCGCGGCTCCTGCGCGACCTTCCCCAGGCCCGTCTGGTGGAGTTGGATAGGCTCAACCACTTCTCCATCATTTTCCAGCCCAGCCCGGAGAGGGCCCAAGCAGTCAGGGAGTTCCTGACCGCCTGATCGTTTGCCCGCCGGCTGCAAACTCCAGTCGGTGGCGCTCAGTCCAGCGGCCGGAACTGGGGCAGGCTGTACTCTTCGGAGAGATCGTCCCAAACCACCCGGACCGGCATGTCGCAAGCCACCGCCTCGGGCGGGCAGCCGACGATGTTGGTCAGCAACATGGGCCCCTCTTCCAGGCGCACCACCGCCACCACGTAGGGCACGCGGCCCTTGAAGGCCGGGTGAAAGGCCTGGTGGTACACGGCGAAGGTGTAGACCACGCCCTGACCGGAGGCCTTGATCCACCGGGTCTCCCGGGAGTGGCAGCCGGGGCAGAGGATGCTGGGCGGCCAGCGCACCTCGCCGCAGGCGGCGCATTGCTGAAAGTGCAATTCATGCTCTTGGCAGCCTTGCCAGAACGGCTTGCTGTCCGCGTCGGGCATGGGCAGAATTCTTTCTCCGGACATGACTAGCCCCTCCTAAAGATCATACAGGCGTGCGACTGCAGGGTGCCGCCGTTGTCGCTGCACAGGATTATTTCCGGCGTCTTGGTTTGGGTCTTGGGCCCCAGTTGCCGCTCCCCGCAGCGCCCCATGAGCTGCATAACCGCCTCGGAGATGGGGGTGAGGCCCATGAAGTAGGCCTCGGAGAGCTGACCGCCGGAGGTATTCACCGGCATGGACCCGCCGGGCTCTATGGTTCCGCCCTGGATCCAGTCCCCGCCTTCGCCGCGCGGGAAGAAACCATAGTCCTGCAAGGTGACTTCCACGGTGTAGGTAAAGCAGTCGTAGATTTGGCAGGCGTCCACCTCCGCCAGGCCGATGCCGGCCATCTTGAACGCCGCTTCCCCGGCCTGCTTTGCCCCGGTGGGGCCGGCCACGTAGCGGGCCTGGGCAATTTCGTTGGAGGGGTTGTGCATCCCCAGGCCCATCAGGAGCACCGGCGGGTGCTTGAGGTCCCGGGCCCGCTCCGCCGTGGTCACGATGATGGCCCGTCCCCCGTCATTGATCTGGCAGTTGTCGAACAAACGGAAGGGCTCCACCACCAAGGGAGCGCCGAAGTAATCCTCCTCGCTCATGGGCTTGGCGTGCATTATGGCCGCCGGGTTCAGGTTGGCCCACTTGCGCTGGCCCATGGCGATGTGCTTCCAGGTATCCGGGCCGCGCGAAAATTCGTGCATGCCCCGGCGGGCCGCCAGGGCGTAGCGGCCCACCGCCCCGAAGTGCCCGAAGGCCGCCTCGCTGGGCCGGGTGTTGAACAACAACTGGCGCATGCCCCCGCCCCACAGGCCGCTGTGCCCGTAGGATATGACCACGTAGTTGCAAATCCCCGCGTCCAGCACGCCAACTGCGTGCATAAGATGCGAGCGGGATCAATTGGCGTCCTGGCTGAGGTAGGTGGGGGTCAGGCCCAACTGCTGGGCCAGCAACTGGGGCGTCGGGTCCGGCTCGCCAGGGCAGGGAGGAAAATGACGGTAGGAGATGAGCCCGTCTATGTCCTGTTTTTTTAGTCCCGCGTCGGCGATGGCGTTGGCCGTGGCCTCCAGGTGAAAACTCAGGGAAGTGCGGTCGGGTACCTTCCCTTGCGGGGTGTACCCCACCCCCACAACTGCGTATCTGTCGCGTATCTGCATGAAATACTCCTGTCGCCACGGGCGGTTGAGCTCATTACTTCAACGAATTCTAGCATTTTCCTATTGCAGATAGGAACCTGGATCGCCAGACGCCAGGCTCACCGCCCCGGTTCGTGGGTCGCGATGGGGTCGAATTACAGACACAAGACAGGGCAACACTGCTACCAACAGGTGTGACCCCAAACTGGCTAGCGCTGTCTATGTGCCGGAAAGACCGTACTTTTGAGTAAGTTACTTCTCTGGTGTCGCTGCATGGCCCGTCCTACCCCCCTACGCATCCATGGGGCAGGTTTTGCCTTGACATGAAGTTACATTGTAGCCATATTATAACTGCGATGTGTCCACGCCTCCTAAAGGTATGATCGCTAAGCCAATAGCAAGGCAAAGTCGAGGGCGGGTGCCGGAGGATAAGGCGTGTCCTACCCCCGTTAAAGCCATTGGGAAGAGGCAAGCATGCGGTACGGAGAAACAGGTTTTAACCTAGAAATAGACCTTACCACCGGCAACATCGAGCGGGTGGAAACCGACCCCCGCGACACCGAGTTGTACCTGGGTGGGTTGGGCACCAACGCCAAGCTCATTTGGGATCGGGTGCCGCCGGAGGCGGATGCTTTTTCCCCGGAAAACCTTTTGATCTTCGCCTCGGGCCTGCTTTGCGGCACCCCGGCCACCGGCTGCAACCGCACCATCGTTACCACCATTTCCCCTCAGACCAAGCTCATGGCCTTTTCCATGATGGGCGGTTTCTGGGCCCCGGAGCTCAAATACGCCGGGTACGACAAGGTTATCTTCCGGGGCAAGTCGCCCGAGCTGGTCTATCTGTACATAAACAACGACAAGGTGGAACTGCGCGCCGCCGAGCACCTTCGGGGCAGGGGGTCCGTGGAAACCGCGGAGTTGATCCGCCAAGAGCTCAAGGAACCCAAGGCCCAGGTGGCGGCCATCGGCATGGCCGGGGAAAACCGCGTGTTCTTCGCCTCCATCGAGCAGGGCCGCTCCAGCGCCAGCCGGGGTGGCATCGGCGCGGTGATGGGCGACAAGAACCTCAAGGCCGTGGTGGTGCGCGGCACCAAGGACATCAGCCTGGCCCGCCCCGCGGAGTTCATGGAGCTGTGCCAGGAGGTCTTGGAATACATCAAGTTCCGCAATGAAAACCCCGTCCCCGGAGTCATGCCCATCCTGGCCGGGCTGGGCTCGCCCCAAGAGATGAAGGTGCACGACGAGAAGTGGCACACCGAAAACTTCTCCTGGGGCAACTCCCGGACCCGCCGCAAGGAGTTCTGGAGCGAAGAGGTGGAGCGGGACTGGACCGAGACCATGGATAAAATGCGCACTCGGCTCATCAGCTGCTACAACTGCCCCATGACCTGCGGGGCCACCATTTCCCCGCCGGGCATGCCCACCTACATGATGAAATGCTTCTCCAAGCTCACCTACACCATGGCCGCCTTCGCCGACCTGGAGTTCGGCCTGGGCATCGCCCAGAGCGCCACCGAGTACGGGGTGGACGGCTTCTCCGCTCCCCAGGTGATGGCCTTCGCCCTGGAGCTGTTGGAAAACGGCATCCTCACCGACGAGGATTTCCCGGGCATGCCCGAGGACAACGAGGGGCGCTTCTACTGGCTCTTGGACCACATTGTGCGCCGCGAGGGCATCGGCGACATCCTGGCCGACGGCACCTATTGGGCCGCCCAGCGCATCGGCAAGGGGGCCGAGGAGTACGCCCACAACAATATCAAGAAGCACGAGCAGCTTCCCCTGAAGCTGTCCATGCTCAACCCCATCTATTTCATCATGTACGCCACCGGCGAGAAGATAAACATCACCCAGATCGAGGGTCAGTTCCCCCAGGCCCCCTTCCCCAAGCGGGAGCACCGGGAAGCCTTTGTCAAGGACTGGTTCCAAGTGCCGGACGAGAAGTTCAAGCAGTACTTCCTGGATTGGGAGCCCAGAGGGGAGAACTCCATCCCCTACTACCCCACCCCGCCCATGGTCTGCGACATCGTGGATTGGCAGGAGCGGATGCACTACATCGACGACGCCCTGGGCATGTGCGCCGGGCTGTCCTCCTTCCCCCTCAAGCCGCCCTACCACATCCACAACTACCCCAAGTTCATCTCCGCCGGGGCCGGCTATGACATGGACGAAGAGAAGCTGACCCAGGCCATCAAGCGCTACCGCACCCTGGTCAGGGCCAACAACACCCGCCGGGGCATGCGCCGCAAGGACGAGCAGCCGCCCAAGGACCACTGGAAGAAGCGCTTCCCCGAGTTGGAGCAGGAGCTCTTGGACACCTACTACGCCTTCAAGGGCTGGAACTCCGACGGCATCCCCACCGAGACCACCCTGCGCGAGTTGGGGCTGGACTACGTGGCCGACGATTTTATCGAGCGCGGCATCCTTACCAAGGACGAGGAGGCTCCCCCCCAGAAAGCTGCGGCTGACCAGGAAAAGGAGGCGTAGCCGTGCCGGGCGAGAAAAAGACCAAGACCGTCAAGACCATCAAGGTGGACGTGGACAAGTGCAACGGCTGCCGGGCCTGCGAGGTTATCTGCTCGGCCTTCCATGCCGCTCCCAAGTACAGCAGCAACAACCCGGAGCGCTCGCGCATCCGGGTTATCCGCGAGCCGCTCAAGGACGTGTACGTGCCGGTGTACGCCGGCGAATACACCCCGGCCGAGTGCATGGGCCGCGACAAGTACATCATCGACGGCAAGGAATACGACGAGTGCGCCTTTTGCCGGGCCTCCTGCCCTTCACGCAGCCTGTTCAAGGAGCCCGACTCCGGCCTTCCCCTGAAATGCGACATGTGCGAAGGCGAGGACGAGCCCCTTTGCGTCAAGTGGTGCATCGTGGACGCCCTCACCTATGAAGAGCGGGAAGAGGAAGTGGAAGAAGGCGAGGAGATGGAGGAGATGGAGGTGGGGCTGGAGGCGCTGGCCGACAAGTTCGGCATGGACAAGATCAGGGACGCCATGGCCCGCCTTTCCCAGCACAAAAAGGATTAGCCCAACGGCCGACGCCGCCAAACGCGCGGCCATCATGCACCGTGGCGGATAGCCTGCCCGCGGCCGAAACGGGGAGTTGGGGCGGATAGTGGAAAACGTAGCCGATTACAAAGAGATCGTAGAGGTCATAAAACTCAGCGGCGGGGACGCATTCAAGATGTGTTTCCAATGCGGCCTCTGCGATACCGTGTGCCCCTGGAACCGGGTGCGCGATTTCAGCATGCGCAAGATCGTGCGCCAAGCCACCTTTGGTTTCACCGACATCGAGAGCGAGGACATCTGGCGCTGCACCACCTGCGGCCTGTGTCCCAGCCGCTGCCCCCGCGACGTGAAGCAGATAGAATCCGGGGTGGCCCTGCGCAAGATCGCCACCGAGTACGGCGTGTTCCCCACCGCGGTGAAACCCATCCGCACCATCAGCGGCAGCCTCATGGGCGAAGGCAACCCCCTGAGCGAAGAGCGCAAGGACCGGGCCAAATGGGCCGAGGGCCTGGGGGTGCAGACCTTTGACGAGGAAATGGAGATCCTCTACTTCCCCGGCTGCTACTTGAGCTACGACCAGCGCCTCAAAAAGGTGGCCAAGGCCACGGTGCAGGTGCTCAAGGCCGCGGGGGTGGAGTTCGGCATCCTGGGGGAAAAGGAAAGCTGCTGCGGCGAGAGCATCCGCAAGACCGGCGATGAGGAGGTTTTCCGCCGCCTGGCCAAGGAAAACATCAAGAACTTCATCGACGCCGGGGTGAAGAAGATCCTGGTCTCCTCGCCCCACTGCTATCACACCTTCAAGAACGAATACCCCGAGTTCATGGTGAACTTCGAGGTGATCCACATGAGCCAATTCTTGGCCCAACTGATCCAGGAGGGCCGTTTGGAGATCAAGGGCGAGTACGCCAAAAAGATCACCTACCACGATCCCTGCTACCTGGGCCGGCACAACGGGATTTACGACGAGCCCCGCCAGGTGCTGGGTTCGGTGCCCGGCCTGGAGTTGGCGGAGATGCCCGACTGCCTGGAGACCAGCCTGTGCTGCGGCGGTGGCGGGGGGCGCATCTGGATGGAAACTCCCAAGGGGGAGCGCTTCTCCGATCTGCGCCTGCAACAGGCCATGGACCTGGAAGCCCAGGTGCTGGTCACCGCCTGCCCCTATTGCATCACCAACTTCGAGGACAGCCGGCTGACCCTGGATAATGGCGAGTCGGTGGAGGTGAAAGACATATCCGAGGTAGTCCAGGAGGTCATTTAAGGACCGTTCAACCCTGGTAAAGGCATAGGTGAATGGAAACGCAAACCGAAGAGCATGGCAGCATCCCCAGCGGGGACAATTACGGCGACGTAATGGTCCTGGGCGGCGGGATCAGCGGGATCCAGGCTTCCCTGGATCTGGCCACGGCCGGTTACAAGGTCTATTTGGTCGAGAACGGACCAGCCATTGGTGGGCATATGGCGCAGTTGGACAAGACGTACCCCACCAATGACTGCTCCATGTGAATACTCTCGCCCAAACTGGTCGAGGTCGGCCGGCATCCAAATATCGAGGTCCTGTCCTACACTGAACTAAACAGTGTGGAAGGCGACGTGGGCGATTTCCAGATAACCCTTACCCGGAAGCCCCGCTATATCATCGAGGACCGCTGCACGGGTTGTACCACGTGTGTGGAGTACTGCCCCGTTGAGTATCCCGACAAATTCAATCAGGAAATATCGGACAACAAAGCTGTTCACATATATTTCGCCCAGGCCATACCGCTGATCGCCTACATCGACGAGAGCTGCATTTACCTCAAGGAAAAGAAATGCCGCATCTGCGAGGCCGTCTGCCAGGCCGATGCCATCGATTTCCGGCAAAAGCCCGAAAAGATGGATATCAAGGTGGGGGCCATCGTGCTGGCCACCGGCTACGAAACCTATGACCCCAGCCTGAAAAAAGAATACGGCTACGGTGAGCTGACCAACGTGGTCACCAGCATGGGTTTCGAGCGCCTGCTGTGCGCCACCGGCCCTTACGAGGGCGAGATCCTGCGGGGCTCGGACCTCAAGCACCCCCACAAGATCGCCTGGATTCAATGCGTGGGCTCGCGGCGGGTTACCCCGGGCGACAACAGCTACTGCTCGGCGGTGTGCTGCTCCTACACCCAAAAACAGGTGATCCTGGCCAAGGACCACGACGCCGGGGCTCAGTGCACGGTGTTCCACAACGATATCCGCGCCTATGGCAAGGATTTCGAGCGTTACTACCAGCGCACCTCGGAGCTCTCCGACGTGCGCTTCATCCGTTCCTACACCACCGTGTCGCGCGAAGACCCGGAGACCAAGAACGTCTTCGTGCGCTACTCCACCCCCGACGAAGGGGTTAAGGAAGAAGAGTTCGACATGGTGGTGTTGTCGGTGGGGCTCAATCCCCCCGCCGACCACAAGAAGCTCTCCGAGCAGCTGGGCATCGAGCTGACCGACCACGGGTTCTGCCAAGCCGCCACCACCAACCCCATTGAAACCACCCGGCGCGGCGTGTATGTGTGCGGCGCCTTCCAGGGTCCCATGGACATCCCCGAGTCGGTGTTCACCGCCAGCGGGGCGGGCACCCAGGTAGGCGAGCTGTTGGACTACCGCCGGGGCGGGCTGACCAGGGAGCGGGTGTACCCGGCGGAAAAGGACGTCTCTGGAGAAAAGCCCAAGATTGGCGTGTTCGTTTGCCACTGCGGCTCCAACATCGGCCGCGTGGTGGACGTGCCCAACACGGTGGAATACGCCCTGAGCCTGCCCAACGTGGTCTATGCCCAGGAGCAGCTTTTCTCCTGCGCCACCAACTCGGCCAAGCAGATTACCGACACCATCAAGGAAAAGGGCCTCAACCGGGTGGTGGTGGCCGCCTGTTCCCCGCGCACCCTGGAGCCCCTGTTCCGCGACACCCTGCGCGAGGCGGGGCTGAACCAATACTATTACGACATGGCCAACATCCGGGAGCACTGCTCCTGGGTCCACTCCAAGGAGCAGGAGGAATCCACCCGCAAGGCCCAGGACATCATCCGCATGTCCGTGGCCCGGGCCGGGCACCTCAAGCCTTTGCAGGAGATCGACCTGCCGGTGAACAAGGCGGCCCTGGTGGTGGGCGGCGGCCTGGCCGGCATGACCTGCGCCCTTTCCATCGCCAACCAGGGCCATGAGGTCCACCTGGTGGAAAAGGAGCCGGACCTGGGAGGCATGGCCCGCCGGCTGCACCACACCCTGGACGGCTTGGACGTGCAGGCCTATTTGGACGACCTGGTGCGCCGGGTGTACCGGCATCCGGCCATCCACGTGTACGCCAACGCCCAGATCACCGAGGCTACCGGCTACGTGGGCAACTTCGTGACCAAGCTCAAGTCGGACCGGGGCACCAGCGAGATCAAGCACGGCGCCGCGGTCGTCGCCACGGGCGTGGATGTCTACAAGCCCACCGAATATCTCTACGGCCAGGACGAGCGGGTGCTGACCCACCTGGAGTTGGAAGAGCGCATCGCCCTAGGCGACGAGGCGGTTACCGGGGCCCAGACCCTGGTGATGATCCAGTGCGTGGGTTGCCGCAACGAGGAGCGTAACTACTGCTCCCGCGTGTGTTGCAGCGAGTCCATCAAGAACGCCCTGAAGCTCAAAGAGATCAACCCGGAGATGGATATCTACATCCTGTTCCGGGACATCAGGACCTACGGCATGCTGGAGGACTATTACCGCGAGGCCTCGGCCAAGGACATAAAGTTCATCCGCTACGAGCCGGAGAACCCGCCCCAGGTGGAGGCCACTGAAGAGGAAGGCCGCCCGGTGTTGCAGGTGAGCCTGCCCGACTACATCCTGGGACAAGAGCTGGCCATCGGGGCGGACATCGTCACCCTGGCCGCCGCGGTGGTGGCCAGAGAAGACAACAAGGATATATCCCAGTTGTTCAAGGTCTCCCTGGGGCCGGACAACTTCTTCAAGGAAGCCCACGTGAAGCTGCGGCCGGTGGACTTCGCCACCGACGGAGTCTACCTTTGCGGCACGGCCCACTACCCCAAGCACATCCCCGAGGCCATCAACCAGGCCTACGGCGCGGCGGGGCGGGCCGTCACCCTGCTCTCCAACGACATCGTGACTGTGTCGGGATCGGTGTGCGAGGTGCAAGAGGACCGCTGCATGGGCTGCGGGGCCTGCGCCCAGGCCTGCACCTATGGGGCCATAGAGTTTCGCAAGACCAAGAAGGGACAAAAGGCGGTGGTCAACCCGGTGATCTGCAAGGGCGACGGCCTGTGCAACGCCAAGTGCCCCACCGGAGCCATCTATTTGAAGCACTTCACCGACGACGAGTTGATGAGCCAGATCGATGCCATGACCGCCGCCTGATGAGGTAGCATTGTTTATGGGCCGTATTTTAGGGACAGAGGAGTAAGCAAGCATGGGTTCAGGGGGCAAATTCAAGCCCAAGATACTCGGCTTCTTGTGTCATTGGTGAGCATACGGGGCTGCGGACCTAGCTGGAGTTTCCAGGCTACAGTATGCGACCGAGATAAGGGTCATTCGCGTCATGTGTTCCGGGCGGGTTGACCTGGAGTTCGTTCTCCAGGCCCTGTTCAACGGAATGGACGGCGTGTTCATCGGCGGGTGCCGTCTGGGTGAGTGCAACTACATCACCCACGGCAATTACCACGCCCTGAACATGGCCCTGTTGTGCAAGAAGATTCTGGCCCACATCGGCCTCAACCCCGACCGCTTGCGTATCGAGTTCATGTCCGCCGGCGAAGGCAACCTCTACACGGAGGTGGTGGACAAGTTTACCCGGCAGGTGCGGGAACTGGGGCCGCTGGGCCAAGGCCCAGGCGAAGACCTGGAGCCCGAGGAGGTGCGGGCTCGCCTGCAAGAGGTGATGAAGCTGGTGCCCTACATCAAGCTGGTGATGAACACCAAGCTGGGCCACCGCTTGGAGCCCGAGGAACGCGAAAACTTCTATACCAGCGAGGAGATCGACAAGCTTTTCAGTCAGGTGGTCTCCTATTTCATCGACCCGGAGAAATGCCAGGCCTGCCAGATCTGCCTACGCCGCTGCCCGGTGGAGGCCATCATCGGGGCCAAGAACCAGATTCACGTGATCGATCAGGACAAGTGCATCAAGTGCGGCACCTGCTTCGAGGCCTGCCCGCCTCGTTTCGGCGCGGTCACCAAGATCAGCGGCGAACCGGCGCCGCCGCCCATCCCCTTGGAAGGGCGGTCCCTGGAGCGTAAAGCCCCGGAGGCCAAGGCCTGAGGCCGCCAGCGCCATTCACGCGCCCCGCGCATCGCCGCGGGGCGTTTTTTTATGCCTGGGTCGCTTGCGGGTCGGGGATGGCGTCGAAGACCACCTGGTCCGCGCCGTTGTAGACCAAAAAGCGAGTGGCCTTGGCCCGGCCGATGACCAGCATGCCCATGTCGCGGGCCAACTCCAGGGACATCTGGGTCACCCCGGACTTGGAGATAAGCACCGGGATGCCCATGAAGGCGGTCTTCATGACGATCTCGGAGGTGAGCCGGCCGGTGGTGTAGAGAATCTTGTCCTCGCCGGACATGCCATCCAGCCACATGCGACCGGCGATGGCGTCGGCCGCGTTGTGCCGCCCCACGTCCTCCACGGACATGAGCACCTCGCCGTCGCGGCACAGGTAGCAGCCGTGCACCGATCCACCCTGGCGGTAGACGGGGTTCAAGGGAGCGGCGGCCTCGATAAGGCGGTAGATGGTGGACTGGCGCACCGTCACCTGGGGCAGCTTGTGCTCGTAGAGCTTGTCCACGGTGCAGCTGAACAAGGTGCCCTGGCCGCAGCCGCTGGTCACCGTGACCCGCGAGAGCTTTTCATCCAGATCCGCGATGCCCTGGCCGTGGCGGGTGGCGACCCTCACCGTCTCCCGCTCCCAATCCACCTCCACCGACTCGATGTCCGCGATGTCTTCGATCAGGCGCTGGTTGTGCAGATAGCCCAGGGCCAACTCCTCGGGGTGGGTGCCCAGGGTCATCAGGGTGACCACCTCCCGGTCGTCCACCTTGATGGTCAGGGGCGACTCCCCGGGGATGAACACCTCCCGCCGCCGTCCCAGATTGTCCACCACCTCCACCTGGTGCACGGGAGACAGACCGGCTCGGCTCAAGCGGGGTCTGTTCTGGGAGTTGTCGCCTGCGCTCATGGCCCTTGCCCGCTTGCGGTTTGGATTTAGGGCTGATAACGGAGCGTAATCTCGCCCGCCCCGGATAAGCCATAGTAGCCCACTATGCAGGGGTGGGCAAGCATACTGGGGCGATCAACAGGGCGTTGATAGAGGGCGTCAGCCTGGCGGGCCCCAGGCCTAGGCCATCTTGGCCAAAGCACTGGTAAGGGCCTCCACCTCTTGCCCCACGAACTCGTGAGCTTCGGACCAGGCGCCCTCTTGCCCCGGCCCGCGCAGGCTCGCCTCCAGCACCCTGCCCTCCAGGCTGGCGAAACGGGCCTCCAGTGAACCCTGTCGCCAATGGTGCAGATAAAGGCCCGCCCGCACCTTGACCTTGCGGTGGGGCCGGGGCTTACGCGGATGATAGGTCCAGGCGTCCGAGAGCAGGCGTCGTCCCACCCTCTCCATGGCAGTGCGCAGCTCGTCGTCCAGGGGGCGCGGCTCCAAAGGGCCCAGCACCGAGGCAAACTCCCGGGCCAACAGATCGTAGAGCGCCTCTTCAGCGAGGGAGGCTTCCCGTTGCTCCCCAAGCTCCCGTTGCAGGGAGGTCAGGTGCTCGCGCATGTAACCGAGGTAGGCGCCCCGGAAAGCCTCGTCCGGCGCGCGCAACGCCCCGGCCATGGCCGCGCAATCAAAGCGGCGCATGAGGTTGCCCACAAAGGCCACGCAATCGCCGATCTCCCCTGCCCCGGTGCCCGCGATGCGCCTCTCGCCCACCGCCACGTCGTTGACCGGGGCCACCGTGGCCGCCACCCCCAGGGCGCGGTAAGCCGCCACCACCGGGCCCAGCAAGCGCCGGTAGAAAAGCTCGCGATTCAAGCTGACCAGGGGATGATCCCGCTGGAGCACCACCTGCCAGAACAGCTGATGGTTATCCAGATACACCGCCCCGCCGCCCACCTCCCGGCGAAAAACCGGCAGGCCGGCTGCCCGGCAGTGCTCCAGGTCCAGCTCTTGGGCCGGGTCCTGGAAATAGCCCACGGAAACATAGGGCTGCTCGGGTGAGCAAAGGATAAGCCCCTGGCGGCCCAGATGGGCCAGGGTGTGATAGGCCAGCTGGGAGTCTTGCCAGGATACCCGGCCCAGCCGGTACAGATGCATGGCGCCTAGGTATCCAGGGAGTCGCGCACCAGCTGGGCCACGTCCAGCACCTTGAGCGGCAGCTTGTTGCGCCGGGCGTGGGTGGCCATGGTGCGCAGGCATTGCTGGCAGCCGCTAACCACCGTCTCGGCCCCAGTGGCCAACACCTGGTCAACCTTGCGTTTGGCTATTTCGGCGTTGAGCTCCTGGTCGATCATCTCCAGGTTGCCGCCACCGCCGCAGCACAGGCAGTGCTCCCGGTTGTCGGCCAGCTCCACCAGCTTCACGCCAGGCAGGGAGCGGATCAAACGCCGGGGCTCCTCGAACACCCGCGCCGCCCGGCCCAGATCGCAGGGGTCGTGATAGGTAACGGTCAGCTCGCGATTGCGCAGCGGCACGCGGCCCTGGGCCACCAGGCGCTCCAAATATTGCGTGGCGTGGCTCAGCTTGAGGTCGGTGGGATAGTGCTCTCGCCACATCATGTAGCAAGACGGGCAGGCGAACACCACCTCCTTGGCCCCCTTGGCGGCCACGGCCGCCAGGTTGTGCTCGATCATCTCCTGGGCCGCCGGCAGGTCGCCCGCCCCCAGCAAGGGGAAGCCGCAGCACCACTCCTCTTCGCCCAAGAGAGTGAACTCCACCGAGGCCGCCTCCAGCACCTCGGCCAGGGCCAGGGGTATCTGCTGGGCCAGGGGAAAGAACGAGGCCACGCAGCCGGTGAAGTACACCACCTCGGCGGCGTCTTTTACGTAGAGGTCGTCGGGCGGCTCGTCCAGATCCTCCACCCACTCGGCCCGCTCCTCCTGCTCCTCGCCGAAAACGTTGCGGCTCTCATTGAGGTTCTCGCGAATCAGGTCCACCTTGGCCGGGTAGGCCTTTTGCTCCACCAGCTCTTGCCGCAGGCTCAGCCAGATGTCCTTGAGCCCGATGCCCGCCGGGCACACCTCCGCGCAGTTGCCGCACAGGGTGCAGCGGAACACCGTGTCGCTGAAGGCCTGCCACTGCTCCTCGCTGGGAGCCTTGCCGCCGAAGATGCGGCCCAGCCAGCCCGATCCGGCCTTGCCCGCCCGCCGCCGCCAGTCCAGGCGATACAGGCCGGACAGCTGGCCGTCGCCCGAGGCGTTCACCGCCGGGCAGGCCTCGGCGCAGGCCGCGCAACCCGTGCAGGCCTCCATGGACAGGAGCTGGCTCTTGCTGTACAGGCGGTTGTCCAAGGTGAATCCCCTTAACCTAGCCCTCTGAGGCGTGCTTGGCGATCTCCTCGTTGACCCAGGGCTCCACCGCCGCCGCGCCGTGCAGCAACTCGCCTAGGTCGCCCAGGTCGTCGGCCTTGAGCCGATACATCCAGCCCGCGCCGTAGCAGTCCTGGTTGATAAGCTCGGGCTTGAGCTCCAGGTCCTCGTTCACCGCGATCAGCTCACCGTCCACCGGCGACAGCACCTTGCCCAGCCACTTGCCGGACTCCACCTTGGCCAGCTTCTTGCCCTTCTTGAGCTTCTTGCCCTCGTTGGGCAGTTGCACGTAGACGATCTCGCCGGCCAGCTTCTGGGCAAAGTCGTCCATGCCCATCACCAGCTCGTCGCCCTCTACCCGCACCCAAAAATGCTCGGGATCGTAGTAAAGCTCGCCCGGAAAATTGTAGCCGCCTATCTCCATGATCCTGATTCCTTGCTAAAGGTCCATTTATTAGGGCCGCCCCAGGGGGGGGCAAATCATCTTTTAGCCTTCGCCCTTGGCGCTGCCCTGGCCGCGCGCCGCCCGGAGGGCCAAATTCAGCGGGGCCAGCAAGATGTGCTTCATGCGGCCCAAGGGCAGATAGACCACGAACGCCGCGAAGACTATGGCATGGGCATACCAAAGATAACCATAAGCCGTTTGCAGGCCGGGGCCGGGGTTGAACATCCCCTTGAGGGCCCAGCCTACAAAAGCCCACGCGCCATCCTGGGTACCGGTCAGGGCCAGGCGGGCCGCCTCGGTTATGAATCCGCTGATGACCACCAGGGCCAACAGGCCCATGCCCACCCAGTCCGGTCCCGGCAGGCCGGGCAGCTTGACCCCGCCGCGCAGGACCCGGCGGGCGATGGCCAGCCCGGCCCCGGCCAGCACCAAGAGCCCGGTGAGATCGAAGAACAGGGCGGTGGCGGGCTGGTTCTTGTTGAGCATGGCCTGGGTAAGCTCACCACCCGGCTGGGCGTAGCTGAGCGCCAGGGCCAGCAAGGCCCAGAGCATGCGGGCCACAAAGGGCAGCACCATGAGGGCGTGCACCAGCCAGCGCCCGGGCGAAAGCCGCCACAGCCGTCGTTGCAAGAGGCCGTCCATGAACAGGGCCGCCACGCCCGCTCCCGCGCCGCCGCCGGAGTGTCCCTGGTGCATCGTCTGGGAAGAAGGCCCGCGCCCTCCCCCGCTGAACCAGAAGCCCAACGAGGCCAGCAGGCCCAGCAGGAAACCGGCCAGGGCCAGGCGCGAGGGCCAGTCCGGCAAACTCAGGGTGGCGGTGTGGCACACCAGGCATAGGGCCCCCTTGGCCGGCAGCACCGCGGCCGGGGCGCCGACCTTGTTGCCCGCAAAGTGGCAACGCCGACAGGACTGCGGCCGCTGGGTGGAGGCTAGGCGGTGAGGGGTCTGGCCCTCGCCGGCCCAGTGACAGGCCTGGCAGGTAACCCCGGCGTGCAGATCGCCGGTGGTGGCCTCGGTGTGGGGGGTGTGGCAGCTCTGGCAGGGAGCCAGCTTCAAGTCGTCGTGGGGATAGTGCTGGGCTCCCCGGTGGCAGTCCAGGCAGGCCAACCCCTGGTGCGGACCCAGGTCCTTGGCCCCGCCGTCATCCATGCCCTCTTTTTGGTGGCAGCTCAGACAGGACTGGTTGGCCTCCGTCCCGGCGGCGCCCGCCGCCTGGGAAACTCCGCTCCACAAACACAGCAAGGCGGCCAGGAAAAGCGCGCAGACCAGCAGCAGCGCGGGGTTCGCTCCCCAACAAGCCGCTTCCAAGCGGGGTTTACAGAGGCGATGACTCATAGGTGGACTTCCTTCGCCGCAACGCCGGGCTAGTCTTCCAACAACTCCATGATGAACTGCGCCGTGGTCATTACCTGAAACTTTTGGGCGCGAAGCTTGGCGTTGGCCAAATTGTGCACGCAGGAGTTGCACTCGGTCAACAGGATGTCCGCGCCAACCTGCTCCACCTCGTCCAAGCGCCGCCGGGCCATGGCCAGGGAGTTTTTGGCATAGGCCCCGCGCACCCCGCCGCCGGCCCCGCAACACAGGGCGTTGGCCCGGTTGCTGGGCAGCTCCACGAAGTTGGGAGCGATGGCCTTGATGGTCTGGCGCGGCTCCTCGTAGATGCCGCAATGGCGCCCCAGGTCGCAGGGATCATGGTAGGTCACCTTGAGATCGGTGGTGACGTCCAACTCCTGGCGGGCCAGGAACTGGCTGAAGTGCACAATCTCCACCCCCGCATCCCTGAGCGGGGCGTAGATATCCTTGCCGCTGAAGGTGCGGTAGCAATAGGGACAGCCGGTGACCAGGGTTTTGGCCCCGGTGGCCAGGATGCGCTCGATGTTTTTCTGGGCCAGGGGGGGCTTGATGCTGAAGCCCACGTCCTCCAGCACCCCGGAGCAGCACACCTCGTCGATGAGGGTGTAGTCCACCTCCAGATGGTCCAGCAGATCCAGGGCCGCCTCGGTGGCGTCCTCCTCGCGGTACTGGCCCACGCAGCCGATGAAGTAGACCACCTCGGCCTTTTTGTTGCGCTCGCGGTCGAAGTCCTCGGGCTCGTCCTCGGCGTAGATGTTGTCGTATTGGTCGAGCACCTCGTTCATGCCGGTGAAGGCGGGATGGCAGGTGCCCAGGCCCACCATCTCCTTGCGCGCCGCCTTGATGATGGCGGGCACGTCCACCCCGGAGGGACAATTGGTGGCGCAGGAGGCGCAGGTGGTGCACTGGAAGAGCGAATCCACCAAGTCCTGGTTCAGCTCCAACTTGCCGGCCAGCACTTCCTTCAAGAGCAGCATCTTGCCCCGGGCGTTCAGCGCCGGGCGGCCGGTGGCCCCGAAAACCGGGCAATGAGCCTGGCAAAAACCGCAGCGGGTGCAGTGCTGTATCTGTTCGGTGAATTTATCCAGCAAGGGGTGTTTGTCGCTCATCGTTAATTTCCCACCGTATTCTCAATGATGCGGGTCAGAAGCCACTGCTCCCCGGTTCGCCCGGGGCCCATTACGGGGCCTAGTCGTCCAGGGCCATCTTGCCGGGGTTGAGCACGTTGTTGGGGTCCAGGGTGCGCTTGAGCAGGCGCATCAACTCCATGGCCAGGGGCTCGTGCTCCATGGTCATGTAAGGAGCCTTGGCCAGGCCGATGCCGTGCTCGCCGGTCAGGGTGCCGCCCAGGTTGCAGGTGAGCCGAAACACCTGCTCGGCGATGTGGTGCACATCCTTGACCTGCACCGGGTCCGCCCCGTCGAACATGATCTTGGGGTGCAGGTTGCCGTCCCCAGCGTGGCCGAAAATCACGAAGGGGTAGGGTTGCCCCTCCATGATCTTCTGGATGCCCTCCAACAGATCGGGCACCTTGGAGATGGGCACGGTCACGTCCTCGGAGAGGTTGTTGGGGCGCAGGCCCCCGGCCACGCTGCCCGCCGACCGGCGGATGGCCCAGAGCTTTTCCGCCGAAGCCTTGTCCTTGGCCTGGCTCACGGTCTTGGCCTGGTTGGCCTCAAAGGCGGACACCACCTTGCCCATGGCATAGGCGGCCTCGGCGTCGGTGTAGCCGTCGGTCTCCACCAGAAGCAGGGCCTTGACGTCGGGCAACTCGGCGCCGTAGTTCTCGCGCAACACCCTGATGGTGTTCTCTTCCATGATCTCCAGCACGCTGGGCAGGATGCCCGAGTGCATGATGTCGGTCACCGCCTGCCCGGCCTGGCGCAGGGTCTCGAAGCTGGCCAGGGCGGTGCGCGAGGCCGTGGGCATGGGGTTGATCTTCAGGGTGATCTCGGTGATGACTCCCAGCACCCCCTCCGAACCCACGAACAGGCGGGTGAGGTCCAGGCCAGAAGCGGACTTCATGCACTTGGTGCCGGTGTGCACGATGCGCCCGTCGGGCAGCACCACCTCCAGGGCCAAAACGTAGTCACGGGTCACCCCGTACTTGGCCCCCCGGATGCCGCCCGCGTTGGTGGCCACGTTGCCTCCCAGGGTGCAGACCTTGCCGCTGGCCGGGTCGGGCGGGAAGCAAAAGCCCGAGGGGGCCAGGGCTTTTTGCAACTCCGCGTAGACCACCCCCGGCTGCACCACCACCTGGCGGTCCGGAATGCGGATGTCCAGGATGCGGTTCATGCGCACCATATCCAGCACCACCCCGCCCTTGGCGGGCACCGTGCTGCCGGCCAGGCTGGTGCCCGCACCCCGGGGCACCACCGCGAAGCCGCGCTGATTGGCCAACTGCAGTATTTTTCCGATTTCCTCGGCGTCGGCGGGATACACCGCGCAGTCGGGGCGGTGGTCATGGTCGGAGCTGTCGTAGGAATAGGAAACCAGGTCGATCAACTCATCAGTGAAGTGATCTTCGCCGACTATTTCTTTAATGGCGTCTTTGTCCCGTTGATCCATCAATTTCCTCTTGAGAACTCGCCGCCTCTTGCGGCGGCGCCTTGTAGCGGTATAGGGTCTGGCCGTCCCAAGCGACCGCAATGACGCGGTTGGCGATGGCGCCCAGCTTGTCCCCGGCCCAAAACTTTACTCGTTTCGGCGCGTTCGGCACTACCAGCTTCCGGATTTGGTAGATTACTTGCTGCCGGCCGCCAGGGCAAATAAAATCAGTGTTTTCTTTTAGTAATGCCTCCGCCCCTGCCCCGGTCCGGGTAGCGGCGGTCTTGCGCGCGCCTATCGATTGTTGGCAATATTGCCACATTTCATGTTATCAGACAACCATATATCCTGAATTTTCATAAAGTTTTCCTCGCGGCCCCGCTGCCTCGCCGACGACGGCGGCGTGGGGCCTTCCAGTCAATCCTGTTCATCGGATATGGCGCGCGGATTCCCCCTGTTAATACAGCCGCCCCTGGCTTGGGGTGAGCTTGGAAGAATCGCCGCAACCGTTCAGGGCTCGAGCACCGCCTGGAAGTTGCCGTCGGGCATTTCGCTGAGCTGGGCGCCGTACTTGCTCACCATGCTCAGCATGGAGCTGTTTTCCGGGCTGATCACCCCGGACACGCGCACCAGCTTGCGCTCCTTGGCGATATCCAGCAAGTGTTTGAAGAGCAACTCGCCCAATCCCCGGCCCTGCCAGGCGTCGGCCACTGTCATGCCCATATCGGCCTCATCCACCCCGGGGCGCTCCACGATGCGTCCCACCGCCGCGATTTCCTTGCTGGCCTCGGGGAAGACCACCAGGGCCATTTCGCGGTCATAGTCGATCTGGGTGTGGCGGGCCAACAGGTCCGGGGGCATGGTGCGCAGCACCCGCCCGAAACGCTGGAAGATGGTCACCGGCGACAAGGCGTTGAACAAACGGATCATGGCCGGGCCGTCCTCGGGCTTGATGGGCCGGAGGAAAACCTCCAGCCCGCCGCTGGTGCGTTCGCGGCTTTCGTATTGGGCCGGATAGGGTCGGATGCACAGATGCTGGGGCGAGACCTGGCTGGTGGGCTCCACCACCACCCGGGCGTCCAGGGCCAAGGCCCCTTGAGAGCAGCTCAGCAGCGGGTTGATGTCCAACTCGACGATCTGGGGAAAGTCGATCAGCAGCTGGGACAGGCGCACCAGCACCTCTTCCAGCATGGTCAAATCGGCCGGCGGGATGTTGCGGTAGCCCCGCAGCACCTTGCTGACCTTGGTCTGCTCGATGAGCCGCTTGGCCAGCAGCCGGTTCAGGGGCGGCAGGCCGATGGCCCGGTCGCCGATGATCTCGGCCATGGTGCCGCCCATGCCGAAGAGGATCACCGGGCCGAACTCGGGGTCCTTTTTGGCCCCCAGGATGCACTCCACCCCCTTGGCCGACACCATGGGCTGCACCGTGACTCCGCGCAGCCGGGCCTGGGCATCGTAGGCCTGGGCGTTGGCCATGATCTCCGCGAAGGCGTCCTGCACCTGCGCCTCGTTCTTGAGGTTCAGGCGCACGCCCCCCGCGTCGGACTTATGGGTAATGTCCGGGCTGTCCAGCTTGAGCACCACCGGGTAGCCCATGGCCGAGGCGGCGGCCGCCGCTTCCTCGGCGGTGGCGGCCAGGCGGGCCGGGGGCACCGGGATGCCGTAAAGCTCCAGGAGCCTCTTGGACTCGCTCTCGGACAACAGGGCGCGGCCCTCGTCCAGCACCGTGGTTATAAGGGATTCGGCGCCCTGCTTGTCGTAGCGTATCTCATGGGGCAGGCTGGAAGGCGTCTCCTGCAGGGTGAGTTGGTTCTTGTGGTACTGATATAGGTATAAAAACGCCTGCACCGCCCGCTCGGGGGTCTCGTAGGTGGGGATGCCCGCCTTGTAGAAAATCTCCCGACTCTCCATTACCTCGCGTCCGCCCAGCCAGGAGGTGAACACCGGAAAGTCGGCCCGGGTCAGCTCTTCGCTTAAGAGCTTGGCCTTTTGGGTGCTGGGGAACTGGGCCTGGGGGGTGGTGAGCACCAGCACCGCGTCGAACTCCTTGGCATCCACGCAGACCTGGGTCACCTTGAGGAAGGTCTCGGGCGTGGCATCGCCCAGGATGTCGATGGGGTTGGCGTGGCTCCAAAAGGGCGGCAGGATGGCATCCAGCTTGGCTTTAGTCGCCGCCGAGGGCTGAGGCGGCTCGGTGCCGCCGTGCAGGGCCAGGTGGTCGGTGGCCATCACCCCCGGCCCCCCGGCGTTGGTCACGATGGCCATGTTCGGCCCCTGGGGCAGCGGCTGCTTGGAGATCAGCTCGGCGCAGTCGAACAGGTCGCCCACGGTGTTCACCCGCACCAGGCCGGCCCGCTTGAAGGCCTCGTCATAGATGGCGTCCTCGCCGGCCATGGCCCCGGTGTGGCTCATGGCCGCCTTGGCCCCGGCCGCGCTGCGCCCCACCTTGAGCAGGATGATGGGCTTGACCCGCGAGACCGCCCGGGCCGCGCTGATGAACTTGCGGTGGTTGGTGATGGACTCCACGTAGAGCAGGATGGCGCTGGTGCCCGGATCGTTGCCCAGATAATCGATCACGTCGCCAAAGTCCACGTCCAGCATGGAGCCCATGCTGATGAAGTGGCTGAAGCCGATGTCCTGGGTCACCGCCAGGTCCAGTACCGCCGTGCAGGTGGCCCCGCTCTGGGAGACGAAGGCCAGGGAGCCCGGCTTGGGCATGTCGTGGATAAAGGAGGCGTTGAGCGAGGCGGGGGAGCTGATGACGCCCACGCAGTTGGGGCCCACGATGCGCACCCCGGCGGTCTTGGCCGCGGCCAGGATGGCCCGCTCCAGGGCCGCGCCCTCCTCCCCGGTTTCCTTGCCCCCGCCGGAGATGATTATGGCCCCGGCCACCCCGCAGCGGCCGCATTCCTCCACCACCGCCGGGGCGAACTTGAGCGGTACGATGATCACCGCCAGGTCCACCGGGCACGGCGCCTGGCTCACGCTGGCATAGGCCGGCAGCCCCAGCACCCGGTCGCGTTTGGGGTTGATGGGATAGACCTCGCCGGTGAAGCCTCCCTTGCGGATGTTCTCCAAGACCGAGCGGCCCACCGAGCCCTCGCGCTCGCTGGCCCCCACCACGGCCACGCTGCGGGGGGTCAGCATCCTGTCCAGGTTGAAAATGCCCACGCCTATTCCCTTTGCGCCTAATTGATCGCCGGAGCCAGACCCATCTCCTGGGCCGCGGCCTTGTTCTTGGCAAATCCCATGATAAAGCCCAGCACCACGCCCCATAGGGCGGCCAGCCCGATCTGGAAGGCCGGAGGCAGAGCGAAGGTAAGGGTGTGGGCCGGGATCCAGAACCAGGCCAGGCTTTTGAGGGCCAGGTCAATGCCCTTGAAGTTCCACTCGCGCATGATGAGGTTGTCTTCCAAGCGGTGAAAAATCATCATCTGGGGTCCGAAGAAAAAGTTGGCCCCCAGCGACAGCGCGAAGGCGTGGCCCAGGCCGCTTGCCATGAAGCCGGGCAGGTAACCGGCCTCTTCCACGCCGTGGACAAAGCCCTTGATGCCGGTGAAGCCGAACTTGACCACCACGCCCAGCACGCCCCAGGCCAAAATCTTCAGGGCCAGTCGCCTCGGGGTGAAGGGCAGATCCCAACAGCGTTTGACCAACATGTGCGCGGCCACCTCGCCCAGGGTGCCCAGAACGGCAAACTGGATGAAGGCGGAAAGCATGGGGTCGTTCATGACCCATTGTACATAAAAGCTCACGTTGTTTTCTCCTGATGATAAAGCGCTTTTGCGCCACGGGTCCGGGCAATGGCCTGCTGGTCTGGCCGCCGCCCGCTCTCGGTGATCAATCTCCCCGCGCCCAAAAACAACCGTGGGGCGCGGAGGACGGACCATGGCCGCCCCCGGCCCCAGCGGCCGCTATGGGGATGGATCAAATATGGATGGCGTGCCCCGCCAGGGCGTGCAGGCCTTCCATCATGGCCTCGCTCACCGTGGGATGGGGGAACACCGTGCCGGCCATCTGCTCCACCGTGGCCCCCAGGTTCAGGGCCATGGCCGCCCCGCCGATCATCTCGGTGACGTGGGGACCCACCATGTGCACGCCCAGCACCCGGCGGCTCTTGGCGTCGGCGATGATCTTGATGAAACCGGCGTTCTCGTTGAGGGCCACCGCCTTGCCGTTGGGGGCCAGGGGGCTCTGCTGGGCCACCGGCTCGTAGCCGCGCTCCGCGGCCTGGGCCTCGGTAAGGCCCACCGAGGCGCTTTCCGGCGCGCCAAAGGTGCAGCGGGGGATGTTCTCGTATACCAGGGGCTCGGTGGCCCGGCCCGCGATGGCCTCGGCGGCGATAACCCCCTGGGCCGAGGCGGTGTGGGCCAGGGCCAGCTTGCCGGTGATGTCGCCGATGGCGTACACGCCGGGCAGGCTGGAGCGCATCTGCTCGTCGATCTCCACCTGTCCCGCCCGATTGAGCTGCACCCCGGCCTCCTCTAGGCCCAGGCCCTTGGTGTTGGGCACGAAGCCGATGGCCGAGAGCATCATCTGGGCATCGATCACCTCTTCGGCCTCGCCCTGGGCCACGGTGATGGCCACCCCGGCGTCGGTAAGCTCGGCCTTTTTGACCGCCGCCTCCACCCGGATGTCCATCTTGGCCTTCTTGTACTGGCGGGCCACCTCTTCGCTCACGTCCGGATCTTCCAGGGGCATGATGCGCGGCATCATCTCCACCACGGTGATATTGGAGCCGTAGCGGTTCCACACCGAGGCGAACTCCAGGCCGATGGGCCCGCCGCCCACCACCACCACCGAGGCCGGGGCCTGGGTCAGCTCCAGGGCCTGGCGGAAGGTGATGATACGCTCACCGTCGGGCTCCATTCCCGGTATCTGGCGGGCCTGGGAGCCGGTGGCCAGGATGATATTGCCAGCCTCCAGCACCTCGCCCGAGGGCTCCAGGCGCACCTGGCGCGGCCCGGCCAGCACCGCCTTGCCCGCGATCACCTCCACGCCGGAGGTTTTGAGCAGGGCCTGCACCCGCCGTCCCTGGCGGGTGGAAACCTGGCGGGAGCGTTTCTGGGCCGCGGCGTAGTCCACGCTCAGGCCCTCCAGGGCGAAGCCGTAGGTGCGCCCCTGGTTCAGCAGGTGCACCACCTCGGCGTTGCGCAGCAGCGACTTGATGGGGATGCAGCCCCAATTCACGCAGGTGCCGCCCACGGCCTCTTTTTCCACCACGGCAGTCTTCAGCCCCAGTTGGGTGCAACGCACCGCGGCCACGTAGCCGCCGGGCCCCCCGCCGATCACTATCACGTCGTACTTGCTCATATGCTCTTGTCCAACGGGCCCAGGCCCGCATGTCGAATTTACCGGCAAGCCGCCGGGAGTATCCGCCCTAGGCGATGGCGGCCATCACCTGGTGGGCCCGGGCCTTGCTGCGATAGATGAACAGGTCCTTGGCCTCCAGGGGGGCCAGCCCGGCGAAGCGCTCATCAGCCGCGGCCTTGAGATCAAAGGGCGTGAGCACGAAGGGGTGCTTGTTGCCCCCGGTGGCCTCTTTCACCCAGGCCGCTATCTCGCCGGCCTCCTCGGGCTTCAGGTATTCCACCGCGCCGTCCGGGCGCACCACCGGGCGCACCGCCAACGCGAAGCGGTACTCGGGGAACTTGGCCGCCAAAGCCATGGTCTTTTCCACCTCGGCCAGGTCATAGCCCTGGGCCGCGTACATGTCCTTGGTGCCGATGAGGCGCACGATGAGCACGTCGCCCAGGCCCTCGGCCAGCAGGCGCTCGAGCACCTGGGGGTTGCGGCCGTCGGTGTCCATCTCGAACTTCATGCCCGCGCTCTTGAGATAAGCCAGCGCCTCCACCAGCTCGTCGATGGCCTCGGGGTCGCCCTGGGAGATATGGATGCCGTCCACCCACTCGCCGTGCAGCAGGCCGACGCCGAAGAAACCGGCCACCTTGGGGGAGCTGACGTGGCCCACCACCACCCCCAGGCCCTGTTTGACCACCTGGCCGTCGAAGTAGACCGGGAATTCGATGCCGTCGGGGCCGCGGTATACCGACTTGCGGTTCTCACGATAAAACCGGTTGAACTCGTCCTTGCCCTCGGCCTTGATATCCAGGTCGCGGTACTCGACGCCCTTTTGGGCCATGTACTTCTTGGCGATCTTGCACCGGGCGCAACCGGTGGCGGTGTAGATGGTTACGGCCATGACTAAGCCTCCTTTTTGATAAGCCCCAGATAGTCCTCGGCCGAGAGGATGTCTTTTAACTGGGCGGGCTCGCTGGGCTTGACCTCGAGCATCCAGCCGTCCTGATAGGGGCTTTGGTTCACCAAGCCGGGTTCGTCCTCCAAGGCGTGGTTCACGGCCACCACCTCGCCGGATATGGGCATGAACAGGTCGGAGGTGGACTTGGCCGATTCGATCACGCCGAACTCGGCGTCTTGGTCCAACTCGTCGCCCTCGGCGGGCAGCTCCACGTAAATCACCTCGCCCAGTTGATCCTGGGCGAAGTCGCTGATGCCCACCTTCAAGGTAGCACCGGTGGCCTGAACCCAGGTGTGCTCTTTACTGTAGCGCAACTCAGCGGGAAAGAGCATTTCCTCGATAGATTTTGACGTGCTCATAACTTCCTCTCGCATTGCCTGTACGGGGTTTCGGCTTGGGCCGCCGTTCGGGCGGCCCCAGTCGGAACGCCGTCAGGCCCGGCCCCGGCCCAAGGTGGGCCGGGGCCATGGTCTGTTTGGTCTTAGTCCTTGACGTCCGCGTCGGTCACCACGCAAAGGGCGGTGGACTTCTGGTAAGGCACGGTGCCTTCGATCTCCACCACCGATTCGGCGCCGGGGGCGGCCGCGCCCGGCATGCGGCAGGTGGTCACGTCCACGGGCGCGATGGGGGTCTCGACGGGCTTGTCCAGTTGCGGCACCCAGTCGTAGGGCGAGCGGTAGGCCCGGTAGACCATGTTCTGGTTCAGGTTCTCACCCCAATAAGGGCTGATGTACTCCCACACCAGGTCGTGCTCCACGGTCACCTCCAGGATGCGGCCGCCGCTGCCCTCGGTGATCAGGGTGTTGCCGTTGGGCAGGCGCTGGGCGCTGGAGATGAAGGGGCTGTAGAAACGGTTGCTGTCGGTGGGGTGCACCAGGCCCGCTTCCTTGGGGGTGTACTGCCACACGATCTTCAGGGTGACCGGATCGAACTCCAGCACCCGGGAGTAGTCGCGCAGGGCGTTCTTGCAGCCCTTGGGGCTGCCGGGGTTGGGAGCGCCGTAGCCGCCCCAGCCGCCGTTGTCGAACACCAGGATGTTGCCCTCGCCGGGCAGGCCGCGGGGAATCATGTGGGCGTGGTGCTGGCCGATGATCCAGCCCAGGGCCTTGAGCTCCGGGGTCTCGTCGTAGTAGGGGCCCACCTTCCACACCACCTTGCCGGTGGCCTTGGAGATGATCCAGATGATGTTGGCCTCGCGGCCATCCACGATGATGTTGTCCGGGTGGAAACGCTCGTCACCCGCGTCGTAGAAGCGGTTGGGACCCAGGGCGGACATGGAGTTGATGTGCATCCAGTCGCCCATGCCGCCGCCCGCCGGGCGCAGGTTGGGATCGCGGCACAGGATGTTCTTGGCGTCCTCGTGGAAGCCGTACTCGTCGAAATGCTCGTTGCAGGCCCACTCCCAGACGATGTCTCCTTCCCAGGTGACCTCGTAGACCACGTCGTCCAGCAGGTTCTTGTCGCTGATGGCCGGGTTGATCACGTTCTTGTGGGCCAGGATCAGGGTGTTGCCGTGATCGTTGGGCATCTCCATGCCCGGCACGTAGTAACCCACCGGGTTGCCTTCGCGCTGGTAGTCATGGTGCATGCGCGCCATCCAGCGGGGCTCGTCGCCGGGGTCTTCCACGTACTCATACTGGTCGAACTTCCAGACCACGTTGCCGTCCCAATCCACCTGGATCAGGTCCATGTAGTCCTGGACGCTGTATTTGACGTTGCGCTCGCCGGAGTGGCCCATGACGTAGCCGCCGGGCAGCAGCTTGTTGGGGAAGCCGTGCAGGTTCTTCCAAAGCTTCACCTCGCGGCCGTTCATGTCGATGAGCAGGGCGCCCCGCTCCCTGGCCTGGAACAGCGTGTAGCCGTTCCAGCAGCGCTCGGGATCGTATACCGTGGCTCCAGTGGGATAAACAGTGGGGTATGTCATTATTGGAGTCCTTTCAATTAAGCAGTTTCGGCAGGAACAGGGTCACGGAGGGGAAGGCGAGCAAAGTAATCATGACCGCGATGTCGGCCAACAGGAAAGGAACGATGCCCTTGAAAATGGTGGTCAGCGGCACGTCGTCGGCCACGCCCTTCATGATGAACACGTTCATGCCCACCGGCGGGGTGATGAGGCCGATCTCCGAAACCACCACCATGACCACTCCGAACCAAATCAGGTCGTAGCCCAGCGATTCCACCACCGGCGCGAAGATGGGCACGGTGATGAACACCAGGGGCAAGGTTCCCATCACGCAGCCCAACAGGAAGCAGCAGGTGATGATGGCGGCTATGACCACGAAGGGCGGGACCGGCAGGTTGGCCGCCCATTCGGCCAGGTGCATGGGTATCTGGGTGGAAGTGAGGAAGTAGCCGAACACTGCGGTGCCGATAACCACCAAGAAGACCATGGCCGTGGTGCGGCCGGTGGCCAACAGCGAGTCCTTCATGTTCTTCTTGCTCACCCGGCGGCGAATGAGGCCGAAGATCAGGGCCCCGGCCGCGCCGATGGCGCCGGCCTCGGTGGGGGTGAACCAGCCTCCGTAGATGCCTCCCATGACCAGCAGGAACAGGCACATCACCTCCCAGGTGTCGGCCAGGGAGCGTACCTTTTCGGGGAACTTATGCTGCGGGCCGCGGGGTCCCAGGTCCGGCCGCAGCTTGGCCCAGATCATGATGGCGATGCAGTAGTAGGCCACCATGATAAAGCCCGGGATGATGCCGGCGAAAAACAGGTCCGCGATGGATTGCTCAACCAACACGCCGTAGATGATCAGGATCACGCTGGGCGGGATGAGGATGCCCAGGGTGCCGCCCGCGGCGATGGAGCCGGTGGCCAGGCTGTCCTTATAGCCGTAGCGTCGCATCTCCGGCAAGGCCACGGTGCCCATGGTGGCCGAGGTGGCCAGGGAGGAGCCGCTGACCGCGCTGAAAGCGCCGCAGGCCAGCACCGTGGCTATGGCCAAGCCGCCGGGCAGATGGCCCACCCAGCGGTAGGCGGCACGATAGAGCTTGTCGCTGAGCCCGGAGTGGAAGCAGATCTCGCCCATGAGCACGAAGAAGGGGATGACGCACAGGGAGTAGGAGGAAACGGAAGACAAGGGGACGGTCTGCAACAGACCCAGCCCCGCGTCGGTGCCGAAGCACCAGGCCATGCCGAAGGCGCCCAGGAAACCCAGGGCGCCGCCGATGAGCATGCCCGAGAACAAAAGGGCCAACAGGGCCACGCCCCAAATCCATCCATTGGCGTCGGGCTCGATGCTCCAATCGAACCAGCCAGGGGCCAGCACCCCCAGTATAAGGATGATGGAAACCAACCAGGACATGCCCGCCCAGACGCCCTGCTTCTTTTGCAGCAACTCGGCGGAGCTCTTTATGCCGTCCTTGACCAGGGCCAAGGCCAACAAAAATAGGCCCAAGGCGATTATGAGGGTAAGGGGGGTCTTGGATATCTTTAGCAGCAGCGTGGTGTCGTTTTCCACCCAATAGGTGTGGGAAATGACCAGGCTCTGCCAAGTGCACATGAGGAAGAACCAGCCGCTCAACAGCTGGGTGAAACAGGCCAGTCTGAGTTGGTTGAGGTCGGACATGTGCGAGGTGAAAAAATCCACCCCGATGTGTTTGTTGGCCAACTGGGCGTGGCCCATGGCGCCGAAGACCAACAGAATCAACATGATCTCTTCCAACTCCACCACTCCGGTGAGGGAGAAGCCGAATACGCTGCGCGTGATCACGTTGGCCGTCACCAAGAGCACCATGAGCAGGGCCATGGACGCGCCCACACCGTTGAAAATACGTGATACCGGTGTGATCGTCTTGGCCAGCCCGTCGTGCAACTTAAGGATTTGCATAACCGGTAGACCCTTTGCTCCCCATTCGTTATGGGGGAAGCTTCTAAACCGTCCCAAACACCCTCGACCGAGATGGCTCGGCCGAGGGTGCTTGAGCGGTAGGTTCGTTTGTTTTACTTGTTAAGCATCTTCAGGGCGTCGTCCAGCACCGCCTGGGCGGGCAGGCCCTTGGCCTCCAGGTCCTTGACCCAGGCGTCGCGCAGGGGCTTTACCCGCGCCATCCACTTGGCCCGCTCGGTGGGATCCAAGACGAAGAACTTGTCGCCCTTCTTCTTCATCCAGGCCACGTCGCGCTCCTGGGCCTGGTCAAAGTCGCGGCCGGACATCTTGGCCGCGGCCAGGCCGCTGACCTGCATGATGGCCTTCTGGTCCGTGGGGGAGATGCTGTTCCACTTCTTCTGGTTCATGATCACGTAGAAGCCGGTGGCCGAAAAGTCACCCACGGTGTGCGTGGTGAGGATGTCGGTCATGCGGCGGGGGCGCAAGGGAGGATAAGGCAGGAAGCAGCCTTCCACCACGCCCTTTTGCAGGGCCAGGAACACCTCGGGCATGGGCAGGGCCTCGGGGTTGGCGCCCAGGGCCTTGAGCATCTGCAGGGCGGCGCTGCCGCCGGCGGAGACGATGGCTCCCTTGAGCTCTTCCAGATTGCGCACATCGCGCTTGGTGAAGTGGAGCTGGAAGGCGGGGTTGGTGTAGAACCACAGCACCTTGACCTTCTCATACTCCTTTTGCATGGCCGGGTACTTTTCATACAGCTTCCACAGTGCGGCGCTGTTGGCCTCGGCGCTGGAGGTGGCCACCATGGGCTGGTCCAGGATGCCGCTCAGAGGGAAGCGGTCCTGGGCATAGGTGGGGCAGGAAAGACCGGCGTCGATCTGGCCGGAAACCGTGGCGTCAAACACCTGGGTGATTTTGGCCAGGGCACTGGCGTAGAAAATGGTAACCTTGACTCGTCCGTCGGTTACTTTTTTCACTTGTTCGGCCCAGTTTTTAAACACGCCCTTGGCCAAGGGATGCTTGGGCCCATATACGATGTTGAGGCGGATGTTCATGGCGGAGGCCAGTGTGGCCGTCCCAAATACCAGCAGGAGAAGGGTAGCGAGGATCGCGAGCGATTTGGACCTCATTTTAGAGACCTCCTTGTGTGTGACAACGTTGGCGCCCCCCTATTGTTAATACGTATTACGTTTTACCTACACATGATGTATCTTGCTGTGTTAGTATTTGTCAACCGAAAAAGTTGCAAAGCGCCAAATTTGGGATTTTGTAGATCACAAGGTAACTTACACAAGGTCACAAGGGGACGGTAAATTGAGCCTCAAGGCGGTGGGAAAACAGGAAAACCTCTACGAAGTCGTGGCTTCGGAGATACGCGAGGCCATACTCACGGGGGCTCTCAAACTGGGCGACACCTTGCCCAACGAGACCAAGCTGGCGCGGCAGATGGCTGTAAGCCGACCGGTGATTCGTGAAGCCCTGCGCTATTTACAGGCCCAAGGCCTGATAAAAATCAACCGCGGAACCAAGGGCGGGGCCATGGTGGGGCGCATCGACCATCTATTCCTTTTGGAAAACGTGGCCGATCTCATCCGCTTGCGCCAACTTACCGTGGACCACCTGGTCCAGGTGCGCCAATTCGTGGAACCTGAGGTGTTTCGCTTGGCGGCCACCAATGCCACCGACGAGGATTTGATCGACCTGGAAAACATCATCGATGAGAGCTATTACGAAAATAATCCCGACGAAAAAAGAGACATTACCGGTAATTTCCACCGGGAAGTGGGCCGGGCCTGCGGCAACCCCATCTATGCGGCCCTGATAAACCGTGTCCTGGATTTCACCCTGGCCTTTGTGACCGCCCTGAAACCCAAACATTTGATTCTGCACACGGATGAAGATCACCGCGGCATTTTGCGCGCTTTGCAACAACGCGATGCGGACCTGGCCCAACAGTTGGCCTTGGAGCACGTGAAGAAGATCAATTCGCAAATGAAAAACCTGGAAACCGCCTGGCTGAAGATGGCCGCCGAGGAAAAGTCCAACGGCGTCTGATCCCCAACCCTCCGGCCGAACCTCCCCAATCGTTGTCCGATGGATCCGTCACCCCGGCCCCCTCTCGTGATCCTTTTATATTGATTATATATATTAGTTATTTAATATTTTTTCTTTATAATTTACTTTAATTATTTTTCGAGCTCATTTATGGCACATTAAAAAGGCGAGAGCGCGTTGCAACGCGCTTTCGCCATGCTGAAGTCCCCAGGCGGCCGCCCGCCCTGCCCCGATCAATCCCGGTGCAATATCTCGATCTTGACTCCGTCCGGGGCCAAGAAAAACGCGGCCCATACCCCCGGGCGCAACTCCATTGGCTCGATTACGAACTCGGCGCCCTTGGCCTTGAGTTCCTCATAGGCCCGTTGCACGTCGTCCACCCAAAAACCCAGCTCATAGGTTCCCCAATGCAGGCCGCTCTGGGGTTCGGGCTCGTCGTCGCGCTGGGGAGAAAAGGCCAGAAACACGTCGCCCACCTTCATGCGCACCAGGGGCATGCCCCGGGCCTCGATGCGCGCCACCACCTCGCCGCCCAACATTTTTTGATAATAGGACACCGCCGCTTCAAGGTCTTGGCAGCGCAGGTGAACATGATCCAGCTTGAGTTCCATGGGATGTTTCTCCTGGGGGGCAAAAAAGGCGGAGCGGCGCTCACGGCAACCGCCCCGCCCTGTTCACAAGGTTTGCGAACGGTAGATTTTGGCCTTGGCGGCCAGGTCGGCCAGTTGCCGGGCCACCTCTTCGCGCTCGGCGGGTTTCAACTCGCGGATCACCTTGGCCGGCTGGCCCAACACCAGCACCCCTTCTGGGATCTGCATCCTGGGCGGCACCACCGCCCCGGCTCCCACCAGGGCTCCGGCCCCCACCACCGCGCCGTCCAGCACGATGGCCCCGATGCCCACCAGGGCCCCGCTGTGCACGGTGGCCCCGTGCAGGCACACCTGGTGGCTGACCAGGGCGCCGGGGGCCACGATCACCGGCTTGCCTTGGGGCGATTCCAACAGGGCCAAGTCCAGCACCGCGCTGCCCTGGCCCACCTCGATGACATCATCGTCGGCCCTCAGCACCGCGCCGGGCCAGACCATGGCCCCGGGAGCCAGGGTAACCTTGCCGATTATCCTGGCCGAGGGGTCCACAAAAGCGGTGGGGTCTATTTGGGGCGCGTTGCCGTCAAAGGGGGTCACCATGGAGCCGTTGGGCATTTTCGCGTCCTTTTCTCAGTCTAGGGTTTTCCCGTTGTCCTCGATCTCTTCCGGGTTCCGGTTGGCGCGGTAAAACAAGATAATGATAAAGCACCAGGCCAACAGGCCCAACAGGAATAGGTTGTAATGGGTCACCCCCACGTTGGTAATGCGGGCGTACCACATCAACACGGCGGTGATTACCAGGGGAAGCCAAGCCAACCAGCGCTTCATGCCGCCACCTCCGTTACCAAGGCGCCTTCCCGTTTGGTTTGCCGCCAGTGCAAAATCATGATCACCACGAAAAGTATCCAACCGATGAGATCGGTCAACAGGTCCGGATGGAACATCATGAGGGCCACCACGCCCATGACCAGGCGAATGGCCCAGCCCACTCTCTTGAGCATCCAGCCCTCGGTGGTCACGGTCAGGGCGTAGATTCCCGCGAAACCGCCGGCCACGGCCGAAACGACGTGATACCAGTCACCCACGAAGACTATGGCCGGGTTGTAGACGAACACAAAGGGCAGGATGTACTTGGCTATACCCAAGCGGAAGGAGTGGAATCCCGTCTGCATGGGGTTGGAGCCCGCTATGCCCGCCGCGGCAAAGGAGGCCAGGGCCACCGGCGGGGTGATGGCCGAAACCAGGCCGAAGTAGAAAGCGAACAAGTGGGCCGCTATGGGGGCCACTCCCATCTGGGTAAGGGCCGGGATGACCAAGGCCGCCAGGGTAATGTAAACCGCCGTGGTGGTCAGGCCCATGCCCAGGATGAGCGAAGCGAACATGGTGAGCACCAGGGCGATCCACAGCTCACCCCCGGCTATGGAGACGATAACCGTGGTGAACTTGAGCCCCAGCCCGGAGACGAACACGCAGCCGATGATGATGCCCGCCGTGGCGCAGGCCACCGACACGCTCACCGCCTGGCGCGCCCCCTCTTCCAGGGCCGAGAAGATCTGCACCGGGGTCATCCTGGTTTCCTTGCGCAGGGCGCTGAGCACCAGGATGGAGATAATGGCCCAGAAAGCGGCGAACATGGGCGTGTAGCCCACCACCATGAGCACCACGATAACCAGGATGCTGATGAACAGGTGCCCGCCGCGCTTGAGCTCCTCCTTCAGGTTGGGCAGCTCGCTGCGGGGCACGGTGGCCAGGTTCTTTTTGCGCGCCTCGAAGTGGACCATAACGAAGATGGAGAAGAAGTAGATCAGCGCTGGGAACAGCCCCGCCAAGGCCACGTAGAGATAGGGAACGTTCATGAACTCGGCGATGACAAAGGCCGCGGCACCCATCACCGGCGGCATGATCTGACCGCCGCTGGAGGCGCAGGCCTCCACCGCTCCTGCGAAATAGGGACGGTAGCCGATGCGCTTCATCAGGGGGATGGTGAAGCTGCCGGTGGTGACCACGTTGGCCACCGCCGATCCCGACACCGAGGCCATCAGGCAGGAGCTGACCACCGAGGCCTTGGCCGGGCCGCCCACCCGGCTGCCGGTGATGGCCATGGCTACGTTGATGAAAAAGCGTCCCGCTCCCGAGCGCACCAGTATGGCCCCGAAGAGGATGAACAAGAAAATATAGGTGGCCATCACCATCAGGGGGATGCCGTAGATACCGTTCTCGCGCATGAACAGGTAGTCGATGATGGTGAACCAGTCGCTGGGCGGGCCGTAGAAAATCCAGAAGAAATGATCGGAAAAAGACGTCTGCACCAGGAAAAAGGCGGCGATGATGACCATGGCCCAGCCCACCACCCGCCGGGTCACCTCCAACAGGAGGATCAACAGGGTGGTGCCGGCGTAGATGTCCAGATCGCTGAGGTCGCCCCGCCGCAGGATAAAGGAATCCAGATCCCACAGGGTGTAGACCTGTATGGCGATGGTCAGCCCTATGAACAGCAGGTCAACCCCGAACCAGGCGTTCTTGGGGGCGGTCCAGGATGCGCGCCCCAAGGGCCGGAGCAAAAAGCACAGCACCATCACAAAGGCCAGGTGGGTGGATCTAAAGGCGTGGGCCTCCAGCGATCCGGCGTAGGCCACGTAAAGGTGGTAAACGCTTAGTCCCAGGGAAAGCAGGCAGATGAACAGCTCCAGAGGGTAGGCGAAGACGCCCTTCTTCTGGGCCAGCATCCATTCCAGGATGCTCTGCTTCTTGCCCTCCTCGTACTGTATTTTCTTCTCTTGTGTTGCCAAGGCTCGCTCTCGCTGTGGTTGGACTGACTAACTGCAGGGGTTGCCTACCCGGCCGCCCGAAAGCGGCCGGGTAGCACCCGTTGTGGTTTCATAAGGTCCGAGGCAGCCTTACTTGGCTATGTGCATTTCCTTGTAGTAGCGCATGGCGCCGGGATGCACGGGGATGCCGACGCCGGCCAGGGCCTTGTCAGGCTTGGAAGCGTCGATGGCCGCCTTCTTCACCTTGGCCAGTTCGGGCCAGTTGGCGTAGAGGGTCTTGACGATGTTGTAGGCCACGTCGTCGGGCACGTCCTTGTTGATCACGATGCAGGTCACGGTGCCCACCGCGGGAACCGGTGCCTTGAGGCCTTTGTAGGCGCCGACGGGAATATCGGTGGCCATCAGACCGGGCTCCATCTTCAGAATCTTGGCCATGTGCTTGGCGTCAACCGGCAGGAAACGGATGCCCGGGCGGAAGTTGAGGTCGATGATGGTGGACTGGGGGCAGGAGGTCACGGCCATGTAAGCGTCGCTGTGGCCGTCCTTCAACAGGGCGGCGGAGTCGGAGTAGCCCACGAAGCTCACCGAGCCGCCGTTCTTCTTGATGCTCTCAAAGGTGATGCCATAGGCCTTGAGCACCAGCTCGGCGATGACCGTGCCGGTGAAGCCGACCTTGCCGGGCACGATGCGCTTGTTGGCCAGGTCGGCCACGCTGAAGATCTTGCTGCTCTTGTCCACGGCCATCTGGAACACGCCGGGGTACAAGGACATCAGGTGACGCAGGTTGGTGTTCTTTTTGTCGAACTTGCCGCGGCCGTTATAGGCGTTGTAGGCGGTGTGGGTATAGGTCCAGCCCAGGTCCGCCCGGCCGCCGTTGACCGCCTTGCAGTTGCCCACTCCGCCGCCGGGGCCGTTGGAGGTGGATATCTTGAGGTTTTTCTCGACGATGCTCATCATGGCCGACCCCAGGGGATACCAGGAACCCCCCTCCGGACCCGAGAACATGCGCAGGAATTTGGTCTCGGCCATGGCCGCCGGCGCCATCAGGCAAAGGCTAAGTACGACCGCCACCGCGATTAGGCAAAACTTCTTCGGCATTCTTCCCTCCTACGGTAAAGATGAACTTGTTTTTCTCCTCGATTTTTCTAGGTGAAGCGGCGCGGCGGGACCAAGCGATCAACCCCAGAGCTTGATCCTGCTGCGTTCCTCTACTTGAGTTCTTATGCCCTTGAGCATGCGTTGCTGGCCTATCGATATGTGATGGGTCATCACCTGCTTGGCCTGCTGCACGTCGTGGGCGGCCAAGGCTTTGAACAACTCCTCATGCTGGTGCTCGGCTTCGCTCAAGCGCTCGATGGAAAGGCGCTCGGGCCGGTAGCGCAGATAGATGCGATCGAACAACTGGCGCAAATACACGGTCCCGTTTTTGTGGCCGCTGTAGCGGGCGATGGCCAAGTGGATGCGCGCGTCGCACCACAAGCGCTCTCTACAGTACACCTCGCCGCGCACCGAGCGGTGGCCGTCCAGCAAGAGGCGCAACTCGGACAATTCGTCATCGCTGATGCGCTCGGCCGCCTTTTCCACCAGAAAACCTTCCAAGAGCACCCTTAGTTCGTAAAGCTCCAGGGCTTCTTCCAGGTCCAACTCCGGCACGGAGTAGCCCTTGTTGGCCTCCCAGTGAACCAGGCCCTCGTTTTCCAGGCGAACCAGGGCCAGATTGACCGGCGTCTGGCTCATTTCCAGCCGCTTGGCTATGTCTTGGTAGCGCAGCTTTTGTCCGGCCACCAGTTCGTCATTTAACAGCATCAGCTTGATCTGCTGATATGCTTTTTCGACCAAGGTTTGTGCGCTTTTCAATAGTTACGTCCCCTTCGGTTAACCGCGCTGACAGTATCCGCAGCCCCTCCACCAAACCATTGGGGTGACGGCCGAAATCTTTTGAAATATAGTTTATTACTTATTATTAAATATAATATTTTATATTATGCTATCGTTCGGCAAGTCAAGCGGTGATAGCGCCAAGGTCGCTTTATTTTTGTTGCCGGAACAAGAAGACCGCGCCTTTATGCCGAAGACAAGCCGCGAGGGTGCGCTCCCCGGAGGAGCGAAGCCCGTCAGCCTGAAATCCAACCTGGGAAGAGGAGGTCCCTTTGGACAAACTGATCATCAACGTGGCCGTTTGCGGCTCCGCCCCCACCCGGGAGCAAAACCCGGCCATCCCTCACTCGCCCGAGGAAATCGCCCAAGAGGCATTGCGCGCCTGGCGGGCCGGGGCCAGCGTAGTCCACATTCACGTGCGCGATCCCCAGAGCGGCTCCCCGGCCTTTGAGCGCGAGCTTTTCGCCGAGGCCCTGGAGCGCATCCGGGCCGAAAGCGACATGCTGGTCAACCTGACCACCAGCGGCTTCAACATCCAGGCCGAGGATCCGGACGAGGAACGCATGCTGCCCATCTCGCTTAAGCCGGACCTGTGTTCCCTGGACGTGGGCAGCCTCAATTTCCGGGGCCGGGTGTTCATCAATCCCACCGAATGGGTGGACAAGGCGGCCAGGCGCATGCAGGAAAACGGGGTCAAGCCGGAGATCGAGGTGTTCGAGCTGGGCCACTTGCGCCAAGCCCTGGACATGGTGCAGCGCGGCCTGGTGAACGAGCCGCCCTATTTCCAATTCTGCTTGGGCATACCCTGGGGCGCGCCCGCCGATTTGGACACCCTAATGGCTTTCCGCCGCCAGCTGAATATCGATTGCCCCTGGTCGGTGCTGGGCGTGGGGGCCCGCCAGTTGCCCATCACCACCCACGCCATTCTCATGGGCGGCCACGTGCGGGTGGGCTTTGAAGACAACTTGTATTTGAGCCGGGGGGTGCTGGCCGACAGCAACGCCCGCTTCGTGGAGCGCACCGTGGAGCTGGCCAAGATCCTGCAACGGGAGGTGGCCACCTGCGACGATGCCCGCCAGATCCTGGGCATCAAACCCAAGGCCTGACCTACCTGCGTATAAAAACCTACGGCCGGGATGTCGGCGCGTCCCGGCCGTTTCTTTTCAAAGGATCATTCCGGCACAGCCAGGGGACGCAGGCGTAGTCTACCTACGCCGAGGACCGAGTGACGCCGACAACGCCGCCATGCAGCTTCTGGCTGCGCCGGGGTTAGCCCTGGTCGAGCTGCATGGTTATAGCCCCCTTGGGACATACCTCGGCGCAAAGGCCGCAGCCCTTGCAAAAGGCCAGGTCTATCACCGCCCGTCCGTTGTCCGGGTCCTTGGTGATGGCCAGGTCGGGGCAGATCAACAGGCATAGCTCGCATCCCTGGCAGGAGTGGCCCGACAAACAGCGGGCCGCTTCGGCCCGGGCCTGTTCGAGGGTTATCTCCCCATGACCAAGGGCGGGGGCGCTTTCAGGCAGGGGGCACGGCGGACGCAGGCTCATGATTGCACCTCTTCCATGATGGCCCGGGCGGCCTTGATTCCTCCGGCCATGGCCTGCACCACCGTGGCCGGGCCGCTGGCCAGATCGCCGGCCACGTACAGGCCCGGAGCCAGCCGCCCCCGGGCGTCGCCTTGCAGGCCGTCCAGGGCCAGGCCGTTTTGCCAGGCCTCGGCCTCGCTTTTCTGCCCCAGAGCCAGGATCACGCTGCCCGCCTCCAATTGGCGCGGCGGAGCGCCGTCCGGCTGGAAGGCCACCCGGCCGTCGGCTCCCGGCGCTCCGGGCTGGGTGCCCTGCACCGTGAGCGAGGTCACGCCGCCGCCCTCCCCCCTTTGTAGGGCCACGGGCTGCACTCGGAAGACGAAGTTCAGGCCTTCGGCCTCGGCCGCGGCCAGTTCTTCGGCGTAGGCGGGCATCTGCTCGCGGTCGCGGCGATAGGCCAGCGTTACCGGCAGGCCCCGGCGCAGGGCCTCGCGGGCCGCGTCCAGGGCCACGTTGCCGCCGCCCACCACCACCACCGGAGCCTTGAGCTTCGGCGGCTTGCACAGGGCGGTGTCGCGCAAAAAGTCCAGGCCCTGGTATACGCCGGGCAGCTCCTCTCCGGGCAGCCCGGCTTTTTGGGCCAGGGGCGCGCCGCAGGCCAGGATCACCGCGTCATACTCCTCGCGCAGGGCCGCAACCTCTTCGGGTCTCAGGGCATGGCCCAGCTTGAACTCCACCCCGTGGGCGGCCACGTAGTCCAGGTCCCGCTGCAGATCCTGGCGCGGCAGGCGGAAGTCGGGGATGGCCCAGGCCAACATGCCCCCGGCCATGGGCTGGGCGTCAAAGACCACCGCCTTGGCCCCTCGGCGGGCCAGCTCCCAGGCGGCGGCCAGCCCGGCGGGCCCGGCCCCCACGATGGCCACCTTGGCCAGGGGATATCCCGAGGGCAACACCGGCACGGGGCGCGGGGCCTGGGCCGCGAAGCGCTTGAGGTCGCGTATGGAGGGCGGCCTCTGCACCGGGGAGGAGAAACAGGCCTGCTGGCAAGGATGATGGCACACCTGGCCCAGCACCGAAGGCAAGGGATTGTCCCGGAGGATTATCTCCAAGGCGTCCGTTTGCGCGCCCTTGGCCAGGGCGCCCAAATAGCCGTTGATGTCCTGGCCCAGGGGGCAGGCGTCTTGGCAGGGGGCCAGCTCGCTTTGGCCCGCGTCCGCCTGGGAGGCCAGCGCGGCGCGCATGGTGTCGCTTTCGCCCTCCAGCAGGTCGGGGCTGCCCAGGGCCGGGCAGGCCCCCCGGCACACCCCGCACACCCCGCACAGGGCCTCGTCCACCACGGGCACATGAGTTCTGCCTTCCATCAGGCCACCTCCCAGGCGCGGCCCTCTTGCAGGCCCTTGGCCAAAGCCGCCTTGTTCAGCTCGGCGAAGCGCTCGGGCACCAGGCCCAGCATGGTCTTCTCCAGGGCCCGGCTGTCGAACCAGCCGGTAACCCCGGCCACCAACCCCACCCAGAGCACGTTGGCCACCTGACGGCTGCCGAACTCCTCCAGGGCCATGGCGGTCACCTTGGCGCCGTAGCGGTCATGGGGAGCGACGGGCGTCACCAGGCCGGAGTCGAACAGCACCATGCCGCCGTCGGCCACGCCCGAGGCGTAGGCGTCGTAGGCCCCCTGGCTCATGGCCACCAGCAGGTCGGGTTGTTCCACGTGGGGGTAGTCGATCTCTTGGTTGTCCAGCACCAGGTCGGCCCGGGCGCCGCCTCCCCGTGCCTGGGCCCCGTAGGAGTTGGAGCCCGCCGCGTACAGGCCCTGGTCCACCGCGGCCTGGCCCAAGAGCACTCCGGCCAGCACCACCCCTTGGCCGCCCAAACCGGCCAGACGTATTTCCTTGCGCTCAGTCATTGAACTCACCCAACCGCAGGGAGTCTCCCGCGTCCCCCGGCGCGCAGGTCCCCTCTGCCGATTCTTGGCACAGTCCCCGCAAACGCTCGTACATGGCCCCGGCCGAATCCAGCTTGTTGCGCCGCCCGTATTGGGTGGGGCAAGGGCTGAGCACGTCCACAAAGGCGAAGTCCGGGGAGGCAATGGCCTTCTTGAGATAGCCGATCAACTCATAGGGCCGGGTCACCGCTCCCCGGGCCACGTAGGGCGCGCCCGCCCCCTTGACCAGCTTGACCAGGTCAAAGGGCCGGTAGGGGTTGCCCTGCACGCTGGTGGCGGTGAGGTGCCCCTGGGGGGTGGTGGGGGCCATCTGGCCGCCGGTCATGCCGTAGATCATGTTGTTGGCGCAGATGACCGTCAGTTCCAGATTGCGCCGGGCGGCGTGGATCAGGTGGTTGCCCCCGATGGAGGCCAGGTCGCCGTCGCCGGAGATCACGATCACCTTGAGATCGGGGTTGGCCGCCTTGGCCCCGGTGGCAAAGGCCACTGCCCGGCCATGCAGGGTGTGCAGGGTGTCTGCCGCGAAGTTGGGGCTGGGAATCCAGGCCGCGCAGCCGATGCCCGAAACGAACAGGGTGTTTTTCATGTCCAGCCCGAGCTGGTCGATGGCCCGGAGCAACGAGCCCATGAGCACCCCATGGCCGCAGCCGGGGCAAAACGGCGTGGTCTTCACTTCGGGCCGCAGATATTTCTCCATGGAGCGGGCCATCAGCGCATCTCCCCCAGCGCGGCGAGGATGCTCGCCGGGCTGATGGTGCTGCCGTTGACCTGGGTCAACGACTTCACCGGCGTGTCTCCGGCGGCGGAGCGCACTAGGCCGTCCACCTGTCCCAGGTTCATCTCCGGCACCAAAAAGCCCTTGGCCCCCTGGGCCACCCGGCGAATCAGCTCGTCGTCAAAGGGCCAGATGGTTATCAGGCGCAACAAGCCCACGGCCAGGCCGCCCCGGCGGGCCTGGCGCACCGCGCGCAGGGCGGCCCGTGCGGTGAAGCCATAGGCCACCACCACCAACTCGGCGTCGTCCAGGTAATAGCCCTCATGGCGGCAAATCTCGGCCTTGCGACTGAGCACCTTTTGGCTCAGGCGGCGCACCAGCGCGTCGTGAAAGGCCGGTCCCTCGGTCTTGCGATAGCCCCAGCGGTCGTGGGTGGAGCCGGTGACCAGAAGGTTTTCCCCGTCCCCGAAGCGGGGCATGGAGGGGATGCCGTCGGGCTCGTCGCAGCCAAAAGGCGGCTCATGGGGCTGGTAGTCGCGGTCGTAGATTTCCAGGGACTCGGGCAGGTCCACCCGCTCGCGCAGATGGCCGGTGGCCTCCTCGGCCAAAAGGAAGGCCGGTACCCTGAGGCGTTCGGAGAGGTTGAAGGCCTCCACGGTGAGGCTGAACATCTCCTGCACCGACCAGGGGGACAGGGCCACCACCTGATAGTCGCCGTGGGATCCCCACTTGACCGCCATGAGGTCTCCGGCCCCCACCTTGGTGGCCTGGCCGGTGCAAGGGCCGGCCCGCTGCACATCCACCAGCACCACCGGGGTCTCGGTAAAGGCGGCGTAGCCCAGGCACTCCTGCATGAGGCTAAGGCCCGGCCCGCTGGTGGCGGTCATGGCTTTGGAGCCGGTCCAAGAGGCGCCCACCACCGAGGAGATGGAGGCGATCTCGTCCTCCATCTGCATGAAGGCGCCGCCCCGCGGGGCCAACTCCCGGCTCATGTACTCCATGATTTCCGAGGAGGGGGTGATGGGATAGCCGCCGTAGTAGCGGCAACCGGCGGCGATGGCCCCCTCGGCGGCGGCATCGTTGCCCGACAGATAGCGCGAGCCCGCTTTCACGGGATTGGTCACCGTGCGCAATGGCATGACCAGACCCTTTCCCTAATATGGTAACCGCCAAGCCCCAAAGAGCCTGCTGCCAAAGCTGTCCCCACAGGGCGACAGATAGTAATTATATTAAAATAATCAGCTTATTATATGCAAAAGCCGAAACAATATAACATATTTTATAACATTTCTCATATAAGATTGCAAACCTGGGCTTTATAGGGTTCAAGGGAAACCCCAGTCCGAATCTGGTCGTTGAAGAGCATGAATAGCGGGGACAAGCAAGGCCGCCTCCGCCAAGTCGCGAGTTGGTCCAAACATCCAAACGTCAGGGCTATACAGCGGCGAATGCGCTCAAATTCATCAAGGTAAAGACTGCCCGGTGGCCCGGGGTATGTCCCGGGCCACCGGTGTTACTCTTGGCCGAATGCCAGTTAGGGTCAATGCCTCAACCGGCTTGGAGCACTTTGCGACAAGCCGAGCGGCAGGACCCAAGGCTAGGCGGCGGGTCCCAATATGAGCCGCTGGGGATCAACCTTGGTGCGCAAAATACTCAGTTCTTGCTCCGTCGGCTCCATGGTCGGTCGGGCCCGTGAGATGTCCAGCTCGAACCCGGTCGCTTCCGCTATCTTTTCAGGGGTGGTGAATTTGTAATACTCGGCGAGATACATTTTTTTGCTGGTATCGTCGAACTTCAGTATGCCCAGGTTGGTGACCACGGCTATGGGGCCGCCGCGTTTGAAACCGGCTTTCACCCTTGAATCGCCGCCGGTGAGCCAGCCCGGGGTGGTGAAGTAGTCCAGCTTTTCCACGAACCGCCTGACCTCGTGTTTCATGAAAATGACGTAACCATAGCCCAGGCTGGCGGCATCGCAGGCCCCCCCGGAACCGGGGAACCGCTGCAAGGGCTTGTCATAGGTGCCCAGCATGGTCGAGTTGAGGTTGCCATAACAATCGACTTGGGCCGCTCCCAGGAAGGCGATGGTCTTGAGCTTGGGATGCCCCAAAAGGCTCAGGGCGTCGGCCAGACCGCTGTTGACTGAAGTGCCGACCATCACCCTGGAGTCGGCCACGCCCAGGGGCAGCTCATCCAAGGCTGGGTCGATGCCGCCGGTTTCGAAAAACACCGTGGAGCGAGGGGCGTGTATCTGCTTGGCCACGGTCGCCGCCAGCATGCTCAGGCCGGTGCCGGCAAAAAGGATGTCGCCGTCTTGAACCAGGCGTCCGGCGCACAAGGCCATGATCTCATTTGCTGTGTATTTTTGGTCCATGATAGCTCCGCTCAACTTCTGTCCATGCCGGGGGCGTAACCGATGAAGGGGTTGGCCTTGATCCGAACCAGGCTGGAAGCGCCGACCTTGTCCAAATACTCTTCTTGGGTTGCCAGGGGCATGACCCATTCGTCCAGGTATTGCTGGAACATCGCATCGTCCCGCGCCATCTGTTTGAACAGGTTCAGGTGCGTGGGATCATAGTCATAGAACATATAGCAACCGGTGGGATGGGCGCCATAAGGGGTGGGAATGATGGCGTCCACCAAAAACGGGGGCAGGCAGTTGCGGTCCGGCTCCCGCCGGAGCATTTCTTCGGGCACCACGTGCTCGCAGGAAACGAGCACATGCTTGGCCGCCTTGGCCTGCTCTATGTCCGCGAAGGAAAGCCCCTCCATGCGAATGGTGCCTTCATCCCCGGCATACTGGGCGTGCAGCAGGGTGACGTCCGGGTTCAGGGGCGGCAAGATGACCACATCCCCCGACTCGGGGTCGATGGGGTTTTTTATGACGGTCAGCTTTTCGTCGGGCACGCCCTCTTGTTTCCTGGTGGCTGGTGAAAAGCCGGAAACCTTGACCACGTCGGTCTGCAGGCCCGAAGTGGTGGCGATGAAGGGGAGCCCCATGGCCCCGGCCATGAATCTCAGGGTCATCTGGTAATTGGTGTAATCCTCTACCTCGATGCTCTTTTCCAAAAACGCCTTCTTGAAGCGCTGGCCGGTGGGGGCGAATCTGGCGACGCCGCCGTAGGCTAACTCCAGGCGCTTTACACAGCCCGCCCCGATCAACAGCTCCAAGGCCTGCCCGTGGGAATGCACCACCAGGTAAAGGTCCTTTTTGTGTTGGCGGACGATCTCCCGAGCCAGGCTCATGGGGTTGCGGTTGATGGTAAAGCCGCCCAGAGCTATCTGGTCTCCGTCATGAATAAATTTATCGACCGCCTCGGCGGTGGACATAAATTTGTCGCTCATCGATGCATCGCCTTTCCCAAGTCCGGCAGCGCGCGCTTGCCGTTAATCAGACCTACTAAATTATTGCGACTGTTCAAACCGCTCCACATCTCGATCATGCATTTTTAAGCTTCCACCCCAGCGCCTTGCAAGAAATTTCCCCTTGGGCGCAGGGTTCGGGTCCATCCCGACGAACCGGCCGACAATGTAATGCAAATTAAAGAGTATCACAAGCCAATACCTGATACCGCATAGCGGTATAATACAAACGGGACGGCCCAACCCCGGGAATTGCCCCGGCCCGGCTGGCAACACGGCGTTTTGCAACAGGATTACCCACGAACTCAACGGTTGAAAGTGGCCAGGATGCCCTCCAGCACCGATCCCCCGATGGCGCGGGCCTTTTCGCTGATGGTGTGCAGATATTCGATGCAGCCCCTGGGGTCCACGTCACCCACTTTGGTGCCCTGGGTCACCAGCGCGCCCGGCCGCAGCAGGCCGCGCAGGATGCCCGCCACCTGGGCCTCGACGGCTTGGCCATCCACCGTGGCCACCACCTGTCCGGCCTCCACTCGCTGGCCCAAGGCCACCTGGGTTTGGAAGCGGCCGTCGGCCGGTGAACGCAGTACCCTCTCCAGGGAGTAGCCGCCCAGGGTGCCCGGCACCCCGGTGTTGGGCTCGGGCGCGCCCAGGCTGATGAGCCGCCCCAGGTTGTGGCCCCGGTTGGTCTCTATGGCCAGGTCCACCTGGTCCGGGGCGTGGAAGCCCGGCCCCAGCCCGATGGTCAGGGGAGCCATGCCCTTGTGCAGGCCGGTGTTGCGCTTGGCCAAGAGGGCGTCCACGATAACCATGGGGCGAATGGCCGCCCGGCATCTCATGTGCGGGTCCACCAACACCGGCAGTTCGGCGCGGGCCCACAGCTCCGGGGCCTCACCAGGCTCCTGGATGAGCCGGGCCGTACGGCCCTCCACCACCTTGCTGCCCTCGTACACCGCCTCGCAAAAGCTGACCGAGCGGCGCACCGCCAGGGGGGTGGGGATCTCGGTCATCAACACGTGGAAGCCCGCGTGGGCCAGGCGATAGGCCACCCCGCTGGCCATCTCCCCCGCCCCGCGCACCAGCACCCGCATGCCTCTAAGACTGGCATTGGGCAACAGGCGGCTTATGGCGGGATCGGGGGTCATGGCTGATCCTAAACTCCGGTCGATTGCAGAAGAATGATATTTTGCGATTTTACCATCGACAAAGGGAGCGCGCACCGGACTCCGCGTCTCGGCCCCCCTCGGCCGCGCCTTACCAGTTCTTGGGGCGCTGCTGGGCCTTGTAGGGCAACTCGAATCTTTCGGACAGGGCCTCCACGGCCAAGGCGGCCTGGAGGCCGGGCACCACGCACGACACGCTGGAGATGCTGGTGCTGATGGCCTGGGGGCAGATTCCCACCGAGGCCAGGGTAGTGAACATCACTCCGGGGATGCGCGGCTTTTCCCGGAGGTGGGGACCGAACAGGGTCAGCACCGTCACGTCGGGCAGATAGGTGATGGCCCTCGCCTCCAAGTCTTGCTTGACGCCTTCCAAAACCACCAGGGCGTGCTCCAGGTCCTTGCCGGCCACCACCAGCGACAGGTTGATGGCGTCCTCCTGGTCCAGGGCCGAGACCAGAAGCTCCACGTTGATGCCCTGGGCGGCCAGAGCCGCCATGATCACCCCCGGGCCGTCCATAAGATTGAAGGCGGATAGCACCCTGAGCATGGAGCGGCCGTCGCTCTGCATCAGCCCCCCGACCTTTAGCTTCTCCTGAGCCATGCGCCCCGCCCAGCCCTAGTCCCACTTGCGCCGGTCGATGATCTTGCCGTGGAAATCGGGGATGGTGCCCCGAGGCACCACCTCCACCTGAGCCTTTACCGCCAGGAATTCGCGCAGCTCGCGCTCCAGGATGCGGCGCGGAGCCAGCTCCTGCCCCACCTCCTCCATGAGCTCCACCTTGATGCACAGCAAATCCTGGTCTTGGTGACGGCTCACCTCGGCCTGGTACTTGAACACCTCGGGCCGGGCGGCGAAGAGCTCGTCCAACTGCCAGGGGTGCACAAAGGTGCCCCGCACCTTGACCGCCTGGTCCATGCGGCCCAGCACCCCTTTCAGGCGGGGGCTGGTGCGGCCGCAGGCGCACTGGCCCTCCAGCCACATGGACAGGTCGCCGGTGGCCAGGCGCAGCATGGGGTATTTGTGGTTCAGGTTGCTGGCCACCACCTCGCCGGGCACCCCCGGCGGTTGGGCCTGGCCGGTGACCGGGTCCACCACCTCCACCAGCACGCCCTGGGGCAAGTGCAGGCCCGCGGCCTCCCGGCACTCGTAGCCCAGGCAGCCCAGGTAGACCGTGGCGTAGATCTGGCGCACGGATATGCCCAGTTTGTCTTGCAGGCGCACGCGCAGGCTGTCGGGCAGCATCTCCGCCCCCACCACCGCCGCCTCCAGGTCCAGATCATGGGCCGGATCCAGGCCCATGGCCTCGGCCCGTTGGGCTATGGTCATCAAAAAGCTGGGGGTGCCCATGTAGGCGCTGACCGCGAGCTTCTGCATGATGCGCACCTGCATGAAGGCGTTGCCCGTGCCGCTGGGCAGGACCGTGGCCCCGATGGCGCCCAGCGAGTCGTCGAGCATGTGGGCATAGGGCCAAAGATGATAGGAGAAGGTGTTGAGCACCCGGTCGCCGGGCAACACCCCTCCCCCGCACAGGGCCTCGGCCAGGGAGGTCTGCCGGTAGCGGCCCTCGCCTGGCTGCCACAGGAAGCCGGGGTTGATGTAGATGCGGTGAAAATCCTGGGCGGGCACGGTCTCGAAGCCGCCGAAAGGAGGGCCTTGCTCCTGCCTGGCCACCAGGTCGTTCATGGTGAGCAGGGGCAGGCTGGTCAGGTCCTCAAGCCCTCTAAATGATCCGGGCTTGAAGCCGGCCCGGCCGTAAAGCTCCCCATAGGCCGGGGAGCGCGCCAGGGCCAACTCCACGGTGCGGCGCAGATCGGTCTCGAGCTTGGCCCGGCTGGTGGCCCAGGGGCCGGTCTCGGCGGCGTGGTTCAAATAACGCCAGGGGCGCTGCTTGCCGGCCATTTGACTCCCTCTCGATCCAGGGCAAGGGTTCGTTTTCAGCATATCCCAGTGAAGGAATAGGTTACAAGCGCCATGGACCGGGGCTCCGGTCGGCTACGCCTTGACAACAAACCATCCGGTATCCAATAATATAGATCGATTAACTATGCTTTAAATCGCCTGGAGCCTGTTGATGCGTGAAATGATCCGTTGTTCCCATGGCGGCTTTCATACGGCAAGTTCACGGCGGCTTTCATCCCAATCCCCTCTGCTCGCACTTCTTGGTTCGAACCGCGGTCATAGCTCGTGCCGCCGCCTTCGCAACCACTACACCCTCTTTGATGCGCATTCGGAGTCCTGCGCCGCCGCTGCGGCCTGGGAAACCTCGTTGAGATAGGTCCGCTTCGGCGGGCCGCTTTTTATTGATTTCACCGGGACCGCTCCCGCCGCTCCCCTAGCCGCCAGCCCTGGCCGGCAACCGGTTCGGCGGCTACCTGTTGTGAGAGGGGATATGAGTTTCGCAGAGAAGTTGGCCCAGGGACAGTTCGTGACCCTAGTGGAGTTGGAGCCGCCCAAGGGCGTGGACGTGGAGGCCTTCGTGGGCCACGCCCAGCGCGTCAAGGGCAAGGTGGACGCCGTGGTGGTGCCGGAGATGGCCAACGCGGTGATGAAGCTGGGCTCTTTGGGCGGGTGCATGCTCTTGGCCAACAAGGGCATCGAGACGGTGCTGCAGGTCTGCTGTCGCGACCGCAACCGCCTGGCTCTGCAGGCCGACCTGCTCTCGGCCGCGGCCCTGGGCATCGCCAACGTCATGGCCGTGGAGGGCGACGCGCCCAACCTGGGCGACCACCACAAGGCCAGGCCGGTCTACGACCTGGACGAGCTGGAGCTCATGGAGGTCATTGCCAAGCTGGCCACGGGCAAGGACATGGCCGGGGTGGAGTTGGAGGGCGCCCCCAGCTTCACGGTGGGCGCCACCCTCAACACCGGGGCCCTGGGTGCGGTGCAGCAGGAGTTGGCGGAGTTGGACCGCAAGCTGGCCGCCGGGGCTCAATTCTTCGTCACCCCGCCCGTGTACGACCTGGACTCCCTGGCCGCCTTTACCAAGCACCTGGGCGATCGCCAGGCGAAGCTCATACCCAACGTGCTCCTGCTCAAATCGGTGGGCATGGCCCGGGCCATCGGCCGCCACATGAAGCACGTGCATATGCCCGACGCGCTCATCGAGCGCATCAAGGACGCGCCGGACCGGGTGCGCGAGGGCATCCTCATCGCCCAGGAGTTGATCGAGGGCATCAAAGCGGCCGGCCACAGCGGGGTGATGATCTCCCCGCTGGGTTGGGAAGACCGGCTGCCGCAGATATTGGGGGCCTAATCAGGCACGGCCGGGGACGCTCCCCGGCGGCGCCGCAGGCAAGGATGAAGGCATGGCAGACAGCGCGCAAGGCAAGGCATTGGCGGCTCCGGCCCGGCCCGTGGGACGGGTCATGGTGGTGGGCGGCGGCATCGCGGGGATGCAGTCGGCCCTGGACCTAGCCAATTCCGGGTACTACGTCTACCTGGTGGAGAACGACCCGGCCATCGGCGGCCTGATGTCCCAATTGGACAAGACCTTCCCGACCAACGACTGCGCCATGTGAATTATCTCGCCTAAACTGGTCGAGGTCGGCCGGCATCTGAACATAGAGCTTCTCACCAACGCGGAGGTCTTGGGCCTGGACGGCGAGGAAGGCGACTTCACCGCCCGGGTGCTGCAACACCCCCGTTTCGTGGACCTGGAAAAGTGCACCGCCTGCGGCGAGTGCGCCAAGGTCTGCCCCATACCCCTGGACAGTGAGTATGACGCGGGCATAGCCCAGCGCAGGGCGGCCTACAAGCGCTACGCCCAGGCCATCCCCGGCGCCTATGCCATCAGCAAGCGGGGCCAGAGCCCCTGCAAGGTGGCCTGCCCCGCCCACATCGCGGTGCAGGGCTACGTGAACCTCATCGCCGCCGGACGCTACCGCGAGGCCCTAAAGGTCATCCGCGACGAGAATCCCTTGCCCGCCGTCTGCGGCCGGGTGTGCACCCATCCCTGCGAGACCGCCTGCGCCCGAGGTGAGCTGGACGAGCCCATCGCCATCCGCGACCTCAAGCGCTTCGTGGCCGAGTGGGAGATCGAGCAGGGGGAGATGGACCTGCCCGAGACCAAGCCGCCCCGGGACGAGAAAATCGCCGTGATCGGCTCGGGCCCGGCGGGCCTCTCGGCGGCCTATTACCTGGCCCTGGAGGGCTTCGCGGTAACCATCTTCGAATCGCTGCCCGTGGCCGGAGGCATGCTGCGGGTGGGCATCCCCGACTACCGGCTGCCCCAGCGTATCCTGGACTATGAAATCGACTACATCAAGGCCCTGGGGGTGGAGATACGTCTCAACAGCACCCTGGGCGAGGACTTCACGGTGGGCCAGTTGCAACAGGAGGGCTACAAGGCGGTGATCATGGCCGTGGGCGCCCACCGCTGCCTCACCCTGGGGGTGGAGGGCGAGGACGTTCCAGGGGTGCAGCCGGGCGTGGAGTTCCTGCGCCGGGCCGGCCTGGGCCAGGCCAACTCGCCGGGCCGGCGGGTGGTGGTGGTGGGCGGCGGCAACGTGGCCATCGACTCGGCCCGCACCGCCCTGAGGTTGGGCAGCCAAGAGGTGACCATCCTCTATCGCCGCACCCGCAACGAGATGCCCGCCTATGAGGACGAGGTCGAGGAGGCCCTGGAAGAAGGCGTCCAGATTCAATTCCTGGTGGCGCCCAAGCGCTTCATCTCCAGCGGCGGCAAGCTGACCGGCGTGGAGGTCATCAAGATGGAGCTGGGCGAGCCCGACGCCTCGGGGCGGGCCCGGCCCCAGGAGATACCCGGTTCCGAATACGTCATAGAGGTGGACGGGGCCCTGGCCGCCATTGGCCAGGAGCCGGACCTGGAGTGCCTGGACGACACCTGCCGCCTGGACGTGGGCAAAAAGAACTGCCTGCAAGTGGACGAGGTGAGCCTGCAGACCAACCTGCCCTTTGTCTTTGCCGGCGGCGACGCGGTGCTGGGCCCGGCCACGGTCATCGAGGCGGTGGCCCAGGGCAAGGAGGCGGCCCGCTCGGTCACGGCCCTGGTGGAGGGCCGGGACCTAAAACAGGGACGCCCCCGCAAGCTGACCCCGGTACAGCCGGAAAAGATAGACAAGGCACCCCAGGCCCGCGAGCACCTGCCCCACGCCGACCCGGCGGAGCGGGCCCGCAACTTCAAGGAGGTGCTGGGACCCTACACCGAGGAGCAGGCCCGGGCCGAGGCCTCCCGCTGCCTGGCCTGCGCCGGGTGCGCCGAGTGCATGCTCTGCGTTGACGCCTGCCTGGCGGGAGCGGTGAACCACGACGAGGCGCCCCGCGAGGTGTCCCTCAACGTGGGCTCGGTGGTGCTGGCCAGCGGCGCGCGGCCCTATCAGCCCAACGGCCTGGGCCTGGACTTCCGCTTCGGGCAGAACCCCAACGTGCTCACCGCCCTGGAGTTCGAACGCCTGCTCAGCCCGGCCGGTCCCACCCAGGGCCACTTGGTGCGCCTGTCCGACCACCAGGAGCCCCTGAAGATCGCCTGGCTGCAATGCGTGGGCTCGCGCGACACCCACAACTGCGGCAACGGCTACTGCTCCTCGGTGTGCTGCATGTACGCCATCAAGCAGGCCCTGGTGGCCAAAGAGCACGCCCCCGGCGATTTGGACTGCGCCATCTTCAACATGGACATCCGCACCTTTGGCAAGGACTACGAGCTCTACTACCAACGGGCCCGGGATCAGGCGGGGGTGCGCTTCATCAAGTCGCGGGCCCACACCATCTACGACGACCCGGCTACCGGCGGCCTGCTCATCGAGTACGCCACCGACGACGGCCAGGCCAAGGTGGAGGCCTTCGACCTGGTGGTGCTCTCGGTGGGCCTGCAAGTGCCCGCCTCCAGCGGCGAGTTGGCTCAGCGCCTGGGGATTGAACTGGACAAGTACCGCTTCGCCGTCACCGATCCCATGACCCCGGTGGCCACCAACCGCGCGGGGGTCATGGTCTGCGGCAGCTTCCAGGGGCCCAAGGACATCCCCAGCTCGGTCACCGAGGCCAGCGCGGCGGCGGCGGCCGCGGCGGGCAAGCTGTCCCCGGCCCGCTGGAGCGCTACCCGCGCGGTGGAGATTCCGCCCGAGCGCGACGTGGCGGCCGAAGAGCCCAGGGTGGGGGTGTTCGTGTGCAAGTGCGGCATCAACATCGCCGGGGTGGTGGACGTGCCCTCGGTCACCGAGTACGCCGCCTCCCTGCCCCACGTGGTGGTGGCCGACGACGGGCTGTTCGTGTGCTCCCAGGACGTGCAGGAGCAGATGAAGGCCAAGATCGCCGAGCACAACCTCAACCGGGTGGTGGTGGCCTCTTGCAGCCCCAAGACCCACGAACCCATCTTCATGGACACACTCACCGCCTGCGGCCTGAACAAGTACCTGTTCGAGATGGCCAACATTCGCAACCACGATTCCTGGGTGCACAGCGGCGAACCGGCCCTGGCCACGGCCAAGGCCAAGGATCTGGTGCGCGCGGCGGTGGCTCGGGTGAGCACCCATCGCGCCCTGCCCCGCATGACGGTGGGGGTCAAGCCCCGCTGCCTGGTGGTGGGGGCCGGAGTGGCCGGACTCACCGCCTCCCTGTCCCTGGCCGAGCAGGGCTTCGAGGTGGTGCTGGTGGAGCGCGAGGCCAACCTGGGCGGCTTTGCCCGTCAACTGACCCACACCATCGAGGGAGCGGACATCAACGCCCACGTGGACGGCCTCGTCCAGCGGGTCATGGAGCACGACAACATCCAGCTGCTCACCGAGACGGTGATCACCAGCTTCAGCGGCTATAGGGGCAACTTCACCACCGAGGTCATCGTGGGCCCGGCCATGTACGAACGCAAGATCAACCACGGAGCCCTCATCCTGGCCACCGGGGCCGGCGAATACCAGCCCAGCGAATACGGCTACGGCGAGGACCCCAGGGTGGTGACCCAAGTGGAGCTGGCCCAACGCCTGGAAGACCCGGAAGGGGCCAAAGGCCTGGACGCGGTGGTGATGATCCAGTGCGTGGGCTCCCGGCGCGAGGACTACCCCAACTGCTCGCGCATCTGCTGCCAGAGCGCGGTCAAGAACGCCCTGCACCTCAAGGAACTCAACCCCGAGATGCAGGTCTACGTGCTCTACCGCGACATGCGCACCTACGGCCTCATGGAGGACTATTACACCGAGGCCCGCAAAAAGGGCGTGGTCTTCTTCCGCTACGACCAGGAGCATCCCCCGGAGGTGACCCCAACAGAAGACGGCATTCAGGTGAGCTTCATCGACCACGTGCTGGGCCGCGAGATCCAGGCGCGGGCCGACCTGCTGGTCCTGAGCGCCGGGATGCGTCCCCGCGAATCCGAGGACTTGTATTCCATCATGAAGCTGGCCCGCAACGCGGACGGCTATCTGTTGGAGGCCCACGTGAAGCTCCGCCCGGTGGACATGGCCACCGACGGGGTCTACGTGTGCGGCACGGCCCACGGGCCCAAGCTGGTGGGCGAATCCATTGCCCAGGCCCTGGCCGCGGCCGGGCGAGCGGCCACCCTGCTTTCCCAAAGCGAGTTGGAGCTGTCGCCGGTGACTTCGCGGGTGAACCCCGACCTGTGCGCCTCCTGCCTGGTGTGCGTCTACTCCTGCCCCTACGGGGTGCCGCGCATCAACGAGGACGGGGTCAGCCAGATCGACGAAGCCCTGTGCCGGGGCTGCGGCATCTGCGCCGCCGAGTGCCCGGCCAAGGCCATAGAGCTCAATTGGTACGAGGACGACCAGATCCTCGCGCAAGTGGACGGTCTGCTGGAGGGAGTGATGTGATGGAGGGCTTCGAGCCGGTTATCGTGGCTTTTTGCTGCAACGCCTGAGGCTATTCAGCCGCGGACCTGGCAGGTTCGATGCGTCTGAATTACCCGGCCCAGGTGCGCATAATCCGCGTGCCCTGCACCGGAAAGGTGGACATCCTGCACATCCTGCGTGCCTTTGAAAAAGGGGCCGACGGGGTCTACCTGGTGGGCTGCATGGAAGGCAGCTGCTTCTACGAGCAGGGCAACTTCAAGGCCCGCAAGCGGGTGGAGCAGGCCCGGCGCCTGCTGGAGCAGGTGGGCACCGGTGGCGAGAGGGTGCAGATGTACAACCTCACCTCGGGCGAGGCGCCCAAGTTCGCCCAGTTCGCCCGGGAGATGACCGAGCGCATCAGGGCCCTGGGGCCCAACCCGGCCAAGCTGGCCGGAGCGACGCCGGCCGCCGGTGAGGCGGCGGAAAGGGGAGCGGCGTGAAATGATCGTAGCCAACGGCAAACCCTTGGAGGAAATTTTCGACCTGGTCAAGGACCACCGCAAGATCCTGGTGGCCGGCTGCAACGAATGCGTCACGGTCTGCGAGGTGGGAGGCACCAAGGAGGTGGGCATCCTGGCCTCGGCCCTGCGCCTGCACTTTCTCAACCAGGGCGTCGAGGCCCAGGTGGGCGAGACCACCCTGCAGCGCCAGTGCGACCGGGAATACGTGGTGGGGGCCAGGGAGACGGTGGAGCCCTATGACATCGTGGTCTCCATCGCCTGCGGCGTGGGCTGCCAGTTCATGGCCGAGGAGTACGCCAAAATCCCCGTGGTGCCCGGCGTGAACACCTCCTTCATGGGCGGGGCCTTGGAGCGCGGTGTGTGGAGCGAGCGTTGTCAGGGCTGCGGCACCTGCCTGCTGGCCCAGACGGCGGGCATCTGTCCGGTGAGCCGCTGCGCCAAACGGGTGCTCAACGGCCCCTGCGGCGGCTCCACCAAGGGCAAGTGCGAGATATCCAAGGACGTGGACTGCGCCTGGCAGCTCATCGTGGACCGCCTGAAATCCCTGGGCCGCATGGATGACTACGAGACCCTCACGCCCATCAAGGACTGGTCCACCGACCGGGCGGGAGGCCCCCGCACGCGCATAAAAGAGGAGGTGGTCTCGTGAGTAGCACCACCCCGAGCAAACTGGAGAAGATGCTCAAGGCCGGCCACCAGGCGGTGACCAGCGAGTGCGGGCCGCCCCGGGGCAGCGACGCCGAGGCCATCAAGGAAAAGGCCCAGCTCATCAAAAACCACGTGGACGCCATCAACATCACCGACAACCAGACCTCGGTGACCCGGCTCTGCTCCCTGGCATCGTGCATCCATCTCAAGCTGGCCGGGCTGGAGCCCATATTGCAGATGGTGACCCGCGACCGCAACCGCATCGCCATGCAGAGCGACATCCTGGGCGCGGCCTCCTTCGACATCCACAACATCCTCTGCCTATCCGGCGACCACCAGAGCTTCGGCGACTGCGCGGCCGGGCAAAACGTGCACGACCTGGACTCCATGCAACTGATCCAGACCGTCCGGCACATGCGCGACGAAGGCAAGTTCCTGGGCGGCGACGAGATCAAGCGGCCGCCCAGCATGTTCGTGGGCGCGGCGGCCAACCCCTTTGCCGACCCCTTTGAGGTGCGGGTGCCCCGCCTGGCCAAAAAGGTGGCCGCCGGGGTGGAGTTCATCCAGACCCAGTGCATCTTCAACCTGGACAAGTTCGAACGCTGGCTGGGCGAGGCCCGCGACCGGGGCCTGCTGGAAAAGGTGTACGTCTTGGCCGGCCTCACCCCGCTCAAGTCGGCGGGCATGGCCAAGTACATGAAGAACCGGGTGCCGGGCATGGACGTGCCAGACGAGGTGGTGGAGCGTATCGCCGGGGTGCCCAAGGAAAAGCAACCGGAAGAAGGCGTCAAGATGTGCATAGAAGCCGTGCAGCGCCTCAAGGAGGTCCCCGGCGTGGCCGGCTTCCACATCATGGCCATCGAGTGGGAAGAAAAAGTCCCCGAAATCGTGGAGGGCGGGGGGCTGTATCCCCGGCCCCCATTGGACTAGGACCGACCACGCCCGAGGGGCGTAGCGGGGAGGGGGGAATCGCCGGACCGGGGCCACTCAGCCCTGGCTCGGCGATTCTTTTCTAGGTAGGTGTGACAGGCAGGGTCACGGTGAAGGTGCTGCCCTTGCCCAGCTCGCTGTCCACCGCCACCGCGCCGCCCAGGTTTTCCACCACGTTCTTTACGATGGGCAGGCCCAGGCCGGTGCCGGTGACGTAGCGGGTCTTCTCGTTCTTGACGCGGTAAAATTTGTCAAAGATCAGGCCTAGCTTCTCCGGTTCGATACCAAAACCCTGGTCGCTCACCGCCACCTTGAGGGAGTCCCCCTCGCTCCAGGCCTTGAGCGTCACCTGGCCGCCGTCGGACGAGTAGTTGATGGCGTTGGCCGCCAGGTTGGTGAACACGCTCTCCAGGCCCACGGGATCGGCCCTAAGCGGGGGCAACGGCTCGGCGGGCAACTCCAGCCGTAGTTCCATCCCCCGGCTGCGGGCCTGATCGCCCAGCGCCTCGCTCACCGAGGCGAGCACCTTTTCCAGGCTCACCTCTACCGGCTGGGCGGCCGCCCCTCCCCCATTCTCCAGGCGGCTCAGGTCCAACAGGTCGCGCACAAAGGAGATGAGCCCTTGGGTGCGCTCCCTGGCCCGCACCAGCAGATGGCGATGCCCCTGGGGCGGGGCCGCGCCGTCCTCCCCCAACAGCAGCGTCAACTGCAGCAGGATGGTGGACAAGGGTGAGCGCAGTTCATGGCTCACCTTGGCCACGAACTCCTGGCGCAACTGATCCAGCATGCGGTAGGGGGTCACGTCAATGAACACCAGCACCGCCCCCAGACTCGCGCCGCCGTCGCCCAACACCGGCGTGGCCTGGGCCAGCAGCGTGCGCCCCTGCTTGGTGGTGAACTCCACCGCCGGGGGCTCCTCGCCATTGCCCTGCCCCGCGGCTCGGCCATTTTGGGAGGCGCCCTGCGCCAGGGCGCCCACCTGGGGCTCGCTCAGGTAGTGGCTCAACTCCCGGCCGGGCGGGCTGTCCGGGTCCAGCCCGGCCATCTGGCAGAAACTGGGATTGTGCAGCACCACCCGCCCGTCCGGCTGGGTCACCAACACCCCCATGGGCAAGGCGCGAATCACGGTGCGCAGGCGGCTCTGCTCCCCGGCCAGGTCGTGCAGGGTCTGCAGGCGCTCTTGCTCCAGGCGCTCTTTCTCACGGGTAAGACGCAGACGGTCCATGGCCCGGCCCACGGTGAGCCGAAGATGGTCCGGCTGAAAGGGCTTGGGCAAAAAGTCGTAGGCCCCTAGTTTCATGGCCTCGATGGCGGTTTCCACCGTGGCGTAGCCGGTGATGACGATGACCAGCGCCTGGGGATGGAACTGGCGCAGCCGTTTGAGCACCTCCAACCCGTCCATGCCCGGCATCTTCAAATCCAGCAGCACGATGTCCGCCGGGCTTTGTTCCATGGCGGCCAGCCCGGCCGCGCCGTCGGGTGCCTTGGCCACGGCGCAGCCCAGGCGGCGCAAAAAGCGCTCGCAACCGTCGCGCAGGTCGCGTTCGTCGTCGATAACCAGCACCGGCACGGATGTCGCTTCGCTCTGGCTCACGTCTTTATTCCTCCTCGGCGGCGATCGTGGAGGGCAGTTTGATGACGAACAGGGTGCCTTGGCCGCGAGGGCTGAAAACCTCGATACTGCCGCGGTGGTTCTTTACTATTCCAAAGGCCACGCTGAGCCCCAGGCCGGTGCCCTCCCCCTCTTCCTTGGTGGTAAAGAAGGGCTCGAATACGTGGGGGAGCACCTCGGGGGGGATGCCCGGCCCCGTGTCCTGTATCTCCACCAACACGCCGCGCCCTCCGGGAAAGCGCCGGGTGCGCACGTCTATGCGCCCCGTGCCCCGCATGGCCTCGGCGGCGTTGAGGACGATGTTCATGAACACGTGGTTGAGCTGCTGGATGTCGGCCGGAACCTGGGGCAGCTCGGGGTCCAGGTCCAGCTTCACCTTGATGTTCTGGAACTGGGACTGGTTTTCCAGCAGGAACATGGTGCGCGACAAGGCCTGGTTGAGGTCGCTGGGGCGCATCTCCCTTTTGGTTTGCCGGGCGAACTGCAACAGCTCCTTGATGGTGTCGCGGCAGCGCTGGGCGTTGTCCAAGATGCGCCGCAGGTCGTCGCGGGCCTCGGACAGCAAGTCGTATTCCTCGGCCAGCAGGTTGCCGTACAGGGTGATCCCGGCCAGGGGGTTGTTGAGCTGGTGGGCCACCCCGGCGGCCAGCTTGCCGATGGAGGCCATCTTTTCCGATTGCAAAAGCTGGATGCGGGTGTGGTCCAGCTCTTGCTCCATGCGCAGTTTGGCCCTTAGGTCGTAGAAGAAGCCCACCGTGGCCACCTCGTTGTCGCCTTCGCTGACCACCGCCGCGGACAAGCTGATGGGTACGATGCTGCCGTCCTTGCGCAGCAGGCGCACCTCGTGGGATTTGAGCTTGCCCTTGCCGCCGTGCTCCTCGCTACGCAACAGCGCCATGATCTCCCGCGCCCCGTTGCCCGGATAGATGTCGCGGATGTCCACCTCGTTGAGCGCCTCCTGCTCGCTATAGCCGGAAATGTCCCCCGCCGCCTCGTTGAACAGGATGATGCGGCCGGTCATGTCGGCGGCGATCACCGCGTCCACCGAGCTTTTGATCAGGTTTCGCAAAAAGGAGTTGGAGCGAACCAGCTCCCGGTTCACCTCCTGGAAGCGGTGCCAGGCCCTCTGGCGGCGGGTGATGTCGCGGTGCACGTGCACCACCCGGGCCACCTCGCCGTCCGAGCCCATGACCGGCAGGGCGGTGCATTCAATGTAGCGCTCGCCGCCCTCGGCGGATACCTGCACCTGCTCGGACACCGTCGGCTTGCCGGTTCGCATGGTCTCCACGGCGTGGCAGGCGTCCTTGCTTTCCTGGCAGGGTTCGGGGCGGCGGCGGGTGAGCTGATAGCAGGTGTGGCCGATGACCTTGTCGCGGGTCAGGCCCAGTTGGTCCAGAAACACCTGATTGCAGTCCATCACCTTAAAGGTCCGGGGGTCCACCACATAGATGGCATCGGGCAGGCTGTCGAGCAGCATCTCGCTGAACTTGCGCTCGCGGTCCATCTCCCGCTGGCGCTCTCGGCTGCTTTTTTGATACTCCTCCAACTCCCTGACGCGCTCACGCAGGGCTTGGTTCTCGGCGGCCAGCTCTTCGGCTGAATGCCTTTTTTGGTCCATGGATTCCTCTTAGGCCCGGCGATGGGGCATGGCAACCGGGTAAACAATCATCGGATAGATTATCATAATAGTAGGCTAACCAACAATCGCCGGCGCAAACGGTTTTCGCTGTCCCGGCTTGGCGGCTGCGGTTTATTGACAGTTTATCCATTATATTGCTATGCTATTTATCACTGTATTGGTGCCCGATTACCCGTTGGGAGAGGGGTTGGAATGGCCGGTAAAAGAGTGCTGATCATTGATGATGATCCCGATTTGGTGGAAGCCGTAAGCATGCTGCTGGAGACCGAGGGCATGGAGCCCTTGGCCGCCTACGGCGGGATCGAAGGCCTGGAAAAGGCCCGCCAGGAAAGCCCGGACCTCATCGTCCTGGACGTGATGATGGAGGACAAGGACGGCTTCGCCGTGGCCAAGGAGGTTTCCAAGGACCAGGCGCTGCGCGATATCCCGGTGATCATGCTGACCGCCGTGGCGGATCACGCCATGGACTCGAGCTACGCGCCCCACTCGGCCATAAAGTCCCTGGAAGTAGACGAGTGGTTCGACAAGCCGGTGGACCCCGCCGCCTTGGTCAAGCGCATCAAGGAGCTTGTCGGCTAGTCTCGCCCCCGGGCGACAAGCCAGGGCAATCCAGGCGACCTCGGGTCGTGGCGTACCGATGCAACCACGCCCGTTTGCCTGTCCGTTAAAACGATAGCGGCCCCTCCGGTGTTCCGGAGGGGCCGCTGTTTTTGCGGAGGGAGCTTAGGCCGCGCCCGCCTTAAAAGGCCTCCTCGGGTATTTCCATGGCCGAGAGGTCCTCGGTCTTCAGGGAGGCGTAGCGCCCGAAAACGTTGGTCAGGATGTTGCGGCAGAAGAACTTGGCCGAGGCCACCTTGCCCTGATAGAACAGCCCGTCCGCGGAGGCCGGGTCCACGGTGCCCAGCTTCCCGCCGGCGATGAGCCCCTGCTCCAGCATGAGCTTGGCCAGCACCGTCTCGGCGAAGCACTCCAAAAAGCGGGTGGCGAACATGGGCACCAGGGAGATGCGCCCCTGCTTGAAGTACCCGGCAAAGCGCTGGGCGAAATCAGCGACCATGCCCACCGCCTGTCCCAGCAGCTTGCAGTCCGCCTGGAAGTCCTGGTCCGCCTCGTTGGCCTGGGCAAAGGCCATCAGTTCCATCACCCACTCCTGGAACACCTTGCCCCCCTGAGCCCCTAGCTTGCGCCCCACCAGGTCCAGGGCCTGGATGTAGTTGGTGCCCTCCCAGATGGAGAGGATCTTGATGTCGCGGCCGTACTGCTCCACCGGGAAGTCGCTGCAATAGCCCGCCCCGCCCAACACCTGGATGGCGTCGCGGATGAGCATGTAGCCCAGGTCCGGAGGATAGGCCTTTACCAGGGGAGTGAGGATGTCCACCCTGGCCTGGGCCTTTTGGCGCTCCGCCTCGTCCGGGTCGTGCTTGGCCACGTCGGAGTTGAACAGCAGATAGGCGATGAACGCCCGCATGGCCTCGGAGCCCGCCTTGAGGTTCATGAGCATGCGCCGCACGTCCTCGTGCTGGATGATGGGCACCGCAGCCCCGTGGCGGTCGCTCAGCGGCGCGCCCTGCACGCGCTCCTTGGCATAGATGCGGGCGGTGTCATAGGCGCTGGCCGTGGCCCCGGCCGCCTGGATGCCGCAGCCGATGCGGGCGTGATTCATCATCTGGAACATCTTGGCCATGCCGCTGTGGGGTTCGCCCAAGAGGATGCCCCGGCACTTGCCCTGCTCCCCGAAGTTCAGGGTGCAGGTGCTGGAGCCGTGGATGCCCATCTTGTGCTCGATGCCCGCGCAGAAAACGTCGTTGGGCTCGCCCATGCTGCCGTCGGGGTTCACCCAAATCTTGGGGACGATGAACAGGCTCACCCCCTTGGTGCCGGCGGGCCCGCCCTCGATGCGTGCCAGGACCAGGTGGATGATGTTCTCGGTTAGGTCGTGCTCGCCGCAGGTGATGAAGCGCTTGACCCCCTCGATCTTGTAGATGCGCGGGTCGTCCGCCTCGGGGTCGGGTATGGCCTTGGTGCGTAGCGCCCCCACGTCCGAACCGGCGTCCGGTTCGGTAAGGCACATGGTGCCGCCCCACACGCCGGTGTACATCTTCTCCAGGAACATGGCCCGGTCCTGGTCGGTGCCGAAATCCTCGATGAGGTGGCCGTTGCCCACCATGAGCCCGGCATAGGTCATCATGGCCATGTTGGCCCCGTTGAATATCTCCCCCACCAGGCCGCCCACCACCTCGGGCAGGCCCTGGCCCCCGAACTCGGGGTTATAGGTGGCCGAGGGCCAGCCGTTTTCGTTGAGCACCCGCCAGCATTCTTTCAGGGCGTCGGGTGTGACCACCTTGCCGCCTTCATAGGCGCAGCCGATGCGGTCGCCGTCCTGCAAGGCGGGCCCCAGGACTTCCTTGCCCACCTTGAGGGCCTCGTCTAGGATCATGGCGAAGTCCTCGGCCGAAAAATCGCGGTACGGCTCGTAGCCCAGAAGCCGCTCCACCCCCAAGTGCTCCAAGAGCACGAACTTGCTGTCCCGGCCGTCGCGGCGGAAATAGTTGACGCCCATGTTGGTCTCCCCCGACCCACTGCCGAGCCGGCATTTATTGTTTATCGTTTACCTACGCTATACGTTACGACATCATATAGCCATCCACCAATCAACGCAAACCTTCATTGCTCTGATGGGACGGCGTAGCGGGGCGCTCCCGCTTCCCCCTATAGGCCCAGGTAGGTCTTACGAATCACCTCGTCTTGCAGCAGGTCCTCGCCCTTGCCCTGGGCGATAATCTTGCCCGAGGACAGCACGTAGTTGCGGGTGGCCATCTTGAACACCGTGGCCACCTCCTGCTCCACCAGCAAAATGGTGATGCCCATTTGTCTGATCTGCTGAATCTTGTTGAACACCTCCTGGCGCATCAGGGGGGCCAGGCCGGTGGATGGCTCGTCGATGCAAAGCAGCTTGGGCCGCGACATCAGGGCCCGGCCCACGGCCAGCATCTGCTGCTCGCCGCCGGACATGGTGCCCGAGACCTGCCGGCCGCGCTTGGCCAGCACCGGAAAGAGCTGATAGACCATTTCCAGGTCCGCCTGCACCTGGGCCTTATCCGGGTGCAGATAAGCCCCGGCCAGGAGGTTCTCCCGCACGCTCAGCTCCCGGAAGGGCCGCCGCCGCTCCGGACAATGCACCAGGCCCAAACGCACGATCTCGTGGGCCGGGGCCTTTTCTATGGAGCGGCCGTCAAAGGTGATCTTGCCCTTGAGGGTCACGTCGCCGCCGGCGGTTCCCCTTAGGGTCATCTTTTCCCAGGCCACCAGGCCGGTGATGGCCCGCAGCAGGGTGGTCTTGCCCGCCCCGTTGGGACCCACCAGGCTCACCAACTCGCCCTGGTCCACCGCCATGCTCAAGTCGTTGATGATCATGGCCTTGTCATAGGCAACCGTCAGGTTGGCAACCTCCAGCAGCACTTAGCCCCCTCCCTCTCCCAAGTAGGCCTGCACCACCTCGGGATTGGCCACGATTTGCTCCGGCGTACCGTCGGCAATGATGGTGCCGAAGTTCACCACGATGATGCGGTCCACGATCTTCATGAGCTGGGCCAGTTTGTGCTCGATGATGATCATGGCCGGTCCCTCGCTGTGCAGGCGGCCGAAGCGGCCTCCCTTGTGCAGCCGGGCGATGGACTTGGCCATGAGGTCGGTCTCCGCCGGGCTCAGGCCGCCGAAGGGCTCGTCCAGAAGCAGCAGTTCCGGCTCGGTGGCCACGGCCCGGGCCACTTCCAGGCGCTTGAGGTCGCCTTGGGAAAGCGTGGAGGCCTTTTCCAGGGCCATGTCCGAGATGCCCGCGAACTCCAGGGCGTCCATGGCCTTGGCCTCCACCTTCTTCACCCACTCGCCGCGCTTCATGGCCCGTGGGCTCAGGCAGGAGACCATCACGTTGGCGATGATGGGCAGGCGACGGAAGGGCCGCATGTTCTGGAAGGTGCAGGCGATGCCCTGGTTGACGATGTCCCAGGTCTTCTTGCCGACGATGTTCTTGCCCTTGAAACGGATGCTGCCCCGGTCCGGGCGCAGGATGCCGGTGATGAGCCTGACCAGGGTGGTCTTGCCCGCCCCGTTGGGGCCGATGAGCCCCACGATCTCGTCGCGGCTCATGTCGAAGCTGACCTCGTTGGTGGCGGTGACCCCCCCGAAGTCCTTGTGCAGGCCGCTTACCTCCAAAAAGGGCTGGGCCATGGCTAGCTTTCCTCCGCCTCTTCGCGCAGCTCCCGGCGGGAGACCTTGCCCACGTCGGTCTTGGGCAGCTCGCCCCGGAACTCGATGATCTGGGGAACCTTGTAGTGGGCCAGCTTGTCCTTGCAGTGGGAGATCAGCTCCTCCTCGGAGAGCTTGCCCCGGGCCTCGGCCTGCAACACCACGTAGGCCTTGATGAGCTGGCCCACCTTGGGATCGGGCACCCCCACCACCCCGGCGGCCTTGACCTGGGGATGGTTGTAGAGCACCTCCTCCACGTGCTTGGCGAACACCGAGTAGCCCTTGTGCTTGATCAAATCGCGCTTGCGGTCGAAGAAATGGAAATAGCCCTCCTCGTCCATGCTCACCAAATCGCCGGTGCGCATCCAAGTGCGGCCTTCAATCTCGATCATGGTGTCCCGGTTGTCGTCCGGGCGCTGCCAGTATCCCCCCATGATGTTGGGCCCGCTGAGCACCATCTCTCCCACCTCCCCCACCGGCAAGAACTCATTCCCGTCCACCTCCATGATGGCGGCGGTTACGTTGGGGATGGGGATGCCGAATGAGCCCCGCTTGGGCCGGTGCAGGGGATTGGTATGGCTCACCGCCGCGGTCTCGGTCATGCCGTAGCCCTCGGTGATGTGGCTGCCGGTGCGCCGCTCCCAGCCCTGCACGGTGCTTTCATGCAGGGTGTCCGCCCCGCACACGATCACCTTGATGCGTTTCCAATCCACCCGGTCGGTCTTGTCGTATTCCTTCAGGTACTCGTACAAGGTGGGCACCCCGTAGAAGCCCGAGGCGTCGTAGCGCTCCACCGCGCCCAGGATCTCGTCCATGTCCGGGGTGGTGAACAGCACCATGGTGTAGCCGTTGACCAGGCTGGTCAGCATGATCACCACCTGCCCGTAGATGTGGAACATGGGCAAAAAGGCGATGATGGTTTCGTTGCCCTCTTCGAACTGCTCCTTCCAAAAAGACAGCGACTGGGCCTGGCAGGCGATGATGTTGTAGTGGGTCAGCATGGCCGCCTTGGGCAGGCCGGTGGTGCCGCCGGTATAGGGCAGCGCGGCCAAATCGGCAAGCGGATCGATGCTCACCGAAGGCGCCTGGGCGGGCGCGCTCTTGATGACCTCCTGGAACTTTAGCAGGCCCTCGCGCTGGATCTGGGCCTCGTCGGGCACATGCATGCCGCCGTAGGCCTTGGCCATTATCTTCTTGGCGAACATCTTCTTGAGCTTGGGCAGATACTCGTCCACCCCGGTGATGATCACCTTGTCCAACTCCACTCCTGACTCGGCCACCTTGTCGTAAAGGATGTCTTGGCACACCACCACCTTGGCCCCGCTGTCGTTCAGCTGGTGACGCACCTCCTGGCTGGTGTAGACCGGGCTCACCGGGGTGACCACCGCGCCCGCCTTCAGGGCGCCCAGATAGGCGATGACGTATTGGGGGCAGTTGAGCAAAAACAGGGCCACCCGATCGCCCTTGGCCACCCCCATGCCGCTCAGGGCGGCGGCGAAGCGGTCGGCCTGGTCCTTCAGTTCCCGGTAGCTGATCTTTTTGCCGTAGTAGATCAGCGAGGTCTTGTTGCCGTATTTTTCCACCACCCGCTCGAACATCTCCGGAATGGAGACAACCGGGATTTCCAGCTCGGGAGGCACTTCCGAGGGATAGTGTTGCAGCCAGGGTTTGCTTAAGTAGGCCTGCTTGGCATCCATGCTATTTCACCTCACAAGTTGCTTGGAAAAAAGGACCTGCCTTGGCTCAATCCAACTCGGCGTCGCACACGCGGCAGCGTTGCCGGCCGAGAACGTTGCGCACCTTGCAGCGGGGGCACTCGACCTCTATCTTGTCGCGCACCCAGGGGATGAGCCCCTCGGGCATGAACAACAGGGTCAGCAGAACCAGGCCCGCGAAAATGAACATGCGTATCTCGGGCAGGCTGGGGAACTGGTCCAGGACCACGCGCAGCACCTCCATCAGCGGATAGAGGATGAACACCCCCGCGATGGGGCCGTAGATGGTGACCATGCCGCCGAACACCGCCCAGATGATGACCTGGAAGGACAGCCCCACCTCCAGGCCCGAAGGCCCGGCCAGGCGCATGAAATGGGCGTAGAGCCCGCCGGCCACCCCGGCGAAAAACCCGCTCAGACAAAAGGCCAGTAGCTTGTAGCGGGTGGTGTTGATGCCAGCGGTTCTCACCGCCAGCTCGTCTTCGCGGATGGCGTGCAGGATGATGCCGGTCTTGGAGTCGGTGATCTTCCACATGGCAAAGCCCAGCAAAAGCATCAGGCCGCTGGCCAGGTAGTAGTCCAGCACCCGCGAGCCGGTAAGGCGCGACAACCCGGACAGGCCCAACTCGCCGCCGGTGATGTCGGGAATGGCGAAGACTATGCCGGTGAGGATTATGGGAAAGGCCAAGGTGGTCAGGGCCAGGTAGGAGCCCTTGAGCCTGAGGCAAGGGATGCCCACCACCAAGCCGGCCAGCACTCCGCCCACCGCCCCCAGGGGGATGGAGAAATACGGCGGCAGGCCCAGCTTCAGGTTCAACAGGGCGGTGGCATAAGAGGCCACCCCGAAGAACAGGGCGTGGCCGAAGTTCATCTGCCCGGTGAAACCCGAGAGCAAGTCCCAACTCGCCGCGAAGATGGCGAAGATGGAGGTAAGGATCATCACCCGCAGGAAGTAGTAGTCCTGGGTGAAGATCGGCAGGGCCATGAGGGCCACGATGAAAACCAGCACCGCCACGCGGCTGGGCAGCACCAGCACCTCTTTGCGCAGGATGCCCATGGTTCTGCGAAAATACATGCCCACCAGGCCCATGCTATCGCTCCTCCTCGAAGGAAACCCCGAACAGGCCCTCGGGGCGGATCAGCAGCACCAGAATCATGATGGACAGGGCCACCGAGTCCTTGAGAAACGAGCCCATGGGCACCAGGAACACCACCAGGGATTCGGCGAAGCCCAGGATGAAGGCCCCCACGAAGCTGCCCTCGATGCTGCCCAGGCCGCCCAAGACCACGATGGCCAGCATCATGATCAAGGGGTGCATCCACATGGTGGGTTCCACGGTGACCAAGGGAACCACGATGGCCCCGGTGATGGCGGCCATGCCCACCGAAACGGCCATGGTGCCCATGGCCACCCGGGTAACGTTCATGCCCATGAGGTTGGCCACCTCCCGGTCCTGGGCGGTGGAGCGTATGGCCAGGCCCAGGCGGGTCTTTTGCAAAAAGAGCCGGGTGGCCAACAGCACCACCAGGGCCAGACCCAGGGCCAGCAGATGCTGGTAGGTGACCTTGACCCCCAGGAAGGTGGCGTAGCCGTCTATCAGGGGACTCACGCCCAGATAGTGGCCGCCGAAGGTCATCAAAAAGACCTCCTGGATCATCATGGCCACGGCGATGGTGGCGATGAGCACCGCCGCCTCGTGCTCCTGGATGGGCCGGATGAAAAAGTTGTAGATCAGCAGTCCCAGCACCACGGTGAGCATGATGGCGGCCAGCATGGCCACCGGGGCGGGCAGGCCCATCAACTTGGTGCCGATGTAGATGAAGTAGGCGGCGGTCATGTACAGGGCGGTGTGGGCGATGTTGATGATGCGCGCCACGCCCAGCACCAGAGAAAACCCGATGGCCAGCAAGGCGTAAACACTGCCCTTGATCAAGCCGTCGATGATGATGTCGATAATCATGCGTCCACCCAGCGTGCGATTGGCGATAAGCTTGGACGTCGGGCGCGTCCCGGAGGCCGCGCGCCCGGGGTTGGCGGGTCAGGCCTGGCGCCGCCCGCGGGACGGGCTCCCGCGAGCGGCGAAAGGCCAGGGGTTACTTTTTCTTCTTGTAATATTCCACGACCCAGGGAGGCATCTTAAAGGGCACGGTGCCCTTGTAGAACACTTTCTCCCAGTGATAGGGCCAGATACACTGGATCTTGCCATCCTGCCACTGGGTGCCGATGGAGGTGACGTACTCGGGACCCCAGGTGACGTCGTGGGACTTGTCGAACACCACGCGGCCCGCGGTGTCGATGTAGTCGGTCTTCTCCAGGAAGGGCAGCACCTTGTCGGAGTTGACGCTGCCGGCCTTTTCCACCGCCTCCTTGAGGATGTACAGGGCGTCATAGGTGCCGGCGGTGTAGTTGGGCGCCTCCTTGTAGAGCTTCACGTACTTGTCGTAGAAGGGAATGGTCTTGGGGGTGATCTCCACCCGGGCGTAGGTGTTGATGGTCACCGCGTAGTTGCCGTTGCCGCCAGTGGCCTCCCAGAAGCCGGACTTCTGGGACTCCACGTTGATGCCCACCGCCACCGCCGGGACCTTGAGCTCGCCCATCTGCTTGGCAAAGGTCAGGCCCACCGAGGAGGAGAAGGTGGTGAACACGATGTGGGCCCCGGCCCGCTGGATGGCGGCCAACTCGGCGGTGCAGTCCTTGGCCACCGGCGAGGGACGCCACACGCCCACCACTTCCATGCCCATCTTGGCCGGCAGCAGCTTCTGGGCGATGCCCACGATGGGGTCGGCCCAGGCAGCCTTTTCGGCCACGATGGCCACCTTGATCTTTTCGATGCCCAGGGTCTTTTTCATGATGGCCCCGACCGTGCCCAGCAGGATGAAGTCCACCTTGCCCAGGAACTTGGAGTTGATGGGGGTCAGGCGGAACCAATACTTGTAGCGGTCGTAATCCTTGGTCACCTTGGTGCAAAGCTCGGGGTGGGCCGCGCCGCAGCCGATGAAGATCTTCTTGGCGTCCATGGCGATGTCCTGCATCACCATCACCGCCTCGGTGCGGAAGCCGCCCACCAAAAAGTCCACGTTATAGCGGCTGATGGCCATTTCGATGGCGTTGGTGGCGTCGGGAACGCTCAGGAACTCGTTGGTGTCCACCTTGACCAGCTCGATGGGCCTCGCCTGGGCGCCCACCTTGATGCCGCCGGCCTTGTTGATCTCATCGGCGGCCATGGAGGCCCCGTTCCAGTGGCCCTCGCCCTGGGTGAAGGACATGGGCCCCAGCACGCCTATCTTGATGGGCTCCACCGCGCCCACCGGCAGGCACACGGCCAGGACCAAGGCCAGCCCCAGCAGCACTGCTCCTACTTTGCCCAAAAACTGCATCATACTTCCCTCCCCTTTTACGTTTGGGCCAAGCCGTTCGCCATGGCAGGTTTCCTGCCCGCGATCCGGACGTGGCCGGATTTCCCTGCTCGGGTTGGGGCCATGGGCCCTAAGCTCTTGCCCGGCGTAAGGCTTGGCGCGTCGGCTCAGTCGTGCTCCGGCGTGATCCTCCCCAGTCAAGCTGGCAATCAAGTTGTCCGCGGTTCAGAGTGCAGCGCAAGATGTGGCGCGGAGGGGCCGTGGGTGGGCCTCAATATCCGCCAAGCCGTGGGCGCCGCCAACGGCGCGCTAGGCTGATTTATCGATACTTGGGCGGCCGGTGATGCATCGGCCGGTCAAATTCCTGATGCTACCTAGTTGGATTCGAGCCGTTGCCTTCTTCGCGGCAATGGCTGATATTGTGCAGGTGTCAAGATGCTAGGAAGTAGATTATTGAAAACGGTCCAAGCCATTATGGCATTAAACCCTTCCTGTTTGCATGCGGCGATATGGGCGTTAGGGACAACGGCAATTCATTTGCTACAAGCGCCCCGCTCACCCCTAGACGAGAGCCCAGCCGCGCTGGAAAGACTCATTGCCGGCTGTCCTGGGCTGCGCTCCTTCATGTCGGGGTCGCCCGCCGCCCAACCTCGTCTTTTCAGCGTATACTGTATATTTCCACTAAACGTTTAGTCAAGCTATTCGTTAATATTATTTAATATAGTATTAACCTAAAGATATCTTGCCAATTTATTCACATTATGAGAGCATTATATAGTTTGTCTACACCATGTTGATGCGTCCGGCGGAGTGCAGCGATAACCTCCTGAAGAACCGAATCGGCCCGGAAAGAATTTGAGCGCTTGGGGGGTGAGGCTCGATGGTGTAAAAGGGTATCCGGCCGTTGAGCATGATTCATCTTGGTTCATGTAAAATTTGAGCGCGGCCTAAACCTTGGCTGGGGAGGCAAGGGGGAGATGAAAATCAGCGAACTGGCCAGGCGCACCGACGTGCCCAAGCAGACCATTCACTACTATATAAGATCCGGTCTCTTGCCCAAGCCCCGCAAGCTGGGCTCCAATTCCGCCGACTACGACGAAAGCTACGTGGAACGCATACGGCTCATCAAGGAGCTGCAAAACGACTTTTTCCTGCCCCTGCCCACCATCAAGAAGATCATGTGGGAAAACCGCAGCGCCAGCAAAATGGCCATGCTCAAGCTGCGCACCGAATACTTCCGCCCCATGGAGCACTACCTGGGCACCGGAGTGGTGGGCGACCAGGCTTTTCTCAAGGCCACCAGCCTGGCCGCCCGCTGGCTGCCCATCCTCAAGGAGTGGCAGCTCATCAGCCCAAAGGAAGAAAACGGCGAGAACGTCTATTCCCAAGACGACATCATCATCGGCAAGGTCATGGTCAACATGGCCAAGCTGGGCATCAACCGCTCCAGGAACTTCCAGCCCGAGGTCACCCTGCCCATGCTGGCCAACACTTTCAAAAACGTGGCCAAGGATTTGATCGAGGATTTCCGGCGAGCCACGGTGGGCATGAAACAGGCCGAGCGGGAAGAATTGGCTCTTAGAGGCCACGAGATCATGGGCGTGCTCTTCTATCACCTCTACCGCAAGTACGCGCGGCAATACCTGGAAGAAAAACCAAGCAACTGAACCGCACCCTCCTTTGCCGCGCCACGCTCATCGCCTTATCCCTTTTTCCGAACCAACGTTCATTTTTTACTTGCATTGAGTTATGGCTTTTCTTGTATAATCTGTGTGTTGCAAGTTTAGTGAAGAGCAACGCAATACGTTATTTACCAGCATATTAACGGCGTTACCAGCCTGGGCAGGCGACCATGCCCGCCCAATGACACCGGTCGGGTGACGGCGATTTTGGGGATTCAGGGAGAGGGCTATGAACACGGACTACAAGACGGTGAAGATGGAGTTGCAGGACGGGGTGCTGATCATCCAGATGGACAACCCCCCGGTCAACCAAATGTCCGAGCACTTCATCCTGGAGTTGAAGCAGGCCACCCTGGAGGCGGTGGAAGACCCGGCGGTTAAGGTGATCATCCTCACCGGAACCGGCAAGAACTTCGTGGCAGGGGCCGACGTGACCCAGTTGCTCACCGTGACCGAAAAGGCCCCCTTCGTGGCCAAGCTCATGGACGTGCACGCCTGGCTCAACGGCCTGGAGGCCTCGCCCAAGCCAATCATCGCGGCCATCAACGGCAACTGCCTGGGCGGGGGCATGGAGATCGCCCTGGCCTGCCACTACCGCGTGGCCGCCCAGGGGGTGAGCCTGGGCCTGCCCGAGGTCAAGCTGGGCCTGCTGCCCGGCAGCGCCGGCACCCAGCGCATGCCCCGGGTCATCGGCCTGCCCGACGCCCTGGACCTCATGCTCACCGGTAAGTTCATCAAGGCCCAAAAGGCCTGGTCCCTGGGCCTGGTGGACGAGCTGGCCCCCCTGGACAAGCTGCGCGAAACGGCCCTGGCCGCGGCGGCCAACTTCCAGAAGGGCCTGCTGAGTCACCACAGCCGCCGGGCCAGCCGCCGTTTCGACCGCCTGCCCAGCGCCAGCGAAAAAAAACACCTGATCAACTTCATCAAGGCCCAGACCGCACCCAAGGCCAAGGGTTACATCGCCCCCTTCAAGATCATCGAGGCGGTGGAAAAGGGCCTGACCACCGACTTCCAGGCGGACATCACCCGCGAGGCGGAGTTGTTCGGAGACTGCCTGGTGTCCGACGTGGCCAAAAACCTCATCGGCATCTTCTTGAACGAGCGCTCCGCCGGTCGCCTGCCCCGCATCAAGGGCCTCACCCCGGCCAAGCCACAAAAGGTGGGCATGCTGGGCGGCGGGGTCATGGGCTCGAGCATCGTGCATCTGCTCTTGTCCAGCGGCCTGGAGGCGGTGCTGTGGGAGGTCAATGATCAGGCCCTGGAAAAGGCCCTGGCCGCCATCAAGAAGACCTTCGCCTTCAAGCTCAAGACCAAAAAGATCAAGCCAGAGCAACTGGAGGCCCTGCTCAGCCAAAAGCTCAGCACCACCACCAAGCTGGAAGACATGGCCGGGGTGGATCTGCTGATCGAAGCGGTCGTGGAAAACATGGAGGTGAAGCAGGACATCTGGAAGAAGCTGGAGGGCATTTGCCGTCCCGAGGTGATATTCGCCACCAACACCTCGGCCCTGCCCATCACCGAGATGGCCACGGTGCTGGCCGATCCCGGCCGCATGATCGGGTTGCACTTCTTCAACCCGGCCGAGCGCATGCCCCTGCTGGAGATCATCTGCGCCGCCAAGACCTCTGATCAGACCCTGGCCACCAGCGTGGCTTTTGGCCGCACCATCAAGAAGGTGCCGGTGGTGGTCAACGACGGCCCCGGCTTCTACGTCTCGCGCCAACTGGGCGGGCTGATGGGCGGCTCGGTGTTCCTCATGGCCGACGGGGTCAACCCGGTGGAGATCGAAGAAGCCATGCGCGACTTCGGCATGCCCATGGGCCCGGCCACCCTGGCCGACCTGACCGGCATCGACATCAACTACCACGTGAACCAGACCTTCGCCAAGCGTCTGGGCTCGCGCTATAACGTGCATCCGCTCACCGAAGCCATCTACCAGTTGGGCGACTATGGCCGCAAGACCGGGCGGGGCTACTTCGACTACTCGGAACGCGAGCCCAAGCCCAACCCGCGCCTGGCCCAGGTGGTGGCCGACTACCTGGCCGCCAACCAGGTGCAACCCAAGGAGATGAGCCGCCAGGAGATCATCGACGCCATGCTGGCCACCGGCATCAACGAGGCGGCCCTGATGATCGAGGAAGGCATCTGCGACCGGCCGGCGGACATGGATTTGGCCATGATCTACGGCACCGGGTTCCCGCCCTACCGGGGCGGCATCCTGCGCTACGCCGACAAGTGGGGCCTGGCCAACGTGCTGGCCAAGCTTCAGGAACTGGAGGCCGCCTACGGCGAGCGCTTCGCCCCGGCCGAGCTGATCAAAAAAATGGCCGCCCAGGGCCAAACCTTTTACCAGGATTAAGGAGAGTGACGATGCAAGAAGTGGTTATCGTCGGCTACCTGCGTACGGCGCAATCGCGCTGCCGGCCCAACGACCCGGGCCGCGACTGGTTCCACGCTCTCAGGGCCGACGAGCTGCTGGCCCAGGTGCTTCCCGAGTTGATCAAGCGCTCCGGCGTGGCTCCCGAGGAGATCGACGACTTCATCGTGGGTTCGGCCACCGGGGTGGGCGAGCAGTGGACCTATGGCGGACGCACTCCCATCTTCCTGGCCAACCTGCCAGAAACCATCGCCGCCAAGTTCGTGGACCAGCAGTGTGGCTCGGCCATGGCCGGAGTGCACATCGGCTTCATGGAGATCGCCCAGGGCTTTGCCGATGTGGTCATGGTGGGCGGCATGGAGCACATGACCCGGGTGCCCATGGGCGGCACCACCAAGGACCGGGGCCTGGCCGCGCCCAACCTGAACCTTTTCCTGAACCCCGACTATAGCCACTGGGACATGATGAGCGCCATGAACATGGGCCTCACCGCGGAAAAGCTCTTTGCCCAGTCCGGCTGCACCAAGCAGGAAATGGACGAATGGGCGGTTCGCTCCCACCACCTGGCGGCCCAGGCCCAGACCGACGGTTTCTTCGACGGCGAGATCCTGCCCATCGAGGCGCCCCAGGCCGACGGCTCGGTGATGAACGTGACCCAAGACCAGGCGGTGCGCGGCGACACCACCCTGGAAGGCCTGGCCTCGCTCAAGCCCGCCTTCAAGAAGGACGGGGTCATCACCGCAGGGGTCAGCTCGCCGCTGAACGCGGCGGGCACCGGCCTGTTGCTCATGTCCAAGGAAAGGGCCCTGGCCAAGGGCATCAAGCCCCTGGCCACCATCCGCTCCATCGGCTTCGCCGGGGTGGACCCCACCATCATGGGCCAGGGACCGGTGCCCGCCAGCCTCAAGGCCCTCAAGATGCTGGGCATGGCCCCCGGCGACATCGACTATTGGGAGATCAACGAGGCCTTTGCCATCGTGGCCCTCAACTGCATCAAGGAGTTGGGCCTGGACCCCGAGCGGGTCAACGTGATGGGCGGCGGCCTGGCCATCGGCCATCCCCTGGGCGCCACGGGCAACCGGCTAATCGGCACATTGGCCCGCATTCTGGAGGCCAAGGACGCCCGCTGGGGCTGCGCCAACGCCTGCGTGGGCGGCGGCCAGGGCGTGGCCACCATCATCGAGCGCGAAGCCTAGGCCCCTGCAATCCGCGACGCGAGCCCGCCCCGCATTTTTTTTGCGCGGGGCGGGCTTTTTCGCGCTCTAAGGATTTGCCTACTTCATGAAATATTCATAATAATTAAATTTGGTGGAAAGAGGTTTACCTGGCGTTTATCGAGGCAATCCCGGCGTTATGACTGAACAAAATTCATACAAGGGCGCCGTCTTCGCGGGCGGCGGCTCGCGCTGTTTTTGGCAGGCCGGCTTTTGGCAGAGCGCGGCCCCGGCCCTGGGCCTGGCCCCCAACGCGGTGGCGGCGGTGAGCGCCGGGGCCAGCACCGCCTGCCACGTCTTTGCCGGCGAGATCGAAGCGGCCATGGACTACTACCAGGCCGCCCACAACCACCGGGCCAAGTACGCCCCCCCGGGGCGCAACCCTTTTTTGCCCGACCCCACCGGCTTGAAGATCTACCGCGAGGCCCTGGAATCGGTGCTGCAGGGCGAGCCCTTTCAGCGCCTCAAACAGGGCCCTGACCTGCGCATCTTCATGAGCCGCCCCCCGGCCTGGGCCAAATCGGCCCTGGGGGTGGGCCTGGGCTATTTGGGTTACAGCCTGGACAAGAGCAGGGGCGATCCGGTGCATCACCGCTACGCCCGCAAACTGGGCTTCCGGCCGGTGGTGGGCCGCGCCGCCCAGTGCGCCACGGTAAGTGAGTTGGTGGACCTGGTAGTGGCCTCTTCCTGCCTGCCTCCCATGGTCCCCTGGTGCAGTTGGGACGGCTGCAAGGTAGTGGACGGCGGCATCTTGGACAACGCCCCGCTGGAGCTCATGGGGCCGGAAGAGCGCCCGGTGCTGGTGCTGCTAACCCGGCGCTATCCGGCCGAGGAGCTGCAAGGCCAACCGGGAGTGACCTATGTGCAGCCCTCGAGGGATTTGGCCATATCCAAGTGGGAAAAGGCCAACCCGGATCTGGTGCGGGAAAGCTACGAGCAGGGGCTGCGCGACGGGGAACTGTTCTCTCGGCACGGAGCCTCGGCTCTTTACTGAGACCAAGTGCTCTACGGCGTCGATCGCCCCGACCGGGCAGACGCCCTACTCTTTGCGGCGAGGAACCTGCTTGCCCTCGGGGGTGTAGTCGTAAAAGCCCTTGCCAACTTTGCGCCCCAGGCGCCCCTCTTGCGCCAAGCGCTCCACCAGGTCGCTGCGCACCAGCAAATCATCTTCCCCCGCGGCGCGCAAGAAGCGGTCGATCAACACGAAGGTGTCCAGGCCGGCGTTGTCCACCACCTGGAAGGGACCGGCCGCCCAGCCGTAGCCCAAGCGCATGCCCGCGTCCAGGTCCTCGGGGGTGGTCACCCCGTCGGCCACCAGGCTCACGGCCTCGCGAAAGGCGGCGGCAAAGACCCGGTTCATGACAAAGCCGGGGATGTCACGCTCCACCCGTACCGGGTGTTTGCCCAGGGCGCGGATAAACTCCACTCCCCGCTCAAACACCTCGTTGGAGGTACGCTCGCCCTTGACCACCTCCACCAGGCCCATCAGGGGCACGGGCCCGAAAAAATGCAGGCCCAGCACTCGTTGGGGGTGACTCGTGGCCGCGCCCAGACGGCTGATGGGTATGGAGGAGGTGTTGCTGGCCAGGGGGGTCTCCACCGGGGCCAGGCGATCCAGTTCGGCGAACAGCTCCAGCTTGAGCGGCTCCAACTCCAGAGCCGCCTCGAGAACCCAATCCGCCTGGGCCGCGCTGTGCATATCGCTCACCGGCGTAACTCTGGCCAACACCGTCTCGGGCTCCTCGCCGATCAGCCCCTTGGCGGCCAGCTTGTCCATCGAGGTTCGCATACCCTCCATGGCCCGCTCCAGGGCCGCGGGCTTCACGTCCATCAGGCTGACCCGATGCCCCGCCTGGGCGCACACCTGGGCGATGCCCGCGCCCATGAACCCGGCCCCCACCACCAACACTCGCGCCATGTCCATAGCTCCCTTTCTCGACCAGCCTAGGCGATGCTGAACAGGCTCGGGTCGAACTCGGGCTTGTCCTTGTAGCGTTTCATGAACATGCCGGGCATGCGCTCCAGGTTGGCGAAGAACTGGTCGTCAGCCATGATGCCCGCCTGGTGCAGCGCCTTGACGATCTGCTCCGGCTTGGGCGGGCAGCCCTTGACCGCGATCATCTCCTTGATTGACGGGTTGTCCTTGTGGGCCTGGTACATGCATTTGCCCAGCAGGATGGTTTTGTTAGCCCCCGGCCGGGGCTGCATGCGCTTGCCGGTGAGCACCTCCACCTCATCCCAGGGCTCGCCCTGCCAGCTCATGGCGATGGCCGAGAGCACCGCGCCGTTGATGCCCGAGCAATAGGTGCACAGGCTGTTGTCGTACTTGTAATAGGCAATACCGGCCATTCCCCGCTTGGCCATGGGCACCGGCAGGCACCCGTCCTCGGTGTAGGGAAAGCTCCAGGCGTGATACTTGGCGTGATCAGCCACCGCCTCGCCTTTCACTTCCACCGAATCCAGGGCCAGGGAACGGCCACGGTTGTGGGCCGCATGGACCAGGTGGGGCACGCCGGCCGGATCGTGGCCCAGCAGGTTGCTGCCCACGATGTCGGCGGCCAGCACGTCCCAGGAGGCCACCAGCAAATCGCGGCGGTGGATCAACCCGTCAAAGGCCGGGCCGTATTCCGAGGTGAAGGTGCCGTCAATCAGGGTCAAAAGCGGCGGCATGGGGTCGGCCAGGCGGGCGACGAAAAAGTTTAGATCCTTGTCCAAGTCCGCGTTGTGGCAGCGCTTGCGCGAGGCCACGTCGATCATGCCCTTGAGGTTCTTGATGCCCAGGCTCACCACGGTCTGGGCGTGGGTTTTCATCACCGGCAGGTCGATGACGAAATCGCTGGCCAGGATGTCCTGGTTGAAGTTGAGCTTCACCCCCTCGCCCAGGTCCACTTCCTGGAAGGGCCGCTGGAAGGTATCGATCACCTTCACCCCGTAGCGCTCGCGCAGCTTGGCATAGCCCAGGCTCTCAAAGGCATGGGCCGGGGTCTCGCTGTCCCGAAGATCGCTGACCACCATGCCCTCGCCAATGGTGATGTCGCTCACCCCCTGCTCAATCAGCAGGGTCACCACGTCGTTGACCAGACGGCTGGTGGTCACCACTCCCCACTTGGGGAAATCCACCGCCCTGGTCCAAAAGACGATGTTGGGCTTAATGAATACCTTGGCGTGGGCCGGAATGCGCTGCAACCCGCCGCAAAGCTCGATGGCCCGGCGCACCGGCTCCAGGGCCTTGTCATAACGCACCAACGAAACCAGGGGCTTGTCCATGATTCTCTCCTTGCCGATGGGGTCGGGCCGGCCTAGACCTCCGCGCCGTCCATCACCGCTTGACCCTTGGCCAAAAGCAGGCCCACCAGGCCCCCCAACACTGCGAAGCGCTGGTCCGCAGTCTGACCGTGATAATAGCGATAGTAAATCTGCTGGGCGATCACCGCCAAGCGAAACAGGCCGAAGCAGTAATAAAAATCCATGCGGTCCATCACCCGGCCGGTGAGCCTGCCGTAATACTCCACCGCCTGACGCCGGGTGAGACAGCCGGGCAGGTGGGTTATCATGGAGGCGTTTTGCTTCAAGGGAGGGGGATCGTCCTCTTGCACCCAATAGGCCAGGGTGCAGGCCAGGTCCATGAGCGGATCACCCAAGGTGGCCATCTCCCAGTCCAGCACCCCGATGATTTTAAGGGGATCGGCAGGGTCCAACACCACGTTGTCCAGCTTCAGGTCGTTGTGGATTACCGTGGCGGTGGGACTTTCCGGAGGCATCTCCGCGGCCAACCAGGCCATGACCGCCTCGCCGTCGGGCACGTCCGGGGTGCGGGCGGCGCGAAAGCGCTTGCTCCAGCCCTCTACCTGGCGTCGCACGTAGCCCCGGGGTTTGCCGAACTCGCCCAGCCCGGCGGCCCGGTAATCCACCGCGTGCAGCTCGGCCATCACCTCCACCAGGCGCTTGGTAAGCCGCTCCAACTCCGCCGGTCCGAACCCCAGCTCGGGCGGCAGGCTGCGGCGCAGGATTATGCCCTGGATGCGCTCCATCACGTAGAAGGGGCAACCCATCACCGCCGGGTCCTCGCTGTATACCAGAGGGCGTGGGCAATAGGGGAACACCGGGCGCAACGCGGTGAGCACCTTGTACTCGCGGCCCATGTCGTGGGCGGTCTTGGCCTTGGTGCCGTGGGGAGGCCGCCGCAAGACCATCTCCCGCTGGCCCACCCGCAAGAAATAGGTCAGATTGGAAAAGCCCGACGGGAACTGGCTGATCTTGAGTTCACCCTTAAGGCCGGGGATGCTGGAGCGCAGAAATTCATCCAACCGTCCGGCGTCCAGTTCCTCGCCCTGGCGTACCTGGGCGGCCCGGTCCAGCAAATCACTCATCGCTCGCCTCCCCCACTCCCGCAACGCCCAGGCCGTTGCGGCAATACCCCTGAGCCAGCCCCACCACGAAATCGGCGTAGCGGTCCACGCTCACCCGACGCTTGGCGTACTTCCAGCGCTTGAGGTACCAATCCTGCAACATGCCTTTGATCACCGCGGCGGTGAGCTGGTGATCCACCGGGGCGAAGACCCCCTGGCGCTTGCCCTGCTTGATCACCTCGGAGATGTAGCGCTCGGTGGCCATCTCCGCCTCCTTGGAGCGCTGCTTCTCCACCTTGCCCAAGTGGCGCGCCTCCATGTAGGAAAAGAAGAACCAGGGCTGCATGGCCTCGCTGAGGTAGATATGGGCCCGGATGGCCGAGGCCAGCTTTTCCGGCGGCGTCTGAGCGTCGGTCACCGCCTGGCCCATGACCCGCCGGGTGATGCGCCGCCCGGTCTCCTGGATCATCTCCAGCAAGGCCTCCTTGCCCGCAAAGTAATCGTAGAGCGCGCCGATGGACAGGCCGCTGGCCTTGCTCAGGTCGCGCATGGTCATGGCCTGGAAGCCCTTTTGGTTGCTCACCTTGAGAGTGGCCTCGAAGATGAGCTCCAGGTTCTTTACCGCGGTGTGCTCCTTCTTGGCCTTGATCTCCTGGCGGTGGGCGGCCAAGACCTCTTGGCAAAACTCCTCCTGGCTCAGCCTGGTCTGGCGTCTGAACTCACGGTAGGTCATGCCAGGCCGTGCTCCGCCGCGTATTGTTTGAGGATGCGCCGGGCCACCGAGACCTTGTGCACCTCGTCCACCCCATCGTAGATGCGCGCCGAGCGCTCGCCGCGATACCAGGAGGCCAGCACGGTGTCGTCGGTGACCCCCAGGCCTCCGTGGGCCTGCACCGCCCGGTCCAAGACCCGCTGCATCACCCCGGCGGTGTAGAACTTGATGAGCGATATGTCCTGACGGGCCTCCTTCTGCCCATAGTGCTCGATGCGCCAGGCGCAGTTGAGCACCATGAGCCGGGCGGCCCGCATCTCGGCGGCGCTCTCGGCTATCCAGGCCTGGATGATCTGCTTGTCGGCCAAACGCTGGCCCGGCGAGATTTCCCGAGTCAGGGCCTGGTGGCACATCATCTCCAAGGCCCGGTTGCAGATGCCGATCCAGCGCATGCAGTGGTGGATGCGCCCCGGACCCAGGCGCTCCTGGGCGATGACAAAACCGTGCCCCTCGGGGCCCAGCAGGTTGGCCTGAGGCACCCGGCAGGACTGGTAGAGTATTTCGCCGTGGCTGTGCCAGCCCGATCCCACGTGCCCCATCACCGGGATGTTGCGCACCAGATTGAAGCCGGGGGTGTCGGTGGGCACGATAATCATGGAGGCCCGCAGGTGGCGGGGCGCCTCGGGGTTGGTCACCGCCATGACGATGGCAAAGGAGGCGCCGTCGGCCGAGGAAGTGAACCACTTGTGCCCGTTGATCACGTAGTCGCCGCCCTCTTTGACCGCCGTGGTATCCATGAGCACCGGGTTGGAGCCGGGCTGCTCTGGCTCGGTCATGGAGAAGCAGGAGCGGATGTCGCCCGCGATGAGCGGCTTCAGGTACTTCTCCTTCTGCTCTGGGGTGCCGTACTTGATGAGGATCTCGATGTTGCCCGCGTCCGGAGCCTGACAACCGAAAACGAACACCCCCAGGGGGCTGCGGGCCAGGGCTTCGCACACCAGGCCGTAGTCCACCAGGCCCAGGCCCACCCCGCCGTACTCCTTGGGGTGCAGGGGAGCCCACAGCTCCATCTGCTTGACCATCTCCCGCTTGGCCGCGAGCGTGGGCATCAGCTCGTCCCAGGGGCGGTGTAAAAAGTCCTGCTCCAGGGGCAGCAGTTCCTTGTCCACGAACTCGTTGATGAGCTCCAGGATGGTCTGGGTGTCCTCGGAAATCTGAAAATCCATGGCTTGCCCTTTCGGCCTAGCGATAAGTGATCAGCCCCGGTTCCCGGCGCAACTCCAAATGGGCGGTTGAGTTGAACAGGGACAGGGAGAAATCGCGGTCGTTGTAGAAAAAGCTGCTCAAGGAGGCGTTCTTGATGACCCAGGTCAGGCGCAGGGCGGATTCGTCGCCCAGGCCCAGGGCCAGGCGCACGGCGGCGGAGATAGGGCCGCCGGAGGTGAAGGCCAGCACGGTCTTGCCCCGGCCGTTGTCCGCCCTCACCCGCTCCAAGGCCGCCCGGCTGCGGGCCAAAAACTCCGGCCAGGGCTCCCCTTGGTCCAATTGATAGCGCCCGGATATCCACAGACGCATGGCACGCTCGTAGACCACCTGGAAGGCCTTGCGGTCCTCATACATGCGCGGCAGGGCCTGGGCCACGGCGGGGTCTTCGGCCCGCATGGCCGGCAGCAGGGCCTGGATGATGGGCTCGGATTGATATTCGTTGAGCCCCGGTAATTCGGTAAGCGGCGGCGGATCGGGCAAGGCGGCCAGGGCCGCTTGGGCCGTGTCTTGCTGCCGGGACATGGTGCCGCAATAGGCGGCATCAAAGCTGAGGCCCAGCGCGGCCAGATGCTCCCCCGTGAGGGAAGCTTGCCGCCGCCCCAACTCGGAGAGCCGGTCGTAGTTGTCCTGGCCAAAGGAGGCCTGGCCGTGGCGCATCAGGTACAAGACGCTCATGTTTGTCGGGTTCTCTCCGGCCGTTGTGGTTTGCCTGGGTCGTGGCTAAATGTAGCCTCATTCCACTTTGCGATGCAACCTTTTTCCGAGCGATCGTTCGTTTTTTATTGGCAGGTGCTCCGCGATGGCCTACACTGGAGGCATCTTTGGCTCACAAGCGGGGGAAGCGTCTGGTCGTGCGGGTTCTGGTGTGCATAAAACAGGTGTGGGAGCCGGAAAGCCTTTTCAACATCCAAGGGGCCGAGCTGCGCCCCCGCCCTCCCCTGCGCCGCAAGATAAGCTCCTATGACGAACTTGCCCTGGAGGAGGCCCTGCGTCTCAAGGACCGCCTGCCCCACACCCAGGTGACCGCCCTCAGCGTGGGGCCGGAGCCGGTGGTGGAGGCCCTGCGCCGGGCCCTGGGCATGGGCGTGGACCAGGCGGTGCACCTGATCGCCCCGGAAACGCCGCCGCCCCGCCCGGCCTCCTTGGCCGCCTGGATCGCGGCCTATGCGCGCGAGCAAAGCTTTGACCTGATCCTCACCGGGGTCATGTCCGAGGACGCCATGCAGGGCGCGGTGGGACCCATGCTGGCCGTGCGCCTGGGCCTGCCCTTGGTCACTTCGGTGGTCAGTTTGGAAGTGGCGGGCGGCGCCCTGAAAGTAAAGCGGGAAATGGAGGGCGGACGCAGGCAAACCATGGCCCTGCCCCTACCCGGTCTGCTCACCATTCAGTCGGGTCCCGCCCAGCCCCGCTACCCTACCCTGTCGGCCCTGCTGCGGGCCAAGAAGACCACGCCCCTCACCCTGACCGCCGCCGAGTTGGCCGACCCAGTGACGCGTGAGGATATCCTGGCCCTGGCCCCGCCGGAAAAGCGGCGCGCCGGACTGGTGCTGGAGGGCGACCCGTCCCAAAAAGCCCAACGCCTGCTGGCCATCCTGCGCGAAAGGAGCCTGCTGTGAGCGCGCCGGGCCGGGTGGTGGCAATAGCCGAGCTGGGACCCGAGGGCCTGGCCCCGGTTACTTGGGAGGTGCTGGCCTGCACCCGCCGGGTGGCCGCGGCCCTGGGCCTGGATGCGGCGGCTCTGGTGGTAGGGCAAGACGTAGAATCCTTGGCGCAGGAAATGGCCTGTCGCTCCGGGCTCCCCGCCTGGGCGGTGGAGGTGGCGGGCCTGCACGGCTTCCACGGCGAGGCCCAGCGCCGAGCCCTGGCCCAGGCGCTGCCCCGGCTGGAGGCCCGGGTGGTGCTGGGCGCCCATTCCACCTCGGGCCTGGACTGGGCCCCGGCCCTGGCCGCCGAGATGGAGGCGGCCTACATACCCGGCGTGGAGGGGCTGCGGGAGGGCGGCGAGCGTCTGGGCTTTTGGCGGAGCGCCCACTTCGGCAAGCTGCGCGAGGCCCTGGCTCCCGCCACCTGGCCCCTGGTGCTCACCGTGCAGGCCGGGGCCTTTGCCGCCGACCCGCCGGAAGAGGCCTCGCCCGGCGCGGTTGAAGTGCTGCGCCTGGAGGCCCTCCCCTGTCGCACCGAAGTGCTGGCCCTAAAGGAAGGCGCAGGGGCCGACGCGGGCCTGGGACGGGCCCAGGTGGTGGTGGCTGCCGGGCGGGGCGTGGGTAAGGAGGAAAACCTGGGCCTGCTGCGCCGTTTGGCGGGCCTGTTCTCCTCGGCCTCCCTGGCCGGCTCCCGGCCGGTGTGCGACCTGGGCTGGCTGGGCTACGGCCAACAAGTGGGCCAGACCGGCGCCACGATCACCCCCCGCCTTTACATCGCCTGCGGCATATCAGGAGCCCGGCAACACGCGGTGGGCATGCAAGGCTCGGGCTTCATCGTGTCCATCAACAGCGATCCCCAGGCGGCCATCTGCAACCTGGCCGACGTGTGCGTGGTGGAGGATCTGAGCGTTTTCCTGCCCGCGCTGCTGGAACTGGCCGAGCCCGCCACCGCCGCAAACCACGATCCCGGCCAAAATGGTTGACCGTTGCCTTGCGGAGCAAAATGACTTATATCAACCAAGGCGCTTGGGTTTGTAACTTTGGAATTTTAGTAGCCATGGAGTCGGTCGCGGCCTTGACCGGTCCAACCAGTTTGACTCCGGGACCCGCATAAGGATGAAACGAGCATGGAACTTATTTACGAAAAGAAAGAACATATCGCGCTTTTCACTTTGAACCGCCCGGAGGTATTCAACGCCCTCAGTCCGGATTTGTTCCGGCGGCTGCACGAGGCCTTTGAGGACTTTGCCCAAGACCCGGAGCTGCGGGTGGGGGTAATCACCGGCGCGGGCGAAAAGGCCTTTTGCGCGGGAGCGGACGTAAAGACCTGGCTGCCGTTCGTTAAACAGTGCCGCGAAAAACCGTGGCTCATGCCCACCACCCCCTTGCGGGGCATGCAACTGGACAAGCCCCTCATCGCGGCCATCAACGGGGTGGCTTTGGGCGGCGGCTTGGAGATGTGCCTGGCCTGCGATCTGCGGGTGGCATCGGAAAAGGCCCGCTTCGCATTCCCCGAGGCGCGCCTGGGCATCCTGCCCCGCCTGGGCGGCACGGTGCGTCTGCCCCGGCTGGTAGGCAGCGCCTGGGCGGCGGAAATGATGTTTACCGGCAAACCCATCGATGCCCAGAAGGCCTTGACCATGGGCCTGGTCAACCGGGTGGTGCCGCCCGAGGAGGTCCTGGACACGGCCCTGGCCCTGGCCGGAGAAATCTGCCAGTGCGCTCCCCTGGCGGTGCAGGCCATCAAGAAGAGCATGCAGCGCAGCGTGGGCATGTCCATCGACGAGGCCCTGTGGTGCGAAAACGCGCTGGGCATGCCTCTTTACGACACCGAGGATTACGAAGAAGGGCGCAAGGCGTTCATGGAAAAACGGCCGGCCAACTTCCAGGCCAAGTAACTTCCAGGCAGGGTGACCAACGGCGCCCCACCCGTCCCCAAGCGAAAGAAAGCCCGACCATGGAATTTTTTTTCGACCCCTCATCCATAGCCGTGGTGGGCGCCAGCCCCGAGCGCACCGGCAACAGCCTGCTGTTCAACGCTACGCTCAACCAGGACGTGGCCATATATCCGGTCAACCCCAAACACGCGGAACTTGCCGGCCTGCCCTGCTACCCCAGCGTATCGGACATTCCCCACCCGGTGGAGATGGCCATCCTGCTGGTGCCGGCCCGGTTCACCCCCCGGATCCTGGAGGAATGCGCGGCCAAGGGGGTGCGCGGGGTGATGATCCAGAGCGCCGGCTTCGCCGAAACCGGCGATGAGGGCCGCGGGCTGCAGGAGCAATGCGTGGCCATCGCCCGCCGCGCGGGCATGCGCCTGTGGGGGCCCAACTGCATGGGCCTGGTGGACGTGCCGGGCCACAAGTTCTTCACCTTCATGACCCCCAGCATCACCCAGGTCCTGCCCCCCAACGGCACGTTGTCCCTGGTGGTGCAGAGCGGCATGCTCTCGGCCGGGTTCCTGGCCGACCTGGCCACCCGGCGAGGCATCGCGGTGAACAAGGCCTGCTCCATAGGCAACAAGTGCGACGTGGACGAATGCGACGTGCTGGAATATCTGCTGGCCGACCCCAGCACCAAGGGCGTGGCCCTGTACCTGGAGTCCATGCCTCGGGGGCGGCGCTTCATGGAGTTGGCCGAGGGGGCGAGCAAGCCCCTGGTGGTGCTCAAGTCGGGACGTAGCGCCTCCGGGGCCAAGGCCGCCCTGAGCCACACCGCCAGCCTGGCCGGCAACGCCCGGCTCACCCAGGGCCTGTTGCAGGCAATGGGAGTGGGCACGGCGCGGGATTTCCACCAGCTGGTTGATCTGGGCCGGGCCTTGTCCATGGTGCCCGAGGCGCCCCAGGGCAAACAGGTGGCGGTGCTCACCTTCAGCGGCGGGGCGGGCATCCTCTCTTGCGACCTGCTGGAGGACAAGGGCCTGTCCATGGCTGAGCTGTCTCCTGAAACTCTGCGCGATCTGGGCCAGGTGTTCCCCGCCTGGATGCCGCCGGGCAACCCCGTGGACCTGTGGCCGGCCATGGAACTGCACGGGCCGGGCCCCACCCTGGACCACGCGGTGCAAGCCGTGTCCCGCGACCCCAACGTGGATATGGTCTTGATCCACGCCTTTTTGGGCGGGACCCAAGGTGAGGTCAATCTGGCCCAGTACCGGCAAATCCTCGCCTACCAAGGCAAGAGCATGTTCATTTGGGGGTTGGGACTGGACCAACCGGTGAAGCAATTCGAGGCCCAGGCCCAGGCCCAAGGGGTTCCGGCGTTCGGCGAACTGGCCCGCGCCGTGGATTGCCTGGCCGCGGTTTGCCAAGGCCGGGCCGATCACCTCTCGGCTCCTCGCCCGGAGGCTTCCGGCAACCCCCTGCCCTCGGACCTGCCGCCCATTCGGGGAGTGTGGGACGAGTATCAGTCCAAGCGCCTGCTCAGGGCCTGGGGCCTGCCTGCCGTGGCCGAGGAGGTGGTAAGCGAGCAGGATCAGGCCCTGGCGGCTGCCGAGAAGCTGGGCTGGCCGGTGGTGCTCAAGGGCCTGATGCCCGGCGAGGTGCACAAGAGCGAGCTGGGCCTGGTGCGCTTGAACCTGGACGGCCCGGCCAGGCTGGAGCAGGAGTTTGCCCGCCTGAGCGAGGCCATGGGCGGGCAAGGCGCCCTGCTCTTGCAGGCCCAGCGCAAGCCGGACTACGAGCTGATCGTGGGTTATGTCAAGGACGCCCAGTTCGGCCCCTGCGTCATGCTGGGGGCGGGCGGAGTCACCGCCGAGCTGGAGCCGGACGTGGCCTTTGAAATGGCCCCGCTGGACCCGCCCCGGGCCCTGGCCATGCTGGAGCGCCTGCGCCTGGCCAAGCGCTTCGCCGGTTTCCGGGGCGAAGCACCCTTGAACCGCCGGGCCTTGGCCGAGCTGATCTGCCGCCTGGGCGACCTGGGCGCCTCCCATCCGGCCATCTCCCAGGTGGACATCAACCCGGTGGCCGTGTGCCAGGGCGAGCCCCTGGCCCTGGACGCCAACATCGTTTGGGAGACCTAGATTTGGGCATGCTGTTCAGTCCATTCACCATCAAGGGCCTGACCCTGCCCAACCGCCTGATGCGCTCGGCCACCTTTGAGCAGGCAGCGCAAAAGGACGGCGAGGTCTCTCCGCGTGAGCTGGCCATTTACCGCGATTTGGCCCTGGGCGGGGTGGGCCTGATCGTCAGCGGCATCGTTAACGTCTGCGAGGCGGGGCGCATCTCGCCTAGACAGAACTCCCTGAGCCGCGACGAAGACATCCCCGGCATGGCCGGCCTAGCCCGCGAGGTGCACGAGCAGGGCGGCAAGGTGGCGGTGCAGCTTTTTCACGCCGGGCGCGAGGCGGCGCGCCGCCACGCCTGGCAAGGCGGCGGCCCGGCGGTGGGGCCCTCGGCCTCGGAGGGCGAAGGTCATTTCCCCTATCCCAACCGGGCCCTGCGCGAGGAAGAAATCCTGCAAGTGGCGCAAGACTTCGCCACGGCGGCGGGGCGGGCCCGGGAGGCCGGTTTCGACGCGGTGCAGGTGCATGCGGCCCACGCCTATCTGCTGGCCCAGTTCCTCTCTCCCCACGCCAACCGCCGAGAAGACCGCTGGGGCGGTAGCCTGGAAAACCGGCTGCGCCTGCACTTGGAGGTGCTGTCCGCCATCCGGACCCAGGTGGGGCCGGAATTCCCGGTGATGTTCAAGCTGGGCGTGGCCGACGGTTTTCCGGGCGGCCTATCCTTGGAGGACGGCCTGCGGGCGGCGCAGCTTTTGGCCCTCGCGGGCTGCGACTGCCTGGAGATTAGCCAGGGCCTGCGGGGCGAGAGCTACGCCCAGAGCGAGTTCCGCACCAAGGTGGACCGACCGGGTAATGAGGCCTATTTCCGTGCCTGGGCCGCGGAGGTCAAAAAACGGGTGGCCGTGCCGGTGGCCGCGGTGGGCGGGGTGCGCACCCCGGAGATGGCCGAGGAGATTTTGGCCCGTGGCGATGCCGACTTGGTGGCCCTCAGCCGTCCCCTTATCAGCGAGCCCGGCCTGCCCGCCCGCTGGCAAAAGGGAGACCGCCGGAGGGCCCGCTGCGTCTCCTGCAACAAGTGCTTCGAGCAGATCATGCAGGGCCGCTACATCGCCTGCGTCCTGGACCGCAAGGACACCAATTCATAGAAAGCTGGTTTGCCTGATGCCGCCGAAGGGCCGGTTTGCTAAAATCTAGGCACCAAACCCTGTGAGAACCGAGCCATAGGCATGGTCAAGCTGGCCAAAAACCCCATTCCCCATGAACTCCTCTGCGCCCTGCTGGAGTCGCCCCACGAGTCCATCATCCTGGTGGACAAGGAAGGCATCGTGCGCTACATCAGCCACGCCGCCGCCAAGTTCTATCAGGTGGACGACCAGGACATAGTGGGCAGCCACATCCACAAGCTCAACCCCCAGAGCAGGCTGCCCGAAGTCATAAAAACCGGCCGGGCCGAGGCGGGTTCGGTGTTGCGCATGAAGGGCAAGGAGCGCATCATCGCCCGCATCCCTCTGCGCGACGCCGAGGGCAACGTGGTGGGCGCCTTTGCCAAGCTGGTGTTTTGGCACATGAAGCGGGCCAAGGAATTGGTGCGCCAGACCGAAGTGTTGGAAGAGCGCCTCACCTACTACGAAAAGGAGTTGCAAAACCTCTATTCCAGCCGCTACGACCTGCAACTGGTGGTGGGCGAGTCGCCGCCCATTCAGGACGCCCGGCGGGTGGCCACCCAAGCGGCCCAATCGGACCTGAGTCTGCTCATCACCGGGGAGACCGGCACGGGCAAGGACCTTTTCGCCCACTCGGTTCACCGCATGAGTTCCCGCCACGACAAGCCTTTCGTCAAGGTGAACTGCGGGGCCATCCCCCAGGAGCTATTCGAATCGGAGCTTTTCGGCTATGAGGCCGGGGCCTTCACCGGGGCCAGCCAAAAAGGCAAGCCAGGCAAGTTCGAGCTGGCCGACGGGGGCACCATCTTTCTGGATGAAATCGGCGAGATGCCCCTGGCCATGCAGGTCAAGCTGCTCAGGGTCATCCAGGAGCAGGAGGTGGAGCGCCTGGGGGCAACCAAGCCGCTGAAGCTGGATTTCCGGGTGATCGCGGCCACCAACCGTAACCTCAAGGTCATGCTAAAGGGCGGTACCTTTCGCCAAGACCTGTACTACCGGCTCAACATATTCCATCTGCACACGCCGCCGCTTCGTGAAATCCGTCGGGATATCCCCCGCATGGCCTATCAGATTCTCTCCAGCCTGCGCACCGGCAAGCGGGTACTGCCCGCCAAGATATCTCCGGAGGTCATGCAACTGCTCATGTCCTACGACTGGCCTGGCAACGTGCGCGAGCTGCGCAACATCCTGGAGCGGGCCGCGGCGGTGGCCGGCGGAGAAGCCCTGCAAGAGGAACACCTGCCTCCCGACTTCCTGGAAAACCTGAGTCATGCTTTCCGAGGCAGCGGTGCACCGCCCAACCTCAAGCGAGCCCGGGAGCTGGCCGAAAAAGAGGCCATCAAGCAGGCCCTGGAGTATACCGGCGGCAATCGCACCCAGGCCGCCGAGCTCTTAGGCATCCACCGCACCGGGGTGCACCAAAAGATGAAAAAATACGGCCTGGAATAACTGTAGCAATTTTTATACTAGTAGTGTTTTTTATACACAAACTGGTTTATTCCTCTGCCACACGACCTAAAGCAATTAATTAACACCTTAATTTCCTCCTTACGCTTTTAATCGATTGTATTGTTTTTTATACACTGACTAATTCCGGCTCATTTTCCCCGGCCTGGCCCGCCAAAACTATTTCTTCCTTAAGCATTTAATTACAGCTAGTTAGACAATTTATTGCAGGTCAAGGCAAGCTGGCATGGTGGTTGCTCTATAAGGGCATGGAATTGCCCGTCACGCAACAATCAACCGAGGCCGCCCCCTGAGCCTCCCTCTCAATAGGAGTCATGCAGTGGACTTTGAAATACCTGAAAACCTACGCCTCATGGTCGACACCGTGCACCGGTTCGTCAAAAAAGACTTGGAGCCCATCAGCCAGCAGGTGGATGACGAGGACCGCATCCCCGAGGAAATAGTGCAAACCATGCGCGAGCTGGGTCTGTTCGGCCTGGCCACCTCCGAAAAGTACGGCGGCTTGGAGGTCGGCTGCCTGGGCGAGTGCCTGGTCTATGAGGAGCTCTCCCAGGTCAACGCCTGCTTCCGCACCCGCATCGGCACCAACAACGGCATCGGCTCCCAGGGCATCGCCATCGACGGCACCGAGGAGCAGCGGGAGAAATACCTGCCCAAGATGGCCTCGGGCGAGTGGATCGGCTGCTTCGCGCTTACCGAGCCCGAGGCCGGCTCCGACGCCTCCAACGTGCAGACCACCGCCGTGTTGGAAGGCGACACCTGGGTGCTCAACGGCCGCAAGCACTTCATCACCAACGGCGACATCGCCGACTGCTCCACGGTCTTCGCCCTAACCGACCGCGCCAAAAAGGCCCGGGGCGGCATCACCGCTTTCGTGGTGGAAAAGACCGACCCCGGCTTCTTCGTGGGCACCATCGAGCGCAAGATGGGCATGCGCGGCTCCCACACCTGCGAATTGATCTTCGATAACTGCCGCATCCCCAAGGACCGGGTCATCGGCGGCGATGCCATGATCGGTCAGGGCTTCAAGACCGCCATGAAAACCCTGGACAAGGGCCGCCTGACCATGGGCGCCTCGGCCCTGGGCTCGGCCCAGAAGCTGCTTGACCTATCAGTAGACTACGCCCAGCAGCGGGTGCAGTTCGGCAAGCCCATCGCCGAGTTCCAGGCCATCCAGTTCATGCTGGCCGAGATGGCCACCCAGATCTACGCCGCCCGCCAGATGCTCTATCACGCCGCCTGGCTGCGCGACACCCGGGGCACCTCGGTGATCAAAGAAGCCTCCATGGTCAAGCTGTTCTGCACCCAGATGGCCAACCGGGTGGCCGACATGGCCGTGCAGATCCACGGCGGCATGGGCTACATGAAGGACTTCCCGGTGGAGCGCTTCTACCGCGACCTCAGGCTGACCCGCATCTACGAGGGCACCGACGAAATCCAAAAGGTGGTCATCGCCCGCAACCTGCTCAAGGGGGGCAAGTAGCCATGGCGGTGCAAAAGATCTTCATCGTGGGCTCGGGCCTCATGGGCAGCGGCATCGCCCAGGTGTGCGCCCAGGCCGGCCTGCAGGCCACCTTGAGCGACGTGAGCCAGGAGCAGCTGGACAAGGCCGTCAAGAACATCGCCTGGTCGGCGGGCAAGCTCATCGAAAAGGGCAAGGTGCCGGGCACCCTGGACGAGGTCATGGGCCGCATCTCCACCTCGGTGGACCTGGCCCCGGCCGCCGAGGCCGACCTGGTCATGGAGGTGGTGTTCGAGAACCTAGAGGTGAAAAGAGAGGTCTACGCCAAGCTCAACCCGGTGCTGAGCCCGGATAGTTTGGTGGCCAGCAACACCAGCGCCATTCCCATCAGCGAGCTGGCCTCCCACGTGGACAACCCCGAGCGCTTCCTGGGCATCCACTTCTTCTCCCCGGTGCCCATGATGCAGGCGGTTGAGGTGATCCGGGGCACCATGACCAGCGATGCCGCCTTTGCCGCGGGCCGCGAGTTCGTGCTGTCGATCAAAAAAGAGCCCATCATGGTCAACCGCGACGTGGCCGGGTTCGTCATCAACCGCATCAACTTCCCCTCCACCATGGAGGCCATGCGCCTGGTGGAGCAGGGGGTGGCCTCGGTGGAGGACATCGACAAGGGCCTGCGCCTGGCCTCGGGCCGCAAGATGGGCATCTTCGAGACCGGCGACATGGTGGGCCTGGACGTCACCTACGGGGCGCTCATGGCCATGTACCAGGAAACCCGCGAGGAAAAATGGTACCCGCCCTTTTTGCTGCGCCGCAAGGTGAAGGCCGGCCAGTTGGGCCGCAAGACCGGCGTGGGCTGGTACCGCTATGACGACAAGGGCAACCGCCTGGGCCCCACCGACTAACCAGCTGGAGCATAAGACCATGCCGGAACCTGTTATCATTTCCGCCGCCCGCACCCCGGTGGGGCGCTTCGGCGGCACCCTGAAGGCGGTCACCGACGACGACCTGGGCGCCCTGGTCGTCAAGGAGGCGGTCAAGCGGGCGGGCGTTGAGCCCGGCCAGGTGGAAGAAGTCTGCCTGGCTCAGCAGTACCGCACCGGAGCCCTGCCCCCCAACGTCGCCCGGCCCATCGCGGTGCACGCCGGCATCCCCATACCGGTGCCCGAGTACACGGTGTCCCACGCCTGCGGCGGCTCGCTCAAGACGGTGTTTTTGGCCGCCCAGGCCATCAAGGCCGGCGACGCGGGCCTCATGGTGGCCGGAGGGGTGGAACACATGTCCAACGCGGCCTACCTGGTGCCCAGCAACCGCTGGGGCTCGCGCCTGGGTCACGCCAAGATGATCGACCAGTTGGTGCTCTACGATCCCCTGAGCAACAACACCATGGGCGAGACCGCCGAAAACGTGGCCGAGCAATACCGGATCAACCGCGAAGACCAGGACGCCTTCGCCCTGTCCAGCCAGCAGAAGACCAAGCGCGCTTTAGAAGCGGGCGTGTTCACCGACGAGATCGTGCCGGTGCCCATACCTCAACGCAAGGGCGATCCCGTCATGTTCGCCATTGACGAACACCCCCGGCCCCAGACCACGGCCGATGACCTGGCCAAGCTCAGGCCGGTGTTCAAAAAGGACGGCTCGGTCACGGCCGGCAACTCCAGCGGCATGAACGACGGCGCCTCCGCCGTGGTGGTGGCCTCGCGAGAGCGAGCCCAAGAGTTGGGCTTGAAACCCCTGGTGGCCATCCTGGGCTACGCCACGGTGGGGGTCGATCCTTCCATCATGGGCATCGGCCCCATCGACGCCACCCGCCAGGTGCTCAAGAAAACCGGCCTGGCCCTGAGCGACATCGACATTGTCGAGTTGAACGAGGCTTTTGCCAGCCAGTCGCTGGCCTGCATCCGCGAGCTGGGCCTGGACCCGGACAAGGTCAACGTCAACGGCGGGGCCATCGCCCTGGGCCACCCCATCAGCGCCACCGGCGGGGTGATCCTGACCAAGCTCATCTACGAAATGAAACGCTCCGGCAAGGAACTGGGTCTGGCCACCATGTGCGTGGGTGGAGGCATGGGGGTGGCTTTGTTGGTGAAAAATCTGGCCTGAACATAACGACCCCGGGCTTCGGCCCGGGGTTTTTCGTGGGGTATGCCTTGAATATAGCCAAGCTGCTGACCGACACCGCCGCACGAGTCCCCGGCCACGTCGCCGTGGACTTCAACGGCCAAACCATGACCTACGGGGAATTCGACCAAAAAACCGACGCCCTGGCCTGGGGCCTGAAGCAAAAGGGGCTGGAGCCGGGCCAGGTCTGCGTGCTCATGATGCCCAACTCTTTGGACTGGGTTATCTGCTACTACGCCCTGGCCAAATTGGGCGCCGTGGTTTTGCCGGTGAATTTCCTCTACCGCACCCAGGAACTCAAGCACATATTCAGCGACTCCGGGGCTCGGGCCTTTATCGGCCACGGCCAATATCTGGAGTACGCCGGAGCGGTGCTGGCGGGGATGCCCCAGATAGACATCCGCTGCGCCACCGGACCGGCCGCCCAGGGCTATACGCCCCTGAATGAGGTGCCCCGGGAGCAAGGCCCCTACCCCGTGCACCCGGCCCAGGACGACGACACCTGGGCCATCATCTACACCTCGGGCACCACCGGCCTGGCCAAGGGGGCCATGCTCACCCACCGCAACCTGTCCAGCAACGCCACCACCATCGCGGACATGCGCCAAACCGATCCCAAGGTGACCAGCCTGGGCATGCTGCCCCTTTTCCACATCTATGGCCAGACCTCCAGCCTCAATGCCTCGGTGTATTTGGGCATCACCCTGCGCCTGTGGGAGCACTTCGAGCCGGATGAGACCTACGCGGCCATAGAGGAGATGGACGACACCATCCTCATCGCGGTGCCCACCATCTTCAACCGCCTGGCCGAGATGGCCGTCAAGCGGCCCCTCAAGCGCTCCTCCCTGCACTATTGCATCAGTGGCGGAGCCTCGTTGCCCGTGGAGGTGATCAAGCGTTTCGAGGCGGGCTACAGCACCACCATCTACGAGGGCTACGGCCTCACCGAATGCTCGCCGGTGTGCGTGGAGAATCCCTATGGCAAGGCCACCAAGCCCGGCTCCATCGGCCTACCCATCCCCGGCTTCCAGGCCAAGGTGGTGGGCGAGATGGACCAGGAGGTCCCCCAGGGCCAGGTGGGCGAGCTGATCGTCAAGGGGCCGGGCGTGATGAAGGGCTACCTCAACCAGCCCCAGGCCACGGCGGACACCCTGCGCGGCGGCTGGCTGCACACCGGTGATCTGGCCCGCAAGGACGCCGACGATTACATCTACATCGTGGACCGCAAAAAGGAGATGATAATCCGGGGCGGCTACAACGTGTACCCCCGGGAGATCGAAGAGGTGCTCTACCAGCACCCGGCGGTGTTGGAGGCGGCGGTGGTGGGTCAGGCCCACCCGGACCTAGGCGAGGAGGTGGCGGCCATGGTGGTGCTGCGCGAGGGAGCGGCGGCCACCCCCGATGATATTCGGGCCTTTGTGAAGGAGCGGGTAGCGCCCTACAAATACCCCCGCATCGTGCGCATCACCGACGAGCTGCCCAAGACCCACACCGGCAAGGTGCTCAAGCGTTCCATCAGGCTCGACTGATTTTCCGGCGAGAGCCAAGGGGTTCGCGCCTAAGCATATGAGGAGAGAGTGCTTAACAGGAGAGACCGGCAGGGCGCTGACCGTCCCCGGCGGAAAGGGAGTTAGAACATGGCCCGTAGATTTTTGGCACTGTTCATCGGAGCGTTGATGGTGCTGGGTTTGAGCGGTCTGGCCCAGGCCAAGACGCTGAAGTTCCAGTGTGTGTATCCGGAAACCGCTTACGTGGGACAGACCACCACCTTCTTCGCCGAGCAGGTCAGCAAAATGACCAACGGCAAACTCAAGATCAAGGTGTTCTGGCCCGGCCAGCTGGTCAAATCCCGCGAGGCCCTGGAGTCGCTCAAGAGCGGCATGATCGACGGCTACTCCGGTTCCTTCCTCTACTTCACCGGCGTATTCCCCGAGGTCAACGTGCAGTGGCTGCCTTTCAACTGGTCCAGCCCGGCCGAGGCCAAGGACATCCTGGTGAACAAGGGCTATCACAAGGTCTTCGCCGAGGCCATGTCCAAGCACGGGGTGACCTTCCTGGGTTCCATCTCCGTGGCCACCATGGGCCTGATGACCAAGTTCCCGGTGCACAAACTGGCTGACCTCCAGGGCAAGAAGATCCGCGCTTTCGGTCTGGAGGCCCTGATCGTCGAGGCCCTGGGCGCTGCCGCCGCGGCCATTCCCGGCGCCGAGCAGTACATGGCCCTGCAGCGGGGCACCGTGGACGGCACCGACTATCCTTGGTACACCCTGAAGAAGTACAAGCTCTACGAGGTGCTCAACTACGTGAGCGACCCCGCCTTCCACACCCCCGGCGTGGTGGAACTGGCCATCAACACCAAGGTGTTCGAGTCCTTGCCCAAGGACCAGCAGGAAGCCGTGCGCAAGGCCGCCGTTATGGCCCAGGACCGCAGCTTCGACATGAGCCCCAAGTGGGACCAGGAAGCCATCGACTTCGCGGCCACTAAAGACGTGAAGATCATCAAGCTGTCCAAGGAAGAGTTGGGCATCTGGATTCAGAAGCTCATGCCCCTGTATGAGCAGACCGCCAGCAAGTCACCCTACTGCCGCAAGCTGGTGGACATCATCAAGGCCAACCTTAAGGCCAAGGGCGTCAAGTTCTAGAAACCTCCGTCCGGTCGGGAGCGGTTCGCGCCGCTCCCGGCCCGGCGGCACTTGCCTGCCCCCGCCGCCGGGCCGCCCAACCCACGCCCCAGGCCACCGGCACCCCGCGCCTCTGGAGAGAGCATATGCAAGGCTTCGCTCGGGTCATCCGTTCCCTGAACCAGGTAATGGGCTTTATAGCGGCCCCACTCATCGGGGTGGTGGCCGCCATCGTGCTTTATGAGGTCATCGTCCGCTACTTCTTCCACGCCCCCACCTCCTGGGCCCAGGAGGTGTGCGAATACCTGCTTTGCGCCTTGGTGATGTTCGGTAGCGGCTACACCCTCAGCCACTATGGGCACACCAGGGTGGACATCCTCTATTCCCACATGAGCGATCGCACCCGGGCCAAGGTGGAGATCTTGGTGGGGCTTCTGTTGATTCTGGCCACCTCGCCCATCATCTGGCTGGGCTCCAAGGTGGCCATCGAGGCCTTCGTGGTGGGCGACACCTCCAGCTCGGCGGCGGCCCTGCCCTTGGGCCCGGCCAAGGCCACCGTGCCCCTGGGGGCCATCTTCCTGCTGCTGCAGGGCCTGTCCAACGCCGTCGAGAACCTCGATTTTCTAATCACCGGACGCGAACCACACCAGGGCTAAGAGGTCATTCATGGAAACCTGGCTCCTCACGCTCATCGTCTTTTCTGCCCTGGTGGTTTTGCTGGCCATCGGCATTCCCATCGCCTTTGCCATGCTGGCCATCGCGGCGGTAGGCATCTACTTCACCTGGGGGCCCCAGGGCCTGCTGGTGCTTTTCAACACCGCCTACGCCGAGGGCACCAGTTATCTGCTGCTGGCGGTTCCGCTGTTCATTTTCATGGCCAACATCCTCAAGTTCTCCGGCCTGGCCGATAAGCTCTACGAGGTGGTCTATCGCTGGATGGGCGGCCTCAGGGGCGGCCTGGCCATGGGCACGGTGGTGATCTGCGCCATCTTCGCGGCCATGGCCGGCATCTCCAGCGTGGCCACCATCTCCATGGGCCTCATCGCCCTGCCCTCCATGTTGCAGCGCAACTACAACAAGGTGATGGCCGTGGGTTGCATCAACGCGGGCGGCGCCTTGGGTATTTTGATCCCGCCCTCCATCCTGATGATCCTCTACGGCAACATGGCCGAGGTGAGCATCGGCCGCCTCTTTGCCGGAGGCATGTTGCCCGGCATCTTGCTGGCCATCATCTTCGTGGTCTACATCGGGGTGCGCTGCTTTTTCCAGAAGAACCTGGGCCCGGCCATCACCGAAAAATACAACTGGCGCGATAAGTTCCGCTCCCTAAAGGGCGTGGTTTTCCCCATCGGCCTGGTGGTGCTGGTGCTGGGGGTCATCTACACCGGCGTGGCCACGCCGACCGAGGCGGCGGGAGTGGGCGCCGGCGGCGCGGTGCTCACCGCGCTGATCCATCGCCAGCTCACCTGGGCCCGCATGTGGCAGGCCCTCAAAGACACTCTGCGCCTAACGGTAATGGTGTTCTGGATCATCATCGGCGCGGTGAGCTTTACCACCTTTTTGGCCTACGCCGGCATTCAGGACATGCTACAAGAGGCCATCATGGCTATGGAGATAAACCGCTGGATCATCCTCATCGCCATCCAGCTCATTTTCTTCGTGCTGGGCATGTTCCTGGACCCGGCGGGCATCATCCTGCTGACCACCCCCATCTTCGTGCCCATCATCAATCAACTGGGTTTCGATCCCCTGTGGTTCGGAATCTTGTTCATCATCAACATGGAGATGGCCTACATCACGCCGCCCTTCGGCTTCAACCTGTTCATCCTCAAGAGCGTGGTGCCGCCGCAGATCAGCATGGCCGACATTTACCGGTCGGTGGGCCCCTTCGTGCTCTTGCAGGCCATCTGCCTGGCCATGGTCATGATCTGGCCGGAGATAGCCACTTGGCTGCCCTCGATCATGGTCACCAAGTGAGGCGCCCATGAAGGGCATGGCCAAAGACCTGGCCCGCATGCTGGGCCCGCGGGGCTACAGCATGGACCCCGAAGATCTGCTGGCCTACCGCCACGACGCCCTTGCTTATTACGCTCAGGGCGACCCAATGGCGGTGGCGTTGCCGGGCGACGCCGCCCAGGCCGCCGCGGTGCTGGCCTATGCTTCCCACCACGACATTCCCCTGACTCCCAGGGGCGCGGGCAGCGGCCTGAGCGGTGGCTGCACCCCGGTCAAGGGCGGCATCGTCCTGGATACCAAGCGGCTGAACGCCATCCAGGAGATCAACCGTGGCAACCTCACCGCCAAGGTGCAAGCCGGAGTGGTGCTGGCCGCCTTCCAGCGGGCGGTGGAGGCGCAGGGTTTCTTTTATCCCCCGGACCCCCAGAGCAAGAGCGTATGCACCCTGGGCGGCAACGTGGCCACCCGGGCGGGCGGGCCTCGGGCCGTCAAGTACGGCACCACCGGCAGCTACGTCCTGGGACTGGAGGCGGTGCTGCCGGACGGCGAAATCATCCACACGGGCAGTTCCTGCGTGAAGCACTCGGCCGGCTATGACCTCACCCATCTGCTCACCGGCTCCGAGGGCACCTTGGCCCTGATAACCCAGGCCACCTTGCGCCTGCTGCCCAAGCCTCCGGCCACCTGCACCGCCCTGGCGGTGTGCGCCAACATGGAGGCGGCGGCACGCATGGTATCCGAGGCCATCGCCGGCGGGGTGGTGCCTTCCATGCTGGAGCTGTTGACCACCGCCTCCTTTGCCGTTTTCAACCGCGTGGTGAAACCGCCTCTGCCCGAGGAGGGAGAGGCTTGCCTGCTCATGGAGTTCGACGGCACCGCCCAGGAGGCCCAGCGCCAGGCCCAAGACATGGCCGCGGCCTGCCAGGACCTGGGCGCCCTGGAGGTGCGGGTGGTGCCCGATCCCCAGGAGGCGGCGCTGTACTGGAAGGTGCGTTCGCAGCTCTATCCTCTCGTTGTCAGCCGTTTCAAGAGGCTGGTCACCGAAGACGTCACCGTGCCCCGTGACCGCATACCGGATTTCGTGGAGCGGGTGATGGCCATCGCCCAGGAGATGGGCCTCTCCATGGGCCTCACCGGCCACGCCGGTGACGGCAACATGCATCCCACCATCCGTATGGACGAGGTGAACGACGAGTTGCAGCAACGGGCCGACCAGGCCATGCGCCGGGTGATCCAGGCCGGGTTGGCCCTGGGCGGGGTGATCAGCGGAGAGCACGGGGTGGGCCTGCACAAGGCCGAGTTCTTGGAGCTGGAACTGGGGCGGGAGCAAGTGGAGTTGATGCGGCGGATAAAGCGGGCCTTTGACCCAACGGGCATCATGAATCCCGGCAAGATCTGGCCCTCGGAGACGGCAAGCTGATGCAGGAGTTGGAGCAATACCGGGAAATTTTGCAGCGCTGCTCCCAGTGCGGCTATTGCCAGGCTTCCTGTCCGGTGTTCAGCCAGGAGTTGCTGGAATCCTACACCGCCAGGGGGCGGACCCTGCTCATTCAAGCGACGCTTTTGGACCAGAGCTTGCCGGTGGGCAAACGCACCAAAGAGATCATGGACAATTGCCTGCTCTGCGGCACCTGCGCCCACACCTGTCCCGGTGGCCTGCCCCTGGACGACATCTTCACTGCGGCCCGCGCTTTGCTCAAACCGAGCGGCCCGGCCGCCTCGCTCAAGCGCGGCCTGCACCGCAAGCTCATGGAGCAGCGGGGACACCCCGGCGCGGTGGGCAAGCTGGGCCCCCTGGCCCGCACCCTGGGCCTGGCTCCTGGCGATTTGCCCCAACCGGCGGCGCGACCCTTTTTGGCCGACCAGCCCGGAGTGCTCCAGCCCCAGGTTCCGGTGCGGGCTCGGGTGGCCTGGTTCGTGGGCTGCGCGGCCAACAGCTTACACTTGGACACCGCCCAAGCGGTGCGCAAGGTTCTGTTGGCCAACGGAGTGGAGGTGGTGCTGCCCCAAGGCCTGGCCTGCTGCGGCCTGCCCGCCCTGGCCCAGGGGGAGCTGGACCTGGCGCGCGATATGGCCGGGCGCAACCTGCGCGCCCTGGCCGAACTGGAGGTGGACGCGGTGGTGACCGAGTGCACCTCTTGCGTGCTCATGCTGGGGCACAAGATGCCCCGCCTGTTCGCGCCGGAAAGCGCCGAGGCCCGGGCGGCCCAGACCCTGGCCCCCAAGGTGGTGGAGGCCACGGCCTTCTTGGCCGGGCTGGGCCTGATCCAAGCGCCCCGGGGCCGCGCCCCTTCCTACACCTTGCACCAGCCCTGCCACGCCGCGTCTTTCAGCGCGCAGGTACAGGAGGGCGCTGCCCTGCTGGAACAAACGCCCGGCTCCGACTACCGTCCCCTGGACCATCCGGCCTCTTGTTGCGGCGCGGGGGGTGACTTCTTTTTACGCAACCCGGACTTGTCCCAAGGCGTGCGCCGGGGCAAGCTGGAGCAGATAGCGGCCAGCGGAGCCGAGGTGGTGGTTACCCCCTGCCCCGCCTGCCGTCACTACCTGGGCCTGGCCCTGGGGCCGGGCAAGGTGAAGCACCCCCTGGCCGTTTTGGCCGAGGCTTACGAATAGCTGATTCCAAGCGAGGTCTATGGCGATGATCAACCGAGGACCGCGAGAATTACTGACCCAGGTGCAACAAGCGGGGCTGTGCATAGGCTGCGGCTCCTGCGTGGAGCTGTGTCCCTACTTCCGCCACCAAGGCGGCAAGACGGTGATGCTGCACGACTGCGACCTGCCCGAGGGCCGTTGCCACGCCTGGTGCCCCAAGACCGAGTTGGATTTGGAGGCCATGGCCCAGAGCCTGTGGGAGGCCCCCTATACCGCCCAGGGCCTGGGGCCTTACCTGTCCGTGGTGGCGGCCCAGGCCGGTAGCCGTCTGAGCGGCGAAGGCTTTCAGGCGGGCGGGGTGGTGTCCGCTCTGGTCTGCGCGGCCCTGGAGCAAGGCCTGGTGCAGGGCGCGGTGCTCACCGGCGGCCAAGGCCTGGACCCCGCGCCCACCCTGGCCCGCACCCCCGAGGAGGTCACGGCCTGCGCGGGCAGCAAGTTCACCGCCGCGCCCACCCTGGCCGCCCTGAACCGGGCCCAGGAGCAGGGGCCGGGCCCCCTGGCCGTGGTGGCCACTCCCTGCCAGACCGCCGCCCTGGCCCAGCGCCGGGCCAAGCCCTGGCCCGGCCGGGGCAACGCCGGAGCGCCGGAATTGGTACTGGGCCTGTTCTGCAACTGGTCCCTGGACCCGCAAGGCCTGGCCAGCTTCCTGGCCCAGAGGGTGGACCTGGAGCACATCCGCTCCATGGACATACCCCCGCCGCCCGCCGGGGTGCTGCAAGTGCGCACCGACGGCGAGACCCTGGAAATACCGCTGGACGACATACGCGGACTCATCCCCCCGGCCTGCGCCATCTGCCCGGACATGACCTCGGAGTGGGCCGACCTGTCCGCGGGCATGTACGAGGGGCGCCCCGGCTGGAACACCCTGGTGGTGCGCAACGAAAAGGCGCGGGCCCTGGTGGAGGGGGCGGTGGAAGAGGGTTGGCTGAAGCTGGATAAATTCCCGGCGGCCAACCTGGAGCACCTGACGGGAGCGGCCCAGGGCAAGCGTCTGCGCGGTCTGCGCGCCGCCCGGGAGCAAGGCCTGTTGGGCCTCTCCGGCGAGGAAGGCGAGGCGGCTCTCAGAGTTGGGCCGCAGCTATGGCAAGCGGTAACTGACGGGGAGGTGGCCTGATGGCTGAACAACGCCGAACCATGATGGGCAACCAGGCCATCACCCAGGGGGCCCTGGAGGCCGGGGTGCGGGTGGCCGCCGGCTATCCCGGCACCCCCTCATCGGAGATCATCCAGAACCTGGCCGACGCGGCGGCGGAACACGACCTGTACGTGGAGTGGTCGATCAACGAGAAAGTCTCCCTGGAGGTGGCCGCCGCCGCCTCCCTGGCCGGGCTGCGCTCGCTGTGCGCCATGAAACAAAACGGGGTCAACGTGGCCTCGGACTTCCTGTTGCACCTGGCCGGGTCCGGGGTGCGGGCGGGCATGGTGCTGGTGCACTGCGACGACCCCGGCGCCCTTTCCAGCGTGAACGAGGGCGAGTCGCGCCATTTCGCCCGCATGCTGGAGCTGCCCCAGCTGGAGCCCGGTGATTTCCAGGAAGCCAAGGACATGACCAAGTGGGCCTTCGAACTTTCCGAGGCCATCGGCAACCTGGTGATGCTGCGTAGCGTGACCCGGCTCTCCCACGCCAGCGGCGGGGTGGTGCCCGGAACGATACCCGCGCCCCAGGGCAGGGCCCGCTTCGACCACCACGGCACCCTGCTGGACCAAGGACACGGCCCGGTATCCTCCTCTCCGGTGGGCCTAAAGCACCGCCGGCAACAGGAGAAGCTCAAGAAGGCGGTGGAGCTTTTCGAGACATCGCCTTTCAACACCTACGCCGGGCCGGAAGCGCCGGAACTGCTGGTCATCACCTCCAGCATCTGCAACCTCTACGTCAAGGAGGCCCTGGCCCTGCTGGGGCTCGCGGAGCGGGTGGGGGTGCTCAAGCTGGGCACCACCTGGCCTCTGCCGCCCAAGCTTCTGCAACGCAATTTAGAGCGCTGCGAGCGCGTCCTCATCGTGGAGGAGGTGATCCCCTTCCTGGAAGAGAACGTCAAGATCGCGGCGGCGGAGATGGCCGGGGAGATAGGGGCCAAGCGTTTCCACGGCAAGCGCGACGGCACCATCCCCGCCAGCGGCGAGCTCAACCCGGACATCGTCATTAAGGCCCTGGCCGGCCTCCTGGAGGTTCCCTACCAGGCCCGCCCGGCCGCCTATGACCGCCTGGCCGGTGAGTTGGCTCCCCAGGCCACCCAGGAGCGTGAGCTGGCTTTTTGCCCCGGCTGCCCCCACCGCGCCTCCTTCTGGTCCCTCAAGGAGGCCCTGGCCCTGGACGCCCGCGACGGCTTCATCTGCGGAGACATCGGCTGCTACTCCCTGGCCATGCGCCCCACCGGCTACGGCATGCTCAAGACCCTGCACGCCATGGGCTCCGGCGCGGGCATGGCCAGCGGCTTCGGCCAGTTGGGCCGCTTCGGCATGGACCAACCGGTGATGGCGGTGTCGGGCGACTCCACCTTCTACCACGCGGTGATCCCGGCCTTGATCAACGCGGTGCACCAGAAATCGCCCATGAGCCTGGTGGTGCTGGACAACAGCGGCACGGCCATGACCGGTTTCCAGCCCCACCCCGGCACCCAGGCCAACGCCATGGGCCAGCCGGTGCCGCCGGTGGACATAGAGGCGGTGTGCCGCTCCCTGGGGGCCGAGGTCACGGTGTGCGACCCCTTTGACCTGGAGGCCACCCGCCGGGCGGCGGTGGAGCTGTTGGCCGACCAGTCCACGGCCAAGGTGCTCATCCTGCGCCAGCTCTGCGCCCTCAGCCCCCAGCGCAAGGGCTACAAGCCCTACGACGTGTGGGTGGATCAGGATAAATGTCTGGGCGACCAATGCGGCTGCAACCGCCTGTGCACCAGGGTCTTCGGCTGCCCCGGCCTGGCCTGGGAAAAAGAGAGCGGCAAGGCGCGCATCGACGAGGTGATCTGCGCCGGATGCGGGGTCTGCGCCTCGATCTGCCCCCAAGGGGCCATCCTCAAGAGCGAAAGGGCCTGAGCCATGGCGGAAGCAAAACTGCGGCAGGACCCCTACAACCTCATCATCACCGGGGTGGGCGGCCAGGGCAACGTGCTGGCCTCGCGCATGCTGGGCAACGTGCTCACCAGCCAGGGGCTGTGGGTTACCATCGGAGAGACCTTCGGGGCCTCCCAGCGGGGCGGCTCGGTGATGAGCCACCTGCGGGTGTCGGCCCAGGGCTCCTGGTCGCCCCAGATACCGGCGGGCCGGGCCCATATGGTGTTGGCCCTGGAGCCTTTGGAGGCGCTGCGGGTCTTGGTTACCTACGGCAATCCCGAGACCAAGGCCATTGTCAACAACCGGCCCATCCTGCCCATGGCGGCCATCGCGGGCAAGAGCCAGTACCCCGAAGGCCAGCAGCTGCGAGACATGCTGGCCCAGCTCACCGCCCAGAGCTGGAGCATTCCGGCCACCGACCGGGCCATGGAGCTGGGGGCCAGCATCTACGCTAACATCATCATGATCGGGGCCCTGTCCGCCACCGGCGACCTGCCGGTTTCGCGCCAAGGCTTCCAGGACGAGTTGGAGCGGGCTTTGGGCCCGGCCAAGGTGGCCACCAACCTGGAGGCCTTTGACCTGGGCCTGGCCATGGTGCGGGGATAGCCGGACATGCGTATCTCCCTGCCCCGCCGCCTGTGGTACGAAAACGACTCCCTGGAGATCGCCCTGCCCGATGATTGGCGGGTGGAGGTATGCTCCATGGCCGGAGCCCAGCGCCCGGCCCTGAGCCAGGCCGAGATCGAGGCGGCCCTAGCCGCTCCGCTGGGCTCGCCTAGCCTGCGGGAGCTGGCCCAGGGCAAGCGCTCGGCGGTGATCGTCTTCGACGACATGACCCGCCCCACCCGCGTCGCCCAGTTCGCCCCTTTCCTGCTGGCGGAAATGGCCGCCGCTGGTGTGCCCGAAGAGGCGGTGACTTTCCTGTGCGCCCTGGGCACCCACGGCGCCCTGAGCATGCACGAGCTGCGCAAAAAGCTGGGCCGCGAGGTGGTGGAGCGCTTCCGGGTGTTCAACCACAACTGCTACGAAAACTGCGAGCCGGTAGGAACCACCAGCCTGGGCACCCAGGTGCGCCTCAACCGTGAGCTGCTGGCCGCCGAGCTCAAGGTGGCCGTCAGCTGCGTCACCGCCCATCCCTATGCCGGATTTTCCGGGGGCGGCAAGATACTCATGCCCGGCCTGGCCCACATCGACACCATTGCCGACCACCACACCCGGGTCATGGCCCTGAAGCCCGAGCGGGTGGGTTTGGGCAAGTTCGCGGGCAACCTGGTGCGCCAGGACATCGACGAGGCCGCCGAGCTGGCGGGCCTCAGTTTCTCGGTGAACGTGCTGGTGAACCAAAGGGGCGAGGCCGCCGCGGTGGTCGCCGGGGAGCTCGGCCGCTCCCACGCCCGGGCGGTGGAACTGGCCGGGGAATGGTACGCCACCGCCCCCCGCCCCAGGAACGTGGATGTGGTCATTTCCAACGCCTTTGTCAAGGCCAACGAAATGCCCATCGCCGTGGCCCTGGCCCGGGGCTGCCTCAAGCCCCAGGGCGGCACGGTCGTGGTCATCGCCGACTCGCCCGAGGGCCAGGTGGTGCACTACCTGCTGGGCCGCTTCGGACGGGCCCACGGGGGGCGCATGCACCCGGTGCGTCAACTGCCGGACAACCTGCGACTCATCATCCTGGCCCCCTCCTTTGATCGCGGCTTTGGCGACTGGTTCGCCAACCCAGAGGTCATCACCTTCAGCAAGACCTGGGAACAAACCCTGGAGCTGCTGCGCGAAAACCACGGCCCCGGCACCCGGGCGGCGGTGCTGCCCAACGCCACCATGCAATACTTTGCCGATTAATAACGGGAGCGCGTCATGTCCCCAGCATTGGTGCAATACGAAATAAACGACTTCATAGCCCAGGTGACCCTGAACAATCCTCCCATGAACCCCCTGACCGCCGAGGCCAAGCAGGACCTGGGCCGGGTGTTTAAGGAACTGGACGAAAAGAGCGACCAGGTGCGGGCGGTGGTGCTGGCCGGTGGGGGCGAAAAGGCCTTTGCCGCCGGGGCGGACATCAAGGCCTTTTTGGAGCTGACCCCGGAGACCGCCCTGCCCCGCCTGGAGAGAAGCCATGAGATTTTTTCGCTGGTGGAGAACTATCGCTGGCCGGTGATCGCGGCCATCCGGGGCTTCTGCCTGGGGGGCGGTTTGGAACTGGCCCTTTGCTGCGATATACGCTACGCTGCCGAGGACGCGGTGCTGGGTTTCCCCGAGGTGAACCTGTCCATCTTCCCGGGCAACGGGGGCATGGCCAGGGGTCTGCACTTCCTGGGTCTGGGCCGCTTCAAGGAGTTGGTCTACACCGGCCGGCGCATCAGCGCGGCCGAGGCCTATGAATACGGCCTGGTGGAAAAGGTGGTGCCGACCGAGGCGCTCATGGAAGAGGCCCTGGGCCTGGCCAAGAGCATAGCCAAGCGGGGGCCCCTGGGCGTGGCCGGGGCCAAGAAGGTGATCAACCAGACCCGCGACCTGGCCGTGAGCGAGGCCCTGGCCGTGGAATCGCGTAATTGGTCGCAGCTGGCCGCCACCGAGGACATGAAGGAGGGAGCCAGGGCTTTCGTGGAAAAGCGCAAGCCCGTCTATCGCTGTAGATGAAGCAAAGCGGCCCGCCAGTCAGCGCCGCCGCGCCTGTGGCGGGCGTTTACTACGGCTGGTACGTGGTGGGGGTGGCCTTTTTGGCCAACTTCGCCTCGGCCGGCAGCCAGTTCTACGCCTTCAACGCCTTCATGCTGCCCCTGTGCGAGTTGCGCGGCTGGACCAGGGCGGACATCAACATGGCCCCCATCATCGGCTTCGCCTGCGGCCTGTTGGGGCAATACTCCTACGGCAGCATCATCTCCATCACCGGGCCACGCCGCCTCATGGCCCTGGGCGCCCTGGTCTCGGCCGCCGCCTTCATCACCCTGGGCCAAACCCAGGAGCTTTGGCTTTTTTACCTGGCCTATATCCTGCTCATCATGGGCAACGCGGCCATGTCTTCCCTGGTGGCCAACACCGCTGTTTCCAACTGGTTCGTGCGCCTGCGAGGCCGGGCCATGGGCATGGCCACCAGCGGCCTGACCATGGCCGGGGTGATCCTGCCCTTCGCGGCCTATCATCTCCTGCACAGCGTGGGCCTCAGCTGGGCCTTTGCCGTTATCGGAATGGGCATAGCCTGCCTGGCCCCCTTGGTCTGGCTGGTGATGCGTGATTCCCCCGAGTCCTGCGGCCTGCTGCCCGACGGCCAGAGGCCCTTGCCCCAGGAAAATGGCTGCCCCAAGATCATGCCCCAGTCCCAGGTGCCGCCGGCCCAGTTGCTCCGAATCGCCTCCTTCTGGAAGGTGGGCCTGGCCTACGGCCTGGCCAGCGCCGGGGTCTTCGCGGTGGTGTTCCAATTGGGCCCGCGCTTCCAAGACCTGGGCATGGACGGCGACACGGCCATGCTTCTGGTGGCCCTGGCCTCGTTGGCCGGCACCTGCGGCAAGTTCACCTGGGGCACCCTGTGCGACCGCATCCCGCCCAACCGCCTGACCGCTTTCATGTTCTGCACGGTGGGCCTGGGCCAGATATTTGGGCTGGTGGCCCAGGGGCCGGTCACGGTGGGTTTTTTCATCGTGATCTTCGGTTTCGGCATGGGGGGCATCATGTCCACCTTCCCCATCATCAGCGCCTGGTGCTTCGGGCGAGCCGCCTTCGCTTCGGTGTACCGCCTGTTGGGCATGTTTCTGGGCCTGCAGGCGGTGGGCTACCTGCTGATGGGCGGTTCCTTCAAGTTCACCGGCTCCTACGACGCCGCCTACCTGGTATTCATCTTCGTGGACCTGGCCGCCGCCGCCGTAATTGTCACCGTGAAGCCCTCGGCCTGGTCTCTGGACGGCGCGGGCAACTAGACCCGCGCCCCGTCGCAAACGACGCCGCGCCCAGCTATTCCGGAGGTCCCGCCATGAAAAAACCGCGTAGCCAAGTAATCTTCGACCGCAGCGACCGGGCCATCAGCGCCATCCGTTTGGGCATCTTGGCGGGCACCGGGGTGGAGGTGGAGGAGGCGGCCCAAAAGCCCCTGATCGCCATCGCCAACTCCCACACCGAGTTCAACCCCGGCCACATGCATCTGCGCGGGCTGGCCCAGCGGGTGCGCGAAGGGGTGCTGGCTGCCGGGGGCCTGGCTTTCGAGTTCAACGTGCCCGCCCCCTGCGACGGCCTGGCCGAGGGGCACCACGGCATGCGCTACGTGCTGCCCCAACGGGAGCTGATCGCCGACGCGGTGGAAACCTACGTGCGCAGCATGCGCTTCGACGGGTTGGTGCTGGTGGCCTCCTGCGACAAGATCATCCCCGGCATGCTCATGGCCGCCGCCCGCCTGGACCTGCCCACCGTGCTGCTGCCCGGCGGGCCCAGCGAAAAGGCCATCCGCCAGCGGCGCAACCAGGTGGAAAGCGTGCGCCTGTCCGACTACCAGGACCCCGAGGACCGCCTGGCTTGCGTGACCAGCGGCTCCTGCGGGGCCTGCGAGGTCATGGGCACGGCCAACACCTTCCAGTGCCTGGGCGAGGCCCTGGGCCTGGCCCTGCCCGGCTCGGCCACGGTGCCGGCCTACGCCGCCGACAAGCTGCGCCTGGCCCGCGCCTGCGGCCGCCGGGTGGTGGGGCTGGTGGAGGAGGGCCTGGGGGCCCGCCGTTACCTCACCGCCGAGGCCCTGGAAAACGCCCTGCTGCTGTGCCAGGCCCTGGGCGGCTCCACCAACGCGGCCCTGCACCTGCCCGCCCTGGCCCACGAGTTGGGCCTGGAGATGCCCCTGGAGCGCTTCAACCAGGCCAGCCTCCGGGTGCCCACCCTGTGCGCCATCAGTCCCAACGGTCCCCACGGGGTTCTGGACCTGCACCGGGCGGGCGGGGTGCCGGCGGTGATGCGGCGCATCGCCGATCAACTTAACCTGGAGGCGCTCACGGTGGCGGGCCCCACCTGGGCGGAAGTGACCGCCGAAGCCCAGGTGCGCGACCCTGCCGTGATCCCGCCCCTGGAGCGTCCCCACTTTGCCCAGGGCGGCACCGTGGCCCTGTTCGGCAACCTGGCCCCGGAAGGCGCGGTGATCAAGCAATCGGCGGCTAACCCGGAGCTGCATCATTTCAGCGGGCCGGCCCGGGTGTTCGAGTCGGAGGAGGATTGCCTGGCCGGCCTGCGCCAAGGGGTCATCGTAGAGGGCGAGGTGGTGGTGATCCGTAACGAGGGGCCCAAGGGCGGCCCCGGCATGCCCGAAACCCTGGCGGTTACCGTGGGGCTGAACCAGTCGGGTCTCCAGCGGGTGGCCCTGGTCACCGACGGGCGCTTCAGCGGGGCCAGCCAGGGGCCTTGCGTGGGCCACGTTTCCCCCGAGGCGGCAATGGGCGGGCCCATCGCCGCGCTGCGCGACGGAGACCGTATAACCATCGACATCGCCGAACGCCGCCTGGAGGTGCAACTCAGCCCCGAGGAAATGGGCCGTCGCCTGGCCGCCTGGAAGCCGAGGAGCCAAGAGATTCCGCCGGGATACATGCGGCGTTACGTCAAGCTGGTGTCCTCGGCGGCCCAGGGTGCGGTGCTGGACTAACGCCACCGCGTTCCCCTGCCCCTCCGGCGGGGTAAACTGGGCTATTATGCCTAGTGATATAGTAAGGTTGGCATTGAGCAAGATCGGTCATGCTCACCTTGACACTTACCCAGGCCAGTGTTACTCATTATTATTAGTAGACGCTTGAAGGCGTCGGTTACTCGATAAAACAAGGGTCGAAGCAGTCATTGCCAGAAGGCATGGAGGGCATTTGCTCTCCGGGGTGCCTTTTGGCTTTTTTTATACCAGGCGATAAAGGGCTGACCATGAAGACAGCACGCTGGTTTTTCATGGAGGAGAGAGAATGGTTAGCCGTATCGCGAGGTTGTGCGCGATGACCGCGCTGGGGATAAGCCTGTGTCTGCCGGCGGCAATCGCCGAAGCCGAGGATAGCAGCGAAGCAAAGGCGCAAAAGACATCGGACGTGGTGGTGGTGTCCTCGCCGGTAATCGAAGGCGACCAGGTCAACCGCCTGGGCAGCCAAGTGACTGTGGTGAGCGAGCAACAAATTGACGACATGAACGCGGGCGACCTGCCCTCGGCTTTGCGCCGCACCCCGGGCGTGGTGATCAGCCGCCACAACCCGGTGGGCTCTTTCGGCGGCGGCGCGGGCGGAGCCATCTTTATCCGGGGCATGGGCACCGGGCGTCCGGGGCAGGACATCGTCACCATGATCGACGGCATCCCCATGGTGGTGGGGGTGTGGAACCACTCGGTGATGGACATGCTGAGCATCGACAACGTGCACGCCATCGAGGTGTACAAGGGAGCCCAGCCGGTGCTTTTTGGCAACAACGCCTTTGCGGCGGTGAACATCTTGCCCAAATACATGCGCGACGAAGGCTTTTACACCCACGGCAAGCTGGCGGGCGGCTCCTTTGACACGCTGACGGAGGTGGCCGAAACCGGCGGCAAGATCGGCGGCTTTGACTACTACCTGGTGCAGAGCTACCGCTACAGCGACGGCCAGCGGGAAAACGCGGGAGGCTCGCTGCAAAACTACTACGGCAACGTGGGCTATAGTTTCGACTCCCACCTGCGCCTGAGCCTGTTGCTCAACTACACCCAAAACTGGTCCGAAGACCCCGGCCCCATCGATCATCCCGAACTGAGCGACGGTAACTTCAACACCAGGGACGCTATCAGCATCCTCAAGCTGGAGAACAAGTACGACTGGGGCTACGGCTTTGTGAAGGCCTATTGGGACGACGGACACCTGGATTGGCAGGAACAGAGCGACGGCAGCGACACCCGCACCGACTACGGCAACTACGGAGTGCGCATCAGCCAGACTCTGACCATGTGGGAAGGCGGCGCCCTTACCTTGGGCTTCGACCAGGACTACGTGTCCGGCAAGGTGCTGGTCATCAGCGCCACGGGGGCTCAAAACGGCGGCCAAAAGGAGACCTTCAGCCTGTCGCAGCCCTACATGGCCCTGAGCCAGGAGTTCAAGCTGGGGGACTTCACCATCATTCCCTCGGCGGGCGCCCGCTACTTTGGCCACAGCGAATTCGAGTCCGAGCTGGGTTACCAGTTCGGGGCCATCGTGCGCTACCAGGACACGGAGGTGCACGCCAACTACGCCCACACCTACAACTACCCCGGGGTGTACGTGGTGCAGCAGTCCAAGCTCTTTTGGCACAACGAATTGTGGGAAAACCTGACGCCCGAGGAACTCAACCACTTTGAAGTGGGGGTCAGCCAAAAGTTCGCCTCGTGGATAAAAGCCGACCTCACCTTCTTCCACGACAAGGGCAACGACCGCCTGGTGCTGGTGTACGGCCCGCCCCACTGGGAAAACCTCGGCGAGTTCGACAACCGCGGCTTGGAGGGCACCATTACCCTTTACCCGGTGGATGAGTTGGCCCTGTTCGTGGGCGCCACCTACCTGGACCGCAGCCCCGAGGACACCCCCTACGCCCCGGAGTGGAGCGGCTCGGCCGGAGTCAACTGGCGCTTCTGGCCCGGCTGGTTGGCCAGCGTGGACGGCCTGTACGTGGATGACTACTACGTTAGCGACACTCGTTACCAAGGCGCGCGCAACACGGTGGACGGTTACCTGTTGTTCAACGCCAAGGTGAGCTACAGCTTCCCCATCGACCAGGTGGACATGAAGGTTTTCGTCGCGGGCGAAAACCTCACCAACCAGGACTACGAATACAAGCCGGGCTATCCCATGCCCGGCATCAGCGGCATGCTGGGCCTGGAGATCACTTTTTAAACCAAGCGGCGGAGCCGTTGGTCGGCGGCCCCGCCCTGTTGACCGCTGGATGGAGACGGACCATCAATTTATGAAACACCATCACGCCCCATTGCCCGCCGCCCTGCCCGGCGACCTGGAGGCCGAGCTGATCTCCCGCTACGGGGCGGGTCTACGCAGGCACTACCTGATCCTGGCCGCCCTTGTGGCGCTGACCATCCTGCTGGCCTTGCAGGCGGTGGCCGTGGGGGCCTACGACCTATCGGCCTACAAGGTGCTGCTGATCCTGCTGGGCCAAGGCGATGGAGCCCAGTCGGTGGTGGTGTTCAACATCCGTCTGCCGCGCATCGTGGCCGCCATCGTCACCGGCTGGGGCCTGGGCCTCTCGGGCCTGGTCACCCAGAGCCTGTTGCGCAACCCCCTGGCCTCGCCCTTCACCCTGGGCATGAGCCACGGCGCGGCCTTTGGCGCGGCTTTCGCCATCGTGTTCCTGGGGGCCGGGGCGGTGAGCACCAGCGCCCTGTACAGCGCCGGTTCCGGCGACTTCATGTTTTCCAGCCTCTACGCGGTAACCCTGCTGGCCTTTGCCGGGGCCATGGCCGCCACCGCGGTGATTTTGCTTTTGGCCCGCCTGCGCCACATGAGCGCCTCGGCGGTCATCCTGGCCGGGGTAGCCATGTCCTCGTTGTTCATGTCCGGCACCATCCTTATCCAATACTTCGCCACCGAGGTGGAGATCGCCACCGTGGTCTTTTGGACCTTCGGCGACGTGGCCCGTTCCAACTGGCGCGAGATTACATTGCTTTTTGTGGCTACGTTGGGGGTCAGCCTGTACTTCCTGCGCCGCCGTTGGGATCTCAACGCTTTGCTGGCCGGCGAGGAAACCGCCCAGGCCCTGGGGGTGCACGTCACCCGCCTGCGTCTGCTGGGCATGTTCCTGGCCTCCTTGCTGGTGGCCCTGGCCACCGCCTTCCACGGCATTATCGCCTTCCTGGGCCTGCTGGCCCCTCACATCAGCCGCCGCCTGGTGGGCGGCGACCACCGCTTTCTGGTGCCCTGTTCGGGCCTGGTGGGCTCGGTGCTGCTGTTGGCCGCCGACACGGTGGGCCGCATGTTGCTGGGTTCGGGCAGCATGCCGGTGGGGGTGCTCACCTCCTTCATGGGCGCGCCCCTGTTCCTCTACCTGCTGCTCAAGGGGAGACGGCTATGACCCTGGAAGCCCGAGACCTATTCTTCACCTATAACGGCCGGCCGGTGCTGGACGGGCTCAGCCTGTCCCTGGAGCACGGCGAGATCACCGGCATCCTGGGGGTGAACGGAGCGGGCAAGTCCACCCTGCTCAGATGCCTCAACCGCATCCTGCGCCCCCAAAAGGGCGTGGTCATGGTGGAGGACCACGACCTGAGCAAGCTGGGCGGCGAGCAGATCGCCCGGCTCATCGGCTACGTGGCCCAGAGCCAGGAGCGCGAGCCCCTGAGCGTGTTCGACGCGGTGCTTCTGGGACGCAAGCCCCACATCAAGTGGCAAGCCACTTCGCATGATTTGGAGGTGGTCACCAGGGTGCTCGGGCACATGGGCCTGGAGCCCCTGGCCCTGCGCCCGGTATCGAGCCTGAGCGGCGGGGAGGCCCAAAAGGTGGTCATCGCCCGGGCCCTGGCCCAGGAGCCCCACCTGCTGCTGTTGGACGAACCCACCAGCAACCTGGACCTGCGTAACCAGTTGGAGGTGATGGAGTTGCTCATGCGGGCGGTGCGTAGCCAGGGGCTGGGCGCGGCGGTGTGTCTGCACGACATCAACCTGGCCCTGCGCTACCTGGACCGCATGGTGCTCATGAAGCAGGGAAAGGTGCACTCCGTGATAACCCCCGAAGAATTGACCGCCGAAATAATTCGGCAAGTTTACGGCGTGGAGGCGTTGCTGGCCGAAGTGGAGGGCTACCGGGTGGTGGTGCCCCGCGCGGCGACTCCCCGCAAGCAAGCCAGCCCCGCAACCCAGGCTTCCTCCTAGGAGAAGACAAGATGTATCCGGCAACCAGCAAACGTCTGTTTATCTGCATTCTAGCGGGTCTCATGCTCCTCACCCTTCCCTCTCTGGCAAGGGCGGCGGACACCCTCCAGATAACCGATATGACCGGCCGCAAAGTAAGCGTGCCGCTGAATCCCTCGCGCATCGTGTGCCTGGGGCCGGGCTGCCTGCGTCTGATCGTATATCTGAAAGCCCAGGACAAGGTGGTGGGCATCGAGGCCTTTGAAAAGCGCTTCCCCGGAGGGCGGCCCTACTACTACGCCACGCCCGCACTGGGCAAGCTGCCGGCCATCACCCCCGGCGGCGTCCCGGCCATCAACAACCTGCCCGACTTGGAAGGGGTGCTCAAGGTGCGGCCCCAGGTGGTGTTCGCCACCTACCTGCAAAAGGCCAAGGCCGACCAGTTGCAATCGCTGCTCAACATCCCGGTGGTGGTGCTCTCCTATGGCCCCTTCGCCTCCTTTGACAAGGTGGTTCTAGACTCCATCCTCCTGGCTGGGCGCATCTTGGGCAAGGACCAGCGGGCCCAAGAGGTGGTCAAGCGCCTGGAAGGCTGGCAAGCAGACCTGGGACGGCGGGGCCAAGAAGCCAAACGGCATGCCGGCGCCTATGTGGGCGGCATCGGCTTCAAGGGGACCCACGGCCTGGAAAGCACCGACCCCAACTATCTTCCCTTGCGCTGGGTGGGAGCCAAGAACCTGGCCGCCACCCAAGGCAAGACCGGCCACCTCATGCTGGACAAGGAACAGCTTCTGGGCCTGAACCCGGAGTATGTCTTCGTGGACGGCGGAGGGCTGGCCCTGGTGGCGGCGGATTACGACAAGAAGCCCGAGTTTTACAAGAACCTGCGCGCCTTTCAGGAGGGCAAGGTGTACCTGCTGCATCCCTTCAACTGGTACACCACCAACCTGGGCACTGCCTTGGCCGACTCCTACGCCATCGGCAAGATTCTCGAGCCCGAGGCCTTCCAAGACGTAAATCCTGCGGCCAAGGCCGACGAGATTTACGTGTTCCTGGTAGGCAAGCCGGTTTACGCCACCATGGCCAAGCGCTACGGTCCATTGGGCAGCACGCCGTCTTTTTTGAAGAAAGCGGCCAAATGAACCGAGACAAGGCCAAATTTTTCGACGCCCAGGCGGGAGCCGATTGGGCGGCCGATGAATACGGCGAAGTGGAGCGTCCCAAGCTGGAGCGCCTGCTCAAACAAAGCGAGCTGGGGCCTGGGCAGAGGGTGCTGGAGCCGGGCTGCGGCACGGGGCGGCTCAGCCAGGTGCTGGCCCAGGTGGTGGGCCCCGCCGGGCACCTGGTGGCCATGGATATAAGCGCGGCCATGGTGGCAGCCTGCCACCGGCGAGTGGCCGGCCTGTCCTGGGTGCGGGTGGAGCGCATGGCGCTGGAGGAATTCCAGGCCCCGGCCAACAGCTTCGACCGGGTGGTGTGCCACCAGGTCTTCCCCCATTTCGATGATCAGCCTGCGGCCCTGGCCCACTTGGTAAGGCTTTTAAAGCCGGGAGGGGTGCTCACGGTGGTGCATTTCATGCCCAGCGCGGTGATCAACGACACCCACCGCAAGGCGGGCACGGTGGTGGAAAAGGACATGCTGCCCCCTCCCCGGGAAATGCGGCGTATGATAGAAAAGGCGGGGCTGGATACGGAAGTCCTGGTGGACGATGGTTTGGGCTATCTGCTCAAGGCGCGTCTGTCCTTGGCCTGAACGATTTTACGGAACAACTTTTCCCTACGGGATTTTCACAGGAGGCTGTGACCATGGCTGGATGCCAACTGACCCCTGAGCAAATTGAAAAAGCGGTGGACTTCCACGGCCACTGGTGCCCCGGTCTGGCCATCGGCCTGAGGGCCGGCGAGTACGTGCTCAACCACATGGGCAAGTCCGATGACGAGGAGATCGTGGCCATTGTGGAGACCGACATGTGCGCGGTGGACGGCATCCAGTCGCTGACCAACTGCACTTTCGGCAAGGGCAACCTGCTCTACCGGGACCACGGCAAGCTGGCCTTTACCTTCTACCGCCGCAGCGACGGCAAAGGGGTGCGCCTGGTGATGGACGCAGGCCGCTTGGGCAGCCCGAATTCCGAATTCACCGAGCTCAACCGCAAATGGCTCAAGGGTGATATTGAACCGGAACAGAAAGAACGCCTGATGCAGATGCGCCAGGAGCGCACCGATGACATCATGAACTCGGAGATCACCGAGGTCTTCGAGATAAAGGAGCCCGACGAGCCCATGCCCCGTTCGGCCCGCATCCTCACCAGCCTGGTGTGCGAACAGTGCGGCGAATCGGTGATGGAGTCGCGCACGCGCCGCCTGGAAGGGCACACGCTGTGCATCCCCTGCTTCGCCAAGCAGGGATAGACGGCCCGACGATACCCCTCTCCCTATCGCCTGCCTCCAAAGTTGCAAGGCCCCGCCCAACCGGGCGGGGCGAGGAGATTCATCTTGTCAACTCTCCTTGGAAACCGGCGGAGGCCCAAAGGCGAGGCAGACGCGCCGGCTGGCTCGCCCAACTTCAACCACGGCTTTTTCTATTTGATCGGCTGCGGCCCCGGCGGGCCCCAGACCGCCACCCTCCAGGCCCTGGAGACCATCCAGCGCATGGACGCGATCCTGGCCCCGGCTCGCCAGGCTCGGATGTTCGCGGAGTTCATCGGCGACATCCCCATAGCGTTCGACCCCTGGGCGGGATTTTGGGATTACCAAGGCCGCCAGGTGAATAGCCTGAGCCCCGAGGAGGCGGCGCTGTTTCGCCAGGAACGGGATCGGCTGGTAGAAAAACGCTTGGGACAGATACGGGACTTGCTGGAGCGGGGCATGGACGTGGGCTTGCTGGAGTTCGGCAATCCCTGCCTTTTCGGGCCGGGGCAAAGCTATGCCGAGTTGCTCAAGCCCCAGGAAGTGATCGTGATACCGGGCATGGGGGCCGACGCCGCAGCCATGGCCGCATTGCAGGCCAGCATCCTGCCAGCCCACGATGCCCGCTTTTTGCTGCAAGCCGCGCCTTTCGTGCTCACCGGCCAAGGGCTCAAGCCCGACATGTCCCTGGACGAGCCCAGCCCCGAGGCCCAGGAGTTGTTGACCCTGCTGGGCAAGCAGGAGCACAGCGCCATTTTCTACATGGCCCTGACCGACGCCCCCCGCCTGTTCGAGATATTGCGGGGCCACCTGCCCGGAGACCTGCCTTGCGCGGTGGTTTTCTGGGCCGGCGATTTGGAGCGGCAGCGGGTGCTGCGGGGCACCCTGGACAGCATGCCCGGCCAGTTGGCCGATGATCCCGAGCGCTTCATGGGCCTGCTGCTCGTCGGCCGTTTTCTGGAGGGCAAACCTTTCAGCGCGGCCCATCAGCGTTCCCCGGCCATGTCCCAGTCGGCGGGGGAGCAAAATTGACTCCTAGGGCCGCGCATGGCCCGGTCGGGTGATTCGCGTCCGGGCGGTTCGTGCTTGACTTAGGGTGTTGATCAAAACCCCAGTGGAGTGATGCGATGATCTCCCCCGAACAAAACGAGGCTTTCGAGAAATTCTTGGCCACGGTCAAGGACAACGGCGTGTTGGACGAGGAGACCACCACCTTGGCCTTCCTGTGCGCCTCCCTGGCCATCCGCTGCCGCCACTGCGCCGAGCGCTTTATCAAACAAGCCAAAGACCAGGGTATTAGCGAGGAAAAGATGGGCGCGGTGGCGGCCGTGGCCATGTGCGTGCGCGCGGGCAGCGCCCGGTCGCTGGCCCTCGAGCTGGTCGAAGAACAGTAGCAGGTATGGGTAGAAGCGCCATGAGCAACGAGCAACCGCAACCCCGGGCCGTTTTCGGCGAGATATTGGTTGATTACCTGGCCCAATTGGGCGAGGCCTGGGAGGGCATCGACTTCGCCGTCCTGGGGGTGGAACTGGATGGCGAGACTGCGGTAATTCCCTTTTTCGGCCAGCCCCACCGGGTGAGCCTGTCCGAGGGCTTCGCCGATCCCCAGGGCGACAAGCCCTCCCACGCCGCCAGCGTGGTGCTGGCCAAGTATCTACTGCAAAACGCCGGAGGCCCCGGCGCGGGCCAAGAGTGGGTGGCCTACAAGCAGTTCCCCGACGCCGCGCCTTTTGTGGAGGGATATGCCAATACGGTGGAGCGTCTGATTTCCCGGGAGTTCGCGGGCCATGGCGACAAGCTGGCCACACAATGCGCCAGTTGGGGCGGTCGGGATTTTGATGCCGGGGTGTCCTACGACTTGGTGCTGCGCCTGCCTGCCCTGCCCCGGGTGCCCCTGTTACTGCTTTACAACGACGAGGAAGAGCCTTTCCCGGCCCAGTGCTCGGTGTTGTTCCAGCAGGATGCCTCGCGCTACCTGGACATGGAGTGCATGGCCATTCTGGGCATGGTCCTGGCCCACCGGCTGGTGGCCGGGCTCAAAGGAAGCGCGGAGCAAAACCTGCTGGGCTGATTCTCAGCGGGCCGCTCACTAGGGACACTGGTAGGCCTTACCCGTGGCGACGGCCCTGCGGTTGCCTTTATAGCTTTGCACCACCACGTCCGTGGCCCCCATGGCCCCGGCCCGCTGGCGCAGGTCGTCGCGGGCGCTCAGGCGGGCCAGGGAGGCGGTGCCGGACCGGGTGGATTTGGCGTAGCCGGTCACATCACCCACAAAGCGGCAGCCTTGCACCTCGCCGGCCTCGGCCAGCCGGGCCGGGGCGGGCACCTCGGTGCTGACTAGCTTTTGCGCGGCACCCTGGGAGCAGCCGCCCACAATCGCCAGGCAGGCGGCCAAACCCCAAATCGTGAGAGCCTTGTGTTGCATTGATCAGTCCTTTGGGCAGTGGCGTTTTTTTTGGCCTCGCTTCGCATGCAATCTCCCACAAATCTAAAGAGTATGCAATGCCCGGAGCCATTGAGCGGGCTCCGGGCATCGCTCTCCACCTAGAAGGCGATCGCCAATTTGGTGGTAACCAAGTCCTGTTGGTCGTCGTTGACAAAATCACCCCGCAGGTACTCCAGGCTCAGAGTGGTGTCCGGCAACAAGTCCCAAGACACTCCCAAGCCGTATTGCTGCTCAGGCTCCCAGTCGCCCAAATCTCCGCTGCCCGCGTAACGCACCGCGAAGGTCCAATCCTCGATGGGTAAAAAGGCCAGCTCCAGGTTGTAGGCGTAGGGCTGGGCCGCGCTGTCGGTAAAGGCAAGCTCCCCGGCCTCGAACTCGGACAGGGCGGTGATGTACTCCGCGTTGAACACCAGCCACTTGTACTGGGCGTTGAGCATGAAGGACAGGCCGCCCACCAGGTCTTGCACCCGCTCATCCACCACCTCGTCGCCAAGGTTGCCGCCGGCGATGTTGTTGGTGTAGGCCATCCCGAAGTTCAAGTCGACTTGTTCGCCCAGGGCTCCCTCGGGCGCGTCGAACTGGGCCCTAACGTAAAAGGTGTTCAGGTTGCTGTCAGGCTCGTCGCCGGTGGTGTGCACCGCGGAGTTGTACACCCCGAGGCCCACGTTGAACCAATTCTGGGCCCAGCCGACCTCGGCCGCCGCGGCCTGGGTCTCGAACACGTTTTGGGTAATGGGGTCGGAGACCATATACGTCTCGAACAGGCCGATGGCCGGATACATGAGGCCGCCGAGGAAATAGAAGGGCACGTCGTCGGTCTGGCCGATGAGAATGAAGGCCTCGTCCACGTTGATGGGGTCGGTGCCACCCTGCTCATAGAGCAGGTGCAATAGGCCCCTGGTGTACTTGTTGATGGCGGCTTCGAAGAAGATCTCTGCGGTGGCCAGGCTAAAATCGCTGTCGCTGAAGCTCGGGCCCTGGCTGGGCTTGGTTTTCATATACGAGCCTTCCAGCTCCACGGCGCCGTAGATCTTGAGCCGCTTGCCCGCTTCGCTCAACAGGCCGCTGGGCTGCTCGTCCTTGGCCTTGGCCACTTCCTGGGACATCTTCATGGAGCGTCCCGAGGTGGTGTAGGCCTCGGCCGCCGCCTTTTGGGCGTCCTGGGCGGTTTTATGGGCCGCGGCCAGCTTGCCCTCCAGCTCGTTAACCCGCTGCTGCAGGGCTTTGAGTTGCTGCAAAATGGCCTCTTGGGTCGGGTCGGCGGCGTGGGCCGCAAAGGGCGCCGCCAATAACAGGCCCATGGCCAGAAGCAAAATCTTGGTTGATAAACCCTTCACCTTTCCCGGTCTCCTTTCAATTCGCTCAAAGGGCAGGCTTGTTTCGTTTAATCCTTGGATTCGCGCCGGCAATCGCAGCAGGTGCAATTGCCCCCGCAGGTGCACGCACCGTTCTCTTGGGGGCGCTCAACAGGCTTCAAAGGCTGGGTTTTGGGTTTTTCAGGCACAAGCTTCTCCTGTCCGAAAGCTGGGTTCGGCTAAAAATTCCTCGATTGTTAAGCTGGTTGTCAGATTGCCCGTGGCGAGAGGCAGCCGGGCGCTTCGCAGTTGGCCTCCCTAAGGCCCTAGAGCCGAGAGCATGGCTAGCAATCCTTTTTCTGGGAGCCGCAACCAGGGCAACCATAAAGTGGAAAATCCTGGGAAGCGTGCCGTGCGCCACTGCAGAACGCCCCGCAACCGCACCCCGCCCCTTGGTTACGCACCGTGCGCCGCCAGCGACGCACCAGGAAAAATGCGGCTCCCGACACGGCCAGGATCACCAGCAGCAAATCGAACATAGCGCTACCCCAATCCCAAGAGCTTGCCGCCCTGGTAGACCAGCAGAGCGATCACATAAGCCGCGCCGGTGCTGTAGGCCATGGCGAACAGGGCCCACTTCCAACCGCCGGTTTCGTTGCGGATTACCGCCACGGTGACAAAGCAGGGCGCGTAGATCATGACGAAGAGCATGAGGGCAAAGGCCTTGAGGGGATTCCATCCCGGTTCCTTGGCCAGCCGCTCACTTAGACCGCCGGTGTCTTCGGGGTCCAACTCGCCCAGGCTGTAGGCGGTGCCCAGGGTGGAGACCACCACCTCCTTGGCCGCGAAGCCTCCCACCAGGGCCACGTTGGTGCGCCAGTCGAAACCCAGGGGGGCGGTGACATAGTTCAGGGCTCGCCCCAGGCGGCCGGCCACGGAATAGGCCAATTCATCCTGCCCCTGCTGGTACTCGATCTCCTGGCGGGCTTCTTCGGTCACGGCCGCCTCGGCCTTGGCCTCCCAGGCCGCGGCCCGCTCCTCGGGCAGCGCGGGGAAGCTCATCAGGGCCCACATCAGGATGCTGATGCCCAGGATCACGGTGCCCGCCTTTTTGATGTACTGCCAGGTGCGCTCCCAGGTGTGAATGAGCAGGCCGCGCAGGGTGGGCAGGCGGTAAGGCGGCAGTTCCATGACAAAGGGCGCGGTGTCGCCCTTGAGCACCGTCCAGCGCAGAACGCGGGCGGCGACGAGAGCCAGGCCCCATGAAACCAGCGTGAGGGCGAAGAGCATCTGGGCCTGCTGGGCGGCGAAAAAGGCCCCGATCAGCAGGGCGTACACCGGCAGCTTGGCGCCGCAGTTCATCATGGGCACGGTGAGAATGGTGGCCAAACGGGCCTTGGGATCCTTAAGGGTGCGGGCGGCCATCACCCCGGGCACCGCGCACCCGCCGCTGATGCCGCCGCTGACGATCATGGCCATGACGCTGTTGCCGTGCAGGCCGAAGAGCCGCAGCACCCGGTCCAGCAGATAGGCCACCCGAGCCAGGTAGCCGGTGTCCTCCAAAACGGCGATGACGAAGAACATGAACATGATCAGGGGCACGAAACCCAGCACGCCGCCCACGCCATCGATGATCCCGCTGATGATCAAGGATTTGACGAAGCCATCGGGTAGAGACGCCTCGGCCATACCGCCCAGCCAGCCGAACAGGCCTTCCAACCAGCCCACGGGCGCCTCGCTGGCCCAGAAGACGAACTGGTAGATGCCGTAAAGTATGGCCAGCAGGATCAGGGGCCCCACCAGCCGGTTGGTGAGCACCTTGTCGATTCGGTCGCTAAGCTCCAGGCGATGGGCCCTGGTCTCCTGCACCGCCTGGCGGTAGATGCCGCCGATGAAGCCGTAGCGGTAGTCGGCGATCACCCCTTCCGGGTCGTCGTCCATGGTGAGCCGCAGATGCTCGGCAAGCTTATGGCGCATAGGGTCCAGCTGCCCGTCCAGCTGGAGTTCCCGGGAGATTTGTTTCTGGACCTCAGCGTCGTTTTCCAGAAGCTTGATCGAGACCCAGCGGGGGCTTAGGGGGGACAAGGCCGGGCCGACGCCGCCCAACTTGGCGGTAAGCTCCCCCAGGGCCTGGTCCACGTCCGACCCATAGGAAAGCTCCAGGGGACGCCAGGTTTTTTGGCGGCGGGCTTTTTCCACCGCCTCGTCCAAGAGGCGCTCTACACCCTTGCCCCGGCGGGCCACGGTGGGCACCACCGGCACGCCCAAAAGGCGGCCAAGCTTGTCGGGGTCGATTTTCAGGCCCCGGCCATCAGCCACATCCACCATGTTCAAGGCAATCACCAGCGGCACGCCCAACTCCAGCAACTGCACCGCCAGGTAGAGGTTGCGCTCCAGGTTGGCCGCGTCCACCACGTCCACCACCACGTCGGGCTTTTCCTGGACCAGGTAATCCCTGGCCACCAGCTCCTCCAGGGAGTAGGCGGTGAGGCTGTAGACGCCGGGCAGGTCGACTATTTCCACCTCTTGGCCCCCCAGGGAAACGTGACCCCATTTTTTCTCCACCGTCACTCCGGGATAGTTGCCCACGTGTTGCCGGGCACCGGTGAGCGCGTTGAACAGGGAGGTCTTGCCCGCGTTGGGGTTGCCGGCCAGGGCGACGGTTATCTTTTCCGAAGCCATGCCTAGCCTTCCACCGCCTGGACCAAAATGTGGTCCGCTTCGTTGTTGCGCAGGGTCAGGTTGTAGCCCTTTAGCTTGATCTCCACCGGGTCCTTGAGCGGCGCCCGGCCCATGACCATGAACTCGGTTCCCGGCACAATGCCCATGTCCCGGATGCGCCGGCCCATCTCGCCGCCCACGGATATCCTCTTGACCACCGCGCGCCCACCTTTGGGCAGCATGCGTAGGGTTTCAAAATTTTCCACTGCTCGTCTCTCCCGCTTGGCTCGGTTGTGGTTATTCATTTGGTTTGCAAGTTGATGAAGGGCTCTTCGGGCAGGCTTCTAAGGGTCTTTTCCAGAGAACAGCAGCCGGTCTGGCGCAGGGCGCAGAACGGTTTGCCGCAACGTTTACATTCCGTTTTGACGGCGTTGAGGGCGGCATGGGAGTTGATTGAGGTGATGAAAACCACCAAGTCGGCCTTGGCGACCCTTTGTCTGAGGCGGCGGTGACCGCTACGCAGCTTGCCGGTGTGAAACTCGCATTTGCCGCCTAAACGGCTCACCGTTTCGCGATAACTGGGTTCCAGACGATCCAGCCCGCCGATAATCATCACCTTGCGGCCCTGTAACGGGCAGGATGCGCAGACCTTTTTTCCGCATGGTTTTTGACGATGAATGGCGTTGCAGGGTGAACTCATGCTGCCTTTGAACGGTGATGCCGCGTCTTTCACTTTAGGCCACCTCTAATTAATTAGGTTATCCTAACTTATCGGCCAAAAAAATTGCCCTTTTGGGCGATGGTCAGTTTGTCCCCTGAACAGCCGTGACTATGGCGTAATTAGTTAACACCTCCATATTAGGCTGTCAATAGTTTTTTAGGTGTAGCTTATTTTTGTGGTGATCCGCCTTGCCTGCCGTCACCTCTCAGCGCCTGGGGTATGACTATCCGATAGAAATCGCCTGGTTCCTTAGCCGGGTGGGCTCCCCTGTCGCTTGCGGCTAATATTTTGCTTTTCCAGATGAAAACATGGATTGACACTTCTGCCCAGAGATAGTATGCCATTTATGACATAATGTCATTTCTGACATATACGGTCGCATTTGTACTCGCTGCCCCGAGTACTTTGGACCGATCCCTAGGTAAGCAATAGTCGGGGAGCCATAAATGGTCGATTCCACCTTAATACTCAACGGCAAGACCGTGGAGTTCACTCCAGGGCAAACCATCCTGGAAGCGGCGCAAGCCCAAGGCGTACGCATTCCCACCCTGTGTTATCTGAAGGGGTGCAGCCCCACCGGAGCCTGCGGCATCTGCGTGGTGGAGGTGGCAGGTAGCGAACAACTGACGCTCGCCTGTTCCACCCCGGCCCAGGCGGAAATGGACATAAAGACCGACAGCGAGCGGGTCCGCTCCGCGCGGCGTGAGACCTTGGCCAAGTTGGTGGCCTCGGGAGATCACAACTGCTTTGTCATGGACCTGCCGCCGGACAAATGGAGCGAGCGCCAGTTCGAGGTCATGCTCAAGCCCTGGCACGATCAGGTATGTCCGGCCCACGGCGATTGTCGTCTGCAGGACCTGGTGGTGGAATACGGCGTCAGTTTGCGGGAGATGCCCGATCTCTCGGTGGAGCGCCCCCTGGATGACAGCCACCCCGTGATCATCCGCGACTTCAGCCGCTGCATCCAATGCGGCCGCTGCGTGCAGGCCTGCAACCAGGTCCAGGTTAACCGAGCCTTGCCCGAGATAGAGCACCTAGCGCCCGGCAAGGCGGGTGGGTGGCTGCCCCTGGCGGACTATGACCACTGCACCCATTGCGGCGAATGCGTGCAGGCCTGCCCCGTGGGGGCCCTGTTCGAGCGCAAGGCCTATGGCCGGATAAACGGTCACGAGGCCCGCAAGGTGCGCACCACCTGCCCCTATTGCGGAGTGGGCTGCCAGCTTTGGCTGCACGTCAAGGACGGCAAAGTCATCAAGGTCACCGGCGTGGAAAGGGCCCAGCCCAACCAGGGCCGCTTGTGCGTCAAGGGCCGCTTTGGCTACGACTTCATCCACAGTCCCGAGCGGCTGACCACCCCTCTGATCAAGGAAGATGGCGAATTCCGAGAGGCCTCCTGGGACGAGGCCCTGGACCTGGTGGCCGAGCGTTTCTCGGAGATCAAGCAGAAGCACGGCCCCGACGCCCTGGCGGGCGTCAGCTGCGCCCGCAGCATCAACGAAGACTCCTTCAACATGCAGAAGCTCTTCCGCGCGGTGATCGGTACGAATAACATCGATCACTGCGCACGAACCTGACACGCTCCCACTGTCGCCGGTCTGGCGACTTCCTTCGGCTCCGGGGCCATGACCAACAGCTTTGCCGATTTCGACAAGGCCAAGATGTTCTTCATCATCGGCTCCAACATGACCGAGGCCCATCCCGTGGCCGCCACGTTCGTGAAAAACGCGGTGAATAACGGGGCCAAGCTGGTCTTGGTGGACCCCCGGCGCACCGGCTTGGCCGACTTCGCCCTTACCCACATGCGGCTCAAGGTGGGCAGCGACATCGCGCTGTTGAACGGCCTGATGCACGTCTTGATCACCGAAGACCTTTATGACAAGGAATACGTGCAGTCGTGCACCGTGGGCTTCGAGGAGCTCAAGGCCACGGTGATGAACTACCCGCCCGAGCGGGCGGCCGAGATCAGCGGGGTGCCGGCCGAGCAGATCGTGGAGGTGGCCCGGCTCTTGGCCGCCAACAAGCCGGCCATGCTCATGTACACCCTGGGCATCACCGAGCACACCTGCGGTGTGAACAACGTGCTCTCCTGCGCCAACCTACAGATGCTGCTGGGCAACGTGGGCTTCGAGTGCGGCGGGGTCAACCCGCTCAGGGGCCAGAACAACGTGCAGGGGGCCTGCGACATGGGGGCCCTGCCCAACGTCTACCCCGGCTACCAGAAGGTGAACGACGAGGCGGCCCAGGCCAAGTTCGCCCAGGCCTGGGGAGTGGAGGTCGACGACAAGGTGGGCCTGATGATGCCCGCCATGTTCGACGGCCTCATCGACGGCACGGTCAAGGGCATGTACATCTTCGGCGAGAACGTGGCCAACACCGAGCCGGATATTGCTCACGTGGAGCACTGCCTGGAATCGGCCGAGTTCGTGGTGTGCAACGACATCTTCCCCACCGAGACCACCCGCTTCGCGGACGTGATCTTCCCCGCGGCGGCCTGGAGCGAGGACGACGGCACCTTCACCAACAGCGAGCGCCGGGTCAGCCGGGTGCGCAAGGCGGTGGACCCGCCCGGCCAAGCCAAGCCCAATTGGTGGATCTTCAAACAAATCGCCAAGCGCATGGGCCAGGAGTGGGCCTCCGACAGCGGCCAGGAGATCTGGGACAACGAAGTTTCCGTGCTGACTCCCCAGATGGCGGGCATCAAGTTCAGCCGCATCGAAAACGATGGCCTGCAGTGGCCGGTGCCGGACCTCAACCACCTGGGCACGCCCTTCCTGCACAAGGACGGCTGTTTTACTTGCGGCCTGGGCAATCTGAAGCCCGTGGAGTGGACTCCCCCGGCCGAGCAGCCGGACGCGGAGTTCCCCCTGGTGCTCAGCACCGGGCGGCGTTTGTACCACTATCACACCCGCACCCAGACCGGGCGCTCCGGCGGGCTCAACGACCTGCTGGGCGAGGAGACGGCCGACATCTCGCTGGACGACGCCGAGCGCCTGGGCATCGCCCAGGGCCAAAAGGTGGCGGTTTCCTCGCGGCGCGGGAGGGTGGAGGTGAGAGCCAAGGTGACTCCCCAGGTGCCGCCGGGCATGGTGTGGATGGCCTTCCACTTCCGCGAGGGCTGCGCCAACTGGCTGACCAACCCGGTGTACGACCCCGTCTCCCAGACCGCCGAGTACAAGGCCTGCGCCGTCAAGGTGGAGCCTCTGTAGCGAGCGGCGACTAGCCAAGCAAAAGGGACGCCCAAATGCGGGCGTCCCTTTTTATTGGGCTCGGTCAATTTTGAGGTGGGCCGCTCACTATCCCATTTCAATGGTCAGGGGGATGGCATGAATTTCGTCGCTGATGACCCTGGTGTGGCCCAGACTCCAGGTGGCCTTGGCCGGATCGGCCCCGTTCATTTCACAGACGCGAGCGACCACCTCTTTCAGGTTGAGCACCGGATGGCGACCCAGCACCTGGGGCAGGCCGTAGGTGAGGTTGCAGGCCAGACACTTTCCGGGCCGCTGGTGCAGCAGCAATTCCAACTCCACCCGTCCCGGCTCCTCGTCCCGGAATACCAGCTCGAAATCATAGGCTCCCTCGGCGGCGTCGCCGTAGAGCGCCTCAAAGAAATCGTTCGCCTTGTGGGCCGGAAACAGTTGCGCCAGGGTTTGGGGATCGCTGATGTTGCCGTTGCTGGGCACGTCTTTCACCTCATAGCCATTGGTTAAGGTCAAATTTACGCTACAGCCGCTGGCCGATGATTCTAATATAAAACATCAGGCGCTTCCAGCCTTGCCCTGCGCTGAAAATTTTTCTTGCCAAATTACGAGTTACGTGTATATACATCAAATATGGCAAAGTCATCCGACATAAAGAGCAAGGATTCCATTCCGGGCCTACCCACGGCATTTGATCTGGAAAACGGAGTTAACCTGGCACGCAACTGCGTGGCCTACAACCTGCGCCGCGCCGCTCGTTTGGTTTCCCAAGCCTATGACCAGGCCCTGAAGCCCATCGGCTTGAAGGTCACCCAATTCAGCCTGCTGGCTTCCTTTGCCATGGCCCCGGACAGCAAGATATCCGAACTGGCCGATTGGTTGGGCATGGATCGCACCACCTTGAGCCGCAACCTGCGGGTGCTGGAAAAACGGGGGCTGATCGAGCTGACCCAGGGCCAAGACCGGCGCGAGGTAAACGTGCGTATCACCGAAGAAGGCATGCGTACTTTCAAGAAGGCCCTGCCCTACTGGGCCCGGGCCCAAAAAGAAGTGGTGGGCAACATAGGTCAGGATAGCTGGTCCTCTCTGGCCAAGGAACTCCGGTCCCTGGTGGCCGGCTTGAAATAATTTTTTTCAGGAGAAAGGTGTATATACACGTTATGAGACAAGCAGCCTATCAAAAGAATCAGGAGCTCCCGTCCCATGAGCCCGATACGTCCGCGCGGCTTAGGTTGGTCGACACCTTCGGGGGAACGGGACCGGAGGACATCATGGAGCGTTATCGCAAGGGCAATTTATACGAACGCCTCAACCTTTGGCTGACCCACAGGGATATGCGGTCCGTCCTAAGCGGTTTCGATGAAACCGAGAGGTAAGCGTGTAAGGAAGCTTTTGCGCCATAAAAAGAAGGCCTGGATTTAATTTGGGCATGGCCTGGAGTATATATAAAGGGATTACCTCGCAGGTCTTTAGGAGGTTCCATGCCCAAGTTGATCAAAGTTCTCATTGTGCTGGTTCTGGTGGCGGGGGCGGCAGCGGGCGCTTACTACCACTTCTATTATGAGCAGGAACGCAAACCCAGCGACCGATTGGCCCTTTATGGCAACGTGGACATCCGCCAGGTTCACCTGGCGTTCCACGCCAACGGACGCATCTTGCACATTCTGGTGGAAGAAGGCGATACCGTCAAAAAGGGACAACTGGTGGCCGAGTTGGACCCGGTGCGCTACGAGGCCAACCTGGCCCGGGCCAAGGCCGAGGTAGCCGCCCAGGATCAGGTCTTGGCCCGCATGTTGGCCGGCACCAGGCACCAGGAGATCGCCGAGGCCAGGGCCCGCCTGGCCGCGGCCCAGGCCACCCTGCGCGACCAGGCCAACTTGCACCGGCGCAACCAGGGTCTCTATCAGCGCAAGGCCATTTCCTCGCAGACCATGGACACCATCCAGGCCCAGTATGAAAACGCCCAGCAAGCGGTAAACCAGGCCCAGCAGTCTCTGGACCTGGCCCTGGAAGGACCACGCCAGGAAGACATCGCCGCGGCGCGGGCCCAGTTGGAGGCTCTCAAGGCGGCCCAAGCCCTGGCCCAGCGCGAGTTGGTAGACACCAAGCTCTACGCCCCGGAAAACGGGGTGATCCAGCAGCGCATCCTGCAGCCCGGCGACATGGCCTCGCCCTCGGTGCCCGCCTTTACCGTGGCCCTGAACAATCCCGTCTGGGTGCGGGCCTACCTGCCCGAGACCGAGTTGGGCAAGGTGGCTCCGGGCATGAGCGCCGATGTAAGCACCGACAGCTTTCCCGGCAAGACCTACAAAGGCTGGGTCGGCTACATCTCTCCCACCGCAGAGTTCACCCCCAAGACGGTGGAGACCACCGACCTGAGAACCAAGCTGGTCTACCGGGTGAGGGTTTACGTGTGCAACCCCCGCAATGAGCTTCGCCTGGGCATGCCGGTGACCGTGAACATTCCTTTGAAGCAAAAAGCCGACGCCCACCGGGGGCAGAGCGACCCCTGCTCCGGCTCCTGATTCGGCATGAACCCGGCGAGCGACAAGCAAGACCCGGCCCTGGTGCTGCAGGGAGTCAGCAAGGGCTTCCATAGCGGCGGCCGGGACGTCATGGCCCTGGACAACGTCTCCGCTTCGGTGCAACGGGGCATCGTCACCGGCCTGGTCGGACCGGACGCGGCGGGCAAGACCACCCTCATGCGCCTGGTGGCCGGGCTGCTTCTGCCCGATGAGGGGCAAATCACGGCCCTAGGCCTGGACGTACGCCGCGCTCCCCTGGCAGTGCAGTCTTCCCTGGGCTACATGCCCCAGCGCTTCGGCTTGTACGAAGACCTCACGGTGCAGGAAAACCTGGACCTGTATGCGGACCTGCAAAACTTGCCCATGCAGGAGCGAGGCGATCGCTACGCCCAGCTCATGAAGCTCACCGGCCTGGCCCCTTTCACCGGGCGCCTGGCCGGGGCCCTGTCGGGGGGCATGAAACAAAAGCTGGGTCTGGCCTGCTCGCTGGTGCAACCCAAGGATCTGCTGCTCCTGGACGAGCCCACGGTGGGCGTGGACCCCTTGTCGCGCCGGGAGCTATGGGAGATCGTCTACGACCTGGTGCAAAACCAGGGCATGACCGTGCTGCTGTCCACCGCCTACCTGGACGAGGCCGAGCGCTGCCAGGACGTGATCCTCATGCACCTGGGCAAGCTCCTGGATCAAGGACCGCCCCAAAAATTCACCCAGACCATGGCCGGGCGCAGCTTCATGGTCACCGCGCCGGACATCAGCAAACGCCAACTCCAACGCAAGCTCAACCAGGCCGAACCCGTGCTGGACGCCCTTATCCTGGGCGAAGGCGTGCGGGTGGTGACCAAGCAGGCCCAAGAGCCCACCCCCGAACAGTTGGGCGGTGCACCGGGCGAGTTGCAGGTCCAGGAGGTTCCGCCGCGTTTTGAAGACAGCTTCGTGGCCATGCTGCGCGAGCAGGGCCAGGAGGCGGCCATGCCCTCCCAGAGCGTACAGCAGCCCTGCAGCGAGGCCTGCGACGGCCCGGTGATCGAGGTGGAAAACCTCAAACGGCGCTTCGGAGACTTCATGGCCGTGGACGGCATCAGCTTCGTGGTGGAGCACGGGGAGGTGCTGGGCCTGTTGGGGGCCAACGGCGCGGGCAAGTCCACCACCTTCCGCATGCTCTGCGGTTTGCTGCCGCCCAGCGAGGGGCGCCTGCTGGTGGCCGGACACAATCTGCGCAAGGCCGCGGCCCAGGCCCGGCAGCGAATCGGTTATATGGCCCAGCGCTTCAGCCTCTATGCCAGCCTTTCGGTGGCCGACAACCTGCGCTTTTTCGCCCGGGTGTATGGCCTGAATATCAAAAAGCGCCGCGAAAGGGTGCGCTGGGCCCTGGAAGAGTTTGAGCTGGCCGATTTGGCCAACGCCAATAGCGGCCAACTTCCCCTGGGCTATAAGCAACGGTTGGCTTTGGCCGCGGCCCTTATGCACGAGCCGGAGATCCTCTTTCTGGACGAGCCCACCTCCGGCGTGGACCCCTTGGCCCGGCGCGAGTTTTGGCGGCGCATCAACACGCTGGCCGAGCAAAAAGTGACCGTGTTGGTGACCACCCACTTCATGGAAGAGGCGGAGTATTGCGACCGGGTGGTGATCATGGATAGGGGCAAGGTGCTGGCCGAGGGAACCCCCGAGCAGATCAAAAAGGCCCGCCAAACCCCGGAAGATCCTTCGCCCACTCTGGAAGAGGCCTTCATCGCCCTCATCGAGCACAACCAGGAGGTTCTGGCCAAGGAGCAGGCGGCATGAGCTGGGGCCTGCCAGGCTGGCGGCGCCTCAGGGGGCTGATCCGCAAAGAGACCTATCAGATCATCCGCGATCCCTCCAGCATCGCCATCGCTTTCGTGTTGCCGGCGGTGCTGCTTTTCATCTTCGGCTACGGCGTATCCCTGGACGCCAAAAACGTGCCCCTGGCCCTGGTGGTGGAACAGCCCAGCCCGGCCACGGCCAGCCTTACCGGTGATTTCCAAGACTCCGCGTGGTTTGAGCCCAGGCACTTCAGCGACATCCACACGGCCCAGGAGGCCCTGCGCCACCGGGAGGTGATGGGCATTCTCTGGCTTCGGAGCAATTTCACCCGGGAGCTTTTCAGCGGAGGCCCGGCGCCCATCGGGCTGTTCCTCAACGGAGTGGACGGCAACACCGCGCGCATCGTGGCCGGTTACGTGCAAGGAGTGTGGGCCAAGTGGCTGGTGCGCTACGCCCAGGAGCAGGGCCAGGCCCTGAGCCTGCCGGTGGACGTTCAGCAGCGCATCTGGTTCAACCCGGAGGTGCGCTCCACCAATTTCCTGGTGCCCGGGCTCATCGCGGTGATCATGACCCTCATCGGGGCCCTACTCACCTCCATGGTGGTGGCCCGGGAATGGGAGCGCGGCACCATGGAGGCCCTGCTGGTCACCCCGGTGCGCCTGCGGGAGATCCTCCTGGGCAAGCTGGTACCCTACTTCGTGTTGGGCATGGGAGGGCAGATTCTCTCGGTGGCCATGGCGGTGTGGCTCTTCGAGGTGCCGCTCAGGGGCAGCCTGGCGGTGCTCATGGGAGTGTCGGCCCTTTTCCTGCTGGCCGCCCTGGGCATGGGCCTGCTCATCTCCACCGTATCCCACAACCAGTTCGTGGCGGGCCAGTTGGCCATCTTGACCACCTTCCTGCCCGCCTTCATCCTCTCCGGCTTCATTTTTGATATCGGCAGCATGCCCGGATGGGTGCAAGCCATCACCCACGTTATCGCGGCCCGCTATTTCGTGTCGGTGCTGCAAAGCGTGTTTCTGGCGGGCGACGTGTGGCCGGTTATCCTGGTCAACTCCGTGGCCCTGGTAATCATGGCCGCCATGTTCATGGGTCTGGTACGCCTGCGCAGCCGCAAGCGGTTGGAGTGAGTATGGAGGTGCTCAGGCGAATATGGGCCCTGGTGGTCAAGGAGTTCCTGGCCCTGCTCAAGGACAAGCGCAGCCGCCTCACCCTGGTCGTCCCCCCCTTGGTCCAGCTGCTTATCTTCAGCTACGCGGCCACCTTTGACCTTAACCAGGTGAACTACGCGGTCTACAACCAGGACCAGGGACAGGCCTCCCGCGAGCTCCTGGGATATTTTCAGGGCTCCTCCGCCTTCAAGCTGGCCGCCACCCTGGACCACCTGGGCCAGGTGGCTCCGGACATCAATGATCAAAAAGTGATGATGGTGCTACACATTCCCCAGGATTTCACCCGCAACATGCTGCAGGGCCGCTCCGGCCAGGTGCAGGTGATCATCGACGGGCGCAACTCCAACACCGCCATGGTGCTACTTAGTTACGTAAACACCATCGTCAACAGCTTCAGCGCCCAGTGGGCCCAGGACCACGGTTGGCCCTCCCCGCCCGCCGAGCTAAAGGTGCGCACCTGGTTCAACCCCAACCTGGAAAGCCGCTGGTTCATCGTGCCCGGCATCGTGGGGCTTCTAACCCTGGTGGTGTCGCTGGTGGTCACCTCCCTGTCGGTGGCCCGGGAGCGTGAAGCGGGCACCTTTGACCAGTTGCTGGTCACGCCTTTGCACCCGGCGGAGATACTTCTGGGCAAGGCCCTGCCCGGCATCTTCATCGGCCTTGCCGAGGGCAGCGTGATCGTGTTCTTAAGCGTTAATTTGTTCGGGGTGCCCCTGTTGGGCGGCCTGGGAGCCCTTTATCTGGGCATGGCCCTGTTCATCATTTCGGCGGTGGGCCTGGGCCTGATGATTTCATCCATAGCAGTAACCCAGCAGCAGGCCCTGCTCGGCGCTTTCCTGTTCCTGGTGCCCGCGGTTATCCTTTCGGGTTTCGCCACGCCCATCGCCAACATGCCGGAGGTGGTGCAGAAGTTCACCTTGATCAATCCCCTGCGCTATTTCCTGGTGATCGTGCGCTCGGTGTTCCTGGAGGGGGCGGACATCTCCCTGTTGTGGCCGTTGTACTGGCCCATGGCCGTGATCGGAACGGTCACCATGATCATCGCCGGCTGGTTGTTCCGCAACCGGTTGTACTAGGAAAGCAGTTCGGCCAGTTCCGAGGGATGGGCCAGCAGGCGCTTGGCCCCGTGGGCCAGCAACTCCTCTTGGTCGCGGAAACCCCACAACACCCCCACCGGGAACATGCCCGCCGCCGTCGCGGTGTCCATGTCCACCTTGGTGTCTCCCAGGAAAACGCATTGGGCGGGATCTACGCCCAGCTCCTTGGCCAGTTGCAGGGCAGATTGCGGGTTGGGCTTGTTGGGCACGCCGTCCTTGGCTCCCGCCACCTGGGCAAAGGCAACCCGGGGAAAGAAATGAGCCACCATTTCCTTGGTGAAGCGATCCACCTTGTTGGAGAGCACCGCTAGGGTCAGGCCGGCCTCATGGGCTCCTTGCAGCATCTGCTCGATGCCGTCGTAAGGCCGGGTGTGCACACCCCAGCGGCCGGAATAGACCTCGCGCATGCGCCGGGCCATCTCCCGCACCGTTTCGGGCGTGCGCAAACGGGGCGGCAGGGCCCGCTCGGCCAGCTTTTCCACCCCGTCGCCCACCAACTGGCGATAGGCGGCGATGGGGTGACGGGGCAGGCCGTCGGCGGCCAGCACGATGTTCATGCTTTCGCCTAGGTCGGCGATGCTGTCCAAAAGGGTGCCGTCAAGATCGCAAATCAGTGCGCGAAAATCCACGAGGATGCCTGTTTCCAAGAGGTTGAACCATGCCGCCGGCGGCAGTGTAGTGGGGTAAAGTTAATCCCCAACGGCGCTGCGCGCAAGCCCTCGCAATTCCATGGTCATTCAGGGTATGTTGAACTAAAGGAAATTCGCGCAGCGGCGCGGTGCGCCGGGAAGGGGCGGCCATGGGTTTGCGTAAAGTGGTTTTCGGCTCCAGCGACGTCCGGGTGACCCCGGTTGGCTTGGGTGGTGAAGGGGTGCTGCGCACCATGGGCCGCGAAACCGAGGCCAGGGCGGTGATCGAAGAAGCCCTGAGCCAGGGCATAGGCTACTACGATTCCGCCGTGGCCTACGCCGGCAGCCAGGGCTATTACGGCCAGGTGTGGCGGGACAGGCCCCGGGAACGCGACGGGATATTCCAGACCAGCAAGTCGGCCCAACGCACCGGTGAGGGGGCCTGGGCCGAGCTGCAGCAAACCCTGGCCACCATGGGGGTGGATCACCTGGACCTGTGGCAGATCCACGACTTGCGCGAAGAGAGCGAGTTCGAGGAAATCGCCGGCTCGGGGGGAGCCCTGGAGGCCTTCGTGCGGGCCAGGGAGCAAGGCCTGGCGCGCCACATCGGAGTAACCGGCCACCACGACCCTCACCTGCTTACCAGGGTGGTGCTTTCCTGGCCGGTGGACGCCGTGCTTTTGCCGGTCAACCCGGTGGAGGCCTGTTTGGAGGGCTTCTGGGATGAGACCATGCCCGCCGCCCGGGAAAAGGGCCTGGCCGTTATCGCCATGAAGGTCTTGGGAGGGGGGCATTACCTGGCCCCCCAGGCGGGCGTGGACGCCCTTACCCTGATCCGGTTCGCCCTGGCCCAAGAGGTAACCACGGTGATCGTGGGCTGCGCTAGCCCGGACCAAGTGCGCAATCTGGCCCTGGCCGGAGAGATGGGCCCCCTGCCCCTGGCGGAACAGGAGCGCCTCAAGGAGCTTTATCGCCCCCATGCCCGGCGCTTGGCCTTTTATCGGGGTTGGTCCTAGCCCGGGCTAAAGGCAAAGCAAAAGGCCGGTGGCCCTAACCCACCAGCCTTTCCTGCGCCATGTGACCAGGCGTGGTCCTACATCCAGGGGTCGTTCTGCCACTCTATCTGGTCGGCCGCCCTTTGCTCGGAGACGGCATCGTAACCCGGAGGGGCTATGGTGGAGCATGCCGCGGCCATGAGACCAAAGGCGCCTAGCAGCAAAGCAATCGCGATAAATCTTGTCGTAAACATTAACTTCTCCCGGCTTGCGATCTCCTAATATTGCCAAGGAAAACTTCATTACGCAACAGCTTTGCGCATGGGTGTGCTTTATCGCTTGCCTGGGCTATAATGCCTGGCCATGCGCGGTGTTGCCGGGGGTAAATATGTTGCTTCGCGGGGGGCGGTATTGGTCATCGCCCTGGTCTTGTGCTGCCTGGCCTCGGCCGTTGCGGCCTTGGCGGGGCAGCCCGTTCCCGCCGGCCAACCCTTCATGGTGCCAAATCAATCTCCCTTGGCCCTGTCCCTGGTACCCTTTACCCCCACCGCCGCCGCCCTGGGTCCCCAGGGCGCTAACCGTTTCACCCTGGTAAGCGCCTATTCCAGCATTTTCGTGCAACAAAGCTCCCGCGCGGCCAATCTGGATTTGGACATGGAACTGGGCTACCTGTCCCTGGGCTACGCCTATACCCTGCATCCCCGGGTGCGCCTGGGCCTGGAGCTGCCCGCCGCCTTTTACTGGGGCGGCTTTATGGACGGCTTCATCGAGAGCTATCACCAGGCCCTGGGCCTGCCCAACGGGGGCCGGGAAAACGCCCCCCAAAACCAGGTGCGTTACGACCTGAGCAGCCGGGGCAAACGCATCGTGAGCCAGGACGGCTCCACCCAGGCGGTGGGCGACCTGCGCCTCAAGGGGGCCTGGCTGCTCTGGCAGGGCGGCGGCCCGGCGCTCAGCCTGCTGGGCCAGGTAAGCCTGCCCACCGGCGACCCGGACAAGGGCCTGGGCGCGGGCGGTACCATCCCGGCCCTGGGCCTGAGCGGCGACCTGCCTCTGGGCCGCTGGGCCCTAAACGCCAATGTCATGTATTTCTATCTGGGCGACACCAGTCTGCTGGAGCCTTTGCAAGCGGACAACGTGTGGGCGGGCAGCCTGTCCTTGGGCTGGGCCTGGACCGATAGCCTCACCCTTCGGGGGCAGCTCAACGGAGCTACCGCCCTGGTGGAGGGCACCGGGGTGGAGGGGCTGGACAACGCCATCTTGCAGCTTTTGCTGGGAGCGCAGTGGGCGCCCTGCCATGGCCAGCTTATCAGCCTGGCCTTTGCCGAGGACCTGATCTACTACACCAGCCCCGACTTCACCCTCAGCCTGAGCTGGGGCTGGAGTTTTTAGTCCGCATATCTCATGAGGGCCGTGCGTCTGGCTTCGCCATACACCGGCATACTGTGTTGCCGGCTGCGCTCGGGCCTCGACGTAGCTTTGGCTACGCCAGCGGCCCTTGCTTGCCGGTCGCCTTGCCTGCCGATGTATGGCTGTGCCAGGCCAGAATACTGCCCGTACCTTGATGATGCGGGTGCTTTTCTAAAAACAGCCCCGCAAATGCAGGTTAGCTATTTATCAGCACCCAGCCCTCATGAAATTTGCGGCCTAAAGATCGCGGATCACCTTTTCAAAGGGATCGAACTCCAGGCAGCATAACGGCTCGGCGGCGATGCTCAGCAGGCACTTGTTGCAAGAGGTGCAGCGGGAGCGCCGCCGGTCGGGCCCGTGTAACAAACGGTTGGGCAGGCCCGGTTCGCTGATCAGGGGGCGGCACAGGCCTACCAGGTTGGCCCCGTCCTCCAACACCTGCTCCATGGCCCCACGGGAGCGCAGGCCGCCGGTCAGGGCCAGGGGCGTGTCCCCCACCGCCGCGCGAAAATCCTTTAGGGCGGGCAGGAAATAGGCCTCCCGCTCCCCGGTCTCGCGGCGCAGGCGGTTGCGCAGCTTGACCTGCTCCTTGACCCCGCCGCTGAGCTCGATGAGCGCGGCCCCGGCCGAGGCCAGCTCGCCGGCGAGCCAGAGGTAGTCTTGCCGATCCGCTCCCTCGGGCAGGAAGTCGTCGGTGTTCATCTTCCACAGCACCGGGAAATCCGGCCCCACTTCGCGGCGGATGGCCTCCTGCACCAGCAGGGGAAAGCGGCCCCGGTTTTCCCGCGCGCCGCCCCAGTCGTCGCCGCGTTGGTTAAAGGCGGGCGAGAAGAACTGGCTCACCAGATAGCCGTGGGCCCCGTGCACCGCCACCGCGTCGAACCCGGCCCGACGCACCCGGGCGGCGGCCCGGCCAAAGGCGCGGGCCAGCTCGGAGATCTGCCCCTCGCTTGCCTGGTTGAGGCTGAATCCCTGGGCCAGGGAGCCGTAGGAATAGCCGCCCCCGGCCGACCCGGCGTGGTGCAGCTGCACCGCGCAGCGGGCCGCCGGGTTGGAGCGATGGATCAACCGGGCCAGGCGGGACAGGCCCTCCACCTGGGCATCGTCCCAGGCCCCCAATTGTTGGGCCCAGGCCCGTCCCTCGGCGCTCACCGCCGTGGCCCCGGTGATGATGAGCCCGCAGCCGCCCACGGCCAGGTCGTGGTAAAGCCGCAAAAGGTCGCGGCGCACCTGGCCCATGGCCCCGGCCATGTTCTCCATGGTGGCGGAGCGCAAAAAGCGGTTGCTTACTTCCATGCCTCCCAGGGCGAGAGGCAGGCCCAGTTGACCCATGTTGTCCGCTCCTATTCCAGGCCCAGTTGCTCGGCGATGAAGCTGGTGTCCATCTCCCCGGCCTGGAATTGGAGATGCTCCAATATCTTGAGGTTGACGGGAATGGTGGTCTTGACCCCTTCCACCTCAAAGGCCTTGAGGGCTTCGATGAGCCGGGCGATGGCCTTGGGGCGGTCCTGGTCGTAGGCGATGACCTTGGCCAGCATGGGGTCGTAATAAGGCGGCACCGTGCAGCCGTCGGCCAGGGCGTGGTCCACCCGCAGGTTGTCGCCCACCGGGGGCAGCACCACCCGGCTGATCACGCCGGGGGAGGGGTAGAAGGTCTCCGGGTCCTCGGCATACACCCGCGCCTCGATGGCGTGGCCCTGGGTGAGGATGTCGCTTTGGGTCCAGGGCAGTTCCCGGCCCATGGCCACCTCCAACTGGCGGCGCACGATGTCCTCGCCGGTGAGGAACTCGCTCACCGGATGCTCCACCTGCAAACGGGCGTTGACCTCCATGAAGTAGTGGTCGCCGTTTTTGGTGCGTAGCCCCTCCAGGGTGCCCGCGCCCACGTAGCCCATCTTTTTTACGATGGCCGCGGTGTCGGCGTAGAGCTTGGCCCGGGTGGCCTCGTCCACCACCGGGGAAAGGGCTTCCTCGATGATCTTCTGGTGACGGCGCTGGATGGAGCATTCGCGCTCGCCCAGGCAGACCACGTGGCCCGCCTGGTCGGCGATGAACTGCACCTCGATGTGCCGGGGCCGCTCCACCACGGTCTCGATGTAGCAGGCGGGCGAACCGAAGGCCATCGCGCCGATGGAACAGGCCCGCTTGAACACCTCGGCCGCCTGGGAAGGCTCGGACACCTTTTCGATGCCCTTGCCGCCGCCGCCCTTGTCCAGCTTGAGGAACAGGGGATAGCCGTGCTGTTCGCCAAAGGCCACCACTTCCTCGGGGCCAGAGACAGGGTCCAGGGTGCCGGGGGTGACCGAGGCCCCCACCTCCACGGCCAGCTTGCGGGCGTACACCTTGGAGCTGATGGCCTTGAGCACCGAGGGGGGCGGCCCCACCCAGGTTAGACCGGCGTCGGTCACGGCCTGGGCAAAGGCGCCACGCTCGGAGAGAAAGCCATAGCCCGGATGCACCGCGTCCGCGCCGGTTTGCTTGGCGGCGTCGATGATGGCCTCGATGCTCAGATAACTCTGAGCCGGGTTGGCCGGCCCGATGTTCACCGCCTCGTCGGCCTGGGCCGTAAAGGGCGCGCCCTTGTCGGCCTCGGAGTGCACCGCCACGGTGGCGATACCCATTTCCCGGCAGGTCCGGATGATGCGCGGGACGATCTCGCCCCGGTTGGCTATAAGCAGTTTATTAATCATGAGGTCTGGTTACTCCTCGACCTCCAGCATGACCATGGGATCCCCCACCTGCATCTCGTCCCATTCCTTGGAGATCACCTTGCTGACCGTGCCGTCGAACTCGCTCTTTACCGAAATCTCGGTCTTCATGCAGTTGATAACCGCGACTTCCTGACCCGCGGAGACCTTGTCGCCCTCGTTGACAACCACTCGGGCGCACAGACCGGGCATGATGGCGTTTACGCTTTTTTCCATGTTTGTATCCTTTTCCTCTCTAAACTAGGCCAGCGAGTCTTCGCTGAGCCATTTCTTCTGGTCTTTACGAGCCTGGACGGCCTCTTCCTGGGTGCAAAGCTGGAACTTCATGAAGTCCCGGCCCGGCGCGCCCTGGCCCACTTTCCACAGGTCGGCGTTGATGACGTTGAGGGCGCACATGTAGCCGCCCAGGGTGGGGCCGTCGGCCACCAGCAGGATGGGGGTGTTGCCGCAGATGTTGAGCGCCCCGCGAATGGCGTAGGCGTGGTCGATGATGTTGGAGGGATGGCTGCCGCCCACCCCGCCGTCGGTCCGGGCGAAGAAGCTCATGGGCAGCTCTTCCAGGCGATAGGCCGAGCGGTTGGAGGTGTGCTGGATCTTGGAGACCCGGCTGAACAGCAGGTCCATGCCTTCCTCGGTGGCGTAGTCCGGGCAGGTGTTGGGGCCGGGGATGGCCCGGAGCACCCACTGGTTGACCAGCTCGGGCATGGCCTCGGGCTTTAGCTTGCGGCCCTCCAGGGAGCCCAGGTCCGCGCTGGGCGCCCCGAACTTCACCTCGTCGCCGGGCGTCAGGGGGCGGCCGTCAAAGCCGCCGTAGGCCCCGAAGATGCAGGTGGACTTGCTGCCCAGATAGGCGGGCACGTCCACGCCGCCGGCCACGGCCAAATAGCTGCGGAAGCCGGTGGTGCCGATGTGCAGGAACTTGATCTTGTCGCCGGCGCTCACCTTGAGCGAGGTGTACATGGGCACGGGCTGCCCGTTGATGGTGGGCTGCATGTCGGTGCCGGTGATGGCGATTACGTGGTCGTCGGTGAATTCGGCCTCGAAAAAGCCGCCGGTGATCTCCAGGCCCGCCTCGCCGGAGGGGTTGCCCACCAGCACGTTGGCCAGGCCCAGGCCCACGTTGTCAAAGGACCCCGAGGCGCTCATGCCCTTGCCCAGGTAGCCCAGCCGTCCCGGCCAGTCTTCCACCAGAGTCTCGATTCCGCCATTGATTATTTTCAGCATAAGCCTTGCTCCCTTTCCCTACAGCCTGGGGGCCTTCTTGGTGCCCTCGGCCTGCTTGGCCTTGAGCTGGGCCGCGCCCTGTTGCACCTCGTCGGAGTTGAACCACTCGATGTATTCCTTGGCCTTGATCTCGCCTTCCTCGATCTCGTAGACGTAGTCGGTCTTGTCGTGGACGTGGCCGTAGATCTCCACCACTTCCTTTTCGCTGACCTCGTGGAAGCGCACCCGGTCGGCGTTGCGATACAGGAAGGGGCCGTCCTTGAACATGGGGTGCTTGCAGGCGAACTGGAACACCGGGATGGTGCGGCCGAAGAGCTGGTAGCCGCCGCCGGTGGGAGTGGTGTAGGTGAACACGCAGGGGCCGCCGATGCCCGCCGCCCCCTCGGGGGTCCAGGTGCGCGGCGGGTTGTACTTGGGCACCACCACGGCGCAGCGGGGGTCGGTGGGCCACAGGAAGGCGCCGCCCGGCCAGAAACCGCCGCCGCTGTTGAACCAGTCGGTGCCCAAGAGCATCTTCTTGCACTCGTCCACGGTGACCCCGTTGCACATGGCCATGTACTCCAGGTTGTAGCCGTCGGCGCAGTTGGGCGCGTCGGGGCGCACCTCCTTCAGGTACTTGGCCACCGCCTTCTTGGTCTCGCTGTCCTCAAAGGCCAGAGGCAGGTGGATCAAGCGCGACGGCAGCACCACGTCGTCCACCGTGGGCATGGAGTCCTCGGCTTCCTTCACCGCGCCGATGAGCTTGTCCGCCGCCAGCACCGAGGGGTCGAAGTGCAGCATGTTGGTGCGGATGCCGGGAACCGTCTCGATGAGGCCCTGGAGGCCCTTGCCCAGGATTATGTCGTTCACCGCCAGCATGCGGAAGGAGTCCTGCAGCATGGCCCGCTGCTCGCGGCCGTACTCCACCTGAATGAAGCCATCACCCGCCTGGCGGAACAGAATCTCCAAGCGGGATTCAGTCTCCGGCATGGTGTCCAAAATCACGTCGTATTTGTCTTTGCTCATAGGTTTTGCCCCCTTTCGGGTCGCTTGCGGCCGCCCTAGCCTTGGCTGACGGCGGCCAATCCCTTTTCCAATATATCCAGGCCCTCTTCCAGCAAGTCGTCGCTGATGACCAGCGGCATGAGGGTTCTGATGACGTTACCGTATTTGCCGCAGGACAGCAGCACCAAGCCGTGCTGGTGACACCAGGCGGTGAGCTTCTTGGCCTCCTCGCCGGCCGGGGTCTTGGCCTTGCGGTCGCTCACCAGCTCCAGGGCCATCATGGCCCCCAGGCCGCGCACCTCGCCGATGAGCTCGTAGTGCCCGGCCATTTCCTCGAATCGCTCGCGGATGCGCTGGCCAATGGCCTCTGCCCGGGCGGCCAGATCCACCTCGTCGATGAAGTCCAGCACGGCCAGGGCCGCGGCGCAGGCCACGGGGTTGCCGCCGTAGGTGCCGCCCAGGCCGCCCACGTGGGAGGCCTCCATGATCTCGGCCCGGCCCACCACCCCGGCCAGGGGCAGGCCCCCGGCGATGGACTTGGCCACGGTGGTCAGGTCGGCGGCCACCCCGAAATGCTCCATGGCGAACATGCGCCCGGTGCGGCACACCCCGGTCTGCACCTCGTCGGCCACCAGCAGTATGCCGTACTTATGGCATATTTCGGAGATGATCTTGAAGTACTCCGGCGGGGGCACCACGAAGCCGCCCTCGCCCAGCACCGGCTCCAGCACCACCGCCGCGGTGTTTTCGGCGGCCACGTGCTCGATGAAGAAATCCTCCAGGCCGTGGGCGCAGGCCACCCCGCAGGAGGGGTAGCTCAGGTGGTAGGGGCAGCGGTAGCAATAGGCATAGGGCATGCGGTAGATCTCGGGCGCGAAGGGCCCGTAGCCGAACTTGTAGGGCTTGACCTTGCTGGTCATGCTCATGGCCAGCAGCGTGCGGCCGTGGAAGGCCCCCTCGGCCACGATCACCGCCGGGCGCTTAGTGTAGTAGCGCGCCGCCTTGACCGCGTTTTCCACCGACTCGGCCCCGCTGTTGACCAGCACGGTCTTTTTGGCGAAATCACCGGGAGTGAGCCGGTTGAGCCGGTCGGCCAGTTCCACATAGGGCTCGTACATGACGATGTGGAAGCAGGTGTGCAGAAAACGCTCGGCCTGGGCCTTTACCGCCTCCACCACCTTGGGGTTGCAGTGGCCCACGTTGACCACGCCGATGCCCCCGGCGAAGTCGATGAAACGGTTGCCTTCCACGTCCCATATCTCGGCCCCCAGGGCCCGGTCCGTGAAATAGGGCGTGCTGTTGAAAGGCCCCTGAGGAACCGCCTGCTCGCGCAGCGCCCCCAGGGACTGGTTGCTGGTTTTGGCCGTCAACTGGTCACCTCCTCACCTCGGCGCGCCTCCCTCCAGGCACGCCAGCGCTTTACAACTCCGGAGAGGCCAAGGCGCACCCGGCCCCCTCCAGGGCCTGGCGCACCGCCATGACTATCTGATCCGCGCCGGGGGTGTCGCCGTGCACGCACACCGAGGAGCCGGCGATGGCTATCTCGCTGCCGTCGGTGGCGGCCACCTTGCCCTGGGTGACCATCTTGCCCACCCGCTGGGCCACCTGCGCGGGGTCGTGGGCGTCGTGGGCCCGGGTGATCACCAGGTTGCCCTCGGGGTCGTAGCTAAGGTCCGAGTAGAGCTCGAACACGGTGCGCACCCCCAGCTTGGCCGCCTCCTCGGCGATGACGCCCTTTTTCATCACGTACAGGTACAGGTCCGGGTCCAGGTCCTTGGCCGCCTGGCACACGGCGGCGGCCATCTCCGGGTCGCGGTGCACCATGCCGTAGAGGCTGCCGTGGGGCTTCACGTGGTGCAGCCTGAGGCCCGCCGCCTCGCAGAAGCCCTTGAGGGCTCCGGCCTGGTACACGATGATGTCGTAGACCTCGGCCGGGGTGAGCTTCATCTCCCGGCGGCCGAAACCCTGCAGGTCGGGCAGGCCCGGATGGGCCCCCACCGCCACCCCGAACTCTTTGGCCAGGGCCACGGTGGCCTTCATCACCGAGGGGTCCCCGGCGTGGAAACCGCAGGCCACGTTGGCGCTGGTTATGTATTTCATGAACTCGGCGTCGTTGCCGAGCTTGTACATGCCGAAGGATTCTCCCATGTCGGCGTTGAGGTCAATGTTCACGATTTTTCCTCCGCTCCTCTATTGCCGGCCCCGCATGGAGAGCCGGAACTGGTCCATGACCACCGCGAAGATAAGCAGGCAGCCCATGACCACCATCTGCAGATACGAGCTGATGTTCATCAGGTCCATGCCGTTGCGGATGGTCACGATGAGTATGGCCCCAAAGATGGCGCCGATTATGCTACCCTCGCCGCCGCGCAGGCTCACCCCTCCGATGACCGCCGCGGCGATGGATTCCAAGGGCAGGTTGGCCCCCAGGTTGGGCTCTCCCGAGGCCACCCGGGCGGTGAGCATCACCCCGGTGATGCCGGTGAGGGTGCCGCAAAGCACATAGGCCAACGCGGTGTACTTGCGCACCGCGATGCCCGACAGGCGGGCCGCCTCGCGGTTGCCGCCCAAGGCGTAAAAATAGCGGCCCACCCTGGTGCGGCTGAGCAACAGCCAGATGAGCCCCACTATGGCCGCGGCCACGATGACCGGCACCGGAATGCCCCACAGCATGCCCATGCCGAAGATGTCGTTGAGCTCCGGCGGCAGGTTGAAGATGGGCACGCCGCTGCTGATCAGCAGGGCCAGGCCGTGGGCCACCGAAAGCATACCCAGAGTCACCACGAAAGGCGAGACCCTGAACACGGCGATGGTGATGCCGTTGGCCAGGCCCACCAGGGTGGCGGTGCCCACGCCGGCCAGGATGCCCAGGATCAGGGCGGTGGTGGGGTCGGCCACCGACACCACGACCATGGCGGTGATGATGCTGGTGAGCGCCACCGACGAGCCCACCGAGAGGTCGAAGCCCGCGCACAGGATGGTCAGCATCTGACCGGCCGTGACGATGGCCAGATAGGTGGTCTGGCGGCCCACGTTGAGCAGGTTGGACAGGGACATGAAGCGATGCTCGGCCAAACTGAACAAGATGACCAAAGCCACCAGAAGGAAGGGGAGCACCCCCACCTTGATGAATATGCGTTTTAGCCAGTCCAAGACATTACCTCTCGATGGCGTTGGGCCCGGAGCCGTGAGCAGGGGCGCCGTGACCGTTGTGGCAGATTTCATCGTACTCATAGCCGAAACAGGCGCTGAGCACGTCTTCCTCGCTGGCCCCCTTGCCGGGCATGGTTTTAGCCACGGTGCCGGCGTGCATGACCAGGATGTTGTGGCTCAGGTGCAGCACCTCGGGCAGCTCCGAGGAGATGAAGATAACCGCCGCGCCGCGCTCGGCCTGCTCCTTGAGGAACATGTAAACGTCGTGCTTGGCCCCCACGTCGATGCCGCAGGAGGCCTCGTCGAAGACGAACAGCTTGACGTCGCGGGTCAGGCCGCGGCTCAGCATGACCTTCTGTTGATTGCCGCCGCTCAGGTTGTTTATCTGGTTGTGGATGCGGCCGGGACGCACGTTCATCTTCTTGACGATGCCGCGCACCGCGCCCTCCTCGCGCCGCATGTCGATGAAGCCCTTCTTCTCGAACAGGGGGATGGAGGCCAGTGTCTGGTTCTCGCGCACGTTGCGGCACAGCACCAGGCCTTCCTTGTGGCGGTCGGCCGGGAAATACATCACCCCGCTCTTGAGGGACTTGATGGGCGAGGGATCTTCCACGGCGTAGCCTTCCATGATCACCGTGCCGCCGGTGATCTTCTCCAGGCCGTATAGGGCCCGCCCCACCCGGGACTTGCCCGCGCCCACCAGTCCGGCGATGCCCAGGATTTCGCCTTCATGCACCTGGAAGCTGATGTCGTGCAGTCCCGAGATGGTGGCCAGGTTCTGCACCTCCAACACCACCTTGCCCGGCGTGGTGTTGATTTCCGGGAAGATCTCTTCGTAATCGCGGCCGGTCATGAGGGAGATTAGCTTCTCCTCGTCGGCATCGGCCATGTCCAGGGTGGCCACGTTGCGGCCGTCGCGCAGCACGCTGATGCGGTCGCCCACCTTTTTCAATTCATCGATGCGGTGGGAGATGTAGATGATTCCCACCCCCTCGCCCTTTAGGCGATCGATGAGCTCAAAAAGGCGAATAACCTCCTTGTCGCTCAGGGACGCGGTAGGCTCGTCCAGGATCAACACCGACATCTTTCCCTGAAAGGCCTTGGTGATCTCCACCATCTGCCGTTCGGCCCGCTTGAGCCCGCCCACCTTGGCCATGGGGTCCAGGTCAAATCCCAGATCCTCGAGGGAGGCCTGAGCCTGCCTGAGCATGGCCTCCTTGTTCAACAGGCCCCGCTTGGTCATCTCGCGGCCCAGGAAAAGGTTTTCCAGCACCGTGAGCTTGGGCACCAGGCTGAATTCCTGGTACACCGCCGACACCCCCCGGCTGCGCGCGTCATAGGGGTTTTTGAAATCCATCTTTTGGCCGCGCAAATAGATGGCGCCTTCTTCGGGCAGATAGGAGCCGGCCAGCACCTTGGTGAGGGTGGACTTGCCCGCGCCGTTTTCCCCGAACAACACATGCACCTCGCCGGGGCGCAGATCAAAGTTGACTTTATCCAGGGCCTTCACGCCGGGAAAGGTCTTGGTGATGTTTTCGGCCTTAAGCAAAAGCTCGGACATGTTGCACCACTTTTGGGAAACCGCGCCCGGCGGGTACGTCGCCGCCCGCCGGGCACGGTGGGGTGTTAGGAGCGCTTCACTACTTCTTGGGCGCCACCTTGAACTCGGGCCGGAAGGAGCGCGGCCCGAAGAGCAGGTCGTAGGGGTACTTGTCGATGGTCTGCTTGGTGATGGTGGGGATGATGGGACCGGCGCGGAAGGGGAAGTCCTTGCCCGCCTTTTCGCCGTTGAGGATACGCACCATCATGTCCACGGCCATCTGGCCCTGGGTCACGGTCAGGTCGGAAGGAGCCGCGGCCACCTGGCCCTTTTTGATCTTGTCGTAGAGCGGGGGAATGATGTAGGTGGACACGATCTTGACGTCCTTGCGCGACTGCTCGGCCACCGGGCCCACCGCGGCGTCGGCGGCCACGGCGTTACCGATCAGGTAGTCGATCTTGGGGAAGGTCTGCAGGGCGTTCTCGATGAGCTTGAGCTGCACGGCCTTGCCGGTGTCGCCCCACTTGACGGCCAGGATGTTGATCTTGCCGGGGAACTTCTTGATGGCTTCCTTGAAGCCGTCCAGGGTGTCCGGAGCCCAGCCGCTGCCCGCCGGACCGGGCAGGAAGACCACGTTGACTTCCTTCTTGTCCTTGGCGTCGCCCATCACGAACTCGCCGGCGTGGAAGCCCATGTCATAGAAGGAAACCATGGCCTTGGCGGTGATGGTGGGAGCCTGGATGTCGTTGATGACCTCCACCACGGGAATGCCCTTGGCGGTGATCTGCTTAACCATGGGGTCCAGGGCGGTGTAGGAGATGGAACCGATGATGATGCCGTCCACGCCCTGCTGGGAAAGGTTTTCCACCTGGTTAACCTGCTTGGCCAACTCGGTATAGCCGCCGGCGGCCACCAGGTTGATGCCCACGCCCAGGCGCTTGGCCTCGCTGACGATGCCGTAGTTGACGGCCAGCCAATAGGGATCCTTGAGGTGGGGGAAGGACACGCCGATGGTGTAGGGCTTTTTGGCCTTCATGGGGGGAACCCAGTCCTGCACCTTGGGGCCTTCCAGGCTGCCGCAGGGGCGGCCGGGCTTTTTCATCTTGACGTCGTATTTACCGTAATAGGCGTTGACCTTTACCGGCCACCACTGCCCGGCGTCCTTGGCCAGGGCCATGGTGCCGCCCACCAGCAAAGCGGCCGTGGCCAACATGACCACCAACGCGCGGGTTCCAAATTTATGCATTTTCATATCCTTGTACCTCCCTGTGGATTAAGTAACCATTCAGGCCCACCCAATCGGCAAGCCCAGAATTTTTCCCTTGGCCGGGCAAACACCGCGGCCGCCCAACCAAGCGGCTACCCGGCTTCGCTCCCGGCCTCATCGGCCTCTCCATGGCGCTGAAGGCGCCGGTTTTTCCTTGTCCCGCTGGGGTTGTGCGTCTATGCCGCGGATATCCGGGGGAAATCCATGCTCGATCAGCTCCACCACCAAGGGGCGAGCGCTTTCGGTTCGCAGGGAAAAAATCGACCAGCGCACCCCCAGCGCATCGTAAATGATGCTTTCCTGGGTGATGTCCACCTCCAACTGGGTGAGGTGATCCTTGATGCGCCTTTGCAGCCCGGGACGGTCCAGGCGAGAGATAAGATGAGACAGACGTCTGTCCAGGTACTTCTCGATCTCCTTTGGAATCAGCGGTTCCATGCCCCGTTTGATAGCGATAACCGTGCCAACCAGAGACACATAGTGACCGCATAAAACTAACAGACTGTTTTATTTAATCTTTTAGTAGTTACCGGCCAAGGAGCTATGAAACGCTAAGGAGCGGCGGAGGGGCGATTAGACCCTATCCCGGCATTACGTTGCGGTCTTGCATCAAAGGCGGCCCCAACAGGGAAAGCATCGTCAGCCCATGAGAAGCGCTACCGGACACGACAAAAATGTATAACAGGTTGTTATATCAGGCCTAAACCCTCAGACCACACGGTAGGTAATCATTTACGATAATATTAAACGCTGGTTTATTGGTCACGCTTACAATATGCATATTTGAATCAAATCGCCGTTATTGAATCAAAGCTTCTTCTTCCTCTTGCAGGCGCCGGGCGATGGTCGATTGGCTCACCCGCAGATGCTCGGCCACCTTGCGCTGCGTGCCCAAACGCCGCAGGGCTTCGCGAATCCACTCCAACTCGAGATCGCGCAACCGCTGGCGCAGGTCGAACCCTTGCTCCCAGTCCAGGTTTTGGTCGTGGTCCTGGAGCTTGCGCACCTCGCCGGGCAGATCCTCGGGCCGCACCTCCTCGCCGGGGCTGAGAATCAGCACCCGCTCCACGATGTTCTCCAGCTCCCGCACGTTGCCGGGATAGCTGTAGTTGAGCATCAGGGTGCGGGCCTCGGGGCTGAGCTGCTTGTGTATCTGGTTTTCCTCGCCCAGGCGTTTTAGGAAAAACCCCAGTAAATAAAGGATGTCGCTGGGGCGCTCGCGCAAAGGGGGAACGAACAACGGCACCACGTTGAAGCGGTAAAACAGGTCGTGGCGGAAACGCTTGGCCTCCACCTCGGCGGCCAAGTCCTTGTTGGTGGCCGCGATCACCCTGGTGTCCACTTCCTTTTCCACCGAGCCGCCCACTCTGATCATGCGCCGCGCCTCCAAAAAGCGCAGCAGCTTTACCTGGTGCTCCGGGGGCAGTTCGCCGATTTCATCCAGGAACAGGGTCCCCTGGTGGGCCAGTTCCACCAGGCCCGGCTTGCCCCGGCTGCTGGCCCCGGTAAAAGCGCCCCGCTCATAGCCGAACAACTCCGACTCGAACAGAGAGCTGGGTATGGCCGCGCAGTCCACCCGCACGAAGGGCCCCTGGGCCCGGGGCGACTTGGCGTGGATCAGCTTGGCCAGCATGCTTTTACCCACCCCCGATTCCCCGGTGATCAGCACCGTGGAGTTGGTGGGAGCCACCCGGAGGGCCTTTTCGTAGACCTCGCGCATGGCCCGGCTGCGGCACATGAAATGGTCATCGGACATCTCCTCCAGCTGCTTTTCCAGCAAAGTGCTGCGGAACTGCTCCAGCTGCGCCTCGCTCTCTTCCAGCTGGCGGCGCATACGGTCCAACAGGGTGATGTCGCGATCGTTGATGACTACAAAGGCCACCTCGCCCTCGGCGTCGAAGATGGGGCTGCCGGTGGCCAAGATTTTCTTGCCCGACTTGAGGCTCTGCACCATGGTCACCGTGGTCTTGCGCCGGAGCACCTCCAGGGTTACCGAATCGTTGAAGTTGCCTTCGTTGAGCAGGTCCCCCACAAAGCGGCCCTCCACCTTTTCCCGGGGCATGCCGGTAAGACGCAGGGCGGCCCGGTTGACCTTGACCACCACCCCCTGGTGGTTGGCAATCCACAGTCCGTCAAAGGATGATTCCATGATGGCCTCCAGCTGCGAGGCCACCTGTTTGTAGGGCTCGGGATACAGCGAACCCTGCTCCGGGTCCCAGGGATCGCCCATCATCACCAGCACCCAGCGCACCTTGCCGTCGGCGTACACGGGCAGATAGTTGACCAACACGTTGCACTGATCCAGGCGCAGCCGGTGGCCCAACTGGGGAGCGCCGCTGTTGATGGTGGAGCGGGCCGCGTGCCAGGCGTCGGGCTCCAGAATCTCGGCGGGCGTGCCCACTATCTCCACCGGCGTCTGCTCGAAAATGCGGCCGCAGGCCGGGTTGGCGTAGGCCACAATGCCCTTGGCATCGATGACCAGCACCCCGGCGGGGGAGGCGTCGAAATGCGAAGTGATGGGAGTCAACTCAGATGTGGATCGAGCGGCCATATCCTATCTCTCTTGCGCGCCGTGCCCATGAACCACCGCCTCGCCACCCGGCAACACCCTCGTTAAGATCGAGCCGCATACGGTGGGGACGGTCTCTGCAACTAGGCTATCCTACCCCTTTTTGCCGCTGGCCGACAGGCTGACTCGGGCCACGTATTTCACCCAGTCGTCGCCGTAGTGGCTGCCGGCCACCACCCTGAGGGGAAAACCGTGCTTGCGGGGCAGATCGCGCCCATTGACCTGGTAGGCCAGGAACACCTCGTCGCTCAGCACCTCGCGCAGGGAAAAGTGCTCCACCTTGGCCCCGGCTCCCCCCACGCCGCGTATGGTCACCCGGTCGGCCCGGGCGCGCGGCTTGGCCTCCTGGAGCAATGCCCCCAGGCTCAGGCCCTTGTAAAGGGCGTTGAAGGAAAACACGCCGGGGCAGATCAAGAGCACCTTGCTCTCCAGCACGGGCCGGGCCTTGAGTTGCTCCAGGCTCAGGCTGAGGGGCCGCTCCACCTCCCCATCCACCAGCAGGCGCCACCGGACCGGATCCACGTCCAGGTCGCTTTGGCCCATGGTGCCGAACTGGTCTATGGGGGTTAGGGACAGATTGCGGTTGTCGATGCTGCGAGGATTGTATTGGGCCAGATCGGTGGCCTTGATATGGCTGGGCAGGATGCGGCGCTTGCCTTGGGCCCACAGGCGGCCGGGCCAGGACAGGGCCAGGGAAGCCGCTCCCAACAGCCGCAGCCCCTGGATGAAAAAGGCGCGGCGTTTGTTCATGATTCGCCTTCTTTCCCACCCCCTGCTTGGGCCCGGGCTCCTCCCTTGCCCCGAGCCATTTCATATAATATTACTAGTCTAACGGCGGGGCCCCAGGCGTTCCAGGGCGGCGGTGGCCGCGCCCCACAGGCCGCTGTTTTCGTCGGCGATCAGCCACACCGGGATGTCTCGCAAGATACGGTTGCTGGGGTCGGCCAGGCGAAACTCGCGGGCGAACTGCTCATGCTCCACCAGGGCCGGCAGCTTGGCGGCCACCCCCCCGGCGATGTACACCCCGCCCAAGGCGGTCACCTGCATGGCCCATTGGCGGCAGGCCCGGCCATAGAAGCGGGCCATCCAGGCCAGGGTGTCGGGATGCTGATCCAAAACCGCGCCCACCTCTTCCGGGCTCAACTTTTGACCGGTCAGAAACTGGTGTAGGTAGCTGAGGCCCTTGCCCGAGACCACCGTGTCGGCTATGGGATAGGGGTCGCCCTGCTCCGCGCCCAGGAAAGCCTGATAAGCGCCTTCCCTTTCGCCATGAAAGGCAAAGGCGGCGTGGCCTCCTTCCGAGGCTACCGGCGTCCAGGCTCCCCTGCCGTCTGGCACCAGGGCCGCGTGGCCCAGGTTGCTGCCCGCCCCGATCACCGCCTTGGCCGCGTGGGGATCGGCCTGGCCTGGCAGCACCGGGCGGGCCTGGTCCGCCACCGGCGACAAGCAGGCCCAGGCCTGGGCCACGAAATCATTGATAAGCAGGCTGGGCACCCCATGGCCCAGGTCGCGCTCCAGGTCGATGTCCCAGGCGATGTGGGGCGGCTGGCAATAGGACTCCCGCTGCACCGGCCCGGCCGCGGCCAGACAGATCAGGTCGGCCTGATGATGGTCAAGGCCCAGATCGCTGGAAGGCAGGCGATCCAACAACTCCTGAAACGATCCAGCCTCCTTGGTGGCCAGCCACACGTCCTGCCGCAGCTTCAGTTCGGCCGTCTCGCTGCCTTGGAAAAAGGCGAAGCGGCTGTTGGTGGCCCCAATGTCGGCGGACAGGATGGCGGTCATCATCGCCCCCCCTCGGGAGGATTGCAGGCGCGGCCCTTGGTGTTGAAGAAAATCTTGAGCCCCTTCTTGACCAGGTCCGAGAAAAGCTTGGGAGCCAGCACGTCGGCGGCCACCTTCTTGTTGATCTCCCCCAGGGTGGGATAGGGATGCATGGCCCCGGCCAGGGTGGAGAGCTTCACATTGCCGCCCAAAACGGCCACCCATTCGTTTATCAGCTCCCCGGCGTGGGGGCCCAGAATTTGCACTCCCAGGGGTTTCTCGCTCTTATCCAGAATCAGCTTTACGCGGCCCAGCCCGGCTCCCTCGGCCAAGGCCCGGTCATTGGCCGCGAACTCCTCGCTCCACACGGTGTAGTCCAGACCCGCCGCCGCGGCCGCCTTTTCATTCAGACCCACCGAAGCCAGCTCCGGCTCGGTGAAGGTGCACCAGGGCAGCCAGGTGTAATCAACCTTGCGGGGCAGGCGCAACAGGGCGTTGGCCAACACCACCCCGGCCTCATAGCTCGCGGCGTGGGTGAACTGCCGCTCGCCGGTGACGTCGCCCGCGCCGTAGATGTGCTTGTGCGATGTGCGCAGGCGTCGGTCCAGCTCCAGGCCCTTGGCGCTGTAAGCCACCCCGATGTCCTCCAGGCCCAGGCCCTCCAGATTGGCCCGGCGGCCCAGGGCCACCAGCAGGGCCTCGGCGCCGAGCTCCCGGGGCTGCCCCTCGCCATCGGTGAAAACCACCACCGGGCGGCCACCCACCTGGCGCGCCGCGCTGACCTTGGTGTTCAGATAGAACTCCACGCCTTCGCCTTGCAGGGCGGACATGAGCAAGTCGGCCAGGTCCTGGTCTTCCTTGCTGAGCACCTGGCCGCTGCGCTGCACCACGCTCACCTGGCAGCCCAGGCGCTGGAAGGCCTGGGCCATCTCCAGGGCGATGGGCCCCCCGCCCAGGATGATCATGCTCTGGGGAAGCTTCTCCAGATAAAAAATGTCCTTGTTGGTCAGGTGGGGAACTTCGGTCAGGCCCGGCACCGGCGGCAGGGCGGGAGACGAGCCGGTGGCGATGAGCCAGGCTTTGGCCGAGACGCGCTCGCCGTCCAGGTCCACGCTGTGCTCGTCCACGAAGCGGGCCGCTCCAAAGCGCACCCGGGCCCCCAGCTCACAGAAACGCTCGGCGCTGTCGTGCTTTTGGATGGCCGCGATCACCCCCTTGATGCGCGCCGCCACCTGGGCGTAGTCCACCGGCGGTGGCGGTATCTGGGGCAGGCCGAAGCGGGCCGAGGTGTTGAGCAGATGGTAAACCGCGGCGCTGTGGATGAGGGTCTTGCTGGGCACGCAGCCGTAGTGCAGGCAGTCGCCGCCCAGGTGGGGCTCCTTTTCGATGAGCAGCACCTTGGCCCCCAGCTGGGCCGCGCCCGAGGCCAGGGTCAGCCCCGCCGACCCGCCTCCCAAGATGCCCACGTCGTAATCAAAGCCCGCCATGGCGCCTCCTATGGTTCGATGATGGCCTGGCGGCCGGTGCGGCGGCGATACCAGGCCAGGGCCTTTTTGACCACCAGGGGAAACAGGCCCAGGATCACGAAGCTGGCGATCAGACCGGGGGACAGGATGCCTCCCAGGGAATCGATCTGCCCCAGCTGTTTGCCCGCGTTGGTGAACACCGCGGTGCCCGGCAGCATGCCCAACTGACTTACCCAATAGAAGGTCCTGAGCGGCATCTTGGTCAGGCCCATCACCAGGTTGATGACAAAGAAGGGAAACAGGGGCACCAGGCGCAGGGTGAACAAATAGAAGGGCCCTTCCCTGTCCACGCCCCGGTTGATGGGCTCCAGCTTGTCGCCGAACCGGTGCTGCACCCAATTGCCCAGCACGAAGCGGGCGAAAAAGCAGGCCAGGGTGGCGCCGATGCTGCTGGCAAAGGAGACCACCAACAGGGTCCACCAAAAGCCGAACAAGGCCCCGCCCAACAGGGTCATCACCGCCGCGCCGGGCAGGGAAAAGGCGGTCACCAGGATGTAGAGCAAGAAGTAGCCGCCCAGCATGAGCGCCGGATGCTGGGCGTAATAGGCCTGGAAACGTGCCTGGGATTCCTTGACGTAGCTCAGGGAAAAATATTGTCCCAAGTCCAACAGCCAAAAAGCCAGGATGGCCGCTATCACCAGGGCCACCACGGCCAGGCGTTTGATCATGCGCGAGTTCATGCCTATCTCCGTAAACCGCCGCTGGTCTCATTGGCACAAGTTACCGCAGGCTCCGCCCCGGCGGCGGGAGCGGAGAATCACAACTCTTTCTCAGTCTAGGGGTGGCCTTCCGGTTCGACCAAACCCTAATTTAGCGGCGCGCCGGCTACTTGGGCGGGTGCGCCGGCCAAAAGAGCTTTTTGCCGTCAGCCTTATAGTCGGCGATGATTTTCTGCCCCTGGGGCGAGAGCAAGAACTCGGCGAACTTTTTGGCTTGGGCATACTTGGCCTTGGGGCACTTGGCCGGGTTGACCAAAATCACCGAATAGGGGTTTCTGAGCAGGTCTTGGTTGTCGATCATGATCACCAGGCTTATACGGCCGGTGCTCAGATACTTGCGATAGGTGGCTATGTCGCTGAGGGTATAGGCGCCCAGCTCGTCGGCCATGGTCAGGGTGGGGCCCATGCCCCGGCCCGCCTCGCGGTAGGCCGGCCAGTCGGGCTTGATGCCCGCCGCCTTCCACAGGGCCAGTTCCTTCACCTGGGTGCCCGAGTTGTCGCCCCGAGACAGGAAGGGGGCCTTGGCCCGGGCGATGCGCTCCAGGGCCTGCTCCACGGTTTTGGCCCCCTTGACCTTGGCCGGATCACTGCGGGGGCCCACCAATACGAAGTAGTTGTGCATCAGCGCCTGGCGATCCACTCCATAGCCCTCGGCCACGAAGCGCTCTTCCAGGGCCGGGGCGTGCACGATCACCACGTCGGCGTCGCAGCGCCGGGCGGTGGCCAGGGCCTTGCCCGTGCCCATGGGCAGATAGTGCACGGTGATGCCGCTTTGCTTGGTAAAGGCGGGCAGAAGCACGTCCAAGAGCCCGGTGTTGGCGGTGCTGGTGGTGGTGGCCAAGACCAGGCGGTCGGCGGCCAGCGAAGGGGCGGCCAACAGCAGGGCCGCCAGGGCAATCAGCAGTACGCGAGCGCGCATGGCTATAACCTCTCTATAAGGGCAGGCGCTGGGTTGATAACTGTCATCTTAGCAAGGAGTATGCGCGGCGCAAAGCGGCATTCAAGCTCCGGGCGCCTGCGGTGGCGGCGGGGCCAGGCGGCCGCCGCGCAGATAGACCACCTCTTGGGCCAGGCGGTGGGCCTGCTCCAGGGCGTGACTCACCAGCACCACGGTGCAGCCCTGAGTGGGCAGAGCGCCCAGCACCCGCTCGAACACCTGGGAGCTGTCCGGGTCCAGGTTGGCGAAGGGCTCGTCCAGCAACAGGGCCCGGGGCCGCAGCACCAGGGCCCGGGCCAAGGCCACCCGCTGCATCTCCCCCCCGGAAAGCCGCCGGGCGGGACGGGGCCCGAATCCGGCCAGTCCCACCTGCTCCAGGGCCTGGGCCACCCGCTGGTCGCGCTCGGCTCGCTCCAGGCCCCTGAGGCGCAGGCCATAGGCCAGGTTCTTGGCCACGCTGGTATCGAACAAATAGGCCTGTTGGGCCACCAGGGTGATTTGCCGCCGCCAGGGAGTAAGCTGCGCGCCCGAGTTGGGTAGCTCGTGGCCGTCGAAACGCAGGCTGCCCCGGTCCGGGGGAGTGATCAGGGCCAGGATGGACAGCAGGGTGGTCTTGCCCGCGCCGTTGGGGCCCTCCACCACGGTGATGATGCCCTCCGGCAGATCCAGGCGCTCCAGGCTGAGCACCTCGCGCCCTTCAAAGCGCTTGACCACCCCCCGCAGGCTGAACAGGGCCTCGCTCATCCCGCCCCCCTATTTCCAGCGGGCCTGGAGCTGGTGGCTGGCCAGGTTCACGGCCAGGGCCACCACCAGCAAAAAGAAACCCAGGGCCATGCCCTGGGCGAACTCGCCCTTGCTGGTCTCCAGGGCGATGGCCGTGGTGAAGGTGCGGGTGTAGTGGCGGATGTTGCCGCCCACCATGATGGCCGCGCCCACCTCGGTGACCACTCGGCCGAACCCGGCGGCCAAGGCGGCCAGCACCGCGAAGCGGGCCTCCTTGAGCACCGCCCAGGCGGCTTGCCAGGGTGTCGCCCCCAGGGTAAGGGCGGTTGGCCCCACTCGGCTGTCCAAGGTGGTAACCGCCGCGATGACCAGGGCGGTTATCAGGGGAAAGGCCAGCACCGCCTGGGCCGCCACCATGGCCGCCGGGGTGTAGAGCATCCCCAGCCCGCCCAAGGGGCCGTGGTAGGAGAGCAGGCCGTAGACCACCAGGCCCACCACCACCGTGGGCAGGGCCAACAGGGTGTTGAACACCACCACCAGCAGGCGCTTGCCCAAGAACTCCTTCTGCCCGATGAGCAGCCCCAGGGGCACGGCCGCCAGGGCGGCCAGAATAACCGCGCTGAACGACACCCGGAGGGAAAGCCAGGCGATGCCGTATACCTCGGGGTCCAAATTGACCAGCAGGCCCAGGCCCCGCGACAAGCCGCCCAGGAAGAAATCCAAGGCCCTACTCTTCTATTACGATTTCCAGCCGGCGGGCGCCTTCGGTCCCCCGGAGGGGAGCCAGCAGGCCGTGCAGGCTGTTGGCGATGATGTCCCGGACAAAGGCCTTGGCCGGCAGAGGCTTGCCGTCGGCCAGGATGGTGAGGGAGCGCCGCGCGGCGCGTCCCTGTACCCGCGCGGCCAAAAACCCGGCCAGGGCCGCCGCCCCGCCGAACCCCGGCACTCCCGCCTCGGAGGGCGGCTCGCCCGGGCCGGCCAGGGCCAGCAACCCGGCCCGGCCCAACATTTGTGGAGCCGCTCCCTGGGGGCAGAACTCCACCATGGCCGCGCCCTCGGCCGGGGGCAACAGACTGAGCACCAGATCCGCCCCGGCCAACAGGCGCAACGCCTCTTCCAGTGAAGGCGCTCCGCCGGGTTGCAGCAGGGTGAGGCTGTCCCGGCCCAGGCGCAACTCGACCGCGCCGCAGGAGGGGGCGAGGGATGGGGCCTCCTCTGGCCGGACCAGGGCCACCCCGAGGCCCAGGGTCTGACACTCCCGGCAAAACTCGCCGACAAACTCTTCCTGGGCCGCACTGCCTGGGCCCACCAGGTGAACCAGCATGGGGGGCATGGCTTACTTCTTCTCTCCGCGCAACTCGCTGACCAATTTGGTCCAATTATTCTGGGCCTGTTCAGCGAAAGCCTGAGCTTGGTTTTCAAACACTTCGAACTGCTGCAACATCTTGAGCCCCTCGGGGGTGAGCTGCACCTCCCGGCGTCCAGTATCGCTGCGCTCCACCAGGGGGAAGCCCAGGCGCTTTTCCGAAGCCCTAAGCCTGCCCCAAGCGGCGCGGTAGCTCATGTTCAGCTCGCGCGCCGCCCCGGCCAGGGAGCCTTGGTTCATCACCGCCTTGAGCAACTCCAAGCGACCGCCCCCAAAGAGCACCCTGTCGTTTTCCTCTATCCACAGCTTGAACTGAACTTCTGCCATGGCCTCCCCTTCGCGTTTCCTCCGTCTGGCGCTTTTTGCGTCCGGGGTTGTCCCCTGGGCGGAGTTAGGTCATTATTGGCATGTATCAGACCTTACATATATTACCTACACCTTTTTACCCACGAGGTCGCCCCGGATGAAAGCCTTTTTTCAAGTGCAGGACGTGGACGCGGTACACGCCTTGGCCCAGGAGCTGCCCCCCCTGCCCGCCGAGGAGGTGCCCCTGGAGCAGGCCTTGGGCCGGGTATTGGCCCGCCCCCTGACCGCGCCCGCTGATCTGCCCGGCTTCACCAGGGCCACCATGGACGGCTACGCGGTGCGAGCCAGGGACACCTTTGGCGCGGGAGAGACCGCGCCGGGCTTTCTGGACATCGTCGGCGAGGTGCGCATGGGGCGGGCCCCGGATTTCAGCCTGGGCCCCGGCCAGTGCGCCCGTATCGGCACCGGAGGCATGCTGCCCGCCGGAGCCGACGCGGTGGTCATGGTGGAGCACACCCGCCTGTTGGACGAAACTACCGTGGAGGTGGCCGCCTCGGTGGCGCCGGGAGGCAACACCCTGGGGCCCACCGACGACGCGGCCCAGGGCCAGGAACTCTTGCCTCTGGGGCAGCGCCTGCGCCCCCAGGACGTGGGCCTGTTGGCCGCCTTGGGGCAGGAAAAAATAATGGTGTCGCGCCGCCCCAAGGTGGGCATCATCTCCACCGGCGACGAGGTGGTGCCGGTGGGCTCCTCCCCAACGCCGGGCCAGGTGCGCGACGTGAACACCCATTCCCTGGCCGCGGTGGTCGCGCGGGCCGGGGGCGAGCCCCTGCCCCTGGGCCTGGTGCCGGACAACGCAGGGGCCCTGCGGGAGGCCACGGCCCGTTCCCTGGATGGCTGCGACCTCACCCTGCTCTCGGGCGGCTCCTCGGTGGGGGTGCGCGACTTCACCAGCGAGGTGTTCCTCTCCTTCCCCGGTGCCGAGCTTTTGGTGCACGGCGTGGCGGTGAGCCCGGGCAAGCCCTTTCTCTGGGTGCGCACCCCCTCGGGCCACCTGTTGGGGCTGCCCGGCCAGGTGGCCTCGTGCCTGGTGGCCTTTTACCTCTTGGTGGAGCCCATCCTGGAGCGCTTGCAAGGCCGCCCCGCCCTGCCCTTTGCCCGCTTCGCCCGGGTGCCCGCGGTGCTTGTGCGCAACATCCCCTCGGCGCCGGGCCGGGAGGAATATCTGCGGGTGGCCCTGCGCCAGGAGAACGGCCACTGGCTGGCCTCGCCCCTGTTCGGCAAGTCGGGCCTGTTGACCACCTTGATCCAGGGCCAGGGCCTGGTGCGGGTTCCCAAGGACTGCGAGGGACTGGACGCCTCCGAAGAGGTGGAAGTCCTGCTTTTCCCCAATTAGCGGAAGCAAAATGAAGCGCAACGTCTATCTAAAAATGATGCCCCTGGACCAAGCGCGCGAAAAGTTCCTGTCCTGCTTGGACTGGATCGCCTTGGCGGGAAGCGAAACCATCCCCACCAGCGAGGCCTTGGGCCGGGTCACCGCCAAGGTGGTGCTGGCCCGCTACTCCTCGCCCTCCTACCACGCGGCGGCCATGGACGGCATAGCGGTAAACGCCCAGGACACCTACGGGGCCACCCAGGAGCACCCCCTGACCCTGGAGCTGGAGCGCCAGGCCTTTTGGGTCAACACCGGCAACCCCCTGCCCGCCGGATGCAACGCGGTGATCATGGTGGAGCAGGTGCACCAACCCGGCGAGGGCCTGGCCGAGATACGCGCCGCCGCCTTTCCCTGGCAGCATGTGCGCCGGGTGGGCGAGGACATCGTCAGTCAGGAGCTGATGTTCGGTCACCACCACCGCCTGGGCCCGGCCGACGTGGCCGCCCTGCTCACCAGCGGGGTCTTCGAGGTGGAAGTGCTGCGGCGGCCCAAGGTAGCCATCATTCCCACCGGCTTCGAGTTGGTGGACTGGCGCGAAGCCCGGGAAAAACAGCCCGGCCCCGGGGCCATCATGGAGACCAACAGCCTGTTCTTGGCGAGCCTGGTGGCCCAGGCCGGCGGCGAGCCCGTGGTCCTGGACAAGGTCACCGACGATTTTGAGGCCATCAAGGCGGCGGTGGAGGGGGCCCTGGCCACGGACGCCCACATGGTGATGCTCAACGCCGGGGCCTCGGCGGGCAGCAAGGATTACAGCGCTCACGTCATTGCCGATCTGGGCGAGGTGCTGGTGCACGGCATCACGGTGATTCCCGGCAAGCCCTCCATCCTGGGGCGGGCCCAGGGCAAGGCGGTGGTGGGCAGCCCCGGTTATCCGGTGTCGTCCTGGGTGTGTTTCGACCAGTTCATCGCCCCGGCCCTGGCGGCCATGCAGGGCCAGGCCGCGCCGCAACGCGAAACCGTGCAGGCGGTGCCCGCCCGGCGCCTGCCCAGCAAGCTGGGGCGCGAGGAGTTTTTGCGGGTGCACCTGGGCCGGGTGGGCGAGCAGGTGGTGGCCACGCCGCTCAAGCGCGGGGCCGGAGCCATCACCTCCCTGACCCGGGCCGACGGCCTGCTGCGCATCCCGGCGGACAGCGAGGGCCTGGAGGAAGGCGTACCCGCCGAGGCCGAGCTTTTGGGACCCCGCGACCGCTTGGAAAACACCCTGGTGGTGGTGGGCAGCCACGACGTGACCCTGGACCTGTTGGGCGACCACCTCAAGCGCCTGGACCCCAGGCTGCACCTCAGTTCATCGCACCTGGGCTCGCTGGCCGGCATCATGGCCATCAAGGGCGGCCGTTGCCATTTGGGGGGAACCCACCTGCTGGACCCGGAGACCGGCGAGTACAACGTCAGTTATCTTCAGCGCTACTTAAAGGGCGTGCCGGTGCGTCTGGTCACCCTGGCCATGCGTCAGCAAGGGTTGCTGGTCAAGCCGGGCAACCCCAAGGGCATCACCGCCCTGGCCGACCTGGGCCGCGAGGACGTGGTGCTGGTCAACCGCCAGGCGGGCAGCGGCACCAGGGTATTGCTGGACTATGAGCTGAAAAAGATGGGCCTGGACCCGGCCAATATCCGCGGCTACGACCAGGAGGAATACACCCACATGGCCGTGGCCGTGCAGGTGCTGGCCGGAGGGGCCGACGTAGGCCTGGGCATCCTGGCTGCGGCCAAGGCCCTGGGGCTGGAGTTCATCCCAGTGATGGAAGAACGCTACGACCTGTGCATTCCCCAGGAGTACTGGGACGACCACCGGGTGGTTGCCCTGCGCCAGGTGTTGGCCAGCCCCGAATTCCGCCGGCAGGTCGACGCCCTGGGAGGCTATGACGTAAGCCCCATGGGCACCATCGCCTGGGAAGGCTAACTAAGAGTAATAGGCCTGGCCCGCGCAGGCCGGACACACACCGCCCTGGCGACTGGGGTGGTATTCCCCGCACGAGGGGCAAGCCGTGGTGGGCACGTGCTCCGTTTCCTTGAGCGGCGCCTTCATGGTCACCACCTGGGAACGCACCAGGCCGTGGCCGCCGGCCATGATCTGTTTGACCACCTCGATCTTTTCCACCTTTTTGCCCTCGGCGCGGCGCAGGTACCAGTCGGCCACCAGGGGGAACTCCTCGATGCCCTCGGCGCTGACCCAGGCCCTGGCCCCTTGCAGGGTCACGCGGTCATAGATGGTCAGGGCGAACTTGCCCCAATCCAACACCTGCAAGAAACCGTTGCCCAGAGTGCAGGGAGTCAGGGCCTGCACTGCGTCGGGCAGGCAAACCACCGTCTCCACCACCACGTTCATGTAGGGGGTGTCGCCCAGGGTCTTCCAGGCCGCGTCCACCAAAAAGCCGCCCATCACCGTGCCGGGCGAGATGTGGCCGTGGAACTCCTCCAGCCTTATTAAATAGTCTTCCCGGGGCATGCCGCAAATCTGCTCAGGCAATACGCTCATGCATTCGTTCCCATCTTTTAGGCGCACAGGTAAGTTAACTCGGCGCGGTTCCCGCCCGGAACCGAGCCTAGAGGCCGGGCAAGGGCTCTCCCTGGTTTAGCACCCGCTGGGGGTGGCAGTAAATCGTGGCCCTCCCCTGGCGCACGAAGCCCAGCAGGGTGACCCCGGACTGCTCGCATATCTTGCGGCCCAGGGAGGTGGCGGCGGAAACCGAGCTAACCATGGGCAGCCCGGCCCGGGCCGCCTTGAGGGCCATCTCCAGGCTGATGCGCCCGGACACGGCGCACACGCACTCGCTCAAATCGCGGCCCTCGCTCATGGCCATGCCCAAGACCTTGTCCATGGCGTTGTGGCGGCCCACGTCCTCGGCCAGGTGCAAGAGCTCTCCCTGGGCGTTACCCAGGGCCACGGCATGGGCCGCGCCGGTGCGGCGGTAGATGCCCTGCCCTTCCTCCATGGCCTTGAACAGCTTTTGGATGTTCTCCAACTCCACGGTCAGGGCCGAGCGAACCGGGACGATGCCCCCGCCCAGGTCGCGGAAAGACTCCAGGCCGCACAGCCCGCAGGAGGTGGCCGCCGGGGCGGCGCGCCTGGCGCGGGCCCGGCGGGCCAGCTCCGGCGGCAGGGACACGTCGGCCCAATACACGGGCCCCACTCCGGGCAGCTCGTCGCCGCCCAGGCTGATGTCCAGCACTTCCCGGGTGGAGGCCACGAGGCCCTCGGTGAGGCAAAAGCCCAGGGCCAGGTGGCGCAGATCGGCGGGGGTGGCCATGAGCAGCACGTAGGAACGGCCTCCCAGACGGATCTCGCAGGGGGCCTCCACGGCCAACTCGTCGCCGTCCACGCGGGCCCGGTTTTCCTCCACCCGCAGGCTGGGTTGGCGGCTCACCACGCTGGGCTGCTCAGACTGTTTTGACAAGCTGTACCTTTCCTGGCGACGGGCGCTGCGCACCACCGACGCTTCTGCACGATTGAAGGCTCCGGTAAATCCCGCCGCGTCATCCCTCGGCGGTCCCCCATGCCGCACCTGAAAATGTAGCCTATGTGGCGGCTGGGATCAAACCGCCGGGGTCACGGCCCATGGTAAGGGCGTGATCAAGGGGACGGGGCTCGGCTTAATCAGCGAGGTTTTGCAGGTTGCGGCGGGCCTGGGCTAGGGAACGGCCGTGGCGCCCCATGCCCTGCCAGGGGTCGGGTTGTTGATCCAAGCGAGTGAGAATGTTGCCCAGGTTGAAGCTCTGGGGCCCCAGGCCGGAGGCGGTAAGCTCGCTCCACTCCAAGGGAGTGGCCACCGGCGCGCCGGGAAGGGCCCGCACCGCGTAGGGCGCCACCGAAGTTTGGCCGTAGCCGTTGCGGGTCACGTCCAAATACAGCCTGCCTCCCCGCTTGGCGATGCGCTGCTCGGTGGTCAAGACGTCAGGGTGTTCCCCAACCAGGCGCTGGGCCACCTCCAGGGCAAAGGCGCGAACCTGCTCGAAGCTTTCCTTGCGCAAAAGCGGGGCCGCCACATGCAACCCCCGCGAGCCGGTGGTCATGACATAGGGCCGCAAACCTATGCGCCCCAGCAGAGTGCGCAACATGCCCGCGGTGCGGATAACCAGGGGAAAGTCTCCCCGGTCCCCGGCGGGGTCCAGATCAAAAAGCACCCGATCCGGCAGGTCGGGGCGATCGGCCCGGCTCAACCAGGGATGCAGGGTGATGCCGGCCAGGTCGGCTATATAAAGCAAGGTGGAACGGTTGTTGGCCATGGCCTGCTCAATGTAGCCGCCCTCTTTTTTCTTGAGACGTACCCTGGAAATCCAGGCGGGAAAGTGACCGACAACTTCTTTTTGATAAAACCCCTCTGAGTTGATGCCCTCGGGAAAGCGCTGGATCATCAAGGGGCGGTCTTTGAGATGGGGCAGAATGATCGGCGAGGCCTGTTGGTAGTAATCCGCCAGATTCGCCTTGGTAAATCCCGACTTGGGAAATAGTATTTTGCCTGGGTTGGATAGCGCCAAATTTTGGGGGACACTTTTACCGGACATGTCGGCCACCCGCTTTGAACGCAAAACCGCCCTGCATAGCTTGCGCCGCCTCCCTGCTGACTGTTGGTCTGATTTTTTGGCTGTCGTTAGCTTAACACCCTTTGCCCTTGATTTTCACCCCCAGTTATCCGGGCTTTGCCGCAAGGCGCACCAGGCCCCTCCCACGGCAAAGGATTATCCGTAAAAAAACGGCGCAGCCCCGCAACGCGGCGCGCCGGGCGCCAATCCCGCGGTAATCAATGGGCGATGATTTTTAGCTTTTGGTGGCGGCAAACGCCAGAGATGCCGGCCGCGGCCGGCTGAGCGGCAAGGCTATTCCCTTTCTCCGCCGGCGCTGGCCTGATCCGACCCGTCGGCTTCTTCCCATAAAAAAGCCAATTCCTTTTCCGTCAAGGGCTCGGAGCTGGGCCGAATGCGGTTGCGGCAAATGGCCGCGAACAAGGACATGACGCGGTGCGAATCCCTCTCCTGGATTTCGGACCAATCGGGGCGCACCTTTTTTTGCCAAGGGCAGCCCTGACAATCGAAATCGCTTTCTTTTTGACTCACCGCCTCGCTGAGGCAGAAGTCATATTTTGGACAGGCGAAATTTCTTTTGATAGACATACGTTGCACGGTCCTTAAAACCTCAATTATTTAGCCGAAGCAACGATACCGACTGGCGCGGTCCGACCTCGGCTCTGCAAGGAAATCCCCAGGCACCGCCGTATAGGGCCCTGCGGTTTCGGCCTGGGGGTAATGGCCTGCTCTATTATTGTGAGACCTTGGCGCCGGGTTTTAAATGAAAATTTTTAAATATTTCTAATTTTAAAAATAGGCATCGTTTTGTTACGGCCAAGTGATCAGGGCCCGTTTGTGGGCGCGAGAGAGTATCGCTCCGCCCGTGTGCACTCCACCTCACGGCCCATCAATTTTATTGTAAATTTATATAGTTGTACGACATTAAACACATAGGCTCTCAAGACGCCGCCCGCAAAATGAATCGGGCCGGGGACAAGCCCCGGCCCGCGAGCCCACACTCTTTAATCGCCGGCCTAGCGGGTGAACAGTCCCACCGGCAGGTCGCCCTGCTCGTCAAAGGGCATGTCCTGGACCTCTCCCACCACCTCGACGTTTTCCATGTCCGCGGCTTCCGCCAGTAGGGCCTGGGACACCAGCATCTGGCCCAACTCCAGAGTGTTCTTGATCCACACCACCCTGGACTGGCTGCCGTCCTCGATGCCCACGGTGCTCAGGGCGTCGCTGATGGCCTCGCGGTCGTGATCGTAGGCAAAGGGGATGCGCCCCTTTTCCGGCACCGAAGCGGTCAGGCAGTTCACCCGCGTCTTGTGCAGGTCGATCTTTTCCACCAAGCGGCGGGTGGTGAATTCGGCGGTGCCCACCCCCAGGGCGTTGCCCTCGCTCTCCGGCGTCAGGTCACGCACGAAGATGCGCTTGAACTGGCGCTCGGTGGGTTCGGGGGTCGCCTGGTTCATCACCCGGCCGGTCACGTTGGAATCCATGCCGCTGCCGCTGATGTTTTTGCCCATCTCGTCCACGATGAGCAGGTCCACGTTTTTAAACGGCACCATGCCCATGAGCCGGCGGGCCTTTTGCAACATTTCCGAATCGGTCTTCATGAATTCACGGGGGCCGCACACCGCCAGGTGGGCGGTCTGCTCGCGGTAGTCCTCCACCAGGGCCACCCCGCAGAGTACCGCAACTTTGTCCATCACCACGCCGGCGATCTCGCGCACCACCTGCTCGAAACCGTGGGCGTAAAACTGGGAGTGGGCCAGCTTGGCCCCGGCGTGCTTGCCCATGCCGATGGTGAGCATCTTGCACAGGCCGCTTTCCACCACGCCCCGGAAGCTGGTGTGGGGCTTGACCCGGTTGACCACCACCACGTGGTCGGCCTTGACAAAATCGCGGCCGATGACCACCGGCTGACCGTAGCTGGTTTCTCCGATGACCTCGGTGGCCATGGAAGACTTTATGGGAGCGCCCACCGTTTCCTGGGTGATGCCCAGGTGCGTGAGCATGTCGGCCTGGCCCTGGTCGGTGGCCCCGCCGTGGCTGCCCATGGCCGGGGCCACGAAGGGCTCGGCCCCCAGGCCCTTGAGGTAGTCCACCACCGTCGCGATGGCCGCCCGCATGTCGGTGACACCCCGGCTGCCCGCGGTGATGGCCACCCGCGCACCGGGCTTTACCTTGTTCGTGAGGTTGAGGGCATCCAGGCCCCGACGGACCTCAAAGGGCACATCCACGGCCTCGGGGGCCGGGATATGGTTTTTAACCATCGCTATCTTGGGGAAATCCATTGTTCAGACCTTGCCAAGCCCACCGTTCAGGTTGTATTTCACGGGCGGTTTCAACCGCCGGTTACAGTATAGACCCGCTCGCCACCGGGTAAAAATTAAGTCTAGGCGATACCCAAATCACTGATGGTCTGCGGGGTGGGAATCCCCTCCTCGCTCCAGCCGCGATGCTTGTAATAGTCGCTGAGCAGGCGACCCATGGGCGGCAGTTGGTTGGTCAGTTCCTCGCCCTCGCGGTTGAGGGTCATGAAGCGCGGCGGCAGGAAGTCGTCCTTGCGGCTTACGCCCACCCGGGTGTTGTACAGGCGTTTGAGGTTGAAGGTGCGCTCGCCCACCTTCATGAGCGAGTCCACGTCCCAGTTTTTGCCGGTGACCAGGGACATCCACTCCACCACGTCGTTGACCGTCACCGCCTTGCCGATCTGGGTGAAGCGGCACAGCACCGCGCAGTCCTGCACGCACATCAGGTTCTGGAAGGTGGCGGTAAAGGCCGCCTTGCCCTCCACCTGATAGGCGTCCTGAGGCTCCGCTATGCCGATCTCGGGCATGTTCATGGCCAGTTCGTAGGGATGGCTCCAACTGGCGTTGTGGCAGGCCCCCCGGCCGCTGGTGCCGTAGGACAAGGCCTGGCTGAAAAAGCGCCGGGGATCGTGGGCCGAGGGCTCCAGGCCCTTGACGTGCACCGCGAACTCGATGGCGTTGCGGCCCAGGGCCTCGGCCATGGCCTTGGAGCCTTGGCTCATCAGCTCGCCGATGCCTTCGCGCTTGCCCATCTTTTCCACCATGGCCACCAGGGCCTCGCCGCTGCCCCAGGTCAGCTCCACCCCGCCGGTGTCCTCGGTGGTGATCAGACCCCTTTCAAAGGCCTCCATGGCAAAGGCGATGGTAGCCCCGGCGGATATGGTGTCCAGGCCGTAGCGGTTGCACAGGTCGTTGGCCTTGCAGATGGCCTCCAGGTCTTCCACCAGGCACTCGCCGCCCATGGTGCCCATGGTCTCGTATTCCGGCCCCGCGCCCTCCAGGCCCGCGTAGGGGCCTTCGGTGATCTTGATGTGCCGGCCGCAGGCGATGGGGCAGCCCCAACAGCCCTTGCGCCCGGTGAGCACCGTGTCGTGCAGCACCACCCCGTTGATCTTGGACACACCGGGCCAGCGCCCCTGCTTCCAGTTCTTCAAAGGGAAGTTGCCCAGCTTCTCGTAGTTCTCCGCGCCGCCGCCGGTGCCGTACTTGCCGAAGGTCTCGGTGGCGGTGGTGATGTGCTTGAGCAGTTTTTTGACGCTCTCAGCCAGGCCCTCGGGATCGGCCACCGGCGCGGCGCCGTCCCCCACGGCCACCAGGGCCTTGAGATTCTTGGAGCCCATAACCGCCCCCAGGCCGGTGCGCGCCGCCGCCCGGGTCAGGGTGCCGATGTGGGGCACCCCGGCGATGGGCGCCAGGCGCTCGCCCGCCTGGCCGATCACCGCCGCCGCCGCCTTTTTGGAAGTCTGGGCCTTGAGCCACTTGGCCGACTCCTCGGCGTCCTGGCCCCAGATCTCAGCGGCGTCGCGAATCTCGGCCTTGTCCTCGCTGATGGCCACGTACACCGGCTTGTCGGCCTTGCCCGTGACCACCACACCGTCGTAGCCCGCCTTCTTGAGCATCACCCCCCAGGAGCCGCCCACGTTGGCCTCGCCGAAAATACCGGTAAGGGGCGAGCGGGCCACGATGTGGTGGCGGCCCGAGGAAGGCACCTTGGTGCCTGTGAAGGGCCCGGTCATGGCGATGAAGACGTTTTCCGGGCTCAGCGGCTCGGTGTCGGCCTTGGTCTCCTCGTAAAGGATCTTGGCCGCCACTCCCGCGCCGCCCACGAATTTATCGGTCAACTCCGGGTCCAGGTCCTGCGCCTTTACTTGGCGGTTGTTCAAATCGACCCTGAGAAGCTTGTGATGGTATCCAGACATGGCAGGCTCCTAGTTATCCGCCGGTAACCGGCAAAAACAGTTTCACGGTGTCGCCGTCGTCCACGGCGTCGTCGAGTTTAAGTAATCTGCCCGCGCAAAAAACGCTGAGGTGGGCGCCCAACAGGGCGTCGTCTTGGTAGGAAAGGTACTTGGCAAAAAAGGCGCGCTCCCGGGCCAAAAGCTCCAGAAGCTCGCGCAGGGAGACGGGGCCCGGCAGGCTTATATCCAGGCACGGGACGCCGGCCGCTTTTTCAAAGGCCTGGGAAAGCTCTACTCGCATGGTTCATTCGCCCGAGGGGAAGCCAGAGCTTCAAACGGCCGACCCGGCTGGCATCAAACCACCAGAACCGGCTTGAGCAACTGGCCGCCCAGAGCCTCTCGGAAGGCCTCTTCGGCCTTTTCCAAGGGGAAATGCTGCGCCAAAACCGAAAAATCCATGGCCTGGTTGGCCATAAGGTTGATGGCCTGCTCATAGTCGGGCCGAGTGCTGGCATAGCTGAGCAAAATGCTCAGTTCGTTGCGCACCGATGGGCTGGGGAACCAGGTCAGTTCGCTGTTGTACAGGGCCACGATCAAAATGGTCCCGCCCCGGCGCACCAGGTTGAAGCCGGACTTCAAGGCGGGGGCCGCCCCCGAAGCCTCTATGAAAAGGTCGGCCATGCCTTCGCCGAAGGTGGAGCGCACCAACTCCTCGGGCGACTCGCCTTCCACGATGGCCGTTTCCAGGCCCAGGCGCTGGGCCGCGGGCAGGCGAACCTTGGCGTCGCGGTTCATGCCCAACAGCAGCACCCTGGCCCCGTGCAGCTTGGCCAGGCCGGCGCAGAGCAGGCCTATGGGACCGGGCCCGCTGACCACCACCTTGTCGCCGGGGCGGATCACGGTGCGCCTGAGGGCGTGCAGGGCCACGGAAACCGGCTCCACCAAAGGGGCCAGGTTGAGGTCGAGGTTGCTGGGCAGCGACAAAAGCTGGTCCGCCTTGGTCACCACGAATCCGGCCATGGCCCCATCGAAATGCAGGCCGATGACCTGGCGGTCCGGGCAAAGGTGGCTGCCGCCCGCCAAGCAGGTGGGGCATTTCAGACAGCCTTGGATGGCCACGGCGGTGACGTGGTCGCCGACCTTGCCCGGGTCCACCCCCGGGCCGGTTTCCACCACCACGCCGGAGAACTCGTGCCCCAGGATCACCGGCGGGGTGACGAACTCGTAGCCGGGGTCGTTGTTGAAGGCGTGCAGATCGCTGCCGCAGATGCCGCAACCGCTCACCTTGATGAGCACCTCCCCAGGCCCGGGGGCCGGGCGCGACACTTCGGTTACCGCCACTTGCCCCGGCTGGGTGCCATGCTTGACGAACGCTTTCATGATGCGCCTATTTTCCCAGGTAAACGGTCTTGACGTAATCGTCGTTGGCGATCTCGGAGCTGGGTCCGTGCAGGACCACGGTGCCCTTTTCCATGATGTAGGCCTCGTCGGCTATCTTGAGGGCGTGGTTCACCTGCTGCTCCACCAGGAAGATGGTCACCCCGGTTTTGGCGATTTCGCTGACCATGCGGAACATCTCCTGGACCAGCACTGGCGACAAGCCCAGGGACATTTCGTCGATCATCAACAGGCGCGGTTCGGTCATCAGGCCCCGAGCGATGGCGCACATTTGCTGCTCCCCGCCGGAAAGCGACCCCGCCTGCTGGGAGGAGCGTTCCTTGAGGATGGGAAACAGATCGTAAACCCTGTCCAGATTTTTTTGAAGATCCTTGCGGGCGTGCTTGGCATAGGCACCCATCTCCAGGTTTTCCAGGACAGTCAGGGTGCCGAAAAGCCTGCGCCCCTCGGGAACCAGTGCGACACCCATGGACACGATGTCCTCGGGGTTCATGGCGTTGATGTCCTGCCCCTGGAAGGTAATGCTGCCTTTGCGGTAGGGCACCATGCCGCTGATGGTGGAAAGCAAAGTGGTCTTACCGGCCGCATTGGGCCCCAATAGGGCCACGATCTTCCCTTCGTTGACTTCCAGGTTCACGTCCCTTAGCGCCTGGAAATCACCGTAGTAGGAATCAACCTTTTCGATGCTTAACACTCTGGCGCCTCCTCGCCCAGATACGCCGTAATGACGCACTGGTCACTGGTCACTTCATCAGGCGTGCCGCACGCGATGAGCGCGCCCTGGTCCATGACCAAGACCCGCTCGGAAATGGCCATCATGGCGTCCATCAGGTGCTCGATGAAAAGAATTGTAACCCCGCTGTCGCGGACCTGGCGGATCAGGGGCAGGTTTTCCGCAACCTCGGAGGGGTTGAGCCCGGCCAGAACCTCGTCCAGGAGCAAAAGCTTGGGTTTGGTGGCCAAGGCCCGGGCCACTTCGATGCGCTTGCGCTGGGCCAGGGTCAGATTGGCGGGCATCTTCTCGGCCAGGTGGGATATCTTCACCATTTCCAAGATTTCGTGGGCCTTTTGTCGGGCCTCCTTGGCGGTCTTGTAATGGGCGAAGATGGGCACCATGACGTTTTCCAGAACGGTCATGTCAAAGGGGCGCACCACCTGAAAGGTGCGGCCGACGCCCATGGCGCTGCGCTTGTAGGGCGGCTTTTTGCTCAGCTCCTCGCCCTCCAGGGTTATGCTGCCCCGGTCGCTGGCCAAAAGGCCGGATATAAGATTGAACAGAGTGGTTTTGCCGGCGCCGTTGGGGCCGATAAGGCCCAATATCTCACCGCGGCGCACCTCAAAGCTGACCTCGCTCACCGCGGCCAGGCCGCCGAAGTTTTTGGTCAGGTCTTTTACGACTAGCAGGTTGTCCATATTTCCACCATTACTGCCGGCTAGTTGTCCGCGGAAGAGGGTTCATCGGTTTTCTTCTTCTTGAACCAGGGCTCCAGCAAGCTGATGATGCCGCCCGGCACGAAGTTGACCACCGCGATGAGCATGAGGCCGTAAACCACGAAGTTCAGGCCTTGCTGGATGGTACCCAGATAGAAGCGCAGGAACTCACCGAGCGGGGTCATGATGATGGCGCCGATCACCGGCCCCCAGACCGTGCCCATACCACCTATGATGCCGTTCATGGCCGGCTGCAGTGAGAACAGGGGCAGGGAGAAGGCGGTACCCGGCTCCAGCACGTAGTTGTAGAACACGTAGAACACGGCGATCATGCCAGTGAGCCCCGAGCTCCACATCAGGCCCAGGAAGTGGGCCCTGGCGGTGTTGATACCTAGGGCGCGGGCGGCGTCTTCGTCGGCCGCCGCCGCCCGAAGATGATAACCCAAGGCAGAGGAGCGAATCCACCAAGCCAGAAGAATGACCAGGATGGCCATGCCCAAGGCGATATAGTAAAAGGGCGCTCCGCTGGTGAAGGTCAGGTTAAGCCAACTGGGTTTGAAGGGAATATTGATGCCCACCGAGCCATTGGTCAAGGCGCGCCAGTCCACGGCCACCATACGCAATACCTCGGCAAAGGCGATGGAGGCCAGGGTGAAGAAGGGGCCCTTGAGCCGGATCAAAGGGAAGGTCAAGATCACGCCGCCCAGCATGGCCACAAAGGTTCCAGCCACTATGCCGATGAATGGCGATATACCCAGCTTGACGTAGAGGATGGAGGCGGTGTAGGCCCCAAGGCCGAAGAATGCGGCGTGTCCCAGGGAGAACTTGCCGCCAAAGGCCGGGATGTTCCAGGCGGCGGTCAAGGCTATGTAGAAGAACACCAGGGTGAACATGTGCAGGACGAAGGTGGAAGTGAAGAACAGGGGCACCACCAACAAAGCCAGCAAAAGGATGATTGCGGCTGTTTTAAACTTGCTAGTTCTCACTTTAAACCAACCTCCTCGGAGCCCGCGCCCTTACCGAAGATTCCCTGGGGCCGGATGAGGATTGCGATGATGAAAATGCCGAAGTAAATCGCTTCCTTCAGGGCCGGGGAAACGTAAGTGCCGCCCACCGCTTCGACCACGCCGATGAAAAGTCCCGCCAGGAAGGTCCCGGTCATGCTACCCAAACCACCCAGCACCACCACGATAAAGGCGATAAGGGTGAAGGGGATGCCCACCGTGGGGTACACAGAGCTAAAGGGCATGAGCAGCACGCCGCCCAGGGCCGTGAACGCGCAACCGATGCCGAACGCCAACATGTAAAGCTTTTGAACCTTGACGCCCATAAGGCGGGCGATGATCGGGTCCTCCACGATGGCCCTAAGGGCCTTGCCCGTGTAGGTGCTTTTCAAGAAATAGTAGAGCAGTGTAATGGAACCAAGAGCGGCGAAGAAGGCCACCAGCCTGGGGATGCTGATGAATATGCCGGCCAGCTCGAAGGTGCCCATTCCGTAGGAAACCTGCACCGTGCGGAAGTTGCCCGTGCAAACGATCAGGGCCACGTTCTGCAAAATCAAAGATAGGGCCACCGTGGCGAAAATCTTCATGTTTGCCGAGGAACTTTGAATCGGCTGAACAATGATCCGCTGGATCACGACGCCGAACAGGAACATCACCGGCAAAACTATGATCGCCGACACGTAGGGATCCATGCCGAAAAAATAGTTGAGCCAGAAGGTCAGGTACATAGCCACCATGACCATCTCGCCGTGAGCGAAGTTGATGATGCGGACCACGCCGAAGATCAGGTTCAACCCGATGCTTATAAGTGCGTAGATCCCACCGAGAAGGAGACCCGATACGCAGACTTGGACAATCAACTCCATAGGTACTCTACTTCCATCTCTGGTTTTAGATGGTCTTTGTGGAAGGCAACCAACCCTGAGCCAGGCTTGCGGTAAATGCGTCGTCAATCGGTTTCGGCTTGTGCGTTGGCCCCATGCCGGCCGCCGCGATTGTCGCAGCTACACCAGAATTCAGGCGCCTGACTTGAATCCGAGGCCGGGTTCAACCCGTTGCCAGAAGGTCCAGCGGCGCGCAAACTCTGCGCGCTTTTTGCCGGGCCGCCTCCGTAAAAGGCGCGGAATCCTCTTGAGCGGTTTTTAGCGCCGCCAGCAGAGGGACGTCTTGATCTCCGCCTGACCGGGGATGATGCTTCCATGCCTAATATAGTGGCCGGGTCACCCGCCGGAAAAACTTTTTGGCTATCGCCCTGGGCGAATTTTTGTTTATCGGCGCTCCCCCACCAAGGAGGGAGCGCCGATACGAATCAGTTTGGCTACTTCTTGGGAAGTACGGGCTTGGTTACAGCGGCACCCAAGGGGTACACAGTGAGCAGCTTGCCGTCGCGCCACTGGGAAACAAACGCTGCTGCACGTATGTTCTGGCCGTTCTCGTCGAACTTGACGCCCCAACCGTTGGCAGTCTTGCCAAGGGGGATATCCACGGCCATGGCGGCTTTGCGAATCTTATCCGCGTCAAGACTTCCGGCCTTTTCGATAATATCAAAGACCACATTGGCGCCCATGAAGTTGGTCAGGCTGTGACCGGAGCGGGGCTCCTCTTTATAGGTCTTGCGGTAGAGATCCAGGAACTTCTTAAGACCCGGAGTAAATTTGGTGTTTACATCGTACTGGGTGAAGTCGACGTTAAGTATACCGTTGGCATTTTTCCCTAGAGCCTTGGCAAAGCTTTGCAGGCTGTGGCCTCCACCGGTGGCGATGAAGGGCTTGTTGAGCTTATACTCAGCAGCCTGACGACCCAGCAGGATAGCGTCGTTGGCGTAGGACACAAGCACGATCACGTCGGGATCGGCCTTCTTCAGGCGGAAGATGACCGGCGACAAGTCGCTGGAGCTGGAGGCGTAGGGCTCGATGGAAACCACATTCAAACCGGCCTTTTCGGCCAATTTATTGAAGCTGGCGGCCACGGAGGTGCCGTAATCGGAGTCCTCGTGAGCCACGGAAACCTTGACGTCCTTGGGCTTCTTGCCAATAGCCGGAGCGAGATAGTCGACGATGAAGTCCACCTGGCTCTTGCTGAACATGGCCGCGGTGCTGTTGGTGCGATACACCGTTTTGTAGCCGCGCTCGGTGATGGCGTTGGCGATGGCCCCCAACTCAAAGTAGGGGATTCCCTTTCGCGCGGCCACCTCGGTGGCAGCCATGCTGCGGGAGCTGGAATAAGAGCCAATGATCAGCCCGACTTTATCCTTTTCGATAAGCCTCTCCGCTTCTGAGCGGGCGGCGGCCACGTCGGAGCAGTCGCCATTGGCGAACACGATTTGCTTGCCATTGATGCCACCGTTCTGGTTGCGGACCATGCGGGCTATCTCGGCCCCACGCCAGCTTTCCTCGCCCAGCAGGGCTAGGGGCCCGGAACGGGGATAAAGGGCGCCGATAGTTATCTCCTTGTCGGCGGCAAATGACAGGGGCGCCAGAGACATCATGAGCGCCAGCGCCAAGGTAACCAGTAAAAGCTTTTTCATGCTAACTTCCCTCCCTACCTCGAATTAGAAACAAAACATTAAGGGGTTGCCATCAACCCCCTTGGTAATACTCGATGGCCTTGGCGACATCGCCGGTGACCATAGTTTTGTATAACACTTGCAACCGACCGGCGTCTATGGTAGCCGGGCTGGTGGGCCGGGGGTAGCGTTCCACGCACTCGGTGATCATGGCCGGCACGTCCTCGGCGCTGATGTTCACCTCCTGCAGGGAGCGGGGCAGCCCCAGGGCCAGGTTCAGCTCGTCCACCCAGATCGCCAACTCCTCGGGCTTGGCCCCCGGCTTGTCCAGCACCAACTCCGCCGCCTGGGCGATACGCTCGGGGATGGCGGTCAGGTTGTAGGCGATGGTAAAGGGCAAGGCCATGGCGCAGGACACGCCGTGGGGCAGATGGCTGCGGTTGGCAATGGTATAGGCCACCGAATGGCCCAGGACCACCCCCGCGTTCAGGGCTAAGCCGCCCACGTAAGCCCCGTAGATCATAGCCCGCCTCGCCTCCATGTTGGAGCCGTCCTCACAGGCGGTCTTGAGCCAACGGGCCACGATGGACATGCAGGTAGTGGCCTGAGTGTCGCTATAGGGGTTGGCGTTGATGGACATGAAGGCTTCCAGGGCGTGGCTGAGCGCGTCCATGCCCGTGGCCGCGGTGATCTTGGCGGGCAAGGTCTTGGTCAGCTCGGCGTCCAACACGGCCGCCGAGGGCACCAACTGAGGGCTGACCACCACGGCCTTGCGCCCCTGCACCGAGAGCATGGACACGGCGGTGGCCTCGGCCCCGGTTCCCGCGGTGGTGGGTATGTTTATTAAGGGCAACGGGGCCCGGGCAAAGCTGGTGGCGCCCAGGTGGTCGGTAAGTTTCTCGGGGTTGGTGGCCATGGCGGCGGCCAGCTTGGACATGTCCAGGGAACTGCCGCCCCCCATGCCGATAACCGCCTGGAAGGGCTTGCTGCGGGCGAAATCGATCAATGCCTCGGCGATCTCCAGGGTGGGCTCGCCCACGATGCCGTCGAACACCGCCACGCCATAGCCGGCCGCCTCCAGGGGCTCGGCCGCCTTGCGGTCCAAACCCAGCTTGACCACTTCCTTGTCAGCCACCAGGAGCAGGTCGCCCCCACTGATGTTCCAGCCCTTGAGCAGTTGCTGCAACTGGCCGGCAGAGCCGTCGCCCAGCATGAGCTGGCGCGGACCGATGCATCCGTATACGTTTGGCTTACTAAATGATATCATAACTTTGTGTTCCTTATTTAACAATTTGGATTAAGATATTCGGCCTGCCTCAAGCGGCCATCCAACCCCCATCGATGAAGATGACTTCGCCGGTTATGTAATCGGAGGCCGGGCAAGCCAGGAACAGGGCCGCATATCCGATGTCCTCGGGAGCCCCGAACCTTTTTAGAGGGATGCGAGAGAGCATCCAGTCCTGGGTGTCGGAGTTGGTGAAGGCGGCCTCGGTCATGCTGGTGCGCACGTAACCGGGAGCCACCGCGTTAACGTTGATGCCGTTGGCCGCCAATTCCACGGCCATGGATTTGGTCAAGGAAAGGATGCCCCCCTTGGCCGCGCCGTAGGCCGAAATATTGGGCACCGCGATCTTGCTGGTCAGTGAGGCCAGGTTGATGATCTTGCCGCCGCCGGCCTGGGCCATTTGCCGGGCCGCCGCCTGGGCCATGAAATAGGCGCCGCGCAGCTGGATGGCCATGACCCTGTCGAAATCTTCCGGCTCGAACTCCAAAAACGGCTTGCGGATGTTGGAGCCGGCGTTGTTGATGAGCACGTCCAGGCGGCCGAAGCGGTCCACGGTCTGCCGGACTATGTCGCCATAGTCACCCACCTGGCTCAGGTCGGCGCTGATGGTCTCCACCTCGCGGCCGTAGCGCTCCCGGAGCATCTCGGCGGAGGATTGCAACTGGCTCTCGCTGCGGGCCACCAGCACCAGGTCGGAGCCGGCCCCGGCCAGCACTTCGGCTATGCCCAGGCCAATACCCCGGCCACCGCCGGTAACCAAGCTGACTTTATTTTCGAGGGAAAAGGCGTTGCTCTGGTATGGCATTTTATAAAGATCCAGTCCCCTATCCGGTCGCATCAGGTCGAGTCTAAGGTAGCTGCATGGATGGTTACCGGTGCCGCGGATCGGCCGGATTATCCGGCCGGCAACCACCACAGCTGTAGCCTTGTATAGTTTAACGTTTTACTCTTGTCGCAAATTTATGGTGTATTTGTCAACCATAAAAGCCTGACCAAGGCTTTTATGGCGATCCGGCACCGCGCCGGGACTCAGACCGGACCCAACCTGGTCACGACCTTACGGACACGGATGGCAAAGCTGGGGGGCAGGCAGATCAGGTCTTGGCCTGCGAGGATACGGTGGCGTCATAACGGCTTCCCCGGGCCCGGAATCCGCAGGTGTCGCGGATGATGAGCTTGGGCTCCAGGACCACCCGCCGCACGGTTTCCATCGACTCCATCTTGATCCGGCTGAGCAGGATATCGACCGCCACCCTGCCCATGACCGTCTTTTTCTGGGATACGGTAGTGAGTCCCACCCCCGGCAAACCAGCCATTTCGATGTCGTCGAAGCCCACCACGGCCACGTCTTGGGGCACTGTTAATCCCGCCTCTCCCAAGGCGTCCAGCACCCCCAGGGCCATGTGGTCGTTGCAGGCGAAAACGGCCGTAAATTCCACCTCTTGCCCAAGCAGATCCCGCGTGGTCTCATAGCCGGAACGCCGGGTGAAATCGCCATCCACCACCAGCCGGGGATCAAGTTCGATGCCGTAGTTTTCCAGGCACACCAAAGACCCCTGCAGACGATCCTGGCCGGTGGAGGTGTTCTTGGGGCCCATGAGCAGGGCGATCTTGCGGTGTCCCATCCGGACCAGATGCTCCACCGCCAGGTAGGCGCCCCTGGGGTTGTCGATGCCCACGAAATCGGCCGACGGGGAGCCCAGCTCCTCGTTTACGTAACGCAGGGCCAAGGCCACCGGCAGGCCGCCTTCCACCAACTCAAAGACGAACTTGTCGTCCAGGAGCGCGGCGCAAATAATCAGACCGTCCACCCCATGAGAAACCAGTTCCCTCACGTCGGCCTGGTGTTTATCCACCCCGTCTTCCACCGAGCAAGTGATGACCCGGTAGCCGCTCTCCTGGGCCCGGTCGATGATGTCTTGGGCCAGCTCGGAGTAAAAGGGGTTCAGCAAGGTCTTGATCAATAGGCCCAGGATGTTGCTTTGCTTGTTCACCAGGGCGCGGGCGGCCAAATTTGGGTGATAATTCATTTCGTTGGCGATAGACATCACCTTCTGGCGAGTGGCGGCGCTAATGCGGTTGGTCTGTTTGTCCCGCAGGGCCAGGGAAACCGTGGTCACGGAGACTCCCGCCGCCTTGGCGATATCCTTGACTGTAGCCTGTTTTCTCATTAATTATTTTTGGCGTAAAATCTACAAGTTAACATGATCCCCCCGATACGCCCCCAGGCTTCATGCCAAGGAAGCTGCCAGCCACTTCAAGTTTAGCGTTAAATCGATAGTAAATGGGAATGAAATCAGTGTCAAGCATGACATGTATCGATAATCGTCAACGCGGGGGATCTGCGGCCAAAATAATCTGAAATTATTATGTTTTTTATTTTACCCGCAGGAAGGGAAATACTGGCTGGCACCCCACCCTTCCGGGCCCCTGGCTGGAGCCGCCCATCGCGGGAAGGCAAACAACGATGGGAGCCCCATAGGACTCCCATCGCTTGAGTCTAATTCACCTGACTCGCGCGCCGGCGCGCGAGTCTCCCGAATGCGCCTAAACGTCCTCGGAAGTGGGCTCCTGGCTAACCTCCTGGGTTTTGGCCTGCCAATCCTTGGCCATTTTGGTCCCGGCGGCCAGGGCCTTTTTATTCAGGGCCTCGGTGCCCTTGGGCACCCTAGCCAAGAGGGCCTTTTCCAGGGCCTTGCGGCTGACCACCCCGGTGAGCTCGGTAAGGGCGCCCAGAGCCACCACGTTGGCCACCATGGGCTTGCCCAGCTTGTCGCGGGCCGTGGCCGTGAAAGGCAGGGCCACCGCCCGGCTGGAGGGCGGATGGCTCACCAGATCGCTGTCCACCACGATCCAGCCGCCGGGCTCCAGATCCCAAGAGTAGGTGTCCGCCGCTTCCTGGGTCAGGGCCAGGAAGATGTCCACCCTGGTGGCCAGGGGATAGTCGATATCCTGGTCGGCCACGATGACCTCGGCCTTGGACGCTCCTCCCCGGGCCTCCGGTCCATAGCTCTGGCCCATGGCCACGGAACGGCCATCGTGCAGCCCGGCCGCCTCGGCCAAAACCAGTCCGGCCAGGATGAGCCCCTGCCCGCCGCTGCCCGCCAGACGCACCTCCATGCGCTCCATGGCCGGGGCTGGAGTCTTGGTCTTGCCGGTGTCTTTCTTCTTGCTTACCGCCATGGCTAGCCCTCCTTCCGGATGGCCTGGGCCCGTTCGATGGCGCCCTCGTAAGTCTCCCAGAAAGTGGGGCGCCCGTGGTCGGCCAAGACGCCGATGGGGAAACGGCCCTCGCGCTCGGCCGGGCTCACCTTGTCCCAGCGGTCCGCGCGCACCGCCTGTTTCTTGAAGCCCTTCATCATCTCCACCTGGCTGCCCAGCCGGTTTTGCCGCCCGTAGTTGGTGTGGCAGGGGCTGAGCACCTCCACCACGCCGAAGCCCTTCTTGGCTATGGCCTGGCCCAGCATCTGGTCCAGCTGGGTCACGTGGTACACCGTGGAGCGGGCCACGAAGGAGGCCCCCGCGGTCACCGTGAGGGCGCTGATGTCAAAGCTGGGCTCGGAATGCCCGTAAGGGGCGGTGGTGGCCTTGGCGCCCAGGGGGGTGGTGGGGCTGTATTGGCCGCCGGTCATGCCGTAGTTCAGGTTGTTGACGATAATGGCCGTGAGGTCCAGGTTGCGCCGCGCCGCGTGTATAAGATGGTTGCCGCCGATGGCCGTGGCATCGCCGTCGCCCATTACCACGATGACCTTGAGCTCCGGCTTGGCCAGCTTGATGCCCGTGGCAAAGGTAAGGGCCCGGCCGTGGGTGGTGTGCACGCTGCCCACGTCCACGTACACCGGCAGGCGGCCGGAACAGCCGATGCCGCTTACCAGCACCACCTGGTTCTTGTCGTAGCCGCCCTGGGCCAGGGAGCGCACCAGCGATCCCAACAGGATGCCCAGCCCGCAGCCGGGGCACCATACGTGGGGGAACTTCTTATCGTGACGCAGCCAATCGTAGACCACGCTTCGATGCACCGCCGTCATCAGGCCACCTCCCGCATGCGGCCCAGGATCTCCTCGGGGGTGATCATGGTGCCGTCCATTTTGCTGTGACGAATCACCTGGGTTCGTCCGTCGTTGACCCTTTTTACCTCGCGGCTGATCTGGCCCATGTTGAGTTCGGGCACCAGGGCCGCCTTGCGCCCGGTGAGCGCCGCCTCCACCGCCTGGCGGGGGAACGGCCACAGGGTCAACAGCTGCAGCAGGCCCAGCTTGATGCCCCGTTCCCGGCCCAGGCGCACCGCCGCCCGGCAGGAGCGGGCCGTGCAGCCATAGGAGATCAGCACGATCTCGGCGTCGTCCAGGGAATACTGCTTGGTGAGCATCAGGTCGTCGAAGTGGCGGCTGATCTTGCCGAAGAGTCGGGCGTAGAAAGGCTCCACCTCGTCGGCCCGGCGGGTGGGGAAGCCCCGCTCGTCATGCACCAGGCCGGTCACGTGGTAGCGGTAGCCCTCGCCCAGATCGGCCAGGCGCGGAATCAGGCTGCCGTCGGTTTTATAAGGCACGTACCAGTCCGGAGGCACGGCCGGGCGGCGGCGGTCGATGACCTCCAGATCGCCCTCGGCCGGCAGCACCACCTTCTCGCGCAAGTGGGCCACCGTCTCGTCGGCCAGGAAAATGACCGGGGTGCGGAAGCGCTCGGCCGTGTTAAAGGCCATTACCATCAGCTCGAAGCACTCGCTAACCGAACTGGGGCAGAACACGACGGCCGGGTGGTCGCCGTGGGTGCCCCAGCGGGCCTGCTGCACGTCGCCCTGGGCCACGTTGGTGGGCAGGCCGGTGCTGGGCCCGCCGCGCATCACGTTGACCACCACCAAGGGGATTTCGGCGATCATGGCGTAGCCCAGGTTCTCCTGCATCAGGGAGAAGCCCGGCCCGCTGGTGGCGGTCATGGCCTTGCGGCCGGCCAGAGAGGCGCCCACGCAGGCCCCTATGGAGGCGATCTCGTCCTCCATCTGGATGAAGGGATTTCCCCGTACCGGCATCTCCCGGCTCATGTACTCGGTGATCTCGCTGGCCGGGGTGATGGGATAGCCCGCGAAAAAGTTGCAGCCGGCGGCCAAGGCGCCCAAGGAAGCGGCCTCGTTGCCCTGCAGCAGCCGGGATTGACCCTTGCGCGCCGACTTGGCCGGCCTGCGCGACGGCTTGGTGGTTTCTGCGGCCATGACTATTTTTCCTCCCGCGGCACCGGGGCCAAACGTTCCGGGCTGATCGTGCCGGTGTTCTTGGCGGACTCGGATTGTTCCTTTTTCACCTCACGCGGCCTTACCGCGCCGACCGGATGGGCCAAGTCCATTGCCCCGGGTTTTTCATAGCCCACGGTTATGGCGAAGTCGGGGCAAAGCATTTCGCATAGCCCGCATCCCGTGCAGCGATCCTGGTCCACCAGACGGGGATAGCCCCATTCATCCGCGACCAGGATGCCCAGGGGACAAAAGGACACGCAATTGCCGCAACGCTTACACCAGGCAGGATAAAAGCTGTGTTTACCTTTCGGCTTGTCCCGTTTCGTGGTCGCCTGGTTGGCGATCATGTCACTACTCCAGTGCTTGATCCGATTAAGTATCAAAAGGCGCCCTCCGCGCCTTTCCTCGGCCACTCAACATTTTAGACCGTCTTGACGGGCAGCCGGCGCCCCTTGACCAAAAAAACCTCAAAGCTCCCCTGCCCGACTAAAGCCCGCTTGGCGGCCGCGCGGCCGGCGAAGACCTCGTCCACCCTAGATATCCAGCCCCAAGCGTTTGGCCGCCATCCGCAGATGGGCCAGGGTCTCTTCCCTGGCCTTCTGGGGGTCGCGCGCCTCTATGGCCCGGTAGATGCTCTCGTGTTCCTTTTGCACCTGCCGGGGCAGGCCGGGGTTTTGCCGCGAATGCTCCCTGGCCCCTTGGATGAGCACCAGCAGCTTGTCGTTCAAGAACTGCATCAGTTCGCACAGGTGCTGATTGCCGCTGGCCTCGGCGATGCCGCGATGAAAGTCCAGGTCGGGCACGGCCCCTATGGCGTCGCCTTCCACCGCGTGGGCCATGGCCACCACGCACTCACCCAAGCGGGCGATATCGCGCGTATGGGCCCGAGCGGCGGCCAAGGCCGCGGCCTCGGCTTCCAGGATGGCCCGAAGCTCATACAGGTGGGTCAGGGATTCAGCGTTGGATTTCTCGGGATCCTCCAGGCGGAAGTAACGGCGTCCGGCGCGTCCCACCACCATGACCCCGCGCCCCTGTTGAGATTCCAAAAGCCCTTCGGCCTTGAGCTGGGAAAGCGCCTCGCGGATCACCGCCCGGCTCACGCCGAAGCGGGCGGCCAGTTCCATCTCGGGAGGCAGCATCTCGCCCGGCTTGAGCGTGCCGTTTTCCAACTCCCCCACGAGTATGGCGGCCACCTGGTCGGGAAGACGCAAAGGCTGCTTCAACTCATATTTGTCTGACAACATGCTTTCCATGCAGCATGATTATCACTTCAAGGCAGCCATTTCAAGCAAAATCCTCAATGATTTTAAAAACCCCACCCAATAAAAATTCAGCGATATCGGTTTTATCCTGGCCAGTTAGATTAAAGTGGCCGCCGGAGCGCAAAAAAAGGCCGCCCCAGAGGGCGGCCAGGGGCGATTTGGCTGGATGCGTATCTATTTGAACTTGCCGTGACAGTCGCTTTTGCACTGAGCCACTTCGGCCAGAGCCTCGTCCAGGGCCTGGGCCTCGCCGGCGGCCATGGCCGCTTCCAGGCGCTCCAGGGCGGCCAAAAAGCGGGGGTAGTTCTCGCTGCCGTACTTGGCCTTGTCAAAGGTGCACAGGGCCCGGGCATCGGCCAGAAAGGCCGCGACTTGCTCAGCCTCGGGCATGCCCCCCTGCTTGCGGGCCTCCCGCACCGCGCTGAAGCTTTTGCCCAGGGCCTTTTTCACCTTTTTGTAGGAAGCCTTGCCCTCGCTCTCGGCGGGCTCCTCCTCACCGGCAGTTATCTCCACGAACCCCCCGTCCTGCTCCGGCTCGCCGGCCTCCCCGGCCGCGGCCTCTTCCGGCGAGGGAATGGGTATGGGAGAAACCAGCTTGAGGTTTATCTTCAAGGTGGTCTTGTCGGACTTGGTCTTGAGCTCCTCTTTGACCTTTACCTCGCCCTCCAGGTCCAGCTCGTCGGAGCGCAGGGCGATGTGCCCCTGCTCCAAGGCGTCGGCCAGTTGGCGCAGATAGTCCGCCGCCTCGGCGGGCGAAAAGCGGTGCTTCACTTTATCCTTCTTGGGAGTGTTCATACGTTTCTCCAGGTAATAGACTACCGTCGCCTCCCTGGCCTCAAACCAAAGAGAGCAGGGCTTCGGCCAAAAGGCGCCCATCGGTCAGGGGGGCGCTGTCTGGCGTGACTAGTTCGGTCTCGATGACCCCCAGGCCCATATCTTCCAGGGACCGGCGATCCCATCCTCCGGGATAGCCTTGCCACTGCCGGTCCAAAAGCACGTAATCCAAGACTCGTCCCCCGTCGCGCCGGGCCCCCTCCTGGGCGCCCAGAGCGCCAAGCAGCTCGGCCACGCGCTGGGCCACCCCCCCCGTGAGCGCCTCGCTATCCGGCGCGGTATTGGGCACGAACACCTTGGGACAGGGATTGGCGGCCACCGCCTCCCCTATTCCCGAGGGCAACAGGCTGGCCAACAGGCTGCTGTAAAAGCTGCCCACCGGATAGCAGATCAGCTCCGCCGTGGCGACGAGGCGGGCCACCTTGGGCCTGATCGCCGCCGATGCCGGGCGCTCCTGGTCCAGGCCCTGATTCAGGCCCAGCTTTACGATGGGCGAGGACAAGGGCGGCTCGTTCTTGCCGGTCAGGCGGTGCTGCCCCAGGATCAGGCGGCCGTCGGCCAGGCGGGCGGACAGGTGCAGATCCTGGTTGACCACCGGGCGCACCACCCCGCGCACCTCGGCCAGCTTGGTGAACAGAAAAACCACCGGGTCCAGATGGCGGCCGTTGTTGAGATAGCCCCCCACCAAGACCAGGTTGCCGATGCTGGCCCCGGCCAGGTCGAAGTGATCCGGCATCTCGGCCAGGAAATAGCCCAGGTGGTTGCGGATGATCTTGCGCAGGGGGTCGGGAACCGCGGCCACCAAGGGGTCGTCGCCCTCCACCATGTCCTCCAGGCGCTGCCGCAGCTCCCGGGCGTCGGCCTCCGGGGGCAGGCGATAGGAGAAAAGGCGGCGCACCTCGGCGTTGCCCCGCACGCTCATGTCGGCCAGGGCCATCATGCGGTTGCGCAGGTCGCCCACCGCGGGCATGGCAAAGGCCCGGCGCAAAACCGCCGACGAGCCGCCGGAGTCAAAGGGGGTGATGAGGTGGATGGAGTTGTGGGTGTATTGGATCAGCTCCCGGCACAGGGGGCCGGGTCCGGTGCCGCCACTGAAAAACAGGATGGTTGGCCCCAGCTCCGGCGCTCGGCCGTAGCGGGCCAGTCGCACCGGATCGGGCACGCGCAGGGGTCGGCTTATGGTCAGGCCACCTTGGTCGCTCAAGTCTAGCGCAGCTCCTGGGCCAGCAAATCCGCGGCCCTTTCGAAATCAACCCCACCCTCCAGGACCAAGACCTTGGCCCCGGCCAGCACCCGGAGATAGTCCGCTTGGCCGGGCGCGGCCTGGCCCACGGGCGGCAGATAGAACAGGCCCGGCTCCTTCATAAAGGCGGCCAACAGGTCCGGGTGCTCGGCCAAATCCACTTGCCGCAGGCGGCATTCCCCGGCGTCGCGCTCCCAATCCAGCAGGGCCAGCAGGTCGAGGCTCCCGCCCATCTTGATACGCCCCGGTCCGAAGCAGGCGTCGATGTCCACGTCGTACTTGTGCTCCAGGGACCACAGCTGCGCCGGCGGCAGGGCGGCGAAACGCTTTTGATCGGTCGGGCTCATCACCTTGCTCAGGTCCGGGTTGTTAAGCGCCGTGCCGGGGTTGATGCGCGGCAGCTTGGCCAGCCCGCTCATCAAGGGGCCCTGTTCGCCTTGGGTCACCATGAGGCGGTCATTGGAGACGAAGGTAACTCCCCGGCTCATCAGGTGCAGGGCCAGGGTGGACTTGCCCTGCCCCGCCCGCCCGGCCATGGCCAGGCCCAGGCGCGGGCCGCATACCCCGGCGGCGTGGGCCAGCAAGGCTCCCCGCTCCAATTCCCATTGTATCTGACGGTTGTTGATGAAGTTGACCACTTGGTTGGGATTGGCCAGGCAGGGCCCCAGGGCCAGGTTGGTATCGCCGCCGAAGACGAAGACCATGCCCGTGAGGCGCTTGCGCACCAGGCGCCCGTCCGCAAGGTCCACGTACTCTTCCTTGATTTTGCTCTTGCCCGGCTCCGGGTCCTTGAGCCTGAGCGGCAGAGCGCAATCCCAGGCCGGGGTCTCCAGGGCGTACACCGTGATCAGGGGCCCGTCGCCGCCGGCCTGCTGGAAAGGCCGGTAATAGCGCTCCAGTTCCTCGGCCAGCTCGGGGCGGTTGGTGCGGATCTCGAAGTTCAGTTCGTTGAGCCCAAGGTTCAGGCGGATATCGGCCGTCTGGCGCCCCAGCAGCTCTTCGGCCAACTCGCTTACGCGAGGCAGGTTCATGAGGCCAACTCCCGGCAAACGTATTCGGCGTAATAGCTGGCCGCGTCCATGGCGCATCCTTCCTGCAGCCCCCGGAAGCCGCCAAAGGCGCTCACCTCGAACACCACCGGACCTTGTTCGGTCTCGGCCACGCCCACGCAGGTGAAATCCAGATTGAACAAGGCCTGGGCCCGCTGGGCCAGCTCCTTGATCTCCCGGCTGGGCTCGTACTCCTGGTAGCGGCCCCCCGCCCGGCGGGTGGTGTTCCAGGAGTCGCCGTTGGCCACGCGGGCGTAGGTGGCCAGATACTCACCACCCAAGAACACCACGCCCAGGTCCTGGCCGGGCAAGGCCAGCATTTGCTGCAAGTAGATCATGGGGTGACCCGCGTCGCGGTATGCGGCGATTTTCTCGCGCAGGCCGGGTCCGGGCTCCACCACCAGCATGCCCCGGGCCTTGGTGGAGTACAGGGGCTTGAGCACCGAGCGGCCCATGCGCTCAACCGCCCGGGCCGCCTGGTCCACGCTTTCGGTGACCACGGTGGGCGGCATGGGGATGCCCCCGGCCACCAGGGTGGTGGTGCAGCTCAGGCGGTCCAGCATGGCGATGATGGAGGCGGGCGGCGAAAAGACGCGCGGCCCCCGGGAGGCGATGAAGCGCAGCAGCTCCAGGCGGTCCAACAGATCCGGGGAATACTCGGCCCCCACCTTTTTGATTACCAAGCCGTCCAGGGCGGTCAGGTCCACGTCGTCATAATAGGCCCGGCCGGTGTGCAGGTCCGAGCGCACCTGGGACATGTCCACCAAGCAACGGAATCCGGTGCGTTGTTCCAGGGCATCCAGCAGGCGTTGGCTGGACCAACCGCCCGCGATGCCGACCACGGCTACTTTGAGTTTACTCTTTGTCGTCATTTCATACCGGCTCAGGGAAAGATGAGGGGTTGCCGGGGCAGCTTGAAGCGTGACCAATCCCGGCCCCGGTGGGCCACCACCCGCTCCAACAAGTACACGGCCCTGAGATGCATCTCCCGGGCGAAGTGGCCGTTCATTTCAAAGCGGGTGGAGGAAAACATGGAGCGCCCCAACCCCAGGGCCAGACGGGCCTGAAAGGCCTCGTCGCCCAGGTTGCGGGCGAAATCCAGGGCGAAGTTCAGAAAGCGCGCGATGACCGTGTTGATGCGCCGGCGCACCTCGGGTTCGAAAACCGGCAAGCGGAAGTTGGAGACCAAAAACACCGAGATGTCCTGGGCGCAGTCGGCCATGGCCGAGCGGTGCAGATCGATGAAATGCAGGCGCTGGCCGAGGGGGTCGTAAATCACGTTGTTCAGGTTGAGGTCTCCGTGGGTGCGCACCGCGTAGGGGGCGGCCAGCTCGGGCTCCAGTTCCTCCAAGGTATCCAGCAGGCCCTCGAAGGAAGGCAGCCGCAGGTTGCCGATGACCACGGGTTTGCTCTCAAGCTCGGGATGGATGCGGTACACCGCCTCCTGACGGGCGCGAATCTGGCCCACGAAATCGGAACGCAGCTCTCTAGCCTGCTTGGTTCTCCACCACACCTTGCCCAGGGTCTCTTCCAGCAGGTTCTCGGACCGGGCCAGGTTTGTCTCGTCGCCGTTGACAAGCAAGTCCTGCATGGTGCAGCCGGGCAGGTATTCCAGGAGAATGGAGCCTTCGCCGTCCTCGTCCTCCTGGAAGGCCCACACCTTGGGGGGTAGGCCGGGGGCCAGCTTTTCCCACAGCTCCAGGTTTTCTTTTTCCTTGCCCAGCTTCTTGGCCAGGCCCTGCTTGAACAGCACCGGGCTGGTGGACTCGGGCCGCGGATCCTGCACCGCCGCGATGCGGCAGCCGCCCCTGGTGCCCCAGATGGATTCGAACTCCACCTGCCCCACCGAAGACGACAGGCCGGAGGCGGCCAGGGTGTCGTTCAGGGCCTGGTACTGGCGGATCTTCATCTTCTCGCCCACCAGGACGAAGATAAGGGCCTCGCCGATGTTGAGCAGGCAGTCGCCCATGCGCTCCAGGTAGTGGCTGAAAAAAATGATGGTCACCAGGTCGCCGCGATGGGAACTGGCCTCCAGCTCCTCCAACACCTTGCCAAAGGTGTGGCGGTGCAGCTCGTCCAGGTTGAACTCGCACTGGCAGATGCGAAAGGCCTTGTTGGAGTTGCGCCGATCCAGGGCGTCCACCACGTTGTTCAGCCCCACCAGCACCTCGTCGAAAAAGGGGGCAAAGTCTACCAGGCGCCGGTTTTCCAACTGCGCCAGATGGCCCATCTGGCCCACCAGGTTCACCGCGAAATCGGCGATGCGCTCCAGGTTGGCGGTTATGGTGTTGAGCGCCCTTAGCTCCACCACCTTGGCCCGCTCGATGCCCCTGGGGTCCATGAGGCGGTCGAAGCTCTGCTCCTGGATAACGCTCTTGAGGTTGTCCACGTAGTCGTCGCGGGAGCTGATCTTCTCCATCAGCTCCCGGCGGGGCTGCTGGTAAAAGCGGCGGGTGAGCTCTACCTGGGCGGTGACTTCGCTGACGATGAAGCGGAAATTCTCCCGCACCTCTTCCAGGCGATGCGTGGCTGGCATGGCTGACGCTTAACTTGCCTTGATGGGCTCTATCAAAAGGGGCTGGTCCTCGGGGTTGCCGCCGCCCTCGTTTTCGCTCCAGCGCATCTTCAGGGAAAGCTTGATCTCCTCCCCCTTGCGCTTGGCTTCCACGTTCAGGTTGATCAAGCCATCGGGCTTGAGCACCAGGTTGCGGCCGTCGGTGGAAAACAGCAGGGCCCCGCTTTCGAAGCCGTCCTTGAGGGCGATCAAATAATTGATGATGCTTTGGCAGTCCTGGAGAGACTCATGCCTGAACCTGTTGGCGGAGGAACTCATTGCTCCCTATCCTTTAATTGAGGCGAGACCGGTATTCATCGATTACCTGCGAGCGGCTGGCCCCGGCCAGACTGAGGCTCTTGCGCACCGCCACGTCGTCCCAGGCGGGTTGCAAGCCCACTTCCCGCTCGTACTTGGAAGGCTCCACTCGGCCCGGCTCCTTGAGCTTGACCGACATGTGAGTGTCGTCTCCCATGAAGATCAGCATGGGCCGACGCCCGGAGGGCAGGCTCTTGTTCTGGTTGGTCAGGGCCCGGATCAAAAACTCGGTGTACTCGCGCGACTGGGGGTTCCAGACCTCCACCCCGTCCACGTCATATTCGGCCAGCAGGATGGGCCAGAACTGCTCGGGGTGGGGAATCACCACCCCGCCGCCCAAGGAACGGGCTTCTTCGATGACCTCGCTGGCCCGGAAAAAATAGCTAAGGGAAAAATGCGCCTTGACGATGGCCTTCACCGCCTTGAGCAAGAGCTGGGCCCGGTTGACCATGACCTCGGTATGGCGCCCGCGCTGGGCGTCGATGTATTCGGTCAACAGCTTGTTCTTGATCATGAACGCGGGGGTATCGGCCAGGTTCATCTCCACCAAACGGCGCAGCCGGGCGGTGTAAAAGCGTGTGAAGGCCACCACCTCTTCGCTGGAGCCGGTGTCGTTGGCCGCCTGCTCCAGGCGCGCCGACAGAGCGGGATTGATGATGGTGTCAATGAACTCGAACATCTGTCCCGAACGGTATTTGAAGGTGTGCTCCAGCATGGAGCGCAGGATATGGGCCTCGCCCAGGGCCTCGGTTTTGAAATGCAGCAAGAGCTGCACCTTTCGGTTGAAGCCGGAGGAATAACAATCCACCTCCACCCCGCTGTAGCCGTTCCAGTCGAGAATCTGGTTGTGTTGGGTGGGGATGATCAGGCTTTTGTCCGCGTTGGGATAAAGGGCATCCACCCGCCGGGCGGTCAAATCCATGGGAACCCATTCCGGGTGCCAGTGGATGGCCAGAATCTCGCGTTGCCGGGGATGGGCGCCATCGGGCTCGGCCACCCGGACGCGCTGGTCGGAAGTGAGCTCGGTGGAAATGATGCCTTCGTACTGCGCCTGGTCCCAGGAGTCGATATCGCCCGCCGCCCGCTCCAGATCGTAATCTGGTGGAATAGGCGGGGCGCCGGAGGGTGCTGCCTGGGTCTGCCCTTTGTTGCTCATAAAACTCTCTTCTGTTGGCGCGCAACAGGCCCTTAGGCCCGCGGCCCGCCGGTTTAGGCCCGGACCGAGCCGGGCCCGCGCATCAGCAGTTTGGCCTCTTATCTTAACAACCGCCGTGGCGGTAATTTGTTAACTTTGGGTTACATCGGGGGGGCGCCGCGCCCGAGGCGCCAAACGGCGAGGGAGGTGAAGACAACCCGGGCCGAAGGTCAGTCGGCCCGGGCGTCTTTGGATAGGCTGCTAGTGCTTTTGGGTGCGGTAAGCGTAAGCCATGATCGCGCCGATCACGGTGGAGGCCAGGTATAACCAGAACAGCGGGGTGAAGTCCGCCGCCCCCAGACCGGCGCTAAGATTGCCGGAGCGGTCCAGGATGGCTCCGGCCAAGGGCTGGTAGAGCGCGCTGCCGATCATGGGCAGCACATAAGTAAAGCCGGTGACCGTGCCCGCGATGCTGACCGGAAAACGCTCCTTTACCGCGGCGAAACACACCCCCGCCGGACCCGCGCCCACCAAGCCGAAGATGAGGTTGAAGGCGTAGATCTCGGTCAGGCTCATGGAGCCGTTGCGCAGGAGAATCCATACCAGAATGGCGGACCAGGCCACCATGCTCCCGCCCAGCACCGCCCCCCGCGACGGCACCTTGGCCGCGATCCAGGCGAAAATGAGGGGGCCGAACACCAAGCCGAAGGAAAAGACGTTTATCACCTGCCCGGCCTGGGTCTTGCTCATGGCGTAGGCCTGCATGTAATATGGCCCGGCCCAAAGACCGGCAAAGCTGAACAGCACGCCGCCGTTAAAGAAGAACCACCCAGCCAGCAGCCAAAAGTCCCGGTTGCCCAGCACCATGGGCAACACCTGGCGCAGGGGAACGGATTTAGCCGCGTGGTGGTCTCCTTCCGCGATGGTCTCCACGGGAGGCAGGCCTAAATCCTGGGGCTTGTCGCGCACCAGAAACCACACCAGGGCCGCATTGGCCATGGTGAGACCGGCGATGACCCAGAAGCTGCCGCGCCAACCGATGGCCTCGCTGAGCCCGGCCAGGGGCGACCCGGCCAGCAGGGCGCCCAGCCCGGCGACGGCTATAACCAGGGAAGTGCCCAGCACGTAGTCCTTGACCGGGAACCAGGCGGTGAGGGCCTTGTAGGTGGGCACCAGCACCACCGACACCCCCAGGCCCACCAGCACCCTCGACAGGAAGGCGCTGGTGACCCCGGAGGAAAGGGCGAAAAGCACCGAGCCCACGCTGGCCACCAGCATGGACAGGGTGACCAGGCGGCGGGTTCCCAAGCGATCGGTGATAAAGCCGCCCGGCCCCTGCATCAGGGCATAGGGATAGAAGTATGCCGAAGCCAGCAACCCCGTGACCGCCCCGGAGGCCCCGAAGGAGTGCATTATGTCCTCGGCCAAAACCGCCGGGCACATGCGATGCACGAACACCAGCAAATAGGAAAACGACAATATGCCCAGAATCACCCAGCGGTAAGACGAGGCTCGGCAAACGACTTGTTGATTAGACATGGCCTATCCGTGGTGTTTAAACTTTTTTGCTCTTCACCCCCATCATGGCCACGATTACCAAAGGCACGATGCCGACCAGGCTCGCCAGGAGGTTGGGCACGATGAGGGCTATGGCCGAAACCAAGAATATCAGGCGAAGCCAGAGCTTCAACGGCATGAAAAACCAGCCGACCAGGCCGCCGGCCAGCGCGCCCACCCCCAGCATGGCGGTGAGGGAGTTGAGCACGATGTGCCACAGCGAGCCCTCCAGCACGATGGAAGGACTATAGAGGAACAGGAAGGGCACGATAAAACCGGCCAGGCCCAGCTTGAAGGACTGGAAGCCGGTGTTCATGGCGTTGGTGCCCGCGATGCCGCTGGCCGCGTAGGCGCTGATGGCCACCGGCGGGGTGATGAAGGAGATGATGGCGAAGTAGAAGATGAACATGTGGGCCTGCAGCGGCGAGACTCCCATGTCGGTGAGCGCGGGCACCCCCAGGATGGCGGTGATGATATAGGCCGCCGTGGTGGGCAGGCCCATGCCCAGGATGATGCAGGCCACCATGGTCAAGAGGCCGCCCAGCCAAAGCACGCCGCCGGAAAGATGGATCACCATCTGGGTGAAGCGCACCCCCAGGCCGGTCAGGGACACCACTCCGATGACCATTCCCGCGGCGGCGCAGGCCATGGCCACGGGCGCCGCGGTGATGATGCCCTTTTCCAGGGCCTCGATAATCTCCCGCCAGGGGAAGCGCTTCTCGCGCACCACGATGTAGGCCGAGGCGGTGACCACCAGGGTGCAGATGGCGTAAAAGCCCGAGAGCATAGGCGAGAGCTGCTCTACGACCAGCAGATAGATCAGAACCAGCAGAGGGATCAGCAAATGATATCCCTTGCGCAGCGTATCCAGGGCGTTGGGCACCTCTTCCTTGCTCAGCACCTTCAGCTGCTTGCGCTGGGCCTCGAAGTAAACCATCAGGCCCACCGAGAGGAAGTAGAGCAAGGCCGGGATGACCGCGGCCAGGGCGATGTGGGCATAGGAGGTGCCCAAGAGCTCGGCCATGACAAAGGCGCCCGCGCCCATCACCGGGGGCATGATCTGCCCGCCGGTGGAGGCCACCGCTTCCACCGCCCCGGCGAATAGGGGCGAATAGCCGGTGCGCTTCATCAGGGGGATGGTGAAAGTGCCGGTGGTGACCACGTTGGACACCGACGATCCACTGATGGAGCCCATGAGACCGGAGGCCACCACGGAGGTGAGTGCCGGGCCGCCCCGCCGCCGGCCGGTGAGGGCCAGGGCCAGCTGGATGAAGAAATTGCCCGCGCCCAGCTTGTCCAAAAAGGCGCCGAAGATGATGAACACCACCACGAAGGTGGCCGACACGGCGATGGGGATGCCGAAGACGCCCTCGGTGGTCCACACCAGGTAGCTGACCAGGCGCTGGGGGCTGTAGCCCTTATGGGCCAGCATGTCGGGCATGTAGGGGCCCAGCATGCCGTAGGCCAAAAAGGCCACCGCCACCAGCACGATGGGCAGGCCCACCGTGCGCCGGGTGCCCTCCAGGATCAGGACTATGAGCAGGGCGCCCATCCATATCTCGTTGTCGGTGGGGCCCATGATGCCCCGCTCCAGCACCGCGTTGGGGGCGAAGGCGTTGATGAAAAACAGCCCCACGGCGATCATGCCCAGGCTGACGATCCAATCCACCACGCCGGGGTTGCTGCCGTCACGGCCGGTAAAGGCCCGGTAGATCAAAAAGGTCAGAAGCATCAGGCCCATCAAATGGACCGAACGCTGGTACAGGGGGGACATCACCCCGAAAGCGGCGGTGTAGAGATGAAAACAAGTCAGGCCCACCGCCACGGTGAACACCAGCCAGCGGGCCGGGCCGCTCATGCGGCTCTTGGGGATGTTATTTTCCTCTGACGCAGGCATCATGGCCTCACTTTATGCTTAGGACCAAGGGCTCTCCCGGCCTGCCCCACTGAGTAAAGAGGTAGGCGCGGCTGCCCTTGGTTGTGTGCAAGATCAGTTGTTGGGGTTTGGTAAAGGCCACTCGGGTGGCGATCTGGGCCAGAACATCCGAGGGGCGGGGTTTGATGTCGGTCAAATGGACCTGATGAGCGCCCACGCGGGCGCGGCTAGCGTAGCGCTGGTCGCGGTAGTCATAAGTGTCGGCCCCATAGGAGACCTCGCAAGGATAGAATTTGCCGCCCACTGGGCGAAAGGACTCTTCGATCCACACGCAATCGTAGGAATGGAAAAACTTCAGGGTCAGGCTGGTAACGTTGGTCAGAGGCAGGCTGGCCCGCAGGCCGGTTCGAGGGTTAAAGATAAACAGCGCCCTCCCGCCGTCCTCCCCCGCCGCGGGCAGGGGAAGACAAAGGGCCACCAGGAGCATCAACAAGATGAATTGGCCCTGGCGGGAGAGCGCCGACATGACGAGGATTCCTTAGCCTACTTGATCAAACGAGCCGGAACGTCCAGGCCCTTTTCCTTGTAGTACTTCACCGCGCCGGGATGCAGGGGCACTTGCAGGCCCTTAACCGCATCGGCAAGCGTGGTGTATTTCTTCACCGCCGGGTGGGTGTTGGTCCACTCGCCGGTGTTTTCCCACAGGCCCTTGAGCAGGGCGAATACCTGGTCGACCGACAGCTCGGCCTTGGTGCTGGTGTACATCACCACCCGGCTGGTGGGGGTGGGCACCGGCTGGTCCACGTTGCGGTAGGTGCCGGCCGGCACGTCCATCTTGGTGAAGAAGGGGTACTTCTTGTAGAAGCCTTCGTCGCCCACGGGGATCATCTTCACCTTGTAGCTGGTGGTCAGGTCCAAAAGGGCGGCCGACTTCAGGGGGTGGGTGATGATGAAGGCGTCCAGGGTGCCGTCCTTGAGGGCGGCCACCATCTCGGCGTTGGACATGAACTCGGGCTTGATGTCCTTGTAGGTCAGGCCGTAGTAGCTCAGGATCTTCTGGGCCGCGCGCTCTCCGCCGCTGCCCGGGGCGCCCACGCCGATGCGCTTGCCCTTGAAGTCCTTCACGCTGTTCAGGCCGCTGTCGGCGCTGGTGAATATCTGGGCCCAGGACAAGATGGTGCCGAACAGGGAGCGCAGCGAGGTGACCGCGCGGCCCTCGTACTTGTCCTTGCCGTTGTAGGCCAAAAAGGCCACTTCGTTCTGGCTGATGGCCCAGTCCACGTTGCCCTGGGCCAGGTTGCGGATGTTCTCCAGCGAAGCGGAGCTGGCCTCGGCGGAGGCCTTGAAGTTCGGCACGTGGCGGTTGATGGTCTCGGCCATGGCTACACCCATGGGGTACAAGGCCCCGGCGGTGCCGGCGGTGCCGATGCTGATGCGTTTTTCCGCGGCCGCGGCGGGCAGGGCCAAGGCCAGGCTCAGGGCCAGCGTAAGGCAAATGCTCAGAGCTTTTCTCATGCTACTCTCTCCCCTGTTTATACGCGGGCCGAAGCAGCTCCGGCCCGACCTTTATTGAAACAACCAGCGGGGGCGGCCCCGTCGGGATTACACGATCTCCATGCGCCCCAGGTCCGCGCCCAGGGCGGTCATGACCTCGTAGAAGTTGGGGAAGGACACCCCCACGTACTCGGCGTCGTCGATGATGGTCTCGCCTTCGGCGATCATGGCCGCCACCGCGGTGGCCATGACGATGCGGTGGTCGTGGCGGCCGTCGATGTGGGTACCCTTGAGCTCGGAATGGTGGATGGTCAGGCTGTCCGGGGTCTCCTCGAACTTGCCGCCCATCTTGGTGAGCTCCTCCATAATGGAGCGGGTACGGTCGGTCTCCTTGAGGCGGCTGGCCTCGATGTTGAACAGGCGGGTCTTGCCCCGGGCCTTGCAGCCCAGCACCGCCAGGGCGGGCACCGCGTCCGGGGTGCCCGAGCAGTCGATCTCGATGCCTTTCAGCTCGGCGCCGCCCTCCACGGTCACGGTGCGGCCCTCGTCCTCGAAGGTCACCTTGCCGCCCATGGCCTTTATGATATGGGGGTAGGCCTTTTCTCCGGCGTAGTCGTCGGGGTTCATGCCGGTGAAGGTTACCTTGGAGTCGGTGATGGCCGCGGCCACCATGGGATAGCCCGAGCTGCCCCAGTCGGCGGGGATGTCGGCGGTGAAGGCCTTGTACTGCTGGCCGCCGGGCACGGTGAACACGTCGTAGTTGTCGTGGGAGACCTGGCCTCCCGCGGTGCGGATCCAGCCCATGGTCATGTCCACGTAGGGCCGCTCCATGAGGTCGTCCTCGTCCACGACGATGCCCTCGGGGGTGAGGCCGCCGGCGATCAACAGCGGGCTCAGCCACTGGGAGTTGACGCCGGGCAGCTTGGTGCGGCCGCCGCGCATGGGGCCCTTGACCACCAGGGGGGCCAGGCCGTTGCCTCGGGTGGAGATGACCTCCGCCCCCAAATCGCCCAGCGCCTCGATGAGCGGCTGGGCCGGACGGCGGCAAATCTGGTAGTCGCCGGAGACCACCGAGCGGCCGTCGATCAGGGCGGCGATGGCCGCGATGAGGTAGTAGCCGGTGCCCGAGTTGCCCGCGTCCAACACGCAGGCGGGGACCTGGGGCCGGTTGGCCACGCCCTCGAAAACCCAGTACTCGGGGTTGGAGGTGTCGATCTTGGCCCCCAGGGCCCGCATCATTTCCACGATGGAGAAACTGTCGATGCCGGGCAGGCAGTTGCCCACCTTGGAGGTGCCCTCGGCCAATCCGCCCAAGACGATGGCCCGGGCGGTGGCGGACTTGTTGCCCGGAATGCGGGTGGTCCCCCTGAGGGAGGACCGGCTTACGATGAACTTCATCACTGGCTCCTTGATTCCGATTGAACGCCGGGGAGGTATCCCCGGAGCTGGGAGATGGTCGCGGCGGTTTCCCGCACCAGCGGCAGATATTGCTCCAGCAACTCTCGCTTGCCGCACAGCTGGCTGAACACGGGGACGTTGATGGCGGCTTCGGCGTGGCCGGATTGGTCGAACACCGGCACGGCCACCGAGCGCAGGCCGGTTACGTACTCGTCTTCGCCCAGGGCGTAGCCTTCCTGGCGGATTCGCTCCAGGCGTCTCATCAGGTTGACCCCATGGGGCCCCACCTCCCGGGACAGTTTTTCGTCGGCCGCGATCTCGTCCAGGAGGGTTTGCAAACGCCCGGCTTCGGCAAAGGCCAACAAGGCCCAACCAATGGCGCTGTTGTGGGCGGGCAAACGGCTGCCCACCGCCAGGTCGATGCCCAGGATGCGGCGCACCTTGACGCGGATGATGTAGACGACCTTGCCATGATCCAGAATGCCCATGTTGACGTTCTGGCCGATGCGCTTGGAAAGCTCTTTCAGATAGGGCTCGGCCAGGGGGGCCAGGTCTTGCCCGGCCAGGGTGGACATGCCCAGGGACATGACCTTGGGGCCCAGTTGGTACAGGGTGGTGTCTTCGAAATAGTGCAGGTAATTGCTGGCCACCAAGGTTTGCAACATGCGGTAGGCGGTGGCCTTGGGCAGGCCGGTTACCCTGATTATCTCGGGCAAACTTTGACCATGGGGGTGGCATGCCACCGCCTCCATGACCTTCAACCCCTTGAGCAGGGACTCAACGACCTTCACCGCCATTATCGTCTCTCATTGTGATACGCTGTTTCGTTTTCGTTAATACTTTTCCATGTGTTAACCCTTTTGTCAAGGATTTTTGAATGGGCCCTCAGCCGCCCCAACCGGCGGACTCGGCGCTCCAGACGGGCTTATGGCGCTAGACCAACAAAAAAGCGGTTTGTCCGGGCCACCGAAAAATCGGCGTTCCGGACAAACCGCCCCGGCTTGGGGTCGATTCCTCTAGTAGTTGACCTTGTCCAGCCCCTTGAGCCCCAGGATCTCCCGGGCCTCGTCCGGGGTGGCGGGTTCGATGCCCAACTCGCGGGCGATGCGGATCAGCTTGGCCACTTGCTCCCCGCTGCTCTTGGCCAGCACGCCTCGCTCCAGGTAGAGGTTGTCCTCCAGGCCCACCCGGGCGTTGCCGCCCATCAACAGTGCGTGGGTGGTCATGGGGAACTGAAAGCGCCCGGCCGCGCACACCGACCACTGGAAGTCGCCAATCTGCCGTTGGGCGGTCTGCACCAGATACACCAGGTTGTCCACCGTGGCCGGGATGCCGCCCAGGATGCCCATCACGAACTGGAGGTACACCGGGGTCTTGACGTGCCCCGCCTGGATGAGATGGGCCAGATTGTTGATCATGCCCACGTCGTAGATCTCGAACTCGGGCTTGGTCTCAAAGGGGCGCATGATCTCCAGAAAGCGGCGCATGGTGTAAAAGGTGTTGGGAAAGATATAGTCCTCCGTGGCCTCCAGGTAGGCCTTTTCCCAATCGTGCCGCCACTCCTGGTGCTGCCCGGCCACGTGAAACAGGGCGAAGTTCAAGGACCCGGCGTTCAGCGAGGCCAGCTCGGGCTGCAGGTTGGCGACCACTTGGGAGCGGTTCTCCACCGACTCACCCAGCTTGCCGCCGGTGGTGGTGCACAGCACGATGTCGCAGCGGCGCTTCACCTCCGAGGCCACCTCCCGGTAGATGTCCTGGTCCGCGTTGGGCAGGCCGGTCTGGGGGTCGCGCACGTGCAGATGGGCCACCGCCCCCCCGGCCTCGTGCACCGAAAGTATGTCGGCGATCAGCTGCTCCGGAGTTACCGGCAGATAGGGGGACATGGTGGGGGTGTGGATGGAGCCGGTTACCGCCGCGGTTATGATTGCCTTGCGTGCCTTGCCCTTGCCCATTGTTTGGCTGCCTTTCTATGCCGTGCCGTTGGCCTGGCCCAAACGGGCCAGCTCGCGCTTGAAATCCTCGATCATGCCGGGAAGGTCGTAACCCGGCCGCCAGCCCCATTCCTGGCGGGCGTGGCCATCGTCCAGCGGGCGGCTGCCGATGGCCTGGATCAGGGTGGTGATTTCCGGGTCGGGCGTGAAGCCCAGCCGCGCCTCCGGCACCAGCCCCCGCACCGCCTCCACCAATTCGTCGGCCGAATAGGCCGGGTTGAACCCGTTAATGTTATACACCTTGGTTTTGATCCGCTGCACCGGGGCCATAGCCATTTCCATGAGGGCGCGGGCCGCGTCCTTGTAATAGATGGTGGGGCAGCGGGTGGCGGGCTCCACCAAGATATCGTAGGGCTCCCCCAGCAGGGGTCGCTCGATGGCCCAGCAGTTGTAGATGGACATATGGGGCACCTTGGAGCCGGGCCCCACCACCGAGGGGATGCGCAGGCCGCGAAAATCCAGGCCAAAGCGGCGGGCGTAGAAACGGCCCATCAGCTCGCCGAAGACCTTGCTGGTGCCGTACATGGAGGACGGGCGCTGCAAACTGTCGTCGTTTATGGGGGCCGGAGGCAGATCCTCGCCGTACACCGCGATGCTGCTGGAGAGAATAAAGCGCCCCACCCCGGCCAGGCGCGCCGCCTCCAACACGTGATAGGTGCCGGACACGTTGACCTCAAAGGCGCTCCAGGGGTCGCGCTCGCAGGGCATGGAGAGCATGCCCCCCAGATGGAACACCGTGTCCACCTGCAAGGAGCGCAGGGTGTCGATCATCAGGGGGAAGTTGGTGACCGAGGCCCGCACGAAAGGATGGGTCTGCGGATCCTTGGCCAAATCCGGCGGGGGCGGCGCCAGGTCCAGCAGGGCCGCGCGGTGCCCCGCCTTGGCCAACAGCCGCGCCAGTTGCGCGCCGATGAATCCCGAGCCTCCGGTAATTAACGCCTTCATGCCGCCGCCTCGTTTAAGGGCCGTCGCCGGGCCCGCGAAAAGGCCCGGCGGCGGGTTGGGCGTTATCCTGGTTGAGTGTCTACTTGAAGCCCTTGCAACCGGTGTCCTTGCAAGGCACTTGCACCTTGTCGGCGGGCACCATGGTGGCCGGGCCCACGTAGGCGTGCTTGAAGAAGGGGTTCTTGGCAACCATGGTGGCGGTCCACATGGGCATCAGCGTCTGGTGATCGCAGGCCCGCATGGTCCACTTGCCGGCCGGCCCGTCGTAGGTGAGGCCTTCCCAGGCCTTGATCACGTCGGCGACCTTGACCGAGCCCGCCTTTTTCACCGCCTCGGCCCAGAACATGGTGGCCAGGTAGGCCTTGCCACGGAGCCAGGTGGGGTAGTAGCCCTTGGCCTTCTTGAAGCCCGCGATGAACTCCTCGTTGGCCTTGCCGGGAATGGTGAGCATGTACTCTTCCACCGCCTGGCTGCCGAGGACCGCCTCGTCATTGGCGATGGCGGTGATGGCGTTGTCGTCGTTCAGGTAGTAGCAGGCGAACTTGGCCTTGAGGCCCAGGGGTTTGGCCTGCTTGAGCAGCAGGGTAAGGTCGCTGCCCCAGTTGGAGGTGAACACCACCTCGGCGCCGGAGCTGATGATCTGGCTGACGTAGGGGGCGAAGTCCTTGGTGCCGATGGGATGCATGGCAGTGCCCACGATCTTGGCCTGGGGATTGAGCTCAGCCAGCTTCTTGGTGAAGGCGGCCACCGCCTCCTTGCCGAAGGAGTAATCCTGGGCCAGGCAGAACACCTTCTTGAAGCCCTTCTGGGCCACCCACACCGCCAGGGCATAGGACTGGTTGTCGGTGTTGGCGCAAGCCCGGAAGAAGTTGCGGGTGCACTTGTCGCCGGTCAGGCTGGCCGCGGCCATGCCGTAGGTGAAGAACAGGGCGTTTTGGGAATTGGCCAACTGCACCATGGCCCCACCCACCGAGCTGCCGGTGCCGCCGCAGAAGTAGCGGACCCCGTCCTTCATGAGCAGCTTGGTGGCCTTGCGGGTGGCGATGGCGGGCTTGAGCTCGCTGTCCACCGGAATGACCTCAACCTTCATGCCGTTGATGCCGCCCTTGGCGTTGAGCACCTCGGCGGCGTACTGCACCCCCTCCAGGTAGCGGTCGCCGATGTCCTTGAAGGTGCCCGAAAGCGGCTCCATGACCCCAAGTTTGATGGTTCCACCGGCCCAGGCCGATGACGCCAAACCGAGCGCCAACAACAGGGCCAGCCCCAACAAGAAACCTTTACGCATTTCAATCCTCCCTCTTAATGGACATGAAATCTCGCGTCTACACCTCTAGGTACTTTTGGCGCACCGACTCCGCGGCGACCAGTTCCTGGCCGTCACCCCTGAAGACAATGCGTCCCTTGGACATGATGAAAAAGGTCTGGGCCAGCTTGAGCGCGGCCTTGAGATTTTGCTCCACCATGAGAATGGTCACCCCCTGGCGGCTGATGGCCGCCAGCATCTCCAGCACCGCCTCGGCCACCAGGGGGGCCAGCCCTTCCGTGGGCTCGTCCACCAGGATCAGCTCGGGGTTGCCCATCAGGGTACGGGCGATGGTGAGCATCTGCTGCTCGCCGCCGGAGAGATGGCCGCCCTTGTTGTCGCGGCGCTCGCCCAGGCGGGTGAAGGAGTCGAATATGCGCTCGGTGGTCCAGGGCTCCGCTCCGGCCCGGATGGGCGGCTTTTGACCGATCAAAAGGTTTTCCAGCACCGTAAGGCTTTTGAAGATGCGCCGCTCCTCGGGCACGAAGCCCAAGCCCAAACGGGCGACCTCGTGGGGAGAGCGGCCCAGCACCTCCCGGTCCTTGAACTTGACGCTGCCGCTGCGGGGGGGCACCAGGCCCATGATGGACATCAGGGTGGTGGACTTGCCCACCCCGTTGCGCCCCAGCAGGCAGGCCAACTGCCCGGCCTCCAGGCTCAGATCCACCCCTTGCAGGACGTGGCTTTTGCCGTAATAGGTGTGCAGGTCGTTTACCTGGAGCATCATGCTTCTTCCTCCCCCAGGTAGGCGTCCTTCACCCTCTGGTCGGCGCGGATCTCCTCCGGCTTGCCGCAGGCCAGCATCACCCCGTAGTGCAAAACCGAGATGCGATCGGCCAGGGAAAACACCACGTTCATGTCGTGTTCGATGATCACGCAGGCGGTGTCCCGGGTAACCCGCTGGATCATGGCGATGGCATCCTCGGTCTCCTGGCGGCTCATGCCCGCGGTGGGTTCGTCCAAGAGCACCAGCTTGGGCTCCAGCGACAGGGTAACCCCCATTTCCAAGGCCCGCTGCTGGCCGTAAGCCAGCTCCTGGGCAGGGGTGTGCCGCTGTTCGGCCAGCCCCACCCGGGCCAGAATCTCTTCGCTGCGCTCCATGAGGTCGCGGTCGTGGTGGGGCCGCCGCAACAGGTGGTGGCGCAGCCCGGCCCGGGAGCGTACCCCGGCCAGGATGTTGTCCAGGGCCGAGAGCCGCTGGAAGATGTTGGTGATCTGAAAGGAGCGGGCCATGCCCAGGCGGGCCCTGGTGTAGGGCGGCAGGCTGGAGATGTCCCGACCATCGAACACCACCCGCCCGGCGCTGGGGCGAAACTTGCCGCTGATGATGTTGAACAGGGTGGTCTTGCCCGCGCCGTTGGGGCCGATTACCGCGAAACGCTCCCGGGCGCCCACCTCAAAGTCCACCCCGGTGAGCACCTTGAGCCCGGAAAAGTCCTTTTGAATGCCTTGCACCTGCAAAATGGCCATGACCCTACTCCATCCCGGCCAAGGTGCCGTCCTGGTCGTCATCCGAGCGCCCGCGGGAGAGCTTGGCCGCCAGCCCGGCCAGGCCTCCCGGCACCCACAGCACCATGGCGATGAACAGGGCGCCCATGATAAGGGGCCAGTTGTCGGTAAGGTCGCTCAGGAAGTTCTGCACGTAGGTGAAGAAAAAGGCGCCCGCCACCGGACCCAGGAATTGGCCGGTGCCTCCGATGAAGGTCATCAAGAGCACCTTGGTGGTCATGTCGATGCTCACCGCGTCCAGGGACACGAAGGCGTTGAGGATAGCGTAGAAGGCGCCCGCCAGGCCGGCCAGGGCCCCGCTGAGCACGAAGAGAATCAGGCGCGACACGTGGGTGTTGTAGCCCAAGAAGCGCATGCGCTCCTCGTTCTCGCGGATCAACAGCACCGACTGGCCCATGGCCGTGCGGGTGAAGTACCAGGCAAAGGCTATGGCCGCGCCTACGATCAGCAGCGTGAAGTAGTACAGGTTGGCCCCACTGGACACGTTTATCTGGCCCAGGCCCAGGTGCAGCGGCGGGGCGACTACTCCCAGGCCGTCGTCACCGCCGGTGACCGATTGCCACTTGATGCCGATGGCGAACACCAGTGCGTTGAAGGCCAGGGTCAGCAAGGCGAAGGGGGTACCCTTGACCCGTAGCAAGAGCACTCCCACCACCAGGCCCATCACCGTGGCGGAGGCCACGGCCAGGGCCAGCGCGCCCACCAGGGGGATGCCCGGGATGTGGTTGAGAGCCACGGCAAAGGAGAAGGCGCCCCAGCCGAAAAACATGGCATGGCCGAAGGAGAGCAGCCCGGCGTAGCCCAGGAGCATGTTGTAGCTCACCGCGAACAGGGAAAAGATCACCGCCTCGGTGAACAGGCGAAGCTGATAGGAGCCCAGCAGCCAAGGCATGACGGCCAGTATCACCAGGCCCAAGACCAAACCCACCCGACGGAGCATGGCATTTCGGCTCGCCATCATTGCTTCTCCCCGAACAGGCCTTCCGGCTTAAGCACCAGCACCAGGGCCATGAGCATGTAGATGAGAGCCAGGGAAAAATCAGGGAACAGGAGAACCCCGAAGGACTGCAACTCTCCGATGATGAACGAAGCCAACACCGCGCCGCCCAGGCTGCCCATGCCCCCCATCACGATGACCACGAAGGCGTCCACCAGGATGGCCCCGGCCATGCCCGGAAACACGCTGAGCAGCGGTCCGGCGGCCACCCCGGCAAAACCGGACAGGGCCGCGCCCACCGCGAACACCCCCATGAAAACCAGGGGCACGTTGATGCCCAGGGCGTCCACCATGGGGTTGTCGTCCACCGCCGCTCGCACGATGATGCCGATGCGGGTCTTGAACAACAACAGGGCCATGCCCAGGCCCAGCAGGGCCGAAAGGCAAAAGATGAACAGGCGGTACACCGGGTAGACCACGCCGAAGAAGTTGACCGTATCCGCCAAAAGCCCGGTCAGGGGCATGGCCTGGGGGGTGGTGCCCCACAGGAGCTTCACCGCCTCCTGGATGATGTAGGCCAGACCGAAGGTGAGCAGCAACTCGTGCACGTGGCCATGCACGTGCACCTTGCGCAGCAAATAGCGCTCCACAAAGGCGCCGATGAACAACAGGATGATGGGGCTGATGAGCAGGGCCAGCCAGAAGTTGCCGGTGTAGTGCAGGATGGAGTAGGCGAAATAGGCGCCTAGCATATAGAAGGAGGCGTGGGCGAAATTCAGCACGTTCATCATGCCGAAGACCAGGGTGAGCCCTGAGGAGACCAGGAACAACAACCCGGCGTAGGCTAGGCCGTGCAAGAAAAAGACAGCCGCTTCACCCATGCACAAAACCTCGATCCAGCCCACCCAAAGGGGGCCTTGGCGGACGCGCCGTTAACGGCCCGACCGCGGTTGCTAGGACAAAACCTCCCGCACGATCTTGAGCAGAACCTCGTCCCGCCGGGAGATAACCTGCTTGAGCTTTTCAGGCGTCCAGCTATGGAAACCCTGGCCGCTCTTGGCCCCCAGCTCGCCCCTCTCTATCTTGCGGATGAGCAGGGGTGAAGGCTCGGTGGAACGGTCCAGGTGGGGAAACAGATCTTTGTGCACGTCATAGGTGAGATCCAGGCCCGCCAAGTCGGCGGTGGCCAGGGGGCCCAGGAAGGCCAGGCGCAGGCCGAAGCTGTAGCGCACCACCTCGTCCACGTCCTCGGCGCTGGCGATGCCCTCTTCAACCAGGGAGATGGCCTCGCGCCACAGGGCGTGTTGCATGCGGTTGCCCACAAAGCCGGGCACGTCCTTTTGCACCCGCACCGGACGCTTGCCCACCCGGCGCAGCAGGTCGTACACCGACTCCAGCACCGCATCCTCGGTCTGCGGCCCGCGAATCACCTCCACGCAGGGCACCACGTGGGGCGGGTTCCAGAAATGGGCGCCCACCACCCGGCCGGGGCGAGCCAGGCCTTGGGCGATCTTGCCGATGCTGATGGCCGAAGTGTTGCTGGCCAGGATGCAATCGGGAGCGGCCAGCTCCTCCAGGGAGGCGAAGACCCGGCGCTTGAGCTCCAGGTTCTCGCTGACCGCCTCGATGACCAGGTCCCGGCCCTCGCACAGCTCGGCCAGGTCCGAGGCCAGGTTGACGCGCCCCAGGGCCTCATCGATCGCTTCCCGGGTGATCATGCCCAGGCCCAGGAACACGCCCAGGTTGTCTCGCATGCGCCTCGGCGCATCGGACAACACCTGAGGGTCGTTGTCGAACAACTTGACCCGGCAGCCGCCCACCGCCAGCAGTTGGGCGATGCCGTGGCCCATGAGCCCCGCGCCCAGCACCCCGACGTTTTGTATATCGTATTCGCCCATGGCTCAGCGGCTCCCTATTCGGCCAGGTAGACGACCATCAGTATCTTGAGGTCCTGCCCGTCCATGGGCAGGCCGTAATGCTCGATGCCGGAATCGAAGTAGATGCAATCGCCCTGCCGCACGATGAACTCGTCATTGCCGTGCACCAAGCGCATGGTGCCCTCCAGCACCAGCATCATTTCCTCGCCCTGGTGCTTGAATACCGCGCTCTCGGTGATGTGGGCGGGGATGGTGAGGATGTAGGGCTCCATGTGCCGCCCGGCATACTTGTGGGCCAGGGTTTCGTAGGAATAGCCGAACACCGTGCCGTCGCGGGCCACGGGCTTGCGTTCCTCCTTGGTTACCAGCGCGGCGGTAACCTTTTCCTGCCCTTCCCCGAAGATTTCGGAGATCGTCACCCCCAAAGACTTGGCGATGATCAGCAGCGTGGACACCGGCGGGGCCTTGTCCGAGTTTTCCACTTTGGACAGGTAGCCCTTTGTAAAACCGGTCTTGTTGGCCAAGGCGTCCAGGGACAGGCCCTGGCCGGTGCGCATTGTACGGATGTTGGCTCCGATTTCGTTCTCTGGAAGCATCTTATATATCCCGAAAAGCACAGGGATTTAGCAGCGTTTACACCGATAACTCAAGTGGTTATCTATATTTCCATAATAGAAACCTATTATGCCTAACAAATAATGTTTATTTAATTTTTGTGTAATTATAATGTGTTGTACGAATGGCCTACGTTTCTTATAAGGAAACATATATGAAATGAGTCTGACGGGTCAAGCCATTTTTCATCATTCGAACTAGAAAACTTATTCATCCAGGAGAACGCACCGGCCTGTTTGGTCTAACCATGGACGGTCCCCAGCGAGGCATTTTGCCGCGCCACAAAGTCGCAAAATTTCGGCGCCGCATTATGCCCGCTGTGCGGCCTTTTGCCGCAACTCAGGGTAAGCGATTGATATAGTTCAAATATTTCCGATATATGGCATCGCGGGTTCTTGGCGGCAAGCAAAACGCAGCAAAAGCCCGTCTCGCCTCCCCAGAAAACATTAGCCATTTTTTTTGTTAAATAAGGAACTTATGCCTATTTGCCCGACTTGGCACGCCTTCTGCTTACTTAGAGGGCAAGAAAACAAACTTCAAAAGGCCCACGGCCGGGAAGGTTAGCCATGACTACCCAAACTGGAAACAAGACCAAGAGCAAGGCTCCCATGGTGTTCGACATGACCAGCAACGAGTGCATCTGGTCCAAGGCCGGGGTAGTGGCTCACCGACTTTGTCACAACGCCTTTGACTGCCTGAGTTGCTCCTTTGACAAGGCCATCCAGCGCAAGCGGGCCCGCGGTTGGCACGAAGATGGTTTGGAGCAGAACCAGGAGAATTATTGGACCAGCGAGAATTGGCAGAATACCGCGCCTCACAAGCGCTATTGCCGCCACATGCTCACCGGGCGGGTGGCTTTCAAGCTGTGCCCCAATCACTACGCCTGCGCCAGATGCGCCTACGACCAGATGCTCGACGACGAGGGCCTGGCCGAGCCCACGACCCTGGTACACATGCACGACGCCGCGGGATTCGTGGTGCCTGACGACTATTATCTGCACCCCGGCCACACCTGGGCCCGCGTGGAATACGGCGGCCGGGTGCGCATCGGCCTGGACGATCTGGCCGCCCGCCTGTTCGGACCGGCCGACGAATTCCGCCTGCCCCAGCTGGGCATGGCGGTGACCGGGGGCGGCAAGGAGCTGGCCTTCTCGCGCGGCGGACGCCAGGCCCGCGCGGCCAGCCCCATCGAGGGCGTGGTCGTGGCCCGCAATCCCAAGGTGTTGCAAAACCCGGCCGCGGCCAACCAGCTGCCTTACGACGAAGGCTGGCTGCTGTTGGTGGAGCCCATCCGCCTGCAACGCGACCTCAAGGGCATGCAGACCGGCGAGGAGGGCGTGGCCTGGATGGAGCAGGAGTCCCAGCGCCTGTCCGACCAGATCACCGCCGACACCGGCCAGCGCCTGGCGGCCACCGGTGGCCGCATGGTGCCCGACATCTACGGCGCGGTGCCCGGCCTTGATTGGAAGCACCTGGTCCACGAGTTCCTGTAGGACTTGAGAAAAATGCGGGCCCCGGTCCTTACTGGGCCGGGGCTCGACTCATGCGATAGGCCCTGAGCCGGGCCAACTCCCGTTCGCAAGCTGGGCAGAAGCCCATATTGAGCCGGTCCAGGGTGGCCAGCCCGGCGGAAAAGCGCATCAGGCAACCGGCGGTGCGGCAATGCTCAAGCCCCAGCACGTGGGCCACCTCGTGCAGCCCCACCTTGGCGGCCCGCTCCAGAAGCACGTGGCGCGGCGCCGGCACCCCCCCTTCCCCTTGCTTCAGGCGAAAAAGGGACATCACCGCCGCCTGGCCGCCGAGCTGCGACTCGCCCAGGACGTAGGTTAGAAAAGGCACGCAGATATCCAGGTCCATGAGCCCCAGGCGCAGGGGAGACTCCGGAGGGCCGGCCAGTTCCTGCAGAATGAGGCTCGCGTCGTATTGCCCCCTGGTGGGCACCAGGGCCTGGGCCGGTTCGGGCCGGGGATCGGTCACCAGAACGTCCAGGGACAACAGGGCCTGCAGGTTGGCGGCCACCACCTGGGCGGCGGTGTGGTTCACCCGGCCCAAGGGCACCACCTCCACCTGGGGCGCGCCGGCCCCCGCGGCGGGCATGTGTGGATCAGGGCTCATGCAACTTATTGATGGCACCCGCCGGGGAAATCGGCAAGCGGCAATATCCCCGCCTCATGAAGTACGCAGCCCAGCCTTCTTGATCTTGCGGGCCAGGGTGGTGCGGTCTATGCCCAGGGCGGCCGCCGCCTGGGTGATGTTGTTGCCGTGGGCCTGCAAGACGCGGCGGATGTGCTCGGCCTCCATTTCCGCCAGGCTCATGGAAGAGGCGCCGGGCTTGGGCCCTTCTTCCAGGAAGGTGAGCTGCTCCAGACCGATGTGGCCGCCTTTGCTGACGATGACCGCCCGCTCCATGATGTTGCGCAGCTCACGCACGTTGCCCGGCCAGGCGTAACCCAACAGGGCCCGGCGGGCCTTGTCCTCCAACTCTGGAGCGGCCTTGCCGGTTTCCTGGGAGAAAACGGCAATGAAGTGCTCGGCCAAGGGGATCACGTCTTCGCGGCGCTGGCGCAAGGGGGGCACGTTCACCGAGAAAACGTTGATGCGGTAATAGAAGTCCTGGCGGAAACCGCCGGCCGCGATTAGCTCGGGCAGGTTGCGGTGGGTGGCGCAGATCAGGCGGAAGTCGCTGGTCAGCGGCTGGCCGCCTCCCACCCGCATGAAGCTGCCGTCCTCCAACACCCGGAGCAAGGCCACCTGCATCTTGGGGGAGATCTCGCCCACCTCGTCCAGGAACAAGGTGCCGCCGTCGGCCATTTCCAGGCGGCCCCGCCTGGCCTTGACCGCGCCGGTGAAGGCGCCCCGCTCGTGGCCGAACAGTTCGCTTTCCAACAGGCTCTCGCTCTGGGCCCCGCAGTTGATGGCCACGAAGGGCCCGAAGGAACGGGCGCTACGGTTGTGGATGGCCCGGGCCACCAACTCCTTGCCGGAGCCGGTTTCGCCCGCGATGAGCACCGGCGCGTCGGTGGCGGCCACCTCCTCGATCTGCTCGAAGACCTTGAGCATGGCCGGGGAGCCGCCCACCATGTCCTCGAAGCCGGAGGCCCGTCCCTCGGCCACGCGCAGGCGCAGCATCTTGTTTTCCTGCATCAGGCGCCGCTGGCGGCCCATCTTTTCCAAGAGCAGCATCAAATGTTCGGGGTCGAAGGGCTTAAGCAGGTAGTCGCTGGCCCCGGATTTCATGGCGTCCACCGCCGATTCTATGGAGCCGTAGGCGGTGACGATGATGACCAGGGTGTCCGGGTGGCCTTCCTTGATGTGCTTGAGCAACTCCAGGCCGTCCATGCCCGGCATCTTGATGTCCACCAGGGCCAGGTCGAACTCCCGCTCCTCCATGAGATCCAGCGCTTCGCGCCCGCCGGCGGCCTTGGCCACCTGTTGGCCGTCCTGCACCAGCCAGGCGGCGATGGACTCGCGCATGGCCAACTCGTCGTCCACCACCAAAACCCGTAGCGGATTGCTCATGGCTAATCGTCCTCTCCCAGGCTCTCTCCCTGGCCTGCCTTGGGCAGCACCAGGCGGAAGGTGGTGCCCCCACCCGGCCTGCTGTCCACCGACACCTCTCCCCGGTGCTCGCGCACGATGCCGTAAACCATGCTAAGCCCCAGGCCCACCCCGTGGCCGTCTCCCTTGGTGGAGAAAAAGGGCTCGAAAATACGCGACAGGTTTTCCGGAGCAATTCCTTCCCCGGTGTCGCTGAACTCCAGCCATACCTTGGCCTCTTCCTCCAACAGCCCTCCGCTGATTCGCAGCTTGCCGCCCTGGGGCATGGCCTCCATGGCGTTGAAGATGAGGTTGGTGAACACCTGCTGCAGTTGCGAGGAGTCTCCCCACACCTCCAACTCGTTGGCGGGCACCTCCAGGGTGCATTCCACTCCGGAGAGATCCATGCGGTGGCCGGTGAGAATCACGGTGGTGTCCAACAACTCGCGCAGATCCACCGCGCGCGGGGCGGGGCTGTTCTGGCGGGCAAAGGAAAGCAGGCTGGCCACGATCTTGCTGCAGCGTTGCGCCTCCTGGGCACACAGATCCAAATAGCCTTGGTAATCGCGTAACTCCTGGGCCTTGAGCCGGCCTTCGCCCATGCCCTTGCGCATCAGCTTTACAAAATTGTAAATGGCCGCGATGGGGTTGTTGATCTCATGGGCCACCGAAGCCACCAGTTTGCCCAGGGCCACCAGTTTGTCTTCCTGCACCATGCGGGCCAGGTCCGCTTTTATGGCCTCGGTGCGCTTTTCCATGCGTAGGCTAAGCTCGTCGGTGATGTCGCGGAAAAGCTCCAACACCTGTACCACCTCGCCCTTGCGGTTCATGAGCGGATAGGTGGAAACGTCGCAGTAATGGGTGGCGCCGTCCTGCTGCACATGCTCGTGGATGGCGTGAGCGCTCTTGCCGGTGGCCAGGGTCTGCCTCATTGGACAAGGGGTTTCCGGGCTGTCGCAGGGGGTGATGGCCTGGTGGCTAACCTGAAAGCAGTAACGCCCCAGGGCATCCTCCCGGCTCAAGCCGGCGTTGGTCAGGGCCACTTGATTGGCATGCACGATACGGTAGTCGCCCCCCAGCACCATCACTCCCTGATTGGTGCTGTCCACCAGGGCCTCGTTGAAAGACCGGGCAATGCTGGCCGCGTCCTCGGTTTGGGAAAGTTGCTGGTAGAGGAAAATCAGGTCATGAAAAAGGCGCGAGGCGGTGTGCCCGATCACCCCCACCGATTCGGGCTTGCTGGCCTCCAGGTTGCTGAGCAACTCCTGGTCGTCGGTTAGTTCGATAACCAGGTCCAAATGTTCCAGGTTGAATAACTGGGCGCAGTCGGTGGTGGTGAAGATGCCCTTTTCCCGGGCCCGGCATACTCCCTCGGCTTCGGGATTCAGGTCGGCCACCCCCACGATATCCGCGCGCAGGTATTTGAATGTTTTGGATTCAAGCATCTCCAGCATGGAGCGGCAGCGTTTTCCGCCGCCGATCACCGCCATGCGAAGCATTTCCTGTTCCTTAATTAAACCAGTGGGCATGAGCCCCTCCCAAGCCGCATACTGCGATTAAAGCCTAAATTTATTAGGCTATTTTAGCACCACCGCGTCAGGTTGGGGATAAATTGCGGCAAATTGCCTCACTTTTCCCGCGCGCCGCGGCCCGCCCCAGGCAAGCAACTTGACAAAGGCCGCGTTCCCTACTTACATTGACGGCGTTGCAAACCATGAAGAAGTCACTAATGGCAGGCGGTTAGGCCATACGCCGCGCCATGTTGCCCAGCAAGGCGGTCCCATGGAATTCTCCTCGATCAGAAGCGCCCTGTTCGTACCCGGCACCCGTCCCGACCGGGTGGACAAGGCCCTGGCCACCCAGGCGGACGCGGTAATCATCGATCTGGAAGACGCGGTGCCCCCCGAGAAAAAGGTCGAGGCCCGCGAGGTGGCCCGCGCCAAGCTGGAGCAGCACGCGCGGCGGGAAATCATGGTGCGGGCCAATTCGTTGGATTCGGGCCAGTTCGAGTTGGACCTGACCGCCTTGCGGGGTCTGCCCCTGAGTTGCCTGTTCGTGCCCAAGGTGGAGCGCGGGCCGCAGGTTGAGAGCATCGACCAGGCCCTCCGCGGCCTGGAAGAGGCCGCCGGGCTGACCCCCTATTCCATCGGAGCCATGTACCTCATCGAATCGGCCTTGGGGGTGGAAAACGCCTTTGCCATCGCCGGCCATCCGGTTCATGGCCAACGCCCGGCCATGCTGGCCTTTGGCGCGGCGGACTACGCCAACGACCTGGGCATGGAGCTGAGCCCGCAGGGAGACGAACTCTACTACCCCCGCCACCGGGTGAGCAACGCCAGCCACGCCGCCGGCCTGCCCGGCCCCTTGGACAGCCCCTTCATGCGCGACCTGGACGACCTGGCCGCCCTGGAGGCCGACGCCCGGCGGGCCAAGGCGGTGGGCTTTGGCGGCAAGCTGTGCATCCACCCCAACCAGGTGCCGGTGTGCAACCGGGTCTTCTCCCCCAGCGAGCGCCACATCGCCCGGGCCCAAAAAATCGTCGCGGCTTTTGAGGAGACCCTGACCCAGGGTCAAGGGGTGCTCAAGGTGGACGGCGAGTTCGTGGACGAGCCGGTGGTGGAGAGCTGTCGCCGCTTGCTGCGCCGGGCCCGGCTCGATTCCTCGGCAGGTTAAGCCGACCCCCGGCCGCGCCGGAGATGGCGATCCGGTTCCGCTAAGACTGGGGAGGCTCCGGCTCGCACAGGCAGGCGTGCACCGCGCGCTTCAAGGCCAGAAACTCCGGGGCGTCCAGGTCGCGGGGCCGGGGCAGCTCCACCACGAATTCACGGCGGATGCGGCCGGGCGAGGTGTCCATCACCAGCACCCGGTCGGCCAGCTTGACCGCCTCTTCCAGGTCGTGGGTGACGAAGATCACGGTTTGGCGCAGGCGCTGCTGCAAGGATATGAGCAACTGGTGCATGTCCGCCCTGGTCTGGGCGTCCAGGGCGGCGAAGGGCTCGTCCATCAGCAGGGCGGCCGGCCCCAGCACCAGCACCCGGGCCAGGGCCACCCGCTGTTTCATGCCCCCGGAGATGGCCCGGGGCAGATAGCGCCCGTAGCCCGTGAGCCCCACCATCTCCAGCATGGCCTCCACCTTGGCCAGGCGGCCCGCCCGGCCGTCTCCGTTGCGCAGGCCGAAGCCCACGTTCTCGGCCACGGTGAGCCAGGGAAACAGGGCGTCCTCCTGGAACACCACCCCCCGCTCCGGGCCGGGGCCGCTAACCGGCCGCTGGTTCATGAGCACCCGGCCCTGGTCGTGGGCCAAAAAGCCCGCCAGGATGTTGAGCAGGGTGGTCTTGCCGCAACCGCTGGGGCCCAGGATGCCCAGCACCTCGCCGGAGCGCACCGCAAAGGAGATGTCGCTGAGGGCCTGCACCCGGCGGCCGTTCACCACAAAGCCCTTGCTCAGGCCCTCCACCTGCAGGCAGGGCGCGGCGGTGTTTTCCCCGACCCTGGCGCCCATCACCGCCTCCGCACGCTCTTGAGAAGCTTCAACCCGCCCACCATGGCCAGATCGCACAACCGCCCGATCACCGCGATGAGCAGGATGCCCATGACGATGATGTCCACCCGTCCCAGCATGCGCGCGTCCATGATGGCCGCGCCCAAGCCGTCGGGCACTCCGGTCAGCTCGCCCAGCACCAGGTAGGCGAAGGATATGCCTAGGCCCAGCCTGAGCCCGGTGACCACGTGGGGCATGGCCGCGGGGATGAGCACCGAAAAGATCAGTTGGCCCCGGCCCAGGCCCAGCATGGCCCCGGAGCGCATGTACAGGGGGTTCACCTGGCGGGCCCCGGCGGCCGCGCCCAGGTAGATGGGGAAAAAGGCTGCCAGCGCCACCAGAAACACGGTGGTCTTGAAACCGATGCCGAACCACACCAGGGCCAGGGGCAGCCAGGCGATGCCCGGCACCGCCCGCACCCCGTTGATGAAGGTGTCCAGGAAAAGGCGCATAAACCTCAGGCGGCCCGAGATGAGCCCCAGGGGCAGGCCCAGGAGCACGGCCAAGGCGAAGCCGCCGCCCACCCGGCCCAGGCTGGCCAGGGCGTCGCTTAAAAACCGACCGGCATAGGGCGCGCTGCCCGGCGGGGCGAAGATGTAGTCCCGCGCCGTGGCCAGCACCTGCCCCGGAGGGGGCAGCAGGTAGGCGGGCACCAGCCCTCCCAGGCTGAGCAGGGCCCACAAACCCAAAACGCAGGCAGGCAGCAACCAGGGCAGCAACATGGCCGCCAGCGGCCTTTTAAGGGGTTGGGGTTGGACTGGTTCCTTCAGGATCATCATTACTTAAGTTTAACGCGCTCAACGAAGCTCAGATCAATGAGTTTAGCATAGTCCGGCTCTTGGCTGATCAGGCCCAGGGCCTTCATGCGCGCGCCCAGGGCGGCCACCCGCCGGATGAACTCCGGGTCCATTTTCCAGGCCAGTTCCATGTTGGGGGCCGCCTTGGTCAGCACCTCCAGCGGGGTGCCGAAAGTCGCCGCCCGCTGCAACCATTTTTGGGGATGGGCCTGGAGGTATTCGGTGGCCTCGGCGTGGGCCTGGACCAGGGCGGCCACCCTTTGGGGCGACTTGGCGACGGCCTCGCGCTTGACCAGCATGCCCGCATTGATGGTGCCGATGCCCTGGCCGTAATAAGGATAGGCCAGGATGCGGCCGTAGCCCTGCATCACCGCCAGGGTGGGGAACGGCTCGCCCGAGAGAAAGGCGTCGATGGAGCCGCGAGCCAGGGCTAGGCCCATGTCGAAAAAATCCACCCGCACCAGCTTGACGTCCCGGTTGGGATTGAGGCCGTTTTTGGTCAGGGCCTCGCGCAGCAGGATCTCGTGCATGGTGCCGGGTACGTAGCCGATCTTCTTGCCCGCCAGCTCCTTGACGCTACGCACGGGGCCGTCTTTTCTCACCACCAGGGCCGAGCACTTGTTGCACAGAGCGGCCACCACCACCACCGGCTCGCCACGGGAGGCGGCGTGGATGGCGTGGGCCAGGGTGGTGCCGCACATGTCTAGGCTCCCCGCCAACAGGGCCATCTTCTGGTCGGCCGGGTTGGTGAAGGGAAACACCGCGATTTTTTGCCTGGGCAAAAACTGTTGATAGAAAAAGGGCTGGATCGTCTGGGCGGTCTTCCAGGTGCCTACTTTCCAGGGGTCCTCGGCTCGGGCCGGACCGGCCCCGATCAGGAGCAGACCGGCCACCAGAGATAGGGCGATCCAGCGAAGGTGTGCTAGGCGCATGATGTCTCCTCCGGCCACCGTCAATGGCCAACGGACGGATGGGCTCAGGGCAGGCCGGGGTAAGCCGAGGGGCAGGTGTCTTGCGGGCCTGCGTCGCTGGGGGGCGCGTCAAAGCAGTTGGAAGGCAGGCTCGGATTCAGGCCCATTTCACGCATGATGGCCGCGCAGGCTGCCACGTCCCTGCCGCGCCCCTGGCCGGTGTCCGCCTGGGTCTCGCGCGGGCTGGAGCCCACCTCGGGGAAAAACAGGTTGGCCCCGGCCATCAGGGCGGCGGTATTGGGCTCGTGGGTGCAGTGGGCCCGAGGCACGTCGCCCATGACCAGGCGGCTCACCGCCACCATGCGGGCCATCTCCAACTCGTTGATCATGCCGTGGTGGCCCAGGGGCGAACCGGGGAAGTTGATGCGGCGCATCACTCCCGAATAGGTGGCGCCCAGCTCCCGGGCCAGGACCATGAGCTCCGCGATCTCCTCGGGCTGGTGCTCCGGCCCCACCGGCTCGATGCAGTTGGCCCATTTGAGCCCCACCTCGGTGATCACCTTGATGGTGGCGATGCGCTTGGCCACCGGGAAGGGGGAGTCCACCCCCTCGCGCAGGCGCACGGCGTGATAAAAGCCCTGGAAGCCGTGGGCCAACAGCGCCTCGCCCTCCTGGTGGTTGATGTCACGGGTGTTGGCCACCAAAGGCACGTTGACCTCCCGGCTGAGCCAAGCCCCCACCTCCAACAGTCGCTCAAAACGATAGCGGCCGGTGGTCATCAGATTGAGGGCGTCGGCCCCCTGCTCTTCGCCCTTCTTGGCCCAGGCCAGGAGTTGCTCGTGGCTGAACTCCTCGCTTTCATTAAAAATGCCCGCCTGCTTGGTCAGAGAACAGAACTTGCAGTTAAAGGAGCAGCCCTCCACGTTGAGCCCGATGTGAAAGTGCAGCTCGCCCTTGCCCCCGAAGGCCTGGCGACTCATGCGGTTGGCCAGGGCCATCACCGCGTAAGCCTCGGGCGAGCACAACTCCAGGCGCAGCAAACAAACCGCCTCTTCCCGGGTGATGCCGGCCATGTCCTCGGCCTTGGTAAGTATTTCCGTTACCTTGGGATCAAGGGGGTTCCAGGGGCTCAAAATGGACTCTCCAGGATTGCTATCTGGTTGGCGCAGTCGAAGCAATGGCCGCCCAGGCTACTGATCGATAATGTCGATAAGTTCCGATGCCTTGTGGCAAACATAACGCATCACTTGGAATTGTAAAGCCATACCTGGCAATCGGCCCGAATTTTTGCTTACCAGTTGTATAAACGGCGGAGCGGCGAAAGGTCCGGCGGAAAAGCTAGGCGGATCGCGTCGCCTGGCGCCAAAGCTCGCCCGCCTGGTAGGAGGAGCGCACATAGGGCCCGCTGGCCACGGCCACGAATCCCCGAGCCAGGGCCGCCTCGCGCAAGGAGGCGAACTCGTCGGGATGCACGTAGCTGACCACCGGGAAATGCTCCCGGCTGGGAGCCAGGTATTGTCCCAGGGTCAGCACCCGGCAGCCGTGGGCCAAGAGGTCGTCGAACACGGCCAACAGCTCGTCGCGGGTCTCGCCCAAGCCCAGCATGAGGCCGCTCTTGGTGAGGGCCCCGGCGTTGGCCGCCCGTTGCAGCAGATCCAGGGAGCGCTGGTAGCGGGCCTGGGGGCGCAGCTGGGGATAGAGGCGGGGCACCGTCTCCAGGTTGTGATTCAGGACCACCGGCCCGGCGGCCAACACGGTGGCCAGGTCCTGCTCGCTGCCCCCCAGGTCGGAGATAAGGGCCTCCACCCCCACTCCAGGCAGGGCCTGGTGCAGGGCCTCGATGGTGGCCGCCACCTGGGCCGCCCCGCCGTCGGGCAGGTCGTCGCGGGTGACCATGGTCAGCACCACGTAGGTGAGCCCCATCTCCGCCGCGGCCCGGGCCGCGTGGGCCGGTTCCTGGGGATCGACCGGCGCTGGCTTAACCTTGCTCACCGCGCAAAAGGTGCAGCGCCGGGTGCAGGCGGGGCCCAGGAGCAGGAAGGTGGCCTCGCCCCGGCCGTAGCACTCACCCTGGTTGGGGCACTGGGCCTCCTGGCACACGGTGAACAGGCCGCCCGCGGCCAGGCTGGCCTGCACCTTGGTGCTGCAGCCCACGGAGGCCAGCTTGCGGCGCAGCCAGGGGGGTTTGGGTTGGTGGCGTTGCATGGCGCTAGTATCCACCAGGAACCAGGATCGCGCAAACCCAGACGGCCCTGCTCAGCCCTGCCAACTAAACTCCGCCTCCGGCAGGGCCCGAGCCTGACCGGCATTCGGGCAGGCTGGGCCACTCTCAGGCCGCCACCACCAACAATTATCTGCGGGAAATACGCGGAGTATGAGCACCCTCCCTCCACATATCTCCACACGCGCCCATTTTCAGCGCTCGCCCAATCAACCTAGCTGATTGAAATAATTGGTGCCCCCGGCCCGATTCGAACGGGCGGCCTACGGCTTAGGAGGCAAGGCGCCTAATATATATTTTTATCAAATATTCCAGCATTTTACCCTTAACCCCGCCCCCTTTTGTGACTGTCCATCCTGTCTATTCAGTTCAGCCACTTACGCTCCCTTGGAGGGGTGTATGGTCATTATTGGTCACTGATATTAGGTTAACCGCCGCCTTTTTGTGGGCCTGGGAAAGGTGGGCATAGCGCATCGTCATGGTGATCGACTTATGGCCCAGGAGCTCCTGGACGGCCTTTAGGTCCACCCCCTTCATAACGAGCCAGGACGCGAAGGTGTGGCGAAGGTCGTGGAATCGAAACTCCTTGATCCCGGCCCGCCGACAGGCGCCCGCAAAGGACCTCCTGAGCTCGCGGATCCGCTTCCCGTCCCGGCCAAGGAATACGTAAGGGGACCGGAGCCCGTTTTCCTGGCGAAGGGTCTTGAAAAGGTCGGCCAGGTCGTCGGACACCGGGATCTCCCTCCCCTCCCCGGTCTTGGTTTCGGTGAGGTAGATATACCCGGCGCGAATAGCCTCCCATTTGAGCTTAAGGATCTCACCCCGCCGCATCCCGGTATGGAGGGCGGCGAAGACCACCGGGCGGAGGTGGGCCGGACACTCGTCCAGGAGCTTGGTCGCTTCGTCCTGGGTCAGGAAGCGGAGCCTTCCCGAGGTCTCCTTGTAGAAAAATCTCCGGGCGGCGGCGAAGGGGGTTTTCTCCATCATCTCCCACTCGACCGCCTTCGAGAAAAGGTGGCGGACGGCGGAGAGCTCGCGATTGACCGCGGCCTTGGATCTCTCCCCTCCCCCGCGCACCTTCGGCGTCGCCAGCCTGTCGTTGCGGTATTGCTCGAGCCGGTATAGGCCCATTTTTGACAATAAGGGGCCGCCTACGTAGGTAGTTTTGCCTCCAGAAGCCCTTATTTCGCATTTGAAGTATCTGGCAAAGGCTTGGAGCGCAACGCGCTTCTGAGTCCGAAAAGCGGTCTGATTTTCATGGGCGGCATGGTAGCGAGTCATGAGCTCCCCGAGGGTATGCCGGGACTCCTGTTTAACGTCCAGGTAGCGGCCCTCCGCGACCAGGGAGACCCGCTTGCTATGTTCGGCGACCGCGTCCTTCTTCCGTTTGAAGTTTTGGCGGCATCGCTTCCCGTTGGGGTCGTAATAGTCGATCTGGTACGTCACCGCCCCCGAGGGGTGCTTGATCGTTCTGATCGCCATGATTACTCCTCCTCGGCGAAGCACTCCCCGAGAACCTGGTTCGCGTTATCAATACAGACGGCTAGGAGCGTGGAAATGTGGCCGAGTACCTCCGGCTCCGTGTTCCTGGGGGGGATACTCGCGGCCAGGGCCTCGAGGGCCTCGAAGGGCGACAAGGCAGTGCTAATGGCGTCTCTGGGGTGTGCGGCTTTGGTAGACATGGCTTCCTCCAAAATAAAGGTGCCGACGTGTGCTAAGGCTCGCAAAGAAGCCTCCCGGGACCTCACGGTATCCCGGCACGTCGGCAAAATCATATTGAAGGCACAAAATAGGACCCATAACGGTGATCCTCCCGCTTTACGATTTTAGCGATTTTATTGTATGATTTTGTGCCAGCCCGGTCAACCCGAATCGTAATGGTCGCCCGTTTGGAGATTAAAATGATATTCCCCGAGGATATGGATAAATCTACAAAAATTATCGCAAGCATTATCTTAATTGGCTGGGCCACTTTTACCGCTTTTCTGATATGGATTGCTATTTCTAAAAACGTAACAAGCTTTACCGCAATAATGGCACCGATAGTTGCTTTGGCAGGTATTTTCATTTCATACCAACAATATTTGGTTCGTAAAATGGAACATAAATTTAAACTATTCGATAAAAGAGCCGAGGTTTACAGCCTTATAAAAAAATTGATGAAAAGAACGACGGGTACGGCGGGAAAGTTCGATCGCGAGGAATTCAGCAAAGAATATGAACCAATAGATACTAGTAGATTTTTGTTTCCTCCCAACGTGAGAAAATATTTTAATGATTTTTACAACGCAGCAATAGACCTTAGTTTCTATCAAGAAAGCTATGGGATCGGCTGGCTTCATGAAGAAGATCCTGAATACTTGGTAGAAATGAAAAATAAGATCGACGAAGAGTTTGACAAAGTATCCAAAATGTTGGAGTCCATCGACAAAGTTTTTGACAAACATCTTTCGGTCCACAAATAGGGTAACTTCCCCCTATTCAAAAGCTCGCTTTACCGCCGACTCCAGAAGGAAGGCGATCCTGTCGAGGCTTTTCTCCAGGGCGGGCCCCATGAATGGCCGCGCCGGGATCCGGACCTCCTTCGCGGATCTCCATCCTACTCCGGGAATATTGAAGCGGAGCCACTCCGCCCGATTTGGCTTGATCGTTCCCCCGAGCTCGTGGATCCGGGCATATTCGACATTCGTACCGACCTCAGCGGTAACGCGGTCGGGGGTGTCCCGAGTGATAAGGGGGAGGATCGAGGCCCGGAGGCGCCCGGTCTGAACCTTCAGCACCTTCCCGGAGAGGTTCTCCCGGGCCTCCCCGGCGATCAGGGTAGCCCCCTTCATCGCGGCTTCCCGTACCTCCGGCCCCAGGCGCATATGAGCCTGGCGGAACTTCTCCAGGACCTCCGGATTTTCTATCTTCATATCGATCTTCATCGAACAACCCTTCTTTTTTAAAAGGCCCTGGCCCGCTCCCAACGCACCACCCACCACGCGGGCCAGGGGAAAGAGTTAACGGTTAAACGAAAGGTTTAATGCCCTCCAACGCCGCCTAGCTGGCGGCGGTTAGAAGCCTTACGAAGGCGGCGGCCTTGCCAATATTCAGGGCCATACGCCAAATGACCCGAATGTTGGTCTTGTTGGAAGTGAAGTTCGAGTAGGGGTCCATATCGATCTGCATCATCCCGTACCTTAACCCGGTCAGGAAGTACCTCGGATTGCAGAGCGCAACGAAGGCGGTCTCCGCTCCCGAGGAGCTCGGGCATACCTCGCGGGTATGGATCGGAAGGCCCCACAGGTTCCCGTTGCTCAGGTCGACCAAGTAGCGACCGTTGCTATCGGTCAGGGTCCGGAGGTAGTGGGCGACCGCCTGGTTCATCGCAAAGAAGGCCCCGGCCAGGGCGGTAGAGTCCATCTTGGACATCATCTCACTCAGGTAGGTCGGGGTAATGGCCGAGAAATTGGTATCCCCAGCGCTCATGACCACGGAATGGCCCGCGGCGGCGGTCAGGATCCCGGAGCAAGGGGTCCCGGTCCCGTTGAAGATCTGGTTGTCAACCTCCTTGCCCATCGCCTCGGTAAACTCCTGGGCGAGCCAGTTGGCGATATTGGCCCGGGAATCCTCCAAGAGCTCGTTGGTGACGGTGACGTAGGCATCCAGGCGGTAGACGTTCAGAGTCACCTGGTCGAGGGTCGGGCTGGTCTGGGTGATCGTATCACCCTCGGAATGCCAGGCCACGCTGGGCGGGGTGTTCAGGGCCGGGACCGTAATTTGGTTGCTTCCCATGCTGACGCCCCGGGTCTTACCGAGGAACAAGCTGGACTCCTCCGCGATCCGCAGGATGGACCCTTCCAACTCGGTCGGCACCGTATATCCGCCCTGAGAGCCGGTCCCCTCAGTCATGTCGGTTTTCATCACCGCATCGAGCCCGCCGAATTCGTCGAGGGCCCGGGCGTCTCCGTGACGGGAGTGGCGATAGGCGCCCTTCAGGAGCCCGGCCAGGCCCTCCAGGTTGGCCCGGTCCTCTCGGCTTATCCGGGATCCCGAAAACGAAGGATGAAGGTTTTGCAAAGAGTCCTTCAGGTCCAATAAACGGGAATCGACCTTCGCCTCGAGGACCGCGGTTTTCTCGTCCACGACGCCCTGGATTATGGGGCCCAACGCGCCCCGGATCTCTTTTTTATCTTCTTGGCTTAGAAACATCGTTTCTCCTTATGGTTGAAAATGTCGCGCTTTTGTCGACCTTCCGCCGCCGAGGGCGCCCAAGGGCGTGAGGTTTGGGGTCCATGCCCCCCTCCGCCAGGCGTCTCGGCGACGGGCCGACATTAGAACCCGCCGCTCGCGCGAGAAAAAGCCGCGGGCAATTCATCATCTCCATCAAGCCAACGCGCCCTGATTTTCCTTTGGGCCTTGCTCACCGCCGCCAAAGCGGCCATTCCAAGGCTGATAACGTGGTCGTCGTGCGCCCCGCTCTCGTGGTCGATCCGGTAGCCGTAACTTTTTTCGACCACCTTCACGGACACGAGCTCCTTAATCAGGTCCGGATAGTCGAAGATCTCGATCCGCCGGTCCTTGAAAAGGGAGAAAAGGTTTTGAGTGAGGCGCGTAATATTCGACGGGCTGAAGACGAATTCTTCCACCTTTAGGCCCCGCTCCTTGAGCCGCTGAATCGAGTTGACCGCTTGCCATGGGTCGGCGCTTACGCGGACGCCGGGAAAATTCTCGTGGAGGTTCATTAAATGATCCTCGACGTCCTCGATCCGCACCTTCTGGAGCTTGGATCCCCGCCAGGTCTTCACGTTATCCAGGACCACCTTCCCGGAGTCCCGGTCATAGTGAACGGTCGTGACTACGGTCGCGTCGTTCGCCAGGCCCAGGTCTACGCCTACCGAGAAGGCGTGTCCGCCCCCAGGAGCCCACGTTTGGCCTAGTCGAGGGGTAATGGCCAGGTCCACGTCGTCGCGCGGTAGGAAGGCACTGGAGCCCGAGGTCCACCGGTTTTCGTGGAGCCTCTGGAATACGTGCTCGGGAAGGCGCCGCCGTTGTTGCTCGAGATACTCGGCGGTAATCCAGGAAGCCAGATTCTCGTGCGACCAGATGAAATAAAAGCGGGGGTCGTCGCCCCGGAGGCCGCGCTGGTAAAGATCCCAAAGGAGATTCCCCTCGTATTGCTCGTATCCGGCGTAGGTAACGATGAAATGAAGCGGCTGGCGCCGGACGGGCGAGTGAGTAAGGGCCTCGTACAGGTCATAGGATCTTTGGTTCCAGAGCTCGTCGAAAATAACGAAGTGCGGATTCAACCCGTGGGCCGTGGGAGCGTCGGCGGATAGGACGCGATAAAAGCCCGTCCCGTCCTTCCGCTCGATCACGTCCTTGTAGATCCTGACCTCGTTCAGAAGGACCGGGCTCCGCTGGATAGCCCGCGAAGTCTGGCGGAAGATCACCCGGGCCTGGTCCTTGTCCCCGGCGACACCGTAGATCTCAGGCTCGGGCTCGCCGTCCGCCAAGAGGCCGTAGCAAGCGACCAGGGCGGCCATGGTGGACTTGGAATTCTTCTTCGGGAGCCCTATCAACGCCTCGTTAAATTGACGAAGGCCGCGGTCGTCCATAGTGTCGAAGACCGGCTCGAAGACTCGCTCGCGTTGCCAGTCCTCCAAGCACATGGGCCGTCCATCGTCGAGGACGAACAGGGCCTCGGCGAAGCGATCAATCGGGATCCGTTGCATCTTCATCCTCAGGCTTTGCGCTCTGGAGTCCGGCCAGGACCTCGTCCAGGCTGGGAGCCTTGGTCCCGGTGGTGGCCAGGGAAGCGAGTTGGGAAGGGACCCGGAGGAACACCCGGTCCCAGGCCCACTGGAATTTATCGGGAGGGAGAGCAGCCTTGCCCGGATCCGCGAGGAAGCCGAAGACCAGGCCCACGAGCGGGCGAGCTCCGGCGAGGACGACCTTCTGGGCTTCGTTCAAGGGGCCGAAGCTCTCGATAAGCATCGACTCGTACCCGTCGATCGTCTTCGCCAGGCGGGTCCGCTTGTCCGGTGCAACCCCTAAGGACAAGAGGCGAAGCGTACCCCAAGGGGTATCGGCCCTTACCCTTTCAGGGAGCTTCTTTACTCGGTCGCTCGTGGTCATTCCGGTTTTATATCTCCCTGTAATTACTAGGTAGAATTGTGCGTCCACCGATTGATAGACCGTAGGCCCCTATTTGCTTCGCTCGGAGATCCTCGGTCATAAACATCAGAAGCTACCCACTTCCCGCCCTTCCTGGACGAATGCCTCGAGGTCCTCGGCCTTGATCCGGACGACTCGCCGGTCGGGCTCCCCGGGCCTTGGCTTAGGCCCGAGGCGGTAGCAGGGAATGAGTCCCGACTGGATCCAGGAGTAAGCCGTCGCCCGGGCGATCCGCAGATAGACCGCGGCTTCCTTGACGGTATAGAAGGCTTGATCCCGGGAGCCCATCACTCGACCCCTACGAAGTGGCACCCGCCGCCGAGGCGGAACTTGACGGCGTAGTACGCGTTATCGCATTTCGGATATTTCAATTTTTGGAATCGAAGGGTATGGGGGATCCCCTTGTCGATTTTCCCAGCGTGGAGACTCAGCGCCACGGTGGCCTTGTGGACGGTCATATGGCCGCCCACCGCGTAATCCGCCCCCGGCTTATGCTGGAGACCAATGACGGCTACCCCATCCCCGAGGGCCTCATGGATCCGCGAGATCTCCTCCCCGACGAGGAAAAATTCCTTCCCTTGCGCGCCGGTGAGCTCGAGATAGTCGATCAGATTCAGGCCGTCCGCGTCGATAACGTCGGCGAAGTCGCCGGACCTCCGGATCGCCCGCATGGGGGCCCACTCCTCCAGGGGATCCCCGAACGCCCTGATTCGCTTGTTGAGCGTCCGGGCGTTGGACTCGGCGGAGCTCCCGAAGTAAGTGACGCGCATCCGGCCCATGTTCAGGCGAGCGATGTTGAGAATGAAGGCCGTTTTCCCGGCGTTGGATTCGCCTGAGACGATGATTATGGAGCCCGGGGGAATTTCAAATCTCTTGTGAAGCTCTAAGGGGAAGTGGAGATCTAGAGCCTGGCTTTCCTCCGGAAGGTTTACGAAGTCGATTTCTTCGATCTCGCGGCTGACAACGCGGTACATGCCCGCCTTTTTGCCCCAAGGTTCGATCAACCCCTCTTTGACCAGGCGGTGAAAAATCACCCGGCGATTAAGTTTTTCGTTTTTTGTAACGAGGCGTAACTCTTGGTCGGCCTGTGTAACGCTGAAAGTAACTCCCGGTGTAACGCTCTGGTCTAAAATCCACTCCCTAATGGCGGCGGCGAGGCTTATTTCGGGACTACTTTCCGCCCCGAGGACACTTTTACATTTCGCCAACACTTCGACCTGGTCGTTATGGGCGATAGTGTTTTCGATAATTATTGATATGGCTTGAAGCGCCTTGATCTCGTCCATCCCACCCGCCTTTAATTTCAGGGCGGTCTCGTAAATCAGCCTTTTGTTTTCTTCGGCTGAATTTATCGAGGGGTTTGGCATCGATCGTGCTCTTAATTAAAGAGATTAAGAATAAGAGAAGAAGGGATAGGACAAGAGACGATTTCCAAGGGCTCTCGGTTGAGGGCCCGGGCCAGCGCCAAGATCTCCAGCGGGACGAGCTCGGCCCTCCCTCCTATGGCCTTCTGAAGCCTCTTGGAATCAACGCCCGACACCTGGGCCAGAGTGGAGTGGCGGTCTATCCCGACTTCCCTGGCCGACCGGACCACGATTTCAGAATCGAGCATCATCGGACTTGCTCCCAAAAAGAGAGGGGAGACCTCATCTCAAGACCTGGCCGGCCAGATGAGGTCTCCCCAAAAAGGCCCGGGGGGATCAGTCCCGGGCCAGATTCAATTTTTAGTTGTCGGCCCCTTCGGACTCGGGCCAAGGCGTTTGGACCTTCCCAACCAGTCCAGCCTTATCGAGAAGGGTCCTCAGCATCCCGAAGGTCAGGTCGCGGTCCTCCTCGAGTTTGTCCAGCCTCTCGAAGATCTTCGCCAGGCTCTCGAGGGGATCCGCGGCCGGAGGCCTGGTAAGGGCCTCTCGAGCTCGCGGCAAGACGCCCTCGGGATAAATCGTCCCGAAGGACTCTATCGCCGCCTTGCCCGCCATCATCACCCGCTCAAGCGCCTGGGCCTGAGACAGGTTTTTTTCCTCAGCCATTTTTTCGATCCAGGAGCGAAGCTCCGAATCAACCCTTACCGTCGTTTGTACTTTTGCCATAACTACACCTATATTCGTAACGTAGTCACCTTATGAAGCCAAACTAACTACATTTCGAATATATGTCAACAAAAAAATGCCCGCATGCTTTTTAATGGTTAGTCATTATGTGGTCACTTGGAAGAAAAAGGCGGTTAGGCTTATCACCTAACCGCCTGATAATACTGGTGCCCCCGGCCCGATTCGAACGGGCGGCCTACGGCTTAGGAGGCCGTTGCTCTATCCTGCTGAGCTACGAGGGCAAAGGAAGGTTGGCGGAAACTTAGCACAGCGGGGCGGCTCTGCCAAGCCGCCGTTTAGTGCAGGCGGCTTTTGTCTCCGCTGCCCGGAGATTGTTGGGCGGTGGAGACCACCTTGTTCTGGCCCCGGCGGCGGACCTGCATCTCCAGATAGGCCGAGCTGAGGGGATAGGGCCCGGACATGAAGTGGCGACAGGGGTAGACCTCGCAGGAGGCGGAGCAGTAGTCCACCTTCTTGTTCACCGCGCATTGCAGGATGGGGCAAACCGAACCCATGAGGCTGAGCTGGGCGGCCAGCTTGGCCTGGGCCTGGGGTTCGGTGCCCGCACCGCAGGGGCTGCACTTGCCCTGGCGCATCAGGCCGCACACCATGCAGTTGAGGCCGCAGGCTCCGGTACCCTGGTTCATGCCGAACCTTCCTTTATCAGGCGCTGCACCATGAGGTTGCTCAGCGCCCAGATGCCGTCCAGGGCCAGGTGGTAATGAACGTTGGCGTCCATGCCCACCACCGCGCGGGGCGCGAACTCCTCGTCGCCGGCCCAGATGAGGGCGTACAGGGGGATCATGGGCAGGCCCGGCAGGCGCACGCCTTGATCCCCGGCCGCAAAGGCCTCGCCGCCCAGGGCCCGGGCCGCGGCCGGCAGGGCGGCGGGGTCGTGGCCAAAGCGCTGGGCCAAAGGTTGGTCGTTGATGGCGTGCGGGCCCTGGAAAAACTGGGCCCCGCCGGGCAGCTCGGCCGCGGTGACCATGCGCCCGGCCGGCGGCACTCCCAGGCTGCGGATCAAGGTGCTGATGAGCACCAAGCCGCTCTGATAGGAGAGATTGTGCTCCGGGTCGGCGGTTAGGTACACCCGCCGGGAGGCGAGATCCAGGCGATGCTCCCGGCCCAACATGCTTATGGTGTAGCCCTGGCCGTCCCAGGCGGCGCCGGTGGCCTGGGCCGCCTCGGCGGGCGGCCGCGCCGCCAAGTCCTCCCAAAGCTGGGGCGGCAGGTCGCTGGCCCAGCGGAAAAGGCGGTTTTCGTTGGGATCGGCGGGCACGCGCTCTCCCGGGTAGTTAGTCGCTGTTTTCCAGGCTGTTCTGCGTCCTGCGCTTGTAGGGGCGCACGCCCTTTTTCTTGGGCTCCCCGGCGCGCACCCTGGCGTACAGCTCCAGATAGCGGGCCACGGCGCGCTTCATCTCGTGGCGAGGCACCACTTCCTGGATGCCCCGGATGTCGCCGTAGTAGTCCTCCTGGCGATAGGTATCGGCAGAGGAAATCACCAGGCTGTCGGAGCGCACCTTGTCTTCCTCCACCGCGAAGCCGCGGGCCTTCATGACCCGGGGACCGGTGAAGATGACCAGGGCGCCGGGCTCGGCCAGGCAGATGTCGCCCAGGGCGGCATAGGAGGCGATGGCCCCGCCGGTGGCCGGGTCGGCCAGGATGGAGATGTAGGGCACCCCGGCGCGCTTGAGGCGCTCCAGGGAGGCCACGGTCTTGTACATCTGCATCAAGGCCACGATGCCCTCGTAGAGCCGCGCCCCGCCGGAGCAACATACGCTGATCAAGGGCCATTTTTTGCGCAGGGAGTATTCCACGGCCAGGCGGAACTTCTCGCCGAACACCACGCCCATGGAGCCGCCGGCAAAGGCGAAATCACTCAGGGCCAACACGGCGGGATAGCCGTGCACCGTGGCGTGGGCGGTCACCAGGGATTCGTTGAAGGAACTGCGCTTTTTCTGCTTTTCCAAAAAGTCGCGGTAATAATCGTGCAGGTCTTCCTCGGGCAGCAGGTCGAACACGGTCATGTTGCGGAACAGCTCGTGGAAGCTGCTGGGATCGGCCAGGGCGCTTATCCAGCCGGCCGCGTCCAGCACGTGACGCTTGCCGCAGTTGGGGCAGATCTGGAAGTTCTTGAGGTAGTCCTCCAAGGGGATCAAGGCCCCACAGCCATCGCCCTTGGCGTGCTCCTCCTCGTGTCCGCAGCGCACCAGCGGCTGGCCGGGCTCAAACACGGTGCCGTCGCCGTAGGTGTCGTCCAGGTGGATGGTGGCCCCGCTGGGATCGCTGATGATCTTGAGCTGGGCCGGCGGCTTGTACAGGTGCTTCAGGGGGCGCTCGATAAAGCGCTTGATCTCGAAAAACTTGCCCCGGTCCAACACCCCCAGCTCATCGGCGGTCTCCAGGCGTTTTTCCATGAGCTTGTCCAGGCGGCGGCGCATCAGGTCCTTGATGGTCTTTTCCAGATAGACCCCGATGTTCTCGGCCAGCCCGTCGGTGTCCATGACGCTCTTGGTCTGGGGGATGAGCGTGTCCACCACCTTGAAGTGCTTGAGGTGCTTGGCGGTGGATTTGCTCACCGCCAGGGCGTCGTCGATGCGCGCCGGATCGCGGAAGATGATGGCCGCCACCGACTCCGGGGGCGCGGTGGCGTACATGGCGTCTTCCACCGCCGCCCGCCGGTCGGCCACCTGCAGGGCGATGGCTCCGCCCGAGCCGCCCTCGCCCAGCACGATGCTGACGGTGCGGATGGGCACGTTGATATAGGCCCGGAGGAGGTGGGCGATGAAAAAGGCCTGCAAATGGCTGGCCGATTCCATGGAGATGTCCGCGCCGTAGGTGTCCACGATGGACAGCAGCACCGCGTCCTCATGGGGGCCGGTGTCGCTGAGCCGCCGCAAAAAGGCCAGCACCTGGGAGTGCTCGTCCGCGGTTAGCATGCCCCAGTTGAGCTTGCTCACATCCTCGGCCGAGCGGAATTTTTCCGGCTTGGGTTTTTGCTGGCCCACCACATAGACCCGGCGCTCGGCCAGGTGCCCTTCGCCCAGGATCAGGTTTTCGCCTTCGGCCTGGTAATCGCGGAAGTCGGCGAAGACCCGCTGCACGATGTCGGAGGCACGGGGGCGGAAGGGGTGACGGGTGCGGTTTTTAAATATGTCGATTAACGCCAAACCGTTATTCTCCCTAAGACCAGAGGGCCGGGCAAAGCGGGCCGCCTTGCGCCACGGCCCTGAGAAACTCCATAATCCTATGGCCGGGGTAGCCGGGTGTCAAGTTACCGGCCAGGCTGGCAAAAACATCGCCCGAACTGAATGGCCAATCAGGTGAAAACACTTGCCAGCAACCGGGCGCTCTGTTATAAATCGCACCTACTCTCCGGGTTGTCACATCCGGGGAGCCCATGTGGTGGCTATAGCTCAGTTTGGTTAGAGCGCCAGGTTGTGGCCCTGGAGGCCGTGGGTTCAAGTCCCACTAGCCACCCCACCCCAAAATCATCCCTAAGCGGCCCCTGGGGCCGCTTTTTTTGTGGAGGCCCGCCTCCCCGCCGTCCGGCCAAGACACCTTTTCATTTATCCCCGCGCCAACTAAACTTATTGCACGGCTAGCCCACAATGCAGCGGGGATGAGTTACATGGAACTGGAGCCCAAGGATTATGCCGACCTGGTGAAGGCGGTGCAAGACCTGGAAAATCCCGGCCTGGCGGCCTCCTTGTCCAACTACATCGGCAAACCCATTGAATTGGCGATGAAAAGCTTGCCCGCCAAGGCGGAAAAGACCGTAAAAGAGGCCACCCGCAAATCCATGCAGGCCGCCCTGAAGCTGGTGGCGATCACCCTTGACGCCAACCACGAGGGGCCGCCCAGCAACCTGCTCCACAAGCTCATGGCCGGCGCGACCGGCGCCGGGGGCGGGGCGCTGGGTCTGGTGGGCCTGCCCATAGAGATGCCCATTTCCACCGGCATCATCTTGCGCTCCCTGGCCGACATCGCCCGCAGCAACGGCGAAAACATCCACGACATCGATACCCAGCTGGCCTGCATCGAGGTGTTCGCCTTTGGCAGCCGGACCGAGGCGGACGACGGCGCTGAATCAGGTTATTACTTCGTACGCGCCATGCTGGCCAAGGCCATCAACGAGGCGGCCGAATACATCGCCAGCCAGGGCATCGCCGACCAGACCGCCCCGGCCATCGTAAGGCTGCTGACCCTGATCGCCGCCCGCTTGCAGATACAGATAACCGCCAAGGTTGCGGCCCAGTTGATTCCCCTGGTGGGCGCGGCCGGGGGCTGCACCATCAACCTGTTGTTCATCAACCATTTTCAGGAAGTGGGGCGCGGTCATTTCACGGTGAGGCGGCTGGAAAGAAAATACGGCGCCGAGGTGGTGCGGGACGAATACCGAAAAATTTCCCATGGCCAACCTTGGAAGCATCAAAGGTGACGTTCGCCGGCTCCCCTCCTCCTTTACCCACGGCGGATATTTCTGCTAGGATCGCTTCTCAGCGTGCCTGACTTTTTCCCCGCTTGGCCCCGGCCGGCGGGACCGGGAAAGAACTCCCCATGGCCCTCAACCATCCTCGCATAGCCTTGATCCACAACCCCCAGGCGGGGCGGGGCAAGGCCGTGGACGCGGCCCGGCGTCTGCAAGCCGCCCTGGCCGGGGCGGGGATGGCTCCGCGCGAGCTCTTGACCAAGGGCCGAGGCCACGCCGAGGAGTTGGTGGGACGGGCCGTGGAACAGGGAGCGGAGGTGGTCATGGTGGTGGGCGGCGACGGCACGGTGCACGAGGCGGCCCAGGCCCTGGCCGACAGCCACGTCCGCCTGGCCACCCTGCCCGCCGGGCGCTGCAACGATTTTTGCCGCTCCCTCGGCCTGGCCTGCGAGCCCGAGGCCCTGGTGGCGGCGGTGGCCGGGGGAGCCACCCGCGCGGTGGATCTGGCCCGGGTCAACGGCCGCAACTACTGCACCGTGGGCGCGGTGGGCTTCGACGCAGAGGTGAGCCGCTACGTGGACCTGATGCGGGCTCCCCTGTGGGGCCAACCCGCCTACATCTACGCCGTGCTGCGCACCCTGGGCCGCTACCGTCCGCCCCAGGTGCGGCTCACCTGGGACGAGGGCCACTACCACGGCCCCCTGTTCCTGGCCGCCGTAGCCAATACCCCCACCTACGGCAACCAGATACGCATCGTGCCCCAAGCCCGGGCCGACGACGGCCACCTGGACATCTGCCTGGTGCGCCCGGTGGGTATTTTCAAGGTGATGCGCTTCTTGCCCTCGGTGCTCAAGGGCAGCCACGGCGCGGTGCCCGAAGTCAGCTTCCTGCGCACCCGCAAGGTTGAGATAGCCTGCGACCGGCCCATGGAGCTTTGGGCCGATGGCGAGCCGGTGGCCGCTTCTCCCCTGAGCGTGGAGATTTTGCCGGGGGCCCTCAAGGTGGTGGCCCCGGCCTGAGCCCGGCATCCCGACCAACCGCGCCCGCACAGAAAGGACCCGCGTGGCGGTAACTCCCTCGCCGGAAAAGGCCCTGTGGTCCAGTTGCGCGGCCATCTTCTGGCCCGGCTCCATGGCCTTCGGCTTTCCGGGCATCATGGCCCAGCACTGGCAGATCGTCTTTGGGGTGGACCGGGCGGCGGTGGGCCAGATCCTGTTCTTCCTGCTGCTGGGGGTGGGCTCCAGCATGTACCTGGCCGGGCGCTGGCAGGAGCGCCTGGGACCCACCCGCCTGGTGCTCCTGGGCACCCTAATCTCCTCCACGGTGTCCCTCGCCCTGCCCCTGGCCCCGAGCATCGGCGCGGTGCACGCCTGGGCCTTTATCACCGGGGCCTCCCATTCCTGCCTCTACCTGCCCGCCCTGAGCGTGGTGCAGCGCTGGTTCCCCACCCGGCGGGGCCTGGTCGCCGGCCTGGTGAGCATGGTCTTCGGCCTGGCCGCCGCGGCCACCGCCCCCTTGTACTCCTGGGTGCTGGGCGAGGCGGGGCCCACGGCGCTGTGCCTGGTGGCCGGCCTGGCCGCCCTGGTCACCGGCCTGATCGCCGCGCCCTTCATGTCCTTTCCCGCGCCCCGGCCCGCGCTGGCAGGCACCGGCCACGGCGCGCCGGGGCTTTCCCTGCGGGTGGGCCAGGCGCTACGCACCCGCTCCTTTTGGGCCCTGTGGTGCACCTGGGCCCTGGCCGGGGCGGCGGGCATAGCCATGGTCACCCTGTCCGTCGGCTTCGGCCTGGGCCGGGGCCTGAACCTGCGCCAGGCGGTGATGATCCTCACCGCCTTCAACCTGACCAACGGCCTGAGCCGCCTGCTCAGCGGCTGGCTCTCCGACCTGGTGGGGCGCAACCTGACCATGGCCGGGGCTTTCGTCCTGGCCGGCACGGCCTACCTGCTCCTGCCCCACGCCCAGGGCCTGTATCAATGGGCCGCCCTGGCCGCCCTGGTGGGTTTCGCCTTTGGCACCCTGTTCGCGGTGAGCGCCCCCCTGGCCACCGACTGCTTCGGCTTGGAGCATTTCGGGGCCATCTTCGGGGTGGTGTTCACCGCCTACGGCTTTTTGTCCGGGGCTCTGGGCCCCTGGCTGGGCGGGCATTTGCTGGATGCCACGGGCGGGGACTTCGCCCTGGTCTTCGGCTACCTGGGTTTGTTCTTCATGGCTTCGGCGGGCCTGATCTTTCTGGTGCGCCCTCCGAAGATTTAGAGCGCGGAGACAAGGCCGTTCCTAACGGCCACCGGTGCCGCAACTCACGCTCAATCAATGGGGAGTTTTTAGAAAGAGGAGCAGGCATGGTTGCCCTGCTCAAAGCGGCATCATGTGCGCTGTAACTTAGCCGCACCGGACGGGAGTATTGGCAGGCCAGGCAAATCACCAGGGGGCAGCGGGACCGCCGGAGCCGAGTGTTCCACCCTTCCCTACTTTTTCTCGGCTCACCTTTCTGGCGGCATGACTCGCGAGGCCAGCGGTAGCGTCTGCGGACCGGGAGCGGCCGGGGCGCCCAGCCTCACCGGGGGCATGTTGAGGAGTATCCGGGCACCGCAGGAAAAACGCGACGCCCGGCGGAAACCGGCGCTTAGCCTATTACCTCTTCCTGACTCTTCATCCTCCGCGTGCGGCCGCTATGCAGCTTTATCGCAGGCTGGCTACCCTGGCGCTACCCTGCCTCCCGGCTCTCACAACTCCAGATCGGCCGGGTCGTTCACCGGGGCCAGGCAGGCGTAGTTGGCGCAGACATAGGCCGTGGCCGCTCCGCCCACCATCTCCATGGCCGCGCTATAGGGGGCCAGGGACTCCACCAGGGGCTCGTCCTGGCCCACCGGCCGGAACAGGATCACCCGCCGGGGTCCGAAGCTGGTGTGGAACTTCTCGAGCATGGCCTTGGTGTCCGGCTCCCCGGCCCGGCCCACCACCACCACCTCCTGGGTGTGGCCTTGGGCGAAATCCAGGGCGTTCATGAGCTGGGTGTAGCCCATGGGCATGCGCTCCACCGTGCCGGCGAAGGCGTTAAGCAAATCCTCGGCCCGGTCTTCCAACTCCGGGCGGGCCACCAGGCGCCCCAGGCGCAACAGGTTGCCCGCCATGACCGAGTTGCCCGAGGGCAAGGCCCCGTCGTAGATCTCCTTGTCCCTAAAGATCAGGGCCTCCCCGTCGGCCGGGGTGTAGAAATAGCCGCCGCCCTCGTCGTCCCAGAACAGGCGGCCCGCCAACTCGGTAAGCTCCAGGGCCCGCTCCAGATGGCGCGGGTCTTGCCCGGCCTGGTGCAGCTCCAGGAGCCCCCAGATGTATAAAGCGTAGTCATCCAGATAGCCCGGCCCGGTGAGGTGCCCCTGGCGCCAGCGGCGGGCCAGGCGGCCGTCGGTGCCCACCAGGTATTGCTCCACAAAGGCGGCGGCGCGCCGCGCGGCCTCCAGATAGGCGCTCTCGCCCAGGGCGGCCCCGGCCTGGGCCAGGGCGGCGATCATCAGGCCGTTCCAGGAGGTGATGACCTTGTCATCCTTGAGGGGGTGCACCCGCTTTTCGCGGGCCGCAAAGAGCTTGGCCCGGGCCTCGGCCATCTCCTGGCGCAGGGCCTCGACCGCCACGCCCTCGGCCTGGGCCAGCTCGTCCCAGCCCAGGGCGAGGTGGGCGATGGAGCGGCCGTGCTCGAAGTTGCCCGCCTCGCTGATGTTGTAGACCCTACAGAAGCGCTCGCCCAACTCCGGCCCCAACACCTCGCGTACCTGGGCCGGGGTCCACACGTAGAACAGGCCCTCCTCGCCCTCGGAGTCGGCGTCCTCGGCCGAGTAGAAACCGCCCTCGGGCGCGGTCATGTCCCGGAGCACGTAGTCCAGGACCTCGCGGGCCGCCCGGGCGTGCTCGGCCTCGCCGGTGAGCTGATGGGTCTCCACATAGGCCATGGTGAGCATGGCCTGGTCGTAGAGCATCTTCTCGAAGTGGGGCACCAGCCAGCGGGCGTCCACCGAGTAGCGGTGGAAGCCGCCGCCCACCTGGTCGAACATGCCGCCCCGCCACATCTCGGTGAGGGTCTTTTCCACCATGGCCAGGGCTTGGTCCTGGGGGGCGCGCAAATGCCAGCGCAGCAGGAAGGTCAAATGATGGGGGCTGGGAAACTTGGGGGCCTGGCCGAAACCGCCGAACCGGGAGTCGTAGATGCCGGCCAGGCCCTCGTGGGCCTGTTGCAGCGTCTTGAGCCCCAGGTTGCCCCCTTGGCCCTGGGCCGCGCCCTTGAGGGCCTTGATGATCTCCTGGCTGGCGCTGAGCATCTTGACCCGCTCGGGGCTCTTCCAGCGCCGGGCCAATTCCTGCAGCACCGGGATGAAACCGGGCATGCCCTGGCGGGTGGTCTTGGGAAAGTAGGTGCCCGCGTAAAAGGGCTTGCCGTCCGGGGTGAGCCATACGCTCAGCGGCCAGCCGCCCCGGCCGGTGAGGGTCTGGCACACGGCCATGTACACCCCGTCCAGGTCGGGCCGCTCCTCGCGGTCCACCTTGATGGGCACGTACTCCCGGTTGAGCAACTCGGCCACCTCCGGGTCCTCGAAGGACTCGTGGGCCATCACGTGGCACCAGTGGCAGGTGGCGTAGCCTATGGAGAGGAAGATGGGTTTGTCCTCGGCCTTGGCCAACTCCAGCGCCTGTCGATCCCAGGGCTGCCAGGCCACGGGATTGTGGGCATGCTGCAAAAGATAGGGGCTTTTTTGCTGGGCCAGGCGGTTTTCCATGGGCGGTCGCTTCCTCTGCTGGCGGTGCTTTCCAAGGGGCCAAGGCGCGGCCTGCGGGGCCTAGTCCTCTTTCACTTCCTCCACCTGGCTCTTGTGCTTGTGGCCGCACATGGGGCAGGTGATCTCGATCTCCGCTTCGTCGCCGATGAACTTCTCGCGCAGCTTTTCCGGGCTCAGGAAGGTGAGGTCCCCGCAGGCGCAGGCGGGGCATTCGGCGCGCACTTTGTACTTACGCTTGGACATGTTCAACTCCTCATGTGATTAAGCCGCTCTCCGGCCGCCGGGCCGGAGCTATTCCTATAATTTATTGTACACGCCTGAGACCATTGTCCAAAGTTTTCCCCCGGCTTGACCCGGCTTGCCGTGGTGGCTCATGCTGAACTCAGGGCCCCATGGGCCAACCCCGCGTCCCGCGGGACTAATCGAGACTATCAACTCCTTGAAGAGGCGTTATGAACCCCCGCGACTTCGTGATCTTCCATCCGGCCTGGCAGGTGACCTGCACCCTGCTGGGGCTCTACGTGGCCTGGCTGGGCCTCAAGCGCCTGGCCTCCTTGCACCTGGGCCGCCAGACCTCCTTTCCCCGGCCGCGCCACGTCCTGCTCGGCAAGCTGGCCCTGGTGGGGCTCATCCTGGGCAGCCTGGGAGGGGCTATCATGGTGCGCTGGCTGTGGGAAAACTGGCTGGTCACCGGAGTGCACGGCTGGCTGGGCCTGATCTTGGTGATCCTGGCCGGGGTGGGGCTCATTACCGGCCTTGTCCTGGAGCGCCACCCCAAGCCCCGCAAGGGCCTGCCCCTGTTCCACGGCCTCGTCAACCTGACCCTGCTTGCCTTGTGTCTGGTTAACTTTTACTTCGGCGACCAGATCCTGGACGCCTTGGAGCGCTGAACGACCTGAGCCATCCTCATTGACATGCCGGGCCTCCCTGCCTACACTTGGCCAACTTATTTTTCCCTTTGCCAAGGTGCCAGCCACATGCCCGTACCAATGTCCACGGCCAACTTCATCACCCTGTTGCGCCTGCCGCTGCTGATTCTCATCGTCCTGCTGCTGCACCTGCCCGGCGCGGTCGCGCCTTTCATCTGCCTGGTGCTCATCACCGCCCTCTACCTCATGGACTGGCTGGACGGCTACGTGGCCCGTTTCAAAAACGAGGTCACCGACCTGGGCAGCGTGCTGGACATCGCCATGGACCGGGTGGTGGAAAACGTGCTGTGGTTCGTGTTCGTGAGCCTGGGCTCGGTGCCCCTGTGGGTGGGCCTGGTGTTCATCATCCGCAGCTTCCTGGTGGACGGCCTTCGGGAGTACGCCCTGTCCAAGGGCTACAGCGCCTTTGGCATGATGCACTCGCCGCTGGGCAAATTTTTGGTGGCCGGGCGCTTCATGCGCGGCTTCTACGGCCTGGCCAAGGGGCTGGCCTTCGGCGGACTCACCCTGTGCCAGGCTTTGATCGCCCTGGGGCCCGAGGCCGTTTCCGAAATGAAAGTGTTTTTCTGGCTGACCCCGGCTCTGGTATATTTGTCGGTAATTCTTTGCATTGCCCGGGGCCTGCCGGTATTGGCGGACATTCGCCGCCTCATGGATCAAGTCCCCCGGCCAAACTAGGAGCAGCCCATCCAGTGAGCGGGCAAGCCGCCGCCATTTTCGACGTGGACCGGACCCTGGTGGTCCCCAGTTCCATGGAAAAGGTATTCGTGCCTTTTCTGATCCGGCGCGGCTATCTGCGCGCCCCGGACCTGGCCCGCTACGTTCTCCTCTACCTCACCCGCGGCCTGGGCGGCGATTCCTCGGCGGCCCAGAACAAGGCCCACCTCCAGGGCAAGGACCCCGACGAGTTGGCCCGCCTGGCCGCCGAGTGCTTCCAGACCAAAATCCGGCCCCGCATCAGCAGCGAAGGCCGCCGCCGCATGGACGACCACCGCCGCAAGGGCCACTTGGTGGTGCTGCTCACCGGCAGCCTGGAGCCCCTGGCCGCCCAGATCCAGCGCGAGTTGGGCGCGGACATGGCCCTGGCCGCCCGCCTGGAGGTCAAGGACGGGGCCCTGTCCGGTGAGCTGGAGGGGCTCAGGCCCTACGGCCCGGAAAAAGCCCGCCTGGTGCGCGAGCTGGCCCGCACCCACGGCATCAACCTGGCCGAATCCTACGCCTATGGCGACCATCACTCGGATTACCAGCTTCTGGACGCCGTGGGCCACCCCCACGCGGTCAACCCGGATTTCCAGCTTCGCCGCCGGGCCGCCCAGCGCGGCTGGCCCATCCTGCACTTCTAAGCTTTCTCTTTTGGTCCCACCGGTTTGCGCCCCCCGGCGGCCTGGGCTATATTGACGAGTATCATCATTGGAGCGAGCCCATGCAGGCCCCCCTTAACATGCGACAATTCGTCAAGGCCCTGGAGAGCCGGGGCTGGCTGAAACGCGTCTCCGAGGAGGTGGACCCCTTCCTGGAGATCACCGCCCTGAGCGACGCGGTGATGAAGGCCGGCGGCCCGGCCCTGATGTTCGAAAAGGTCAAGGGCGTCTCCTGCCCCCTGGCTATCAACCTCTTCGGCTCGCCCCAGCGCATGGCCCTGGCCCTGGGGGTGGAGCACCTGGACGAGGTGGCCGGTCGCCTGCGGGGGCTGTTGGAGCTGGAGCTGCCCTCGGGCGGCCTGTGGTCCAAGCTACTCAGCGTGTTGCCCAAGCTCAAGGAGCTCAAGGCCTTTGCCCCCCAGAAGGTGAAGAGCGCCCCTTGCCAGGAGGTGGTGCTGCGCGGCGAGCAGGCTTCTTTGGACCTCTTGCCCATCCTCACCTGCTGGCCCCAGGACGCCGGGCCCTTCATCACCCTGCCCCAGGTGATCACCGCCGACCCGGACACCGGCAAACACAACGTGGGCATGTACCGCTTGCAGCGGTTCGACGAGCACACCACGGGCATGCACTGGCACCGCCACAAGGGCGGGGCCTCCCACTATCGCCGGGCCAAGGAGCTGGGGCAGAAGCTGCCGGTGGCCGTGGCCCTGGGCGGGGCGCCCGCCTCGGTCTACGCGGCCTGCGCCCCCCTACCCGAAAACCTGCCCGAGTACATGTTCAGCGGCTTTTTGCTGCGCCGGCCGGTGGAGCTGGTCCAGGCGGTCACCAGCGAGCTGTTGGTCCCGGCCGAGGCCGAGGTGATCATCGAAGGCTACGTGGACCCGGCCGAGCCCCTGCGGGTCGAGGGCCCCTTTGGCGACCACACCGGCTATTACTCCCTGGCCGACGACTACCCGGTGCTGCACGTCACCGCCGTCACCCATCGCAAGGACTATCTCTACCCCACCACCATCGTGGGAATACCGCCCATGGAGGACTATTACTTGGGCATGGCCACCGAGCGCATCTTCCTGCCCTTGTTGCAGACGGTGCTGCCCGAGGTGGTGGACTACCACATGCCCGCCGAGGGGGTGTTCCACAACCTGGTGTTCGTGTCCATCAAGAAAGACCACCCCGGCCAGGCCTACAAGGTGATGAACGCCCTGTGGGGCCAGGGACAGATGATGTTCGCCAAGATCCTGGTGATCGTGGACGCCGACGTGGACGTGCAAGACCCCCAGCGCGCCTGGTGGGAGGCCCTAAACCACATCGACCCCCAGCGGGACATCCTGTTCAGCAAGGGACCGGCCGACGTGCTGGATCACGCGGCCCAGCTCCCCTGTCTGCACAGCAAGATGGGCATCGACGGCACCAAGAAGCTACCCGGCGAGGGCTTCGAGCGCCCCTGGCCGGAGCGCATCGCGATGGACCCCGAGGTGGAGCGGGCGGCCCTGGCCCGGCTCAAGGCCTGGGGCCTGGTCACCCCGGAGAAGTAGGCGCCATGGCCCTGAATCCGGGGGGACGGCTCAAGGACTTCGGCGACCTGGTCAAGTTCAGCCACACCATCTTCTTGTTTCCCTTTGCCCTGAGCGCCCTGCTGCTGGCCACCCGGGAGCACCCGCTCACCGTGGGCATCTTTTTCTGGGTGGTGGTGGCACTGGTGGCGGCGCGCAGCGCGGCCATGATCATGAACCGCATCGCCGACCGCCGCTACGACGCCCTCAACCCCCGCACCGCCATGCGCCCCCTGGTCACCGGCCGGGTGAGCCCGGCCCTGGCCTGGGCCTGGCTGGTGTTGGCTTGTGCGTTGCTGGTGTTGGCCGCGGCCATGCTCAACCCCCTGTGCCTCAGACTCTCGCCCGTGGCCCTGGCCTGGGTCTTGGGCTACAGCTTCACCAAGCGCTTCACCTGGCTGTGCCACCTCTGGCTGGGCCTGGCCACCGCCCTGGCCCCCTTGGGCGCCTGGATCGCGGTCACCGGGGCCTGGGACTGGCGGGCCGCGGTGCTGGCCGGGGCGGCCGCCCTGTGGGTGGTGGGCTTCGACGTCATCTACGCCTGCCAGGACATAGAATTCGACACCTCCCAATGCCTGCACTCCCTGCCCGCCCGCCTGGGATTGGAGCGGGCCCTGTGGGTGAGCCGGGGGATGCACGCCCTGACCATCCTGGGCTTCTTCGCCCTGGCCCCGCTTTTCAACCTGGGCGACATTTATTTGCTGGGATCCGGGGTGGTGGCCCTGGCCCTGGTGGTGGAGCAAGCGTTGGTGGCGGTGAAGCGGGCCAACATTCCCATGGCCTTTTTCACGGTCAACGGTTTCGTGTCCATCGCCTTTCTGGTGTTTTTGATCCTGGACCTGTGGCTGGGGGGCGCGGCTTGAGCCAACTGGAGCAGGATCTGCGCTATCTGGGGGTGCTGGAAAAGGCCCGGCAAATCACCGCCGAGTTGGGCCCGGAGGCGGCGATTCGCTATATCCGCCACGCCTATCGCCTGCTCTCCAAGGTCTATCACCCGGACCTGCACCAAGAAAACCGCCGAGCCGCCGAAGAGGGCCAGCGCCGCCTCAACGCCCTGAAACAGCGCCTGGACGCCACCAGCGACGAGGAGTTGGGGAGCTTCCTGCAAACCTCGGCCCGGTCGCGCGCCGGACGCCCCCGGGTGCTGATCGTGGAAGACGAAATCTGTCTGGCCGACAACTTGGGCGATTTGCTTATAATGGAGGGCCACCAGGTGGCCACCGCTCCGGACGGCCTGGCCGGCCTGCGCCTGCATATGAGTTTCAGACCGGAACTGGTAATCAGCGATATTCTAATGCCTATAATGGACGGAGTGGAGATGGTTCGCGCCCTGCGCCAACGGGACCCGGAAATCAAGGTGATCTTCATTTCCGGTTTTTTCGGCACCCACTCCATTCAAAATTCACTCATGCAAGAGCTGGTTCGCTTTGGATACCCCCGCCTGGCCAAACCCTTCCGGCCCAGCCAGCTGCTCGAGCTGGTGCGCCGGGAACTGGGAGGCTGAGCCGCCCCAACTAGGAGATACCTCATGCCGCTGAAGTTCAAGATCACCCATCACCGCACCGGTTACCTCAACCCCGCCGACGACATGAAGCCCACCACGGTGGACGTGGAGATCCGCCGCGACCCCCTCACCGACGACCGCAGCCGCATCCTGAGCTTTCGCCTGCGCTCGCTGGGCAAGCTGGACCACTCCCTGTACCTGGAGCGCGACAAGGACCGCACCTGCCCCTTTTGCCCGGGCAACGTGGAAACCATGGTTTCGCGCTTTTTGCCCGAGGAGGTGCCCGAGGGGCTCTTGCGCCGGGGCGAGGCGGTGGGCTTTCCCAACATGTTCCCCTACGAGGCCCACAACGCGGTGCTGCGCCTGACCAACGAGCACCACGTATTGCCCAGCCAGTTCACCGCCCGCCAGTTGGCCGACGGCCTTTTGATGGCCGTGGACTCCTTTAAGCGGGTGACCCCCAAGGCCCGCTACGCGGCGGTGAACTGGAACTACATGATGCCCGCCGGGGGCGGAGTGGTGCACCCCCACTTCCAGATCGTGGCCGGCATCGAGCCCACCCGCTTCCAGAGCCGCCTCATCCGCCGGGCCAAGGCCTTTGCCAAGCGCGAGGGGGGCGACATGATGAGCGCCTACCTGGAGCACGAGAAGGCGGAGCGCACCCGCTGGGTGGGCCAGGTGGGGCCGGTGATTTGGCTGGCGCCTTTCGCGCCCCGAGCCATTTATGATTTAATGGCCCTGTCGCCCAGCGGCAAGGGGCTCATGGAGTTCAGCCCGGCCCAGATCCTGGGCCTGGCCAAGGGCATCCGCCGGGTGGTTCGCTTCCTGGAGGCCCGGGGGGTGAACGCCTACAACATGGCCCTGCACACCTCGTTGAAGCCCGAGGCCGGACTACCCTTCATGTTGCGCATCGCCAGCCGGGTGCAGATACCGCCCATGGGCGTGGACGAGATCAATTACTTCGAAAAGCTGCACGACGAAACGGTGTGCTTCTTGAGCCCCGAGGAGATTGCCAAGGACATAAAAACCATGTGGCGCGACTGAGGCGACCGGGCGCGGCCACGCCGAGGAGGGGGAGCGCATGGCCTATGAGGGGGCTCTGACCCTGGGAGGATTGCTCAAGGAGGTGGCCGGGCGCTGGGGGGAGCGCGAGGCCCTGGTGGACCTGCCCAGCGGGGAGCGCCTCACCTACGCCCAGTTCGACCGGGCCAGCGACCGGCTGGCCCGCGCCTTTTTGGCCCTGGGCCTGGCCAAGGGCCAGCGGGTGGCCCTGTGGGCCCCCAACCAGCCCCAATGGCTGGTGGTGATGTACGCGGCGGCCAAGGCCGGCTTGGTGCTCTCCAGCGTGGACACCAGCTTCGGCCGGGAGCAGTTGGCCTATCAACTGGCCCAGTCCCGCTGCAGCGCCCTGGTCCTGGCTCCGGGTGTCCAGGGCAATGAATACCTCAAGGCCCTGGGCGAGCTGTGCCCCGCGCTGGCCCGCCCCGCCCCGGCGGGCCTGGATTGCACCGCCCTGCCCGAGCTCAAGCGGGTGATCGTCTTGGGCGATGCGGCCCCGGCCGGGGCCCTGACCTGGGGCCAGGCTCTGAAGCTGGGCGACCAGGCGCCGGCGGGGGAGTTGGCCCGGCGCATGGCCGAGGTGCGGCCCCAGGACGCGGCCACCCTGCTCTACACCTCGGGCACCACCGGCCGCCCCAAGGGGGTGCTGAGCCCCCACCAGGGCCTGATCCTCACCTCGGCGGCCGGCGGCGACCACCAACGCCTGAGCCAGGAGGACCGCCTGGCGGTGTCGGTGCCCCTGTGCCACATGTTCGGCTGCATCTGTATCGCCCTGGCGGGCATCATCAAGGGCGCGGCCCTGGTGATTCCCTCCCGGCTGCCCGAGGCCGGGGCCACCCTCAATGCGGTAGTCAAGGAAAACTGCACCGCCCTGTACGGCCCGCCCACCTCTTTCATCGCCATGTTGGACGAACCGGCCTACCAGCAGGTGGGCGGCGGCCTGCGCACCGGGATCATGGCCGGGGCCCAGTGCCCCATGGAGGTTATGCGCCGGGTGGTGGAGGACATGGGGGTCAGGGACATCCTCATCGGCTACGGGCAGACCGAGGCTTCCTCCTGGATCTCCACCAGCCGCCCGGAAGATCCCCTGGAGCTCAGGGTCTCCACCGTGGGCCGCCCGGTGCCGGGGGCGAGGGTCAAGATCGCCGACCTGGCCGACGGCCAACCCCTGCCCCCCGGCGAGGTGGGGGAGATATGCACCCAGGGCCACGTGATGCTGGGCTATTTCGACCTGCCCGCCGAGACGGCCCAGGCCGTGGACCAGGACGGCTGGCTGCGCACCGGCGATTTGGGCACCATGGACGCCGAGTGCTATATCCGCATCTCGGGGCGGCTCAAGGAGGTGATCCGCAAGGGAGGGGCCACCGTGTTCCCGGCGGACATTGAAGAGGTGCTCTTCGCCCATCCGGCGGTGAACACCGCGGCCGTGTTCGGGGTGCCCCATGCCGAGCTGGGCGAAGAGGTGGCCTGCTGGATCAAGCTGGAACGCCACGCCACGGCCACGGAGGGCGAGATCATGGACTATCTCGCCGAGCGGCTCAGCCAAAGCCACCTGCCCGCCTGGCTGCGTTTCGTGGAGGAATTTCCCACCACGCCCTTGGGCAAGATCCAGAAGTTCCGCATGCGTGAAATCATGCTGGCCCAGTTGGCCTCCGAGGAAGATTAATATATTTAACTTACGATAAAACTTGACTTTTTCCTGTAATTACGGTACGAAAATGTTGTGATGTTCCTGCGTTGACCCTAAGGGTACGGTGAGATTATGGACGTCCAAGAAATCAGAGGCAGAAGCTTTGCCCGGCGCTTTTTTGGCTTTGACGCCCGCGAGGTGGAAAGCTATGTGGGCAAACTGGCCGACTATGTCGCGGACCTGCATCGTGAGTTGGACAACCTCAACCAGCAACTGAACCAAAACACCCAGGAACTCAAGGAATATCGCGTCCGCGAAGACGCCCTGGAGGCCAATCTGGCCCAGAGCCGACGCATCGCCGAGGACATGAAGGCCAACAGCGAGAAGGAGGCCAAGTTCATCGTGGCCGAGGCCGAGCTGCAGGCCGAAAAGATCCTAAGCCAGGCCCATAACCGTTTGGCCCAGATCCACGACGACATCACCGAACTCAAACGCCAGCGGGCCCAGTTCGAGGTCCGCCTGCGCTCCCTGGTGGAGGCGCACCTGAAGCTCCTGGAGGTGGAGGCCGACCGCGACCGCGACCTTTCGGAGTTGGAGGACAAGATCAAGATCCTCAGGAGCCCCTCTTCCTAGTTTTTATCTCCCGTGCCTAGTCTTAAAAAAGAGGCCCTCGGTGCGAGCCTGGCCGTGCGGGTGGCTCCCCGAGCCTCGCGCAACGAACTGGCCGGCGTGGAGGCCGGGGCCCTCAAGGTGCGCCTTACCGCCCCGCCCGTGGAGGGCGCGGCCAACCAGGCCCTCGTCAAGCTGTTGGCCAAGTCCCTGGGCGTGGCCAAGGGCAAGATCAGCGTGGTCAGCGGGGAGCGCTCGCGCAACAAGCGGGTGCTGGTCGAGGGGCTGAGCCCGGACGAGGTGCGCGGGCGGCTGGGCCTGTGATCCGGCGCCTGGCCATCCTGCTCTTGGCCCTGCTGGGGGCCACGGCCGCCCTGGCCGCCGGGCCCCTGGAGCTTTCCGTGCAGGCCCCTTCCCCGGAGCTGGCCGACCACGTGCGGGCCATCGCCGCCGAGGCCGCGCCCAAGCTGGAGGCCTGGACCGGGGCCTCGCCGGGCAAGGTGCTCATCCAGGTAATGCCCACCCGCGAATGGTTTGAAAAGCGCATGAATCAGTTGGGCGGGCCCCGCTGGGCCGCCGGGCTGGCCCTGCCCGAGCGGGGGCTTATCGTACTGCGCTCCCCCCGCCAGCTGGGCGACCCCGAACAGTTCCGCCACCTGACGATCCACGAATTACTGCACCTGTACCTGGCCGCCGGGCTCAAGGGCCGCCGGGCCCCCCTGTGGCTGGAGGAGGGCCTGGCCATGCGCCTGTCCGGCGAGGGCGGCTGGGGCCGCAGCGCCACCATGGCCGGGGGGGTGCTGGGCGCGGGCCTGATACCCTTTGGCGAGTTGGCCGAGCGCTTCCCGGACCAGGCCCAGCAGGCCGCCCTGGCCTATGCCCAGAGCTATTACCTGGTCACCTGGCTGCAAAACGAGTACGGCCCCCAGGCCCTGGCCAAGATAATCAAGGGCCTGTCCCAAGGCCGCCCCCTAACCGCCGCGCTGCGACAAACCACCGGCCTGAGCCTGGCCGCGCTGGAGGAGCGCTTCAGCGACGACATGCACTCGCGCTTCTCCTGGATCGCGGTGCTGGGCACCGGGGGGGTCTTGTGGGGCCTGGTGGCCCTGGGGGCGGGGGTGGGCCTGGTGGCCCGGCGGCGCCGGCAGAAGATGGCGGTGGCGCGCATGGACGACGCCGGCGGGGTCCAGACGCAAATGCGCCCCCGGCCCAGGAGCGGACGGGGGCGACGGATTGTGCTCAGGGAAGCGGGAATGGACACACCCCGTCCCCGGGAAAGCTCCCGGAGCCGAGAAGAAACCTAGGCGCTATGGGGGCAGCCCAGGTGTTCCAGTGATTCGTCGTGCCTCTGGAGGGCCTGATAGCGCTCGCGGGCGGCGGCGCATTCAAAGCTGAGACCGCAATGGGCCAGACAGACGTGATCGCCCCGGTCGAACTCGCCGAAGCAATCTATGCGGTCTTCCAATTCCTCCAATATAAGGAGTCGGGCCAAATCAGTCCTCGCCGAATCAGTTGATGAATACCCGTCTATACTCTTTCACGTCGTGTAGCGCAATGCCCGCCCCCATCACCACGCAGGTCAAGGGGTCGTCGGCCACGTTTACCTTAAGCTTCATCTCGTGCTGAATCAAGCGATCCAGCCCCCGGATGAGAGCCCCGCCTCCCGCCAGGGTGATGCCCTGCTCGCCCACGTCCGCGGCCAACTCGGGAGGCGTTTTCTCGAAGGCGCGCTTGACGCTCTCCAAAATCACCTCTATGGGCTCGGACATGGCCTCGCGCACCTCCTCGTCGGTGAGGGTAATGGTGCGCGGGATGCCTTCCACCAGATCCTTGCCGCTGACCTCCATGGACAGCGGATGATCCAGGGGATAAGCCGAGCCAATTGATATCTTTACCTGCTCGGCGGTGTTTTCGCCAACCAGAACCTGATATTTCTTTTGGATGTAGCGAACGATGGATTCGTTGGCCTCGTCGCCGGCCACCCGCACCGATTCGGAATAGGCGGTGGCGTAAAGGCTGATCACCGCCACCTCGGTGGTGCCGCCGCCGATGTCCACGATCATGCAGCCCTGGGGCAGGCTTATGGGCAGGCCGGCCCCGATGGCCGCGGCCATGGGCTCTTCGATGAGGTAGATGTCGCGGGCTCCCGCCTGCTCGGCGCTCTCGATAACCGCCCGTTTTTCCACCTGGGTCACCCCGCTGGGCACCCCGATGAGCATGCGCGGCTTCATGAAACCGGTGGCCGATTTCACCTTGAGGATGAACTCGCGGATCATTATGCGGGTCATGTCGAAGTCGGCGATCACCCCGTCTTTGAGGGGGCGGGCCGCCACCACGCTGGGGCTGGTGCGTCCCAGGTACTGCTTGGCTTCCAGGCCCACGGCCAGGGGCTTGCCGCTGTCCCGCTTGAGCGCCACCACCGAGGGCTCGTTGAGCACCACGCCCTTGCCTTTGACGAAGATGAGGGTATTGGCCGTACCCAAGTCCATGGCCAAGTCCTTGGAAAACAGCCCCATGAGTTTGCTCAGCACAATGCTACCTGCCTTTTTCCGCCCCCCTGTGGGGCATGGCTCAGCCTAAAACGAGGCCAAACGATAGTGGGCCAAGGTGGCGGCCACGCGGTGACCGGCCAACTGCAGGGCCCTCTCCTCTTCCTCGTCGATAGAGCGTTCGGTTTGACCGGCAAAAGCCCACACCCCCATCAGCCGCCGCCAAGCCAAAAGCGGCACCCCCACAAAGGCGTTGTAGCCCCTGAGAGGTTCGTCCGGGGAGATGAGGTAGGACTTGCCCTGCCCGGGGCGCATGCGGTGATGGGTCAGCGGACGGGCCTCCCTTAGCACCCAACCCACCAATCCCTGGGTCACCGGGAAGGAACGGCCGCGCAGGGTGGCCACGCTGGGCCCCTGCACCGCTTCCACCCAAAACTGCTTGCGTCCCTGGTGCAACAGACACAAAAAACCCATGGACAGGCCGCTGAAACGGCGGCCGGCGTCCAATATTTCATCATACAGCTCGCGGCGGCCGCTGAAGCTCAAGGCCGCGTTTTCCACGTCATAGAGCAAATCCAGGATACGGCCATAGAGGGCCTCCCTGGCGCAGGTCTCCTGCTGGGCGACCATCTGCCCCATGAACACCGCGAAATCACGTATAATTTTCTTTTCGCGCTCGCCAAAGATCTGACGGTTCTTGGTGTCGACCACCAACACCCCCAGATCGCCCACCGGCATGCCCACAAAGGCCTGGATGCCCTCGTCGGCGTGGTACAGGCCGGTGGCCTCGGAGCTCTGCTTGTAGCGGTCCACGTCCACCGGGCGGTTGTGCTTGGCCACCCAACCCACCAGGCCCTCGCCCATCTGCACCGGGTCCTCGGAGCGGAAGGAACGGCCCATGGAATGCCAGGCGGCGGCATGCAGTTGGCGGCCGCCGGGCTCGCGCAGGTATAGAGCCACGGTGTAGGCCTCGGTCAGGTTGGCCAAGAGGTCCACCGCGTCTTTTAAACCATGACGGGACTGCGTGGGAAGACGACCGGGCAAAGCCGGGGTCTCAGCTGCAATCGCCGCAGAAACTGCCATAGGACCGATCGTAACCGCGCTCACCCTCCGAGGTGAAAAAACACCCCGGAATCTGGCGCATTTTCCGGTGATAGGCAACGCACTGGCAGCACAGGCCCGTCTTGTCGCAGGCACTGTAAGTGCAAGTGCACTGGGCCAAATTGGCTTGCAAATTGGGGCAGGCCTTTTTCATTTTTTCGTAATCGGCCACTAATCCGGCTCTCCAACTGATAAAAAAACGATTTATAACTGGCCGTTAGCCTTTGAAACCACTCTATATAGTTAGTATATTTGTGTCAACCACAAAATAATGGGGTTTGTGCCTTAAAAAACTGTAAAATTTCCCTTGCGCTTCAGCGGAAAGGAATTATTACTAAAATATGCCTGAACTACCTGAAGTTGAAAACGTACGCCGCACCATGGCCCCCGATCTGCTCGGGCGCACCCCAAGCACCGTGCGGGTGGGTTTGGCCAAGCTGGTCCGGCCCACGCCCCAGGCCCTGAGCGCCGGTATCCGGGGCCAGAGCATATCCCAGGTGGACCGCCACGGCAAACTGCTCATGCTGCGCATGTCCGGCCACGGCACCTGGGCCATCCACCTGGGCATGACCGGCCAGGTGATCATCGCCGATCGGCGGCCCGACGCCAAGCACATCCACGTCACCGTGGGCTTTGACGACGGCGGACCGCGCCTGTATTACCGCGACCCCCGCCAGTTCGGTTTCATGGCCTGGTGCCCGGATCAGGCCGCCCTGGACGCCGGACCGCTGGCCAACATGGGCCCCGACGCCCTGGGCATCCCCCTGGAGGTGTTCCTGGAGCGCGTCTCAGGCAAGGGCGGCAAGCTCAAGAGCGTTCTCCTGGACCAGCGGGTGCTGGCCGGGGTGGGCAATATCTATGCGGACGAGTCCCTGCACCGGGCGGGCCTGCATCCCCTGGTCGCCCCCAAAGACCTGAGCCAGGCCCAGTTGACCGCCCTGCATCATCACCTACAAGAAACCCTGGCCGAAGCCCTGGCCAAGGGCGGCTCTTCCATCAGCAACTTCGTGGACGCCCACGGACGGCCCGGCACCTTTCAGCACGCCCACCGGGTGTACCAGCGCGGCGGACAGGCCTGCAACGAGTGCGGCTGTGAGATCGAGCGCATCGTGGTGGCCGGGCGCTCCACCCACTTTTGCCCCCACTGCCAGAAAGAGCATTTTTGACCCGCCCGCCGGGCCGTGACATAATCGCGCTCAACTTCAGTTGGAGCCGCCCATGTCACGTGCCCCGCGCCTGTTTGCTTGCCTGGCCCTGATCCTGCTCGCCGCCTCGCCGCTGGGCGCGGCGGAGCCATCCGCGCCCTCCCCGCCCCTGCCGCCGGTGGCGTTCAGCGATCCCACCTACGACTTTGAGCTGCGCCGGGGGCTGGGCTACGCCCTGTCCGGCGGGGCCGACCTCAACGAAGTCTTGGCCGCGGCCCATACCATCCAGCCGGGCGACGGCGATTCATGGTACCAAGCCTGGTTCGCCCTGGCCGAAAGGGTTCGGCTGACCGCGGAGACCTCGCTGGCCTTGGGACGCCTGGTATCGGCCCGCGAGGCCCTGCTCCGGGCCAGCGCCTACTACCGCCCGGCCGATTTCTTCTTGCACGCCAACCCCCGGGACCCGCGCATCCTCAAGGCCTGGCGATTGAGCCGCGACACCTTCCAGCGGGCGGCCGTGCTCATGGAACGCCCCGTGGAGACGGTGACCATCCCCTACCAAGACACCACCCTGCCCGGCTATTTCCTGGGGCCAAGCGCCTCCCGCCAGGCCCGCAGGACCCTGATCGTGCAGACCGGCTTTGACGGCACCGGCGAGGAGCTCTACTTCGAGGTGGCGTTCTTCGCGCTGGCCCGGGGCTACAACGTGCTGATCTTCGAGGGCCCCGGCCAAGGCGGGGTGGTGCGCGAGCAGGGCCTGTTTTTCCGGCCCGACTGGGAGGCGGTGGTGACCCCGGTAGTGGACTACGCCCTGGCCCGCCCGGAGGTGGATCCAAGCCGCCTGGCCCTCATGGGCCTGTCCATGGGCGGCTATCTGGTGGCCCGGGCCGCCGCGCATGAGCACCGCCTGGCCGCCCTGGTGTGCAATCCGGGGGTCATGGACATGATGGCCGGCCGGCGGCCCAGCGCCAAGCAGTGGCAAGAGATGCGCGCCGATCCCTCGGCCACCAACAAGGCCCTGCGCCAGAGGATGGCCCAGGACATCGGCTTCCGCTGGCTGGTGAACAACGGCATGTTCACCATGGGGGTGAAGACGCCTCTCAAGTTCATGGAGCAGTTTGCCCGCTACCGCCTCACTCCCCAGGAGGCCGCCAAGATCACCGCCAACAGCCTGGTCATCGTCAGCCGGGGCGATCACTTCATGACCTACGACGAGCAGAAAAAGCTCTACGAGGCCATGACCTGCTCCAAGACCCTGTTGGAGTTCACCGCCGCAGAGGACGCCACGCCCCACTGCCAGATGGGGGCCATGGCCGTTTCCAACCAGCGCGTCTTCGATTGGCTGGACCAGGCGCTGGACAAAAAGCCCTGCGACTGCGGGGCTAGGTGATAGGCGGCGATTCGGACCTGCCGCCCCGCAAAAGGCTCCACACCCACAGGGCGCCGAAGATGCCCACAAAGGCCCCGGCGATGACGTCGCTGGGATAGTGGCGGGTAACCAGCACCCGGCACACCCCCACCAGCGCGGCGAAGCCCAGCAGGGGCACCCGCGCCCGAGGCCACAGCAGGGCCAGGGCGGTCATGGCCGAGAAAATGCGGAAGGTGTGGCCCGAGGGGAAGGAGTGCATCTTGCCCTTGGCGGCCAGCCAGGAAAAACCGTACAGGTCGTGCTCAAAGTACATCACCGGGCGGTAGCGGCCGAAGAACCACTTCAGGGTCTCGCCCACCAGCATGGTCAGGGCCACCGCCGCGCACACCATCAGCAGGCCGCGCACCCCGGGGGTGAGCCCCCGGCCCAGGGCCAGCGCCCCGCCCAACACCAGGCCCACCACCAGCCACACGTTGAACCAGTCATGATCGGCCACCAGGCTCAGGGCCTGGGCCGCGGCGAACAGCGCGCCACCCTTGAGGCCGTGGGCCAGGGTGTCGATGGGCCGGTCCAGCCACAGAAAAAACACCGCCACCAACAGCACGGTGGCCGCCGCGCTCCAGCCGGTGATCTTGAGCAACCGCTTATCCATGGGCTTTCCTGGGCCTCCCTTTGCGCTTCGATGCTGTACCAGCGGCGCGGCCAAGGTCAAATTCCCGGCGTTTTCCTAAAAATAGTGGCATATGCGGCGCGCAGTTGTTAGGTTCTCGGTAACCCAAAAATAAAGTTGCTCCGCCGCCATGGTCCTGGTGCCGGCCGGGTAGCCAATTTTTTACGACCGGGACATTACAGGAGCCATTGATGGCACAGATCAGCGCCGGAGACAAGGTTCGCATGCACTACACCGTAAAGCTGGAAGACGGCACGGTGGTGGACAGCAGCGAAGGCAAGGACCCGCTGGAGTTCGAGGCGGGCAGCAATCAGCTTATACCCGGCGTGTCCAACGCGGTGATCGGCATGGCGGTGGGCGACAGCAAGACCGTGACCGTGCCCCCGGACCAGGGCTATGGCCCCCACCAGCCCCAGGCGGTGCAGGAGGTGCCCAAGCAGCACTTCCCGCGCGAGGTAGCGGTGGGCGACACCTTCAAGGCCGTGAGCGAGCAGGGTGAGATGTTGGTGCGGGTCATCGAGATGGGCGAGGACACGGTCACCGTGGACGCCAACCATCCCCTGGCCGGCCAGACCCTGATCTTCTCCCTGGAGATCGTGGAGTAGCCCGAGCTACGACGCTAGCTTGAAAATGAGAAGCCCGGACGGCGCCAGCCGTCCGGGCTTTTGTTTTATGGGGTTTGTTGGGTTTCGGGCTGTGCCCTCTACCCAACCTACGCTAATGGAAATAAAAATTCAGAATCGTGTAGGTTTGGTAGATGGCGATCTTTAGCACCTTTATCTACCTGTTAAATCAGCAATAGTTTCACTAAACACCGCAGCATTTCTTGTATTTCTTGCCGCTGCCGCAGGGGCAGGGATCATTGCGCCCCACTTTTTTCCCCTCCGGTTGATGTGGGCGTGGGAGAGTAGATATCAGGTCGTGAACTTTGCAGAGCACTTCCATACCTGAAGGTGATCCCTCTAAAGTATTCAGGTCAACAAATTGAACGAGAGATACCCCGCCGTCTGTATTAGGAAGTTTGCGGTATTCCTTTGTGCAGCTTTTCATGACTTCGTGGGCAACTTGACGGATCGTAACTAACTCTAATCCTTTTATAGGGGTTGTTTTTCTACCGAAACTCTGTTTAAGCAACATTGAATTGTCTCTTGAAAAACGCGCGTATCCCTTCTCCAATTTTGGATCGACATGAGCACCACCATCTTTATTCGCAACTGCTAATATAATCCTTCTTCTTGAGAAGTGTTCACCATGGCTATCGATGAAAATAGTTTCATTCCACCACTCATCGAATGTTAACCAACGGGCAACGTAAGGATCGTCATCTAGAGGGGCAATACACTCAACTGAACTTGGCTTCAATAAAAAGGCTACCAAACCATTATGGATCGTACTCTTGGGTTTTATGCCTTCACTTTTATAGGCTGAATCGTGTGGCACTGCTGTGCTGAGGAACTTAGTGTTTTCCTTTCCTAATTGCTTCAAAAGGCCAATGGAGCCTTTGTCTGTATTGTGCAATAGCGTTCTTATGTGGACCGCAAGACGCTTAGCTTCAGCCTGTATCCCTTGGTCAAAGCCTTCAATTGAGCGTTCCATCAACATTAGTTGTTCGTCAAATAATCTCTGCAGGTCTTCCATTGTCTGTGGAACTTTTGATGACATTGCTCCCCCCTTAAATATTTTTCGGTTAGCAGTGTGGCACAGGTAACTTAAAATATAATCTTAGAATCGCGTCCGGAAATTAAAATAAGCTATGATGTTCCCCACAGCCTCCCCTTACTGCCTAACTACCTACCCTCTCACTTCTCCCTCGGCTCGAACATGATCCCATGATCCCCGGCGATGGGGTGGCAATGCTCCACCTCGCCGTTCAAGACGGCCAGGGGTATGCCCTCGGGAAAGGCCTGGCACTCGCCTTCGCCAAAGAAGTGCCGGCACTCGTCACAGGCGCACCTATCGAAGATATCCATCCGATCCTGATCGTTGCCCATGGCCGCCCTCCCCTCGGCCCGCCGTCCGGGCCTCTGCCTGGTTAAGAGCCTCCATAAACATTATAAGTCCTGGCGGCCGCGCCCCAAAGCAAAGCCTCCCACCGGCGGGCGGCCGGCGGGAGGCATGATGAGCGTATTGGGGCCTACATGCCGCGGCGGTACTTGCCCCCCACGTCGTAGAGCGCCTGGGTGATCTGCCCCAGGGAGCAGACCCGCACCGTGTCCATGAGCTCGGCGAAGATGTTGCCGCCGTCCAGGGCCACCTTTTGCAGGCGCTTGAGGGCGGCGGAGGCCTCGCCGGAGTGCTTGTCCTGGAACTCGCGCAGGCGCTTCAGTTGGCTTTGTTTTTCCTCCTCGGTGGCCCGGGCCAGCTCCACGGCGCAGCCCGCATCGGCCTCGTCGGCGTGGGGGTTCTTGAAGGTGTTCACGCCGATGATGGGCAGCTCGCCGGAGTGCTTGAGCATCTCGTAGTAGATGCTCTCCTCCTGAATCTTGGAGCGCTGGTAACCGGTCTCCATGGCCCCCAAGACGCCACCCCGGCTGGTGATGCGCATGAACTCCTCCAACACCGCCTCCTCCACCAGATCGGTGAGCTCGTCCACGATGAAGGCGCCTTGCAGGGGGTTCTGGTTCTTGGCCAGGCCCCACTCCTGGTTGATGATCATCTGGATGGCCAGGGCCCGGCGCACCGATTCCTCGGTGGGGGTGGTGATGGCCTCGTCGTAGGCGTTGGTGTGCAGGGAGTTGCAATTGTCGTAGATGGCGCACAGGGCCTGCAAGGTGGTGCGGATGTCGTTGAACTGAATCTCCTGGGAGTGCAGGGAGCGGCCCGAGGTCTGGATGTGGTACTTGAGCATCTGGCTGCGCGGCCCGCCGCCGTAGAGCTCGCGCATGGCGATGGCCCAGATGCGCCGGGCCACCCGACCGATCACGGTGTACTCGGGGTCCATGCCGTTAGAGAAGAAGAAGCTCAGGTTGGGCGCGAAGTCGTCGATGTGCATGCCCCGGGCCAGGTAGTACTCCACGTAGGTGAAGCCGTTGGCCAGGGTGAAGGCCAGCTGGCTGATGGGGTTGGCCCCGGCCTCGGCGATGTGATAGCCGCTGATGGACACGCTGTAGAAATTGCGCACGTCCTTGTCGATGAAGAACTGCTGGATGTCGCCCATCATGCGCAGGGCGAACTCCACCGAGAAGATGCAGGTGTTCTGGCCCTGGTCCTCCTTGAGGATGTCGGCCTGCACCGTGCCCCGCACGTTCTTGAGCACCATGTCCTTGATGCGCTTGCGCTCTTCCGCGCTGGGCTCGCGGCCGTTTTCGGCGCGGAACTTGGCCGCCTGCTGGTCGATGGCGGTGTTGAAGAAAAAGGCCAGCATGATGGGCGCCGGGCCGTTGATGGTCATGGACACGCTGGTGTTGGGGTTCACCAGGTCGAAGCCGTCGTACAACGCCTTCATGTCCTCCAGGGTGCAGATGCTCACCCCGGAGTTGCCCACCTTGCCGTAGATGTCCGGGCGCTCGTCCGGGTCCCAGCCGTAGAGGGTCACCGAGTCGAAGGCGGTGGAGAGCCGGGCGGCCTTGGCGTCGGCGCTGAGCAGCTTGAAGCGGCGGTTGGTGCGGAAGGGGTCGCCCTCGCCCGCGAACATGCGGGTGGGGTCCTCGTCGGTGCGCTTGAAGGGGAAGACCCCGGCGGTGTAGGGGAAGGAGCCGGGCACGTTCTCCGAGCGCAGCCAGGCGTAGACCTGGGCCGGATCCTGCCAGCGGGGCAGGCACACTTTGGGGATGGGGCTGCCGGCCAGGGAGCGGGTGGTCAGCGGCACGCGGATCTCGCGGTCGCGCACCGTGTAAACGTACTCCTCGCCCGAGTAGTCCCGCTTGAGCTTGGGCCAGGCGGCCAGCAGGCGGTGGGTCTCCTCCTCGTAGCCCTCCTCCAGCTTGTGCACCGCCACCCGCAGCTTTTCCAGGGCCGCCTCCAGGCCGGGATCGCCCTGCCAGGAGCCCGCCATGGCGTCGTGGGTGGCCTTCATCTGCCAGACCCGGCGCACCAGGTCGGCCTGCTGCCCCGTGCGCTGGTGGTACTCGCGGATGGCCTCGGCGATCTCGGCCAGATAGCGGGTGCGCTCGGGCGGCACGATGATGGTGCGACTGGTGGAATAGGTGGCCCCGCTGGCCTTGCGGGGGCTGGCAAAGGCCACCCCGGTCTTTTGCTTTATCTCGGCCAAGAGGGCCAGGTACAGGGCGGTGACCCCGTCGTCGTTGAACTTGCTGGCGATGGTGCCGTAGACCGGCATCTTGGCCGGGTCGGTGGCCCAGGCGTTCAGGTTGCGCTGCATCTGCTTGCGCACGTCGCGGAGCGCGTCCTCGCTGCCCCGGCGCTCGAACTTGTTCACCGCCACCAGGTCGGCGAAGTCGAGCATGTCGATCTTCTCCAGCTGGGAGGCGGCCCCGAACTCGCTGGTCATCACGTAGAGGCTCAAATCCACCACGTCCACTACGGCGGCGTCGCCCTGGCCGATGCCCGCGGTCTCCACCACCACCAGGTCGTATCCGGCGGCCTGGGCCACCTTGATCACGTCGCCCAGGGCCCGGCTGATCTCCATGGAGCTGCCCCGGGTGGCCAGGGAGCGCATGTACACCCGGGGGTTGTCCAGGGTGTTCATGCGGATGCGGTCGCCCAACAGCGCCCCGCCGGACTTGCGCCGGGTGGGGTCCACTGAGATGACCGCCACGCTGCCCTCGGGGAAGTCGATGAGCCAGCGCAGCAGAATCTCGTCGGTGAGCGAGGACTTGCCCGCTCCGCCGGTGCCGGTGATGCCCACCACCGGCACCTTGCGCTCGCCCTGGATGCCTTCCAGGCGCTCCCGCCAGGCGTCGATGCCCTGGCGCTCCAGCGCGGCCCGCTCCACCAGGCTGATGGTGCGGGCCACCACCGCCGGGTGCTCGGGGCCGAGCTCGGCCAGGTCGGGCGAATTTATCTCCTGCCCGGCCATCTCGTCCATCTGGCGCACCATGTCGTTGATGATGCCTTGCAGGCCCAGGCGCTGGCCGTCAGCGGGGGAATAGATGCGGGTCACGCCGTAGTCGGTTAGCTCCTTGATCTCCTCGGGCACGATGACCCCGCCGCCCCCGCCAAAGACCATGATGTCCGGGCGGCCGTTCTGTTTGAGCAGGTCCACCATGTACTTGAAGAACTCCACGTGCCCGCCCTGGTAGCAGGAGGCGCAGATGGCCTGCACGTCCTCGGCGATGGCCGCCTTGACGATCTCGTGCACCCCCCGGTTGTGGGCCAGGTGGATCACCTCCACGCCGGTGGCCTGGAGGATGCGCCGGATGATGTTGATGGCCGCGTCGTGGCCGTCGAACAGGCTGGCCGCGGTTATGGCCCGCACCGGGTTTTGGGGAGTGTAGGGACGCGTCTGCATGGCCATAGTGCTCCCTCGAATGGCTGTGCTAGGTCAGCTCACCCAGCAGGTAGTCGCTCTGGAGCTGGATGTACTGCTCCAGGCTGAACGCCGGGGCCAGGGCCCAGCGGCGAAAGCTCCACATGTGGCCCACCACCATGATGTTGTGGGCCACCAGGGTTATCTCCGGGGGGTGCAGGGGGCGCAGGGAAAAGTCGGCCACGCCCCGGGCCAAGAGATCCTTGAACACCCCGGTGATCCTTAGCTCGTGCTCCAAGACGAAGCGGCGGCTCTCGGCGGGCAGGCTCTTGGTCTCCTGGTAGATGAGCAGGATGTGGTCGCTCATCTGGTCGCACACCGTGAAATAGACCGCGATGGCCGCCTCCAGGTCCCGCGCCCCGTTGATGCCGTGCCTGAGCCGCTGCTTGAGGCGCTGCTCCATCTCGCTGTGGATGGCCTGGCACACCAGGTAGAGCACGTCCTCCTTGGAGTTGACGTACTCGTAGAGGGTGCCGATGGAAAAACCCGCCGCCTTGGCGATTTCCCGGGTGGTGGTCTTGTGAAAGCCCTTGTTGATGAACAGATGCACCGCCGCGTCCACTATCTGGCGGCGGCGGCGCAGGACCAGGTCCTCGTCTTTTACCTCGGTGTGGATATTGGGGCCCTGGGAAGGGTCCGCGGCATCGCCCATGGCACATCCTCTGAAAATATTAATTATGTCCGTACACTGGAAGGCCAGCCGGGACTTCCGAGTTTGCCAATATCCCGACTGAGCGCTCGCTCAGATGCAATATGGCCCTATCCCCGCCCCCTTGTCAAGAACAATTTAACAGCTTGCCCAGGGCAGAAACGTAAGCGAACCGCAAAGTCCCACTCGCCAAAAATCCCTTCTCAGGGCCCTGATTTGGCACACATTTAAGACCAAGCCCATGCAACCTGGTAGCCGGCCCAAGCCCTGTATTGCCAGCTTAAATATTTTTTGCGGCTCCTTGGCATAACACCACAGCACATGGACCGGCCGGGCTACCCAGGTTGCAAAGGTTTTGCGGCAACTTTCATAGCATGCAATGCCGGTGTAGCGACCTCCCCTGTCCCTTGCGCGTACGGCGAGAGACCTTTACATTTGTCGCAAATCCGCCGTTCTTGATCAGGGCCCCTGATCGTTCGCGGGCCACACTCAGCCGGTAAAGGACCCTAATCTTGGAGCAAAAGCTCATGCCTCCTTACGACTTGGTCATGTTGGACTTCGACGGCACCCTGGTCGACTCGGCAAGTTCTGTAGTCCATTGCGTGCAGCGCACTTTTGCGGCCCAGGGCGAGGAGCCGCCTTCTGAAGCCGCCATCCGCGCCACCATTGGTTTGCCCCTGCCCGACGCGTTGACGCAACTGAGGGGCAAGGGCGGCCGTGAGAAAGGTCAAACCTGGGCCAGGGCCTACCGCGAGATATTCATGACCGAGGGCCCGCCCCGGCTGCATCTGTTCGAGGGAGCGGCCCGGTTTCTGGCCGCCCTGGCCGACCAGGAAATCCCGGCGATAATCGTCAGCGCCCGCAAGGCCGAGATCACCAACATGTTATTGGATAAATTCGGCTTGAGCGAAACCATCATGGAGGTTTTCGGAGACAGCCCGCAGGGGCCCAACAAGCCGGACCCCAGACTCTACGAAGAGCTGATCCGTCCCCGCTTTGGCAACCCGCCCCCCAGGAAAATGATTATGGTGGGAGACACCCACATTGACCTGGAGTTCGCCCACAACACCGGCGCCGCCTCTTGCTGGGTTTCCTACGGATATGGCGACGCCCAAAAATGTCGCGGAATGCAACCCGACTTCGAGGTTTCCTGCCCGGCGGACCTGCTGAATTTGTTTTAAGGCGTTACTCCAACCGTGCCAACCGCATCGTCAGAAGATCAGCCGCTCAACCCCGGCTTGATTCCCTTTTGCCCCGGATATAGACTTGCAACCGTATGATGAGACTATCATTGGAACTCGCACCGGCGGCAACAACTCCGGCGCCGGCGCCTCAACCGCCCCGCAAGGAGCAAGCGTGAACCACCCCAGCAAAACCGGCGGCCACCCCGGCGGCCGCCCTCCGGCGGCCTCTCCCGACGGCACCCCGGCCCTCAGGCTGGTGGCCTGGGAGACCACCCGCCGCTGCAACCTGTCCTGCCTGCACTGCCGGGCCGGGGCCGAGGACGAGCACTATCCCGACGAGCTGACCACCGCCGAGGGCGAGGCCTTTTTGCGCGACCTGGCCGGCATGGGCCGCTCGGTGGTTATCATGACCGGCGGCGAGCCCCTGTTGCGCGATGACATCCTGCACCTGACCCGCTATGGCCACGAGCTGGGCCTGCGCATGGTCATGGGCACCAACGGCACCCTGCTCACCCCCGAGATGGCCCGCCGTCTCAAGGAGGCGGGCATCCAGCGCCTGAGCATCAGCATCGACGGCCCGGACGCGGCCAGCCACGACCAGTTTCGCGGCCAGGGTGGGGCCTACGACAAGTCGGTGGAAGGCATGCAGGCGGCCACCGAGGCGGGCCTGGAGTTCCAGATCAACACCACGGTGACCCGGGGCAATTTGCCCCAGGTGCCGGGCATCCAGCAGACCGCGGTGGACCTGGGCGCGGTGGCCCACCACATTTTCCTGCTGGTGCCCACCGGCCGGGGCCGGGCCCTGACCGGGGAGATCATCAGCGCCCAGGAATACGAGGACGTGCTGAACTGGTTCTGCGACATGCGGGGCAAGGTGCCCCTGGAGCTGAAGGCCACCTGCGCGCCCCACTACTTCCGCATCATCCGCCAGCGGGCCAAGGAGACCGGCGAGAAACTGACCTTCGAGACCCACGGCCTGGACGCGGTGACCAAGGGCTGTCTGGGCGGCCAGGGCTTCGCCTTTGTCAGCCACGTGGGCCAGGTGCAGCCCTGCGGCTATCTGGAGCTAAGCGCAGGCAACATCCGTGAGCAGCCCTTCAGCGTCATCTGGCGCGACTCGCAGTTGTTCAAGGAGCTAAGGGACCCGGACCTGCTCAAGGGCAAATGCGGCCTGTGCGAATACCGCCGGGTGTGCGGCGGTTGCCGGGCCCGGGCCTACGAGGTGAGCGGCGACCATCTGGCCGAGGAGCCCCTGTGCATGTACCAGCCGGCCAAGGCGGGAGGCGCCTGAGATGAAGCGGCGGCGGGGCAAGGTCTGGGCCTTGGGCCTGAGCCTGGCCCTGCTGTTTTGCGCCGCCGCCTGGGCCCAGGACAACGCAGCGCCCTTGGGCGCGCCGCTCAGACTCGCCCAGGCCGACACGGTTTATCACGGCAACGTGCGCTCCAAAAAGTTTCACCGGCCGGGCTGCCGCTATTATAATTGCAAGAACTGCACGGCGCGCTTCACCAGCCGGGAACAGGCCATCCAGGCGGGATACGTTCCCTGCAAGGTGTGCAAGCCTTAAAACACGGGGGTTACCCACATGAGCCTCAAAAGACTTTTTCCCTGTCTGCTGGCCCTGGCCCTGTTGCTGGCCCTGGGCGCTCCGGCCCAGGCGGGCCAGGCCCATATTCACTTCCTGGTGGCCCCGCCCAGCCCGGCGGGGGGCATGAGCAACCTGCAGGCCCTGGAGGGCTTCCGCCAGGGGCTGGCCGATCTGGCCGGGGGCTACACCGAGTGGGGACCCAGCGAGGGAGCCTCCCGCCAGGGCGGCAAGCTGGTACGCCAGACCAACTTCTCCTACATCGTGGCCGCGGGCCGCGACCTCACCCCCGAGTTGGTCAAGCTGATCCAAAAATACTTCGTGGCCCCCCAGCCCTTTGTGCTGCACTGGGTCGGCACCGCCTCCATCCCCCTGGGCAAGTGAGCCCCATGAGCAAGCTGGACGCCACGGACAAGGCCATCCTGCGGGCGGTGCAATCCAACCTGCCCATCGACGCGCGGCCCTTTGCCAAGCTGGGCGAACAGCTGGGGCTCAGCGAGGACGAGGTGCTGGAGCGGCTCCAGGCCCTGAAGCAAAGCGGGGTGATCCGGCGCATCGGGGGCAACTTCACCTCCACCGCCCTGGGCTTTTCCTCCACCCTGTGCGCCGCCCAGGTGCCCGAGGACAAGTTCGAGCGGTTCGTGGCCGCGGTGAACGCCTATCACGGGGTGACCCACAACTACCGCCGCGACCACCGCTACAACGTGTGGTTCACCTTCATCGCCGAGTCCATGGATCAGATCGAGGCCAACCTGGCCCAGATCGCCCAGGACACCGGAGTGCCGGACATCTGCTCCATGCCCGCGGTGGAGATGTACAAAATAAAGGTGGACTTCCCGGTCTGACCCGAGAGTATCGGTCAAAATCTACGTAGGGTTCAAGCCAAGACCCGGCACAGACAGCCGGTGGCAGACAAGGCGACCGGCGAGCGACGGCCGGAGCTGTAGATGGGCCTACAGCGAGGCTGGAGCGATGCCAGCAACGCGGTATGCCGCCGGCTGGCGAAGCCTGGCGCTAACCCAGGGCCTTTTTGGCGAAACCTTCGAGTGCTTTTAGAGCCTGGCGGGCCTCGGCCCGGCGCTGGCGGGCCAGTTCCTCGGCCTTGTGCTTGAGGAAGACGAAGATGTCTTCCTTGGCCGCGTCGTCCAGCAGATCGAGGAGCGCGGCGAACTCCCGGGCCGCCTCCAGGCGCGAGCCCGCCTCGGCGGGCAGCTCGTCGCCCCAGATAACCTGCTCGGGGCTGAGGCCGCACACCTGGGCCACCTGCTCCAACACCTTGTCATGGGCCAGGCGTTTGCCGGTCTCGTAGCGGTTGTACTGGGCCTGGCTCAGGCCCAACAGGTCGGCGAACTCCTGCTGGGTCCGCTCGCCCCGGAGCTGCTTGAGCCGGCGGCCCACCCAGGCCGCTATGAGGGTGTGTGAATCGCGCAACGCTTAATCCCTGAAGGTTAGGGCAAGGCTATACCACCGCCGGGCTCCGCGTCCAGCCCTACTTGACCTGGGCTACCCGCATGAGGTCCTTGAGCCGCGTGCCGCCCACCGCCTCCAAGCGGGCCAGCATGCGCTGGAAGATCATGGCCGTGATCAGGGCGTCGCCCAGGGCGGTGTGGCGCTCGGGCGCGGCGATGCCGAAGCGCTTGGCCAGGGCCTCCAGGCGGCAGGCCTTTTGGTGGCGGTTGATGCCGTAGGGGTCGGAGGCCAGCACCACCGCCTGGCACATGAGCACGGTATCCAGCACCAGGTTTTGCAGGGAGAATCCGTAGCGCCCCAGCATCACCCGGTTGATGAAGTGCAGGTCGAAATTGGCGTAGTGAGCCACCAGGATGTCGCGGCCCAAAAAGCCCAGGAAATCCTCGAACACCTGGGCGCCGTGGCGGGCTCCGGCGATCTTGTCCGGGGTGATACCGTGCACCTTTACCGCCACGGCCGGGATGTCGCGGCCCGGATTGACCAGCTCGCGAAAGGACTCGCCCAGGCGCACCCGGCCCTCCACCAGGCGCACCGCCCCCACGCTGACCACCCGGTCCTTTTCCGGGTCCAGGCCGGTGGTCTCCAGATCCAGCACCACGAAGCGGCAGGCGTCGATGGGCAGGGCGGGATCCAGGCCCTCCAGGGCCTCCAGGTTGGCCAGGGCGTGGGGATGCAGGCCCCGCCCCCCGAAGCGCCGCCGGGCCAGGAGGTTGGCCAGCTTGGCCTTGACCAGGCTCATGGGGCGCTCCCTCGCGTCCGGCGCAGCCGGGCTAGGCGGTCTTGGCCACCACCCACACGGCGTGCACCAAACCGGGGATGAAGCCCAGCAGGGTCAACAGGATATTGAGCCAGAAGCGGCCGCCCAGTCCGGCGACAAGGGCCACGGCCAGGGGAGGCAAAAGAATGGCCAGAAGTATGAGCAGCAGGTTGGCGCTGAAGGGACGGGGCTCGCGGGGGGACACGTAGTCGGGGGCCATGGAGGTTTCTCCTTGGTTTGAGCTTTGATCGTTGGCTTATAGGATAGCGCATTTGGCGCCCTGAGTAAGCTGGTAGGAGCCGCGAGGTCACTTAGGTAACGTCGGTACCACCCAAAAGGCCGCCCAGGCTGGTTTCCAAGGGAGGGAGGTCGTTTTGAACGGTATCCCAGACGAGAGACATGTCTACTTCCGCATAGCCATGTACCAGCCGGTTGCGCATGCCACTCATCTTATGCCAGGGAATATCCGGATGCGCTAGTTTATAGGCCTCGGGCATCCTGGCCGACGCCTCGCCAATCACCAGCAACCTGCGGATTACCGCGTCTTGCAGTTGCGGATCGTCCAGGAACGCTTTTTCGGAACTTGTGGCAATATAGCTTCGGATCATACGAAGGCTTTGGAGGATATCCTCCAAATAGACCAAAGGATCAGGCCGGTTGGTCATAGCACCGGAATCTGTTCGGCGAGGATTTTGGGCTTAAGCCTAGGCTTTATGCTGTTGAAAAGCACCAAGTCCACCTTGCGCGCCAGCACCCGCTCCAAGTCGTCCTGGAGGTCCTGCAGGTCGAAAAGGCTCTTGCGGTTGGGGCCAAAGTCCACCAGCAGGTCCACGTCGCTCTCAGGGGACTCCTCCCCCCTGGCCAGGGAACCAAACACCGAGGCCCGCACCACCTGATGGGACTCCAGCACCGGCCGCATCCTGCGCAGCAAATCCTGTCTGGTTGTTTGGGCGCTAGAGGCGCTCATGTCCTTAACCCTTTCCTTAGCTGGAAGTATAGCATGGCCTGGATCAGGCGGCGGAGCATGAAGCAACCCTTCCCCCCTTAACAACCCTTCTCTTTTTCCTTCACCAACCATCCCCCTCTCCGTCCCATCCTCCCCTACGTGATCAGCCTGGTCTGATACCTTTGCTCCAGCAGGCTCTGCATTTCGCTCACCACCTTGAAAGCCTCCCTGAGCATCTTGCGCTGGAAGTTGTTCAGGCTCTCAGGGTCCACGAAGTTGTCCGGGGTTTTGCCCTCAGCCCGGGCCTCCAGATGTCGGCTGATCCTGAGCAGGGTGATGAAGCTGAAGGCCTCCACCAAATCGGCGGCCAGCTCTTGCTTAATGATGCCCTGGGCCTCGATGGCCGCCAGGCGCTCCAGGGTGTTGGTGGTCTCGATGCCCAGGTCCAGGGCCATGACCCGCGCCCCGTCCACGATGGGGGTGAGGCCCGAGAGCTTGAGGTTGAGCTTGTTGGCGTGCTCGCCGCCCTTCTCCACCACGAACTGACGCAAAAAGCCCAGAGGCGGGCGGTTGTACAGGGCGTTGGCGGCCATGTAGCGCAGGAACAGGCGGTTGTCCTCCATGGCCTGCTTGAGGCGCAAACGCAGGGTGTCCAAATAGTCGGCCTCGGCGTAGATCTCGCGGAAGTCGAAGAAGATGCTGGCCAAGCGCAGGGTAATCGGCTGGGGGTCGCTGATCCAACGCACGAAGGTCTGGTGCCAGCCCTCCTCGCTCAGGCACCAGTCCGGGTTGGAGGCCATGACCCCGCCGGTGCAGCGGGGAAAGCCGCAACGCTCCAGGCCGGTCACGATGCGCTCGGCAAAACCCAGGAACCAGCCCTTGACCCGCTCCAAGGAGGCCTCGGGCACGTTGGCGAAGATCAGGGCGTTGTCCTGGTCGGTGCGCAGGGTCTGCTCGCGGCGGCCCTCGCTGCCCAGGGCCATCCAGCCGTAGGGCACCGGCGGCCGCCCCTGCCCGGTGTGCTCCATGTCCTCCTCGGTGAGCGCGATGAGCTTGGCGGTCACCCGGTCGTTGAACTCGGTGACTAGGGCCAGCATCTCCCCGGCCGAGCCGCCCATCCTGAGCAGCAGCTCCACCACCCGGTCGATGCTGGGGTGCAGGCGCACCAACTCCGCCACCGAGGCCACCTTGTCGATGGCCCGCACCACCCCCACCGGCGAGCCGCCGGTGATGGCCTGCAAGTCGCGGTCGCTGAGCACCCCCACCACCCGGTCGTCCTCCACCACCACCAGGTGGTGCACCCCGTGGCGGCTCATATGGAGCAGGGCCTCGAAGGCGTAGGCGTCTGGGCTGATGGTGTGGGGCGGGGCGGACATGAACTCGGCCACCGGCTCGTCCAGGCTGCGGGCCCGGAGCATCACCCGCACCCGGAAGTCGGTATCGGTGAGGATGCCCAGGGGGTGGCCGCCCTCCTGGGCCACCACGATGGAGCCCACCTGGCGCTGGGTCATGATGTGGGCGGCGGCCTTCACCGGCATGGCCGGCAGGCAGGTCACCGGCTTGGGGCTCATCAGCTGGCGCACCCGGCTGCGCACCATGGCCGCGCTCAGACTTAGGCCCTCCAGGCCGGCCACGGCGGGCAACTCGCAGGAGACGTGCTCGCGCACCGCCTGGAGGTTGCGGGCCAGGGAGGCCCCGTAGTGGCGCTCCAGGGCGGGATGGTCCGCGCACAGGCTCTTGAACACCCCGCCGGGCAGGAGGTAGCAGATCAGGTCCTCGCGGGCGGTGACCCGGAACATGGCCTTGCCGCCCTGCAGCAGCGACAGGCCGCCGAAGGTGTCACCCTCGCCGCGCTCGTCCACCAACAGCTCGCCGCCGTTTTCCCCGGCGCCGGGCAGGCTCACCCGGGCCGAGCCGCTCTGGATGAAATACAGGTAGCGGGAGGAAGGCCCGCCCTGCTCGATGATCACCGTGTCGCGGGGGAAGTAGGCCACTTCCATGGCCGAGACCGCCAGCTCCAGGTCTTCCTGGGGCAGAGAGTCAAAAGGAGTCACCGCGCGGACGAACTCCAGAATCCGTTGCCAGTGAAATTCTTCCATGTCCCGCCTTGTGGGATGGGTGGTCTTGGCTCGCCCCCTATGTTATGCGAAAACCACCGGGACAGGGAAAACCTAAAAATGCCGGGGCCCGAGGGCCCCGGCACGGCATGCGATCCGTTATTTTGCCCGCGGCTTTTAACGGGCCATGAAAACCTTGCGGAAATGGAAGCCATAGATGGAGAAAGTTATGGCCATGGGAAACAGGCGGGGGCGGCGGAACAGGGACCAGAAAAACAGCTTCCAGTACTGAACCCGGGCCCCGTCCTTGACCCCCAGCAAAACCAGGCTCTTGAAAAAGGCCCAGGCGTAGCCGCGATGCAGGCTGACGTAGCGGATATGGAAGTGCCGCTTGCTTTTGACCTGGGGGCGGTATTCCCGCAGATAGTTGCGCACCCGGGCGTGATAGGGCCGGGGCGAGTAGATGCCGCTGATCACGTGGTGGTAGCCCTGGGACAAGGCTTCCAGGCCCATCTTGGGTTCCAGGTTGGTGGAGAAATCGGTGTTGTCGCCGCTGGCTTCCATGAGCAGGCGGCCTTCGGCCACGATGCGCTGGTAGAGCTGACTGCCCTTGGGCGCGTTGAGCAGGCCCACCATGGCGGTGATGATGCGGCTCTTCTGGATCAGCTCGATCTGCTTTTCAAAAACCGAGGGGGTGTCGTTGTCAAAGCCGACGATGAAGCCGCCCCGCACTTCCATGCCGAAACGCTGGATCTTCTTGACACAGGCCACCAGGTCGCGATTGCGGTTCTGCAGCTTGCTGCACTCGGCCAGGCTGTCCTCGTTGGGGCTTTCGATGCCCACGAACACCCCGTCGAAGCCCGCCCGCACCATCATGGTCATCAGCTCCTCGTCGTCGCTCAGGTCGATGGAAGCCTCGGTGGAGAAGACAAAGGGGTTGCGGTGCCGGGCCATCCATTCGGTCATGGCGGGCAGCACCTGCTTTTTCAGCTTCACCTTGTTGCCGATGAAGTTGTCATCCACGATGAACAGGCTGCCCCGCCAACCGGCGGCGTGCAAGCTGTCCAGCTCGGCGATAATCCGGCTGGTGTCCTTGGTGCGCACCTTGCGGCCGAACAGCGTGGTGATATCGCAAAACTCGCAGTGATAAGGGCAGCCACGGGAATATTGCACGCTCATGGAAGCGTAGCGCCTGAGCTTGAGCAAGCTCCACATGGGCACAGGGGTCTCGGCCAGCTCGGGGAAGCGGTCCGTGGTGTAGAGGGCCTTGGCCTGTCCGGCCTCCAGGTCGCGCAGGAAGGGAGGCAGGGTGATTTCGGCCTCGCCCAGCACGAAATGGTCCACCCCGTCGAACTCTTGATGGGAAGTGGTGAAAAGCGGTCCGCCGGCCACCACCTTGACTCCCGCGGCTTGGCAGCGCGCCAGTAAACGGACCACCGACTTGCGTTGAATGTCCATGGCGCTGATAAAAACGTAATCAGCCCATCGCAGGTGCTTGTCCAGCAGGGGCTCCACATTTTCGTCCACCAGCTTTTTTTGCCAGGTGCCCGGCAACATGGAGGCCACGGTAAGCAGCCCGAGCGGGGGGTGCAGAGCTTTTTTAGAGATGAATTTCAGGGCGTGTTTAAAGCTCCAGAAGGTATCCGGACTTTGGGGATAGAGCAAAAGAGCGTTCATTATTCTCCTTTTCTTTAAGTATAGCTAAATGCGAGGAGAATAGCTTGAACTGCTTTGCGCCCGGCGGCATCGTCATTCAATCGACACCCAAAGGCGAGGGCCCGCCGGGGACGGGCCGGGATCAATCCGGATCGTTCGCGGCGCCGGGGCGGGTGGTGCGCTTTACGTAGATCACCTTGTCGTCCCCCGGGGCGTAGAAATCCGGCAGCACCGCTTGGGGGGCATAGCCCGCGCTTTGGTAAAAGCGGCGGGTGGGGCGGTAGCGGGGCTGGGAAGAGGTCTCCACGTAGAGGCGCTCGCCCCCGGCGGCCCATACCCGGCGCTCCACCAACTCCAGCAGCTCGCGGCCCAGGCCCTGGCCGCGCAGGTGGTTCTGCACCACGATCCAGTACAGATCCCAGGAATGCAGGGTGCCGGCGATGGGCCCGTAGCAGGCATAGCCCAGCACCTGATCACCCTCCTGGGCGAAGACAAACAGATAGCCGCTGGACGAGCCCTTGGCCAGGCGCTCGTCGGCCAGCTCGGCGGCCACGGCCACCTCCTCGGGGCGGAAGAATCCGCTGGCCGCGGTCATCTGCTGGATCACGGCCACGTCGGAAGGCAATACTTCTTCCCGCCAAACAAAGGCGGGACGGGATTGGCTGAACATACTGGGTCTCAGACCCGTCCTTGTGGGGGTTGATGGCGATCGGCCAGGATGGCGGCCACCACGGCGGCTTGGTCCAGACCGGCCCGCAGGGCGGCGGCGGCGAACCCGGCGTCGGCCGCCAGGCAGGGGTTGGCGTTCACTTCCAGAATCCAGGGCTGCCCCTGCCGGTCCACCCTAAAGTCCACCCGAGCCCAGCCGCGCAGGCCGAACAGGCCCCAACAGGCGTGGGCCAGGTCTTGCAGGCGGGCCAACAGGGCCCGGTCCTCGGGGGGGAACTCGAAGCGGCGCGGGGTGTGATGATACTCGAAGGAGTTCGCCTCCCACTTGGCCCGGTAGCCCACCACCTTGAGCTGGCCCGCGTCGTAGCCCTCGAAAACGATCTCCGCCGGGGGCAGCAGGCGCACCCCGCCGGGCCCGGCCAACAGGGCCAGGTTGAACTCGCGGCCCTCGATGTAGGCCTCGGCAAAGCAGGGGCCGCCCACCTGGGCCTCTTTGGCGGCCAGGGCCTGGGTCAGGCGCAGGGGACGGTCGGCGGGCACCAGGGAGTCGTCGTCGATGCCCAGGGAGCCGTGCTCCCACACCGCCTTGATGAGCCAGGGCTCGCGGCACTCACCCTGCCCCGCGCCCTGGGTGGTGCGCCAGGCCGGAGTGGGCAGGCCGGCCTTATCCAGGGCCCGCTTGGCCAAGAGCTTGTGGGAGGTGAGCAGCATGGCCCTCCCCCCGGCCCCGCAGAAGGCCAGGCCCTGGTGGGCCAGCCACACGGGGGCGGTGTGGATGCGCGCCGCCCGGCCCAGGGGCTCCTCCACCAGATTGAACACCGCGTCGGGGCCCTGGCCGGCCAGCCGTTCCAGGCTCCGGCGGGGCGAGCCCTCCCAGGCGCAGAGCGCCGCTTGATGGCCGCCCGCCTCCAGGGCCAGGGCTACCTCGCGGGCCTGCACCAGGTTGTCGTCCTGGTCCGGCCGCGCCCCCACCGGAGGCGCGTCATGTAGTACCGATACTCTCATCTTTGCCTCAACCCACGCTCGCCGCCAGGCCGGAGGCGGGGCGAGTCTCGTTCCGGGCCCGCTCCCAGGCCGAGGCCACAATGCGCTCGATGAGTTTCTGGTAGGGATAATCCACAAGGGAGCAGAGGATGGGCAGGTCCGAGTGCTCCGGATGCAGCCCGGCCAGGGGGTTCACCTCCAAAAAGTTGGGTTGACCATGGGCGTCGCAGCGCAGGTCCACCCGGCCGGCGTCGCGGCACTCCAGGCCCCGCCAGGCGGCCAGGGCCAGTTCGCCGGCCTGGCCGGCCACCGAGCCCTTGACCCGACGGTAGCGCACCAGGTCGTCGCACTCTTCCTTGTTGCGCATGGTGTAGGCGTCCTGGTCGGCTCCGGCGCGCAGCGTTACCTCCATCACCCCGATTACCCGGGCCTTGGACCCGGTGCCCACGATGCCCACCGTGAACTCCCGGCCCGGCAGATAGGTCTCCACCAGCACCGGCTGACGGTAGCGCTCTATCAGCTCGATGCAGGCCTGGGCCAAATCCTCGGGGCCCTTCACCTTGGAAACCGCGCCGATGCCCCGGCCGGTGCCCTCGGCCACCGGCTTGACGAACAGGGGATAAGGCAGGCGCACCGCCGCGGCCTCGCGGGGCTCGGCCACCACCGCGAAGTCGGGGGTGGCCAGGCCCAGGTCGCGCACCACCCGCTTGGCCATGCCCTTGTGCAGGGTAAGGCACAGGGTCAGGGGATCGGCAAAGGTGTAGGGAACGCCGTAGTACTCCAGCAGGGCCGGGACCTGGGCCTCGCGTCCATAGCGGCCCAGGCCCTCGGCGATGTTGAACACCAGGTCCCAGCGCTCCCCTTGGGCCAGGCGGCTCACCAGGGAAGGTAGGGACCCGATGCGCTCCACCTGGTGCCCGGCCTTGCGCAGGGCGTCTTCGATGCCCTCCACGGTGCGGGGGCTGTCGAACTCGGCCACCTCTTCCTCGGAAAATCCTTGGGCCAGGTATTCCGAGCGCAGGTCATAGGTCATACCCACCAACATGACCATGTCTCCCAGGGGCTCAGCAGGCCGCCGGGCCCCACTCCCCGCCTTGGTCGGGGTAGGAATAGGTTTCACCCGCATAGTTTTTGAGCAGCAGATCCCCCCCTTGGCGGCCGATCACCGCCTCGGGGTACAGGGCCACCTTGCCGCCGCCGCCGGGGGCGTCGATGACGAAGGTGGGCACCGCGTAGCCCGTGGTGTGGCCCCTGAGGCCCTGGATCATCTCCAGGCCCCTGCTGACCGGGGTGCGGAAATGCCCCGACCCGGCAATGGGGTCGCACTGGTACAGGTAGTAGGGGCGCACCCGCATCTGCAAAAGGCCCTGCATCAGCTTGCGCATCACCGGCACCGAGTCGTTGACCCCGGCCAAGAGCACCGTCTGGCTGCCCAGGGGGATGCCCGCGTCGGCCAGCCGGGCGCAGGCCTTGGCCGTCTCTGGAGTCAGCTCCGCCGGGTGGGTGAAGTGCAGACTCATGAACAGCGGATGATATTTTTTGAGCCGCCGCACCAAGTCCTTGGTTATGCGCTGGGGCAGCACCGCCGGGGTCTTGGTGCCGATGCGCAGCATTTCCACGTGGGGTATGCGGCGCAGGCGATCCAGCAACCATTCCAGCCGGTCGTCGGCCATGGTCAGTGGATCGCCGCCGGAGATCAGCACGTCGCGCACCGAAGGCGTGGCTTCGATGTAGGCGATAGCCCGCTCCATGTCGCTCTTGCTGCGGGCCATGCCGTGGCCGTTCCCGCCCACCATGCGCGAGCGGGTGCAGTAGCGGCAATAGGCGCTGCAAAAGCCGGTGGCCAAAAACAGGACCCGGTCGGGATAGCGGTGCACCAGCCCGGGCGCGGCCATGTCGTGCTCTTCGCCCAAGGGGTCGTTGCTCTCACCGGGGCTCACCACCGCCTCGTACCAGGTGGGCACCATGGTGCGGCGCAGGGGGTCCTCCGGATTTTCCGGGTCCATCAAACTTAGGTAGTAGGGGGTAATCCCCATGGGCAACTTGCCCGAATGGGCGCTGAAGGCCCTCTCCTCGGACGGGCTCAGGCGCAGGAAGCGCGCCAGTCCGGTCAGGTTGGTTACCCGGTTGCGCACCTGCCAGCGCCAGTCGTTCCACTGGGCGGCGGTGACGCCGGGATAAAAGCGGCGGCGGAAGGAGGCCGCCGGGCGGGTTGCGCAAGGACGAGGCTCCAGGGCCAGGCCCGTCAGCGGCGCCGGGGGCGCGGCTGGGGTCAGAGTTTGGGCGGATGCGCAACCCTGATGGGGAGGCTCCGCGGCGGCAACGCTATTTTCGCTTCGACTCATTGGTCGTTCCTTCCAAAAATCTTCTGACTCGCTTGCCGTGGTTAAAGCTTTTCCGCCCGGGCCTGGGCCCGGGCGGATAGCCCAATTACTTCAGGCCCAGGGCCTTTTTGGTGGCCGCGTCCACCTTGCCGGTAACCTTCAGGCCGTTGGCCTTCTGGAAATCCTTCAGGGCGGCCTTGGTCTGCTTGCCCATCACGCCGTCCACCTTCAGGTTGTAGTTACCCTTGGTGTTCAGGAGGTCCTGCAAGGTGCGCACCTTGGGGTTGGGCTTCACAGCCACCTTCTTGGCGGTCGCCTTCTTGGCCTTGGCTTTCTTCGCCTTGGGAGCCGGAGCCGCCTTGGCTTCCGCCGGAGCGGCGGCGGCCGGGGCGGTGGCCGCCGGCTGGGCGGCGGCCGGTTGATCGGCGGCCATGGCCAACGGGGCCACGCACAGGGCCATGCCGACTACGGCCGCCAGGGCCATACCCGTAATCTTGCCTTTGCTGCTTTTGCTCATCTCAAACCTCTCGATCAAAATGGTTTTTCCCTCAGCCAGACTCTCCACCCGGCCCCAAACCGTCACTTCGCGCTTTAGGCGGCCCAAAAGCTCCGCTCCCACGCCGCCCTGCGCCACCCGGTAGGTGGACTCGTCATAGGCGGCGATGGCCACGGCCCTCGCCTTGCCTTGCGGGTCCCATTCCACCGGGATAACCAGTCCCGTGATCCGTTGGGTTTCGGCCTTGGCGTCCACCTTTTGTCCTTTCCCGTTCAGGTGCCGGTTCTCCCGCGGGAATAGCAAACGCCGTGCCACATTGTATGTAGCTGTATTTATGTTATTTTTTTCGAGTAATCCGCGGCAGGGAAGTGAGTTTTCCGCCTAGGAGCCTATTTGAAACCACGCGAGCTCAGGGCGTATTTGGCCAAAAGGTTGCGCAATTGGCGGGTGGTGACTCCGGCCTGGGCGGCCGCCTGATCCACCCGGCCCTTTTTGGCGGTCAGCAAACGCTCCAAATAGCGCCGCTCCACCTCTTCCACGGCCCGGCGGCGCACCTCGGCCAGGCTCTGGCCTTCGCTGGGCTCGTCAGCTTCTCCGGGGTGCTCCAAGGCCACCAGATCGGCCGGCAAACCGGCCAGACCCAGACGGCGGCCCCTCTCCAGGATGTAGGCCCGCTCCAGGAGGTTCTCCAGCTCACGGATATTGCCCGGCCAGTCGTAGGCGGTGAGCACCTGCATGGCCTGCTCGTCCACCCCGCTGATCCCCTTGCCGTACTTGCGCTCCAGGCGATCCATGAGATTGGCCACCAACAGGGGCAGGTCTTCGCGGCGGGAGCGCAGGGGGGGCAGCTCGATGGCGAATACGTTCAGGCGGTAATAGAGGTCGTTGCGAAAGCCGCCCTCGCTGATTTTCTTGGCCAAATCCACGTTACTGGCCGCCACCACCCGCACGTCCACCGAGATGTCCTGCTCGCCGCCCACCCGGGAAAAGCTGCCTTCCTGCAAAACCTGCAACAGCTTTATCTGGGCCGCCGGGGAGATGGTGCCCACTTCGTCCAGGAGGATGGTCCCCTGGTCGGCGATCTGGAACTTGCCCAGCTTGCGGCGCTCGGCCCCGGTGAAGGCCCCCTTTTCGTGGCCGAAAAGTTCGCTTTCCACCAGGGTGTCTGGTATGGAGCCGCAATGCACCGCCACAAAGGGGCCCTTGGAGCGCGACGAGTGCATGTGGATCAGGCGGGCCAAAAAGCTTTTGCCGGTGCCGGTCTCTCCGGTCAGCAGCACCGTGGCCCGGGTAGGCGCCACCATCTCCAGCTTTTCGTATACCTCGCGCATGAGCGGCGAGCGGGTGCGCAAAAGGCCAGAGGCATCTCCCCGCCAAGAGCTCTCCCGCAGATATTCCAGCTCCGACTCGATCTGGCGCCTGGCGTTGAGCCCGGCGATGACCAGCTCCACCTCGTGGGGATTCACCGGATAGGTGAGGTAGTTGTCCGCCCCCGCCTTTACGGCGGAAACGGTCTGGCGGATGCTTTCGGGAGGCGTGAGCACGATGAGCTGGGTGCCCCCCCCGGAGGCGCGAAAAGGCCGTAAAGCGGCGCCGTAGTCCGGCTCCGCCCCTGGTGTGAGCTGCTCATTGATAAAGGATATGTCCACAAAGGCCAGATCAAAACGGCGGCGGGCCACCAGCGCCAGACAGTCCTGGGCCGAGGCGGCTTCTTCCAAGCGTTGTCCGCGTTTTAGAGCGCTGCGCAGGCTGGCTTTCACCGAGGGATCGGTGGTGGCCACCAACATCGATTTCATGGCCCGCCTCTTTGGCAGAAGGTGTTTTCAGGCCGAATATTAACTCCGCCCCACCTATTTTCCCACAACAAAACAGCCGACGCGGCATTGATCGCCCGGTAGGAAGCTGCGGTTCCCCCCAGGCCGAGCCTGGTAAATAATATATCAAATATTATAGGTAGTTACCAAGTGGCATCCGAATTGCTTGCTGCTGATGAAGCCCACGGAAGGGCACCAACCTCGCACGCGAGGGCATACAACCATAAACAGGACAGACAAGTGGCCATTCCTACTATGTTTTACCGTAATCGTGTGCAGAAGCCCAAAGGCCCCATGCTATTGATTTGGACCATGTTGCCCCTGACCGCCCTGGCGGCCCTCGGCTTGGCGGCCTGGTTTTTCGGCGAGGATTTTTGGGACGAGCTTGAGATGCTGAGTTACGAGCTGGAAGACTCGGCCTGGCTCAGCCTGGCCCGCCTCTCTTTCTTTATAGTTATTTTTGCCCTGGTCTGGCGCGCTTACCTGGCCCTGACCTATCGCGACATGGAGTATTGTTCCGATCAGGAGCTTCCTTATGTAACCGTGGTGGTGCCCGCCTACAACGAGGGTGAGCAGGTATTGCATACACTGCGCACCCTGGCCAACGGCGATTACCCGGCGGAAAAGTTGCAGCTGGTGGCCGTGGACGACGGCAGCAAGGACGACACCTGGCACTGGATGTGCGAGGCCGGCCGTGAACTGGGCGACCGGGTGGAGCTGGTGCGCATGGCCGCCAACAGCGGCAAGCGCCACGCCCTTTACCAGGGATTCGCCCGGGCCAAGGGCTCGGTGCTGGTTACGGTGGACAGCGATTCCGAGGTGTTGCCCGACACCCTGCGCCATCTGGCCACCCCCCTGGCGCGCGACCCCCTGTGCGGGGCCGTGGCCGGCAACGTACGGGTGCTCAACCACCACCAGGGCCTCATCCCCCGCATGCTGCAGGTGAGCTTCGTTTTCAGCTTCGACTTCATCCGCGCGGCCCAAAGCCGCATTAACACGGTCACCACCACTCCCGGGGCGTTGGCCGCCTATCGCGACAAAGCGGTGCGGGCCGATCTGGAGAGTTGGCTGAACCAGCATTTTTGCGGCCGCCCGGCCAACATCGGCGAAGACCGGGCCCTGACCAACGTGGTTCTCAAAAACGGCTATCACGTCAACTTTGCACGCAGAGCCGTGGTGTTGACCGAGGTGCCCCTGCATTACAAGGGTCTGTGCCGCATGCTTCTGCGCTGGGCCCGCAGCAACCTGCGCGAAACCCTGGCCATGACCAGCTTCATCTTCCGGCGTTTCCGCAAGACCCCTGCCCTGGGCGCGCGGGTGGAGTTGCTCATCAGCCTGTTCTACCTGACCGCCGGGGAGTGGCTGAAGCTGGGCGCCTTGGGGGTGGTTTTGCTCAGCCCCCTGGTTATGGGCGTAAACCTGCTTCTGGGTTCCCTGCTGGGGGGCATCATACCCGCGCTGGTCTATGTGCTGCGCCACCGAGACAGCAACTTCCTCTGGGCCTTCCCCTACACCTTGTTTTACATGTTGGCCCTTTCCTGGATCAGCCTGTGGGCCCTGCTGACCCCGCATAAAAACGGTTGGCTCACCCGGGGGCTGCCCGAGCCTCCCCGGACCGCGGCGCTTCCTAGCCTGGCCGTGCCGGTGGCCGCCAAAGGGGAAACCGAATTTCATCGGGATAACCAATTGTAATTACGAGGTATAGCCCCCAAATTACCCAGCTGGCGGCTCAAAACGCGCCCCAAAGGGGAAACTGAATTTCCGCCAAGCCGTTTTTGCAGGCAACCAGGTATGTGTTTTCGGCAAGTTAGCGGTTAGCACGTTTATTGCTGTCAGCTGCCTATGATCGGATGCTCCTAACCTTTTTTGGAGGTGCCCCATGTTTGGCAAGCTATTCAAACGCGAGGACCCGGGCAAGCAGCAAGCCGCCCAGTCCGCGGGAGCCGAAGTAAAAAGTGAAAAGCCCCGGGAAATCCACGCCGCGGTGGGCCGGGAGCTGGTGGTCACCTACAAGGAAGACCCCGATTGGGTCTGGAAGCTCAAGCAGGTGCAAAGGCCTTCGGAACAGGGCAAGGACATCAGGGACTTCCGGGTGTACGACGCCAGCGTGGCCGCGGGCCGGGGCGTGGCAGTGCGCAACTTCGAGAGCCTGGACGCCCACCCGGAGCTGGTGCTCTACCACGGCTGGCTGAACAAAAAGAACAACGACGTTCAACTCAGCGCCGGCGCGGCCCAGGAGCAGCGGACCAACTAATAACCGCGAGGCGAACGCCCACCAACATGGGGCGCTAACTATGGGGCATGGAACTTGGCCGGGCCGGTATACACGCCCCACCAAGCTGCAAACGAAGCCCCACGCTCGAGCCCCCTTCCCACCAAGTAACGCGTTCCGGCGGCGGAGAAGATAACTCCGCCGCCCGGCCGCTACCCCCCTATTCGCTGAATTGCGAACCGGCAGCCGGCCATAAATGCTAAATTGACCATGGCGGCTTGCAGTGCGGCCTTACGCACCGGGCAATCAGTCACTACCGATAAAGGCGCGATGAGTCACATTCGTTTCAAACAGCTTCTCCCGCTTCTGGCGATACTGGTTTGCTTGCCCGCCTGCGCCAATCAGCTCTCCCCCCGCTACCAATCAATGCCTTACATGGAAAACGCGCGGCATGTGGCGCAAAACCCCGCCTTCCTTAGGCATCAGGGCCCGCCCAAGGTCTACGCCACCACTGACCTGAAAATTAATCTTTTCCGCCTGGCCCAACAGGGATATTTGCTGGTCGGCTATTCGTTGGCCCCCGCTGAATGCGGCAATCTCGACCAGGCCAAGCAGACCGCGCAAGAAATCGGGGCGGCGATCGTTCTGATTCAAACCAGGGACGCCAAGCTCAGGGGTGTGCTGGATGCCTACCCGTCGCCCCCTCTGGCCCGGACGGAGGCCAAGCAATTCGAGGTGTTCGCCCAAGCCTTGGACGGGCAATCGTTCGCCAAGATCGGAGGCAAGCTGAGCCCCGGCGCGCCAGGCGGCGCGGACTGCGTGGCGGTGTTTTTAGCCAAGCTGAAAACCAGCAAGATCGGCATGCTGGTCGACGCGGTCCCCTCCGATACCAAGGCTCGACTAGGCAAGAACTACGGCAGGCTGGTTTTTGTGGTCATCAAGGGCTCCCCGGCCGAGCAGGCCGGCATCTCGGCGGGCGACGTATTGCTCGAAGTGAACGGGCAAAAGATCGCCAACAATCGGGACCTGGCCGAAGCCCTGGGGTCCTGCAAAAAGCGAACTTTCACTTTTAGGATTTGGCGCGGCGGAACAACCAGAACCGTGCTGGTTGAAAACGTGAAGTTGTCCGCGCCGCACGAGTGATTCTAGGCCGCCTGGGCAGGGGCTGCTCGAGACATCCACGGCGGACAGAATTTCCCAGACCGTTTTTCCCGGTCTCTCAATCCACATGCGATCGCCCTCCACGCGCCCACGGCGGCCGGAGTTCCGCCGGGTGCCTCCCGGCGCCTTATGGACGCCTGAGCCGCAAGCCTGTCCCCTTCCTGGTTGGACACCTCGGGCCGACAATCGTCGACGTATTGGGCCCTCCCCTCTCGGCATAGGCAGCTGGCACAGCAGGAACGTCGACCAATCCATAGAAGGGACGCCTGGAAGAACAACTGTAACCTTATGATTTGATATGTACATTGCAAAGAGTTAGAGTGGATTGTCCGCATAGCGGCTTGTCGAACCGCGCAAAGCTGAAAAACTACCTTTCAATTTTTTAGGCATAGGCATTGGCCAGCAAAGCTATCCGCCTGAAACATAGTTCAGTACTATTTTTTATTTCCCTCGTTTTGCTGGGTCTGACTGGAACGTCTTATTTCTTGCCGCGTCATTTTGGCGTGGCGGTCGATGCCTTTTTGGGGCGCTCCGCTGCTGGCCCCCCTGTGATGAGAACCAAGGCGCTCGCCATTAATTTTGATTCGACCCGCCCCTTTCCATTTCAGATCACTGGCGGCAATTTGTCCCTGCGTTTGCAGGGGACCTTACATTTCCCGCCGAACAGGCAGATTCGCCTGGCTGTGGCCAGCCTGGGCCAGGGCCGACTGCGCATCCAGGGCCGCACCCTGGATTACATCGGACTCGGGGAAACCCCCTGGCCCGCCGATTGGCAGGTAAGCGCCCGCAACGAACCCGGCCGGGGAGAGACAACCCTCAGCTTTGGCCGTCCCCTGAATGTTGCGGGTCTGGTGTTTGATTCCATACCCTCCGGTTGCAGGGAGGGCAGCGGCAGCTTGCGGGCCGCCCTCCTGTTGGATGGCGACCGAAGCCAAGAGTTGGGAGAGTGGCGGATACCCAGCAACAGGCCCACGGTGGCGGACGCGTTCTTCCCGGCCCGAGCGGCCAAGGGAATCAAATTGCACCAGGAGGCGGGTCAACCGGCCTTTTGTTGGCCTGCCCTTGGAATCTACGCCATAGACGAGGCATGGCTCGACCACCACAGCCTTGTTCTTGATCCTGGTCAGAGCGAAAAATTCCAACTTACTTACGTTCCCCCATTGGCGGGCGACGGCAAGAACCCCGGCAGAATAAAGCCTGCTTATGGCCCGCTGGTTTTGTTCTGGAAAATCGGCCCGGCCCCCTGGTCTCCCGTGCCCGCTGCCGCCTTGGTCGTCTCCCCTGATAGCGCATTCGCCACCCGGGCGGTCGGGGCGCTGCTCCAATATCAATCCTGTCTTCCCTGGCTTTGGGCAGGCTTGCTTTCCGGCTGGCTTTTTTTGCTGGGCCAACGATCTCGCCCGTCCCGGCCTGAGCCACAATCGGGCGCTTGGAAGTGGTCATTGCTTGCGTTGCCGCTGCTTTGGTGGATCGTAATCGACGATCTAGTGGGGATCAGCGGAGCGTCCCATTATTTTTCAAGGTTTATCTTTAACGTCAGGTGGCAGGATTTAGGCAACCAACCGTGGCCATGGCTAGCCGGAATGCTGGCGGGGGCCTGCCTCAGTTACCTGATAGCGTGGTTATCGGCGCGCAGCAAAATAAATTGGGCCGCGGGAACATTCAATTTTTTCATGGCGGCTTTTTTCCTGCTTCAGGCAGCCATGATTATCTTGTGGGTGCAAAAGCTGGGGCTTCAATCGCCCCTGGTTTCAGAGGACAACGGCAGTTTCATCTACGGCTATTACTTGTGTGACGACGCGCGTCTGCTGGCCGTCAACTACAACCCGTTCTGGAATGCCGGCGCCGTAGAATGGGAGCCCATACGCAGCGGCATAACCGCCCTTTATATGCTGGGGCGTCCCTTGGTCTGGTTTCTCCCCCTACTCCAGGCCTACACCTTTTCCACGCCCATAATCTTTGCCCTGATCCTGCCGTGGGCCGTGTTTTTCGGGTTGAGGTGGGCGGGTATCGGGCGAGGCGGCGCACTATTCGGGGCTCTGCTTTCCTTGATGCCTTCGACCAATTGGGCCTTTTGGATGGCGGAGGGGGCAACCGGCGGTCTTTTGTCGGCCGGCCTGACCCTGCCGGCCCTGATCCTGTTTTGGCGGCTTTTGCAAGACCCCGCGCCCCAATGGCGGCACATCTCGCTTCTGGTGGTTTTTTTCTCCCTGGCGCTGATGTGGCTGCCTTTTGTTTTTGCCGCCGGTGTCCCCGCGGCGGTCATCATTTTGCTGCACTGGCGGGATATGCAACCTCGGCGCCTAGTCAAGGTGGGCGCGACCATAGCCTTGATCGCCGGGGTCAATGCCGTATGGCTTATCAGTTTTTTGCAAAATTTCCCGGTGGGGGACTTTACCGGCCATACCATGCAGCCCTGGACGCAGTCTCTTTGGGCACAATTTCTGCATCCTTTCGAGGTTCTGCTAAGCGAGGTCAATCCGTTGATTTTGGTCTTGGGCGCAATTGGCTTGCCCCTGTTGCAGCCCGGCCGGAGGCGTGACCTCCTAGTGTTTTTGGCGTTGGTATTGCTGGTCATAATTTTATTGGACAACATGCTTCCCAATTATCAACTCATCAGGTTGCATCAATACGTCGCCACGCTGTTGATCCTGCCCGCCGCCCTCTTCTGGGAGCGTTTGTGGACAGCCCAGCCCAAGGCATGGGCCAGGCGCGCCCTTGTATCGGGATTAATACCGGTGCTGGCCCTGCAAATTGTGGCCACCGGCTTGTTTTTTGACATCAGGGTAGGCAGCCGCATGCCCAGCGTGGCACCGTGGAGTTCTCTGGCCCTGGCCGGCTGGATCGGCCGTCAAGAGGCGCCGGCAGGACGCGTGCTTTTGGTCGGCAACACCCAAAAGCAGTATCACGGCTCGGCCGCCTACCTGCAGATGCTGTCCAACAGGCCCATGATCGCCGACTTCTATATTTGCACCCTGCAAAGGAAGCTGGAAGTCAACCTGCCGGCTAATCTTTGCTTGAGCCCGCCGTCAAAAGATGATTTCCGCGAACTGATCGAGCTTTACAACGTCGGGCAAGTGGTCAACTACTTGGGCCAAAAAAGTTGGGACCGCTTTCTTTCCGGCCTGCCTTATCTAAGGCTGAGGCAGGTTATCGACGAAAAGTTCGCCATATATGAAACGGCACTCAAGCCCGGCTTTTTTGCGACGGGACAAGGCGGGGTGGTAGAGGAATTCAATCGCCTTAAAGTAACACCTGCCGGAAAGGGCCGCCTGGTCCTAAAGTACAATTACTCCAAGGGGCTCTCCGCCACCCACGGAGTGCGCCTGTCTCCGGTTCGGGTCTGGCCAGGCGTAGATTTCATCGCCGCGGATGGCCATGACGGCCAACCTTTTGAGATCAATTTTTGATTCTAGCCGGTACCTGCCAATTTTCAGGATTGGCTTTTGCGGGCTGATATGTTGATCAAGCCTGGGGGGAGCCGGGTTGGCTCCCGCGATGCGCGCCCCCCTTTCGCGCGATGTCCGTGCTCGCCTAAATAACAGAGGCTCCCGGCCAATCTCGTGATCGGCCGAGAGCCTCGTAACAGCCTAATCTAACGGCGTGCAATTTGCTGCGCCTGGCCTAATTCGATCATGCGGCCGACGGATTAGCATTTATATATGGGGTGTTAATTGGTTTAATTCTAATAAGGCGCAACCCGTGTTCCCAGGCTGCCTTTGGTTGGCCACGGCCCGGGCGGCTCAGTCTTCTTTCAGGTTCTCGAAGTAATCGATCACAAAGTTGATGTGCGAGCGCATGTAATCGAAGGCGGCGTGGGTGTCGTGGGCCTTGATGGCCGCCAGCACCTTTTCGTGCTGCAAATGCACCAGGTCTATGTTGACCACGTCCTGATAGAGAATCTGCAGGTTCTCGCGGATGCCCACGGCCATGTAGTCGTAGAAGTTCTTCATCAACTGCACTTGCAGCTGGTTCTTGGTGGCGTAGGCGATGCGCATGTGGAAGTAGACGTCTTCCGAACTGCCCAGCCCCCCCTTCTTGATGTGCTCCGACATCTGGGCCAGGCTGCGCTCCAACAGGACGATGTCTTCCTCGTTGGCCCGGCGGGCGGCCAGCACGGCGGAGTTGCACTCCAGGCCCAGGCGCACTTCCAGTAGCTCCGTGAGGCTCAGGGACTGGCCTTCGATCATCAGGCCCAGGGGGTTGCGCGCCCCGCCCTCGTGGTGGTTGGCCACAAAGGTGCCCTGGCCTTGCCGCTGATCGACCAGGCCCAGGCTGACCAGGCGGCTAACTGCGTTGCGCACCGTGGGCCGGCTCACCCCCATCTGCTGAGCCAACTCCCGCTCGGGAGGCAGTTGGTCCAACGGCTTGAGCTGACCGCGAAAAATCATGTCGCGCAATTGCTCGAAGACCTGGTCGGAGATTTTTTTGGGCTGCACCGGCTTGAAGCGGCTCATCATGGCTCCCGGCGATAGGGGCTACGCCAAAATTGGTAATACCTTACACTAACCCGCCTCTCTCGTAAATATCCTCGATTTCCAGCGCCTCGGCCCGGCAGAGCCTGATGAGCGGCCCGGATGTACGGGATTTTACGTTGTCTCGCCTCGCCCCATGCCCTGCTTTGCCGCCGGACGAGGCCTTCCTAACCGCGGTTACCCTCATTGGTATTATATCTTATCCTAAATACCATATTACCTTATTATCCGATCATACTAATATTTCGCGGTTTAACAACATATTATAAAATTGATTTTAAATTTTGGGTTGACATTGTAGCTGCAAATTGCGTACTTCTAAATTGGTCTTACCAATTATCAGGGTAACCAAGAGGCCGCCTGCCCAGGCCGAAACCGATGCGCCCATCAAGGGGCGTCTCGTTCATATAAACCCGCCCGCGCCGTGGTTGGTGGTCCCCCCGGGGGGCGCGACCGGGCGGCAAGTGACCTGAAAGGCAACGTTATGAAGGGAGGTAGGCATGCGTAAAGCAGCCAAACTTTTGATCCTGGCGATGGCCCTTTGCCTGGTGGCGGCCGCTCCGGGCCTGGTATCGGCCAAAGAAAAACCGGTCCTACTCAAGGTGCCGGTCACCTTTTCCACCGAACTGCCCGGTCTGGGCTCCACCATCAAGTGGGTTTCCGAGCGCATCGGCACCCTGAGCGACGGGGCCATCAAGATGAAGGTCTACGAGCCCAAGAAGCTGGTGGCGCCTTTCGAGATTCTGGAAGCGGTGTCCAAGGGCAAGGTCAACGCCGGCTATTCCATGTCCGCCTACTGGGCCGGCAAGATCAACGCGGCCCCCATCTTCTCGGCCATCCCCTTCGGCCCCGACGCCAGCGAGTACCTGGCCTGGATGTACTACGGCAACGGCCTCAAGTTCTGGCAGGAGATGTACGATATGAACGGCTACAACGTCCATGTCCTGCTCTGCGGGGTCATCGCCCCCGAGACCTCCGGCTGGTTCAACAAGGAGATCAACAGCCCCGAGGACCTCAAGGGCCTGAGGATGCGCTTCTTCGGCTTCGGCGGCAAGGTCATGCAAAAGATGGGCGTCTCCACCAGCCTGCTGCCCGGCGGCGAGATATTCCCCGCCCTGGAGAAAAAGGCCCTGGACGCCACCGAGTTCTCCATGCCCGCCATCGACAAGCGCCTGGGCTTCTACAAGGTGGTCAAATACAACTACTACCCCGGCTGGCACCAGCAGGCCTCGTTGTTCGAGCTTCTGATCAACAAGGACACCTGGAACGCCATGAGCAAGCACCAGCAGATGTGCCTGGTGTAAATGGCGGTCCAAATGTAACCCTCCCTTAAAATAGGGCCAGTTTGAGGTAGAGACTTCTGGCAGACTGAGGTCTGCAAGGAGGACTCTTCACGATGCGCAGGACCAGATTCAGCGAAACTCAGATCGTCAAAATTCTGAAAGAGGTGGAAGGGGGCAGGACCGCCAAGGAGGTCTGCCGGGAATACGGTGTCAGCAGCGCCACCTACTACAAATGGAAGTCCAAGTACGGGGGCATGGAGGCCTCGGACATCGTCCGGCTCAAGGAGCTTGAAGAAGAAAACAGGCGTCTAAAGCAGATGTACGCCGACTTGAGCCTTGAGAATCGGGCTCTGAAGGACGTCATCGAAAGAAAAATATAAGGCCAGCGGGTCGGCGCGATCTGGCTAAGTTCATGTGCAAAGAGCACGGTCTGAGCATTCGCCGGGCCTGCCGCGCCCTGAGGCTGAGCCGGTCGGTTTATGCCTACCGACCCAAGCCCCGCGACGATGGTCCGATCATCGAGGCGCTGACTTCGCTGGCAGACAAATATCCCAGATACGGCTTTGCCAAACTGTTTCAAGTAATTCGGCGGGATGGACATGGCTGGAATCACAAGCGGGTGTACCGAGTGTACTGCGCCCTGAAGCTAAACCTTCGCAGGAAGGGTAAGAAGCGCCTGCCTACTCGTGATCCCCAGCCGCTTGCAGTGCCGGATCTGGCCAATATCTGCTGGTCGGTGGACTTCATGAGCGATGCCCTGTATGGCGGCCAGCGATTCAGGACCTTTAATGTGGTGGATGATTTCAATCGAGAGGCCCTGGCCATAGAGGTGGACGTCAATCTCCCCGCCCAAAGGATAATCCGAGTGCTGGAGCGTATCGCTGCCTGGCGGGGCTACCCGTCCAGGCTGAGGCTGGACAACGGCCCGGAGCTGGTCAGTGTAGCTATGGCCCAATGGGCCGAGGAGCATAGTATCGATTTGGGTTTCACTCAGCCCGGCAAGCCCACCCAGAATTCATACATTGAACGCTTCAACCGGACCTATCGGGAAGAGGTGCTGGACCTTTACATATTTTCCCGTCTAAGCGAGGTGCGGGAAATCACGGATCGCTGGCTCAAGGAGTACAACGAGGAACGCCCTCATGAGTCCCTCGGCAACCTGACACCAGCCGAATACCTCGCTATAAATTCACCTGAAGTTTCTACTGTTGACTGGCACTAATCGGGGGAGGTTTACACAAGCTTAAGCGTAAGATTTGGATTGAAGCTGATATGTTCGAATCGGCAGCCTTTCGGTCGCTAAGTTCCAAAGCTATGTGGGCTCTGCTCCGATTCATACAAAAGTGTACTTGGGAAAAAATAAAAATTAGAGGAGGAAAGACACGGACGATTTATCAAAAAGAAGGCTTAAGTTTTTCATATGCCGAAGCCAAAGAATTTGGCATCAGCACGGCACAATTCCATCGTATCCTTAAGCTGCTGGTCGAGCTCGGCTTCCTAGACCCCGAACACCGAGGTGGAGCCTACGGGAGAGATTATTCTCGTTACGCCCTCTCTGATCGGTGGCGCAACTATGGCCAGCCGGATTTTGAGTTTAAAACGTTGGAGCGTGTTTTGCGCCCTGGACATGACGTGCAGAGTCGGATGGCAAAATAAAAAATGCTATCATTCTTGATAACCCATAACTATCAACAATGATAGTTTTAGCAAACTCAGGCAGGAAAGTGGGTTCTCATTAATGATAGTTGATATTAGGATATACACCGGCTGTAACGAATTGGTTCAACGTAATTAAAACGGCAATCATAGAGAAAAGATAAAATCTGGCATGAGGGTTATCATGAATGATAGAGAATCTAAATTACCACTCTATTGGCAAACGGCATCGGTGGGGTGAATCCAAACGAGGACCAATATTGAGGCCAAGGACCATGTGGCCTAGGGCGATTCAGCCAGCACAGCCATGGGAGCCGCACTCATGATATCTGGGGGCTATTTGCCAATTTATTTCGATAATAAAAAAGGTGGTGGATGTTGGGTGGCCTAGGCTCAGGTCGTATTTTGGGAGGCGGCGGAATTACCGTGGAGGACTGCCTGACCCTGGACGTGAACAAGCTGGTGCGCGATGGGCTAGTGGGGGTCGGCCACCGCGCCGGGACACTAGTCTGGACACAGCGCGGGACAGGTGAGAAAGTAGGCGCCGTGAGCTATGAAATCTTAAATAATGGCCCTAACGATGTGCGCCTACGTCTCACCTACACACACCGCGGCAGGGTTAAAGATGGGCGCACCGACGAATCAGTTTGGTTCGATACCAGCCACCCCCATTTTGGCGGAGTACGTTGGTGGTTCACTTGCCCAAGGTGCGGACGCAGGGCGGCCAAACTTCATCTTCCCCCCGGGGGAGATCTCTTCCTCTGCCGGCGTTGCTGGGGGCTGAGCTACGAAAGCCAACGAGAGAGCCCCATGTTCCGAGCCCTGAGCCAGGCGCAGAAGATTCGCTCGAGCCTGGGCGGCAGTACGGACACCACGGCTCCTTTTCCACCCCGACCCAAGGGGATGCACCGACGGACCTATAGGTCACTGCGAAAGAAGGCCCGGCGTTACGAGGGGGTAACCTGGTCCTTTGCCGAGTCAAAATACGGCTTGTCGCCTTATTAATTATGCCGGTGATGAACTGGATAGATATTGGTTCACCCCGTTTCATACCTCCAGGACGACGTGGGGCTCAAAGCCAAAGGATGGCGCTTCCTACTCACCGGCAGTTTTCCCGTCTAGAATTGCCGCAGTGATTGCTACCCCCACATCACCCTGTCCATCTAATTTGATGCAATTCTTGAAGGCAAACGGCGCCGTGAGACCGATGGTGTCGGCCAAATTTGGTCTGGGTGCTGACCCTATAACAGTCGGCCCCAGGCCTCCAGAACTAGGTGATGGGTGCGGTATTCGCCAAATTCCCTCATCTTATTATTTTTGAGCACCCTGAAGGTCTCCGAGGGATAGTCCTCGCCCATTACATCGGCTGGATCGGGTTAGTATAAGGAAGCATTTGTAAGTTGAACTCACCCCGGGCGGGCCTGCAGTTCACCTTCTTAGCATCCTTTCCATTGTCTTAACTCCCCTTAAGGTCAATACCCCCTTCAATGGGTCACTCTTAAATCCTGACCCTTCCTCCAATAAAACCTGGGTTAGCTCATTCGGGCGCCCAAACGCCGCTTAGCACATGGGCGAGATGGCACGCTTGATTCACTATTTGTTCCACCACCGTTTGTATGTCCTCCACCTCTCGGAGAAGCCCGGCGACTTGGCCCGACATCATCAATGCCTCCTGGGCATCACTGTTGGAGTCGACATAAGACAGGGTGTCGTTCTCCCGCCGCACTCCCGCGTCCTCTTGTTCCCTGTCGGTGTTTTGAATGCCCAATGCTTTCTGGTTTCGAAGCACCCTGACCGGCATGGCCTTCTTGCCCAGCAACAAGGTGCTTTCGTCCCCGGCCTCCAAGAGGGCGTCTTTGTAAAATGAAGGGATGGGGCACTGCCGGGTGGCCAGGAACCTGGTTCCCATCTCCACCCCCTCCGCCCCCAAGGCCAGGGCCGCCAAAAAGCCGCGGTGGTCGCCCACCCCGCCGGCCGCCACCACCGGAATCTCCAAGGCGTCTACCAACTGCGGCACCAGGCAGAGAGTGGTGGTCATCTCCCTGCCCACGTGCCCGCCCGCTTCATAGCCCATGGCAATAACCGCGTCCACGCCTGCCTCCTGGGCCCTTAATCCCTGGCTGACCGAGGAGACCTTGTGCAGGATCTTCATTCCTGCGGTCTTAGCCCGGGCCACCACCGCATCGGGCTTGCCCGCGCTGGTGGTCACCACCTGGACCCCCAGGTCCATGGCCGCTCCCAAATAATCCATGGCTTGTTTGCGCACCAGAGGCAAGTTGACCCCAAAGGGCTTCCGGGTTAGGGACTGGGCCAGGCCTATTTCTTCACGCACCCTGGCCAGGGGCAGCAATCCGGTAGCTATCTGGCCAAAAGCGCCACAGTTAGAGACCTGGGCGGTCATCTCGCCGAGGGTGATGCGCCGCATGGGCCCGAGCAGTAGGGGGTAGCGGGTTCCCAGAATCTCAGTCAGACGGTTGGCTCGCATTTGCTCAGCTCCGGTTATTTGTACTGTTTCTCGCTTTGCCCGCCAGGGTCTCTCTTGCCATATTTTGGGGTAGCACACAGGTATTTTGTTAAATATTTATGGCGTTTGAGACATTCAGGCCCGTTCAGAAATCAAGAGGCGGCCTACCATCAATAATAGAGTAAATTATTCTTGACTTATTGTCGACAACTATAATAGATTGAGTCCACACTCTAGATCTAGCACCGGAGCAATTAAGAAAAGGAGGCCAAGTGCCTGAGTTTGCCAAGCCAAAATCCATGGTTGATCAGATATGCGCTAGCATCTCGCGTGCCATCGCCAAGGGCGAGTTGAGCCCCGGCACGCGTCTGGTCGAGCAGGAGCTGCAAGCTGACTTCGGGGTCAGCCGGGCTCCCATCCGCGAAGCTATCCGCCTTTTGGAGGCCGACGGACTGGTGGTGGTGGACGCCTATAAGAAAAAGTACGTGCGCAACCTGACCCGGGAGGATCTCACTGACAACATCCCGGTGCTGGCCGCCCTGGAGAGCTTGGCCGCCCGCCTGGCCGTGGCCAACATCACCCCGGAAAAGATCGCGGGGATGGAGCAGATCAACCAAGAGATTGAGCGGGAGTTCCAGGCGGGCAACTATCACAAGTGCGCCGAGCTCAACTTCGCCTTTCACCGCTCTTTCTTGCAGGTGGCCGACAACCGGGCCCTCAAGCGCGCCATCAGCTCCATCGTCAAGTCCATCCTCTGGCTGTGGTTAACCACCCAGTACTACGCCAACAGCAGCATCATTCCATCTTCCATAGATGAACACCGGCGCATATTGCGGGCCTTGCGCGACAGGGCACCCGAGGAAGCAGAGAAAGAGGTGCGCGAGCACATCGAGGCTGTGCTGGCCCGGTTCCTGAGCCAGTCTCAGTTCGACCAGGAGGGCATCTACCAGTTCACGGCCTCCCTGAGGGCCGAGGCCGGTTCTTAGGCCACGCGGCCGGGGGAACAGCTTCATGCAGGATTACAGACCCCTGAGAGGCATCAAGATTCTAGATCTCAGCGCCCTGCTGCCCGGTCCCTACTGCACCATGCTCCTGGCCTCCCTGGGGGCCCAAGTACTCAAGGTGGAGTCCCCCCAAGGGGGGGATTCCATGCGCCGAATGTCCCCAAAAACCTTCGAGTACCTGAACGCCCAAAAAGACCTAATCAGCCTGGATCTGAAAAATCCCCGTGGCAGGGAGCTGTTTTTGGATTTGGCCGCGACCTGCGACGTGCTCTTAGAAGGCTTCCGCCCGGGGGTGGCCGCCAGGCTCGGAGTGGACTTCGACCCGGTGAGTCAGGCCAATCCTTCCATCATCTACTGCTCCCTGTCCGGCTACGGCCAGGACGGTCCCTATGCCTCTTGGCCTGGCCACGACCTCAACTACATGGGAATCGCCGGGGTGCTGAGTATATCCGGCAACCCGAACTCCGGCCGTCCCGAATTCCCCTCGGGTCCCCAGTATTCCGACCTGGCGGGCTCGCTGTTCGCGGCCAACGCCATTCTGGCAGCCTTGTTGGGCCGCGCGAGCGACCCCGGAGCCAGGTTCCTGGATGTGTCCATGAGCGAGAGCACAGGCATGCTGGTCATGCCTCGCTACATGGAGTTCCTGCACCGTGGGAACCCCCCCAAGGAAGTGTTCATGGCCAGGGGACCATATGGGGTATTCCAGGCCCGCGATGGCAAGTACCTGACCCTGGGCATCGTGGAAGACCATTTTTGGCAAAACTTCTGCCGGGCGGCTGGCCTGGATGAACTAGCGGAAGACCCAGAACTGCAAGGATGGTTGGCCCGCAACCAACAGGCGGCGCGGCTCATACCTCTTCTTGAGCAGGTCTTCCAAGGAAAGGACCGCGAGGAGTGGCTAAGGCTGCTCAGCGACGCCGACGTGCCAGTGGCCCCAGTGCACGACCTGGACCAGTGGACCAGCGACCCCCAACTGATTGAGCGCGGTTTTTTCGGGCCAAAGCAGGAAGAAAGCGGCACGGAAGTTTTTCCCCGCTTCCCGGTGCCAGGCATGGGCCGGCGGGGGTCTGGAGAAATCCAGGGCTTGGCAGTGGGACGCGATACCGGGAAGTGGCTCCAGGAGCGGGGCCTTACCAGCAAGGAAATAGATTCATTACGGGAGCAAATGATTATTTAGTCCCATTGGTGAGGACTTCACCATAGTGCGAGGTTGTCGCGACATGGAAATAGAACTGAACGAAGAGCAGCGAATCATCGTAGACAGTGTGCGCAAGTTTCTGGCCAAGGAGATCTCACCCCTTGTGGAGGAGTATGAGAGCCAGAGCAAGCTGATAACCAAAGACATCATCAAAATGCTGGAGCCCTACGGCTACGCCAGCGGTCTTGTGGCGGAGGAGCATGGCGGACTTGGCCTGGACTTTCTCAGCTACTGCCTCATGGTGGAGGAACTGAGCCGCACCTGGGCCTCACTACGCACCATGGTCACATCCTCTGCCCTTGTGACCAAGCTGCTAGGCCGCATGGGCAGCCCGGAGCAGCGCGAAAAGTTTCTACCTCCCCTCTTGGCCATGGACGAACTGGCCTGCTTCGCACTCACAGAACCCAACGTGGGCTCTGACACCGGTTCTTTGGAGACCAAGGCCGAACGCGACGGCGATTATTACGTCATCAACGGTACCAAAACCCTGATCACCGGAGGCGGCCTGGCCGACCTGGTGCTGGTTTACGCCCAGGTGAAGCAGCCCGACGGCCGCAAGGCGATCACCGGTTTTTTGGTGCACAAGAACGAGTCGCCTTTCGAGGCCCGCAACATCCGCAAAATGGGCATGCACTGCTCGTCTCTTTCCGAGCTGGCCTTTGTGGACTGCCGAGTGCCGGCGGCCAACCGTCTGGGCCAGGAAGGCGAGGGCCAGCGCATAGCCCTGAGCGGGCTCAACGAGGGCAGGGTCAACGTCACATTCGCGGTGGTGGGACTGGGGCAGGCGGCCCTGGAAGCCTCCATACGCTACGCCCAAGAGCGGGTCCAGTTCGGCAAGGCAATAGCCGGCTTCCAGCTAGTGCAGGAAATGATCGTGGAGATGGCCCTCAAGGTGGACACCGCCCGCTTATTGGGCATGCGGGCCGCCTTGATGCTGGACAGTGGGGTTGATTGCCGACGGGAGGCATCCTTTGCAAAGCTCTATTCCACCGAGGCCATGGTCGAGGTGTGCAATACGGCCATCCAAGTGCACGGAGGCTACGGCTACACCTCGGAGTTCCCAGTGGAACGGTATTTCCGCGACGTGCGGCACCTGACCATGGCCGAGGGCACCACCCAGATACAAAAGCTATTGCTGGGGCGCGAGATTTTAGGTGTGTCGGCCTTCAGGTAGACACAACGCCTGGCCACAGCGTGGATGATTAGCGCCCGCGCGCCCGCTTTTCAATCAAAAGGAGAATCAAGATGGATTTGCTGGTTAAAGGTAAAAACGTCTTCCTCACCGGGGGCGGCGACGGCATCGGTGTTCTAGTGGCCGAGATGCTGGCCGCTGACGGAGCCAATATCGCGGCGGCTGACATGAACGCCGACAAGGTAAAGGAGACCGCGGCCAAGGTGGAAGCCATGGGCCAAAAGGCCCTTTGGTTCGAATTGGACGTGACTGATCAGGCCCAGGTGACCGGGGCGGTCAACCAGACCATCGAAAAATTCGGCAAAATCGACATTCTGGTGCACATCCCAGGCCGTGGAGAACGCAAGCCCTTCCAGAAGTCGGGGCCGGAGGATTGGCAATTCGCCCTGGACCTGAACCTCATGGGCCCCCTGTACTCCACCAAGGCCGTTCTAGACAACATGATCGCCAACCAGGGCGGTTCCATAGTCTACGTGGTCTCGGATGCCGGTCGGGTGGGTGAGGTGAACAACCCTGTGTACTCGGCAGCCAAGGGCGGGGTCATCGCCTTTTCCAAGTCCCTGGCCCGGGAGTTGGGCCGCCACCTGATCCGAGTTAACTGCGTGGCCCTATCGGCCATGGACACCCCCGGCGGACGCAAATATCAGGAGCAGATTGCAGAGCGCAAGGGCATCACTATTGAGGCCCTACAAAAAAGCTTCTTGTCCAACTATCTGATCCGGCGATTCGGGCGGCCCCAGGACGCAGCCGACGCAATCTGTTTCCTGTGCTCAGGCCGGGCCGGCTGGGTCACAGGGCAGACTCTGAGCGTAAACGGCGGATACGCCCTGTTCTAGGTCTGGGGGGAAGGCGAGCAATGAACTTTCAGACCATCCTTTATGCCAAAGACAACGGGGTGGCCGTTATCACCCTGAACCGCGCGGACAAGCTAAATACGGTCAACTCGGTGATGCGCGACGAGCTCATTGAGGCGATCCGCGATTGCGAGCGCGACGATCAGGTGAGGGTGCTGATCATCACAGGTGGCACGGAAGTGTTCTGCGCCGGGGCCGACGTGACCGACCAGCCGGGTCCTTCCACTCTGTGGGACAAGCTAAGCCCCAAGCGGACCTACAGCTACTATCACCTTCTGGAAGACCTGGGCAAGCCGGTGATCGCGGCCATTGCCGGCTATTGCCTGGGCGGTGGCCTGGAACTGGCCTGCGCCTGCGACATCCGCATCGCGGCGGACAACGCCAAGCTGGGCGACGCGCACACCAAGCTGGGGATTATGGGCGGGGGGGGCAGCTCCCAGAGGCTGCCGCGGCTCATAGGCATTCCCCGGGCCAAGGAGCTCATCTTCAGCGGCCTGCCCATAGACGCCGAGCAGGCCGAGCGCATCAACTTGGTTAACCAGGCGGTGCCGGTGGCCGAGCTAATGGACACCGCACGGGAACTGGCCGAGCTCTACAAACAAAGGCCCCCATTGGTGCTCAAGCTGTTCAAGGCGGCCATAGGCGAGGGCATGGAAATGCCTTTTGCCCAGGGCTTTGATTTCGAGGCCAAGTGCGCCGCCCTGATCAGCCTGACCGAGGATTACCAGGAAGCCATCAACGCATTCAAGGAAAAGCGCAAGCCTTGTTTCCAAGGCAAATAAGGGGTCGGGACACCCCTCAACGACAAATTGTGTGCGGGGAGAAAAATAATAATGAGTGAGATTGGACCTGAAAAAATTCCCTTGCGGGAGGGCTTTTGGGCCTCCGCGACCCCGGAGAGCGGCCCCCGTCTCATCGGCAGCCGCTGCACCAACTGTGGGGAGATATATTTCCCCACCAAGCCCAAGGGCTGGTGCGTGCACTGCCAACAACCAACCCTGGAAAACATGCTTTTGAGCCCCCGGGGCAGATTGGCCGCGGTGACTCTGGTGCGCCAGCCCCCGGCCGGTGGCTTTTATCACGGGCCGGTTCCCTATGCCTACGGCATGGTGGACCTCTCGGACGGGGTGCGCCTGGTCAGCCAGCTTTATGCCGAGGATCTGGAGACGCTGCAGGCCGGGCAGGAGGCGGAATTGGTGATTAGACCTTTGTGCGAGGACGAGCAGGGTCGTCAAGTAATCACCTTCATGTTCACGCCCGTGGCCTGAGTGGGAGCCAAGCATGAAAGAGATTAAGCAAATGCGGGAAGTGTTCATCGCTGGCATAGGGCTGACCAAATGGGGTTTCTATGAAGATCAGGAGTCCTATGACTTTGGCAGCGAGGCCATATTCAAGGCCCTGGCCGACGCCGAGATGACCTGGGGCGACATGCAGGCCGTCTTTTGCGGCAGCGTCTACCAAGGCACCGCTTCGGGACACAAAGCGGTGAGCGAGGTGGGCCTGAGCGGTATTCCGGTGGTCAACGTAGAGAACGCCTGCTCCAGCGGAGGCTCGGCCCTGCGCTTGGCCTTCCAGATGGTGGCCGCCGAGGTCTACGACGTGGTGATCGCGGTGGGCTTGGAGAAGATGCCCCGGGGGCCCATACCCAGCACCGCCTTCCGGCCCTGGGAGTTGGAGTCGGGCTTCAATATCCAAGTAGGCAATTACGCACTGGAGACGGTGGAGTACATGAAGGAGACTGGGGTCACCGAGGAGGACCTGGCCAGGGTGACGGTGAAGAACCGCAAGAACGGGGCCCTGAACCCCAACGCGCGTTTCCAAAAGCCGGTGACGCTGGAAGAGGTGCTTGCCTCGCGTATGGTGGCCGAGCCGCTCAGGCTGCTGCACTGTTGTCCCCTGGCCGACGGGGCCGCCGCTGCGGTGCTTTGTAGCAAAGACAAGCTGGTCACTTCTTCCCGGGCGGTGAGGGTGGCCACCTCGGTGCTCGCCTCCGGGGTCTACGGCGATGGTATGCCGGCCGCCGGAATCCTCAAAAGCCTGAAGTTCCCGCCCCAGGAGGGGATCGTGGAGCTTTCGGCCCGACAGGCCTATGAATCCTCGGGATACGGGCCAGAGGATATGGACCTGGTGCAGGGCTACGATACCACCGTGCCCTCTGAACTGTGGGGCATGGAAAAGCTGGGATTTTGCCATAAAGGTGAGGCCGCTGGCCTGCTCAGGGACGGCAAGTTCGATCTGTACGGGGACCTGCCGGTGAATACCGACGGTGGCTTGATGTCGCGGGGGCATCCCCTGGGTGCCACGGGCCTGGGCCAAGTTTGTGAGTTGGTGACCCAACTGCGCGGGGAGGCCGGCTCCCGCCAGGTGAAAAAGGCAAGAGTGGCCCTAGCTCACGCCATGGGTGCCGGTCCCAACAGCTCCATAACTATCTTAACTCGTTGAATGGGAATTAGGTGCTGGCGACGTAGGGATAAAATCTAAAGGGAATTGGGCCCTTCGGAGGTTAGTTAGATGGCGCAAGAAAAGTCAGGGACTGGCAGTTTTAAGGATGTGCTGATAAAGGTCTTGTCCGTTTTCTACGTCATCTACATCGGGTATTTCATCATCTCCTACTTCGCCTCTCCCCAGCAGGTGGTGGTTGGGCTCATCACCATGTCGGCCATCCTGGTTTCGCTGGTGCAGATAAAGAACTACACAGCCAGGTTGGGGGCCACAGTCTCCGGCGGCCTTGTGGTCCTGTTGGTGATGCTCTGGCTGTTCATCGGGCTTTACTTTTATATCGAATACCCCACGCTGCTCTACGAACGGGACGGAGCCAACAACACCCTGGACTTCGTTCTGGCCGGTAGCCTCATCGTGATGACCATCATCTTCACCTACATCTGCTACGGCCTTGCCATCCCTTTGGTGGTCACGGCCTTTCTCCTCTACGGTCTGTTGGGCCAGTATCTACCCGGTTTCCTTTACCACCCCGGCATGCGGGTGGAGCGCCTGCTTCAGGAGACTTCGCTTAGCTTCAGCGGCATCTTCGGCATGCTCCCACAGGTGGGGCTCAAGTACGTGGCCATTTTCATCGTCTTCGCCGGCTTCGTGCGGGTGTTCGGAGGAATGGATTACACTATCGAACTGGTGCGCCGCCTCTCCCGCCGCAACGAGCGCATGATCCCCCAGATCGGGGTGTTGGCTAGCATGGTCTTCGGCTCTTTCACCGGCAGCGCGGCGGCCAACCTGGCGGGGACCGGCGCCTTCACCATTCCCCTGATGAAAAAGCACGGCATACCGCCCAAGGTGGCTGGAGGCATAGAGGCCGCGGCCTCGGCCGGAGGCCAGATCATGCCGCCCATCATGGGCACCACCGCCTTCGTCATCGCCGAGTACCTGGGCATTCAATACCTGGACGTAGTCATGGCCGGCGTGTTTCCGGCAGTGCTCTTCTACTTCTCCATCGTGGTGGCAGTCTACATCATCAGCCTCATCTACATGAAGCCCAGCAATAACGTGCACAAGGACGATGCCAAGGACGAAGACCTAGAAAAGCATGGCTCCCTGGCCGATGGGTTAAGCCTGGCCCTGGGCATGGGTACCATTTTCTACCTGCTGGTAGTGCCCAAACTGGACGCCATGACCTGTGGCTTCTACGGGGTGGTGGCCTATGTGGCTGCCCAAATACTCCTGTGCCTGGCCCTGGCATCCCATCGTAAATCTCCCAAGGAACTGCTTGAGACCTTGATCGATGGAGCGGTGAAGGCCGCCTCGGGCACCGCGCCTATCATCTTATTGCTGGCCTGCCTGGGCATTGTGGTCAAGATCCTGGTGGGGTCGGGCCTATCCACCCGCCTGTCCTACGGTCTGGTGGAACTGGGCGGCAACCATATGGTTCCGGTCATCATGCTGGTGATGCTGGTGTGCATTCTTTTCGGTATGGCGGTGACCACCGTGGCCGCTTATATTCTCACGGTCATCGTGGCCGCGCCGGCCCTGCAATCCTTTGGCATCCCGGACCTGGCCACCCATTTCGCGATCTTCTACTTCGCCATGCTTTCGGCCATCACTCCGCCGGTGGCAGGCATAATTCCCATAGCCTGCAGCTTGAGCAACTCGGGATACATGGAAACAGCCTGGGAGTCCATGAAGCTAGGGGTAGCCAAATACCTGCTGCCCTTCGCCTTCATCTTTCAGCCCAACCTACTCAAGCTTGACGGCGACGGCCTGGTGGCTTTCGTGCGGGTGGGGATGGGCATCATCGCCATCACCACCGGCCTGCAGTTCAGATATCCTGGCGCATTGGCCGGCGGCCTGCGGGCCCTGCTGCTGGCCTTCGGCTTCTTCGCCCTCTTTAGTCCTTATATGAGCCTGGCCTGGGTGTCTGTGGTGTTAAGCGCCATGATTATCGGCCTCCTGGCGGTTTTCTGGAAAAGCAAGCTGAGGACCAATCCGGCCTGAAATGAAATTAATTCACGAGGGGGGAGGGAAGCGGAAATATCCCTCGGGAGGCTCGAGGGTGACAGGCGAATCCTTAAACAGGGAGGGAAGTATATGTCCAAAGGATTCAAGGTGCGAATGATCACGGCTGTGGCCGGCCTGGCCATGATCACCGGGACCTGGGCCGCCGCCTCGCCGTCCTTGGCGGGCGACACCCTGGTGATGAACATCAACCGCGAGGGCACGGCGGGTTACGCGGTGGGCACCACCATCGCCAAGACTTTGAGCAAGTATTCCGACCTCAAAATCTCGGGCATCCCCTATTCCTCGCCAGTGGCGGGGTTCCGGGACGCGGCCGACGGTAAGTGCGCCATACCCTATGGCAGCGGCCTGGACCTGTGGCAGGCCTACAACTCCGAGGGCCCCTACGCCAAGATCCCCCTCAAGAGCAAGATCTACCAGGGCTTCTACTACTTCGACGCCAACCTCTTTTGGATCACCCGGGCAGACCGTGACGACATCAAGAGCCTGAGCGACATCAACGGCAAGAAGGTGTTCCCGGGAAAGATGGGTAGTGGCATCTCTGAAGGCTTCAAATACATGCTCAAGGCCCTAGACATTAAGATGGGCAAGAACGTCCAGATGGGATACATGGACGCGGCCAACGCCCTCAAGTCAGGCCTGGTGGACGTGGTGGGGGTCTACCTGGTGGCCCGCGCTAAGGCCATGCCCAGTTGGACCCAAAACATAGATACCCAGGTGAAGATCAAGATCATCGAGCCCAGCGCGGCTGAGGTGGCCAAGCTGAAGACGGAGTTGGGCAAGTACGGCATCGGCTTTGAGCAGCTTGCCACGCCCTTTAAGCAAAACACCGGAATCAAGGGTAAGACCACCTGGATGGGCGTGGAATGGTGGGGATGGCATTTTGCCTCCGACGTGAAGGCTGATGACGCCTACACTTACCTGAAGACCCTCTTCTCGCCCCAGGCGCAGGCCGACTTCAAGAAAGGCCACAAATTCTTCAAGGGAATCACCGATCCCAAGTTCGCGCGCGAAATGCAGTTGAAGGGCATCGGCGCGGTGCTGGGGGTGCCGGTGCATCCCGGCGTGGCCAAGTACCTCAAGGAGGTCAAGCTCTGGCAGCCTGATTGGAAGGTGGGCAAGTAAGGAAGCCTGGCCGGTGGACATCGCCGGCCGTGGGACCTGAATCCCCCACGGCCGGCGAATCACCCAGCCTTTAACCAGCGGGAAAAGCCAAATGCCCATGGATGACTTCAAAGACCTGCACGCCCAGGTCATCGCCAGGGGGCTCTGCACAGCCTGCGGGTTGTGCGTAGGCGCCTGCCCCCATGAATGCCTGCAATGGGACGATGAGCTCGAAGAGCCCCGCCTCGACGGTGAATGCCTTGGCTGCGGCCTGTGCGCATCAGCCTGCCCCGGAGGCGGGGCTCCCTTGCCGGTCCTGGAAGAAAAATTTCTGGGCCGAAGCCGCACACCCGAGGAAGAATACCTGGGGGTGCACCAGGAGCTGCTCTGCGGTCATGCCCGCGACGAGTCTCTGCGCCGGGCCTCGGCCAGTGGCGGGGTCACCAGCGCCTTGCTTATTTATGCCATGGAGCAGGGCCTGATCGATGCGGCTGTGCTGGCCGGAAGCGACCCGGAACGGCCCTGGCGAACCATCCCCATTTTGGCCCGCAGCCCAGAAGAGGTTAGGGCGGCGGTGGGCTCCAGGTATCAGCTCTGCCCGTCCCTGGCCGCCTTGGGCCAGGCCGCAACCTGGGAAAGGGTCGCGGTGGTCGCCCTTCCCTGCCAGGTGCACGGGCTGCGCAAGCTCGCCGCCTCGCCCCAGGGGCGGGACTTGCGCGAGCGGGTGGTTTTCATCCTGGGGTTGTTCTGCGGGGCCAACACCTCCTATCGCATCACCGAGCACGTGATCGCCGAGTTCAGCGACGTGCCCTTGCATGAGATTCGGGGGTTCACTTACCGGGGAGGCCCTAGCTCCCACGACATCACCATCAAATGCGCTGACGGCTCGGTGCACACCATCGCCAACGCCGACCGCATCAGCAACTATCTCTGGCTCATCCGGGACCGCTGCCGCATGTGCCCCGACTGGACCGCCGAGCTGGCCGATGTCTCTCTGGGGGACATCTTCGTGGGAGGCGCCAAGGGCCCCTTGCAAAAGGTTCCGCATTGGAACGGCTTCATCGTGCGCAATGACAAGGGGCGGGAGCTGGTGGCGGGCGCCCAAAAGGCCGGGGCCATCAGCCTGGAGCCGCTGGAGGAGGCGGCCCTTTACGGCAACATCGGTTTTGAAGCCAAAAAGCACGGGGCGATCCACCATCTGCACCAGAGGAAGCGCTACGGGTGGCCGACGCCGGATTTCGGGTGCGAATTCTCTTGGCGCCCCCGGCGCAGAGTCCCTTTCCAGATCAGCCTGCCCGATTGGCCAGACCCAAAAACCGGGAGCTAATGATGTCGAGAATTGCTGAATTGCTAGGATGCCGTTATCCCGTCATCCAAGGGGCCATGGGGGTCATCTGCAACCCCGAGATGGTGGCGGCGGTATCGGAGGCCGGCGGCTTCGGGGTGCTGGGCTCCGCCTTCCAGGAAGACGCAGAGGAACTGCGCCGCCAAATTAAGGCAGTGCGGGCCCTGACCGACAAGCCGTTCGGGGCCAACCTCACGGTCCTCAATCCCCATTGCACCGAGATGGCCGAGGTCATGATGGACATGGGCCTCAAGGCCGTGACCACCAGCGCGGGCAACCCCGGCCCCCTGATCGAGCTGCTCAAGCCCCAAGGGGTCAAGGTGCTGCACGTCTGCCCCAGCGTGGACAAGGCGGTCAAGGCCCAGGCCGTGGGCGTGGACGCGGTTATAGCCGAGGGCGCCGAGTCCGGAGGCATCCAGGGGGTGGAAGCAGTGGGCACCTTGGTGCTGGTCCCGGCGGTGTGCGACGCGGTGGAGGTGCCGGTGGTGGCCGCGGGCGGCGTTGCCGACTCACGAGGCTTTCGTGCCGCCCTAGCCTTGGGCGCCCAGGGGGTCCAGGTGGGAACACGCTTCATCGCCTCCACCGAATGCATCGCCCACCAGAGCTACAAAGCCATGATCTGCGACTCCTCCGAGACAGACACCTTCCTGGTTCGACGCACTGAAAAAATTTTAGTGCGGGTGCTGCCCACTCCCCTGGCCATGGAAGTGCGCCGCGATCCCAACCGTGGAGAGGCCATCCGCAGGCAGGATATCGGGCGGGCCTGGATTCAAGGCAATTTAGAAGTTTACACCTTAGCCGCAGGGCAAGATGTCGGACTGGTGCACGAGGTCAAACCCGTGGCCAGGATAATCGAGGAGATGGTGGCGGCCTCGGCGGTCTGATCAGGAGTCAGATCATATGGGTGGCCGTCGAGCCGATTGGTCGAAGGCAGGAGTTGGTCCCAATGTTGAATAAGGGTGCAAAGTATGTTGATTAACGTAGCCAGGCTGATGAAACAAACCGTTCGGCGCTATAAGGATTCGCTTGCCCTGTACAACGTGGAGAGAGACCGCCGGCTGACCTTTGGCCAATTACACGAGCTGACCAACCGGGTCTGTCACATTCTAGAGGGAAAGTTCGGTCTCAAGGAAGGAGACCGTTACGCCACCCTGCTGGAAAACGACAACATGGCCCTGCTGCATTTTTGGATGACCAAGGGCAAGGCAACCGCCCTGTGGCTGGGCATGCGCGACTCCCTGCAGGAGCACCTGCACCAGATCGATTGGGTGGGCGCGCGGGTGGTGTTCATCGAGGAGAGGCTCCTCGAGCAGTATTACGACCAGCTGCGCAGCCGGGGCGTGGTGATGGTGGCCATGGACAAGCCCTGGCAAAGCATGGAAGGGGTATACGATTTTTGGGACCTAGTTCCCCAGGCCTCGAGCCAGGACCCCGGCGATGAGTTCATCTATGAGGACGTGCGCAAGCACATGGCCATCATGCGCTTCACCGGCGGCACCACCGGCCAGCCCAAATGCACCATGTACAGCATCTCCAACGTGTTCAGCGCCGGGCTCAATCCCATCCATTTCATAGAGCTCTATCCCTTTGAGCAGCCCAAGGCCCTGCTTTGCACACCCATCACCCATGCCTCTGGCGCGGTGATGCTGCCCGCCTATTTCAAGGGCGGCAAGGTCATTACTCTGAACCGGGTAGATATCGACCTGATGTGCCAGACTGTCGCGCAAGACCGGACGGATTTGATTTACGTGGTACCCACCGTCCTCTACCGCATGCTGGACATGGGGCTGCCGGAAAAATACGACCTCAGCAGCCTGCGCACCATACGCTACGGAGCCTCGCCCATCTCGCCAGCCAAGCTAGAAGAGCTCCTGGCCCAATTCGGACCAGTGTTCGTGCAGGGTTACGCCTCCACCGAATGCTGGCCGCCGGCAACGATCCTTGGGCGCGGCGAACACGGTCTGGACAACGAGGAGCAACGCCAAATCCTTAAGTCGGTCGGCTCTCCGGTACCGGGAGTAGAGGTCATGATCTGCGACGACGAGGGCAATGAAACGCCTCCCCACCAGGAAGGGGAGATATGGATCCGAGGCGGCAACACCATAGCCGGCTATTACAACGACCCGGAGCAGACCCAGGCCAATTTTACGGAAAATGGTTTTTGGAAGTCCGGCGACATTGGTTATCGAGACGAGGCGGGCCGGATATATCTGGTGGACCGCAAAAAGGACATGATCATCACTGGCGGCTTCAATGTATATGCCCAGGAGGTGGAGAACGCCCTTAACGCCCATCCGGCGGTGCAAAACTCAGCCGTGGTGGGGGTGCCGGATGAATATTGGGGAGAAATGGTGTGCGGCGTGGTCCTGCTGAAGGAGGGGGCCTCGGCCACGTCGGATGAGCTGATCGCCTTCTGCAAGGAAAACCTCACTCGCTATAAAGTTCCCAAACGCATTGATTTCGTGGAAGAGCTCCCCTTGAGCGCGGTGGGTAAGCTGTTGCGACGCAAGGTGAGGAAACAGTACTGGGATGACTCTCAACGCAATATTCATTGATTATTAGCTAGTGGATGCTGCCAATATTTGGGCCGGGTTGGAGAATGATCCAAGGAGAACCACGGTACAAGATATGACTAACATTAAAATCTCCCGCCCCATTCCCATCATTTTTAAGCTGCCTGGTCAGTTGAAGGTATCGGCTTGTCTGAGCGTGGCCTTGTTGTAAAGGAAAAAATACAGCTATAGTTCTCCTTCCTCTTTGCCGGTTAGGTCCCCATTCAAACAGCGGTCATGCCTTCATGCTTGTCTTCGTGCTCTGGCCGTTAAGCTGGCACATGGGTGGAGACCGAGGATCAGCGCCCCTAATCTAAATAATTCCGTAGGCTAGAAGCTACAAGCCGACACACAGGTTCGGCGCCGATCTCGGAAAGCTTGTCCGCATTTTTTTCTCACGTTTAAGCCGTTGGCTTACTTAATTCCGGATATGTTGGATTGTATGCCTCACCATTTTTCCAGAGCCGGTGGCCCAGGATCAGTAGCCTGCGCGCCAGAGCCACGGTCGCCACCATAGCACCGCGTTTGACGATCAATCTCCGAGTCCATTTCTGCATATTAGGGGTAAGCTTTTTGCTTCGCATGGCCGCCCAGGCCGCCTGCACCAGAAGGTATCGAAGCATGGATCTTCCCTGATGGGTGATCCCGCCTCGTTTTTGGCTGTCTCCGCTATCGCGTGATGATGGGACCAGCCCGGCGTAGCTGGCCACCTGGCCGGAGTGTTTGAAACGATGGGGATCATCCAAGCTGCTCAGCACGGCCATGGTCACGATGGGACCGTAGCCGGGTATTTGACGCAGTAATGCAGCTTCGGGCCAGTGAGCCTGTTCCCCGACCACCATGGCGTCCAGGTCCTGCCGTTCCTTCTTAAGCGCCTCCCAGATATTGCGGTAAACCACTAGCAGAGGCTTCATCCAGATGGGCACCGATGGATTGTCCAGCAGCTTTTCCCAATGATCTTCGTTGGCCCAGCTATGCTTGGTGACCGACACTCCCACGGAGCGTAGAAGACTGCGGGCGGCATTCATGGTCGAGGTCGATTGCTTCACCACCAAGTGCCGGGTGCGCATCAATGATCTGGCCTGCCTAGCCCGTTGGCTGGGGATGGCCACCGAGCAGTTTTCAGCCAGGCCACCCCTTAACGCCTCAGCCAGGGTACGGGCGTCACGCCTGTCGCTCTTCTTCTTGCTGTCGGCGATCATCTTGAACTGACGGGCGTCAACCACCACAGGCTCTATTCCAGATGCTCGCAACACGTCTACCACCCACCAAGTCATGCCGCCGGTTTCCAGAGCCACCAGGACTTCGTTCAGAGGCCATTGGCTAATAATGTCCAGCCAGCCTGCATCACCGCTGGCCACCTTGCCTCGCTTGGCAATCTTCCCGTCTTTATTGATGGCGCAATAGGTGGTGGTTTTCTTGTGGACGTCCATGCCAACATAAATCATGGTCTTCCCTCCGGGTTTTGGTCCGTGTTTCCCTGTGACCATTATCGGCCATCGGGGGGAAGACCACGCTCATCTCATCTATACCTGTAACCGAGTCCATCTCGCCATAGATGAAGGTAGGATTTGCATGTTGAAGCCTGCTTGGGTGGGCTTGCAACCCAAACGAGTTCGGCAGGGCTTGGTACTACTTCTTGGCTTATATGTGGTTTGAACTGGCGGCCAAAAAATGGCGGCAAGGAGTCAAAAAAGCATCGTTGCCGGTTGAGCAAAAAATTGTCACCTTGACAGGTAGCCGGAGCCAAGTGGATGGGGCGCGAGCGGAAGCCCAAAGATCGTTAGTCCCCAACCACTATCACCAAAGCACCCCCTTTCATTTTTGCCCCACACGACGGTCTCAGAGGCCGTTTTAGCTTCTAGGATCGTCGCAAGGGCCAAGGTGGGGTCTCACATAGGGGTTAATCCAAGCGAGGCCATTTAGAACCTTAAAAGCCATTTTGTGCTTCTTGGCCACTGGACGACAGCGAAGGTTTATCTCATCTGTCTGACCTGCGGCACCCGCACTGTGATCATTATTTTTCACAGTGCTTCACGATTTTTAGTGGCACAGCGGTGGCACAAAAGTAATAGTAGACAAGAAAAGGGGCTAGCCCTTACAGGCTAACCCCTTGTTATTTATGGTGCGCCCGGCCTGATTCGAACAGGCGGCCTACGGATTCGTAGTCAGGACCTTCGAGTTTCCTAACACCCTCATTTTTAATAACATGCTGATTTAACATAGTATTTAAATTCCAAATTTTAGCTGATTTCCTATATTTTTGCTGATTTTGGATTACTTTTCTCACACAGATTCTCACATGGACGGGCCGGACCCTTGGAGAATCTACAACTTAATCTGACAGTACAGGTAGACTGAGCACCTTCGCCAGCTACCTTAAACCGAGGCCAAGCTCCCCTGGGAGTTTGGCTATTTTTTTGTCCTGAACATAATTTTTTGTTTGGGCCCTGGCCCAGAAAGGAGGCCTTCAAATGCCATTCACCTGACCTGAGTCCTTCTCATAGGCGGGATCGGCATGATGCTGACCCCACAACCCAACAGGCCAAGCTCCGTATGGAGTTTGGTCATTTTTTTTGGAGAAAGAAGTCCCCTTGAAAATGAGGAGCCGGCAATAGGGCTGTTCCTCAACTTACCTGAAGCCAAGCTCCCCCGGGAGTTTGGCTATTTTTTTTGCCGGGGCGAAATGCCCCAATAAGGAGATATTACAATGACCGATTTAGTTGAGACCCCAGAGACTAAAAACAATGAGGACCAAGAGACCCACGACATCCTGACGGAAGCGGTGGCCACTGTACAACCTGAAGGAGTCAACATATTCGACTCCACCAGCGTACACGACATATCCGTGGTTTCCACCCAGCAGACCTTGCTCAGAGATGACGGCGATGAGGTGCTGGAACAGGTCGAGGAGTTGCTCGCACAGCCGGAGCCTGGGGATGATCAGCGAGAAACCCGGCTGCAACGGTGCAAGGAGTTGTTGTTACTGTATTACGGGGAGGTGAACAAGGCTCGGAATCACACTGAGGCCATCTTTGCCCACCACGCTCTGCGCATAGGCAAACTCTTGAACTCCATGAAACCCCTTGTCAAGGCTACCGGGCCAATATGGCAGGAGTGGGCTGCCACAAACCTTCCCTACATGAGTTCCAGCACGCGGGAAGACTACATGCTTCTCGCCCGGCGGGAAGATGCCCATAAGTACCTGTATCTCGGGAAGGACAGGCTGATGGAACTCATCCGGGCCACAAAGAGTTCGGATGAGGACCCCATCGGTAAATTCATAGATAAACACGGCATCGTCTTCGATGAGGAGAAAGCTGGAGGCCTTCAAGAATTCAAGTTGAAGGTGGACACCGCCCTGAACATGGAGCGGCTGGCAAAGTACCGTTTTGAAGCCCCCCGTGATCAGGTAGAGATCTTGACTGAGAACAACATCAAGTTGAATAAGAACATCATCGACCATCTCGGATTCGCCAAGCAAGCTGGCGGTACATTCGAAGACGCATTGAAGACGCTCGTGCAGAACAAGGGCAAAATCAAGACTGCTCCTGTGGATGATGAGGAAACGGTGCTCGACTTCAACCAGTTGGGTGCTTCTCTAATAGAGGCCATTGAGCAACTGGTGGCTTCTGAGGAAGAGGACCTGAAGGCCAGGGTGAACGAAGACACCCTGAACAAGCTGATCGAGAAGATTGAGAGGCTGAAGGCTGCCCTTGAAGCCTAGCTTCGATTAAGCCCTTAACGGCCCCGCCTCCTGGGTTGACCATCAGTGGCCCTTGAGGCGGGGCCTTTTTATCCCAACCAGAATCAACGCTCCCAAAAAGCCCAGGATCCTGGGCTTTTTGGCGAGGTTTATCCAATCAGGAGAACAATCATGCGTTTGTATCTATCGGCCATGAGAATTAACGACATAAAGCGGTACAGGGAACGTAGGCCCGATGCCAAGCTCAACGTCCTGCTTTCCTACCCATATCTAAACGGTGACACCAGTGAGATCCTAGCCATGTGGAATCGCGGCGAACTAAGCAGCGTTATCTTGGATTCCGGTGCCTACACAGATCAGAACGCCCAAAGACCCACCAACCTGGCTGCCTACATCGCCTACCTGCAGGGCTGCGGCCAGCAATACGACCATTACTTCAACCTGGACTCCGATTTTAGTGAGATGGGTTTTTCCGCCCAAAACCTGGAGAACCTCATCCAGATGAGGCAGGCGGGGCTTGATCCGGTTCCGGTGATCCACAGCGTGTACGGCGGGGAGGTGCAGTACTACGTGAATCAGGCATCACCCATTGTTGCTTTGGGGTCTGCCCAAGCAAGGGATATGCGGGTGATGAGGCGGGTATTCGCAGCTTTTCTGAATCTGCAAACCAAATTTCATATTTTCGGGGCCACAGATTACAGCAGGCTCATAGAGGTGCCAGCCTTCTCCTGCGACTCGTCTACGTGGCGTAGGGCCGGGATACCATGCCATCTCCGCTGGTGGAACCCTGCCAGTCCCGCTGTAGACAAGACCGAAAAGATTTATTTTGGATCCTTTGACAGGGAAAGAAACGACCCTACCCCCTATTTCAACGAATACCGCTATTTGGGAGAGCTACAGGCGTACCTCAAGGAAGAACTGAATTTTGAGCTGTATCAATTGGTGGGTCCATACCGGGTAGAAAATTTGATGACCGCCAACATTCATCACTTTGTCAAGCTCGAAAAACTGATCACCGAAGAGCATCTGCGCAGAGGTTTCCCTTACTAGTATCTGCAATCCTAGTGGGGTATGGCATCAATATATTAATAATATTGGTGCCATACCCCTATCCCCCCTCTCCCTAATATTTGACGAAAATGATCAAGGACAAACTATTAGATAACAACTTTAACAGGAGCGAATCATGAGGCCAAAAAGATTCACAAAAGGCATAAGCTTATTGATCAGCGAAGAACAATATCAGGAGATAGAAGAGCTTACAAATAACAAAAACATATCTTTAGGGGAATGGATTAGGGAAGCAATAGGCGATTACATTAACAAAATTAAAACAAGGGAGAGCGAAGAATGGAAAAATCCGAATTGATCAACATTTGTGAACGATACGGGAGCTATAAAGATTTCTTAGAAGCTCTTGGCGGAGAGGCTTGGTTCATATGCCGGAGATGCAGTAATACCCAACCAAAGATTTACGAATTGAGCATTGAAACATTTACCCAAAAAGAAGGAGAAAATTAAAATGATAAGGCAAATAACTGTAACCAAATGTCGTAATTGTGGTGGTCATTTTCCTATATATCCCGTGCCGTATCCAGGGGTTGATGGTCTATGTATTTGTTGTGGTTATTCATTCCCAAACCAAATCGAGGATCCTGAACCAGTAATTGATGCAATGTTAACATTAAGAGAATTGGATGAGGATAACATTGATGAGGACATTACCAAGCAAAAAAATATAGAGGTTTATCTGGCCAATTTTAAAGCTATGGCTGCCCATGTCGAATTTGTGGAAGCATTTATTAAGCATGGCCGTATGCACAGATCTTATCGCTTAAAAGACATGGAGGTACGCCTTAAATCTGCGCTGCAGTGTATAGAAGTTCTGGTTCAACTTGCCGAAGAAAATAATTTTAAAATCGATGTAGAGACCGGTAAAGACATGAACAAGTAAATTTTAACATTTAATGCGTGGGCCTGCCCTAGGTATGGCCCACACCTAATTAAAAAAAGGAGAAAATTAATGTCCATTAAAAATACCGAAAACAACTTGGAAGCAGCACTGGCCTATGCTCGCTTGGGCTGGAAGGTGTTGCCGGTCTATTCATCTAATGACCCCAAATGTATCAAACCTGGCAAACAGGCCCACATTAAAAAATGGCAGGATGATGCTTCAAGTGACCCTCAGCAGATAGAGGAATGGTGGGGCCAATGGCCGGATGCAAATGTCGGAATTCTAACGGGAGCGGCGAGCGGAATCTTTGTATTGGATGTGGATATGAAGCCTGACAAGGATGGTGAGGCCTCTCTTGCTGCTCTTGAAAAGAAACAAGGGTCACTCCCCCCGACGGTAATGGCTCACACCGGTAGCGGGGGACGACACTTCTTTTTCAAATACCCTCAACGCGGTGAGATCGGCAATTCAGCCGGTCGAATTGGCCCTGGCCTTGATGTCCGCGGAGACAACGGCTACGTCGTAGCGCCCCCCTCGGATCATATATCAGGTGGGGTCTACGCTTGGGACGAGGATCATCATCCAGATGACATGAAACCCGCAGAAGCTCCGCAATGGCTACTCGACAAGATCAAATCCCAAAAACAACCACGCCCTGTTCAGAAATCAAGTGCCGGCCAAGGGAAACTTCCCAAGAACGTCGAAAAGTTCGAGGGTGCAGATGCCCTCTTGGATTATGAGTTGAAAACGCTCGCGAAAGCCTCCAAAGGCGGAAGAAACGATCAACTCAACAAGAGCGCTTATTACATCGGTCGTATTCTTGATGCCGGTGACCTTGACGAAGATATGGTACGGAGGCAATTCTCTGCAACCGCCAAGACGATTGGTCTTGGTTCCGAGGAAATCGCAGACACCCTGAACAGCGCCCTGGAAGCTGGCAAACGTAATGCTCGCACACCCCTAAGCAACGAGCGCATCAATCACTACCTGGCTCACAGTCAGAAAGGAGACGCCGAACTTTTTATAAAAGAGCAGCGAGGTCAACTCTGCTTCGATCGAACAGATCGTAAGTGGTTCATATGGACTGGGACCCAGTGGGTGGAGGACAAGAAGGGTGAACATCAAAGGCGTCTTGATAATGTGGATAAAATCTATCAGGAGGCGCTGATACTCAAGCAAATTCAAGAGAATGCCAAGAGATCTGCTGGTGAAAAGAGTGCTGCCCAAGACATTGAAAGTTTGATCGGCAGGCTCAGAGAACGCATCAGCAATCTCGGAAAATCGGGTTGGCAAAAGAACGTCGTGGAGCAGGCCGCAACTGGCGACAACTCCCTAGCTATCACCGGAGATGAGTGGGATACCAACCCTAATCTGCTAGGCGTGGCAAACGGAGTCTTGGAATTCAATTGGCAAGCTGCAACCGTTACCTTTAGGCCTATGCAACCCGATGACTTTATCAGGACTATCATCCCGACATCCTGGCCTGGGCCACATGACACTGTAAACCTCCCCCGATTAGTGCCAGTCAACAGTAGAAACTTCAGGTGAATTTATAGCGAGGTATTCGGCTGGTGTCAGGTTGCCGAGGGACTCATGAGGGCGTTCCTCGTTGTACTCCTTGAGCCAGCGATCCGTGATTTCCCGCACCTCGCTTAGACGGGAAAATATGTAAAGGTCCAGCACCTCTTCCCGATAGGTCCGGTTGAAGCGTTCAATGTATGAATTCTGGGTGGGCTTGCCGGGCTGAGTGAAACCCAAATCGATACTATGCTCCTCGGCCCATTGGGCCATAGCTACACTGACCAGCTCCGGGCCGTTGTCCAGCCTCAGCCTGGACGGGTAGCCCCGCCAGGCAGCGATACGCTCCAGCACTCGGATTATCCTTTGGGCGGGGAGATTGACGTCCACCTCTATGGCCAGGGCCTCTCGATTGAAATCATCCACCACATTAAAGGTCCTGAATCGCTGGCCGCCATACAGGGCATCGCTCATGAAGTCCACCGACCAGCAGATATTGGCCAGATCCGGCACTGCAAGCGGCTGGGGATCACGAGTAGGCAGGCGCTTCTTACCCTTCCTGCGAAGGTTTAGCTTCAGGGCGCAGTACACTCGGTACACCCGCTTGTGATTCCAGCCATGTCCATCCCGCCGAATTACTTGAAACAGTTTGGCAAAGCCGTATCTGGGATATTTGTCTGCCAGCGAAGTCAGCGCCTCGATGATCGGACCATCGTCGCGGGGCTTGGGTCGGTAGGCATAAACCGACCGGCTCAGCCTCAGGGCGCGGCAGGCCCGGCGAATGCTCAGACCGTGCTCTTTGCACATGAACTTAGCCAGATCGCGCCGACCCGCTGGCCTTATATTTTTCTTTCGATGACGTCCTTCAGAGCCCGATTCTCAAGGCTCAAGTCGGCGTACATCTGCTTTAGACGCCTGTTTTCTTCTTCAAGCTCCTTGAGCCGGACGATGTCCGAGGCCTCCATGCCCCCGTACTTGGACTTCCATTTGTAGTAGGTGGCGCTGCTGACACCGTATTCCCGGCAGACCTCCTTGGCGGTCCTGCCCCCTTCCACCTCTTTCAGAATTTTGACGATCTGAGTTTCGCTGAATCTGGTCCTGCGCATCGTGAAGAGTCCTCCTTGCAGACCTCAGTCTGCCAGAAGTCTCTACCTCAAACTGGCCCTATTTTAAGGGAGGGTTACAACACCTACAGCATAACTGATCTCAATGCTCTTGCTGGCGGTACATACTTCCAAAAATTCCTTCTTGATATCTGCGGTGGTGACCAGGCCAAGGCCGTCTACCTACAGGCCATTCTTGGCTATGCCCTGACCGGCAAGGCCACTGAACACGCCCTCTTTATTCTTCATGGACCAGAAGGCTTTAACGGTAAGACCACCCTTGCAAATGTTCTGTCCCATGTTCTGGGAGATTTGACCCATACGATCAGCGTAGAAATGCTGCTGCAGCAAAAATTTAGAAGGTCCCCAGAAGCAGCCAGCCCCGCTCTGATGGCTTTGAAAGGGAAACGAATGGTATGGAGTCCTGAATTGGATAAGGAGTGCACATTGAGCTCCAGCGAGGTCAAGCGCCTCACTGGTGGTGACATTTTAACCGCTCGTGCTGTCTACGAGGGCCAAACCACATTCAGACCCACCCACACCATTTTCATGCTCACCAACCCGCTTCCTGACCTGGATACCAATGATGCGGCACTAAAGGAGCGAATAAAAGTGGTGCCCTTTGACCAGCGGTATGTAGATGATCCAAAGGGACCCAATGAGCACCAGGTAGACACCGATCTACCGGACAAACTCAAGGAAAAATCCGCCCGGATCCTCGTTTGGTTGGTGCAAGGAGCATTGATATATGGCAAGAACAAAAAGTTACCTGAATGTCCTGCAGTAATAAAAGACACCCAGGAGTATTTCGCCAGTAAGGATGTGATAGGTAAGTTTGCTGAGGAATGTTGTTTTGATTCACCTGGGTCTAAGCTTAAAGCAAGTGACGCATACAATGCTTATCAGCAATGGTGCGAAGAGGAAGGTTTACAAGAAGAGTCCTCAAGAGTATTTGGGGAGAAGTTCTCTAAGCTGTTCAAGAAAAAAAGGGAAACTGATGGAATTTTTTATCATGATATTGGCTTGAAGTAGCTCCCGACTCTTTTCGCCAGGTAGTAGCATGTAGGGTATGTAGGGTTATACTATTGTTTTCCAAAAAATCCATAAGATAAATAATAAGAAGAAAAAGAATATACCAAACCATACATACCCTACATTAACTGGTGGAAACTGAAAGTATTCTTGAGGACATTCCTCATGAAGTTACAGATAACCAACATTGACAAACAATACTCTCCCCCTCCCTAACTGGCGAAAAGGGGCGTAGCTGGTCTTTGGTTACTTGTAGATATTTAAGTGGAATTACATGCCTGTCTAGAAAGGAGGTAAACGGCAGAGCAAGAGCATTTTGCCAATATTGATACTTGGAGATGCATTGATTGGCATCATTTCATTGGACCGCAATTAAAACACTTAGGTGAAAAGGAAAACACAAATGCTACCAGAAGAAATGAAACAAATCATTGAAACAACAGATGACGCGAACTGCTTGATGGACTTGGCCGAAGCGGCGTTATCTAGTGGTGTTGACGAATATGTGGATTGGGGCGAGAAACTCTTTAAAATAGCTTTAGATAAAACTGAAGATACAAATTCACTAATCGGCATTGGGATTAAACTTGCTAGAAATCGCTGGGTGGATCTCGATGACCATGCTTATGATGCTTTCTCAAAGGCAGCTGACAGAGCCAATAATGCTTCTGAATTAAAACTTACAGCTAACTACATTGCTCTTTTTCAGGTACTTTACGATAAAAAATGGGCTAGAGAAGTATACCAGATGGCAATCGAAAAGGCAGAGTGCATGGAAGATTATTTGGAAATTGCTGATAGTATTGCCGCAGCCGACTTCATTTATGATATTCCCTGGGCAGGTGAGTTATTGCGCCTAGCTATAGAGAGTGCTGTGGCTATAGATAAAGTTCCAGTGATAATTCATTGGATTTTTGAGGAGGACGGAAGCTGTAGAGAAGAATGGGCGTTGCCAGTTTTTGAAGAAGCAGTAGGCATGACAATAGATGAGGCATTCAAGAAGTATCGGATAATGATCGCCAGGTATTAATGTAACTATCCCGAGAGGCCGCTGCCGCTGGATCCACCCTGCCCGTAAGGGGGTAGCAACGGCAGCGGCTTTTCCCGTTACAGTTGCTTTCTCAACATCTCATCCGGCAGTACACAGTCATTGAATATAGCTTGCTTATTGTGCTTGCGCTGACTCAATAATATTTGGTAATACGAACCATCAACAAAATTGAAGTACCCTTATGGCAAAAGGAGTCCTGAAAATGGCTAGGGCCTCGAAATGGAATGAGGTAGACCGCAAGAAACTTATCAAGATGGTCAGCGATGGTGTATCAGAGCAGGAGATTAGAGAGAAGCTCGCCTACAAGAAAAAAGCCATGACTTCAGTTGAGTTCGCACAGCAGTTAAAAATGGGCATGGTGGAATCGGGCAAGATCAAGCAAGAGGCAACCGGTGGCAAGGCGAAGGCCAAGCCTACCACTTATGAGGTTACCGCTAAGGGTCGGTTGACCGTGAGCGATTTTGCCGAAAAGTCTGGTGCCAAACCTGGAGCTAATTTCACTTTGGAGAAGCCGAGAGGTAAGTCCAGGGCCTGGAGACTGGTACCTGTCGGGTAGAGCCTAACATATTATAAATTGGTTTTATTTTTGCCTTTGTGAGAGGTTGGCCTTTAGGCGATAAGGTAACTATGAGTATTGTAGAAAACGGTCGCACTGCAGAAGACCAGCAAGGTAATAATCAGCAGTAACACGTATTCAAAGCTGAACAGACAGCGGGGCTAGTTTCCGGCGGGATAGTTCCCTTCCAGCGGCAAAACTAGGATTTTCCACAGGCGGCCAGGAATTCCACCACTTCGCTGTTGAACTCCTGGTGAAACTCAATGAAGAAGGCGTGGCGGCCGCCTGGGAACATGCGCAGGCGAGAGCCGGGAATCAGCCGGTGCAGTATGCGGGAGTTCTCGGTGGGCACCAAATGATCATCGTCGCCGCTCAGGATTAGGGTGGGTGCGCTTATGCCTCCCACCCGGGCGGCGGTGTCGTGCCGGTTGCAGGCCTCCACCTGGCGCAGGAAGGCATCGGCTGGCTGGTAGTGTAGCTGGGAGATCTCAACGAACCGCTCGATGAACTCCGGGTTGCCCGCCACGAACTCGTCGCTGAAATAGATGTGCATGTCCTTGTACAGGATTTGCTCAGGGCTCAGACCCTGGTTGGTGGTAAAAGCAGCCCGCTCCACCGGGTCCATATACACAGCCGGGTCCCCGCCGCAACTGGTGCAACCTAACACCAACCCAGCCACCATCTCCGGCCGGGCCAGGGCCAGTTCCTGAGCAATGTAGCCACCCATGGAAACACCCAAGACATGAGATCTCTCGACCTTCAGGCCCTCCAGTAGCCTGGCCGTATCGGCCGCGAACAATGGAATGGAGTAGTCCATTGCAGGCTTGTCGCTACGACCTGCGCCCCTGTTGTCGAAAGCAATTACCTTAAAGTGTTTGGCGAGTTCGGGGATTTGAAGTGTGAATGGCGGAGTAAGTGCGGGACAGTTGGCGGTCTAAAACCGTGACACTTGTTTTAGAGATATAGTCCTGTTGTTCATGCTGTCAATCATGATCTTGCCTTAGTTGGTTTTGGGCTTTGCCTGGGATCGTCTTTTGGCTTGGCGGAGCCGGTAGCTTTCTCCATTGGCCTCGATGATGTGGCACCTATGGGTCAGTCTGTCCAGCAGTGCACCGGTGAGTCTTTCGGAGCCGAAGACCTCCGTCCATTGCTGGAAAGGGAGATTGGTGGTGATCATGAGGCTTTGTTGTTCATATGCCCTACCCACCACCTCGAATAGCATTTGAGCGCCTATCTTGGAGAAGGGCACATAGCCCAGTTCATCGATGACCAGCAGGTGTAGGCGCTGGAGCTGTTTCTGCAGGCGTTGCAGACGTCTTTCCTCGCGGCATTCCATGAGCTCTGTGACCAGGGCGGTGGCGCTGTAGAATTTCACCTTGCTTCCCTGGGCGCAGGCCGCAAAGGCCATGGCGCTGGCCAGCTGGGTCTTGCCGGTGCCGGAGTTTCCGATCAGGAGCACGTTTTCCTTTTTGGCGATGTACTCGCCCCTCATCAGCTCCCTGACCAGCTGCTGATTGATGGAGGGCTGTGCCTTGAAATCAAAGGTGTCCATGGTCTTGATCACCGGAAAGGCGGCTTGCTTGATGCGCCTTTCGGCTGCCCGCTTCTCGCGGTCCAGAAGCTCCCGCTCGGTCAGGCGCAGCAGGTAGGTCATGTAATCGGAGCGGTCTTGGCTGCAGACCTTGGCCATGGCCGCGTATTCCCGGAGAATGGTGGGCAGCTTCAGCTTTTTGAGGTGGTACTCCAAGAGCACGGTGGGTTTGTCCTGGTCCTTCATGACAGCGCCCCTCCCTGCGCGAGGAGGGAGTCATAGACTGTGATATCGGGCCCGGCCACGCTCACTCGGCCCAGGTGCTCACGACCGTCCAGCAGGAAGGTGGCCGCGGGCCCTGATGATGGCGGCTCCAGCAGGTGGACAATGGCCTCCGGGGCATAGGCTCCCGCGTACAATGCCTGCTCCACCGCCCGCTTCAGTCTGGCCATGGAGTGGTCCTCCAGCAAACGTAGGACCTTTATGTATTTACGGGTGCCCTGGCCAGGCATGTCTTCCCCGGCCACCAGCCGCCGCCTCAAGACCTCAAAGCACTCAGACAGATCTAGGTCAGCCAGGGGGCGGGCGTGGTCCAGGGAGCCAGGCTTGCGCTCCAGCAAGGGCAGATAATGCCGGTAGTCGAAAAACACCCCTTCCTTGCCCCAGGATCGGGAGTGGCGGGCCACCACCACGTCATGGTGGCAGAGCACCACCCGATCCACATAGCCCTTGGCCACAATTTCATGGTGGGCACAAGCCACCGGCACCGAGTAGTCATTGTCGTCGAAGCGGACCAGGGACAATGAATTGGCCCGGGTAGGCTGTTTGCGGCAGGCATCGAAGCGGGAGGGAGGCAGGGGGACAAAGGCTGTCTGGTCTTCCTGCAAAACCTCGGCCTTGCTACCGCCCTTGCCACGCAAACGGCGCTTCATGTCGTCGCGGCACTGCCTTAAAAGCATGGCATTGAGCTCGGCCAGGTCCTTCACCTGGGGCACTGGCACCAAAAAATTCTGCCGGGCGTACTTGACCACCCCTTCCACCACGCCCTTCTCGTTTGGACGCCGCACCCGACAAAAATGCTCCCGAAAAAGGTAATGGCTCTGCAGCTTGAGAAAACCATCGGTCAGCTTGCGCTCATGAGGCCCTATGATCTTGGAAACCAGGACCTTGCTATTGTCGTAACTGATCCGGTGGGGCACCCCACCGAAAAACTCGAACGCCCTGGCATGCCCTTCCCAGTAGCTCTCGCTGCACTCCTTGTCGAAGGCCGCCACGAAAAAGGCATCGGAGTACGGCAAGGCCATGATAAAAAGCGCTATCTTGCGAAGCTCCCCGGAAACCTTGGCCAGGGCATAGCCAAAGTCCACCTGCGCCTCGCCGGGACGATGGACCAGGGGCATGTACACCTCCTGGCTCACGCGCTTGATTGCGCGCACCGCCTCCTTTACCTGGGTGTACTTGCCCTGATAACCCGCCTCCTTGATGCGGTGATATATGCGCGTGGCCGTGTGCCTTTGCTTCTTGGGAACCTTTTTGTCCTCTTTTATGATCCGGGCGATCAACTCAAGGTAGGGGCCAAGCTTGGGCTTGGCTCGGGGGGTGCTGAGCCGGTATCCGGGAGGCTCGGGAAAATTCTGAATCTTTTGCAGGGTATCCCAATGGATGCCCTCTCTACGCATTAACTCGCGCTTGCTCGCCTGGCCATCGCGCAACTCAAGTCTGATCCGGGCCCATTGATCCATGTCCGTGTACACCCCTTCCGCTCCTCCAGAGAGTCCTGGCCTGGAAGCCACCATGGCCTCCATCGCACCAAAACACCTGAAGAAAACTGAATCAATGTGTCACGGTTTTCAACCGCCACTAAAATCGTCTCGCTTTTGGACCGCCATTTACAAGAAGCGATTGATCACCCACAACCCGACAGAGCGTCTTGATTTCATTCCGGTGGAGAAACGGGTCAAATACATCCCGCCGATGGACGATATCGACCGGGTGATTGAGCTGGCAGATCCAGATACGCAAGACTACCTGTGGGTGATCAGAGACACCATGGCCAGAGTTAGCGAAGTCAACCGCTTGACTTGGGATGATGTGGACTTCAAGGTTAGGTCCTTGGTACTGTACACCCGCAAAAAACGGGGAGGCGATCTGACTCCACGCACCATGCCGATGACCGACCGTCTCTTCAAGAGGATGTCGCGACGTTTTAAACACCGCAGGAAGGACCTACCCTGGGTGTTCTGGCATCGGTACTGGAGCAGGAATGAAAGCCGGTGGGTTGAAGGGCCGTACAAGGACCGTAAGCGGTTCATGAAAACCCTATGTCAGAGGGCCGAGGTGCGTTACTTCCGCTTCCATCCCCTTCGCCACGCAGGGGCAACCGTGCTCGATAACAGCAACGTCCCCATGGGAGCCATACAACGGCTACTAGGGCATGAGAACCGTAAGACCACTGAGATTTATCTGCATAGCATCGGTTGCACCGAGCGAGAGGCAATGCGTGTATTGGAGCAGGTCACTGGCAAAGTGTCCCAAAAGTCTCACACAAATTCTCACACAGAAGAAGAGAAGGGGTTACGCCTAGTGACGTAACCCCTTGATTTTGTTGGTGCGCCCGGCCTGATTCGAACAGGCGGCCTACGGATTCGTAGTCCGGCGCTCTATCCAGCTGAGCTACGGGCGCGTTATGTAGCCGCCCTGGGGCGACAGAAGCGGATTATAACAAAAACCACCGGCTTCGCAAGCCGTAATCGGCCTTTAGGCCATTTCCTCGGCCGCCTCGCGCATCAGCCGGGCGATGGGCAGCCCCCGGGGGCACGCCGCCTGGGCCGGGGCGAAGTCCAGGGCCAGCAGGGACTCCGGCCCCTGGGGCATGGCCTGGGCCAGGGTCTGGCGGGCCAGGTCGCGGTCGCCGTGGCAGCGGGCGTACATCAGCCCGCGCATCACGTCGGCCACCGGCGCGGCGTTGCTCAAGGCCTCTTCGCACAGCGAGGCGCACCCGGCGCAGTAGCAGCCCTCGGTGGCCCGGGCATATGCGGCCAGGGCCCGCCGATCGGCGGCGCTCAGGGCGGTGCGGTCCAGGGAAGCGGCCGCGTTGGCCCTGAGGATGGTGACGTTGGCCATCTGGGAGCAGATGGCGGCGATGCGTTTGTCCTCCCAAATGGCCAAGAGCTTGGCTTGGTGGGTGGTGAAGCCCTTCTTGAGGAAGCGCCCGGCCAGTTGGACCTCGCCTTCGGTGTCGTCGGCCACCGGGCCGCCGCCCTGGGTCTTCATGGCCGTTAGCCCGATGCCCGCGTCGTGGCAGGCCTGCACCGCTTTGTTCATGTCCTGGTTGTGCATGATGCGGTAGTTGTAGGTCATCATGATGCCGTCGATGTAGCCCAGGCGGGGGGCCGCGGCCAGGCAGCTTTCCATGTTGCGGTGGGTGGAAAAGCCGAAGAGCTTTATCTTGCCCGCCTGCTTCATCTTGGCCGCCCATGCCTTTATCTCCGGCTTGTCCACGTCGGAGATATCACTGATGGCGTGCACGAAAAACAGATCCACATAGGAGGTTTGCAAACGTTCCAGGGACTGGTTCAGCTCGCTCTCCAGGTCCTGGGGGGCGCGCTTGTTGGCCTTGGTCACCAGGAAGATGCGGCCGCGCTCCTGGGGGTAACGGGCCAGGAACTTGCCGATGCCCGTTTCGCTGCGCCCGCCGGTGTAGCTGTAGGCGGTGTCCCAGTAGTCCACCCCCAGCTTGAGGGCCTGGTGCAGCACCATCTGGTTGCTCACGATGTCGAAGATGCCGCCCAGGGACAGGGTGGAGACCTCCACCCCGGTCTTGCCGAAAGGCCGCCGTGGCACCTTGATTTCCTCGGCCGCCGAGGCCGCGCCCGCCCCGGCTCCCACCAGCAGGGACGCCGCCCCCGCCGCGCTCACGGTCTTGATGAAATCCCGGCGGCTGCGCCCGGTCTTTTGCTCGGCCATTTCGCTAAACCTCCCTTGGTTTCACCCAAGCTCGCCGCCTTCTTGGCGGCGGTTTAAAGCCCTATCTAAAAATTATAACAGGCGCCTTGTGGGCCTCGAGGATTGTACAAGCGCACATTCGTGCGAAATTTGCGCCCTTAGACCGGACCGGCTCCCTTGAGCAGCAGGGAATGGGCCCGCTCGCGGGTGGCGTTTTCGGCGCTCACCCGGATGGCCCGTTTGCCGCTCACCGGGCATTCGTGCTGGCAGATGCCGCAGCCGATGCAGCGGGCGGGGTCCACGTAAGGCCGCTGCAAACGCACCGCCACGCTGAGCGCCTCTCCGGGGGCGGGGGTGCGCCAGTCGCTCCCCCCGGTCAAGATCAGGCTGTGCGCGCCGTTGGCCACGATGCGCGCCCGCGCAGCGCCCATTTGCAGGTAGTAGTCGCCGCTGGCCAGGGCGGCGGGCTTCAGGGCCTTGCCGCTCACCGTGAGTTCGCCTCCCGTGGCGGACCCTGCCACCAGACCGGTGAGCACCGTCTCCCAGGCCACCCGGGTGAAGATGGCCTTGGGGCTCACCGGGCAGTTCTCCTGGCACACTATGCAGGGCCGGTCCATGGCCCAGGGCAGGCAGCGGCCGCGGTCCACAAAGGCGCAGCCCAGGCGGATGGGCCCTTGGGCCGCGAACTCGCCCTGGCCCAGCTTTTCGGCCAGGCTGATGGGCCGGATGGCCGCGCTGGGGCACACGCTGGCGCAGGCGGTGCAGCGCAGTTGGCAGCCGCTGGTGCCGATGGTCATGTTCAAGACCGGGGTCCACAGGGCCTCCAGGCCAAAGGAGGGCCCGGCCGGTTGCAGCACCCCGGTGGGGCACACCCGCATGCACTGGCCGCAACGCAGGCAGCGGCGCAGGAACTCGCACTCGGGCAGGGAGCCGGGCGGGCGGATCAGGGCCGGGTTCCAGCCCGGCCCCAGCACTCCGCTCAGGCTTAGCACCGGCGGAGCGACCAGGCCCAGGCCCAGTCCGGCCAACACCCGGCGGCGGCCCAGGTCCGGGGCGGCCTCGCCGCCGGCCGAGGGCCGGGTGGCATAGGTGATGTCGTCCTCCGGGCAGGCGTCCAGGCAGTTGAGGCACAGCACGCACTCGGCCGGGCGCAGGCGTCCCGCCGGGCGGGCCGCGCCTGAACAGGCCCCGTCGCAGCCCAGGCAGGCCCCGCAGCGGGCCTGCTTCTTGCCCACCCGCCACAGGGCGTGGCGGCCCACCAGGCCCAACAGGGCGCCGGTGGGGCACACGTAGCGGCAGAAAAAGCGAGGCCGCCACAGGTTGAGCAGCAAGGCGGCCCCGAACACCGTGGCGATGAGCCCGGCGCCCTGGTAGAAGCGGGGCTCGGGCCAGGCCACGCGGGCCGGGGCGTCGGCCAGGGGCAGGAGCACCAGGTTCACCGAACGGCTCACCAGGGGGATGGGGTCCAGCAGCCCGGCCAACAGCCAGGCCCCGCCGTGGGGTGCGGCCAGGCTCCAGGCCACCCACGCGGCCAGTACCAGGCCCACGGCCAGGGCATAGGCCCGCCCGCCCTGCCCCCGTCGCGTGGCCCAGAGCACCAGGCCCAGCACGATGGCCCCGGCCAGGGAGGCGGCCACTTGGCCCAGGGCCAGGCGAGCGGCCAGGTCGCTCATGGCCGCGCCCAGGAAAAAAGCCAGCACCAGGTATTTGATCTGCTGGGCCGGATGGGGGGCGTTGCGTCGCACCCGCTCCTTCAGCGGCTTGCCCCTCGAACCCAGCCAGCCCACGAACTGGTGCATGGCCCCAAAGGGACAGACCCAGCCGCAGAAGAAGCGCCCCACCACCAGGGTAAGGGCCAGCACCGCCGCGCCCCAGAGGAGGCCCGCGTAGAGCGTCCCCGAGGCCAGCAGGCTGGTGAGCCCGGTGAGGGGGTCCAGCTCCAGGAACCAATTGACCGGCCAGCCCCGGAGTTGCCACAGGCGTTCGCCCACCGTGGCCACCAGGCAGAACCACAGGAACAGGGCCAGAAAGAAGCCTTGGCTTATGCGGCGCGCGGTGACGATACGCATCAGCCCAGCTCCACCCGGGTGGGGTTCAGCGATTCATAGTCCGTGGTGCCCGCCCCGGCCCGGGCGGCCAGGCCCAACCAGGGCACCTTCGCCGGCTTGAGGCCCAAGAGCCCCACGGCCAGCGAGTCCACGGCCACGTGGTCGGTGCCCAGGATCAGGGTGTCGGTGGGCCTGAGGTCTTCCAAAGAGCCGCCGGTGGGGCCGTTATGGGCCAGGGTGGCCACCCCGTCGGCGATGACCAGGCTGGGGGTGACCATTTGCCCCAGCTCGCTGATGATGCCGTTGATGTCCTGGTGGAACACGTTGCGGCGGCCGCCCAGCAGGCCGTACCAGTTTTTCATGGTCACCGAGGCCTGGCTGCGGTGGTGATCCTTCACCGGGGCCAGGCCGATGAGCCGGTCCGCCCCGGCCAGGGGGCCGTACATTAGGGGCCAGTCGCGGATGAGCCGCCCGCCGGGCAGGCTGTAAGGCGCGAAGGCCCCCGGATGGGGCAGCACCACCTGGGCCCCCGCCTCCCGGGCCGCCGGGCCGATGCCCGAAAGCTCGAAGCAGGAAGCCGGGTCGTTGATGGGGTTGTCGGTGACGATCACCTGCTTGGCCCCGGCCCCCCGGCACAGGCGCACCAGCTCGGCCACCAGTTCGGGGTTGGATGTGGCCCCCAGGGCGGGGGGGCTGGCAAAGGCGGCGTTGACCTTGATGACCACCTTGTGCCCCGCTCCCACAAAGGCCCCCATGCCCCCCAGGGCCTCCAGGCCGGCCCGGAGGGCGGGCACCCGGTGGCTGCTCTTGACCACGGCCAAGCGCTTGTCGGTGCCCTTGACCGCAAAGGAGGGCAGCTTCACGTTGGCGGCCTGGCCGATATTGGCGCTTGGGCCCTGGGTGTCGTGGGCCCACCAGCCCAGGGCGCCGATGGCGGCCACCCCCAGCCCCGCCTTGCCCGCCCGCAACAGAAAGCGGCGGCGTTCCTGGTCCGTCTCGCGGCTCATGGCTGGGCTTTCTCCAGGGCCTGGCGCAGGCGCATGGCCAGCGCCAGGGTGGCGGCCTGGTCCTCGGAGCCGCGCACCCCGGCCAGATAGGGCCCCTGGGCCCAGAACAGCTCCCAGGCCCCGAACACCTCGGCCAGGTGGGCCCCCGGCAGCCCCGCCGGAGCGGGCTGGGGATTGCCCCCGTTTTGCTTGAGGAAGGCGGCATAGGCCGCGGCCTGCTTCTGGGCCGTGGCCGGGTCGGCCCGGCGGGCCAAAAAGGCCATCAGCTCCTGGGCGCCCTGGGGATAGGCGGCGATGAACACCTGGTCCAGCCCGGCCATGCCAAAGGCGTCCTTGGCCAACAGCACCACCGAGCCCGCTTTCATGCCCTGGGCGGGGAACAGCTCGGCCTCGGCCGGGGCGGCGCTGGGCGCGGCGGGCAGCTTGGCCAACAGGGCCTTGGCCGCCTGGGCCAACCCCTGCACCAGGGCGGGCTGGGGCGAGGAGGCCACCGCCTCCAGGTAATAGGGCCCCTGGGCCAGGTACAGAGCGTTGCTGGTGGTGTAGGCGTTGGGGGTCAGGCCGGAATCCTTGGCCCCGGAGCGGCGCTGGTTGCTGAACACGCTGTAGGCGGCGCGAGAGTCTTTCATGCGATAAAGCATCAGCTCCAGCCACTGGGCCGGTTGCCCGGCCAGGGCGTAGCGCCGGGCGGCCATGCTCTCGAAACCGGCGGCCAGGTAAAGCTCGGCCTTGCCGTCGATCTTGTCGGACAGGGTGGCCGGGGTGAAGCCCTCGCCGGGCCCCAGGGGGGCGAGGCCGGGCACGGCCAGTTCGGCCAGCAGGCCCGCCCCGGTCCCGGCAGCGCCGCCCCAGCCCCAGGAGGCGGGGTCGTAGCGGCCTTGCTGCCAAAACACCACGGCGGCCACCAGGGCCAATAGCCCCAGGACCGCCAGGCTAAGCAGGCGTTGGGTCCGGCTGGGATGGGACCGGCTCAGCTCCATGGGCCAAACTGCTCCCGCGCTCGCTTTCCCTTGAGGTTAAGTGTTGCCGACCGAAGGGGGCGCGCCCTGCCCCGAGCCCTAGGAACCGCTCCTTTTGCGGGGGCGGCGGCGCCCGCCGAAGCTACCCTCGCCGGACTTTTCACCGGCCGCCGCGCGGGGGCGTCCCCGCCCTCCCCGGCCGCCCTTGTCGCTCCGGCCGCCGCGCCCCCCGCCGCTGCGTCCGCCGCCGGGCCCGTCGCGCCGGGCCCGGGGGGGCCGCCGATAGGCGGGGGTGTCGTCGGGCAGGAACATCTCGTCCTCGGCGAACACCACCGGGATCTTGGCGTCCAGGTAGTCTTCCACGTAGGGCAAGTGGGTGGCGTACTCGTCGCAGCACAGGGTGATGGCCTTGCCCACCGCGCCGGCCCGGGCGGTGCGCCCGATGCGGTGCACGTAGTCCTCGGGGTCGGCGGGCACGTCGTAGTTGATCACGTGGCTCACGTCGTCGATGTGCAGGCCCCGAGCGGCCACGTTGGTGGCCACCAGGATCTTGAGGTCGCCCTTCTTGAACTGCTCCATGAGCTTCATGCGCTTGGGCTGGGTCAAATCACCGCTGATGCCCTCGGCCGGGAAGCCGTGGGCCTGCAGCTTGAAGGTGAGCATGTCCACCGCCCGCTTGGTGTTGGTGAAGATCATCACCCGGGTCCAGTCCTCCTTTTGCAGCAGGCCCAAAAGCAGGTTGAGCTTCTCGGTGGCCGAACAGTGATACATCTCCTGGGTCACCTGGGCCACGGTCTTGGTGTCGGGCACCACCGAAACCCGGGTGGGCAGGTTCATGAACTCGTAGGTGATCTCCGAAACCCGCCAACCCAAGGTGGCCGAGAACAGCATGCTCTGGCGCTCGTGGTATTTGGGCAGGCGCCTAAGCACCCAGCGCAGGTCGTCCACGAAGCCCATGTCGAACAGGCGGTCGGCCTCGTCGATGACCAGGTACTTGACCCCGCGGGGGTCGAAGATGCGCTGCTTCATGTAGTCGATGAGCCGCCCCGGAGTGGCCGCCACCAGGTCCACGCCATCCTTGAGGGCCTCGGCCTGCTTGCGATAGTCCACCCCGCCGAACACGGCCAGCATCTTGAGGTCAAGATGCCGCCCGATGTCCCGGGCGTCGTCCAATATCTGCATGGCCAGTTCGCGGGTGGGGCTGATGATCAGCACCGAGGGGCCCTGGCCCGGTTTGCGCTCGGTGTCCCGGGCCAGGTGGGCGAAGATGGGCACCAGAAAGGCCGCGGTCTTGCCCGTGCCGGTCTGGGCCTCTCCGGCCACGTCCTTGCCGGCCAGACCCAGGGGAATGGCCTTCTCCTGGATCAGGGTGCAGCGCTCGTATCCCGAATCATTGAGGCCCCGCAGAAGCTCCGGGGGTAGATCGAAGTCGGCGAAAGGCACCCCCACGGGTGCCTCGGGGGTGCGCTCCGACTGGGCCGGAAAGTCGGGATTGTCTTCTTTAATCATTCTTTAGGGGTAATCCTTTGTTTGGTTGCGGCGGTTTTGGCACCGGCGTAGTTCTTGTCCCGGATGTCTATCCAGGTACGGCAGCCCTCCTTTTTGCAGTCCACCGCCTCTGAGAAGAAAACCATCTTGTTGTCGAGGAAGTAAATCCAGTGGGGGGTGGCTTGGGCGTTGGTCCAGCCCACCTCGCTGACCCCCAGGGTGAGCATGCCGGTGATGGCCCGGGCCGCCGCCGAGGAGGGGCAGGCGGGAATCTCGGGCACCAGGTTGTACTCCAGGACGAGATAGTCCCGCTGGTGTCCCGGAAAGCGTACCCGCTTGACGTGCTCCGGCTCGCCCAGCTTGGCGATGACCTGGTCGGGGGTCATGCCCGGTTGAATTTTGCTTTCCTCATCGCTGGCGTAATGAGCGCATCCGGCGCCCAAGGCCAGGACGGCGATTATCAGCCAATTGATCAAACGCATGGCTCATATCCCCATTAATAGGCGTTTGCTACCCATGCGGGCGGCACGCACCATCACCAACTCGGCGACGATGCTGATGGCTATCTCTTCGGGGGTCTCCGCCCCGATTGCCAGCCCGATGGGAGAATGCACTTGCTCCAACTGCGCGGAGGTTACGCCCTCCTCGCTCAGGGCCTTATAGATCATGGCCCGCTTGCGCTTGGAGCCGATCATGCCCACATAGGCCGCGTTTTGCCTCAGAGACTGGGCCAACACCTCCTTGTCGTAGAGGTGGCCCCGAGTCACGATGACGATATAGGCGTCCGGCCCCAGGCTCTCGCCCTCCAGGACCTTTTCCAGAGGGCGATTCCATATTTCCTGGGCCTGGGGGAAACGCTGGCGGTTGCCCCACTCGGGCCGGTCGTCGGCCACCACCAGCCCGAAGCCGGCCATGGCCGCCAGGGGCGCCAGCTTTTGGCTGACATGGCCCCCCCCGAAAATATAAACCACCGGCTGGGTGGCTATGCTCTCCAGCAAAAGGGGGGCGGGCAGGCTGGCGGCGCCCGGAGCGTCCCATAACTGCTGCGGAAAAGAGCCATTTGCCCCAAGCTTGGCGGCCAAGGAGGCCAGCCCGTCCTCGTCCACCGGCAAAGAGCCCAGCGCCGGTTGTCCATGGCGCAGCAGAAGCTTGCGGCCCGCGGCCCGGGGGCTGCCCCCGTCGATCATCAAGGTGGCCAACATGGCTCGGCCCCGGCCGCCGTTGGTGGACTGGGCCGCCGCCTGGTACAGGGCCAGGTTGTCTGGGTCGTCGGCCGACACCGGGTCCAGGTAGACGTCCAAATCTCCGCCGCAGATCATCTCGCTGTCGGCCACATCCGCCCCCATGAGGCGGTAGTGCATCAACTCGGTGCGTCCCTGCCTGAGGGCCAGGGCCGCCTTTTCGATAACCTGGGCCTCGAAATTGCCTCCGCCGATGGTCCCCCAAAAACTGCCGTCTCCGCGCACAAAAAAGCGGCTGCCCGCCGAGCGGGGGGCGGAGCCTTTTTGGGCGATAATGGTGGCCAGGCACAGGCTGTTGCCCTGAGCCAGTTCGTTATTCACGGCTGCAAGAAATTCGCGCATAGCTGCTATTCGCCTCGGATCCCCATAGGCGACCCGGAAGTAGTTAATTTAACTATATACCATTCGGCAGAATTTTACCCGGCCAGGGCCGCGGATCGGCTTGTTAAGATTCGGAGACATCCAGGGGCGGCCGGGCCACCAACACCGAACAAGGCGCCTTGCGCACCATCTTCTGGGCGGTGGAGCCGAACACCGTCTCGGCCAGGCCGGTCACCCCGGTGCTGCCCATAACCAAAAGATCGGCCCGCTCCTCCTTGGCCAGGCGAACCAACTCCCGGGTGGGGTCGCCTTCCAACAGGCGCGTCTCCAAGTTCAGCTGGGAAGCGGCCTTTTGCCGGCGCTCCTCCAGGGCCGCTTGGCAGGAATCCTTGAGGCTTTGGCGCAGGGTCAGGGTGGTCTGGTTTACCACGAACTCGTCCAACAGGGGGTTGGGGGTGACCAGAGGCGGAAGCACGTGCACCAATAGCAGCCGGGCCTGATGCTGTTGGGCCAGGGAAAGGGCCTGGCGCAGGGCTTCCTCGGCCATCTCTGAGAAATCGGTGGCGGCTATGATGCTTTTAAAGCGCATGGCACTCCCCTTCCTAGGGTGTGGTTGGGGCGCTGGTCAGCAAGAATTTTATGTCGTCGTCGGAGAAGTAGATGCCGCCGCCCATGAAAAAGGAGGTTTCGCCGTCGTCGCTGATGATGTTTTGCACGCCGGCGGAGAGGAAGAAAGAGTTCCAGAAGTCGTAGCTGGCCACGAAGCGCACCTGGGGATTGGCGTCGGTGGACCAGTCGTAGGCCTCCAGGGTCAGCCGGAGCTTGTCGTTGAACAGATAGTAATCGACGCCCAAGCCGCCGGTGCTGGAGAAGATACCCGCCCTGACCGTGAGATCCCAGAAGCGCTTGCCGAACTGGACGTTGTAGGTGAGGTCGCTGAGATCGTAGCTTACCGTATTGGTTTCGGTGTTGGATACATGGCCGTCCTCGTTGACGGTCTTGTACTTGGTGGTTTCCGTGCGCTTGCCCATGGGGTCGTCCACCACGCCGATGAGGAAGAATTTGTCCGCCTTGGGCTGCAGGCGCAGGTTCAGCTCGCTGCGAACCGAATCCTCCTTGAACATGTACTCGCCGCGGTACTCGACGAAAACCCGCCAGGCGTCGGCCCTGGACAGGTAGTCGTTGATGGAGGTAAGGGCCTCGTCGATCTTGGTGACCGTGGTGTCATCGTTGACCAGCTTGCCGATGGAGCCCTCGCCCTTGGCGATCTTCTGGCTCACGTCCTTGAGCGAGGACAGGGTGGCGTTGAGATCCTCGATGGTCTGCTTGTTGTTGACCAGCTGGCCGATGGTGCCCTCGCCCTTGTCCACCTTGGCCATCACCGAGTTCAGGGAGGCGATGGTGGTCTGCATCTGGGCGCTGGCCACCTGGAAGTTCTTGATGGTCTCGCTCAGGGCCTTCTTGTTGTCGCTGCTGAGGTCGCTCAGATCTCCGGTGAAGCGGTCCAGGTTGGCCACGATGCGGTTCAATCGGTCTTCGTTGCTCGACACCACCGTCTTGAGGCTGCCGGTCAGCTCGCGCAGGTTGGCCAGGGCCTCGCTGATGTTGCGGGCCGACTCCGGCGAGGCGATGGAGACCTTGAGGGATTCGGTGATCTGACGGATGTTGTCGGCCACCTCGCCCACCCTAGACATCACCTGGTCCAGGTCGGTGGGCACGCTGGCCCGGGAGATCTGCTGGCCGTTCTTCAACCTGGGGGCGGAGGGGGTGCCCGGCTCCATGGCCACGTACTTGTCGCCCAAGACTCCGCGGGTGCGGATGAGGGCGCTTACGTCCTGGGCCAGGGGCACGTCATTGGAAATCATCATGGTGACCCTGGCCTTGCCGTGGTCCAGGGTGATCTTTTCCACTTGCCCGATCTGGATTCCGGCCATTTCCACCGGGGCCATCTTCTTTAAACCGGTGGCCTGGTCGAACACCGCGTACACTTCGTAGCCTTCGGGACCGCCGATCTTGAACGAGCCCAGGCGGATGGTCATGTAGGCCAAAACGGCCAACCCCACCAGCACGAAGATGCCGACTTTGGCCTCTGTGGAAACTCCGGACATGCTGCCTCCGGTGAATACGGCTCCTAAGTATATAACTATACGGCTTTGGCGGCCGATTTATATCACGTCTATGGGACCCTCGGGCCGCCCGTGGATGAACTGTTGCACCACCTCGTTGTCGCTGTGGCGAATCTCCTCCGGGGTGCCCTGCACGATGATCTCGCCATTATAAAGCATGGCGATATTGTGACCCACCTCATAGGCGCCCTCGATGTCGTGGCTGATGACCACCGAGGTCACCCCCAGCTTGGCCTGGGTGTCGGCTATGAGCCGGTTGATGGCCGCCGACAGAGGCGGGTCCAGGCCGGTGGTGGGCTCGTCGTAGAGGATGATCTCCGGCTCCAGGGCGATGGCCCGGGCCAGGCCCACCCGCTTGCGCATGCCCCCGGACAACTCGCTGGGCATCTTTTTTTCCACGCCGGGCAGGCCCACCATGGCCAACTTTTCCGATACCTTCTCGCGCACTTGCTGGTCCGTAAGGTGGGTGTGCTCCCTCAGGGGGAAGGCCACGTTGTCCAACACGGTCATGGAGTCGAACAGCGCCGCCTCCTGGAAAAGCATGCCAAAGCGGCGCCGCACCTGGTTGAGCTGGTGGTCGTTTAGCCCCACGATGTCGTGGCCGCCCACCAGCACCTGGCCCTGGTCCGGCTTTATCAGCCCGATCATGTGCTTGAGCATCACGCTCTTGCCGCCGCCGGACCGGCCGATGATCACAGTGGTCAAGCCCTTGGGGATTTTCAGATTGAGTCCCTTGAGCACCCGTTGAGACCCGAAGGACTTGTGGATGTCCTGCAGCTCGATTATGTCGCCGGTGTTTGACATAGCTTCCTAAAACATAATCGCGGTTAGCACGTAGTCCGAGGCCAGGATCAGCACGCTGCCCAAAACCACCGCCCGGGTGGTGGCCCGGCCCACCCCTTCGGCGCCGCCGGAGGTGTAAAAGCCCTTGAAGCAGCCCACCAGGGAAAGAATCAAGCCGAAAAAGGCAGCCTTGGCCAGGCCCATGGAGATGTCGGAGAACTCCACGTATTCCATGATCTTGGAGATGAAGATGCCGTGGTTGATGCCCAGCATGCCCACCCCCACCATATAGGCCCCCACGATGCCCACGAAATCGGCGATGACCGTGAGCAACGGCAACATGGCCACCGAGGCGACGATGCGTGGCACCACCAGGTATTGCACCGGGTTGACCGCCATGACGTACAGGGCGTCCACTTGCTCGGTGACCCGCATGGTGCCCACCTCGGCGGCCATGGCGCTGCCCGCCCGGCCGGTGACCATCAGGGAGGTAAGCACCGGGCCCAACTCGCGGGTAAGGGCCAGGGCCACGGTGGAGCCCACCAGGCTTTCGGCCCCGAACATGGAAAAACCGTGATAGGTCTGCAGCGCGAAAACCCCGCCGGTAAAGGCTCCGGTGAGGATGGTGACCCCCAGGGAACCGACGCCCACGAACTCCATTTGCTTGAAAATCAGGCGCAGGCGAAAGGGCGGACGAATTAGCCACAGGACGGATTGCAGAAATAAAAGAAGCAGTTCACCGGCTTCTTCCAGCCAGTGAAGAAACTGTCCGCCAACATATTCCGCAGGGCGCAGCCAGCCCATGGCAGCATCTTCTCCGCCCGGCACCGGTAAACGTGCCGATAAGGGTTCAACGTTCCCCACTATATGACCCGCCAGGATGGCCGTCAAGAAACGATAAGACAACACTTGAACCCTTATTGACTACCAACCGGCCTCTTGATAGGGTTGCTACGTGGGCCGGGGGGTGCCTCATGCGAGGCTGAGAGCGACGCCCAGGCGGAGCGACCCCTTGAACCTGATCCGGTTAATCCCGGCGTAGGGAACGGCCCGCCCGTTTAAGGAGCTTTATTAGCACCCTGATCGAGCGGGGCCGCCAACTACGGCGGCCCTTGTTTTTTGCTCTAACGGAGGTTTGACCATGACCCCAGCCAGGGTCTTGATAATAGCCGGTTCCGACAGCGGCGGCGGCGCGGGGATTCAGGCCGACCTGAAGGCGGCGGCGGCCCTGGGGGCCCACGCCATGACCGTGATAACCGCCCTGACGGCCCAAAACACCAAAGAGGTGCGCGCGGTGCACCCGACGCCCCTGGACTTTGTGGAGCAGCAGTTCGCCGCCGTGGCCGAGGACATCGGCATGGACGCGGTAAAGACCGGCATGCTGCACTCGGCCGAGCTGGTGGAACTGGTGGCCAAGCTGCTGGGCCTTACCAAGGTTCCGGTGGTGGTCGACCCGGTGATGGTGTCCAAGGGCGGCGGCGTCTTGCTGGATCCCCAAGCGGTGGAGGCGCTCAAGCTTCTGCTCTTGCCCCGGGCCACCCTGGTCACCCCCAACCTGGACGAGGCCGAGGCCCTTTTAGGCCGCGAGGTGCGCAGCCGCGCGGCCATGGAAGACGCGGCGGCCGCGCTGGTGGCCCTGGGAGCGGGGGCGGCCCTGGTCAAGGGAGGCCATTTGCAGGGCGAGCCCGGCGACCTGCTCTATGACGGCCGCGAGAGCCTGTTTTTCAGCGCCCCGCGCATCGAAACCCCCCACACCCACGGCACCGGCTGCACCCTGGCCACGGCCATCGCCTCTTTGCTGGCCCAGGGCTGGGAGCTGGCCCCGGCGGTGGAGCGGGCCCGTTTGCTGGTGCGCCGGGCCATTGCCGGAGGGTTGGTCTTGGGCCACGGCCACGGCCCGGTGAACGCCCTGGCCGACCTGGGGCCGCGCCTGGAGCTGGGTCCCTGCCTGGCCGAGATGGACGCGGCCATCGAGCGCATGGAAGGGGTGTCCGGCCTGGGGGAGATGATCCCCGAGGTACGCGGCCAGCTGGGCTATGCCCTGCCCGGTGCGGTCTCGGCCCAAGATGTGCTGGCCGTGGCCGGGCGCATCACCAACATAGGGCCCCGCCTCAAGGCCGCCGGTCCGGTGCGCCCCGGGGCCAGCAGTCACGTGGCCAAGATCGTCTTGGCGGCCATGGCCGCGGACCCCAACATGCGCGCCGCCATGGCCTGCCGCTTCGACGAGGCCCTGGTGGAGCGGGCCCGCTCCCTGGGCTGGAGCGTGGGCGAGTTTTCCCGGGCCGAGGAGCCCCCTGAAGTCAAGCAGAGGGAAGGCTCCTCCCTGGAATGGGGGACCACGGAAGTTATTCGGCGCCTGGGCAAGGTGCCCGAGGTGATATTCGACCGCGGCGAGTCCGGCAAGGAGCCGGTACTCAGGCTTTTGGCCCGTAATCCGGGCGCTATAGTGGATCGGCTGCTGCTTTTGGCCGGCCAGGGAGCATGATCATGAGCGAAACCCAACTGCAGGCGGCCCGCGCCGGTAAGATTACCCCGGCCATGGAACAAGTCGCCGCCCAAGAGGGCCAGGACGCGGGAAGCATCCGCGAGCTGGTGGCCCAAGGCAAGATAGCCATTCCGGCCAACCCCGGCCACACCAGCCTGGCGCCCCGCGGGGTGGGCCAGGGGCTGAGCGTGAAGGTCAACGCCAACCTGGGCTCCAGCCCGGACCGCTGCGACCCGGTCGAGGAGGCCGAAAAGCTGGCCGCCGCCCTGGAGGCGGGAGCCGACGCGGTGATGGACCTTTCCACCGGCGGCGACCTGACCGCCATGCGCCGCCAAGTGCTCAATCTGAGCCCGGTGCCGGTGGGCACGGTGCCCATCTACCAGGCCGCAGTGGAGGTCACCGCCGAGGGCCGAGGCATCATCGACATCACCGCCGAGGATCTCTTCCGGGTGATCGAGCAGCAGGCCGCCGAGGGAGTGGACTTCATGACCGTGCACTGCGGGGTGACCCGGGCGGCCGTGGAGCACCTGCGCTCCGAAGGGCGCATCACCGACGTGGTGAGCCGGGGCGGCTCCTTCCTTACCTGCTGGATGCTGGCCAATGAGCAGGAAAACCCCCTGTACGAACAATACGACCGCCTCTTGGACATCTGCCAGAAGCACGACGTAACCCTGTCGTTGGGCGACGGCCTGAGGCCCGGCTGCCTGGCCGACGCCACCGACCGGGCCCAGGTGAGCGAGCTGATCACCCTGGGGGCCCTGACCCAGCGGGCCTGGGACGCCGGGGTGCAGGTGATGATCGAGGGCCCGGGCCACGTGCCCCTGGACCAGGTGCAGGCCAACGTGGTGCTGCAAAAGCGCCTGTGCCACGGCGCGCCTTTCTACGTGCTGGGCCCCCTGGTCACCGACATCGCCGCCGGGCACGACCACGTGGCCTGCGCCATCGGCGGGGCCCTGGCCGCCTGGGCCGGAGCCGACTTCCTGTGCTACGTGACCCCCAGCGAACATCTGGCCCTACCCGGCCCCAATGATGTATATGAAGGGGTGATAACCACGCGCATCGCGGCCCACGCGGCGGACATTGCCCGGGGCAACCAGGCGGCCATCGCCCGCGACCGGGCCATGGCCCAAGCCCGCAAGGCCATGGACTGGGACGCCATGTTCGAGCTGTGCCTGGATCCCAAGACCGCCAAGGCCATGCGCGCGGGCAGCCCTCCCGGCGAAGAGGAGGTCTGCACCATGTGCGGCAAGTATTGCGCCATGAAGCTGGTCAACGAGCATCTGCACGGAAAGGACTAAGACATGGGTTTGGTGATCTTCAGCGACTTGGACGGGACCCTGCTGGATCACCACACCTATTCCTATCAACCGGCCCTGCCCGCCCTGGACGAGATCAAAAAGCGGGGCCTCGCGCTGGTGCTGTGCTCTTCCAAGACCCGGGCCGAGATGATCCCCCTGCACGCCGAGTTGGGCCTGGACGCGCCCATCATCGCCGAGAACGGGGGCGGGGTCTTCGCGCCCGAGGGCAACCCGGTGGTCAAGGGCGAGCACTGGATCGAGGCGGGCGGGGGCTGGAAGGTTCTGGAGATCGGCCTGCCCATCGCCGAGGTGCGCCAGCGCATGGCCGTATTCAAGGACCAGCTGAGGCTCCAGGGCTTCAGCGAGATGAGCGACCACGAGGTGGCCAAGCTCACCGGCCTGAGCAAGGAGCAGGCGGCCCAGGCCCGCCGCCGCGAGTTCAACGAACCCATCCTGCCCCCGGCCGACCAAGCGGCGGGAGAGGCCCTGGTGCGGGCGGCCGAGGAGGCGGGCCTGCAGCTTACCCAGGGGGGCCGCTTCTGGCATCTGCTGGGCGGGGGCGACAAGGGCAAGGCGGTGCGCCTGCTCTCGGTGCTCTACGCCAAGCGCGATCCCGACCTGGTGACCATGGCCCTGGGCGACGCGCCCAACGACCTGAGCATGTTCCAGGCGGTGGAGCGGCCGGTCTTGGTGGCCCGCCCCGACGGCAGCCACGCCCCGGTGGAGTTGGAAGGGCTGACCAAGGAGCCTCTGGCCGGTCCGGCCGGTTTCAACCACGCGGTGCTGGCCGCCCTGGAACGGCCGCTTTGAGCGAAGGGCCCGCCACCACCGCCGGACAGGTGCTGCGCCTGCTGCTAAGGGGCAACGGCGAGCGCTCGGGCCAGGACATGGCCCAGCGCCTGGGCATCAGCCGGGCGGCGGTGGCCAAGGTGGTCACCTCGCTTCGGGCCCAGGGCCTGGAGATCGAGGCCGCGCCGAGGCGGGGTTACCGCCTGGTGAGCGAGCCGCCGCTGCTCTTGCCGGCCATGGTGGAGGCGCGCCTGGCCCCCGGCTCCCTGGGCCTGCCCCTGATCCACTTCGACGAGATAGACTCCACCAACCTGGAGGCCCGCCGCCAGGCCGAGGCCGGGGCTCCCCACGGCGCCTGCCTGGTGGCCGAGCACCAGAGCGCGGGGCGGGGCCGCCTGGACCGGCGCTGGCAGGCCCCCAAGGGCAGCGCCCTGCTCTTCTCCCTGATCCTGCGGCCCAGCCTGGGGCTCCGGCGGGTCTTCGCCCTGAACAACCTCATCTCCCTGGCCGTGTGCCGGGCCCTGCAAAAACACGGCGGGGTGGACGCGGCCATCAAGTGGCCCAACGACGTGTACCTGGAGGGCAAGAAGCTGGCCGGGGTGCTCACCGAGTTCACCAGCCGGGCCGAGGCGGTGGAATACGCCGTGGTGGGGGTGGGGCTCAACGTGAACCAGGACGCCCAGTGGCTGGCCGGGCTGGACCAGCCGGCCATGAGCCTGGCCGCCGCCACGGGCCATGCCTGGAACCGGGCCACCCTGCTGGCCCAGATCCTGGGAGAGATGAGCGCCCTGCATGAGGAGTTCATGGCCGGAGGCGGCGAGGAACTGGCCCGGGAATACGCCCGGCGTTCCCTGATCCTGGGCCTGGAGGTCACGGTGCGCGAGGGCCAAGCCGTGCGCCGGGGCAAGGCGGTGGGCTTCGCCCCGGAAGGGGCCCTGCTCCTGGAAGAAGAAGGGGGCAAGGTCAGCCCCATCCACCACGGCGACGTGAGCCTGCTGGACTGGGAGGTCCTGGCCTAGCCCGCGCAACCGCTTGATCGCCCTTGCCAACCTCCTATTTGGCTGGTAGATTGTCAACCGTTTATCAAATGAGGTTGACAATCGTGCCTGAAGATATTTCCCAGCAAACAAGCAAAGCAATACGGGAGGTTATGGACGGCGCTCCCCTGGAGCCCTCCCTGGCCGCCGCCTGGCTGCAAACCGACGACCTGGCCGCCCTGGGCCAGATCATGGCCGCCGCCGGCCGCCTGAGGGCCGCGCACGAGGGCGACACGGTGGAGTTCTGCGCCATCGTCAACGCCCGCTCGGGCCACTGTTCGGAAAACTGCGCCTTTTGCGCCCAGAGCGCCCATCACCAGGGGCAGGCCGAGGTGTATCCGCTGATGAGCGCCGAGGAGATGGTGCGCCGGGGACGGGCCGCGGCCCAGGCCGGGGCCCAGCGCTTCGGCATCGTCACCAGCGGCCGGGAATGCCCCCAGGGGGCGGCCCTGGACGAGATCTGCCGGGCCGTGGAGGTGCTTACCAACGAGCAGGTCATCGCCCCCTGCGCCAGCCTGGGGCTCATCGACGAGGCTCGGGCCAGGCGCCTGGCCGACGCCGGGCTGGTGCGCTACCACCACAACCTGGAGGCCGGGCCCAGCTTTTTCCCGCGCATCTGCACCACCCATTCCTTCAAGGACCGGGTGGACACGGTCAAAGCGGCCCAGGCCGCGGGACTGGAGGTGTGCGTGGGCGGCATCGTGGGCCTGGGCGAGACCCCGGAGGAGCGGGTGGAACTGGCCGCGGCGGTGGCCGAGCTGGCCCCCCAGAGCATCCCCCTGAATTTCCTCACCCCCATCCCCGGCACTCCCATGGCCGAGCGCGCGCCGCTCCGGCCGCTGGAGGCCCTGGCCACGGTGGCGGTGTTCAAGCTGCTCAACCCCCAGGCGGTGGTGCGTACCTGCGGCGGCCGCCAGCAAGTGCTGGGCAGCCTGGCCCCCCTGATGTACCTGGCCGGGGCCGGGGGCACCATGATCGGCAACTACCTAACCACCGAAGGCCGCCAGCCCCAAGAGGACATTCACGACCTGGCCGCCCTGGGCCTCAGGCCCGCGGCCAGGCTTTTCAGCGAGTAGGACATGAGCGACACCCAGGAAATCTTGCAGCAGGACTTCGACCACCTCTGGCACCCCTTCACCCAGATGCGGCTCTGGCCCGGCGAGCCGCCCCTGGTCATCGAGCGGGCTGAGGGCAACTACCTGATCGACAGCGAGGGCCGGCGCTACTTCGACGGGGTCAGCTCCCTGTGGGTGACGGTGCACGGGCATAACCACCCGGCCATCAAACGGGCCATCAGCGAGCAGCTGGAGCGCTTGGACCACTCCACCCTGCTGGGCCTGACCCACCCCCTGGCCGCCCGTCTGGCCGCCGAGCTGGCCCGCGTCTGCCCCGGCCAACTCAACAAGGCCTTTTACTCGGAGAGCGGCTCCACTGCGGTGGAGATCGCCCTCAAGATCGCCTACCAGTATTGGCAGCAGAGCGGCCGCCCGGAAAAGAAGACCTTCGTGGCCCTGGGCGAGGCCTACCACGGCGACACCATCGGCGCGGTGAGCGTGGGCGGCATCGAGCTGTTCCACCAGGTCTACGGCCCCCTGCTCTTCCCGGTGCACCGCCTGCCCCAGCCCTTTTGCCGCCGTTGCCCCCTGGGCCTGACCCACCCGGCCTGCGGCCTGGCCTGCGCCGAGGCCCTGGAGCCCATCCTGGCCGAGCACGGCGACGAGATCTGCGGCCTGATCGTGGAGCCCCGGGTGCAGGGCGCGGCGGGCATCATCGTGCAGCCAGAAGGCTACGTGCGCCGTTTGTGGGAGATCTGCCGCAAGCACGACGTGCTTTTCATCGCCGACGAGGTGGCCACCGGCTTTGGCCGCACCGGCAGCCTGTTCTCCTGCGAGCAGGAGGGGGTGGAGCCGGATTTGATGTGCCTGGGCAAGGGCATCACCGGCGGGGTGCTGCCCCTGGCCGCCACCATGGCCACCGACCGGGTGTATGAGGCCTTTTTGGGCGAGTTCGACGAGTTCAAGACCTTTTTCCACGGCCATACCTACACCGGCAACCCCCTGGCCTGCGCCGCCGCCCTGGCCAGCCTGGAGCTGATGGAAAAGAACCAGGTGGTGGCGGGCACCGCCCCGGTCATCGCCCATTTCGCCCAAGGTCTAGCCAAGATCGCGGCCCTGGATCACGTGGTCCAGGTGCGCCGGCACGGGCTCATGGCCGCGGTGGAGCTCAGCGCCGACAAGGCCACGGACACCTCCTACGAGCCGGGGGAGCGCATGGGCCACCGGGTGATCATGGCCGCCCGCAACCACGGAGTGATCATCCGTCCCCTGGGCGACAGCGTGGTGCTCATGCCGCCGCTCAGCAGCACGACCCAGGACATCGACCTGTTGCTGGGCGCCCTGGGCCGGGCCATCGCCGAGGTCACCGAGGCCTGAGCATGGGCGAGCGACCGGTTCTTGAAATTCTTAAAGACCGGGTGGCCGCCAAACAGGCCGTGGGGCTAACCCGCCGCCTGGTTTCGGTGGGCCCCGCCTGCGGCCGCCATGTCACCGTGCGCGGGCGGCGCTGCCTGTTGATGGCCAGCAACGACTACCTGGGCCTGGCCGGGCACCCCCGCCTGGCCGCCGCGGCCCAGGAGGCGGCCGCCGCCTGCGGCACCGGCTCCGGGGCCAGCCGCCTCATCTCCGGCACCCTGGAGTCGCACCTCGAGCTGGAGTGGGCCATCGCCCGCTTCAAGCACGCCCCGGCGGCCCTGTTCTTCCCCACCGGCTACATGACCAACTTGGGGGTGGTGAGCACCCTGGCCGGCGAGGGCGACCTCATCGTCAGCGACGCGCTCAACCACGCCAGCCTAATCGACGCCTGCCGTCTTTCCCGCGCCCAGGTGGCGGTCTTCCCTCATGGCGACGCGGCCCGGGCCGAGGAGCTTTTGGCCCAGGGGCCTGCGGACCGGGTAAAGCTGCTGGTCAGCGACGGGGTGTTTTCCATGGACGGCGAATTGGCCCCGGTGCCGGAGCTGCTGGCCGCGGCCCGGCGGCAAAACGCTCTGTTGGTCATCGACGACGCCCACGCCACCGGGGTGTGGGGGGCCACCGGCCGGGGCACCCTGGAGCATTACGGCCTGGAACCCGAGCCCCAGGTGGTCATGGCCGGCACCTTCAGCAAGGCCCTGGGCGGCCTGGGCGGTTTCGCGGCCGGGGCGCCGGAGGTTATCGAGGCCCTGGTGCACGGAGCCCGTTCCCTGCTCTACTCCACCGCCCCGCCCCCGGCCCAGGCGGCGGTGGCCCTGGCCGGGCTGGAGTTGGTGGACGCCGAGCCCTGGCGGCGGGAGCATCTGTGCGCCCTGAGCGCCCTGCTGCGCCGCCGGTTGGCCGAGGCCGGGCTCACCAGCGTGGGCCGGGCCGGGCCCATCGTGCCGGTACTCACCGGCAGCGCCCAGGCCTCCCTGCAATTGGCCGAGGGCCTCTGGGAGCGGGGAATCTTCGCCCCGGCGGTGCGCCCGCCCACGGTGCCCGAGGGGGCCAGCCGCATCCGGCTGACCGTCACCGCCGCCCACCAGGAATCGGACATTGAGCAGGCGGCCCAGGCCCTGGCGGACGCCGCGCGGGAGGCGGGGCTATGAGTCACAAGGGAGTGGTGGTCGTCGGCACCGACACCGACGCGGGCAAGACCATGGTCTCGGCCGCCCTGGTGGCCGGCCTGCGCCAGGCGGGCGTCCCGGCGGGCTACCTCAAGCCCCTGGCCAGCGAGTGCGCCATGGGCCCCGGCGGGCCGATGAGCCCGGACGTGGCCCTGCTGCACCGCCTGGTGGGGCTCGAGGAGCCGCTGTCCAGCCTGAACCCGGTGTGTTTGCGCGCCCCGCTGTCGCCCCTGGCCGCCGCCCGGGAAGAAGGGGTGGAGCTGTCCCTGGCCGCCTCGGTGGCCGCCTGTAGGGAGTTTTTGGCGGGGCAGGAGTTCGGGGTCATCGAAGGGGTGGGCGGCCTGCTGGTGCCCATCGCGCCGGGCGCCACCTTCCGGGAACTGGCCGTGGAGCTGGGCCTGCCGGTCGTGGTGGCCGCCCGGCCCGGCCTGGGCACCATCAACCACACCCTGCTGACCATCCAGGCCCTGCGCCAGGCAGACCTGAACGTGCTGGGCTTCGTGTTTAGCTTCACCCAACCGGCCGACCCGGGCGACCCCTCCATCAAGGAGAACCACGCCCTGATCCACGAGTACAGCGGCACCCCCTTCATGGGCGCCCTGCCCTACCTGGGCCCGCGTGAACAGATAAGCCGGCTGGCCTTGCACCAGGCGGTGCGGGAGAATCTGGACATGTCGCCGGCGCTGGCGGTGCGCTAAGGCGCGATTTTATTTCCCTTCCCCGGCCAAATGGCTATCATGTCGGCGTGGCCCCTCCCGGGTAAGCGTGAGCTCAGCCTTAGCGCACGCGCGGGCAGTGACCCGGCGTGTCGGCGAACTGCTTAGCCCAACCCACGGCCTGCCCGAAACATGCGAGTCAAGCCAAGCTGTTGGACGACTTTGTTCCTGTTTATGATGTGCGCGCCCGCTACCAGGCCCTTTTCCCTGCCCCGCCGGAACGGGTTTACCCCTTAATTTTGGACCTGGACTGGAGCCAATCACCTTTGGTGCGCTGGTTGGTCTTGCTGCGCGGTTTGGGCAGCGCCAAGATCAAGCTCACCCAGGCCGACCCGCAAAAGCCTGGTTTCACGGTCCTGGGCGAGGAGCCGGGCCGGGAACTGGTGGTGGGCATGGCTGGACGCTTCTGGCTGCCCACGGCCGAGTTGTGCCGGATCGGTCCGGCCGAGTTCATGGAATTCGCCCGCCCCGGTTACGCCAAGATGGCCATGAACTTTCTGGCCGAACCCAGGCCCGGCGGCGCTTGCCTTCTCAGCACCGAAACCAGGGTGCGGTGTCTGGGCCCCCAAGCCCGGCGCTACTTCCGCTTGTACTGGAGTCTCATCGGCCCCTTCAGCGGGTTGATCCGCAAGGAAGCCCTGCGCCTGGTGCGGCGGCAACTGGGGCAATCGCCCCAGGCATAGTTTCCCGCCGCCCGGCGGCAACGACGTATCCCGCCGCCTGGCGCGGCACCGGAGACCCAGCCAGGCGACGGCAGACGAGGCGTCCGCCTAGCGAAGACCGCAGCTGTAGCACGACCTACAGCGGGGTCTGAGCGTCGGCGGCAACGAAGTATCCCGCCGCCTGGCTGGGTCTGCGGCCTAATCTCGCCAGAACTCGGGCAGGAAAAGAATAAGAACGGTATAGACTTCCAGCCGCCCCACGATCATGGCCAGCGACAGCAGCCACTTGCCCAACAGGGGGATCTGAGAGTAGTTGCCCGCCGGGCCCACAGAGCCCAGGCCGGGGCCGATGTTGCCCAGGCAGGCGATGGAGGCGGAGAAGGAGGTGGTCAGGTCCAGGTCCATGGCCGTGAGCAGCAGGGCCACCAGCACGAAGCAGAAGAAGTAGGCCCCCAGAAAGCCCCACACCGAGGCCACGATGCCCCGGTCCAGGGAGTGGTGCTCCAGGCGCACCGGGGCCACCACCCTCGGGTGCACCAGGCGCTTGAGCTCGGCCTGGATCTGTTTGGCCACCACCATCAGGCGCATCACCTTGGGCCCGCCGCCGGTGCTGCCCGCCGAGCCGCCGATGAACATCAGCACCACCAGGGGAGCCACGGCCACCGCGGGCCACAGGCAGTAGTCTGCCGTGGCGAAGCCGGTGGTGGTGAGGATGGTCGCGCTCTGGAAGGCGGCCAGGCGAATGGATTCCCACACGCCGTATTGCGAGATGAAGGCCAAGGCCATGGCGCCCACCAGGGCCGCGCCCAGCCACAGGTACATGTAGGTGCGCCATTCCTCGTTGCGCCACCAGGCGCTCCAGCGGCGCTGCCACATCATCTGGAAATGCAGGGTGAAGTTCATGCCCGCCAGGATCATGAAGATGGTGACGATCACCTCGATGTAGCTGCTGTTGAAGGCGGCGATGGAGGTGTTTTTGGTGGAGAAGCCGCCGGTGGCCATGGTGGCGAAGGCGTGGCAGGTGGCGTCGAACCAATCCATGCCCCCGAGCATCAAAAGGGCCACCTCGGCGGCGGTTATCACCGCGTAGACCTTCCACAGCACGCTGGCCGTGTCGGTGATGCGCGGGGCCAGGCGATCCGGAGTGGGGCTGGGCACCTCGGCCTTGAACAACTGCATGCCGCCCACCCCCACGAAGGGCAGGATGGCCACGGAAAGCACGATGAAGCCCATGCCTCCCAGCCAGTGAGTCAGGGCCCGCCAGAACAAGACCCCCTTGGAGCAGCCTTCCACGTTGGTGAGCACGCTGGCCCCGGTGGTGGTAAAGCCCGACACCGACTCGAACACCGCGTCGCCGAAGCCCGCGAACTCGCCGCTTAAGTAAAACGGCAGCGCGCCCAAGAGCCCGGCCACGGCCCAGGAGATGCCCACGATGGCCATGCCTTGGCGGTGGTTCATCTCCCGGGTGTCCTTGTCGCGGAACAGCCAGAACAGCACCGCGCCCAATACCAGGCTGGCAAAGGCTCCCCCGGCGAAGGCGTGCCAGGTGTTCTCGCCGTAGAGGAGGGCCACCCCCAGGGGCAGGAGCATGAACAGCCCCACGCCCATGCACAAGACCCCCAGCAGAGATAGGACGACGGCCAAGCCCAAGGCTAAAAATACTCCAAACGCACGGTTAAAAGCTTTTCCACCTTCTTGAGCACCTTGCGGGTGACGAAGATGACCAGGCGGTTGCCGGGGTGCACCACGGTGTCGCCGGTGGCGATCTCCACCTCCTCGCCCCGGATGACCGCGGCCACCAGAGAACCCTGGGGCAGTTTGACCTGACTAAGCGGCTTGCCCACCAACTCGCTGGTTTCCTGGGCCTCCACCTCGATGACCTCGGTGTCCTCGTCCTTGAGGGGAGCCACGGCCAAGACCTTGCCCGCCCTCAGGTGGCGCAGGATGGCGCCCACCGCCGCGAAGCGCGGGCTTACCACCAGGTCCAGGCCCAGGGAGCTGACCAGGGGCACGTAGCCCAGGTGGGCCACCCGGGCGATGGTGCGGCGCGCGCCCATCTTGCGCCCCAGCAGGGCGATGAGCACGTTGTCTTCCTCGTCGTCGGTCACCGCCGCGAACACGTCGGCCGCGCCCACGTTTTCCTCTTCCAACAGGCTCAGGTCGGTGCCGTCGCCGTTGAGCACGGTGACGTCCTCCAGCTGATCCACCAAGGCCTCGCAGCGGGCCTCGTTTTTCTCGATGATGCGGATCTTGATGCCCCGCTCGCGGGCCCACTGGGCCACCAGGCGGCCGATGGACCCGCCGCCCACCACCACCAGGTTGCGCACCGGCTGGCTTTGCAGGCCGAAGTGCTCCACCACCAGGTCGATGTTCTCGCCGCGGGTGACCACGTAGGCTAGATCGTCGGAGAGGATCACGTCGTCGCCCCGGGGGATGATGACCTTGCCGGCCCGCTCGATGGCCACCACCAGGTAGCGCGGCCCCCCGGCGATGCGCAGCTCGCTCAGGGGATGGCCCACGTTGGGGCAGGTGGGAGGAATCTTGAGGCCCAGCATCTTGACCATGCCCCCGGCGAAGTCGGCCACGCTGCTGGCCGCCGGCACCGCCAAAAACTGCATGATCTGGGTGGCCACCTCCCGCTCGGGGTTGATCACCGTGTCCACGTCCAGGCTGGCCGCGCCCACCTCTTCGAAAAAGTCCAGGTAGTCGGTGCTGCGGATGCGGGCGATCAGGGTGGCCGCCGGGGCCAGCAGGCGGGCGAAGCGGCAGGCGGCCAGGTTCACCTCATCGCTGTTGGTGACCACCAGCACCAGGTCCGCCTTGTGCACTCCGGCGGTCCGAAGCACCGCCGGGCTGGACCCCTGACCCACCAGGGTCTGCACGTCCATCTGCTCGGATATCTGGCGCACCCGTTCGGGCAGGCTGTCCACCACCACCACCCGGTGGCCTTCGTGGGACAGCCGGAGCGCGGTGTGGAATCCCACCTCGCCGGCGCCGATGATCAGAACCTGCACGGGCTCCTCCCGAAAAAATAACGGCCTAAAAAACTATGGGGCCGCCTATAACAGCGGCCCTCGGGAAAAATCTATCATCGCTCCCCGGCCTGGTCAACGGCCGGGGCGGCCAGGGCCTGGGACAAGTAGGCGCTCATTTGGCGCATGAAAACCTTGGTGTCGAACTGGGCCGCGCGCTCGGCCAGGGCCTGGGGCTCGAAGCGCTCCAGGTCCGCTTCCAGGCGGCTCATGGCCCCCACCAGATCCTCCACCTCCTGCCGGTCAAAAAACACCCCGGTGGGCGGCCGGCCCTGGGCATCGTCCAGGCCCACCACCGTCTCCAGGGCCCCGCCCCGGCCATAGGCCACCACCGGGCGTCCGGCGGCCATGGACTCCAGGGGGGTGATGCCGAAGTCCTCCTCGCCGGGGAACAGGAAGGCCTTGGCCCTAGCGTAGAGGTCGGCCAGGTGCTCGTCGCCGGCCCAGCCCAAAAACTCCACGTTGGGGCCGGCCAGGGACTGAAGCCGGGCCTTCTCCGGACCGGCGCCCACCACCACCAGGCGGCGTCCCAGCCGGTTGCAGGCCTGGATGGCCAGGTCTACCCGCTTGTAGGGCACCAGGGCGCTGACCACCAGGTAGTAGTCTTCCACCCGGGCCACCGGAGCGAAGCGCCCGGAGTCCACCGGGGGGTGGATCACCTGGGCCCGGCGCCCGTAATGGCGCTCGATGCGCCGGGCCACGTGGCGGCTGTTGGCCAGGAAATGGTCCACCCGGCCGCAGGTGGCCACGTCCCAACGCTGCAGGCGGCCGCGCAACAGGGGCATGACGTAGCGGGCCGCCCCGCCCCGTCCGGGGCCGAAGTAGTCGGCGTACATGTCCCAGATGTAGCGCATGGGGGTGTGCAGATAACTGACGTGCACCGAGCCCCGGGGCGGGCGCACCGCCTTGGCCACGCAGTGGCTGGTTGAGACCACCAGGTCGCAGGGCGGCAGCTTGAGCGAGCCCACCGCCGCCGGGAACAGGGGCAGATAGTGGCGGTAGCGCTTGGCCGCCAGGGGCATGCGCTGCAAAAAGGAGGTGCGGATGGTCCGCTGCTCTATGACGCCGCCCACCGAACCGCGCAGGTGCAACAGGGTGTAGAGCGGGGCCGAGGGGAACAGGCGGCACAGGGCCTCCAGCACCTTTTCCCCGCCGCGCATGCCGGTGAGCCAATCGTGCACCAGCACCACCCTGACCCCGCTCAGGGACGGCGGCATGGCCGAGAAATTCATCGCCACCTCGCCGCCACCTTGCGGTAAGTGGCCAGGGTGGTTTTGGCCGTGCGGGCCCAGGAAAACGTGGCCGCCTGCTTGGGCCCGGCCTGGCGCAGGCGCTGGGCCAGGGCCGAATCACCCAGTAAGCTCCGAAGCCCCTCGGCCAGGGACTCGGCGTCCGGCTCCACCAACAGCCCGGCCGAGCCCACCACCTCGGGCAGGGAGGCGCGATCGGCGGCCAACACCGGCGCGCCGCAGGCCAGGGCCTCCAGGGCGGGCAGGCCGAAGCCTTCGTAGAGCGAGGGCACCACCACCGCCCGGGCCAGGCCATAGGCCAGGGCCAAGTCGGCGTCGTCCAGGGAGGGCAGCAGCACCAGCTCGTCGCTGGGCTTGGCCCAGACGGCCTCGCCCGGCCCCACCCCCACCACCACCAAGGGCGGCACCTCCACCCCTCCCGGGGGGTTGCGCCGCAACTGTTGATGGGCCTGGACCAGGGCGCCCAGGTTCTTGTGGGGCTTGGGGTTGCCCACTCCCAGGATGTAGCGGGCGGGCAGACCGGCGGGCGGGGCGGCCCCCTTGGCCGGCGGCCGGAAGGCCGGGCTCGCCGCGTTGGGAGTGATGACTATCTTGCCCTCGGGCACCCCCATCAGGTCGATGAGGTCCTGCTTGGAGTGGGCGCTGGGGGTGAACACCGCTCCGGCCCGCTTGGCCGCCGGGGCCACCACCCACAAATAGAACAGGCGGTGACGCAGGCCGTGGTCCTTGGGAAAGCGCAGGTGGATCAGGTCGTGGATGGTGAAGACCATGGGGCCGTTGTAGCGGGCGGGCGGAGCGTAAAAGGGGCAGTGGTAAATGTCGGGCTTCAGGCCGCCCAGGATGCGCGGCAGGTTCATCTGGCTGCCCAGGCCGTAGGGGGCCAGGTTGGCGGCGATGGCCACCACCCGCGGGTCCGCGGGCAGCAGACGGGCGTGCTCGGGCTTGCGCACCAGGGCGCCCACCCCCAACTCGGGCTCCGCGTCCAGCAGGGCCCTTAGCAGCTCCAGGGCATAGCGGGCCATGCCGTGCATCTGGCCGGTCAACAGCCTGAGATCGTAGATGAGTTTCAAGGCGCGGTCCTCGCGGGGAGCCCGGGGCTCCCCTGGGAAGATCAGTCCCGCCGGTTCGGCGTGTAGTTAATCCTCTGGCGTACGGCGTAGATGGGCTTGGCCTGGGCCTCGTAATAGGTGCGCACCTGCATCTCGCCCAACAGGCCGATGCAGATGAGCTGCACACCGATGAACAACAGCAGGATCGCCAGGAATAAGCCGGGCTTGCCCCACAGGGGCACCCCGGCGAAGAACTTCAGGCAGGTGTAGTAGAGTCCCATGACAAAGCCCGCCCCAAAGGCGATAAGCCCCCACAGCCCGAAAATCTGGATGGGCCGGGTGGAGTAGGACAACAGGAACTTGACGGTGATCAGGTCCAAGAGCACCCGGGGGGTGCGGCCGATGCCGTACTTGCTTTTGCCCGCCTTGCGGGCCCGGTGGTTCACCTTCACCTCGGCGATGTTCACCCCCATGAGCGAGGCGATGGCCGGGATGAAGCGGTGCAGCTCGCCGTAGAGGCGTACGTTCTGGATCACCTCGGCCCGGAAGGCCTTGAGGGTGCAGCCGTAGTCGTGCAGCTTCACCTTGGTGATAAGGCTGATGAGCCCGTTGGCCATTTTGGAGGGCAGCTTGCGCGAGAGGAACTTGTCCTGGCGGTTGAAGCGCCAGCCCGCCGCGATGTCGTATCCCTCGGCCAGCTTGGTCAGCAGCTTGGGGATGTCGCGGGGGTCGTTTTGCAGATCCCCGTCCATGGTCACGATGACCTTGCCCTGGGCATGGTCGAAGCCCGCGCTCATGGCCGCCGTCTGGCCGAAGTTCTTGCGCAGGCGCACCACCACGTCGCGGGGCTGGGACTGGGCCAAGCGGGCCAGGATGGCGAAGCTGTCGTCCCGGGAGCCGTCGTCCACGTAGATCACCTCATAGTCCAGCTCCAGGGGCTCCAGGGCCTCTTGCAATTCCTGGTGCAGGGCCTCCAGGTTGGCGCTCTCGTTGAATATCGGTACGACGACTGACAGGTCCACTTAGTTTCGTCCTTCGCTTTGGCGGCGCTTGATCTTCCGCCACAGCAGGGCCGCCAACATGGGGGGCCCCAGCAACAGGGTTTCCCAGGCCACGGTCATCAGGTCGTGTCTTACGATGGCCCAGGTGAGCGCGTGGCGCTTAACATCAGGAAATATAGCATGATGGGCCAGCATATACTCCTGGGAAAAGGGCCAGAGCAAGGGTATCCCAAAGGGGGGCCTGGTGTCCACGTTGAGATAGTCCAGCAGGATGTGGCTGGCATAGGCGGCCAGGGCCCCCAGGGCCAGCCAGCCGCCCCCCGGCCGGCGCCGGAACCACAGCCAGGCCAACAGCCCCGCCGCCACCGCGGCCACGATCGAGTGGCTCACCCCCCGGTGCCAGCCCGTTCCGTCGCCCAAAATGAGGCCGGGCAGAAAGTCCACGTCGGCCAGCACCCCGAAGCCCGCGAAGAACACCAGATCCTTGACCGGTCCCAGGATGGTGCGCCCGCCGCTGGCCGCGGTCCCGGCGGCCATACCGGCCAGGGCGTGGCCCAGGGGGGTGGGCATGGCCTAGCTCGCCCTCATTGGAGGTAGCCCATCTCCTGGTACCACTTGTAGGTGTTGGCGAGGCCCTCGTCGATGCCCACCTTGGGGGCGTAGCCCAGCTCGGCCTTGGCCTTGTCGATCTTGAAGGCCCGGTTCTGGCGGTACCAGTCCACCCGGCGGGGGAAGATGGGCGGGGTGATCCCAAAGGGCTTGCACACCTTCTCGAACACGTGCCCGGCGGCCACCAGGGGCCACACCGGGTAGTGGGGTATCTTCACCGGCTTGTTCATGGCCTTGGCCACCCGCTTGACCAGCTCTTCGATGGGATAGAAGTGCTCGTCGGCGATGAGGTAGGCCTCACCCAGGCCCTTGTCCTCCTCCTGGGCCAGGAGGAAGGCGTCCACCAGGTTGTCGATGTACAGCGGGTGGTACAAGGTCTTGCCCGAGCCGAACATGGGGAACACCCCTTTGGCCACCCGGCGGTAGATCATGAAGAAGCGCTCCGGGTCGCCGGGGCCGTAGATGGCCGCGGGCCGGAGGATGGTGGTCTTCATGCCCTGGGCGAAAAACTCCCGGGCCACCACCTCGCCGTTGTACTTGGTCTGCTGGTAGTAGTCGGCCGGCTGGATGGGCGCGTCCTCGCCCCCGGGGGGATTGTCCACGTTGCCGTGCACCCCGCAGGTGGAGCAATAGACCACCTTGCGCACCCCGTGGCGCACCGCCGCCTCGAAGACGTTGCGGGTGCCGCCGGTGTTCACCTCGTCGTAAAAGCTCTCGGGCACGTTGAGCTCGCGGAAGGCGGCGGCCAGGTGGTGGACCATCTCCACCCCCTGCATGGCCCGCTCCACCAGGTCCTTGTCGGTCACCGAGCCGATGTGCACCTCGGCTCCGGCCTCCCGGAGGTTCTGGGGGATGAGGCCTTCCTTGTAGTCCAGGGCCACCACTTCGTGCCCCAGGGAGATGAGCCTTTTAACCATGGCCGAACCGGTAAAGCCGGTGCCGCCGGTCACCAAAATCTTCATTAATCACTCCCGCGCGTCGCCTGCACGATCAGGCGATATCCCTTGAAAAAAGGCAAAAGCCCATCCAGGGCGGTCCAGGCCCGCATGGCCGGATACAGGGCCTTCATGGCTCCCGCGCCGCCTTTTTGCCAGTCGGCCTGGGTCACCACCGTGCCCTTGGCCGTGGAGCCCCCCTCGCCCTGGCCGCGTTTTTTGATGACATACCCAAAATTGAGCGCCGTGTCCAACAGCTCGGAGAAAGTCTTGCAATAGGTGCGCGCCGCCGTGACCTCAAACCAGGGCTTAAGCAGGGCCGCCAGGCTATCTTCCCGGTAGCCGGGGCGCAGATGGCCGTGCCACTGGTCGGTGAGGCCGATGGCGTGGCGCAGGGGCCAAACCAGCGACCAGCGGGGCTCGCGGGGCACGTTGACGATGAGCCGCCCGCCGGGTTTGAGGATGCGTCCCAGTTCGGCCGCGAATCCCCGGTCGTCTGGTATGTGCTCCAAGAAATCCACCACCACCACCAGATCGAACTCCCGATCCGCGAAGGGGGTGGGGCCGCCGTCGATCCGCTCCACCCGGCCGCCCACCAGGGAGCGGATGCTGGCCACCGCCTCGGGGGCCAGGTCCGCGCTGGACCAGTCGCCGCCGCCCCGGCGCAAGAGCAGACTCACCACCCCGTTGTCCGCCCCGATGTCCAGGCAGCGCTTGCCGGCGGTGTCGCCCAGCAGGGACTGGATGCCCGCGAACTTCTGCTGCTTGAGCACCGAGCGTTGGTACAGCTCCAGGGCCCAGCCTGCCTGCTCCCCGCTCAACGGCGCTCCCCGCGCCCCAGGGCCTCTTGCACGCCATGGTAGAAGTCGCTCAGCTTGCGGCGGTAGGCCTCCAGGCTGTATTGGCTGTCCACGCGCTCCTTGGCCGCCAGGGCCAGAGTTTGGCCCTGCTCGGGGTGTTCCAGAAGCTGGTTGAAACCCCGGGACATGGCCTCGGCGTTGGGCTCCACCAACAGGCTGATGCCGTCGTCCAGCACCTGGGTGTGGGTGGGCAGGCGGGTGGCCACCAGGGGGCGGCCCGAGTCCAGGTAGGAGTAGATCTTCATGGGGGTGTTTTCCCCCTGGATGCGCGGGCTCACCAGGATGTCGGCCTGCTCCAGGAAGTAGGCCAGTTGGGACTGCGGGCGCGGCCCCAAAAAGTGGGTCAGGCCCGACAGGTTCAGGGCAAAGGCCTCGCGCCGATATTTGGATATGTCCTTGCCGGCGCCCCCGATGACCACCAGGTGGGCCTGGGGGTGCTTTTCCGCGGTGAGGGCGAAGGCCTCCAGCAGCAGGTCAATGCCCTGGTAGGATTCCAGGTTGCCCACGTACATGATCACCGGACCGTCCAGGTCCAAACGTTCGCCGGGAGGTTCGCCGCACTGATCCAAAAGGCTCACGTCTTCCAGGCGGCACACCGGCACCTCGGGGTCGTGGGCCTGGGCCACCTCCACCAGGGACTGGCACACCGCCACCACCCCGGCGCTTCGGCGCACCGCCGCGGCCTCCCAGAGGGCCCACAACCGGGCCAGGCTCTTGGCCATGGGCAGCTTGTCGGCGATCTGGCCGGACATGCACGAATCCATGTCGTAGATATAGGGCAGATCGTAGAGCTTGCGCAGGCGCAGGGCCATGAAGGCCCCCTCTTCCACCGCGTGCACCAGATCGAAGCGCCCGCTGCGGGCCAGGCGTTTGGCTTCTTGCCACATATATAGATCGCAAACCACCTTTTGCCAGGAGGGGCCGGGCGGCACGTCGCGCACCCAGGACGGCGGGGCGATGCGGTGGATCGTCACCCCCTCCATCTCAATATCTTCGCCCTCGTGGTAGCAAAGCATCTCCACCTGGTGGCCCTTGGCGGCCAGTTCGGTGGCCAACAGGCGCACCGCGATGGGGGTGCCCCGTTCCTGGAAAAAGGGGTGCGGCGCCAGCAGCAGAATTTTCATGACAGGCGCTCCATTCTGATAATCACCGGCGAGCCCAACAGGGCGGTGAGCCCCAGGGCGCGGGGCAGGCCTTCGGCCGCCTTGGTGAAGCCGCCCGAGCCCAGGGCCCGGTGCAGCGCCATGGGCCAGAAGTGCTGCCTCCGCCGTACGGGTTTGCCGAATCCCTGGGCCGCGAACAACTCCTCCACCTCGGAGTCCCAAAAGCTCACAAAGGGCCGGGTGTGCTGGTTGTCGTCCAGGGACTCTTTGGCCTTGAACAACGAGTCGGCCACCAGGTTGAAGCTCTGTTTGGCCGGGTAGTCCACCACCACCGCCCGCTTGGCCAGGCGGCAGAGCTGGGCCACGTAGCCCGCCGGATCGGCCACGTGGGTGAGCATGCGGAAGCTGAGCACCAGGTCGAAGCTCTTGTCCGGCCAGGGCATATTCATCAGGTCCACGGCCTGAAACGCATAGGAGCCCCGGGGCAGCAAGCCCTCCAGGCGTTGGTTGCAGGCCTCGCTGCTGCCGGCCACGGTGACCTGGTAGCCGGCCCGGACCAGGGGCCCGGCCAGTTGGGCGTGTCCCCCGCCCACGTCCAAGACCTTGCCCTTGGGCCAGGGGGCGAGCAGCTCCAGGGTGCGCGCGGTCTGCACCTGCAGGAAGTAGTCCCCCACCGCCCCGCTGAAGCGCCGCGCGTATTCCTGGCTGGCGGTGACCAGGTCGCAGTCTTCGCGCCGAGCGGGGCTCATGCCAGGCCCTCCAGGATCTCGTAGGGCCGCAGGGCCGCTTGGCTTTCAGCCTCTTGGCGGGCCTGGTCCCAGCCCAGGCGGGGGGCCATGATGGCCAGCGCGGCGGCCAGGGCGGCCTCGGAGGGGCGGCCCGTCTTGCCCAGCACGGTGCGCCGGAGGCTCACGTCGGCCAGGCTCTGGGCCATCTCCGCCTCCAGGGCCTGCACCACCTCGCAGCCCAGCACCGGGGTGTCCGGGGCCAGGGGCTCCAGCAGGGAAGCGTCGTCCTGGGCCCAGGCGGCCACCTCCCCGGCCTTGCTGCCGTATTGGGCCCGCAGATGGGCCGCGGCCTCGGGGCGCAACCCGGCGGACAGTTGGGCAGGCTCAGTCTCGCCGCCCCACACCGGGGCCAAGGGCAGCTCCGGGGCCTCGCGTCCCAGTTGAGCGCAGGCCCGCACCACCGCCTCGGCGGCCACCGCCCGGGCGGTGGTGTACTTGGCCCCGCTCACCGCGATCAGGCCGGGCCGCTCGGCCAGGCGGCGCTTGCTGGCCAGGCCGCCGCCCACCGGAGACTGGCCCGGACGTTCCAGGGGCACCCGGCCCCAGTGGTAGGCGGCGATATCGCCGGGAGTGAGCTCCAGCTCGGGGCAGGCCGCGTTGAACTCGGCCAGCAGGGCCAGCAACTCCGCGTGGCCGGGTCCGGCGGGCGCGGCCCCCTGGGGCCAAATCCGGTAGGCGGTGCCCAATATGGTGTGGCCGCGCCAGGGCACCATGAACAAAAAGCGGCGCCCCCCACACACTGGATCGTCCGCCTTGCCGGTGAGCGAGCGCAAACCCACCGCCGCGTCGCTATAAGAACGGCGCACCACCAGGTTCAGGGCCGAGGCCAAGGCCGGGGGCTGCTCGGCCTGCCCGGCCAGCTCCATGGTCCAGGGCCCGGAGGTGACGAGCGTCGCCTTGCCCCGCACCTCAAGCTCGCCGCCGCCCAGTTCGTCCACGGCCCGCACCCCCACTACGCGGCCGTTTTCCTGCAGCAGGCCCGTAACCCGCGTGTAGTTGGCCGCCCGGCCGCCCAACTCGCCGGCGGCCAGGAGATAGCCCAGGCCCAGGCGCTCGGAGTCGTGCACCAGGCCATCGTGCCACAGCACCCCCCCGCTGCAGCCCGGCGGGGGGCACAGGGCGAAGTGGCGGGACAACTCGGACTTGCTCACCAGCTTGCCGCGCAGTTTTTCGTGCCCGGTCAGGTAGTTGTATAGGGCCAGCGCCACGGCGAAGGCGGGGCGGCCCTGCTTGCCCAAGCCCTTGGTGGCCACCAGACAAGGCAAGGGGCTGACCAGGTGGGGGGCGATGAGCATCAGAGCCACCAACTCGGCGGCGGACAGGCGCACCCTGGCCAGGTCCATGGACTGCAGGTAGCGGAAACCGCCGTGGATCACCTTGAGGCTGTTGGCGCTGGTGGCCCCGCCGAAGTCGTCGGCCTCCAGCAGAACCGCCTTGAGGCCACGGCGCGAGGCCTCCCACAGGGCCGCCGCGCCATAGATGCCGCCGCCCGCTATTACCAGGTCCCAGGACTCTTGACCCAAGCTGTTGATCTCGCGTTGCATGACTCGGAATTATATAGAGGTGGCGGGGCGTTGGCAATGCGACCGCCGTTTCGGGGAGACAAGGGGGCTAGCGGGGCGCGGGGGCGGGAGAACTCCCTTTGATGGCAAGCTTTTTCAGCTCCCCTTCAACCCAGGCCCGCGGCTCGCTCCCTCGGGGCAGCTCGGACTGGGCTTTTTTCAGACGGCTCAGGGCCGCCTCGGGCTGGCCGCTGGCCAGCAGGGCCCGCACTTGGCTGGTGAGGCCGGGGGCGAAAAGCGGGTCCAGGCGCTCCACCCAGGCCAGCATGGCCGCGGCCATGGCCGGGCGCCCCTGGCGGCGCATCAGCTCGCCTTGGGCCCAGAAGGCCCAGCGGGCCAGGCGGGCCAACTGGGGCCGGACCGCCACCCGCAGCTCCACCCCGTCCAAATGCAGGTTGGAGCCTGGAGGGCAGCGTAGCTCGAAACTCCAAAGCCGGTCCGGTCCCGCGGCGGGCAAGGCCATCTCCAGGGTCCGCCGCCGGGTGCCCTCGCCCAGGTCCTCGGGGCTGATCTCCCGGCGTACCAGTAAATCCTCCCCCCGCGGTCCCTTGGCCGTGGCCACCAGCTCGCCCAGGGGCTGGGCCGGGGCCTGGGCCGGGTCGGGACGGCTCAGGCGCAGGCGCAGCGACAGGGGCCAGGTGGGCCAAGGCTCCTTGAGGGAAAAGCGCTCCCCCCGGCCCTTGCCGCCCTTGGCTGGCCAAGCCTCGAAATCAAAAGAAGGGTGTTCCCGGCGCGCTTTCCCGTCCTGGCCCGGTTCCAGGGCTTGGGCCGGGTAGCTCCGGGTGAGGGAATTGGCCAGCAGGTCGGGATAGAGACCGGCCCAGTCGGCCAGATGCTCCAGCCACTGGGGATCGGAGGACGAGTCCAAAACCAGGGCGGCCAGGCGCTCCTGGGCCGGGGCCTGTCCCTCCAGCAAGAGCCCGGCGGGCTGCACCCTGCCCTGCTCCAGCAGGGCCGCCGCCAGCAAGGCCCGGGGCAACAGGGCCGCGGGACGGGCGGCATGAGCCTGCTCCAGCAAGCGCTCGGCCAACTCCCAACGCCCCTGCTCCAGGCAGCGCAGGCCCAGGCCCAGGGGATCGCCCAGCAGGCGCAGGACCACCGGGCCGGGGCCCTCCACCCACAGGGTGTAGGGATAGACCCGCTCCACGGGCGGGGGCCAGCTCAGGGGCCGGTCCGTGAAAACCTCGCGCTGCCCCGGCTCCAGGCGCAGCCGCTGCTTGCGCGGGCCCTGCTCCAGCTTCAGGCTCACCGGCTTACCGCCCAGGTTCACCAGTACCACCCCCACCGCCAACAGGGGCTGGGGCGGACGCAACACCCGCACCGCGCGGCCCGGTCCTCTCACCAGGGCCGTGGCGCCGTCGGCGCTGTAGGCCCGGTGGTTGGTGTAGACCACCGCGTAGGGCGCGGGGGCGATGGAAGGCGGCCGTTCCAGACCCAGGCTCTGGGTCTGCTCCAGGGATGGCCGGGCGGCATAGAAGCGCAGATAGGGGTCCACGAACACCGGATACTTGAAGCGGCCGGGCAGCTTGTCCGCCGGTTGGTCATATCCCAGGTCGAATTCCTTGACCAGCTGCCATTTGGCGAAACCGTCCAGCAGGCGGCCCATTGGGTTGCGGGGAATCTTGGCCCACTGGAAGAAATAGCGATCCGCGTCGCTGGAGGAAATCAGCACGAAATTGTCCTGGCCCTCGTAATCGGCCAGGTTTTGCGAATGATAGAACGCGGTGGATCGGGCCACCTGGGGCACGCCGTAGCCGCCTTGGAACAGGCGGGCCGAGGGCGGCAGGTCGGCCCCGGCCCAGCGGTCGGCCGAAATCCGGGTCTCTTCCTGCCAAAACAGGTAGGCCCCGGAGACGGTGCGCCCCAGGGGGTGGACCATCAGGGCCAAGGCGGCCAGGGCCCACACGGCGCTCTTGCCCCGGCGCGGCACCTGGCCCACGGCCCAGGCCAGGGGCAGCAGGGCCAGGCAGATCAACGGCGGCACGATACTGGTCAGGTCGCGCTCGGCCAGGCGGTGGGAGATGAACAGATAGGGGAAGTAGTAGAACAGCGGGTAGGCGGCCACCACCCACGCCGCGCGGTAGCGCCGCCACAGGACCAAGGCCAGGCCCAGGGCGAACAGCGCCACCAGCTCCCAGCCGATGGCGTCGCCGATGGTGTGGGCCGACCACACCAGGCGGTCGCCCAGGGGGCTGTTGAAAAAGGAGATGTGCTCGGCGAAGTGGGGCCGGGTGAAGTTGTGCACCTGCTCGGCGTACTTGAACAGGGGGTTGTCCTTGGCCAGCAAAAATCCGGGATAGCCGGCGATCATGCCCAACACCCCGCCCAAGGCGAACAGGGCGGGTTGGCCCAGCAACCAGCGCGGCCAGCGCGGCCGCCGCTCCCAGACCACGGCCAAATGGGCGGTGACAAAGGCGAAGAGGATCACCCCGCCGTTGGCCTTGGTGGTCAGGGTGAGGCCGAAGGCCAGCCCGGCCACCAGATAGCGCCACCAGCGGGGGTCTTGATACAGGCGCACCCCGGCCCACAGGCCCAGTGTCACGGCCAGGGCCAGGGGCACGTCCACGGTGAGGTAGTGGCTGTGCACCACCAGCAGGGGGTTCACCGCCAGCAGCAGCGCCCCGGCCAGCCCGGCGGCCCGGCTGAGCCCCAGCGAGCGGACCAGGGCGTAGAGGACCCAGACGTTGGCCGCGCCCATGATGGCCACCCACAGGCGGCCCCACAACAGGTAGGGGATGGCCGGAACCTGGACGTAGGCCGGGCCCAGCAGCACCAGGAGCTTGCCCAGAAGCATCTGGACCGGGATGTAGGTAAAGCCGGCCACCAGGTAGAAGGCCTGGTGCCAGATGACCGGATGGGGATAGTACCAGTGCCCTTGGGCAAAGGAGGCGATGATGTCGGCGGCCCACTCGTCCGGATGCATGCCCGCCGGCCAGTCCAGGCCCCACAGGCGCAGCGCCAGGCCCAGGGCGACAATCGCCGCCAGGGCCCAAGAGGCCCAGGAGATATTGGGCCTCCAGGTTATGAGCGTACGCGGGCCGTCCAATACTCCAACCTCCCGCCACCCGACCAGGCGGCCCCTCCATGATATACGCTGCCCGGTCCGCGCGCCGGGAAAAGACCTCCCCAAAACACTTCCCCGCCCCGCGGCCGCAGAGCCGATCAATCTTAACCCAGCCCTCTTGCCATCACAAGGCCGCGGCCCGGCTGTTTAGACCGCACTATCAAGGCGTTGACCCCGACGCGCTTGACAAGGCGGGGAAAAACGGACCATTCTTGGCATGACCCTGCTCCTCAAGCATAAGGATTTTCATGATCTATTCCCAAGGCAGCGGCTCATGGCGCGACAGGAGCGGGGTCCTGGCCTGGACCCTGGCCGGGGCCGCCCTGGTGGTGACGCTTCCCTGGCTCCAGCGCTGGTACTACCTGTGGCCGGAAATGGACTACCGCCTTTTCTGGGGGTGGGACTTCCTGGAGCTGACCGCGCAACGGGCCTATTTTTACCGCGAGTTGGCCCAAGGCAAGCTGGCTTTGTGGGACCCATTGATGTCCATGGGGGTTCCCTTCATGGAATACCTCTTCGATCTGTTCAACCCCCTCTCTCTGCTCAACGTCTTTTTCCTCGAGGAAGGGCTGCTGCGCAGCGCCTATCTGCAAAAGGTGCTCACCGCCTACTGCTCCCTGGCCGGCCTGGGGGCCTTTTTGCTGGGCCTGCAACTGGGGCTGGGCCGGGCGGCGGCCACGGTGATGGGCGTGGTCATGGGCTGCATGGGCGTGGTCACGGCCCACAGCGAACACTCCATGATGATTCAGAGCTTTTGCTGGGCCCCGCTGGTGCTTTTGTGCCTGCACCGGGCCCGTCAGGGCCACGGCCTGCTCAACGCCGCCTGGGCCGGGGTGTTTTTGGGTTGGAGCTTCATGGGGGGCATGCCCCAGGTTTTCTATTACGTGGGCGTGGGGGCCAGCCTGTATTGCCTGTACGTGACGCTCGGCGAATACAACCGGGGAGGCTGGCGGCCCGCCTGGCGCCTGGGTGTGGCCCCCTATCTGGTCATGGGCCTGGCCGCGATGATTTGGGCCTTGCCCAGCCTGATCCACCTGGCCGCGGCGGCCCTGGGCGACCCGCTGGGGGTGCACGAGCACGGGGCCCTGGTGGGCTTTCAACGGCGCGATTTCCTGGCCCAGGGATCGGGCGATTGGTGGATTCTGGCCCATTTCCTGGCCCCCAAGCTGATCATGGGCCACGCGGAAAATACCGCCTACGTGGGCATCATCCCCCTGGGCCTGGCCCTGATGGCCGTGGCTTGGGTGCGGGGGAGCGAAACCGGTTTTTACAAGCTCCTGGGGCTGGCCGGGATCATCTTGATGATGGGGGCCAACCTGGGGCTGCACAAGGTGCTCTGCGCCCTGCTGCCCGGCTACGACCTTTTCCGGGAAACCGTGCGCTGGATGTTCCTGTTGCACCTGGCCCTGTTGGTGCTGGCCGGCTACGGCCTGCACTGGCTGCTCTACCGGTCCCAGGCCCCGGAGCTGACGACCCTGCGGCGGTTTTTGGCCGCGCTGGCCGGAATTCTGGTGGCCCTGTTGCTGGCGATCATGGCCGTGGAGGCCCTGCACGCGGACTGGTTCGGCTTTGACCAGAGTTTCCCCATGGCCAGCCTGCTGACTTGGCTGTTGTTTTGCGTGGGCGCGCTGTGGTGGGCGGTGCTGCGCCGCGCCCAGGGGGCGAGGCCCCGCCTGGTGGCCCTGTTCCTGGTGGCCATGGTGGCCCTGGACCTTGGCTTCTATTACCTCCCCAAGTATGTTGCCGGCGATCCTTCCAGCCACCACGACCCCAGCAAGCCGCGTCCGCATCTGGAGGCTTCTTACGCCCGGCTTGCCGGCCTGGCCGGCGGCCGGGACGGGGGGCGGGTGTTGGCCCAGCGTACCGGCGGCGCGTTGGGCTACCAGTACCCCATTTATCTCTCCCACTTGAATTTCATCAATCCGCCGGGCGGCTACATGGACCGCCGCCTGCCCCTGGGGTTTTGGCAGACCTGGTGGAAGGCCGAGGCCAATCCCCGCTATCCCCAGCTGTGGGCGGTCAAGCTGGTGGACGCCAAGAGCCCGGTGGCCCAGGCCAGCCGCGACGATTGGAGCCTTTGCGGCTACAGCCAGTCGGCGGTGCGCCTGGATGCCCCCGTCCCGGTGAAGGAGCTCAGCCTGCGCGCCTCGGCCCTCTTGCCCGGCCAGGCCCGGCCGGACGAGCTGGTGGCTCGGGTGGCCCTGGTGCGCCAGGGACGCGTCATTGTCCAGTGGCCCCTGCGCCAGGGCCGGGAGGTGAACGGCCAGGTCATTGCCCTGCAAGCCCCGCCGGAGGCCCAGGCCGACGCGGTGCTCTTGGCCTCGAGCCATCCCATCGCCCTGGTGGGCATAAAGGAACTGCGCCTGGACGGACGGCCTCTCGCCGACCGCCCCTGGCTGGCGCCCGGCCCGCCCGGCTACCTGGTCAACCGGGCCTACCTGGGCCGGGCCTGGTTCGTGTCCCGGGCGGCGGTGGTAAAGCCGGACTGGGAATACGAGCACGTGCTGACCTCCATCGATCCCTCCCGGACGGTGGTTTTCCGCGCCCCTCCCCCCAAGTGGCAAGCGCCCCAGGCTCCGGCCCCGGATGCCGGCGGCACGGTGAAGACGCTCTCCTGGCAAGACCAGGACATCTCACTGGAGGTGACGGCCCAGCGTCCCGGCTGGCTGGTGCTCAGCCAAAGCGCCCACCACGGATGGCGGGCCACCTTGGACGGCAAGCCCGCGCCCATCGCCATGGCCTACGGGTTCATGGCCGCCGTAGCGGTCCCTCCGGGCAAGCACACGGTGCGGCTGGTCTACTCCGAGCCCTGGGTCAAGGCCTCCCTGGGCGCGCCGCCCCTGCTGCTTTTGCTCCTGGTGGGCGCCTGGTTCTGGATCCGCCGCCGCCACCGCCGGCGCTCAGCCGCCTAGCCGGCCGGTCCCCGGCGCGGCGGTCAGCCTCGCCGCCGGCGGCCGACTCCCCGCGGGGGGGCTCAACTCGTCCAGGGGCAAAAATCTTTTGCTAACTCGGCTAATTTGGATAGACTTGACCGCCAACAACGTTTGAAGTCGAAAGAATGCCCATGGAAGTTCTGGTCGTAATACCCACCTACAACGAAGCCAACAACATCCGTCCCCTCAGCGAGGCCCTGCTGGGCCTGGAGCTGGACCTGGGCATCCTTTTCGTCGACGACAACTCGCCCGACGGCACCGGCCGCATCGCCGATTCGCTGGCCAGGGAAAATTCGCGCATCCACGTGCTCCATCGGCCCGGCAAGCAGGGCCTGGGCACCGCCTACCGCGAAGGCTTCGCCTACGCCCTGGCCAACTTCGACGCGCCGCTTATGGCCCAGATGGACGCCGACTTTTCCCATCCCCCCGAGGCCCTGCCCGCCCTGGTGGCCTCCGCCCGCAAGGGGGCGGTGGGCATCGGCTCGCGCTACGTGCGCGGCGGCGGGGTGAAGAACTGGGGACTGGGCCGCCGGTTTCTCAGCAAAGGGGCCAACATCTACGTGAGCACCGTGCTGGGCCTTCCGGTGCGCGACCTAACCGGGGCCTACAAATGCTGGCCCCGCCAGGTCCTGGAGCGCCTGCAGTTGGCCAGCATAGGGGCCCAGGGCTTCGCCGCCCTGCCGGAAATGGCCTTTCGCGCCCACCGCCTGGGCTTTCGCCACGAAGAATCGCCCATCATCTTCGAAGACCGCCGGGTGGGCCAGTCCAAACTCAGCGGCTCCATCGCGGTGGAGGCCTTTCTCAACGTGTGGCGCGTGCGCTTCAACAAGAGCTTCGATCCTTCCGAAGCCCCTTCCGCCAAGTGAATCCGGGCGAGCCTCCCCGGCGCCCCAAGGCCTGGCAAACCGCCCTGGGCCTGGCCGCTTGCGTGGCCTTGTATTGGGCGGTGCGCCTGTGGCTCATCTCCTGCCCCTCGCTCAGTCAGGTGGACTACGACGAGGCGGTCACCGGGCTGATGGCCCTGGATATAATCGACGGCAAGCACCATATCCTATTCTGGGGCCAGCCCTACATGGGCACCCTGGAGGCCTATCTGGCCGCCCTGCTGTTCAAGCTGTTCGGGCCCAGCACCCTGATGCTGCGCTTGGCCCTGCTCGTCTACGGCAGCGCCGGGGTGTTGGCCCTGTTCGCCCTGGGCCGGGCGGCCGGGGGGCGGCGCCTGGGCTTTTGGGCCGCCTGCCTCTGGTCGCTTCCCCCCCTGTTCTTGAGCTTTCAGGGGGTGTACGTCACCGGCGGGCATTTGGAAGCGGTGGTGGCCGGGGCGCTGCTGTTGGCCGGGGCCTGCCGCCTGGCCTTTGACCCTCCCCGCCGCGAGGGCCTGTGGGCCCTGGGCCTGGGGGTGGTGGGCGGCCTGGGCCTGTGGTCCAGCCTGCTGATCCTGCCCCTGGTGGCCGCTTCCGTGCTGGGTCTGGGCCTGGCTCGGCCCCGGTGGCTGCTGGGCCGGGGGCCCTGGCTGGCCGGGCTGGGCCTGCTGGTCGGGGTGGCCCCTCTGTTAGCGTGGAACGCCGAGCATCATTGGCTCACCCTGGTGCAGGTGGGCGGATCCCAACTGGGCCGGACCTGGTCCAACGCGGCCATGCTCCTCAAGTCGGTGTGGGGCCCCATGCTCATCGGGGCCTGGTGGGACGGGCGCAGCGTGGCCGGGCAGATGCCCCTGGCGGCCCCGGCGGTGGTGCTGCTGTTGGTCTATCTGCCCGCCCTGGGCCTGGCCGTGGCCGCCCTGGTGCGCTGGGCCCGCCGCGCCTGGAAGCGGCAGAACCCCTGGCGATCGCCGGCCGACCTGATAATCCTGGCCCTGTGGGTGCTGTTGTTTTTGCACGCCTCCAGCGGACACGGGCACAAGGCCATCCTGCGCTACGCCACCCCCATGATGATCCCCCTGACCGTGCTGGCCGCCCTGTGGCTGGTCAAGGTGAGCCAATGGCGTCACCTGGCGGGGGTGGGGCTCATGGGCGGCCTGCTGTTGTTCAATCTCTACACCCACCATCTGTATCTGGAGCGCTTTGCCCAGACGCCCCACCGGCCGGTGGAGGCCCTGCTCGCGGTTCTGGAAGACGAGGGGGTGAATTTCAGTTACGCCCATGGCCGGGTGGCCCTGCCGCTCACCTTCGAGAGCCAAGGGCGGCTGTTGGCCGCGGACTTTTTCGGGGCGCGCAATCTTAGCCATCTGCGCCAGGTGGACGCGGCGGACCAGCCGGCCTGGGTCACCCACAAGCGCCTGGCCGTGCCCGCCCCCGCCATGCTGGACCGCGCCCTGCGCCGCCTGGGGGCGTGGAAAAGTCCCCTGGAGGTGGAAGAGTACGTGGTGTGGCACGACTTCGATCCCGCACCCACCCTGGTCCCCCTGCCCTCCCGGGACTGGCGCGCCCACTCCGAGCAGGAGCATGCCGCGTCGGTCTTGGACCGCAACCTGGGCACCGCCTGGCCGGGCGATAACCAGCGGCCGTCCCGGCTGTTGTTGGACCTGGGCCAGGCCCGGCCGGTGGCCCGCTTGAGCCTTTTGCCCCCCTTCAATTGGCGGGGCAAGCCGGGTATGCTCTACAACCTCAGCGTCCAGGGATCGCTGGACGGCAAGACCTGGCAGACCCTGGCCGGGGGCAAGGGAAGCATGGCCGGGCTCACCTGGCGGGGAAAGCGGGTCAAGCTGGCCCCGGTGCCCGCCTTGGAGTTCACTTTCGAGCCCCAAACCGTGCGCTGGCTGCGCCTGGAGGTGAAGCCGGGCAATCCTTCCTGGCCGGCCCTGAAGATCGCCGAAGTGTTCGTTTATGAACCGGCCGCGGACTCCCACTCCTGGCCCCCCAGGGCCCAGGAGCAGCTCCGGCGCGGCCAACGGGCCCTGGCTGCCTGGGGCCAGCGCCCCACCGCCCCCTTCCCGGCGGGCCACTCCGCCTTTGCCCGCTTCTGGGCCTCCCAGGTAGACTGGCCCGAAGTGGTGGGCCACCTGCGCCGGGCGGCCTGCCAGGCCCCGGAATGGGAACAACCCTACCGCCTCCTGTTGGAGGCCGCCCGCAAAAGCCGGCGCAGCCCGGCGGACCTGCTGGACGCCGCCCCTTGCCCGCCGAAGCAATCCTAGCCCCAAGCCCCGAGTAAAACCGGGTTTCGCGCATCACCTAGGACCCGGGCGTCCTGGAGTGGGGCTCCGGCCGCCGCGCCCCTCAGGCTTGTTCGGGCGCGCTGAACGTTGCAAATATCGGATCGTCCAAGGAGCGGAAGTTGGCAAGGTCCGCGCAGGGCCGCCTGGATCTTATCAAGCAATGCGCGCCGGCCCTATCCCCGCCCTTTGCATCAATTGCAGCAGTCCCCTGGGATGCGGCTTGAGTATGCCGACGCCGTGGTCCCGGGCACCTGCAATATCATCAGCCGACAAGCCCAACGCCGCGACCTTGGCAGCGGCCGGATAGTCGGAATGAAACACCGTTGCGCCAGACAGTGGGCCAACAACTCCAGCATCATCTTGCGGCGCAAGATCCTCTGGTCGTAGAAGGTTCCATCCACGTCGAAAACGACAAGTTCGATGTCACGCCAAGTCTGCGCATCGAACCATGTCGCTCTCCACTATGGCAGCACGATGTATTTTTGAACGGCCAAAGTCTCGATAAACGGCATATCGATAAATAATGCCAGCAGGAACAAAACAAATAGGGCCGACATGGTCACAATTAAATTACGCTCATGTAATAAATTCTCCGGCTTTTGAGCGACCGACCCCGGCTTCATGGAAATGGCCAAATAGTAACAGAAAAGGTAGGTGGTCATTGGCAGCAAAATTATAAATTCAACCCGATATTTTATGAAAAACACCGCCATGAAAAAATTGGACATCATCGCGTACGCCACGCACGAAATAAGCAATGACAGTTCGCTATAATGCAAAAAACTTTTGCGATACTTCTCTAGTTCTTCCCTCTGCCCCGCTGCATTCGTCTCCCGATATTCGCTCAATCGTTTGGCGGCCATCAAGAATGCGCCCCCCAGCCAGTAAGCCAAAATTATCGAGGCGGGGGGAAGAGTGGTCGGGTCAATCATTGCCCAGCCGATTGTCAAGCGGATGGGGTTGTTAATTGATTCCGAAACGACGTCAAGATAAGCGCGGTCTTTGCTGCGCAGCGGCGGGACGTTATAGAATATGCCTTGCAGTACGAATAGCGACCCGGCGATAAACATGACTTTGCCCGCGAGCCAGGCGGCGCCCAGCCCGATAAAAACCAGCCCCCCCCACATCAGCCAAACCACACGAGGGTCAAGATTGAACTGGATTGCCGTGCGCCATGATTTATCAGGGTGGAACTTGTCGAAATTTCGGTCGAGCCATTCGTTTATGGCATAGTTGGCCGAGGCGATGGACAAGGCAACTATGCATCCGAAAAGGATGTTGGCCCATTGGATATGCACGTGCTGATAACGAAGAATATAGGCCAGACATATCCCGGGTATTATGAAAACGTGCTTTGTGAAATGATCAAAACGACAAATCGCCAAATAATCTTTAAGAGATGGTTTGTGAACGCTCATATTGTTAATTCAAACTACCTTTATGCCGATGGTCTGAACCACCTCTGGGTCTATTAAAACTACTTGGCGCGAGCCATGGACTCTCTTGGCTCACCGTGGCCACAACATGCCATATCCAGTTCCACGGAGCGAGTATTTTTATCCCCATCCGAGCCTGCCTGGAACGCCCTCATGGAACTGAACAGGATGAATTTTACCAGCTAACGAGTACCCTCGACACCGCCGGCCGCACAGGTCGCCCCGGTATGATCCCGACTCCAAGCCCCTTGTAAAGCCGGGCCTCGCTCTTTACACTGGCCCCAGGCGTCCCGGAGCGGGGCCCCGGCCGCCACGCCCTTTAATGGCCCGGCCCCACGGCGGAAACAACTTGGCCTTGATCCCAGGTCCCCAAGCGCCCCCGGCCCCTCCCGGCGAAGACCGTCCCTCGGGCGGCCTGCGGGTGGTCTGGTGGCTCATGGGCATCGTGCTGTTGGGGGCCCTGGTACGCGGCCTGTACCTGGCCTGGCCCTATCTGGACAGCGACATCGCGGTGGTGGGGCTCATGGCCCGCCACGCCCTGAACGGCGATTTCTACGCCCTGTACTGGGGCAACCACTACGGCGGCAGCCTGGAGCCGATCATCGCCGCCGGGGTCTTCGCCATCTTCGGCTCCGGCCCCCGCGCCCTCAATTTCACCGCCGTCCTCATATCCTTAAGCTACCTGCCCCTGCTCTACCTCCTGGGCAAGGAGATCATCGGCCGCCGGGCCGGCCTGGCCGCCGCCCTGCTGGCCGCCCTGGGGCCCTACATGCTGGTGGCCTACTCGGTGGTGGCCCGGGGCCTGCACGTGGAGATGCTGCCCCTGGGCGCCCTGCTGCTGTGGCTCACGGTGCTCTTGCTCAAGGCCGGACCCGCCGGCCCCGGCCAGACCGCCATCCTGCTGGCCTGGGGGCTCACCGCAGGGGTGGGGGTGTGGACCAACCCCCTGTTCGTCTATTTTTTGCCCCCCACCCTGTTCCTGCTGCTCTACAGCGCCCCCCGCCTGCTGATCATGCCGCGCTTTTGGTTGATGGGCCTGGCCGCCCTGCTGGGGGCCGCGCCCCTCATCTATCACAACTGGCTCACCATGGGCGGCACCCTGCACTACATGGAGATACCCCGGCCCAATTCGGGCATCCCGGCCAACCTGTATTTCCTGCTGCGCCACGGCCTGCCCGCGGTGGTGGGGGCCACCTGGTTCAAGAAGAGCTGGCTCCTCCCCGGCCTGGGGCCGGCCCTGGCCCTGGCCGCCGGGCTCAGCCTGGCCTGGGCCCTGTGGCGCTGGGGTGGGGACCTGGTCAAGCGCCTGGGCCGCAAACCGGAGACCAGCGGCGGCGAGGTGCTGCTGCTCACCCTGGGCTGCGTGGCCTACGTGTTCTGCGCGGTGGGCGGAGCCGACTCGGGCTCCTTCCGCTACCTGCTGGCCCTGTACATACTCTGGCCCCTGGTGGCCGCCCTGGCCTGGGATTGCCTGCGCCGCCGGGGCGGGCTCTGGGCCGGGCTGGGCTGGGCCTTTCTGGCCCTGGTGGCCGGGGGCAGCCTGTGGGGCACCGTGGCCTTCTCGCCGTTCAACCACGCCGGACAGCGGGCCGTGGCCAATGCCATGGGGCCGGAACAAAAGGCCCTGACCAGCGCCCTGAGGGAGATGGGCATTCGCTACGCCTACGTGAACGACTACTGGATGGGCATGAAGGGCACCTTTTTGGCCGACGAGGAAGTGATCCTCCTGCCCTTTGACCACGAGCGCCACCCTCCCTACAAGGAGGCGCTGCTGCGCGCCCCCCGCTTCGCCGTGGTGATGCTGGGCGAGTCCAACGCCAAGGTCACCCGCCAAAGCCTGGCCACGGTAGGGGCCAGCTACCGGGAAAAGCGGGTGCAGCCCGGTTGGCACGTGTTTTATGATTTCGAGCCGCCCCAGCGCAAGCTGGCCCTGGTGGACACCCGCCCCTGGAGTCTACGGGGCGGCGAGGGCGCGGCTATGTGGGACCGCGACGCCGCCACCCGCCTCACCTGGCCCCAGAGGCCGGGCAGCGGCCCTACCCTGGACCTGGGCGGGAAGGTGGAGAAGGTGTGCCAGGTGCTCATCTTCCCCGGTCGGGCCGGCCTGTTGCCCAGGGAGCTCAAGGTGCTGGGCAGCAGCGACGGCGAGCGTTGGCGGGAGTTGGCCAGGGCCCAGCCCTACCTGCCCTTCCATTGGAGCGCCGAGCGGCTGAACCTCAGCCTCCGGTCTCCCTGGCAGGAGATTCGCTTCGCGCCCGTCGCCCTGCGCTATCTGCGCCTGGAGCAGACCGGCCAGGCCAGGGGCGATTGGGCCATAAACGAGCTGCTGGTGGGCCGCCTGGCCCGGACGGAGCCTCCGGCCTCGCCGGTTTTGGCCGCGCAAACCCTGGCCAAGACCACCTGGGGCCTGGACCAGATATGGGCGCCCCCGACGCTGCGGGCCTGGTTGCCCCCTCCGATGCGCGTGGGCCCGGCCACAAGGCACCGCCCGGCCTGGCTGCCGCCCTATCTTTACGCCATGGAGTTGATGCCCGGGGATGAGCCCCTGAGCGTGGCCGTGGAGGGCGAGATGGCTCCCGCCGCGGCCCAGGCCCTAAGCCGGGCGGGCTACGCGGCCAGCGAGCAGCCTCTGCAAGGCTGGGTGTTGCTCCAAGCCCAGCCCGGCCCGCTGACCCGTCCGTTGTACTGGGCGGGCCTGCTGCCCTTGGCCGTCGGCAAAAACAAGACGGGGGATTAGCTGCCGAAACGGACCTTGAGGATGCGCTTGAGGGTCCACCAGGCGCTTTTCAGGGGGTCCAGGGTGCTCTCCCCGGTGCGCTCGTCATAGGGGATGAAGATCGTCTGGAGCTTCTTGCCGTGGGCCATGGGCTTGAGCAACAGCTCCACCGGCAGGGCCGAGCCGTTGGCCTCGAATGCCATTTCATCGAACAGGCTGGTGCGGTAGGCGCGCATGCCCGAGTGCAGGTCGGTGATGCGCCGCAGGAACAAGACGCTGGCCAGCCAGGCGAAGCCCCAGTTGGCCAGGTAGTTGATCCAAGGCATGGAGGCGGGCTTTTTTTCCAGGCGCGAGGCGTCCACCACGTCGGCCTGGCCCGAGAGCACGTAGTCGGCCATCTGCATGATGCGGTCGGTGGGGTAGGTGTCGTCGCAGTCCAGGGTGACCACCACCTGGCCGGGTGCCGAGGTGAGGGCCCGCATCATGGCCGGGCCGTAACCCTTGGGCGGAAACTGGCGCAGCACCTCGGCCCCGGCCGCCGCGGCGATCTCGGGGGTGCGGTCCTTGGAAGAGTCCACCAAAAGGATGTGGGCCTGGGGCGCGGCTGCCTTTATGTCGGCGATCACCTTGCCCACGGCCCGCTCCTCGTTCATGGAGATCATGGCCACGGTGATCTGGGGTTCGCTTGGGCTCATTATGTCCGTCCTTTCGCGAGGCTAGATTTAGCATATCCGCACGGGCCGCGCCACCGCGCGCGGTTGCCAAAGCCTTGGGGCTCTGATAGGTTGAGCAATCGTTGGTCCGGGGCTTTTGGCCCCCGCAACCGCAACCCACGCCATGGCCCCTTCGGCCGGGATTGCCATGAAAAGCCTCGCCAAGCGCCTGATACTCCTTATCATCACCGCCCTGTTCCTCTACCTGGTGCTGCGCAAGGTGGAGCCGGCCAAGCTGTGGCAGGCCCTCACCCAGGTCTATTGGCCCCTCTTGCTGCCGGTGGTGCTGGTGTATCTGGCCGGGTTCATCCCTCGGGCCCAAAAATGGCGCATTATCCTGGGGCGCATCAAGCCGGTGGGCCTGGGCGACTGCCTGGGCTACATCCTGGTGGGCTGCGCGGCCAACTCCCTGTTGCCCGCCCGCCTGGGCGAGCTGGTGCGGGCCTTTATCTGTGGCCGCCGGGAACAGGTGCCCGCCACCTCGGTGCTCTCCACCATCGTGCTGGAGCGGGTGCTGGAGGTGCTCTCGTTGCTGGTGCTGTTGTGCGTGGCGGTGTGGCTAACCGGCCGGGGCGAGCTCTATCGCCTGGCCCTGGTGGGCCTGGCCCTGTGCCTGGGGCTAATGGCCGGGCTGTTCTGGTTGCAGCGGCGGCCCGGCTGGGTGCTCAAGCTGACCGCCCTGCTGCCCTGGGAGGGCCTGCGGGAGCGGGCCCAGGGCTGGCTGACCACCTTTGTGCAGGGCCTGGCCGTGGTCAAGAGCCCCTCACGCCTGGCGGCCATCATCGCCCTGGGCTGGGCGGTGTATCTCATAGAGGGGGCCGCCTACTGGCTCCTGGCCTACGCCTTCGATCTGCAGGTCACCTACCCTCAGGTGCTGTTCGTGCTTTGCTTCATCTTCGTGGGCATGACCATCCCCTCCACGGTGGGCAACATCGGCCCCTTGCAATACTTCTGCGTGTTGGGCCTGGGCTACTTCGGCGTGGACAGCTCCCAGGCCCTGATCTACAGTGTTTTCATCAATGCTCTGATGTATTTGACCGTGCCCTTGGGCCTGGTCTACCTGCATGCCTACGGCGCCACCCTGGGCGGCCTGCGCAGCCGGTTCGGCGCGGGCAAAGGGGCGGCCCCTTCCCTGGAGGAATAAGTCAATGCGCACCTTTATCACCGGCGGGGCCGGCTTCATCGGCAGCCACATGGTGGACGCCCTCATAGACCAGGGCCCGCTCACCGTGTTCGACAACCTCTCCTCCGGATCCCTGGACTTCTTGAAGGACCACCTGGATCACCCCAACTTCAATTTCGTGAAAGGCGAGCTGTCCGACCTGGAACTGGTCGTCAAGTCCATGGCCGGGCACGAGCGGGTGATCCACTACGCCTCCAACCCGGACATCGCCCGGGGCATGCTGGAGACCGACCTGGATCTCAGGGAGGGCACCCTGCTCACCTACAACGTGCTGGAGGCCATGCGCCTGAACCAGGCCCGGGAGATTCTCTACACCTCGGGCAGCGGCATCTACGGCGACGTGGGCACCCTACCCACCGCCGAGGACTTCGGCCCGCTGCTGCCCATCAGCTTCTACGGGGCCTCCAAGCTGGCCTGCGAGGGGCTGTTGAGCGCCTTTTGCCACCAGTACGGCATGACCGGTTACGTGCTACGCATGGGCAACGTGGTGGGTGGACGCCAGACCCACGGGGTGGGCTACGACTTCATCCGAAAACTTAAGAAAGACTCGCATAGTCTCGAAATCCTTGGCGATGGCACCCAGGCAAAAAGCTACGTGCACGTCAGCGACGTCATCGCGGCCATGCTGTTCATCATGGCCAACACCAGCGACCCGGTGAACGTGTACAACGTGGCCGCCGACGACGTCTTGGACGTCACCTCCATCGCCAAGATCGTCATCACCGAGATGGGCCTCAGCGGCGTGAGGCTGGCTTACACCGGCGGCGACCGGGGCTGGAAGGGCGACGTGCCCCAGGTGCGCCTGGTGCTGGACAAGATTCACAGCCTGGGCTGGCAGGCCAAGCACACCTCGGCCCAGGCGGTCACCGCCTCGGTGCGGGCCATGTTGAGCGAAGGCTAGCCCGCGTTTTTCATTAAGGTTGGGCGGCAATGATATTGAGTTTATTAGATTATGGGTTGTACCAGGGCCCGGCACAGCCAGCCGCCGGCAGACAAGGCGTCTGGCAAGCGAGGCCCGCAGGCGTAGCCGCCAGAGCTACGTTGAGGACCGAGCGCAGCCAGCAACGCCGTATGCGGGTGGCTGGCGCAGCCGGACGCACGACCTTTATGAAATACGCGGGCTAAAATGCAGGCGGCTATCATCGCCGGGGGCCTGGGCACCCGTTTGGGCGCGCTGACCAAGGACGTCCCCAAGCCCCTGGTGCCGGTGGCCGGGCGGCCCTTTCTGGACCACCAGCTGAAGCTGCTCCGGGCCGGCGGGGTGGACAAGGTGGTCTTGTGCATCGGCCACCTGGGTGAGCAGATCCAGGACTTCGTGGGCGACGGCTCCCGTTGGGGCCTGGAGGTGGCCTACAGCCTGGACGGCCCCGTCCTGTTGGGCACCGGCGGCAGCCTCAAAAAGGCGGCCCCCCTGCTGGAGGAGCGCTTTTTGCTCACCTGGGGGGACAGCTATCTGGAGATCGAGCACCGCCGGGTGTGGCAGGCCTTTTTGGCCTCGGGCCTGCCGGCCATGATGGTGGTTTGGCGCAACCGTGGGGCCAAGGAGCCCAGCAACGTGCGCCTGGCGGGCGAGCGGGTGGCCGACTATGACAAGTGGTCGCCCGGCCCGGAGTTCGACTGCATCGACTACGGCCTCAGCGCCCTGAGCCGCGAGGTGCTCGCGGCCATACCCGAGGGGGAGCCCTATGCCATCGAGGAGGTGTTCCGCGACCTGGCCCGCCGGGGAGAGCTGGGGGCCTACGTGGTGGAGCGGGCCTTCATGGAGATAGGCTCGCCCGCCGGTTTGGCCGAGTTGGAGGCCCACCTCAGGGCCCGGGAAGGAAAGCAGCCATGAGTGAGCAGGCCGAGACCACCATCCTGGGCGGAGGCCTAACCGGCCTGAGCCTGGCCCAATACCTGGAGGGCGAGACCCTGGTGCTGGAGGCCGAGGAGCGCCCCGGCGGCCTGTGCCGCAGCTTCGTGAAAGACGGCTTCACCTACGACATCGGGGGGCACATCCTGTTTTCCCGGGACCAGGCCCTGTTGGCCCAGCTCACCGCCTGGCTGAAGGGCAACCTGCTTGAGCAGCGGCGCAACAACCAGATCTGGTTCCAGGACCGCTTCGTTAAGTACCCCTTTGAAAACGGCCTCTACGCCCTGGACAAACAAGACATCTTCGAGTGCCTCATGGGCTTTCTGGAGCGCAGCGAGGCAGAGCCGACCAACCTGGAGGAATGGTGCCGCTTCCGTTTCGGCCGGGGCATCAGCGAAAAGTACCTGATCCCCTACAACGACAAGATCTGGAAGCGCCCGGCCGCCGACATCTCGGTGCACTGGGTGGAGCGCATCCCCAGCCCGCCCACCGCCGACGTGGTCAAGGCGGCCATCGGCATCGAGACCGAAGGCTACACCCACCAGCTCAACTTCCTCTACCCCGAGCGCGGGGGCATCGAGTCGTTGACCAACGCCCTGGCCCAGGGGGTGAACCTGGTCACCGGCTTTAGGGCCACGGCCGTCAAGAAGACGGCCCAGGGCTGGGAGGTCAGCGACGGCCAAGACACCTACGCCTGCCGCCGCCTTATCTCCACCATCCCGGTGATGGACCTGGCCGCCTGCCTGCAAGGCGCGCCGGACGACGCTCGCGGCGCCTGCGCGGCCCTGCAATACAACAGCGTGATCCTGGTGATGCTGGGGGTGGGGCACACCGGCCTGGCCGACAAGAGCGCCGTCTACATCCCCGACCCGGCCCTTCTGCCCCACCGGGTGTGCTACATGAGCTACTTCAGCCCCTTCAACGCCCCGGAGGGCTGCTCCCACCTGGTGGCCGAGATCACCGTGCCGCCGGGCGATGCCCTGCTCGGCGCCGGTGAGGACGAGTTGGTGGGCCGGGTGGCCCGGGACGTGAGCGGCCTGTGCGGCATCGACGAGAGCGAGATCATCGCCAGCCAGGCTCAGCGCATCAAGCACGCCTACGTGGTCTACGACCGCGACTACCTGGCCAACCGGGCCAAGGTCTACCAGTGGCTGGAAGGCCTGGGGCTGCACACCTGCGGCCGCTTCGGCTCCTTCGAGTATCTGAACATGGACCAGTGCCTGGAGCGGGCCCGGGATTTGGCCGCGGAACTTAATAAAGAATAAGGGAAGAGGCCAATAAGGTAAGAAAGAGCGGGCGGGGGTTGGTCCGTCCGCCATTATATCTTCGCCCTGTGGATTTGATGCGGGGAGATGGGGAGATAAGGGGAGCAGGTAAGGAAAGGTGAGGCGTCGGTGTTGGACCGCTGGCCTGGTAATTACCGCTACGAGATGGTTGAGGCGCGGCGCAATTAGGCTCTACCTGCTGCGCCCACGCCAAGCGCCTCGCCGCACGACAAACGACCTCCCCCACCCTGCGGCAACCCTTCTTTTTACTGCCTCCCATTCCCCGCAGTTCACTTTGCACAGTCTCGACCCCAAACTAAAACCCGGCCCTCCTTTCGGAGGACTGGGCTCTTGATTTCTTCTTTATCAGCGACCCGGCACAGCCCTGGGGCTGGCTGGGCGTGTCTGACTAGGCGCCCGGCGAGCGAGTTCCGGAGACGTAGTGAACCTACGTCGAGGAACGAGCGATGCCGGCAACGACGTCAGGCGCGTTCAGGCGGCCCCAGCCTCAGCACATTTCACATTTTTTGGCATCATCGAGAAACATCCTCACGGTCTCCTTGCTGTAAGGATGCACCAGCATGCCCGCCAAGATGTCCGGGGTCACGGTGACGATGTGGGCCCCGGCGTGCAGCCAGGTGATCACGTTGTTGATCTCGCGCACCGAGCCGATGATGATCTGGCTGTCCAGCCCCTGCAACTCCAAGAGCTCGCGCAAGCGGCTAATCTCGTCCACCGCGTCGTAGCCCATGTTGTTCACCCGGCCGCCGAACAGGGAGACATAGGAGGCCCCGGCCAGGGCGGCCAAGAGGCACTGCTGGGCGCTCATCATGGCCGTGGCGTTGACCCGCACGTCGTATTTGGTCTCCAGGGCGTGGATCACCTCGATGTTTTCGGTCTCGCCCTCGGGGCCGTGGATGGTGATCTTCACGTTGATGTTGTCGGCCAGGGAGGCGAACTCCCGGCCCTGCTCGATCATCTGGGCGGGGTCGTTGCTGGTCACCTCCAGCGACAGGGGCAAGGGCGCGATCATGGCCGCGATCTCCTGGGCCCGCTTTTTCATGCCCGCCGCGCCGCCGGTCACCCCGTCCTTGAGCAGGATGGTGGGATTGGTGGTGACCCCGCGGATCACCCCCCAGCGCAAGAATTTCTCCACCTGCTCGATTTTGCCGCTGTCCAGGAAAATGGCCATTGCCTATCCTTGCTCCAAAATTAAATCAACTGCTTGGGCCAGGCCGGCCACCCGTAGGCGGGCCTCCACCTGGGCATTGTAATCGGTGGCTATCAGCACGCCCCGCACCCCGGCGGCGCGGGCGGCCTCCATGTCCTTGTACCCGTCGCCCACCAGCCACGAGGCCGCCAGGTCCAGGCCGTGCTCCGCCGCCGCCTGGGTGAGCATGCCGGGCTTGGGCTTGCGGCAGGCGCACTGGTGATGGTCGTCGTGGGGGCAGAAGCGTATCTCGTCCGGCCCCGCTCCCTGGGCCAGCTTTTGGTGCATGGCCTCCAACTCATCATGCTCCAGCAGCCCCCGGGCCACATCGGGCTGGTTGGTCACCACGATGACCATATAGCCCGCCGCCTTCAGGCGGGCCACCTGCTCCCCCGCGCCTGGCACCAGAGCGAACTCATTCAGGCCACGGGGCGAGGCGGGTGATCCGCCGCGCATCACCACCGGGTTGAGCACCCCGTCGCGGTCCAGGAAAACCGCCCGTTTTATTTTACCGACTCCCACTTCATCTCGTTGCGCAGGATGTCGGGATGCGATACCAGCAGGTGCCAAACCACCGCCTGGAAGGCCTCGGTGTGGGGGGTTATGGTGGCCTCGTTCACGGTGGGGATCACGATGACCGCGTCGCCCACCTGGGCGGTGTAGCCGCCGTCGCGCCCCACCACGCCCAGCACCTTGGCCCCCACCTCCCGGGCCAGCTTGAGGGCCTCCACGATGTTTACGCTAATGCCCTTTTCCAGGTTGCCGCCGCCCACGCTGAACACGAACACCCCGTCCTTGGCTCCCAGGCGGCTGGTCCTCAGCCAACGGGCGAACACGCCGTCCCAACCCTCGTCGTTGATCAGGGCGGTCAGCTCGCTCACGTTGTCGGTGGGGGTGTAGCACTCCAGGCCCGCGATCTTGCGGAAGTCGTTGACCGCGTGGTTGGCGTTGCCCGCCCCGCCGCCCACGCCCACGAAGAACAGGCGGCCGTTTTGCTCCCTTATGGTCTCGATCACCCGCACCATCTTCTCGATGGCCGCCGGGTCCAGGGAGGCGGCGATGCGCTGGGCTTCCTCCAGATATTGCTTGGCGTACTGGCTCACGGACAGGCTCCTTATTTGCGCAGGTTGGCCACGATCTTGGCCCCCTCGAAATCGAAACGGAAGGGGAAGTACCTGAGACCCATGGCGCTCAGGCGCTGGATGACCTTGGCCTTGGTGCCGGGGCAATAGAACATGAAAAAGCCGCCGCCGCCCGCGCCCATGATCTTGCCGCCCAGGGCCCCGGCCCGTAGCGCCTCCTCGTAGGCCTCGTCGATAAAGGGATTGCTGATGGCCGTGCTGAGCTTCTTCTTGGTCTTCCAATGCTGATGCAAGAGCTCGCCAAAGGAGTCGAGGTCGCCCTTTTCGAACAAGCGGCGGGTCTCCAGGCCGATCTGCTTTATGCCGTGCAGGCGCTCGATCACCCCCTGGTCGTCTTCCAAGGTCTTCTGGTTCTGCGAAGAGAGGATGTCCGAGGCGCTGCGCTCGATGCCGGTATAGAACAAACCGATGTTGTACTCCAGCTCCACCAGCTTGCCGCCGCTCATCCTGAGCGGTTCCACGTGCACCGTGCCGTCGGTGTCAAAAGTCAGGGCGGTCACCCCGCCGAAGGCAGCCATGTACTGGTCCTGCTTGCCGATGGGCGCGCCCAGGATGTCGATCTCGATGCGGCATGCCTCCTCGGCCAGCTCGCGCAAGGAGGCGAAATCCCTGGTGTAGGAGCGCAGAGCTGTGAGCAGGGCCACGGTGAAGCTGGAGGAGGAGCCCAGGCCGCAGTTGGCCGGCACGTCGGCGATGGAGGAAAGCTCCACCTGGTTTTCCACCCCGGCCAGGCGCAGGGCCTCGCGGAATATCTTGTGCTGCACCTGGTCCACGTTCTCGACCACTTCGGTCTTGGAATAGGACAGCTTTATGGAGCGTTCGAAGCGCTGGTTGATGCAGATGAAGATATATTTGTCGATACCCCCGGCGATGAGGAAGCCGCCGAACTTGGAGTAGTAGGAAGCCAGATCGGTGCCCCCGCCTCCCAGGGATATGCGCACCGGCGCCTTGGAGATAATCATGCGGTATTCCCGGCAAAGGTTAGGCGACAGCGGACGTTGCCGCCCGGCCGCGATGCTGCTCACTTATTAGCAGGTCGCGCGCCGTTTGGCAATCAGGGCGGCGGGTTGAGTTGCCCCCCTGGGTGATGTTGCGTATATTTGGGCCAGCCAGTTAAGCCCCAAGCCCCCTGGAGCCTGATGCCGAGACTTCTCGAGAGCCTGCCGGCCATGCCGGCCCCGCCCTACTTGACCAAGGCCAACTTGCGCTTCGCGGGCCATGTGGCGATCATCCTGCTCCTTTTGGGCGGCTTCGTGTTTCACGCCTCGCGCAACCTGCCCCAGCACGCCATAGACCACGACGGCAACCACTATTTGTGCATGGCCTACAATCTGGTGCACCACGGCATCATCAGCACCCAACGCACCCTGACCCCCCATCCCTGGCTGGACGCCTGGCGCTCACCGGGCTACCCCGCCTTTTTGGCCCTGGGGGTGGCGGTGGTGCCCGGCCTGGACCTGCCCTTGCCCAGCTTCCTGAGCGACGACCTGCTGCCGCTCAAAAAGTGGCAACTGGGCTGGCTGCTCCTGGCGGCCATCCTGGCCGGGGTTTTCGTGTGGCGGACCACCGGATCGCCCTGGCCGGGCTATCTCAGCTTCGCGGTGGTGGCCTACAGTCCGGCCCTGATCTATTTCATCAACCGGTTTTACAGCGAGGCGGGCGCGGCCCTGATCATCCTGTTCCTGTCTCTGGCCCTCTACCGGGCCCTCAAGCGGCCCAGCCTTTGTGCCTTTGCCCTGGCCGGGCTGTTGTTGGGCCTGGGGGCCCTCACCCGGGCGGCGCTGATGTACTGCTGGCTGCCGCTGATGATCTACTTCGCCTTGCTGGCTTGGCGCAGCCGCCTTCCCAGGGGCAGGTTGCTGGCGGGCATGGCCGTCTTCACTCTGGCCTTCGCGGTCCCGGTGGGGGCCTGGATGGCCCGCAACCACTACCACTATGGCCGCTGGATGCTGACCTACCGTAGCGGCCTGGTGTTGGAAATTCGCTCCAACTACGCGGTCATGACCCCCAAGGAGTATCTGGCCGCCTTCATCTACTACACCCCCTGGGTCTACCTGAACCCTCTGGTCCAGGAGTCGGCCACCCCGGGCAACCAGCGTTGGGACCCGCCAAAGCACCAAAAGCTGTGGGGTGCCGATCTTTACCAGGCCACCCTGGGCAGGTTCCTGACCATGGATGATTTCAACCACCTGCGGGAGTGGAACCGGGGCGACTCCTTTGAGATGAGGGGTCAGCACAACTGGACCCGCAACATCAATTGGTTGGGCCACTACACCGTGGGTGACACCTACAGCCAAAAGGCGGCCATTCGCAAGATATTGGCCAACCCCTGGGGCCATCTGCTGGCCTCCATTCCCCTGGCCTGGCGGGGCCTGTTCGCGGACACCTGGTGGGTGGCCCTGCCCGGCTTCGTTTGCCTTTTTTATCTGGCGGTGTCTTCCCTGCGCCGGCGCGATTGGCCCCTGTTGGCCTTTGTGCTGCCCTCCATTTACATGTACGGCTTTCACAGCCTGATAACCGCCAACTATGCGCGTTTCAACTCACCCTTGGTTCCCATTTTGGCCGTCTGCCTGGGCCTGTGCGCCCACCGCCTGGCCCGGCGTTGGACTAGGCGGCGCGAGGCCAAGGAGCCGGCCCATGCCTGAGGTTTACTTTTACGCCATTGATGTCGCCAACCGTTGCGTCACCCTGGAACTCGCCGGGCTCAGCCATGGTGAGGCGGAAAAACGCCGCCGAACCCAAAGCCACGCCATGAGCCGGGAAGCGGGGAAAATCATGACCATGGTCCGACGTCTCGCCGCCTTGATCCTGTGCCTGGCCCTGCTGGCCGCCGCTCCGGCGGCCTGGGCCCAGGGCGATCCCCTGGCCGGGGACTTCGCCCCCCTGCCCGGCCCCCAGTGGCGCATCCAGGAGGACCGGGGGGTGAGCCTGGCGGTGCCCAAGAACTGGTACGGCTTTTTCTACGTGGGGCTGAGGCATTTCTACGGCTGGTGGGCCCGCAAGACCGCGCCCCTGTACACCAAGATGGAGTTTTCCCTGTTCGGCTATGACCAACTGCCCGAGCCGGGCCTGGCCGACCGGGTGCGCACCGAGGCCTTGGGCCAGGCCTCGCTGGTCGGACGGCCCGCCCTGGTCTTTGAGCAGACCGAGCTGGAAGGCACCCGCGACGCCCGGCGGCGGTCCATCCTGATCCTCAAGCAGCCCCTGCCCGGCGGGGGCCGCCTCTGGGCCGTGGCCGACAGCGACAGCAAGCTGTGGGCGCAAAACCAGCCTACCTTGGAGGCGATTCTGGCCTCGCTGCGCATCGAGCCCTTCTTTTTCGTGCTGGGCTCCCAGTGGCGTCTGGCCGAATGGCGGGGCATGTACGTTTCCTTGCCCTGGTCCTGGGAAGGCCGGAGCCTGCCCGGCGGCTACGTCTGGCAGGGCAAGGCGGACGAAGGCCGCGAAATGAGCCTGGAGCTGCACCAGGAGGCCCTGCCTCCCCTGGAGGGCTATCAATTGCTGGGCCAGTCGGTGGTGGACCGCCGCCGGCTCAGCGTCTACCAGAAGCGGGCGGAGGGCAGCTACGAGCTCATGGCCGTGGTGCACCGCAGGTTGCCCGATGGGGGCCATCTGTGGGCTCGGGGCCACCTGTGGGGCCAGGTGGGGGCCGAGGATTGGGCCCTGCTGGGCCCGGCGCTCAAGACCATGCTGCGCTCGCTGCACATCGATTGGGAGCTGTTCCCGCCCCAGTAGGCCTATTTTTCGATGTATATGTCCGGCCAACGGTCGTTGGCCTGGTTCTGGGTCAGGCGCAGGGCGCTCTCCCAGGGCGTGCCAACTTGCCACAGGAATATCTCGTAGTCGGCGATGTCGTGCTCATGGCCCTTGGCCGCCGCCCCCCACACCAGCCATTTGCCGTCCGGCGATAGGCGGGGGAAGTACTCGTGGCTGTACTTGCCGGGCAGGTCCATGAGCACCCGGGGCTTCAGGGGTTCCAGGGCCGAGTGCAAAATATGGGTGCCGCCGTTGCCCCCGTTTTCCACCCACAGCACCCGGCGGCTGTCGGGGTACCAGGTAATCTCGCAGCCATCCCCCATCTGGCGCAGCTTGTTCGCGGCCAGGTCGTAGACCACGGTGCCCCGCAGGGCTCCCCGGGCGGTGAAGGCCAGCAGGCGCCGGTCCGGCGACAGCTCCGGGGTCTGGGGCACTCCCTTTACCGGCGGCTGGCCGGCGTCGTAGAGCACCTTCTCCTGGCCGCTGTTCAGGTCCTTGAGCACCACCTGGCCGCCGCGCATGAAGCTGACCTGGTCGTTGCCCACCCATTGGGGGTAGTTGCCGTTCTTGGCCACCTCGGTCTGGTCTCTGGTGGTGAGGTCCATGACCCAGACGTCCCAGGGCAACTCGTCGCGCTCGCTGACCCACAGGCGCTGGCTGCGGGCGAAAACCAGGCGCTGGCCGTCGGGCGAAAAGCGGTTGTAATACTCCACCCGGTCGTTGTGGGTCAGGCGATAGAACTCCATATCCGGCAGGGTGAGCATGTACAGCTCGTGGTTGCCGCTGCGGCTGGAAGACCACACCACCTTGGCCTTGAGCCCCTTGGTGCCCGCGCGCACCGCCTGCTTCTGCTCCTGGCTCAGCCCGCCCACCACCTGGCCCAGCACCAGATCGCCGAAGTGGGAGTAGAGGTAGCGGGGGCCGAAGTGCACCGCGGTGACTATCAGCATCAAAGCCAGCACCCCCAGGATGATCCAGTTTTTGGGCGGCTGCTTCTTAAAGGGGCTCTTCATTTGCGTTCTCTCGCGGCTTGATGAGGCCGAGGGCCACCAGGGCCAGCGCCCCCAGGGTGTAGTCGATGGTCTGGGTGATCAGGTGCAGGCCAAAGGGTATCAGGGCCGCCTGGGTGGAGGCCAGGCCCGCCCCCCGGAGGGTGGCCATCATCACCCCCTCGTAGGCCCCGAAGCCCGCGATGCCGCTCACCGGCAGGCTGGCCGTGGCCTCGGCGGCCAGCAGGGCGAACAGCACCAGGGGGAAGGAGAGGTGAGCCGCCTGCTCCGGCCACTGGGCGGCCAGGCCGCTGACCAAGAGGTACAGGCCCAGATACTTGAGGGCCCGGATGGCCACCGACACCACCAGCACCCGGCCGTACACCCCCCGGCTCTTCACCGTGGCCACGTCCTTGGCCATGGCCGCCAGTTCTTCGGCCGCCCGCCCGGCCCAGGCTTGCAGCTTCCCCGGAAGACGCGGGGCCAGCCAGGCCACCAGGCGAGCCATCAGAGCCAGCACCTTTTCCAACAGGTACAGGGCGGCCAGGGCGATGATGGCCAGCGCCCCCAGCAAGGCCCACAGCAGGGGGGCCGAATCCCCGGCGGCCAGGCCGTGCAGCACGATGGCCAGGAAGAACAGGGGCAGCATGCCGATGAGGTCGAAGATGAAGGAAAAGGCGAAGGAGCTGAAACAGGCGGGCAGGTCCACGGCCAGCTTGCGGTTGAGGAACACGATGTAGGCCAGACTGCCGGAGCGGGCGGGCAGCAGGTCCACGAACAAATTGCTCACAAAGGTGACCGCCACCAGGCCCGCGAAGCGGGGGGGGGCGGCTTGGCTGGAGGCCGCCAACAGCAGGCGGTAGCGCAGCGCCTTGAGCAGCATGGAGCCCAAGAAGCAGGCCATATAGGCCAGCAGGAACACCAGGGGCAGGCCCCTAAACAGGCCCACCCAGTCGTCCAGGGTGGTGGTTTGGGCCAGGTAATACAAGAGCCCGGCGGTGATCGCCCCGGCCAGGAGCATGGTCAGCCAGGCGCCGGCCCGGCGGCGGCGGGAGCGGGGCTGGGGGTTGGCGGGGGTTTCTAGCATAAATTCCAGGCTAGGTGGAGTCTTCCTTGGCGCGCATCTTGATGAGCTTGGCGGGCAGCCCACCCACCACGGCCAGGGCGGGCACATCGGCGGCCACCACCGCCCCGGCGGCGGCAATGGCCCCGGAGCCCACGCTGACCCCGTCCAGCACGTAGACCCCGGCCCCCAACCAGGCGCCCTCCTCCACCTTGATGCCGCCCATGTCCTTGATGCCTTGTTGGCCGATAGGCACGTCCAGGCGGTCGGTGTGGTAGTTGCCGCCCCCGGCCAGGTAGCACAGGGGGCCGATGACCACGTCCGGGCCGATCACCACCGGGTTGTGGGCCACCGAATGCACGATGACCCGGGCCCCCAGGCCGCAACGGGGACCGATCTCGATGTAGCCCTGCTTGGCCGAGAGCATCACCTCGTTGGCCAGGTTCACGTCGTCGCCCACCACCACGGCCCGCTCGGTGTCCGGGCAGCGGCCGTCCAGGATGCAGCCCTCGCTGACCACCACCCGCTGGCCCAGGTGGATGCGCCCCGGATGGCGCAGCACCACCCCGGCGGCGAACATAACCCCTCCGCCGCAGGAGCCGAACAGGCGAGGCCACAACAGCTTGCGCAGAAACAGGCCCAGGGCCCCCCGGCAGTTGGCGAAGAGCATGCACAGCTCAAAGTAGATCAGACGCCCCCAGGAGCGCGACCCCACGATCAGGTCCTGGTAGCGCCTGAGGGCGCTACCCCCGCCGGTGGCCATCTGATGAGTCTTGAGATTGGCCGGCTGGTCCTGGGAGGGATTGGCCATTAAATCCTCTTGGGTGGCAAATGGTTAGCTATAAAGAAAATTATCATGGGGTCATGGAAGCTGTCCAGCCCAGGTGCTTCAAGCGGGTTGGGCTTAAACAAGTAGCTATTTGGTAATTATGCGGCCCTTATGAATAAACCGCCATCTTTAATGGGTGTGTGATTGGTGCACGGCACCGGCACAGCCAGCCGCCGGCAGACAAGGCGACCGGTAAGCGAGGGCCGTAGGCGTAGCCTGATGTCTACGTCGAGGCCCGAGCGCCACCGGCGACGCAGTATGGCGGTGACTGGCGCAGCCGGGGCCTTAGTTCTCGAAGAAGCGGCGATGCCACAGGGCCGCGTTCATCAGGGCCCACAGCACGTGGTTGTGGTTGTGGGTGCCGGCCAGGTGCTGGGCCATGAGGGTGTTCACCGTGGCCGGATTGAGGAACTCGCGCACCAGGGGGCTGGTGGTGAGCAGTTCTTGCATCACCGGCCTGAGTTGGTCGCGCAAGAGGTTCTTCACCGGTAGGGAATAGCCCTGCTTGCCCCGGAAGGCCACCCGGTCGGGCACCAGGCCCCGGATGGCCTGACGCAGGATGTACTTGGTGGTGAAGCCCTTGAGCTTGAACCAGGAGGGCAGGCTGGCGGTAAACTCCACCACCTCGTGGTCCAGGAAGGGTACCCGCACCTCCAGGGAGGTGGACATGGACATCTTGTCCACCTTCATCAAAACGCTGTCGGCCATGGCCAGCTTGAGGTCAAGGTACACCTCGCGGTCCAGGCGGTCGGAGGAGTTGCAGGAGGCCAGCACCGCCCGGATGGGCGCGAAGGGGTCGTCGATGTTGAGCGCCGCCGCGGCCTCGCGGTTGAACAGTTCCCCGGCCAGGGCGGGGGGCAGGAAATACTGCCAGCGCAGATGCTCGCCTTCGCGGGGCAGCACGCAGCCCTCCAAAAAGCGCTTGGCCACGTTGACCGCCCCCTTCTTCTGGGGCTGGTCGGGCAGCAGGGAGGCCAGGCGGTGGAGCAGGGGGGCGCAGCCGGGCAGGCGGTTCAGGTAGCCCGCCGCCTTGGAGGCCTTGAAGCGGTCGTAGCCCGCGAAGATCTCGTCGCCGCCCTCGCCGGAGAGCACCACGGTGACCGTCTCCTTGGCCTTGCGGCAGATGAGCATCAACGGGATGGCCGAGAGGTCGGTCATGGGCTCGTCCAAATGATAGACCGCGCTCTCCAGGTCCTCCATGGTCAGGCCCTCGATCATCAGCACCGTCTGGTCGGTGCCGTAGTGTTGGGCCATGTCGTTGGCATACTCCAGCTCGCTGAAGCTGGGGTCGGGATAGGCGATGGAAAAGCTGCGGATGTGCTCCACCCCCAGCTCGCGCATCAGGGCCACCACGGTGGTGGAGTCCAGGCCGCCGGAGAGGAACACCCCCAGGGGCACGTCGCTCATCAGGCGGCGCTTGACGGCCAGCTTGAGCAGGGCCTGAAGCTCCTCCACCGCCTCCTCGGGGCGGGAGAAGCGGGGGGCGAAGCGCACGTCCCAGTACTGGGTCTCGCTGAACTGGCCGCTGTCCATCTCGAAGATGGCGTAATGGCCCTGGCGCAGCTTTTTCACGCCGTCGAACAGGGTGCGTGGGGCGGGCACGTACTCGTAGCCCAGATATTGGTAGAGCCCCGGCAGGTCCACCCGGCGCTGCAGGCCCTCCCAGCACAGCAGGCCTTTGATCTCGTTGCTGAAGATCAGCTTGCCCCCGGCGTGGTGATAGTAGAGAGGCTTGATGCCCAGACGGTCGCGGCCCAGCATTATGCGGCGGCGTTTCTCGTCCAACACCGCGAAGCAGAACATGCCGGTGATGCGCTCGATGACCCCCGGTCCCCACTGCTCATAACCGTGCAGCACCACCTCGGAGTCGCTGTCGGAGCGGAACACGTGCCCCGCGGCCACCAGCTCCTTGCGCAGGTCCAGGTAGTTGTAGATCTCGCCGTTGACCACGATGCGCACGTCGCCGTGCTCGTTGACCATGGGTTGGCGACCCCGCTCGGAGAGGTCGATGATGGACAGGCGGGTGTGCCCCAGGCTGGCCCCACCGCCCACGTAGTCGCCATGGGCGTCGGGCCCCCGGTGTACCAAGCGCTCGTTCATGGCCTGGATAAGGCCTTGGTCTTCCCAGCTGAATCCGTTGATGCCGCACATAACCGCCCTCGCTGTCCGCCGAAGGTTGCTCTCCCCGGCGTGAGATTTGGCTAAGCCTAATGAAACCTGGCGGTTTGTGCAACAGCCATGACGGGAGCCGAACGCGGACTTGTCACCCCTGTCCAGACCCGGTGTGCGGGTCTGGACAGGGGGCGGGCAAGCTATCTAGTAGATGGGCACCAGGGCAAAGCCCTTTTGCTGGTAGGCGATCAGGGAAATCCAGCCGTTGGGCACCTGGGTTATCTCCGGCAGGATGGTGGGCAACTTCACGTTGAACACCTTGGCCGCGAACACGCACAACTCCAGCTTGATGCCGTCGGCGGCCATGGCTTTCACCTCCTGGGCCAACTGGTCCAGCACCTTGGCCTCGGCCGGGGAAAATCCCTGGCGGGCGGTGGACACCAACTTAACCGCGGGGCCGATGAAAATCACCACAAAGTGGCGGCCGGGATCGGTCTGGGTGACCGCCTTGTCCTTGTACATGGCGTGCACCAGCTTCAGGGCCCCCAGCATCGCCCCCGGGCTTTTGCCCCGCACGTCGATCACCGCGTTCATGGATTTGACGCCCTGCAGGGCCGGGTATCCCTGGACCGGGGCCGCCTGGGCCAGGCCGGCCATGGCCAGGGCAAAAGCCATAAGCACTACCACCGCGAAATGTTTCCTTTTGGGCATGACATCTCCTTAGGTTGTGAGAAAAGGTTGGGCGCGGCGCTTCGGGCTGGGCGCCCTGCCTCGGGGCAAGCCGGCCGCGCGGCCGGGTTCTCCACCTGGGGGCCATCATCTTGGGGTATCGGCCCGCCGCCGGGCGCGAGGCCCAGACGGCGACTGCAATTCCTATCCCTACAATCAGATTAACTACTGGCCGGAGGCGAAACAAGGCGGTCCCGGCCCGCGTTGACGCCCAGGGGGTCGGGTGATAACGTGGCTCAGGAGATTTCCCTGGAGGCCGCCCCGTTTGAAAAAGTCCGCCAAAACCTGGTTGCGCCTGGGCATCAGCGCCGGCCTGTTGCTGGTGTTGCTGCTGTTTTTCGTGGACCTGGGCCAGGCCTGGCGGGCGGTGGCCGGGGCCAGCTGGGAATACCTGCTCTTGCTGCTGGTGGCCATGACCCTGGACCGCTGCCTGATGAGCTACAAGTGGCGGCTGCTGTTGGTGAGCCAGGGCTACCAGGCGGGGCACGGCGAGGCGCTCAAGGCCTATTACCTGGCCACCTTCGCGGGTTGCTTCTTGCCCAGCACCCTGGGGGCCGACGCGGTGCGGGTGGGCCTGTTCGCCCGGCCGGAGCGCCCCAGCCAGGCGGTGGCGGCCAGCATCTTCCTGGAGCGGGCCCTGGGTTTCGTGGCCGCCGCCCTGGCCGCCGTGGTGGGCCTGGTGCTCTTGGCGGGCATCAGCACCGAGCTGCCCGCCGGCTTTTTCTACCTGTCCTTCGGCCTGCTGGCCGTGGCCACCCTGGCGGTGGTTCTTAGCTTTTCCGCCTGGGCCGAGCGCCTGCACGGCCAGGCCGAGCGCCGCTGGCGCGAGCGCAGCCGCCTGCTGGCCTGGGTTTTGGATTTCGTCAAGGCCTACCACCAATACCGCCGCCAGCGGGGGGTGCTGCTGTGGTTCCTGTTCCTGTCGTTCATCGAACAAGGCGCGCCGGTAATCTTCAACTGGCTCATCGCCCGGGCCCTGCATTTGGACCTCACCCTGCTGGAGTCGGCGGCGGTGACCCCGGTGGTGTTCTTCCTGGCCCGCCTGCCGGTGAGCTTTTCCAGCTTCGGGGTGTTGGAGGGCCTTTACGTGGCCTTTTTCCGCCTGGTGGGCGTCGGGGCCACCTCGGCTTTCCTGATCGGCTTTTTGCTAAACCTGGCCTCCATGGTCAGCGCCCTGCCCGCTATCCCCATGTACCTGAGGGGCGGCATAAGCCGCTCCGCCAAACCGCCGCAACCGCCTTCCCCATCGCGCTGAGGCCCGCCCGGGCCAGGAGCCAAATCCCCCTTGCGCACCCCGCTCCCTGCTTACACCCGGCGCTATGGCTGCTATACTTTGGTCAATCCTTTTTTCCAGTTTTTGCGGAGTGTCTCCACGATGAACTACGTCAGAGCCCTTTGGACCGCCATCTTGATCCTGGCCTGGGCCGCTCCGGCCGCGGCGGGATGGCTTATTCTGGAAAAGTCCGAGGGCGAACTCAGTAGTCTGTATTATCAGAACAACCAGGTGCGCGACGAAAGCGGTGAATCCATCACCATCATGGACCTGGTCAAGGGCCACCTAATCCTGGTGAACACCGAGGCCAAGACCTATTGGACCGGCCCGGTTTCCGACATGCTCAAGATGCGCGACCAGGCCATGCGCATGATGCAGGACCAGTTGAAAGAGATGCCCCCCGAACAGCGGGCCCAGGCGGAGAAGGCCATGCAGGAAGCCATGGGCCCACCCAACGCCCCCGCCCCCAAGGTGACGGTCAAAAACACCGGGCAAAGCAGGGTCATCAACGGCCTGCAAGCGCACAAATACGAGATTTGGGTGGACGGCCAACTTCTGGAGGAGCAATGGCTGGCCCCGGCCATCGACCTGACCAAGGAATTGGACACCAAGAAGATGCAAAAAATGATGTCCGTTTTCGCCCAAGCCAGCGGAGAAAACTCCTACGAGTCCGACCCGGCGGTGCAGGAGTTGTGGAGCAAGGGCTACCCGGTCAGGACGGTCCAACACCTGAACGGGGAAACCCTGGTGCGCGAGGTGGTGCTGGCCCACAAAGAGACCCTGTCCGACTCCCTGTTCGCGGTTCCCGAGGGCTATCAACGGGTGAAGTTGATGGAGATGTTCCACTAGCGCGGCCCAGCCGCCCGCCCAACGCTCCCCACCCTGGCGGCGCAATATCCCCTTGAGTAGTAGCGAACAATCGTGCTACAGAAATTGGCAGGAATAAACGGGGCCTTATATTGAAGAGGCTCCCTCGGGGCCGACCCACCCCGTCCCCCCAACCCGCACCTGATCCGCCGGGGCCTTTGGCCCGCAAGGCGGTCTTAGGGGAGCCCAAGTAGCTTGCACCCGCCCTCCCTGCAGCCCACGCCCCAGCGGCATGGCCACCCCCACTGGCTTATCACCCTTCTGGTGATCTTGGCGGTCCTGGTGTTGCTTTGGCCCACCTGGCAGGGCCGCGAGTTGCGGCGCCTGGCCGCCCAGCACCGCCTGGATATGGGCTGGCGGCCCGACTATCGCCTGCTGCCCCGCCTGGGCCTGGCCCATCACCAAAGCGTGGCCACCGGCGGCGAACTTTCCCGGCAGCAGCGCGACCAGTTGTGGCGGGAGATGGAGGCCTTTAGGGGCAGCTACCCGGTGTTCTTCTGGCTGGAGCTGGCCTGGCTGGAGGCCCGGGCCGGGGACGACGCCCGCGCCCGCCAGGCCCTGCAACGGGCCCGGGACGACAACCCCCGCCTGTTCAAGGACATGACCCGCGCCCGCCTGTGGGATCCCTGGCGAGAGCGCTACGGGTTGCCCCAACGATGAGCTTCCTGGGCTTCAAACTGGGCGTCCTGCGCCGGCCCCTGGTGTGGCTGGCGGGCCTGGCCTGGGGCCTCCTGGCCGCCAGCCGCTGGGCGGTGGTCATGGCCGCCCAGGAAGGCGGCCAAAGCGCGGTAATCTGGCGCTGGCCCCTGTGGTGGATGCCCCTGACCCTGGGCCTGGCGGCGTGGCTGGCCCAGACCCTGGCCGCCGCTTGGCAACACGGCTGGCTGTCCCGCCAGGGGCTGGAGGAGCCCCGGGCCGCCCGTTTGGCCGCCCTGGCCTGGCTGCCTTCCCTGGCCTTGGTGCTGGTGCCCCTGGCCGAGCTTCTGCCGCCCCTGTACGGGGGCAGCCTGGCCCCGCTGGCCCTGTCCCGGGAGGCCTGGCCCTTGGTCGCCCTGGCCGCGGCCGGAGCGGTGCTCATCCAGACCCGCCTGGCCGCCCCGGAGCTGTTGAACAAGCCGGACCCCCATCGCCGCTACTGGCTCTCCCCGGTGGTGTTCATCCTGGCCCTGGTGCTGTTCGCCGGGGTGGGGGCGCGGCTGACCCAGGTGAGCAACCAAGTGGGCAAGTTCATGGGCGGCGACGAGCCCCAATACCTGTTCAACACCCACTCCCTGGCCGTGGACCATGACCTGGACCTGTCCGAGGAGATATTCCTGCGGGAAAACTCCTACTACCTGGACCCGGCCAAGGTCATCGGCGGGCACGGCGGCTGGACCGCCGACGGCCGCTGGATATCCAAGCACCGGCCCGGCCTGCCCGCGCTCATGGCCCCCTTCTACGCCTGGGGGCTCTACCTGGGCCAGGGGCCGCGCAAGACCGCCACCGTGTGCCTGTGGCTGCTGGCCGCCTGGATGGTCACCGAGGTGTTCTGGCTGGGGCGGCTGTTCACCAAACGCGACGGCCCGTCCCTGTTGGGCGCGGCCGGGGCGGCCCTGGCCCTGCCGGGGCTCATCTACTCCAACCTGGCCTTCCCCGAGATCGCCGCCGCCGCCTTCGCGGTGAGTTCCTTCCGCCTGCTGCGCGCGGCCGAACCGGGGCGCTGGGGCCTTTTGTTCGTGGCCGGCCTGCTCGCCGCCTATCTGCCCTGGTTCCACGAGCGCTTCGCGGTGCTCTCGGTGGTGCTGGGCCTCTACTTCCTGGCCCGGGGCCACTGGCGCTCCATCAAGGGACTCATCGCCTTTGCCCTGCCCTGCCTGGGTTCGGCCTGGCTCTTGTATACCTACTTCATGTGGCTCTACGGCCATCCCTTCCCCGGCCAGGAGATCCACGCCCAGGGCCACTACCTGAACCCGCGCGGCTTCTGGGAGGGCCTCAGCGGCATCTGGGTGGACGCCGGGGAAGGCATGCTCACCTACGGGGCCGTGTGGCTGGCCGGCGCGGCGGGGCTGCTGTGGCTGCTGCGGCGGCGACTGTCCGACGGCTTCTGGTGCCTGGCCATGGCCGGGGCTGTCTACGTGGTGGCCGGGCTGTTCGCCGACTGGTTCGGGGGCATCAACCCGCCCTCGCGCTATCTGGTGGCCGCGGTGCCTTTCCTGGCCGTGGGCCTGGCCGCCGGGGCCCATTGGGGCCCACCCCGCTTCCTGCTGTTCGTGGCGGTGTTGGGCGCGGCCAGCCTGGCCGCCTCCTTCTGGGTGATGCACTACCCCTCGGCGGTGTACGGCCACAAGGTGGTGTTGGGCAGCGGCCTGCAGTTCCCGCTCATCGACAACCTGCTGCCCGCTTTCATCTTCAACGACCAGGCCCCCCAGGTTAACGCCCAGTTGGCCATCATCTGGATGCTGGTGGCCTTCGCGGCCCTGGTGGCCATGAACCTGGGCAACCAGAATTTCGGCCCCGGCCGCTCCCTGGCGGGGATGGTGCTGGCCCTGGTCATGGTGGCCGGGGCCGGGGTGGCCGCCGACCACATCGGCGCCGGGGTGCTCACCTACGGCAACCCGGCCCAGCGGGTGGTGCTGTGGAACCGCCTATCCGACCTGCCCCCCGGCGGCAGGACCTGGCGACTTGGCGACCCGGACGTGCGGCCCAAGGCCCTCATGGAGCTGCCCCTGCCCCCGGCCCGCTATCAGCACGGCCCGGTCAATACCGCCCCGGACGACCCCCAGGCCCTGGACATCCCCGCCGGAATAAAGCCGGGCCTGTACGTGTGGGGCCAATACCTGGCCCTGCCGCCGGGGCGCTACCGGGCCACGGCCGTGCTGCGCAGCCCCTATGCCGGGCCGGAGCAGGCGGGCTGGATCGACCTGAGCGAAAACAAGGGCCAGCGCACCCTGCTGACCCGCAAGTTCAGCGGTGAGCAGCTTGGCGGGCCCGTGAGCCTGGAGTTCGCGCTCAAGCGCTGGGCCACCAACCTGGAGTTCCGGGTGGGCACCACCGGCCTGGCCCCCCTGCGGGTCCAGACCATGAACATCACCCGGCTGGAGCCATGAGCATAGGGCCTAAGGAACAACCAACGCGCCGAACCTGGCCCGCCGGGCTGGGCGTGCTGGCGCTCATGCTGTTGCTCACCCTGGCCCACACCTGGCCCCTGGCGGCCCATTGGAACCAGGCCATACCCTACGTGTACCATCCCTCGCCGGGCTGGGAACTGGTGCCCGAGATGCCCGGCGACCACTTGCAGTTCTACTACTGGTCCTGGCTGTTCACCGACAACCTCACCGGGCCCAGCAGCTTCCCCAGCAACCCTTACGAGTTCAACACCTTCCTGCATCCCCAGGGCATCGCCCTGTACGCCAACTTCCCCTTCAGCCTGCTCTACCTGGCCCTCAAGCCCCTGGGCGCGCTGAGCGCCTACAACGCGGTGGTGCTCGTCACCTACCTTCTGGCCGGGTTGGCCGCCTATGCCCTGGCCCGGCGGCTGCTGGGCTCGGCCCTGGCCGCCCTGCCCGTGGCCCTGATCTACGCCCTGCTGCCTTTTAGGGCTTCCCAAGCCCTGTCCGGCCACCTCTACGGCTTCATCGCCTTTATGCTGCCCGCCACCCTGTGGTGTTTGGAAAAGGGCTGGGAGCGTAGATCGGCCTGGTGGGGGGCCCTGGGCGGCCTGTTGCTGTTGGCCGTGGGCCTCATGGAAGGCCACCTGCTGTTCTACACCACCTTGCTCCTGGGCCTGTACGTGCCCCTGCGCCTGCTCACCCTGGGCGCACCGGGTGAGTCGGCAGACGAGGAACAAGGCACCAAGGCGACCCCGGCCCTGTGGGTAATCGGGGCGGGCCTGGCCCTGGGCCTTAGCCTGCACCTGGCCGCCGGGCGGGGCGAGGCGACCCTGGGGGGCGGCTTGGCCCTGGCCGTCAGCCTGGGCCTGGGCCTGGTGCTGGCCCTCTGCCTGTGGCTGGTGTCGGCCGAATTGGCCCTTCGTCTGACCACCCTGGGCCGGGAGGGGACGCGCCGCGTCTTGGCCCATGGGCTGGCCCCTCTGCTGCTAAGCCCCTTGTACGCGGTGCAGTACTGGCTGGACGTGCCCCATCTGGGCAAGCTGCTCCTGGCCGCCCTGTTGCTCGGGGGGGCCTGGCTGGCCCTGCCCTCCTTGTGGCGAGCCCGGCGCCGGCCCGACCTGCCTAGCGGCACCTGGCCGCCGCTGATCGCCCTGGGCGTGGGCTGGGGCCTGGGCGCGGCGGCCATGATGGTGCAAAAGGCTCGGGTGCTGGACGCGAGCATCGCCAGCCAGGGGCGCAGCCTGGGCGAGGTCAAGCTCTTCGCGCCCCGACTGGCCGATCTGTTTTGCATCAGTCCGTCCCACTCGGAGCAGGTGGTGTATCTGGGCCTGGTCACCCTGATCCTGGCCGGGGCGGGGCTGCTGCTGTTGGCCCTGGGCCGCCGGGAGCAAGGCACCCGCGCCCCGGTGGCCCTGTGGGCGGGCCTGGGCGGCCTGGCCGCCCTGCTGTGCCTGGGGCCCAACCTGCCCCAACTGCCGCTCTACGCCTGGCTCTATGATCACCTGCCCTTTTTCAACTACCCTCGGGTGCCGGGACGCCTGGTCATTTTCGCGGTGCTGTTTTTGGGCCTGCTGGGCGGCTGGACCCTAAAGGAGTTGGCCAGGGCCTGGGGCGGCGGCCGCCTGGTGGCCCTAGGGTTGGCCCTGGCGGTGAGCCTGGGGGTGGCCTGGGACTTTTGGCCCGCCCGCGATCCGGGCCTGTGCCTGATGCCCCCGCCCGGCCCCCTGGCCCAAGGGGTGCGGGACAAGCTGCCCACCGGGCCGCTCGCCCCGGAGCGCCTGCTGGGTCTGCCCATCTGGCCGGGGGATTCCCACCAGTCCTCGGTGTACGAGCTATTGATCTCCCAGACCAGGGCGGTGATGGTCAACGGCTATTCCCCCCAGGTGCCCCGGGCCTACGTGGAGCAAGTTTTCTGGCCCCTGTACTCCCTGGACTTCGGCCTGGTGACTCCGGCGGCCTGGGACACCCTTCGGCGGCTCAAGGTGGGCCTGGTGGCCTTTTACGAGGACGAGGAGGTCTACACACGCAAGGTCTGCCCCTTCCCGCCGGAGCTGGCCCGGCGGCGGCTGCTGGCCGGAGGGCGCTTTAGAAGCGAGCTGCAGGCGGGCAACGTGTGGCTGCTGCGGCCCCAGGAACAAGCCCTGGACAATGCGCGGGCTCTGACCCAGGTGTCGCCGGTGACCAGCCTGTGGGAGGCGGAATGGCTGCGCGCCGACACCGGGCGCCTGAGCGAGGAGGGGGACGCCTCGGGCTGGGGCTTGCTGTTCGCCGAGCCCCAGGAACTGGGGGGCAAGCTAGGACCGCGCCTGCCCCGGCCGGGGGGCAGCGCCCGCCAGGCTCGGGCCGGGGTGGACCAGGCGGGCTGGCTGAGCATGGGGCCGGGGCGGCCCTACCCGCCGGGAAGCTACGTGGCCCGCTTTCGCCTACGGCGCGGCCTGGACGGCAAAGTCCCCGGGCGGGTGGAGGTGCGCGACGCGGCCACGGGGCGGGTGCTGGCCTCGGTTGAGCTGACCCCCGAGCGGCTGCCGCCGGACGAGAGCTGGCACGACGTGGCCCTGCCCTTCAGCATCGAGGGCGTCACCCCCCTGGATCTGCGCACCTGGTTCAACGGGGACAGCGATCTGGGCCTGGACGTGGTGCTGATCAATTTCGCGGGCCAGGAGAGGCCCCAGCCTTTTTACCCGGCCAGCCGCCTGTGGCGCCAGACCGGCGAGCTGGTGGCCGACCCCGCGGCCCCCAGCGGCCTGGCGGTGCGGGCCCGTGCCGGCTGGACCCCGCCCCTGTACCTGATGCACGGCCCCCAGCAGACCTACCCGCCGGGGCGCTACGAGGCCCGCTTCCTTTTGGCCGCCGAGGGCGCTCTCCCGCCCCAGGCCCCCATGGCCAGCCTGGTGGTGTCCACGGACCTGGGGCGGCGCCTCCTGGGCCTGGCCCGGGTGCGCGGCCGCGACCTGGGCGCGGGCTATCGCTGGATAACGGTGCCCTTCGAGCTTAAGCGGAGCTGCGAGCTGGGCCTGAGGGTGCGCTACGAACAGGGAGGGACTCTGCGGGTAGCTGGAGTTTCCGTCACTTCTTTGGACTAGCCTCGGGCGCGGCGATCTCGATCTTGGCCAACTCCAGGTGGCGGCGTCCCATATCCTCGCCCTCGATCACCCGCAGGGCTTCGCTGGCCACCGCCGGATCCCACAGGCCCACCGTTAGGGTATAGGTTCCCGGCTTGACGCCAGGGGGTATGTTCAGGCTTAGATCCTCGCGCACCACCTGACCGGCCCGCAGGGAGGTCATGAGGCGGTTGCCCCGGTCCAGGCGGTGGTCGAAGTTGAGCACCCCGCCCGGCCCCTCCAGGTGCACGAAGATGGTGTAGTCCACCGGCACGGCCTGCCAGGCCCGCCAGTACAGGTTCACCTCCAGCTTACCGCCGGGCCTCACTTTGTTTTTGGGCAGGTCGTAGCCCAACAGGCTCATGCCGTCCTCGAAGCGGCTCACCCTCTTGAGCGATGGCCGCAGGTGGGCCATGCTCGTTTCCACCCTTTCAAGGGCGCCTTGTTGGCGCAGGTCCTTGTACAGGGCGGCCACCCTGGCCAAATGATCGGGGAAGGCGTGGTAGGCCTCCTCGGCCAGACTGGTTACCTGGGCGGCCTGCTCCAGCTGGCCGAGTTCCAGCAGGGAGCGGGCCAGGGGCAGGTAGGCGGCCCGATAGGTGGGAAAAAGCTTCAACAGGGACTGGAAGGCCTTGACCGCCTCCTGGTGCTGCCCCGCCCCCAGGGCCACCAAGCCCCGGGCGTCGTAGTACCAAAGCAGGATGCGGCGCATGTGGCCCTGAATATCGGCCCCCACCCGCAGGCCCTGCAGGCTCAGACCCGCGCCCTGGGCCAGGTGCAGGCGCAATTCCAGGCGGTTGCCGTCTTGGCCCAGGCGGAAGGGCATTTCCAGGCCGCCCTCCTCCAGGCTTTGGGCGGTTATCTCCTCTTGGGCCACCAAACGGCTGCCCTGGGGCTCCACGGCCCTCAGTTCCGCCCGCCCCAGGACGCGCTCCGGGTCGTCCTGGTTCTGGCCGCGCAGCTTAACCACGACCTTCCACTGGCCCTGGGGCCATGGGGCCTTCAGCCACAGGTTGAGCATCAACCCATCGCTTGAGGGATCGCGGCGCAGGCTGCCGGTGAAACCCCTGCCCTGCAGGCTCACCGGGCGTTCGTCGCCCAGGTAGAGCGCGCCCAATATCTCGTAGTCCAAGGAAGTGGCCCGCTCCAACAGATCCAGGTCATATCCGGTGAGTTGGGCCAATCTCTCGCGCCAGGCCCGGTCCTTCACCTCCTTGGCCAAGGAAAGGTAGCGGGCGGGGGATATGAAATCCAACTGGTACAGGGCCGCGGAGGCCTCCTTGAGCTTGTTTTGCCGGGCCAGGGCCCCGGCCAGCATACTCAAGGCCTCGAAGCCTTCCTGTTTTTGCGCCGCCAGCTCCAGCCACTTTTGCGCCTGGCCCCAGCGCCCGGCCTCCATTTCCAGTTTGCCCAGCAACAAGGGGTCGGAAAGCAGGCGAGCCCACAAAACCCCCTTATTGCCCAGCGTCAGCTTGACCGGATACAGGCCCGTCACCATGGGCGGCCAACCCCGCACCCCCAGGGCCATATCCATTTGCTGGCCGGGGTAGAGGGTAAGGTGGCGGTGGTGCCAGGGGCCCTGGGTCAGGTGGGCCTGGAGCAGCTCGCCCCCCAGGTTGCGCAGGCGCAGGGCCACCGGCGGGGGCCCTCCCTGGGGGCGCAACACCCGCACCACCTTGCCGTCCGACGGAGTCAACATGGCCCCGTCATCGCGGCTGTAGGGCGTGCCGGTCTGATAGATCAGCCCATAGGAGCGGCCGGCTCCCACCGGCGGGCGGTCCAGGGCCAGCGGCTCGCGCACCCGGGCCCGGGAGACGGGGGCGTATACCGCCAGGGTGGGGTTGAGCATCTCCAGGGAAACCGGGCCCAGCCCCCATAGGCCGCGGGACCAGGCGCCTTTGAGGTCGAAGCGCTGCAAGGGTTGGCGAGTGGCCAGGTACTCGGCCAGGCGGTCTCCGCCCTGTTCGTCGGCGGCCCGGTTGGCCTCCAGCACCAGATAGGCGTCGTCCGTCTCCTGACCGGGCTGCCACGAACGCGCACCGGGAAAAATATCCAAGGGAGCGCCGGGGCCCGCCAGAACCGCTGCGCCGGGAGGCAGGTTGCTCTCCAGCCAGAACCGCGCCGCGGCCACCGTGCCTTCCTGCCAGAACATGTAGCTCACCCCGGACGAGCGCCAGGCGCCGCCCAGGGCGATGGCGGCGAGCAACACCCCCACCGCGGCCACCTGCCAGGCAAAGGAGGGCAGGCGGCGACAGAGAAGCACCAGGGGCCACACCGCGATGACCAGGGCCAGGGGCAGCCACAGGGCCAGCCAACCCTGGCCGCTGGTGCCGGGCCAGGAGATGGCCAAAAGGCAGGGCAGCACCGGGCTCAGGGCCACCACCAGGCGGCGTCCCTGCCGCTTTTTGATTAGCACCAACACCGCCACCAGCCACAGCACGGCGATCTCCAGGCTCTCCCAACCCAGCAGCACCCTGCTTTGGCCCAGCAGCCGTTCCTGGATCAAAGAGCCCCAGTCGCCCCAGGCCGGCCACAGCACCCCCAGGCTTTCCATGCCCCAGGGGGCGCCGTTTTCCTGGGGCCACCACAGGGCCGGGGCGCCCAAGGCCAGCCCCACGAGCAAACCGCCCGCCAGGCACAGCAACCAAAGCCCCCGGCGGCGCGAGGCCGGGCGTTTTACTTCGGGCCCGGCGGCCCAGCAGGCGGCCAGTCCCAGGGGCCAGAGGAGCAGGCCCAGGGCCGAAGTGGCGGCGGCCAGGCCCAGGACCAGGCCCAAGGAGGCCATGATCCCCTTACGGGGATCGTCCATGGCCCGCCAGGCCAACAAGGCCGCCAGCAGGCCCAAAAAGCCCAGGGGAGTTTCCAGGGAAAGGTAATGGCTCTGGGCCACCAGCAGGGGGCTGACCGCCACCACCGCGGCGGCCAACAGGCCGGCGGCCACGCTGTCGAAACAGCGGCGGCCCAGCAGATAGGCAAGTGGAATCTGCCCGGCCCCCAGCAGGGCGACGCACAGGCGGCCGGCCAGGCGCGCGTCCAGGGACCATTCCCCCACAAAGCGGACCTGGCCCGTCAACAGGGCCAGGCCGTCGGCGATAAGGGAAACGGCGCCCTGAAACAGGGCGGCCAGGGAGAAAAAGGCCTGGGTGATGAGTCCGGGGTAGACCGGCGAGGACCAGCTCAGCTCATCGATAACCCGCCAGCCCCATTGCTCGGGAGCGCTGCCCCCCAGAACGGGGCATTCCCAATCCAGGCCCCACAGGCGCAGCCCCAGGCCCAGCAGCAAAAAAGCGGCCAGGACCAGGCGCCGGGGAGGTATGTGACGTCCCAAGGTCATGGGGCATTGTGCGGCGCGGGCGCCGCCCCGGTCAAGCGGCGGACGCTGTTAAAACTGGCTTTCCATGGCCCCATACGAGCAGGCGGCGATGCAGGACTCGCACATGATGCAATGGGAGGGCTCGAATATGATCTCCCGGCTCACCGGCTCTATGGTCAGGGCGTCGGTGGGGCACATCGCGGTGCAGGCGGTGCACTGCACGCATTTGTCGCTGTAATGGCGCATCTCCTGGACCATGGGGTCCACCTGCACGCCCTGCTCCTCCAGGTACTCCAGGCCGGCCTTGATGTCCTTGGCCGAGCCCTTGAGCTCCATGACGATGCGGCCCCTTTCCCGGGGAACCACCCGAGCCCGCAGGATGTTCACTTGCAGGTCGAACTTGCGGATCAAATCGTACGTGACCGGCTGCTGGGTGAGCCGGGGGGGAAAGCTTAGAACCAGTTTTTTCTTGACCATGGCCCTGTTCCTTTCTCGCGGTGGTGTTGCTACAGGCCTGGGGCCAACTCGGCCCCGGGGAGGGCGGCCGAGGGCCGGGTGAGCAAGAAGGTGCCCTGGGCGATGCGCTCCTTGAGCAGCAAGGCCACCTCGCGGCCCCGGGCCCGGCTGGCCAGTCCGCCGGTGGGCAACTTCTTGCCGTCCACCTCGACCGACCCGCTCATGAGCTGGGCCATGGAGACCCTGCCCAGGGCTCCGGGCCGGCCCAGGGGATAGGCCTCGGAATAATCCACCACGGGGAAGGTGATGTCCTGGTCGGTCACCGCCGCGTAGGCGATGACTTCCTCGTCCACCACCGGCAGGGGAATGCCTAGGCCCACGGACAGGGAGGATCCGTAGCCGGCGATGGAGGCGGCCCGCAGGTAACGCTCTTTCATGCCCTTGAGGTCGCCGATCACCGCCAGGGTGGCCGAGGGGGTCAGGGGCAGGCCCTTTTCATCGCGCTCCGGCTCGGCCACGTGCTGGGTCCCCGGCCAGACCACGTACCCCTCGCCCCCGCCCAAGAAGATGCGGGTGCCTATGCCCAGGGTGCGCAGCTTGGGGTCGTTGAGTAGGGGGCTCAAGGCCCCGCAGGTGGCAAAGTTGGCGTTGCCCAGGCGCGGCTTGAGCACGCCCATGTAGGTGTAGATGGTGCGCTCGCTCAGGTTCACCGCCACGTTGTAGAGCTGGTAGGCGTTGCGGGGGTCGAACAGCACCGCGTTGTTCATGTCTTCCAGGCCCAACTCGGCGTCGTATTCCTTGCGCGGGTAGCAGTCGGTGCCATAGGTGCGCACCTGCACCCGGACCTTCTCCCCGGACACCAGCTTTTGGATAACGTGGGCCCCGCCGAACTTGAACAGGCCGGGGTAGACCGCGTTGCGCGGGTCTTCGTCGGTCATGGCCGAGCAACCCAACAAGATGTCGGCGGCGGCCCAGCCGGCGTAGGCGGCAACCCCGTCCACGGTGACCCTGCCGCCCCCGCACTTTATCTTGGGCGTGGACTGCTTTATGTTGAAGTAGATCCCCGAGGAGCACATGGGCCCAAAGGTGCCGGTGGTAACCACGTCAACCATTCGGGCGGTCTTCTTGACCCCCTGTTCCTTCACCATGTCCACGACCTCTTCGGCCGTGACCACCACTACCTTGCCCGACTTTATCTTGTCGTTGATCTCCTCGAGGCTTCTCATCGCTGTCTCCTTATGTTTAGCCTGCTGCCACAGCCTCTGCCGCCTGGCAGGTCCGATCCTTTTCCTTTTGCCGCCGAACCATCTCGGCCAGGGAAATGTTGGAAAGGAAGTCCACCAGCAACTGTCCCATGTCGCCCCACACCATGTGCACGGTGCAGCCGCCCACGCGATCGCAATAATTGGCGTCCTGCACGCACTCCACCGGGGCCAGGGGCCCTTCCAGGCTGCGGACGATATCATACAGGGAGATGCTCTCCGGGTCGCTGGAAAGCAGATAGCCGCCGCGCGCGCCGCGCACGCTCTTTACCAGGCCCGCGCCCTTGAGGGGGATTAGCAACTGCTCAAGGTACTTGGCCGAGATTTCCTGGCGCGCGGCCAGATCCCGCAGGGGCACCGGGCCCTTGCCCGAGTTGATGGCCAGTTCCAACATGGCCCGTACTCCGTAGCGTCCTCTTGTGGAAAGTTTCATGTTGTACCTATCCTTACTGATTGTATGGCTTTGTCAATCCAAGCCGAGCCCACGATTGTACGGGCCCGGTAAAAAACCGCCAACTGACCCGGAGCCACCGCCCCTTGTTCCTGGGCGAAACTGGCTCGCAAGCCCTGTCCATTAAGCTCCACCCGGCACTCGACGCCGGGGTGGGAATAACGGTACCGCACCGTTAAAACTTCATCTTCGCGGGGAGGCCGATGCCAGAGGGGTTGCACGGCTTCCAATCCAAGAGTAGCCAGTTCCGTCCTGGGGCCCACCCTTACCGCGGCGCGCTCGCCGTCCAGGCCGGTCACGTACACCGGCTGGCCCATGGCCAGTCCCAGCCCCCGCCTCTGGCCCACGGTGAAGCGGTGCAGCCCCTGGTGCCGCCCCAGCTCCCGGCCTCCGGCGTCTTCCAACACCCCGGGCCGAATCGCGCCCCGCTGGGCCATGAACTCGTCCCACCCGCCGGGGGGCAGGAAACAGCAGTCCTGGCTCTCGGGCCTCTGGGCGGCCGCCAGACCATGCTGGGCGGCCAGGCGGCGGACCTGCTCCTTGCGCATCTCCCCCAGGGGAAAGACCAGGCGCGCCAAGAGCTTGGGCTCCACCTGCGCCAAAAAATAGGCCTGGCTTTTGCCCCGGTCCTCGGCCTCGGCCAGGCGCGGCCCTCCCGGAGTCGTTTCCAGCCGGGCGTAGTGGCCGGTGGCCAGGGCCTCGCAGTCCATCTCCCGCGCCGTTTCCCAGAGCAGGGGCAGCTTCACCCGGGCGTTGCACAGGGCGCAGGGATTGGGGGTCAACCCCGCGGCATAGGCCGCCGCCACCGGGCCCAAGACCCGCTGCTCAAAGGGACCGGCAGCCTCAACTACCCGATGCTCCAGGCCAATTTGGCTTGCCGCCTCGGCCCCGGCGCTCCAGGCCCGGTCAGGCCCGGCGCCCAAGCGCAGGCTGAGCCCCACCACCTGGTGCCCGGCCTGCTTTAAAACAAGCGCGGCCAATGAGGAGTCCACGCCTCCGCTCATGGCCACTGCTAGCTTCGCCAATTTTCTTTCCCCCTGTCGTCAAATTCATAGAGCGCGCATGGTCTTTAGGGAGAATTAAGAATATATCCGTGGGGGATAAACCTGTCAACGCTAATTCCTTGATAAAACCTATGAAATAATACCATTAGCGGCGGGCTACGAAATATTTATTCGTAACATCGCGTAGTTATTGGCTTATGCTAAAGATTTGCCCAGATAAACATTGGCAGGATTTAGTGCTTCAGGGCGCGGGCCATTTCCCTCTCTTGTTCACGTTTTTTAATGCTGGCTCGCTTGTCGTGCTTTTTCTTGCCCCTGGCCAGGGCCAGTTCCACCTTGGCCTTGCCCCGCTTGAAATACAGGGCCGTGGGGATGAGGCTGTAGCCCTGTTCGGCCAACTTTGCCCCCAGGCGGCTAAGCTCCCGCTTGTGCAACAACAGCTTGCGCTGACGGGTGGGCTCATGATTGTCGTAATAGGCAAAGGGATAGGGCTGGATCTGGCAGCCCACCAGCCAGGCCTCCCCGTTGCTGATCTTGGCGTAGGCCTCGCCCAGGCTGGCCTTGCCCATGCGCAGAGATTTCACCTCGGTGCCCGTAAGCACCAGGCCCGCCTCGAAGCGGTCGCTCAGCTCGTAATCGAAACGAGCCTTTTTGTTGCGGGCCACTATCTTGATGTTGCCGCTTTCCATGGTGCTCCGGTGGCCCTAGCCCATGTCTTTGGGCAGGGGGGTGCGCGGGGTCAAAACCTCGGGGAAGTGCTTGCCCAGCTGGGCGTCCATGAAGCGGCTCACCTCGGCGGCGGTGGCATAGCCCAGGGCCTGGTCGGCCAGGCCGGCCCATTCCCCGGCCGAGGCCAGGCGCAGCACCTGCTTCACCCGGGGGATGGCCAGGGGGTTCATGGACAGCGAATCCAGGCCCAGGCCCAAAAGCAGGGGCGCCTCGTTGGCGTCGCCGGCCATCTCGCCGCACATGCCCACGGGTATGCCCGCGCCGTGGGCCGCGTCCACCACCTGGCGCACCATCCGGAGCACCGCCGGGTGCAGGGGCTGGTACAGATGGGCCACGTATTCGTTGACCCGGTCGATGGCCAGGGCGTATTGGATCAGGTCGTTGGTGCCGATGGAGAAAAAGTCGGCGTGCTGGGCCAAAAGGTCGGCCACGGCCACCGCCGAGGGCACCTCGATCATGATGCCCACCTTGAGATCCGGGTCAAAGGGCGTCCCCTCGGCGGCCAGCTCCGCTTTGACCTCCTCCAGCATCTGGCGGGCCTGCAACAGCTCGCCCACCCCGGAGATGAGCGGGAACATCACCCGCACCTGGCCGTACACCGAGGCCCGCAGAATGGCCCGGAGCTGGGTGCGGAACAGCGAAGGCTCCTTGAGGCAGTAGCGGATGGCCCTAAGGCCCAGGGCCGGGTTGATCTCCGGGGCCAACTCCAGGGAGCTGGCGAACTTGTCGCCCCCGATGTCCAGGGTGCGGATGTTCACCGGCCGCCCTTCCAGACGCTGGGCCACGGTCACGAAGCTGGCCAGCAGCTCCTCCTCGGTGGGCAGGGCCTTTTGGCTCACGTAGAGGAACTCGGTGCGGAACAGGCCCACCGCCTCGGCCCCATAGGTGAGCGCGGTGCTCACCTCCTCGGCCAGCTCGATGTTAGCCCCCACCTCCAGGCGGCGGCCGTCCATGGTGGCCGCCGGCAGGTGGGCCTGGGCCAGGATCTCCTGGGCGTAGATCTCGTAGGCTTCCTGCTTGTCCCGGTAATCGTGCAGGGTTTCCTCGTCGGGATGCACGATTATGGTGCCGTTGGAGCCGTCGACGATGACGAAGTCGCCGCTGGCCACCTCGGCGCTGACCCGCTCCAGACCGACCACGGCCGGTATGGCCTTGGCCTGGGCCATGATGGCCGTGTGGCTGGTGGGGCCGCCCATGTCGGTGACAAAGCCCATGATCCAGCCCAGGTCCATCTGGGTGGTCTCGGCCGGGCTCAGGTCGTGGGCCACCACCACCACCTTTTCGCGGATGGTCGACAGCTCGATGCCGTTGTGACCCGCTAGGTGCCGGAGCACCTGCCCGGCCACGTATTCCACGTCCGAGGCCCGAGAGCGGATGTAATTGTCCTTGACCTTGTCGAAGATGGCCTTGGCTTCGGCCTCGGCCAGTCCCAGGGCCCACTCGGCGTTGATGAGCTGGGAGCGGATCAACTCTTCCGAGCGGTGGGAGATCATCTTGTCGCCCAGGATGCCCAAATGGGCCTCTATGATGTAGGCGTAGTCGGCCAGATCCGGGCCCAACTCTTCCTTGGCCGCGTTGAGCTCGCTACGAGCCGCCTCCACCGCCCGGCGGAAGCGCTCCACCTCGCCCTCCACCTGGTCCTCGGCCAGGGGGCGGTAGGGCACCTGCACGGGGCTGCGGCTGACCACCAGGGCCCGCCCTATGGCGATGCCGGGGCTGGCCCCCACGCCGTGCATGATTTTTTCGGCGCTGAAACTCAACGACCCTCTCCAAACAACCCGGCGAAAAGCTTATCCAGAGCGTCCAGGGCCTCCCGGGCCTGGGGACCTTCCGCCCTGGCCACTACCTGGCTTCCCCTGGGGGCGTCCAGCCCCAGGATGGAGAGCACGCTGGAGGCGTCGGCCTCCACCTCCCCTTTGTGCAAAGTCACTTGGCAAGCGAAGCGGCTGACCGCCTCGGTGATCTTGGCCGCCGCACGGGCGTGCAGTCCCAGGCTGTTGGCCACCAGGAGCCGACGTTCCTGGGGTTCTTCTGCGCTGCTGTCTCCTTGGATCACTGCCTCGTCCCCGTATTGCTTCGCCTGCTCCCGGCTTTCCAGGATGATCTGATAAACCTCTTCGCGCCCCAGGCCCGTGGTCCCGGCCACCTGCCTGGCCAGGGCGCTGGGCTTGAGCTCCCCGGCTTCCAGGCCCTCGTCCACCAGGCGTTGCACTTCGTCCAGGTCCGGACCTTGGGCCGGGCCCGGTCCGATCACCAGGGTCACCTCGCCCCGCAGCTTGTCGGGATCCAGGCGCCCGGCCAACTCGGCGCAGCTGGAGCGCAAAATCTCTTCGTGCAGCTTGGTCAGCTCCCGGCAAACCACCACCGGGCGTTCGCCCAAGACCTCGCCCAAATCCTCAGCCGCCTGGGCCAGCCGGTGAGGAGCCTCGTAGGCCACCAGGCTCCAGCCCAGGGTCCCGGCCTGTTCCAGAAGCTTCCGGCGCGCCCCCGGCTTGGCCGGCAGGAACCCCAGGAACACGAAGGGCGCCTGCTTGATCCCGGCCACGGACAGAGCCGTGGCCAGGGCGCTGGGACCGGCCACCGGGCTTATACGGTATCCCAGTTTAGCGACTTCTTCCACCACCGCCTGGCCGGGATCGCTGAGCCCCGGCGTGCCGGCGTCGCTGATCAGGGCCACGTCCTTGCCCTCACCCAGGGCCTCCAGGACCTTGCCCGCGGCCTGGCGGCGGTTGGCCTCCCGGCAGGAGATGAGCCACTTGCCGCCCAGGCCCAGATGGGCCAAAAGCTTTTTGGCCCGGGCCAGACTCTCGGCGGCCACCACCGGCGATTCGGCCAATACCCTGGCCGCCCGGGGGCTCATATCCTCCAGGTTGCCGATGGGCGTCGCCACCACGAACAGCGTGGCCATCATCACTCCCCCGGCCGAAAGGCGTCGGGCAGGTGTCGCAAGCGGGGCGCCCCGGAGCCCATGTCCACGGCCACCACGTCGAAGCGGCAAACCGGGACCGGCGGCCCCAACTCGGCCAAAAAGGCTTCCGCCGCCAGGGCCAGACGCTCGCGCTTGCGCCGGTCAACCATCTCCTCGGCCCGGCCAAAGCCCTGGCCGCCGCGGGCCTTGACCTCCACGAACACCAGGACAGGCCCGTCCCAGGCCACCAGGTCCAACTCGCCCCCCGGGGTGCGCCGGCGCGTGGCCACCACCCTATAGCCCGACCGCTCCAGATGGGCCCGGGCCAGGGATTCGGCCTCGCGCCCCCTGGCCTCGCCCAGCCTAGCCAAGCCCCAAATCCAGTTGCAGCTGGGCCACCGGGGCGTAGGAGCGCCGGTGCAGGGGACAGGGGCCGCACTCGGTCAGGGCCCGGCGGTGCTCGGCGGTGCCGTAGCCCTTGTTGGCCGCGAAGTTGTACTGCGGCCAGATCTGGTGCATGGCCCGCATCAGGGCGTCGCGCTCCTCCTTGGCCAAAATGGAGGCCGCGGCCACCGCGGTGCAGGAGGCGTCGCCGCCCACCACCGCTTCCTGAGGCAGGTCCATATCCAAAACAAAGCGCCCATCCACCAGCAAATAATCCGGTGAGGGCGCTAGGGCGTCCACCGCCCGCCGCATGGCCAAAAGGCTGGCCTGGTGGATGTTGATGCGGTCTATCTCCTGGGGCGCGACTCCCGCCACCGCCCAGGCCACGGCCTCTTGCTTGATGGCCTGGGCCAGGGTGCGGCGCCGTTGGTGATCCAGGCGTTTGGAGTCGTTCACGCCCTGGACGCTCCACCGCGGCGGCAATATCACCGCCGCGGCCACCACCGGCCCCGCCAGGGGACCGCGCCCCACCTCGTCCACCCCGGCCACCAAGCTATATCCCGAGCGCGACAACTGGCGCTCCCGGGCTCGGCTGGGGCCGGCGGGAGAGGCGGACATGGTCTACCTCCGCGAGGCCTCCTTGATACGGGCGGCTTTGCCTCTGAGGCCGCGCAGGTAGTAGATGCGCCCCTGGCGCACCTTGCCCCGAGTGACCACTTCCACCCGGTCCACCACCGGCGCGTTGAGCGGGAAGATGCGCTCCACGCCCACGCCGTAGGAGATTTTGCGCACGGTGAAGGTGGCTCCGGTTCCGTTGCCCCGGCGGCGCAGCACCACGCCCTCGAACACCTGGAGGCGCTCTTTTTCGCCCTCTTTGATGCGCACGTGCACCTTCACGGTATCACCGGCGCGGAACTGGGGTATGTCTACCCTGACTTGTTCCCGCGCGATAAGCTCTATGGGGTCCATCTGTTAAATCCTCCTGGGAAGCCTCGCCGGCCGCAGAATCCGGCCGGGTGCGTATTTTACCCTAAATTCCCGTCTTTGCCAGTGTTATCCTGGCTCGATTTCAGCTATCTCGCCGCGTATCTCGAACAGCAGTTTCTCGTCCTCGGGGTCCAGGCAGGCCTGCTGCAAGAGCTCGGGCCGCTTGCGCAGGGTGCGTCGCAGCGATTCCTTGCGGCGCCAGCGCTCGATGGCCGCGTGGTTGCCGCTGGTTAGCACCTCGGGCACCGTGAGTCCCCGAAACTCCGGGGGCCGGGTGTAGTGAGGATGCTCCAGCAGCCCGTCGCTGAAACTGTCGGCCGCGGCCGAACACTCCCCGCCCAACACTCCGGGGATCAGGCGGCTGACCGCGTCCACCACGGCCAGGGCGGGCAACTCGCCTCCGCTGAGCACGAAATCGCCCAGCGATATCTCCTGGTCCACCGCCAACTGGCGCACCCGCTCGTCGATGCCCTCGTAACGCCCGCAGATAATCACCAGGCGATCCAGCCCGGCCAACTCGGCGGCCAGGGCCTGGGTGAAGGGCTGGCCCTGGGGGGCCATGAGCACGATGCGGGGCCGGGGCTGGCCCGGCAGGCTCTCCAGGGCGGCCACCAGCGGCTCCACCTTCATGACCATGCCGTTGCCCCCGCCGTAGGGAGCGTCGTCCACCGTGCGGTGGCGGTCAAAGGCGAAATCGCGGATGTTGGTCAGGCGCACCTCGATGAGCCCCGCCTTTTGGGCCCGCCCCAGGATGGAGGCCTTGAGATAGGCCGTGCACGCCTCGGGCAGGAGGGTGAGGATGTCGAAGATCACTCTTCTTCCTCCCAGCCCTGGGCCTCCAAGAGGCCGGGCGGGAGGTCTATGACCACCCTGCCCTCATCGGGGTCTATCCGCCTAACCATCTCATCCACCAACGGAACCAAAAGCTCCGGCTTGCCCGGTGCGCTCACCACCATGAGCTCCTGGGCCCCGGCGTCGGTGATGGTTTCCACTCTACCCAGGAGACGCCCCTCGGGGGTCAGCACCTGGGCTCCGGTTAGCTGGAACCAGTAGAACTCGTCGTCGGCCAGGGGATCCAGATCCCGCCCCCGCAAATACACCCAGGCCCCGCCCAGGGCGGCGGCCTGCTCACGGGTGGCGATCTCCTTCAGGCGCAACAAGAGGCGGCCGCTGTGGCGGCGCGCCCCAACTACGTTGAACGGCTTGGCCGCGCCGGGCTCGGGTCCGGCGTAGATTAGACCTACCCGCTCAAATATGCCGTCGTCCTCGGCGAAGGAAGTGAGCTTCACCTCGCCTTTGATCCCGAAGGCCCCCGCCGCCCGACCCATCAAAACCAGGTCGGGAAGGGCCATGGCTACTCGATGATTTCCAGCACCGAACGCTTGCGAATCTTGGTGGAAGCGGCGCTCAGAATGGTGCGCATGGCCCGGGCGGTGCGGCCTTGCTTGCCGATCACCTTGCCCAAGTCCTCCTTGGCCACCTTGAGCTCGATTACCGAAGTTTGTTCACCCTCGATCTCGTTGACCGTCACTTGATCCGGGTTGTCCACCAAAGCTTGGGCAATATATTTAATGAGCTCTTTCATGAAGCACCTCCACCGTCGCGAGAGAGCAAAATCACATCAACCGCTTCAGGACCACGGCCCTGCTCAGGATTGAACCGCGGCGGCCTCTCCCTCACCGACCGTGGGCAGCATGCCCTGGGCCTTGAGCAAGTTGAAAACGGTGTTCGAGGGGGTCGCGCCCCTCTCCAGCCACATCTGCAGCCGAGCACCGTCCACCTTGATCTGGGCCGGCTCCTGGAGAGGATCGTAGGTGCCCAAAACCTCGAGGAACTTACCATCGCGCGGCGCCTCGGAATCGGCGGCCACGATGCGGTAATAAGGTTTTTTCTTGGCGCCCTTGCGGGTCAGTCTGATTCTCACTGCCATAATTTGTCTTTCCGCCTATCTGTCTATAATAGCTATTATCAACGCGAGAGGGTCTCGCTGTCTACCGCATGGCTCCCATAAGGCGAGCCAGTTGTTTCTTTTTGCCACCCATCTTGGCCATACCCTTCATCATCTTGCGGGCTTGGGTGAAGTTCTTGAGCAGCCGATTAACCTCGGACACCGAGGTGCCCGAGCCCCGGGCAATGCGCTTGCGCCGGGAGGCGTTGATGATCTGGTGGTTGTCGCGCTCGGCCGGGGTCATGGAATCGATGATGGCCTCGGTGCGCTTCAGCTCTTTTTCGTCGGGCTGCATGTCCTTTAGCCCCTTGAGCTTGCCCGCGCCGGGCAACATGGACAACAAGCCCTCCAGCGACCCCATCTTCTTGATCTGCTGCAGCTGCTCCTTGAAGTCTTCCAGGGTGAAGCCGTCGGTGGCCATCTTCTTGGCCATGGCCTCGGCCTTTTCGGCCTCAAAGGCCTCGCCCGCCTTTTCCACCAGGGTAAGCACGTCGCCCATGCCCAGGATGCGCCCGGCCAGGCGGTCCGGGTGGAAGGGCTCCAGGGCGTCCAGCTTTTCGCCCACGCCCACCAGCTTGATGGGCACCTGGCTCACCGCGCGGATGGACAGGGCCGCTCCGCCGCGGGCGTCGCCTTCCACCTTGGTGAGCACCACCCCGGTGAGGCCCAGTTGCTCGTGGAAGGCCTGGGCCACGTTGACCGCGTCCTGGCCGGTCATGGCGTCGGCCACCAGGAGCACCTCCTGGGGATGCAGGCGGCTGTGGATGCGCTCCAACTGGGCCATCAGTTCCAGGTCCACGTGCAGGCGGCCGGCGGTGTCCAGGATGATCACGTCGCAACCGGCCCGGGAGGCCCCGGCCAGTGACTGGATGCATATGTCCACCGGATCCTGGGCCGGGTCGCTGTCGAACACCGGCACCTGGATCTGGGCCCCCAGCTTCTTGAGCTGCTCGATGGCCGCCGGGCGCTGGGTGTCCGCGGGCACCAGGTAGGGGTTGCGCCCCTGGCGTTTGAGCATCAGGGCCAGCTTGCCGCTGGTGGTGGTCTTGCCCGAGCCCTGTAGGCCCACCATCATGAACAGGTGAGGAGCCTTGCCCCCCAGGTTCAGGGGCTCGGCCTCGCCGCCCATGAGCTCGCAAAGCTCGTCGCGCACGATTTTGATGACCTGCTGGGCCGGGGTGAGGCTTTTCATCACCTCCTGGCCCACGGCGCGGTCCTTGATCTTGGCGATGAACTGCTTGGCGACCTTGTAGTTGACGTCGGCCTCCAAAAGGGCCAGACGCACCTCTCTCAGCGCCTCGGAGATGTTGCTCTCCGAAAGCTTGCCGTGGCCCTTGAGCTTCTTGAAGGTAAGGGCCAGCCTGTCGCTGAGATTGTCAAACATCGCCTTAGTCCGTCGCCTTACGAATCTCTTTTACCGTGCACAGTACGCACCAAACCCACCCCACTTGCTACCATGGCGGGCAAAGTAGCGATTATAGGGGAGCGACCGGCATCCGTCAACCGAACTGCCAAGCTTTTTTGGGATGTTAGTCACTGCCGTCAATAATACCACCCTGAAGTGCTTGGGTTCAATTGTCATAATGTGAACCTCTAAAATGCTGGCTCCGCAGGTGTGCGGCGGGTATATAAGAAGTCATGCCTATCAACCAACTATTATGCATAGATATCGGCGGCGGCACCCAGGACATCCTGCTGTGGCGCCGGGAGCAAAACCTGGAAAACGCGGTCAAGCTGGTCTTGCCCGCCCCCACCCAGGTGGCCGCGGCGCGCATCCGCCGAATCACCGGCCAGGGACTGGCGGTGTTTTTGCACGGGCGGCTCATGGGCGGCGGAGCGGTGCACCGCGCCGTGGACGAACACCTGGCCGCCGGGCTCAAGGTATACGCCACCCCCACGGCGGCGGCCACCTTTGCCGACGACCCGGAGCGGGTAAAGGCCATGGGGGTGGAGATCTGCGAGCAGGCTCCCGCCCAGGCCGGGGCCGTGCCCATGGGCGACCTCAACCTGGCGGAGCTGGCCCAGGCCTGCCAGGGCTTCGAGGTGGAGCTGCCTACCCGCCTGGCCCTGGCGGTGTGCGACCACGGCTACAGCCCCGGCTATTCCAACCGCAAGTTCCGCTTTGACCAATGGCGGGCCTTTTTGCAGGCCGGCGGCGAGTTGGGGCGCTTGATATTCGACCAGGCCCCCCCGGCCATGACCCGTCTGGCCGCCCTGAGCGACCAGGCTCCCGGCTGCCTGCTCATGGACACCGCCGCAGCGGCCGCCTGGGGAGCCTTGGAAGACCCGAAAGTGGCGGCCCTGGCCCAGGGCGAGGGGGTCTGTATCGTCAACCTGGGCAACATGCACACCGTGGCCTTTTTGGTGCGAGGCGACCGGGTGCTGGGCATCTACGAGCACCACACCCGCTGCCTGGACACCCTGAGCCTGTCCGACCAGGTGGAGCGCTTCATCCAGGGGACTCTGGACGAGGACGAGGTGTTCGCCGGGCACGGGCACGGCGTGGCCCGCCTGCCCCAGGCCCCCCGGGGGCTGGCCCATGCGCCGGTGATCACCGGGCCGCAACGCCGTCTGGCCCAAGGCCTGGGCTGGAAGACCGCCATCCCCCACGGTGACGTGATGCTCAGCGGCTGCTTTGGCCTGCTGGCCGCGGCCCGCTCCCGGTCCGGAGAGATCGACACCTTGCCAACAGCCTGAGTACACGTAATAATTGGCCTCAAGACCATCGCAAGCATGGGGGTTGGCGAGGCAAGGTGATGCGAGTAAAGGGGTGCAAATTATCGGTGAGCCTGGCGGCGCTGTTGCTGTTGGTCGCGGGTATGGCGGCGGTTCAGGCCGTTACCGCGCCCGTGGCCGCCGCCGCACCCCCTCTGGTTCTGGAAGGCAAGGACTGCTATCTGCTGGCCCCCAGCGTGGAGATACTGAGCTCACACGCACGGGATCTTACCCTGGACCAGGTGCGCAACCCTCCCTGGTCCACCCGTTTTCACACGGCCCTGGAAACTCCCACACTGAGGCTGGGCATCAACCATGGGCCGGTCTGGCTGCGCTTCAGGCTCAAGGAAATCTCCGGAAAGCCGCCCTACTTCCTGGAGTTGGATTCCTCCCAGATTCAATACGTCGATGCCTACCTGGCCCAGGCCGGGACTTCGGCGCAATCGCAACCGTCTTTTCGCGAATACTTCACGGGCAATGCCCGCCCGGTTGACAGCCGCCCCGTAGATTTCCGCACCTTCGTTTTGCCGCTGCCGCCGGACATGCCGCCGCAAGAGTATTCCTATATCCGCCTGTTCAACAGCGGAGCCCTGGTGGTCAGGCCCTATATCTGGTCCCAAGCTGGCCTGGAAGACCGCCTGAGCCACGACAGCTATTTTTTCGGCATCATTTTCGGCGTCCTGTTGGCCATGATGCTCACCAACCTGTTTTTTTACACGACCCTCAGAGACCGGGCCTACCTTTACTACGTGGCCTACATACTAAGCGTCATCTTTTTCGAGATGTCCCTATACGGCCAATGGGACGTCTGGTTCAAGCTGGCGCCGGCCATCAACCAGAGGGCCGCTTGGGTGGCTTCGGGAATGATGGCCGCCTTGGCCACCATGTTCACCCGTTCCTTTTTGCACACCCGGTTGCTGGCCCCCAAGGCCGACAATGCCCTGATGGTCTTTGCCGGCCTCGGTATTTTGGAAATAGGCCTGGCTCTGGTGGGCAGTCTGGACATGGTCAGCATCACCGCCCATGTCCTGGGCCTGCTGGGGCCGGTGTTGGCCATTGGCGTGGGGGTGGTGGCCTTGCGCAAAGGCCAATCCTCGGCCCGCTATTTTCTTTAGGCCTGGTCCGTAATGGCCGTCGCCCTGTTCACCTTGTCCCTGAAAGGCCTGGGGCTTTTACCCCAAGCCATCTCCTCCACCAGCACCCTGCCCGTGGCCACCACCCTCGAATCGGTATTGTTGTCCCTGGCCCTGGCCGACCGGGTGCGCAGCCTGCGCCGCCAACGGGAGGAGGCCAAACGCAACGAGAGGCGCTTAAGGCAGCTGAGCCTCACCGACGAGTTGACCAATTTGTACAACAAGCGCTTTTTGGACAGCCGCCTGCAAAGTGAGGTGGACCATGCCATACGCTCATCCCAGCCCCTGTCGGTGCTGGCCTTGGATGTGGACCACCTCAAAGAGTTCAACGACAGCTTGGGCCACGCCGCGGGAGACCTGGTCTTGATCACCGTGGCCCATGTGATGCGCCGGCAACTGCGCAAAAGCGATTTTGCCATCCGTACCGGCGGTGACGAGTTCGTGGTGATAATGCCGGAGACCGACCTGGAGCAGGCTCGCTGGGCCGCCGAGCGCATACGCTCAAGTGTCCACGAGAACGACTTCCAGCTCAAGAAGGGGCCACCGGTGTGCGCCACCATCAGCGTGGGGGCCGCCCAGCACCAGGGAGAGGAAACCCCGGCCGACCTTTTGGAAAGGGCCGACCGAGCCATGTACCGGGCCAAGCAAGAAGGCAAAAACCGGGTGTGCGAGTCCGACTAGGCCCGCCCCGGACACGTCACCGAGACCGGGCCTCCCGGCCAACCACTTGATTCAATGAGCAAGGAGCCAGGCACTTGCCAGGCGGGCCCTTGTCGGGATAAACCTGGACCATGAGCATGACCAGCCAACAGGCCTCCCAGCGCATCGCCGAGCTGTCGGCCGAGCTGCGCCGTTACAACCGCCTCTACTATCTCGAAAACAAAAGCGAGGTGGCCGACGCGGTCTACGACCGCAAGCTGGCCGAGCTGCAGGAGCTGGAAGCCGCCTTCCCCGAGCTGGCCCTGCCCGACTCCCCCACCCAGACCGTGGGCGCGCCCCTCAAGAGCAGCTTCGCGGCGGTGCGCCACTACCAGCCCATGCTCTCCCTGGAGTCCAAGGTGGAGTTCGAGGTGGTGAGCGACCTGTTCAAGCGGCTGGACCAGGCCGGGCGCTCCGACGCCGAGCTTTTGGCCCAGCCCAAGATCGACGGCCTGTCGGTGGAGTTGGTCTATCGCCAGGGGCTGTTCAGCGTGGGCTCCACCCGAGGCGACGGGACCACCGGCGAGGACATCACCCCCAACCTGCGCACTCTGGAAGACATCCCGGATTTCATCGCCGACGCCCCCGAAAGAGTGGTGGTGCGCGGCGAGGTGTACATGGACCGAACGGGCTTTTTGGAGCTCAACCGGGGCCTGGTGGAGCGCGGCGGCGAGGGTTTCGCCAACCCGCGCAACGCGGCCGCCGGCAGCCTGCGCCAGCTCGATCCCACGGTAACCGCCACCCGCCCCCTGAAGTTCTTTCCCTTTGAGCTGAGCAACGCCGAGGAGCTGGGCTTCGCCAGCGACTCCGAGGCCCTGGCCCGCCTGGTGGAATGGAGCTTCCCCGACAACGCCGAGCACCAGAAGCTGGGCAAAGGCCCCGAGTTCATCGAAGACTTCCACGCCTCCTACGACCAGAACCGCGACGGGCTTGATTTCGAGATCGACGGGGTGGTGGTCAAGGTCAACGACCTGGCCCTGCGCCGGGAGATGGGAACCCGTTCGCGCACCCCGCGCTGGGCCGTTGCCTGGAAGTTCCCGCCCCGCCAGGAGGAGACCGAGGTGCGCGACGTGGTGGTCCAGGTGGGGCGCACCGGCAAGCTCACCCCCGTGGCCCTGATGATGCCCGTGGACGTGGGCGGGGTCACGGTGAGCCGGGCCACCCTGCACAACTTCGAGATCGTCAAGAACCTTGACGTGCGCATTGGCGACACGGTGCGCATCGTGCGCGCCGGCGACGTGATTCCCAAGGTGGTGGAGGTGGTCAAGCAGGGCCAGCCGCGGGGTGCCTTGCTGGAGCCCCCGGAAAAGTGCCCGGTGTGCGGCACGCCAGTGGAGCAGGCGCAAAAAGTGGTGCGCCACACCAAAAAGGGAACCGAGCGCGAGGTGGGGGCCAACCACATCTGCCCCAACCATATCTCCTGCCCCGCCCAGATCAAGGGGGCCCTGCGCCACTACTCCAGCCGGGGGGCCATGGATATCGAAAGCCTTGGCGAGAAGCGGGTGGTGCAGTTGATGGACCAGGGCTTGCTCACGGACCTGCTTTCCCTCTACCACCTGGCCGAGCACCGCCAGGAATTGGAAAGCCTGGAAGGCTGGGGAGCGCTGTCCGCCGACAATCTGCTCAAATCAATCGAGGCCACCCGAGGAGCCCCCCTGGCCCGCTTCCTTTACGCGCTGGGCATCCCCAACGTGGGCGAGGCCACGGCGCGAGATCTGGCCAACGAACTGGGCAGCTACCAACGGGTGACCCAGGCCAGCCCGGAGGAATTGGTCGCGGTGCCGGGAGTGGGGCCCGAGGTGGCGCGGGGCGTCGTTAAGTTTTTCGGGCTGGAGCAAAGCCGCCGCATGGCCGACGCCCTGGCCGCCGAGGTCAAGCCGGCCGAGGTTCAGGGCGCGGGGCAAAAACGCGACCTGCCCTGGCAGGGCCTGAGCGTGGTCTTCACCGGGGCTCTGGAGGGCCTGAGCCGGGAGGAGGCCAGCGAGATGGTGCGCGCCCTGGGCGGCAAGGTCAGCTCCAGCGTCAGCGCCAAAACCAGCCTGGTGGTGCTGGGGGCCGACCCCGGTTCCAAGGCGGACAAGGCCCGCGACCTGGGGGTGGAGACAATCGGCCTGGAGGAGTTCCGCCGCCGGGTGGCCCAGGCCAGCGGCCAAAAGGCCCCGGCCGCGCCCTCCGATTCGCCGGGCCCCTTGTTCGCCCCGCGGGAGGAACGATGACCGAGGTAAGAGCCGTGGCCCTCATATCGGGCAGGGTGCAGGGGGTCTGGTTTAGGGCCTCCACCCAACGTCAGGCCCGGGCCCTGGGCTTGGCGGGCTATGTGCGCAACCTGCCCCTGCGCAAGGTGGAGGCGGTTTTCCAGGGACCTCGGGAAGCGGTGGAGCAGGCCCTGGCCTGGTGCCGCCAGGGCCCGCCCGGCGCCGAGGTGCGCGAGGTCCGGGTGAGCTGGCTGGACGCCGACCCCGCCTTGAAAGGCTTCGAGATACGCTATTGATACCCAGATTGATACCCAGTGAACGCGGCCGGGTGTTTACAACTGCCGTCAAGGCAGCGATAATGCCCAGGGACCAGGTTCGCAACCAGGAGAGAAACCATGCACCGAATTAAATGCCACCCCCGGCTTCTGGCGGTCGTGCTGCTCATGGGCATTGCCCTTACCGCCCTGGGCTGCGGCTTCACCCAGAGCATGAGCGACTACTGGCACGACCTCATGGACAGCCAGGACACCAATCTGCGCAAGCGAGTGGTGGTGGCACCCTTCCTAAGCCGCCTTCCCGGCCTGGAAGCCAGGGCCAAGGCGCTGGGCCTGGCCATCAGCCAGCGGCTGGGCAAGCAAGGCGGCATGGTGCTGGTCGACTTCACGGAGCTGCGCCAGGCCCTCACCAAGGTAAACCCGGCCATTCAGAACAGCGAAGACCGCATCGTGGCCGCGGCCCGCACCCTGGGCCTCAACACGGTGCTCTCCGGCGCGCTGGTAAACCTGGCCGTGCAATACGACAAGACCGGCATCTACGGCTTCCGGGAAAACCAACCCTTCGCGGTCATGGAGTTGGACCTCAAGCTCATCGATGTGGCCACGGGGGTTATCCTGGCCGAGACCACCGAGACCACCCGCGCCGAGCTGACCGCCATCGATGCCAGCAACATCCGCATGGGCCAGCCCTTCCCGCCCAAGAGCGTGGACAAGCTGCAGGCCGAAATGGTTGAGCCCTCCCTGCGTTGGATCGGCCAGAACATCGCGGCCCAGGCCTGGGTGGGCTTCATCCTGGCCGTGGACGGCAAGCGCATCCAGGTGACCGTGGGCCGCGACACAGGCTTGCCCGTGGGTGCCGAGCTGGTGGCCTATGGCCGCGGCGAGGCCATCAAGGCCGGCAGCGGCCGGCTGCTCTACCTGCCCGGCCCGGTGGTGGGCCGCATAAAGCTGACCCAGCTGGACAGCCGCACCTCCTGGGGCGAAGTGGTCTGGCTGGCCGCCGAGGATGCCGAGAGGAAGGCCGCGGAAAAGGCCGCAGAAGAAAAGGCCAAGCAAGAAGAAGAGGAAGCGGCGCAAAAGGCCAAAGAACAGGCGGTCACCGACCAGGAGTTGCAGGCGGCCAACATGGAAGCCACCTCCAAGGGCGGCGGCAACATGTCCTTCAAGGCGGTGGAGCCCCCGCCCAAGCCCAAGGTCATGACCGTTTCCCGGCCCCTCACCTTCGAGCCGGGCCAGGTGCTGCGCACCCGCTAGAGACTCTTTTTGGCCTGGCGGGCCGACTCCAGAAGCTGCCCGGCGTGCTGCCGGGCGGTGGACTGGGGCCCGCCCCCGGCCAGCATGCGGCTTAGTTCGTCCAGGCGGCCGTCCTCGTCCAACAGGCTGAGACGAGTGGCGGTCCGCCCGTCGCTCACCGTTTTTTCCACCGCATAGTGACGGTCGGCCCAGGCGGCGATCTGGGGCAGATGGGTGATGCAGATCACCTGCCCCGCCGTGGCCAGGGCAGCCAGCTTTTGCCCCACCGCCGAGCCGGTGGCCCCGCCGATGCCCGCGTCCACCTCGTCGAAGATAAGGGTGGGCGCGCCGTGGCGGCGGGCCACCAGGGTGCGCAGGGCCAGGAGCATGCGCGACAGCTCCCCGCCGCTGGCGATGCGCCTGAGGGGCCTAAAGCCCTCGCCGGGGTTGGGGGCGATGAGTATCTCGGCCTGCTCCAACCCGCGCGAGCCCAGGGGGCCGGCCTCGGTGTCCAGGGCCGCGCCTCCGGGCTGGTTGAAATCCACCCGCAGGCGGCAGGCGGCCAGGCTGAGCTGGGCCAGTTCGGTCTCGGCGGCCCGGCCCAGGCGCTGGGCGGCCGCGCGGCGCTCCCCACTCAGCTCCCGGGCCAACTCCAGGGCCTCGCCCAGGGCCTGCTCCCGCCGGGCCGCCAGCTCTTCCAAACGCTGCTCGCCGCTGTCCAGGCCGGCCAGATCCTCCTTGGCCTGGGCCAGGGTCTCCAAGGCCCCGCTCACGTCCCCGCCGTAGCGCCGGGTAAGGCGGCGGATGCCGTGCAAGCGCTCCTCCAGCCACTCCAGGCGATAGGGATCGAAGTTGAGGCCCGCCTCGTAGTCGCGCACCTGGTGGGCCACGTCTTCCAAGAGGTAGAAAGCCTCTTCCAGACGAGCGGCGGCCTCCTTCATGCCGGGGTCCAGCTCGGCCAGCTGGGCCAACCCCGCGCGGTTGCGATCCAGCATTTCCAGGGCCGAGCCGTCGGCCGCGTAGAGCCCCTGGTGGGCCTGGCGGGCCAGATCGGCGATCTCCTGGGAGTTGACCATGAGGTTGCGCTCGGCCTTGAGGGCCGCCTCTTCCTCCGGGTCCAGGTTCGCCGCCTCCAACTCCTTGACCAGCTCTTCCAGCTCCCGGCGGCGCTGCTCGCGCTGGGCCTGGGCTCTGCGCCGATCCTCCAGCTCCCGGTCCAGCTCGCGCACCGCGGCCACCGCCCGCCCCACCTGTTGGGCCCGCTCCTCCAGGCCGCCGAAGGCGTCCAGCAGCCAGAGCTGCTCCTCGCTTTTTAGCAGGGCCTGGGAGGCGTGCTGGCCCACCACGCTGACCAGCTCGGGCCCCAGGTCGGCCAAAAGCCCCAGGGTGGCCAGGTTGCCGTTCACCTGCACCCGGTTGCGGCCCTCGCGGTTCACCAGGCGGCGCACCACCAGTTCGCCCTCCGCCCCCTCCATCCCCTCGCCGGCCAGGCGCAGGGCCGGATCGCTGGCCGGGTCCAGCACGAACTGGGCCTCCAGCACCGCCTGCTCCGAACCGGCGCGTATCAGGTCCGAGGCGGCCCGCTGGCCGATGAGCATGCTCACCGCCGCCAGGATGATGGACTTGCCCGCCCCGGTCTCGCCGGTGAGCACGGTCAGCCCCGGCCCCGGCTCCAGCCCCAGGGACTTGATGAGCGCGAAGTTCTTTATGCCCAGGTAGGTAAGCATGACGACTAAGATGCCACCGGCGGCTCGGGAGCGCAAGGGCCCGGCCAGGCAACCCGCACCCAGGGCAACAGGGCCAGGGCCAAAAGCCCCAGCCCGGCGTGCGCCCACCAGGTGACCAGCAAGGCCGTGTCCGTGGCCCCGCCTATCCAAAGCTCGGCCAGCCGCATGCCCACCGAGGAGGACCAGGCCCAATCGGGCCGGGTGGCACTCAGACGCGCCGCCTCGGCCACAAAGCCGCTGAATCCGGTGAGAGAGCCCAACAGCAGGGCCCACAGGCTCACCGGGGCCGGCCCCTTGAACCACACGATGAAACGCAGCAGAAACAACGCGCCGCAGGCTATGGTGAAGACGGCCCCCAGCCAATCCATGGCCCAGGAAAAGCCGGGATAGAGCGGACCGCGCAGGAAGGGGAAAAGCCAAAGATGGGCCTGCCACAGGGCGCTGCCCAAGGCCATGAGCCACAAGGGCCACCAGGCCAGGGCCAATAGAACGGCCCGCACCGGGGCCACGGGCCACAACGGCCCCAAAAGGAGCCAGCGCCGGGGATCCCAGCCCACGGGCTCGCGGCCACTGCGCCGGGCCAGGCCCCAAAACAACAGGGCCAGGGACAAGGCCCCGGCCCCATAGAAAAGCCAGGCCGGGCCCGCCCCGAAAAAGGCGCTCCGGCCCGGCTCCAGGTTCATGACTCTCAGTCGCCCTGGCCGCCGCCCAGGAGGATTCCCTCCACCCTGAGGGCGTCGCCGGGGCGGTCCACTTCCGGCGAGTCGTGGCGGGTGATCACGCAGCGCACCGGGTGGCCGTGCTCCAGGGCCCTCAGCTGCTCCAGCTTTTCCACCTGCTCCAGGGTGCCGGTGGGCAGGGAAGCGAAGAGGCCGAGGAAGCTGTTGCGAAAGACGTAGACCCCCAGGTGCTTGTAATAGGTGGTCTCCTCGCCATCGCGGGGAAAGGGCACCGGCAGGCGCGAGAAATACAGGGCGTTGCCGCGCACGTCCATCACCGTCTTGACGTGGTTGGGGTCGGGCACCTCGCCGGGGTTGGTGATGGCCACCACCGGGGTGGCCAGGCCCAGCTCAGGCTCGGCCAATAGGGGCGCGGCGCACTCCTCCAGCACCTCCGGCGGCAGCAGGGGCTGGTCGCCCTGCACGTTGGCCACCAGCTCGTCGTCGCCCAGGCCCAGAGACTGGGCGGCCAGGGCCACCCGGTCGCTGCCGCTGCGGCAGGCCTCCGGGGTCATGATCGCCTTGCCGCCAAAGGCCTCCACCGCCCGGGCCACCCGCTCGTCGTCGGTGGCCACGGCCACGGTGGCCACCCCCTGGGCCCGGGAGGCCCGCTCCATGACGTGCTGGATCATGGGCCGGCCCGCGATCTTCACCAGGGGCTTGCCCGGAAAGCGGCTGGAGCCGTAGCGGGCCGGGATGATTACGTGCAGGGCCATGGTTTCTACATCGCCGCCGCGACGCGGTTGATTACCTCGGTCATGTGCTTCAGGCGCGCCTCGTCCCAGCCCAGCATGATCTGCCAGCTCAGGCAGCGGGAAAGGATGGCGTCGGTCTGGGGCAGCGCGTCGGCGTCATACTCGGCCCGGCCCTCGGGCCGGTCGAAGGGCCAGCCGCTCTTGGCCAGGGATGCGCCCGCGTGCAGGTGCTCCCAATGGGGATAGGCGTGCCAGGTGTTCTTGCCCCAGGGGATGGCCGGCACGCCCTCCTCGGCCAAGAGGCCGGCGAAGCGCGTGGCGGCCTCGGGAGTCTCGTGGAACCAGGCCAGGAAGGTGGCCGAGTCGCCGGCCTCGTCGGGCAGATAACGGAAGCTCACCCCGGGAACCCGGGCCAGGGCCTCCTTGAGGGCGGCCTTGTTGGCCCGCTGGGTGGCCACCATCTTGTCCAGCTTGGCCAACTGGGTCACGCCCAGGGCCCCCTGCAGCTCCATCATGCGGAAGTTCATGCCCATGAAACGCCGGCCCTCGTTGCCCCGGCCCACCGGCTTGTGGTCGTGGCCGTGGTCGTGGTACTCGCTGGCGTTCTGGTACAGCTCGGGGTCGTTGCTGATGACCATGCCCCCCTCGCCGCAGGTGAGGGTCTTCACCGAGTCGAAGCTGAAGGTGCCCATGGCCCCGAAGGTGCCCACGTGCTTGCCCTTAAGGGTGCAGCCCGCCGCCTGGGCGGTGTCTTCCAGCACCGGGATGCCCGCCTGTTTGGCGATGTCCATGATCTCGTTGATGCGGGCCTGGGCTCCCATCATGTGCACCGGTACGATGCAACGGGTCTTGTCGGTGATCTTCTTCTTGAGGTCCTCGGGGTCCAGGCACAGGCTCTCGTCCACCTCGCAGAACACCGGCTTGGCCCCGCAGTCCAAGATGGCCTCCCAGGTGGCCACGAAGGTGAAGCCCTGGGTGATGACCTCGTCGCCGTAGCCGACGCCCATAGCGGCCAGGGCCACCTTGAGGGCCGCGCTGCCGCTGGTGACGGCCAGGGCGTGGGACGCGCCGGTGTAGGCGGCGAACTCTTCCTCGAAGCGCCGCACCATGTACACCCCTTGGCGCTGGTCGGCGAACTCGTAACGGAACAGCACCCCCCGCTGCATCACTTCGTTTACGGCCTTGGTCTCTTCCTTACCCAGCCACTCGAATCCCGGCATGTTCTCTCACTCCCTACACAAAGGCTTCGCGGTAGATGATCTCCAGGTCCTCGGCGCTGACCCGGCGGGGGTTGTTGGCGATGGGCCGGGCCACGGTCATGGCTTTTTCGGCCATGGCGGGCACCGAGTCCTCGGGCACCTTGAGCTGGCGCAGGCTGGTGGGGATGCCCACCATGGCGCTCAGGTCGGCGACCTCCTCCACGCAGGCGGCCGCCGCCTCCATGGTGCTCAGGTCCTCGGGCAGCTCGGCCAGGGTGTAGGCCATGGCGGCGAAGCGCTCCGGGCAGGCCATGAGGTTGTAGCGCAGCACGTAAGGTAGCAGCAGGGCGTTGGCCTCGCCGTGGGGTATGTCGTAGAAGGCGCCCAGGGGATAGGCCATGGCGTGCACCGCGCCGACCCCGGCCTGGGCCAGGGCCAGACCGGCCAGGTGGGAGGCCAGCAGCATGCCCTCGCGGGCCTCCAGATTGCCGCCGTGGGCCACGGCCGGGGCCAGGTGCCGACCGATCAGCTCGATGGCCGCCAGGGCGTTCAGATCGCTCAGGGGGGTGGCCGCGAGGCTGGTGTAGGCCTCCATGGCGTGGGTCAGGGCGTCCATGCCGGTGATGGCGGTGACGTAAGGCGGGCAGCTCACGGTGAGCAACGGGTCCAGGATGGCCGCGTGGGGATAGAGCAGGCTGCCGTTGATGCCGCCCTTGAACTTGTCGGAGCGCCGGGTGAACACGGCGGTGAAGGTCACCTCGCTGCCGGTACCCGCGGTGGTGGGCAGGCAGATAACCGGCACGCCGGGCTCTTTGACCAGATCCAGGCCCACGTAGTCGGTGGCCTGGCCGGGGTTGGTGATGAGCACCCCCGCGGCCTTGGCCAGGTCCAGGGCGCTGCCCCCGCCGATGCCCACCACGGCCTGGGCGCCCAACTTTTTGCCCAGGGCGGCGGCGGCGTCGGCCTCGGCCGGCTCGGGCTCGCGGGTCAGGTCGCTGAAGACCTCATAAGCCACCCCGGCCGTTTTCAGGCTCTCCAGGGCGGGCCCCACCGCTTCGGCCCCGGCCAGCGCAGGGTCTATGACCACCAGGGCCTGCTTGGCCCCCAAAAGGGTCAGTTCCTCGCCCAAACGCGCCGCCGCGCCCTGGCCGAACACCAGGCGGCGGATGCCTTCATTGGTAAAAATCGTGGACATGTATCCATCCTTTACTTGCAACCGCCAGGGGCGGGAAATTTCGGTTTAACCCAACCGGCCCGCCGAGGCGGGGCACTACGATGGTAGCACAACCCCACCGGTTGTAAAGGTCGCCAAAGCGCAACTTGACCCGCCTATTTCCCGGTGCTAGCGTGCTGCTTAACGGTTGCCTTCAAGCAGGAGAGAGCAAGTGCACGAGGACAGGCATAACATTACGGCCAACCAGACCGAGATCCCCTCCCTGGGCCCCTCCAAGATCGGCAACCCGGCGGCGGCGATGTGCGGGCCGGACGGCACCGCCTGCAGGTTCATCGGGGAAAACGACCGGGTTTTGGTATACCCCTACCCCCAGGACATCAGGGGCAAGAAGACGCCGCCCTCCTTTGAGTTGGCCGGACCGCGCAGCAAGATCTACTTCGACCCCCCCAAACTGAAGGCCGCCATTGTCACCTGCGGGGGCATGTGTCCGGGCATCAACTCCCTGGTCCGGTCCATCGTGCTGCAACTCCACTATATCTACGGGGTGCGCAACATCGTGGGGGTGCGTTTCGGCCTGCAGGGCTTCATCCCCAAGTACGGCTTCCAGATGATGGATCTGACTCCCACGGTGGTGGAGGGCATCCACGGCCGGGGCGGCTCCTTCCTGGGCATGAGCCGGGGGCCCCAGCCCATGGAGGACATCGTGGACTCCCTGGAGCGCCAAAACATAGGCCTGTTGTTCATGATCGGCGGCGACGGCACCCTACGGGCCGGCCAGGCGATATACGAAGAAATAAGCAAACGCAAAATCAAGATCGGGGTGATCTGCATCCCCAAGACCATCGACAACGACATCAGCTTCGTGGAGCGCTCCTTCGGCTTCGAGACCGCCGTGGAGGCCTCCACCGGGGCCATCCGGGGGGCCCACAACGAGGCCACCGGCGCACCCAACGGGTTGGGCCTGGTCAAGCTCATGGGCCGCCTCAGCGGCTTCGTGGCCGCCCAGGCCACCCTGGCCCTGGCCGACGTCAACTTCTGCCTGATTCCGGAGGTGGAGTTCGACCTGGAGGGCGAGCACGGCCTGTTGACCCAAATAGAAAAGCGCCTGGACGACCGGGGCCACGGGGTGGTGCTGGTGGCCGAGGGCGCGGGGCAAAAGCTTTTCGAGGGCAAGGACCTGGGCACCGACCCCAGCGGCAACCCGGTATTGGCCGACATCGGGGTCTATCTGAAGATGAGGATCACCGAGTATTTCAAGGAAAAGCAAAAGGCCCTGACCTTGAAGTACATCGACCCCAGCTACCTCATCCGCTCGGTGCCCGCCAGCAGCGACGACCGGGTGTTCACCGGCTTCCTGGGGCACCACGCGGTGCACGCGGGCATGAGCGGGCGCACCGGCATGCTGGTGTCCACCTGGGGCAACCACTTCGTGCACGTGCCCATTACCCTGGCCGTGGGGCACCGCCGCCGGGTGGACCCCCAGGGCGGCCTGTGGCGCGCGGTGCGCGAAGCCACCGGCCAGCCGTCGCTGATCAATTCCAACGGCGGCGCGTAGGGTCCGCTAACCGGCCTTTTCGCCGCCCTCGCCCCCGTCGCCCGGCCGGGGCGGGGGCAAGTCTTTTTTGTAGACCAGGGTGCGGTAGGGGAAGGGAATTTCCACGCCCTCGGCGTCGAAGCGTTTCTTGACCATCTCCAGAATCCACCAGCGGGCCGACCAGAACTCGTCCACGTTGGGACACCACATGTAGAGTCTGAGGCCGATGGAAAAGTCGCCATGGCTGATGACCCGCACCCAGGGCTCTTCCGGGGCTTTGTCGTCGGGCATGCGGTGGGGACATTTGTCGGCCTCCTCCAGGATGAGGCGGCGGGCCAAGTCGATGCTGGTGTCGTAGCTGACCCCCAGCTCCAAGCGGAACAGCACCTTGGGGTCGATGATGGTGTGGTTCACCAGGCTCATGGAGTCGATTTTTTCGTTGGGGATGATCAGGCGCTTGTTTTCCCAGGTGCGCACGATGGTGTGGCGCAGGGTGATGTCCTCGATGGTGCCGTATTCATCTTGCAGCGTCACCTTGTCGCCGATGCGGATGGGGCGGTAAATGGCCAGGGAAAAACCGGCCATCAGGTTGGCCAGGGTGCCCTTGGCCGCGAAGCCCACCACCAGGGCGGTGATGCCCGCGCCGGCCACCAGGGTGCTCAAAAGGCCCCGGAGCTGGGGCACCAGGCTGGCGTAGAGCAGCAAGGCCCCCAGGTAGACGATCACCGTCTTGAGGCGGCGGGTATAGGCGATGATGGTGGGGTCCACCCGGCGGCCCAGGTGGCCCATGACCCAATTGGAGCGGCCAAGGAGCTTGCCCAACAGCCGGGAGACGACCCAGGCGGCGAACCACAGCACCACCGCCAGGACGATCATGCCCAGCCAATGGGAAGGATCGAGAAGGTTCTTTATCTCCAGCCAGCTCCAGTCCAAAGGCGCCTCCCCTGACTCCTAGTGCTTGAAGGCCCGTTGCCCCGTGAAGACCATGGCCACCGGCGGGTCGGCCTGGTTGCAGGCTTCGATGGACTCCCAGTCGCGCAGGCTGCCGCCGGGATGGGCGATGCAGCTCACCCCCTCGGCCAGGCCCACGTCCACGCCGTCGCGGAAGGGGAAGAAGGCGTCGGAGATCATGATGGAGCCGGGCAGGCCGCCCTTGTCGGCCTGGGTCGCCTCGTCGATGGCCTTGATCTTGGCCGGGTCCTCGCGGCCCTCGGCCACGGCCAGGGCCAGTTCGTCGTACTTGAGGCCGTGGGCCAGCCAGCACAGCTTGTTGGCGTATTTTACGTAGGCCTTTTGGGCGGCGATGCGGGCCACCCCCACCCGGTCCTGCTCCCCGGTGCCGATGCCCACGGTGCAGCCGTCTTTCACGTAGATCACGCTGTTGCTGCTCACCCCCTGCTCCACCGCCCAGCCGAACACCACGTCGTCCAGCTCCGCCGGAGTGGGC